>NZ_CP041745.1:0-1462500 GCF_007556815.1 Paraburkholderia megapolitana
ATGAACGAATTCTGGCAACACTGTTCCGCATTGCTGGAGCGCGAATTGACGCCCCAGCAGTACGTGACGTGGATCAAACCGTTGGCCCCGGTCGCCTTCGACGCCGATGCGCATACCCTGAGCATCGCCGCGCCGAACCGCTTCAAGCTCGACTGGGTCAAGAGCCAGTTTTCCGGCCGGATCACCGATCTTGCCCGCGATTTCTGGCAGGCACCGGTCGATGTCCAGTTCGTTCTCGATCCGAAGGCCGGGTCGCGTTTGTCCGTGGCGCCTGCGCCCGTGCCGATGGCGGCACGGCAGCAAACATCCTCTTCTACTGGCAACCAGAGCAACGCAGGCGGCGTCGCGGCCGTCGGCGCCGCGGTCGGTGCGGTGCAGGCCGCTCATGCGGCACGCTTTGGCAATGGCTCGGCGCATGGATCGAATGGCGGTCATACGGCCGGCCAGCACAGCGACGATGCCGCCGATCTCGATCTGCCCAGCCTCGACGCAAACGAAGCCGCAGCGGCGCGCCGCACGTGGCGTCCCGGCTCAGGACCGGCCGGCAACGGCGACAGCGACCCGATGTACGAGCGCTCCAAGCTGAATCCGGTGCTCACGTTCGATAACTTCGTCACCGGCAAGGCGAACCAGCTCGCGCGCGCCGCGGCGATCCAGGTCGCCGACAACCCCGGCGTGTCGTACAACCCGCTGTTTCTGTATGGCGGCGTCGGCCTCGGCAAGACTCACCTGATCCACGCGATCGGCAACCAGTTGCTGATGGACAAGGCCGGTGCCCGGATCCGTTACATCCACGCGGAACAATATGTGTCGGACGTGGTGAAGGCGTACCAGCGCAAGGCGTTCGACGACTTCAAGCGTTATTACCACTCGCTCGACCTGCTGCTCATCGACGATATCCAGTTCTTCTCCGGCAAATCGCGTACGCAGGAAGAGTTCTTCTACGCGTTCGAGGCACTGGTCGCGAACAAGGCGCAGGTCATCATCACGAGCGATACGTACCCGAAGGAAATTTCGGGGATCGACGACCGGCTGATTTCACGCTTCGACTCCGGCCTGACCGTGGCGATCGAGCCGCCCGAGCTGGAAATGCGCGTCGCGATCCTGATGCGCAAGGCGCAATCGGAAGATGTGAGCCTCAACGAGGACGTCGCGTTCTTCGTCGCCAAGCACCTGCGCTCGAACGTCCGCGAACTCGAAGGCGCGCTGCGCAAGATCCTCGCGTATTCGAAATTCCATGGCCGCGAGATTTCGATCGAACTGACCAAGGAAGCGCTGAAAGACCTGCTGACCGTGCAGAACCGGCAGATCTCGGTGGAGAACATCCAGAAGACCGCTGCCGACTTCTACAACATCAAGGTCGCGGACATGTATTCGAAGAAGCGACCGGCGAATATCGCGCGGCCGCGGCAGATCGCGATGTATCTGGCCAAAGAACTGACGCAGAAGAGCCTGCCGGAAATCGGCGAGCTGTTTGGCGGGCGCGATCACACCACCGTGCTCCACGCGGTGCGCAAGATTGCCGACGAACGTAGCAAGGATGCACAGTTGAATCATGAACTGCACGTGCTCGAGCAGACGTTGAAGGGCTGAGTGGGCGTGTGCGGTTTGAGCGGGGAATCGTGAGGCGAAAAAACGAAGGGCGCGAGGCCAATTCAGGCGGTCCGAAAGAGGACTGAGACTGGCGCGGCAAAACGGCCCTGTTTATTTCGCGGAACGTCCCCATTTTAGGGAAGCGGTTTCGTTTTCAGGCACAATACAGGTTTAACCGCCCGGCGGGCGCAGGCGGGTTTTCAGGCCATGTCCGGCTGGGCGCGGCGGCACCGGCAGGGGGCCGCCGGCGCGCGGTGGTGAGCCGGGCGGGGCGCGCAGGCCGTTATATCAACGAAGGAACTCTATGCAACTGGTCAAGACCGAACGCGATAACCTCCTCAGGCCGCTGCAAACCGTGAGCGGCATCGTCGAACGCCGCCACACGTTGCCGATCCTCGCCAACCTGCTGATCACCAAGAGCGATTCCAATGTGTCGTTCCTGTCGACGGACCTCGAACTGCAGATCACCACGCGCGCCGATTTCGGCGTAGGTGGAGAGTCGGTGGCGACTACGGTGGCTGCGCGCAAGCTGCTCGACATCCTGCGTGCGATGCCTGAAGGCCAGGTCAGCCTGACGCTGACCGACAAGCGCCTCACGGTGCAGTCGGGCAAGAGCCGCTTCGCGCTGCAGACGCTCGCCGCGGACGAATTCCCGACCGTCGCGCAAGCCAAAGATTTCGGCGCCAACCTGTCGGTTCCGCAAAAGACGTTCCGTCAGTTGCTCGGTATGGTCCATTTCGCGATGGCGCAGCAGGACATCCGTTACTACCTGAACGGCATGTTGCTCGTGGTCGATGGCGACCAGCTGATGGCCGTCGCAACCGACGGACACCGGCTTGCGTACTCGTCGATGAAAATCGAGGGTTCCTTTGCCCGCCAGGAAGTGATCGTTCCGCGCAAGACGATTCTTGAGCTGCAACGCCTGCTCGAAGATATCGACGACACGCTGAAAATCGAAATCGCGTCGACCCAGGCGAAGTTCACGTTCGGCCAGGTCGAACTGGTTTCGAAACTGGTGGAAGGCAAGTTCCCCGACTTCCAGCGCGTGATTCCGAAGTCGCACAAGAACACGTTCGTGATTGGCCGCGAAGAACTGCAACGCTCGCTGCAACGCGCGGCGATTCTGACGTCGGACAAGTTCAAGGGCGTGCGCTGCATCATCGAGCCGGGCCAGTTGAAGATCATGTCCACCAACGCCGATCAGGAAGAGGCGCAGGAAGAACTGGAAATCGCCTACCAGGGCGACACCATCGATATCGGCTTCAACGTCACGTATCTGCTCGACGTGCTCGCGAACCTGAAGGTCGACATGCTGCAGGTCAGCCTCGGCGACGCGAGTTCCAGCGCGCTGATCACGATTCCCGAGAACGAGGAATTCAAGTACGTAGTGATGCCGATGCGCATCTGACGCAACCGACAATAAGAACACACCAAGGGGCGCAGTGCCCCTTTGGCGTTTTTATGGTGTTTTGAAAGTCCTGAAGCAGCAACCAGGCAGCAACGCAGAACCGGAAAAAATCCATGACTGAAACGAACAATTCGCAACCCGATAACAGCTACGGCGCCTCTTCCATTCAGATCCTCGAAGGTCTGGAGGCCGTCCGGAAGCGACCCGGGATGTACATCGGCGATACATCGGATGGCACCGGTCTGCATCACCTCGTATTCGAAGTGCTGGACAACTCGATCGACGAAGCGCTAGCGGGTCACTGCAACGACATCCAGGTCATCATCCACGCGGATAACTCGATCTCCGTCACGGACAACGGCCGTGGCGTGCCGACCGGCCTGAAGATGGATGACAAGCACGATCCGAAGCGCAGTGCCGCTGAAATCGTGATGACCGAGCTGCACGCCGGCGGCAAGTTCGACCAGAACAGCTACAAGGTGTCCGGCGGGCTGCACGGCGTGGGCGTCTCGTGCGTGAACGGACTGTCGGCGTGGCTGCGCCTCACGGTGCGCCGCGATGGCAAGAAGCACTTCATGGAATTCCATCGTGGCGTGCCGCAGAACCGCATTGTCGAAGAAGTGGATGGTGAACGCGTATCGCCGATGCTGGTGGTGGGTGACACCGAAAACCGCGGCACCGAAGTGCATTTTCTCGCCGACGATACGATCTTCGGCAATGTCGAGTATCACTACGACATTCTGGCGAAGCGCATTCGCGAACTGTCGTTCCTGAATAACGGTGTGCGGATTCGTTTGACCGACCAGCGCTCGGGCAAGGAAGAAGACTTCGCGTTTGTCGGCGGCGTGAAGGGCTTTGTCGAGTACATCAACAAGACCAAGGCCGTACTGCACCCGACCATCTTCCACGTGAGCGGCGAGAAAGACGGCGTGGGCGTCGAAGTAGCGATGCAGTGGAACGACAGCTACAACGAAAGCGTTTTGTGCTTCACGAACAATATTCCGCAGCGCGATGGCGGCACTCACTTGACCGGTTTGCGCGCGGCGATGACGCGCGTGCTGAACAAGTACATCGCCGATCACGAAGTCGCGAAGAAAGCGAAGGTCGAAACGTCCGGCGATGACATGCGCGAAGGGCTGTCGTGCGTGCTGTCCGTCAAGGTGCCGGAGCCGAAGTTCAGCGCGCAGACGAAGGACAAGCTTGTTTCGTCGGAAGTGCGTGCGCCGGTTGAGGACGTGGTCGCTAAGGCGCTTGAAGAATTTCTGCTTGAGACGCCGCTCGACGCGAAGATTATCTGCGGCAAGATCGTCGATGCCGCGCGTGCACGCGACGCTGCGCGCAAGGCGCGCGAGATGACGCGACGCAAGGGCGTGCTGGACGGCGTTGGTTTGCCGGGCAAGCTTGCCGATTGCCAGGAGAAAGATCCGGCGAAGTCGGAGATTTATATCGTCGAGGGTGACTCGGCTGGCGGCTCCGCCAAGCAGGGGCGTGACCGGAAGTTTCAGGCCATCCTGCCGTTGCGCGGCAAGGTGCTGAACGTCGAAAAGGCGCGCTACGACAAGCTGCTTTCGTCGGAACAGATCGTTACGCTGATTACCGCGCTGGGTTGCGGGATCGGCAAGGACGATTACAACCTCGACAAGCTGCGCTATCACCGCATCATCATCATGACCGACGCGGACGTGGACGGTGCGCACATCCGTACGCTGCTGCTTACGTTCTTCTATCGGCAGATGCCGGACATGATCGAGCGTGGGTTTGTTTATATCGCGCAACCGCCGCTGTACAAGATCAAGGCGGGTAAGGATGAGCGGTATCTTAAGGATGAGTCGGAGCGGAATGCGCATATGTTGAAGCTCGCGCTGCAGGGGTCCGATCTTGTTCCTACTGAGAATGCGACGCCTATTGCTGGCGATGCGCTTGGTGAGCTGGCGCGGTCTTATCTGCTTGCTCAGGCTGTCGTTAACCGGTTGAGCCGGCTTTACGACGCGCAGGCCATGGAAGCGGTCATGGATGGTGTTGTGATCGATTTCACCGATGAGGCTTCAACTGAGGCTTCGGCTAAGGTGCTTGAGGCTCATCTGCGGGACGATCCTTTGAAGCCCGAGGTGTTCGTGCATGCGATGTATGACGCTGTGCGGGAACAGCGGTCGCTGCGGGTGGAGCGGAAGCATCATGGGAACCTGAAGGTCTCCGTTATCGATCAGGATTTTCAGTTGACTGCGGATTATCAGCAGTTGGTTACTACTGCCGATACTTTCAAAGGCTTGATCGGGGTCGGGGCTGTTATTCGGCGCGGTGAGCGGAGTATGGCGGTTAATAACTTCAAGAGCGCTATGAAGTGGCTCATCGCCGATGCTGAGCGTAACGTCTCGTTGCAGCGGTACAAAGGGCTCGGGGAGATGAATCCTGGACAGCTCTGGGAAACTACGATGGATCCGACGGTTAGGCGGTTGCTGCGGGTGCAGATTGAGGATGCTATCGCTGCGGATGGGATTTTTACTACGCTTATGGGGGATGATGTGGAGCCGAGAAGGGCGTTTATTGAGTCTAATGCGCTTAGGGCGGGGAATATTGATGTTTGAGGGTTCTGTTTGTCGTAGGGCGCCAGAGTATGTGCGACTGGCGCCACAGTTTTGCGACTGTGGGACAGAGTTAATGCGACTGACCTACCTAGACGGGAAGTGACCACCGTTCCAGCACACATAGGCTATACGACGTGTCTTTGGCGAAGCTCAGTTTTCAGACTCGCAAGGGTTAAAAATCACGAATGGCTTGGTAGGGTTCGCGGTACGAAGGTCTGGAGTTCGAGCCTCCTCCTCTCACCAAATTAAAGTCTGGTTAAGTCCAGCGAAGGTCGGAAAGTCCTTACCCCATAAGGCTTCCGGCCTTTTTTACGTCCACGGTTGTCCAGCTACGTCTGGTGAAATCTTGAGGTCCTTCGGGGCAGGATAAGGGGCGTCGGCTTCTGCTTCCAACACAGGGTATCCCCATGCCCCTCACAGACGTTGCCATCAGGAACGCCCGGCCAACCGGAAAAACTCTCCGCTTACGGGACGCCGGCGGACTGCATCTCGAGGTTACCGCTGGCGGGTCGAAGCTGTGTAAGCGCGAGTTTTCGCCCACCTAGCTTCCGTGCCTGAGAAGGTCCACGATTGCGTCCGCAACCCCAAATTTGCGGACGCAATCCATGACCGAGAATGACCTGACCTTTTTGCCCTTGCGGGTGACACGTGTTGGTGTCGGCGGCAAGCGCAGTTTCGACCCGGCAGGCAAGCGGCGACTGGTCGACGCCTGCCTGCAGCCAGGTGCATCGCTGTCTGGCCTCGCGCTGAAGGCTGGGGTGAACGCCAACCAGTTGCGCAAATGGGTTCGGCTGCGCGAACAGCAAACTGCCTGCGCGAGAGTCAACTCCGCGGTCGGATTCCCGGCTTTCGTGCCGGTCGTCGCGATCGATGACGCGGCGCCGGTCCCGGCGACGGCACCTGTTGCGCGGCCCACGCCTGAACTGGATCGCGCTGACCTGTCGTCACCGGCGACGCAGGGTGCGCGACTGTCGGCCAGATTGCCCAACGGCGTGAAGCTTGAGCTCGAATGTTCAGGACACGATGCCGCTCTCGTGAGCGCGATGATTGCCGCACTGGGAGCGTGCTGATGTTCCGGTTCGAGGCGGACCTGAAGGTCTTCCTGCATCGTGAGCCGATCGACTTCCGGGCCGGCATCAACAGCCTGGTGGCACTGGTCGAGCAGTCCATGCAACTCGACCCGTTTGCGCGTGCCGTGTTTGCCTTCCACAATCGCAGGCGCAACCGGGTCAAGTTGCTGTTCTACGAGCGCACCGGCTTCTGGCTGATGCTGCGGCGCCTTGAGCAGGACCACTTCGTCTGGCCACGCCGGCCACAGGCGGTGATCGAGTTGACGACCGAACAACTACATTGGCTCCTTGAGGGCATTGACGTCGACGCAGTGCGCCGCCATCCATCACGGCGGTACCGCCACGCGAGTTGAACGCCGGGGCGTTCCCGGTAAAACAACGGGCAGGTGAACGGTTACAAATTCCCGTAAACCCATCGCACGCAGTCCTTCGCTATCCTGGGAGCATGAACGAAGACGATTTCTCCCGATTGCCGCCGGCCGCTCAGGCCTATATCCGTGAACTCGAGACACGCAACCGGCAGCTGGGCGAACGGGTTGCCCAGCTGGAGGAGCAGTTCCGCCTGGCGCAGAGCAAGCGCTTCGCGCCGAGCAGCGAGAAGCTCGGGGATCGCGTCTTCGACGAAGCCGAACAGATTGCCGCCACGGACGACGATGACGCCGGCGATGCCGATGACACGGTCGCGCTGCCCGATACTGGCCTGCCAGATGTACCCGGGCCGGCACGAAACAGGCCCGGACGCAAACCGCTGCCGGCGCACCTGCCACGTCAGCGCATCGAATACGACCTGCCCGAAGACCAGAAGGTCTGCCCGTGCTGCGCACACGCACTTCACCGCATGGGCGAAGAGGTCAGCGAACAGTTGCATATCGAGGTGAAAGCGTCCGTGCTGCAGCACGTGCGCTTCAAGTACGCGTGCCGTCACTGCGAACGCCATGCTGAGCGTACGCCGGTGATCACCGCATCGATGCCCGCGCAGCCGTTACCGGGCAGCAATGCCAGTGCGGCGATGATCGCCACCGTCACCGCAGGCAAGTACGTCGATGGTACGCCGCTGTACCGGATGGCTCACGCGCTCGCGCGTGCGGACATCGAAGTCGGACGCGGCACGCTGGCGAACTGGATCATCCGGCCCGCAGAGCTGCATTACCGCCGGCTGTACGACGCACTGCGCAGGACGCTGCTGTCGCAGCCATTGATCCATGGCGACGAGACAACGGTGCAGGTGCTCAAGGAGCCCGGCAAGGCCGCACAGAGCACATCGTATATGTGGGTCTACCGCAGTGCCGAAGACAGTGCGCAGCCAGTCGTGCTGTTCGACTACCAGCCGGGGCGGAGGCAGGAATATCCTCAAGCGTTCCTCGACGGCTATGAAGGCCTGCTGATGACGGACGGATACGCCGCCTGGCGCACGCTCGAAGGCCCGACGCACTTCGGCTGCCTGGCTCACGCCCGTCGGGCCTTCGTCGACGCGCTCAAGGGCATGAAGAAACCCGGCGGCCGTGCCGCGCAGGCACTGGAATACTTCAAGGCGCTGTATCAGGTCGAGGCGCTGGCCAAAGCCGATCTGCCCGAAGGCGAGACGCGCGTTGACTACACTTACCGGCTGCGCCAGCAGCACAGCGTGCCGCTACTCGAAGCGTTCAGAAAGTGGCTGGACGAACAGGCGCCGCAGGTTCTGCCAGAAAGCCTGCTGGGCAAGGCGATCTCATACACACGCAACCAGTGGATGTATCTCTGTCGCTACGTGAGCGACGGGCGTGCCCCCGTTGACAATAATGTTATCGAGCGTGACATCAGACCATTCTGTACAGGCAGGTCTGCATGGCTGTTCGCTGACACGGTTGCTGGCGCGAAAGCAAGCGCGATGGTGTACAGCCTGATGTTGACGTGCCGCGCCTGCGGCGTCGAGCCATACGCGTACCTGCTGCATGTGCTGACCGAATTGCCGCAGCGTGCTCCCGACGCGGACGTCAGCGATCTCTTGCCGTTCAACTTCAACCCACAGAAACCCCTGCGGGACGCGAAGCCGCAGGATTCGACGAACACGCCCTGATACAGGAAAGTGCACTGCTCAAGACCCTGCGCGTGCCCCCTGCATGCTTCGGGCGTCGTCGTTGCGACAACTTCGCGGTGCGTCCACGCTTACCCCTGTGAAGTCATCATCGCCGCTCGCGTCGCAGATGTCGGCGCGTAATAGCGCGACGGTGTGTGGGTTTGTCTGCAGTGGGAGCAGGTCCGGGAGCCTGGTTAAAATATCGCCTTGCGTCGCTTCGCGCAGTAATCGGAGAAAACCATCCCATGACCAGGACGAACCGCAGGTCCGTGAGCATCGCCCCGGCCCACAACAAGACCAGCCTGTCGAAAGGCCAGAAGGCATTCAACGCACTCATCCGGCAGATTGAAAAGCGGCGTCACCATCTCGGTGCGTGGGAGGTGGTCGGGCCAGTCTTCCAGAAAAAATATACCGACGAGTTCCTTCCACTCGAGAAGATCTGCACGGATTTGCAGGTAAAGATGGTTCATTGCCTTGAGCAGGCCTTCGACCAGAAAGGATTGACGAAATCCGAACGCCGCACGATCTCGGTGCTGATTACCGGCCTGGCGGGCGATCTGATCGAAGAGCAGGACGATGCGCAACTGAAGGCCATTTACAACCGGCATAGTCAATCCGACTTCGACAGCGAAGCGGCGGCCGAACTTGAGGACATGAAGTCTGCGCTGGAGGCGATGCTCGGTGCGGAGCTGGGCGACGATATCGACATGAGCTCACCGGAAGATCTGTTGCAGCGCGCGCACGCGAAAATGGAAGAGCAACAGGCGCGGGAAGCTGCCGAAAATCAGGCGCGAGAGGAGCGCCGTGCCAAACGGAAAAAGTCGGCCAGGCAGCTCGCCGCGCAGGCGCGGCAGGAGCAGGAGCAGGAGCAGCTAAGCCAGTCCATCCGCGAGGTCTATCGCAAACTTGCCAGTGCCCTTCATCCCGATCGTGAACCGGATCCCCACGAGCGCCAGCGCAAGACCGCGCTGATGCAGCGGGCCAACCAGGCTTATGGCAACAACAATCTGCTGCAACTGCTGGAATTGCAGCTCGAACTTGAACACATCGATCAGAGCGCGATCAACAATATCAGCGAAGACCGGCTGAAGCACTATAAAGTGATCCTGAAGGAGCAACTCGGCGAACTGGATCAGGAAATCCTGCATGTCGAAGCGCGATTCAGGCACGCCTATGGAATTCCACCATTCATCGACATCTCTCCTGACACCGTCGTACGCAATCTCGCCGGTGACATCGCAGGAATTCAGCAAAGCGTACGCGACCTGAAACAAGACCTGCTGGTGTTCGAAGAGATCAGGACACTCAAGAGCTGGCTGAAGAGTGTCAAACGTCAGCACGCAACGCTTCACTTCGACGAAATGCCGTTCTGAGCGACTTCGAGGTTCGAGCCGAGAATCTCAAGTGTGTCGAAATTCGCGCTTACGAAGCTGTGGCGGTGGAAGTACTGCTTCGATGGAAAAAAGCGGCTCTCGTTTGGTCGGTATCCCGACGTCAGCCTGAAGGATGCGCGGACCAAGCGCGACGATGCGCGCAAACTGGTGGCCGACGACGTCGACCCGAGCGCGCACAAGAAAGCGGTCAAGGCGGCGATGCTCGAGAGGGTCGCCAACACTTTTGAGGATGTCGCCCGCGAGTGGTTCGCGCGAATGATGACCGACAAGGCCAAGTCTCACAAGGACAAGGTCATTGCGCGGATCGAGAACGATATCTTCGCGTGGCTCGGCAAGCGGCCCATATCTGTTTTAGCGGCCTATCGAGTTGCGCGCGATGCGGTGGGATGGCTGCTTGCGCGGACGAGCGCAAAGCCATGGTAGTGGAATATTCATATAGCGTCTCCGAATGCAGCTTGTCCAAGCGTTGCATGCGGCCGCCGCCAATCCGGAGAATGTTGAGCTACCAAGGCCCAGAACTCCTTTGTATGATTCTTTTCAACCGTATGGCAAAGCTCGTGGACGATGACGTAGTCCTGCACGGTGGTTGCCAGCTCCATCACTCTTGGGTGGAACTCAAGCACATTGTGGCTATTGCAACTGGCCCAACGGCTCTCGAAGTGACGGATGCGCGCCCCACTGGATTTCAATCCGGTTTGCCGTTCCCAGTGACGAACGCGCTGGAGCAGTTTTTCTTGCGCACGCTCCCGGTAGAAGCCCTCCAACAGGGGAGCAATCGCCTCGGGCAGAATGCTCGAGCCATCTGGATGCTCGACGATAAAGCGAGACGCAGTAAAAGTTAGGCGAGGTCGCGTGATGCCCGGTGCGTGGCGGACCTCGGTGAAATACGTCCGACCGGAGTAACGAAGACGGCTGCCGGTAACGATGGCCTCATTGCGCAGCGGCTGATTGACTAACTTCAGTTTATCGCGTATCCAACGGGCACGACAGAGCACCAAGGCTTCCTGTTCAGCCCTTCTCACCTGCGGCCCGCGCAGCAATACCGGCCGTCCTCGCTCCACGGTCACATAGTGCCGCTTGAGCTTGGCATCGGGCTGAAATCGCCATTCAATGGCGGTCTGGCCGTACTGCAGAATTGGCATGGTCAGTTCTTCAGCAGGATGTCCAGGATACGGGCGGCATGGTCACGGGTCACCGAGCGTTCCCATCCAGCCAACGGCATCAGCAGCTTGCGCAACAGGTCGCGAATTTCCGGGTGCAGGTCGTGCATCTGCTTCCAGTTGGTCGCCGCCATGGTGCGGCAAAGGTCAGCGTCCTCAAACAGCTTGGTGGTGGCCACCCTGGCGGTGTCTTCGGTCAGTAAGGCAGCCAGGTAGTGGTAGACGGCTGAATGAGCGGGGTGTTCGAAACCGGTGTTGTCTTTGTCCTTGACGCGCTGCCCAAACAACTCAAGCTGTTCCAGAAATTGCGCTTGGCTGATACGGCCAGCCTTCTCTTCTTCCAGCAGCCTCTCCAGCTCTTCGGCCAGCTTGTCGAAGAAGGCTGGGTCTTTGTCCCGGCCGGTGACGATGGTGTGCTTGAGTTGGTTCTTCATCACCAAGGCTTGACTGCCGGGGTTGGCCAACTTTTTCAGCCGCGCCATATCGCTGGCATTCAGAATCGACACGTCGCGCCCCAGAAGGCTTTTGGCCGGGCTGGCAGCTATGTACTCATCGAGCAGTTGCTGCAGCAGAGCCGATTCCAGTTTGGTGATGCGCTCGCGGTAGGTGCTGCCAGGTAACTTGTCGCGCAGCATAAGTCGGATTTCTGCAAAGAGGGTGAAGTAAGGCTTGAACGGTACCCCCCGCACATCAGGCAGAATGATGTCGACGCTGCGATTGAACTGTTTTACCAGTTCCAGGAAGTCTTCCACCGCGTCCAGTCGCGTGGCCGGGTCAAGGAAGCGCTCAGCGTCGTCCTTGTAGTCCTCTCGCTGGGATACCGGGTCGTGCTTCCTAGGCAGCAGTTTGAGTATACGCTCGAGCGTGCTTTGCAGTTTGGGTAGCTCGCTTTCGACGCTTTCCCAGACCTGCGCTGGCCGCACTTCGCCGCCGTAAATCTTCAGGGCGTGGTCGAGATGTTGGACGACGCCGTGGTAGTCCACGATGTAACCGGCGTTTTTGCCGGCCATGGTGCGATTCACCCGTGCAATCGCCTGCAGCAGCGTGTGTTCCTTCAGCGGCTTGTCAAGGTACATGGTGCCAACGATGGGTGCGTCCCAACCAGTCAGCAGCATGTCCGAGACGATGATGAGGCCCACGTTATTGGCATGAGGCTGATCGTCCCGCCCCTTGGCTTCATCACCATACGGCAATGGAAACAGCTTGCTGACGAAACCGCCAATCTGTTCGGACGGCAGGGTGACAGGCTCTTTTCCAGCCTTCAGTTCGGCGCGGACACGTTCTTCGATGGTCTGGATGTGGCCCTTCGCGACGTTCTTTTCAGCCGCCTCTTGCTGCTCCGACGCTCCGGTACGGGATGCCGTGGCACTGGCCAAGGAGATAACCACCCGGTTTTCGAACGTGGGCAGGCCCTTCGCCTGGCGCTCTTGCATGAGCCCATCGAGCAAATCCTTGTAGCGCACGGCCATGTCACGGCCGTCGCAGACAAGCATCGCTTTGAGCTTCTTAGCCTGCACGTTGGTGAGGAAGTGTTCAACTAGATGCGCCGCTACCTGTTCCATGCGGTCGCCGGCCTGTCGCCAACGTGACAGTAGTTCTTTCTTCAGCACTTGCTGCTTGGCTTCACCCTCACTCGCGAACTGGTCTTTGAAGGCTTGATCAAGCTTTGCGTCGGCCGACAGCGCCACCCATGCGTCCTGGTACTTGATGGGCAGGGTCGCGCCATCAGCGACGGCCTCGTGCAGCCGGTATTCGTCTATGTAGGTATCGCCACCGAACTCGGCGAGCGTTTGCTTGTCGTCGTTCAGCAATGGGGTGCCGGTAAAGGCGATGAACTTCGCGTTGGGCAGACTGGCGCGCATGAAGGCGGCTAGGAAGTCGTACTGACTACGGTGAGCTTCGTCGACCAGAACATAAAAATTCGGTTTGGCACTGAGTACCCGAAAATTGACCTTCTCGCGGCTGACCTCTTCCCACTTCGCCTCGAACAATACCCCGTCGGCGTCATACTGACCTAAGTGGACATTGCGCTCTTCGACCATGAAGAAGTCCTTACCCTCGCGCACCCGTCTGTGCCGGGCTGCTCGCAAAAGGTCGTCTTCTTCATCCGGTGTGGCGTCGGCGGCGTCCGGTCGCTCGCTCTCTTGAAACTTCTGCACGGTACTCGTGAACACGGCGCCGTAATCATTGCTCAGCAGCTTGACTAAACCGTCAACTGACACGGCCTGCTTTGCCTTGATGCCCACCGCGTGGAAGGTATCGAAGATTTGCTTGTCGAGGTCTTTACGGTCGGTTAGCACCAGCACGGTCGGGTTGTTCAGACCGCTGCTGTCGGCACGAAGCATCCGCGCCAACAGCGCCATGGTCAATGATTTGCCACTGCCTTGGGTATGCCATACCACGCCACCAATGGGCTTCGGGGCGGTGAGGCGGGCTATGGTTTTGCGCACTGCGCGCCACTGCTGATAACGCGGCAACTTCTTCACAGTCTTGCCGTCGCGGGTCTCGAACAGGACGAAGTGGGTGATGAATTCTAGAAATCGGCTTGGCTCAAATAGCGCCCACAGCAGATGGTCTTGTTCGCTAGGGTCGTCGCCCAGTAGGGCGGCCACCGTCGCCAGTTCTGTTTCCTGCAACCGGTATCGCGCATAGAAAGCTGGCTTGGTCAGGATGGCCCCATACAGGCCCTCGCGGCGGTTCAAGCCCACGCAGACCTGGTTGTAAACGAACTGGGCCGGAAAACTGGCCTGGTAGCCATCCAGCTGCGCCAGTGCTTCATCGAGCCGGTGGTGACTGGCTTTGCACTCAATGATGGCTAGTGGCAGGCCGTTCACGAACAGCAGCAGGTCAGGACGGAACAGGTCACCGTCGGCATTCTTGCCGACGTACTGGTCAACAACATGGAAGTCGTTATTGGCGGGCGTGGTTGCATCGAAAAAGCGTACGCTGTGCAGCTTGCCCTCGGCATCCTTCACTTGGACGTCGGCGCGATGCACCACCTGCTCCGAGAAGGACTTGTTCGCCGGTAGCAGGTCGTCGTTCACCCGCTTGCGTAATTCAATCAGAGCAGCGTCTAGTCCGCCGGGGGCGACAACCAGCCAAGGGTTCAGTGCCAGCAGTCGGGGTCGCAGAATGTAATCGAGCAAGGGAGCGAGGTGCCGGTGCTCCACGTGCACGTCATTGCCGGGCTGGTGGGTGTAACCCAGCTTGACCAGTGATTCAATGGCCGGGATTTCGACCCCTGCTTTTTCGGAGGACTGGCTCATGAATGCCGCTCTAATTGCATCGCTGTTTCCTTCGGCCGGCTGCTTTACCGGACCTCATTGCAGCCGAATTCTTGATTGACCTGTTTGCGAATTTCGAACAGACTCAATCGGTTGATAACCTGTAGCCAGCTACCCCAGCCATGCCGTTGCGGTTGGCTTGGCAATGTCGCTACTGGCAGCTAGTACCTTGGACATCGGGTTTGTCATTCAGCGTGCCCTAGTCGCCAAAATTCATGAGGTCGTCTCCGGTTCAGCATCGAGTACAACTGCGTCGACCTTGACCCGCCATTCGCCGGTCAGCAGCTTTTGCATCAGGCCACGTTTGAGGCTTTGGTAATGGTTCTGCTTAATTCCAAGGACTCGTAACTTGCTATTCACGGTATCCAGAATTCCGGAAATCTTGTTTTGTTCGATTGCCGGAGGTACTGGCAAATCAAAGCTGCGAATCTGCTGGTAATTTAGTCCCTCCCTATTGCCACCGGCCTGAAATTTATTAACTTGATTTTGACCAGCGTTCGAATTCAAGTAATGACAAAGGAAATTCGGGTTGAAGCTGGGTAAAGGTCGAATGATGCAGACATGCTGATTGACGTTGCCCTCGCCAAAATTAGCAGGAAGGATAGCGCAACGCCCAATAGATGCGCCGGTGATGTTCAACAACACGTCGCACGGCATTAGTGCCGAGTTGCGCATCTTTTCGTGCTGCTCAGTGCTGATGTATGCAACATCAGCAAGTGATAGCTGGCCAATGAGCACGTTTTGGCTCCGAATCAGTGGAATGCCACTACTGAGATAGGCGTCACTGCCCCCCCTTGGAGTCACTCCGCTACCAACCTTGGTGACATGAGAATGGAGCTTGTCGGTACGCCACCCCACCGGAATCTCCCCCAGTTCACTATCTTTGAACTCGGTATGCGGCCGCCAGTGACCATTCGCGTCCTGGCTTCCTACACCTCGGCTGAAAAGGGTTTGCATCAGGCCACCCTTGAGTGTCTGGGTCGCTTCAATTTGGCGGGCAATCACGTCCAGCTTATTCTCTACCGCCGTGAGGATGGCGGCGATTTTCTCTTGTTCGAGGAGCGGCGGAAATGTCACCACATATTTGTGTACGACGTTTCTGTTTAGGGTTGGTACGCCAGTTCCCGTCGAAAATTTTTCAAGACGGATTTCGCTCAGCTTGTAGTAGACATACTTCGGCAGGTTTCCCTTGAAGCCTTTTACATACAATGAGGTGTTGAGCGGCCAATACTCGTCCTCTGTGTAGAACAATTTCCCAATCGTTCCCGAGCGCCCAGTAATCACTCCTGGACCACCGACTACGCTTCTATCATGAAAGCCTAACAATCCATTGGAACCGAATATCCGGACGTCGCCATGGCGACGTTCTTGTACAGGAAGGTCTACGCCCCTTTGAAGTTCGAGGAAGCTCAAGAGTTCGCCGGATTGCCAGCCAGCCGGTACGACCAGCTCCGTCTCGGCCACTTGTTCTGTCTGCTTTTGACTCATTTCGATTCGGCCTCAAGCAGCCCTAACTCCGCCAGATAGCCGTTCAGTCGCTTATCAATCTCGGCTTCTTCATCAGTCAACTCGCTTAGTTGCGTCAAAGTGGCAGCCACATCGACCGTTTCTTCGGTCTCGCCGTTGTCGATGTAGCGCGCAATGTTGAGGTTGCCGTCGTTGCCGCTGATTTCATCCAGCGTCACCAACCGGCAGTAGTTGTCCACCTCCGTCTGCTGCTCGAACGCAGCTTTGTGGGTATCGACGACGCGCGTGATGTCCTTAGGACGCAAGCTGTTCTGCGCTTTACCTTCAAGGTAGTCGCGGCTGGCGTCGATGATGATGACGCGGTTCTTGAGCGCCACCGGTTTCTGTTTGTTCAGTATCAGCACGCAGGCCGGGATGCCGGTGTTGTAGAACAGAGCCGAGGGCAGGCCGATGACCGCTTCAATCAGGTCGCCCGGCTGGTCGCCGGACGAGGCGTCTGTGCCGAAAAGGAGCCCTTCGCGAATCTTGCCTTCTTCGCCGCTACGAAACAGCACGCCATTCGGCAGAATGATACCCATGCGACCGTCAGCCTTCAGGCTCGACAGCATGTGCTGGGCGAAGGCGAGGTCGGCGTAACTGCGAGGTGGGATGCCATACGCGAAGCGACCGTAAGGGTCGCTGACCTGCTTATAATTTGGGGCCTTGGGTTTTTTGTCGCCGTCCTGCTCAGCCTCGGCCGCCAGTTCCAGCGGGGACCACCACGATTTGGCCGAGAACGGTGGATTTGCAATCACGCGGTCGAACGTCCGGAGGTAGTCGCCATCGAGGTGCTTCGGTTCGACCAGTGTATCGCCGCGCTCGATTTCGGCCCGCATGTTGTGCAGGTAGAGGTTCAGCTTGGCAATGGCCCAGGTGCCAAGGTTCTTTTCCTGGCCGAACAGCAGTACGTTCGGCTTGTCCCCCAGCAGCGTACCATTAGGTAGTTTGGCCACATGGTGCGCACTTTCAACCAGCATGCCACCGCTGCCGCAGGTGGGGTCGTACACCGCGTGGCCCGGTCGCGGGTCGATGAGTTCGACCACCAGTTGCACTACCGCCTTGGGAGTGTAGAACTCGCCCCCCTTCTTGCCGGCATCGTCGGCAAACTGCTTGATGAGATATTCGTAGGCATCGCCCAGCATGTCGGCCTTGTACAGGTCGACATTGCCCAGCTTGTACTGGTTGAAGTGGCGCAGCAGCCGCTGCAGGGTGGCATCGGAGAGCACGCGCTTGTCACCATACTGGGTGGCGGTCAGCACGTGCTGCAGTTCGGGATTGTTGGCTTCGATGGTGGCGAACGCTTTATCCAGTGCTTCGCCGATATTTTCGGTTTGCGAAATCAGCATCGGCCAGCGGGCAGTGGTGGGTAATCTGCCCCACTTTTCTTCGATTTCCTCTTCGGCCTCTAGGCCACTCAACCCCTCATTTTGCGTCAAACGGCTCACGCGTTCTTCGAATACGTCGTTAAACCGCTTGAGAAACAGCAGGCCGAAGATGTAGTTCTTGAAGTCGGACGAGTCGATGGAACCGCGCAGAATGTTGGCGGATTCCCAAAGCCAGCTTTCGAGCACTTCGAGGGATAGTTGATTGCTCATCGGAGGTTTCACTCAATACACAACGGTTAACGCAGAGTCGTCAGTTTCGCCGCAGTTCTATCCAAACCATCGGATGGACTCCCTTATGGAGCTAACGCCAGTCGCTCCCCATGACTGGTCTTCTGGAGCTAGAAGAGCTGCGGTAGTGGTCCGGCGTAGCCGCGCCGGCGCGCGTCTTGAAACAACGCCCAAGATTGAGTCCGTACGCCGTGAAAGCCCGGTTGCCAAGCGACACGATCAAGGGTTTCAGCCAAGGCCGTATGATGCCGCTTGCCAGCCTGAAAGGCCAGCAAGGTATGCAGGTCGGCCATCTCCTGCCCACGTCCGGGCTATGCGCTCGCGTCCGGGGGGCTTTTCAGAGCTCAGCCACCTCAGGTGTAGCTTTTCCTCAGCCGCGCAGACTTTTTTTGGTGAGCGATGACCCGTTCGGACTAACGATTGAAATAGGCTCATCAATACTGTATAAATATACAGTTGTTTGGCGTCATCCATTGAAACTAGGGATCGGTAGGTAGTACACGGCACAGGTGCGACGGCAAAAGGTGCCGACTTGTTGGCAGTGCTGGGATAGACTACGGCGGGCTTCAGGGGCGCAAGCGCTTTGCTCCTGCGAATCGCCTACTCAAAACCAGAATGAGGGCCGGCCGGGTGTGCATGCACAACGCATGTCGGCAACGACCTCGAGTTTCCGAGACCAACATGCCAATTCAGATACGCCACAGTGTTATCCACGGGTTCACCAAAGAAGCGGGCGAGCCCGTTGCTCACGTCGACAAGAAGGACCGTCTGCTGGACAACACACTGCCCTCAGTCTTCTCACTGGTACAAGGCATGGTCACACTGCTCGGAAAAAAGGAAAGCAGCCAAGTCTGGGGGCGCTTTGGGAACAATGGGCGAGAAGGTCCGTTCCCCGGCCGGTTTGCGGGCTACATCGATGACGTGAGCAGCGTTGAGGGCTTCCTTGCACTTTCGCACCTCGCCGTTGATGAAATTTCGCGGACTGCGGAAGCGCAGCAAGCGTCTACAGGTGGACACATCCTTTGTGCCACATACGATGATGATGCGGGTAACACTCGTGTCATCGTCGCAATGATTAAGCAAAGAAGTGGTTTGCAGCTTGACGATAACCTAGTGCCAATCAACATCGTCGAAATCGATATGTCGAAGCTGCATCAGGCTGCTCAGATTCGAGTGGGCGAGTTCCGACAGACCATCGAACTGCAGGCAGAGCAGCATGACGATGAAGGCGAAGAGCAAGCAGACGTCACATATCTGTCGTTCGTCGCCAAGCGCGCGGACCGCGGCTCCTCTGCGTATTTCATTAACGCTCTGGGCTGCGAAGTCGGAGTTTCGTCAACTAAAGCGACAACGCGTCTGTACAAGGCTGTCGACGCATTTTTTCGCGAGAACGAGGAACTCAACCCGTATCTGCGCAACGCAAAAGACGCGTTAAGCGCGTTCCTGCGACAGGAAGCAGATGCTCAACGACTTGTGACAATGGATGCGCTGCAGGATGTAATGGACCGGGTGGTCCGCCCGGAACATGCCCATCTTGTGCGTGAAATGACTCAGACCTTGAACGGCGACCGATTCAAGGTGCCTGACGGTTTTCTTGTCAGCGAGACCGTGCTGCGAAAGCATACGAAGGTTGTTCTGGAAGGAGCTCGTCTCACGCTGAAATTTGATAGAGGGATGCTGGGCACGGACCGCAACGCTGAGCTGTTCTTTGACGAGGACAATCGCGCGCTGACCATTCAGAATCTGTCGAACGAGATGATGGGCCGCCTGCAACAAACGTTGAACGATGGCTGACCATGCTCTCAGATGTCATCGCACTCTATCGTGCATTAGGCCGACCACAGCTCACGCAAGATTATTCTTGCAGCTTTGCTGGGGCCATTAACGCGGCTACGGTTGAGTTGGCAAACCGGTGTCAGCGCATGGGCGCTGCCTTTGGGAGGGTGGAACTCGAGGACGACGATGACGGTACTGTCAGAATCGAAATTCAGATGCCGACAAATGAACAGGGACGGGTCTATCTGTCTTTGTCCAATTTGTTGCGTCAAACTCCGTCCCTCGCGTTCGGCAAGTTGCCTGTGCATTACTACATGGCAGACCTAGACTATTGTTCTACCGACGAAGTAAAGCCTGAAGGAATAGTCAAGGTCGAGCGGCTTGCGAAGTTTATTGAGCTTCTGTCGAAACTTGCTGACGATCGCGTGGAGTTCAGCGGTAGAAGTAATCGCCTGCTGTTCATTCTTCCTACTGATACGACCAAGGTTCGCAAGACTGCTCTTGCGGAAATTAAGGTCGAGGAAAAGGCACTCGAATTTGACCTGCTTCACCTTCAATTGCTAGAGCAGCTCGTGGCAGACGAAAACTCAAACAAGCTGCACGTCGAAGAGCGATTGCTGACGATGCGGAGCGCGATTGCCGACACACTCGCGTCAGCATCCACCGAGTCGAACGATCTGACGTTCCTTTGTGAGAACTGGCGAATTATCCAACAGAAGTATCGGGCAAACTTCCAAGCCTATATCCAGAACTTTGCGTTCGACGATGTTCGCAAGAAGATAATTGACTCCGAGCTTGAATACGCCTCGAAGCTAACTGGCGCATTTGGAGATGTGGCCGGCAAGTTGCTTGCGCTTCCGGCGTCGCTACTGGCCATCAGCGCCCTCGACGCGTTGAAGGAGGATTCAACGTTCCTGCTTGGGTGCGCCGGCCTCTTTCTCGTAACGATTGTTCTCCGGTACGTTCTCAAGAACATTCGCTACCAGATTGACCGCCTGCAGTCCGGCTTTGAGTTCGTTTTCTCGCCGTTGTTCGACAAGAGCAAGACCTATCCGAGCAAGCTACAGGGCGTACTGGTTGAGCGAAAAGCGACCCTTGAAAGGCAAGCTCGACTCACCAAAGTCACCTTCTGGGCGTTCTCCGCCCTCACGTTTGCCCCCACACTGGGGGCGATTTGGAAAATCTGGGTCCGCTATCCTCAGCTGGCAATCTGGTTAAAAGCAATGCTGACGCACCTAAGGCCCTTCATCTAGCTGAGGCTTCAGCTTTCTCGCGAGGACCTGATTGCCACCTGCTCTACTCGCTGCTACTTCGAAGTTGGATGGCTGTGCAATTGCAGGTAATACTTGGGCGAAAACGAGTGCGGGCTGAAATGTGCGTTGCGCACCGTATACGCGATAGCACTTGTAGAGGGAAAAGAAGAGCTGGTGCAGATAAACATCATCAAGGAGGGACAGCCATGGCCGACGACTACCTATAAACATCCCAAACGATTGATCAACATTAATATCAATATACCCGCGCATCTGGGAGGTAAGTTGACGGCTGGTGCTGCTGGACACTATCTAACTTTTCCTGATAGCTAGTCTAGCGTGGGTCGCGCCCAATCATAGACTTCCTGTGCCAGTTGCGCCTCCGACGATAGACTCACCACTCGGAAGCCGTCACGCTCGAGCTTCCACGCCTGTTCGTCGATGACATCAACGATGTACCTGTACTCCTTGGCTTCGAGGAGTTGTTCGTCGGGCAACAAGAGGAATAACCCTGTATTTTGAAGACTCTTTATTCGCGAATACGTTGTCAGGTCTCGACTTGACTTTAGCAAGTTCAGCTCTACCGACACTAGGCTCTTGTACACCGCGGAAACGACACTCCCGCAAGCACTCGCGGTTCTAAGATTGAAATCGAGGTAGTGCTTTATACCTCTGTCTTCGACAAGCATTCCCGTTGTACTTGCCCCGCTAACAACGATCTTCTCAAAATCCATTTGCGCAATGCGCTTGAGCTCCTGATTTACCAATGCCCTTGCACGTGGCGTATCAATCGAAACGAACTCGCGTCCTTGGCGCTTGGAATTTGGAGCCATTACGATTACGTCGGCAAACAAACGTTCGATCGTAGCTTCGCAATCTTCTCCAGACGTAAATATTGGAGCCGACAGACGTAGAACATCTGAATCCATTGCGATGTTCGAGATTGACTCTCGATTTTGCGCAGCAAACCGCAAAGTCTTCTCCGCGTGGGCCATTATTTCGCGGATAGAGCGTTGAGGAAATCGATCTCCGTAGACGCACTCAAATTTCTTGAAATCATCCAGAAGTCTAAAGTGCAACCGCTGCCCTTCTGGCTGCACTACGATGCCAACGCTAAATGACTGCGGCACAAAAACGTCCGGTTGCAGTTCGACGGTACTCCATACTCCGGAAAATCTTGGCACAGGCATCTCTTGTGCCAAGCTAAGCAAATGCTCAACGTTGCCGTTGCCTCCAAAAATCGAGGTCTGGTTCATGCGATCACCCCAATCTCATTGGCAAGCCAACCGGCCTGCGATCGAAGACCCAGATACTCAATCACCGCTTTACCTAGCGCTGGCGCCGCATGGGGGTAAAGCCCGTCTATAAACTGGTTCAACGCATCTTGCACGGCAGCTAAACCTGATCCATGCTTGCCCGAGGCGCCAGCTAACTCAACATTAAACTGCTTCAGATCACCTGCAGAAAGGTGTTGCCTTGCCTCATCGACCAAGCTTCGGCGCGCATACGATGTGCCTGTAGGTAACCACAACAGATCATGAAGCACTGTTTCGTGATCTATCGCTATATACCCCCCGGACGGTGACCGAATCACGTTTCCAAAATTTCGATCACGGTTGTCGGTCCACACGTCGAACGATGCGATAGAGCGGACATCTTTGCTGTGTAGACATCGCTTCCGTGCCATCCAAAACGCCCACTTGTGAACTTGACGAACCGACTTTCCGGCGACAATTTCCGTGCACCATGCTGCGCAGACGCTTTGCCCACTCGTCCACTGAGGCAGAGTCATACAATTACCCAACTTATCCAAGGGAACGAGAATGATCGCCCCGAACGATGTCACCGGTACGCCGACAGGATTCGCAAGCGCCCAGCCGATTGCTTCGCAAAGCAAAGCCGGTGTGTTCGGCCTCAGCAACTTCACGTAGCAGCTGTGCAACTTACCTGTTGCATCGGCGACGTTGGCAAGGTGCGTGGTCGGATTGACCCCAGCGCTGCTGGGAACACCCCGAAACTCACGCCACGCAGACGAATTTAGAATCGGCACGGACATCGTATTTGGTCTCTCGGATCGTTATGGCGGCAGCGCGTTTGCCACACTAGTCGTAGTTATTATTCCCAATTTAACATATTGGCCACCTCGCGCCTCGTCCCCCGGCCGACTCGCTTCCGCATGAGTTAGTGCGTTTGTGAAATACGCGTGGCGCCCGGCTCATCGGGAGTCCGAGTGTGCGCCCCGGAGATATGCTGCTCACCGCCCACCCATCGTTCCCCTCGCATTGATCGCACCAATGCCCTGCCGCAACGTTCATTGAGCCTCATTTATAGGCCTCTATGACGGAACGCCGCCGCATGGACTGAAAAAGCAGCGAAGGTGCTGAGCATTGACGCAGGCGCCTTGATCAGACAACGGCGGAACTACGAGACGACGGAGATCCCGCTGAATGCTTCGAGTCGATCTTCGCGCTGACGCTGCGTTGGCAGTGGCTATCCAGATGATCAAAAGTGCGGACATCGTTCCGCTCCCGTTGCAGCATCAGGTCGATGAAGCGATCTTCGTGATCCGGGAAGCGCTTAAGACGGGCGAGCGCGATCCAGTGGGTTGAGGGCAAAGCTCGAATGGGTAGAGCCGTTCCGATCGGTGGCGCCGGCAAACAGGACAAGGGCTGGAGCGTTAGCCGTTGTTCCGGTGGAGCGCACACAGCTTGCAGTTTTCACCCCGACAGGCAATCTTGATCTTGATCATTAAAAAAAATCATGAAGATAGAGTGATGATAGCAACTCAAATGAGCCGAAGACAGAATCCATTAATTTCTGGCCATAAATGTCACTTTTCTAGAAAAGTGGACTTAAACCGAAGTAAAACAATATTTTTTAAGAGCATCTTTTTTGACGTGAACTATGAGTTTTCCATGTTTTTATGTGGATTTTGACATTCTTTGCGCAATTTGCCACTCAGGAGTAGAGCGCAGTATGCTGGCAGAGATAATTTCCATCCATCAACTGTTGTTGACTTGAAAGTGACAGCTCTGGGCAATTTCGTACGCAATCGACGCAAGGAGCTTCGCCTGACACAGGTTGCTCTCGCACTTCGCATGGGCGTAGATGACGCATATGTCAGCGCAGTCGAAACGGGCCGAAGGGCTCCCGACGGCCGTTCCTTTCTCGAGGCGTTGAGTCGAGCACTCGCTCTGGACGAAGATGGATTGCGCCAGTTGGTCGACGCCTCGAGGCGTTCGCGCCGATATCTGCGCGTGCCCGAAGAACTGTCGGAGCGCAAACACCAGGTGATTTCAGCGCTGATGGAGGATGTGAGGCTAACTGAAATGGATCTCGAGACTATTGCAAGCGTTCACTCTGCGATAGCCCGCAATAGAAATCTGTCCGCCTTTAGGGCGGAGCCGGATGTCGAAGGAGGTCTTATGTAAACGCAAAAGCGCGACACACCCGAAGGCATGCAGCGCTCTTGAATTCAGAAACAGTAGCAACTCGACTTCTCGACAAAGCCGACTTTCTACCGATCTGACCTCAGCGTCAAGCCCTGCTGCTGCCCCTCGATTTGCGCGCCCTCGGGATTCAACCATTTTTGGTTGAATCCTCGGGATTGCTCGCCCATTTTCCGGTACGAATTCGACAACTAACTGTTGTCGAGTGGGGGCGCGTTTTCTCAACATTGAGCGTCTGTCTGCAGACGCGATGGAGAAAACTCGTGCCTAAAAAATCTCGAATCCCAGCCAGTCAATCCACCCGGCGCCGACCGCGTGACATCGTCACGGTTTCAGGCCGCGGAGTGCGGGGATACTTTCCGAGCCGGAAGGCAGCCAGACCCGCCCAGTTTGAAAGTCTTATCGAAGAAATGACGTTGCGATTTCTTGAAACAGCACCGTCTGTCAAGTCAATCGCAACTCAGCCGCGGGTATTTGAATACAAAGACGGTACACACCGGTGGCGTTATACGCCTGACGTAGCCATCGAGATCGCGACCGCAGATAAGACGGTGTACCTCGAGGTTAAAGATGACGGAGCGTTCACCCGAAGCTCAAAAGCTGCCGATCGGATCAGGGCTGCGATGCGGCACCTTCGACAACTCAGCGAATCCTTGCACATAGTGTTTCGCTCCGACCTTGTCGCAAACAATCTCCAGCCACAACTCGAACTTCTATTCCGGACTCGTCCGGTTCGCACAAGGTATCGCGCTGACATCGACGCCACTCTATGGGATCCGGAAAACGGCACGTGCCCGACGGCAGAGATCCTGCAGCAATGGGAAGACGCACAGCGTCAATGTGACGAGCTGCTACGCCGGATCATGAGACGTGATCCAGATGATGTTTTGCCGGTCTCTATTCCTTAACAGGAGTTTCTATCATGGCCAACTTCTTCAAAGATCAGATCATCTTCCGCGGCGACGGAAAATTCCGGCTCGTCCGCGTGCAAAATGACATTGCCCAGCTGGAAAACATTACGACGGGCGAGTTCTCAAATCATGACGAAGCGGATCTCCTGGACGAGTATGTCCGAGGGTACCTTCGAACAGTTAAAAGCAAACAGTATCAACGTTCTCCGAAGCGCAATGTCGTTCAGGAAGCACTGGAGGCTGCTACGCCACGAGCCAGACAAGGTGATTTCGAGACACGCCGAAGAGTGAACTATCTCGTGAGGCTCGACCGGACCGGCGCGTTCGACGGGCCCCGGTCTGCGCTTTGCCTGGCGATCCACAAGGTGGCCGTAGATCTGGATGATGCGAGGCCGCCTCACGAAACGACCGTGTATCGCTGGCGTCGAAAATATCTTCTTGCACGATTTGATGTTCGCGGGCTGCTTGATGGGAGCTGGCACCGAGGAGGTCTGGGGCAGTCACGACTCAATCCGGCGGTTGAAAGTGCTGTGCAAGAGAAAATCGAAACTGCGTTTCTCAACAGCAAAAGCGGAACCGCTGAGGACGTCTACAACGCGGTGTTCCTAGAAATCCAGCGACTAAATACGACTCGCATCGAGTCCGAATGGCTCAAGGTTCCGGCACTCCGGACTATTCAAAGGAGAATCGAAGGCATCCATGCTTACGAGCGCACGGTTGCCCGCTACGGCGAACGGGAGGCGCAGCGTCGGTTCGCCGACCAGCTCTGCTCGCGCAGGGTAAGCAGAATCCTCGAGATTGTTGAGATTGATCACACGCCGATGGACGTGATGTACACCGACTCCGACGGTCAGGTGATCGATCGGCCGTATTTCACTGTGGTATTCGATCGACGTTCCCGATGCGTGCTTGGGTTCTGTATCAGTTCAGCTGGACATGGCGTCCACGCCGTATTCGAAGCACTGCGACACGCGATGATGCCGAAAAATTACCTGGGAGAGCGTTTTCCAGAGCTGTCTCTGGAATGGCCGTGTCACGGTTGGCCCGAGCGTTTACTCATGGACAACGGCCGTGAATTTCATGCACTTGCGGTGGTCGATGCACTGACGAATCTCGGTGTGACATGCGAATACGCCGCTTCGCGTGATCCGAACGACAAACCTTTTGTCGAGCGCTTTCTCAGAACGTTCAACTACTCTTTCATTCACAAACTTCCAGGTACGACCCTCGCCAAGGTTCATCAACGAGTGGGCTTCAAATCGGAGGATGAGGCCTGTATTACGTTCGAGCAGCTCAACCAGATGGTCCACGTCTGGATTACTTCCGTATATCACCACAGACCACATAAAGGTCTTGCCGGGCGAGCACCAATCGATGTGTGGAAGGAGGATGCAACAGCGTTTCCACCTGTGTTGAAGTGCAATGCGGAGGACCTCAGCATCGAATTTGGCGAGTTTGGCGAATGCGCGTTGCAGCGCTATGGCATTAACCTTAATACGTTCAGGTACGTATCCCCCGAGCTACTCGCCCTTCGCGGGATGCTGCCCGCAAGACAGAGGGTACAGGTCAAGGCTCCCTACGAAAACGCGGGCTTGATCTGGGTGTGGGATCCGATCGAAAGCAAATACATTCGCGCCAATAACGTCGATGAACAGTTCAACAATCTGACGATCGAGCAAGCCAAGGTTATAAAGCGCGAATACGAAACCTCTGATGCTCATCAACGAACGCGGGCAAACGCCGAGGAGTGGATTCGCGAGAAATCCAGCGAGGCGATGCAATCAAAGAAACTGGCAACGCGCAAGCGGGGCGCGCGTCAGGCACATACGACATCAAAATCGGCCAACCGTCCTCAAGCTACTGCATCGGAACCTCAGGTTGCTCAGCCACCCCGCTCATTCACCCGAGAGTCTGATGAACTTTCCGACTTCGAAATTGAATCCGTCAACCTTGAGGTGGATCATGAAAAAGAATAATGCCAAAGCCGAATCTTCTAAGGATATTAGAACAGCGTTTATAAAATTCCCGCACATAGTGCGGATCCTGGCTGCACTGGATCGCCTTTACGATTATCAGTGCGACAACGAAGACCCGGAGCACATAATTTTGCTGGGTGAGTCGGGAGTCGGGAAGTCGACGTTGGTCAAAAGATATGCTCGTCAGCATCCCAGGATCGAACACGACGAATATACCGAGGTTCCGGTGCTTTACATGCGTATCGGTCCGAAGCCCACCCGCAAAGCGCTTGCCCAGAAATCTTTGGAAATGTTGGGAGATCTATTGTGGTTCAGAGGTACCGAGCCCCAGCTGACCGCTCGATTTATCGGTCTCCTGAGGACTTGCAGAGTTCGACTCGTGATCGTGGACGAGGCGAACCATCTGGTCGACGGTACAGGCAAAAAAACGTTACACACCGCTGCCGACTGGTTCAAGTGTGTAATTGACGACTCGAAGATTTCTTATGTGTTTGTAGGTATACCCCGAGTCAAACGCTTGCTCGCGACCAATGATCAGTTGCGAGGGAGGCTCCGGGAGGTCATCCAGATCGACCGGTTTTCCGTCGCAAACGAATCCGCGGAACTTGAATTCCGTAGCGCTCTTAAGAACTTCAAAATTTGCATGGGAGATCTTCCGGCTATCGATATTTCGGGGGCGACGATCACGAGGTTGTTTGCTTTCGCCACCGATGGACGCGTGCGCGATATCTGTAAGCTTCTTGCGCGAGCGGTCGAGCTGGCATATGCGCAGCCTGATCCCGGATTGACGGATAAGGTTTTGGCAGAGGCATTCCGGACCGTGATTTACTCAGGAGCGCCAGATAACCGGAATCCTTTTCACGAGACATTCAATGAGATGCCTCTCGTGAAAAACGATGAGCCGTTCGCACCCGAGGACCACTGACATGGATTTTCACTTCGAAACCGTTCGACCGCTCTGTCGTCCCCGTATGCTTCCCGACGAATGGGTCGAGACATATCTTTTCCGTGTCGCACGAGCAAATGGTATTCGCCGTCCCAGGCTGAGGGAGGCCGATTACCTTCGTCAGACACTTGTGGCCACTGCCGGGAGCAAGCCTGATGGCTATCCACTGTGGAGTGACATTACGTTACCTCGGTGGAGCGTAGTCACTCGTGTTAATCGCATCCGGTACTGCCCCGCGTGCATGGTCGAATCCCGGCATATTCGTTCGCGGTGGCGCCTCAAACTGTTCGAGATTTGTACTATTCACTATATCCGCCTGAAAGACGATCTCGCGGAACCTGTGATGACGAGGGGCTACAGCGATTCGGGTAGACACTTCGTCACCGAGGTGACGGATGAACAGATGTGGGAAGGGGCGGTGTGTCCGATGCCCGGCGAGCGACGGTATGTCGAGCGAATGTGGTCGGGCTTCGAACGCTCGATCGTCGAGGACGATGCGCGAAGTGCTATCGAGACGCTCCCATTCGTCCTGCTGCTGGATGCGCTGTTTGACGCCGTCGTGGCCAGAACAAGCGGCCGGCGATCTCTACGGTCCGGAATTCCACGCACAGCAGACTTTGCCGAACTTGTTGAGCGATTCGAATATTCCGTGGCACCAGATCTGGACGGGGTTCGCACGCTCCTGAGGCTAATCAAGGCTGCGAGGCACCGTTGCGCGGCGCTTACGCGATTACGCCGAATGCTGATGGATGAAACGGATAGACCGACATGCTTGTCCAGTCTGCCTCTCGCTGAATTGCGAATGGTGCTGCTGAATAGTCGTCGGAAAAAATTTGTCAAGCCGACGAGAAGCTCCGCAGATTCGTATCAAGCACGACGGGAAGGTTATACGAGTTTCAGGAATGCGAGATTGCTTATCGGATGCACGTCTGACTGCCTGAGGCATCTCGCCCGTAGTGAGTTCCTTCCAGGTATGAGAGTTGTGCCTCCGGGGCAGAAACGTTGCACCGATCTTCCTTTGCGGTGGGTGGAAGCGTGCCGTAGATGGTATGCGTCACACGCAACCCGAGAGACCGTGATGAAAGAGCTTCATATAGATCGAAGCGTTTTTTCCGTCCTCGTTCGCGCAGGTATGTTTTGCTCCGTGGAAGTCGGCGCGTATCGTTTTGTTTCGCGGAACCTCCTGGCCGATCTGTGTCAACGGATGCGGGACATGTCAAGGCCGTACCCGGCAACTGCTACTCGTCTATACCCACTGTTCGGATCATTGTTGTCGATGGCCGGAAGTAGATCAACGATATCGACGGAACTTCTAAAGGAGGCATTTGCCGGAAAATTCCCGGTTTACCGTCGAACCGGGGCGCCTGGCTTGTCGGCTTTTTTTGTCGACGAGATCGCGTTAGAGCGCGCCCGCAAGCTCAAGAGGTTCGACGCGGCATGGCGCAGGCACCAGACGGAGAGGCCCAGTCAGTTTGAGCTAGCGTTGCAATGACTCACGAGCCGATCCGATGTGGTGATTGGCGTTCCAGGGGAACTGCCCTGTTCGCAGGGCAGTTCCTTGTGCGACCACGCGCGCGCTCAGACGAAAGCTTCCTTGGTTATCGTCTTCGGGTCGCCGATGTCAATGGACTGTCCAACCCTAACTGGCTTGAGTGCGTTGAAAAGACCTTGCCGAAGACGCACGGCATCGCGCGCTGGTGCCCATATTGCCTCGCGGTAGCAGATCGTTACTGGCGAGAGGAATGGTACGCCGGCTGGCCTGCCTGCTTGACTCATCGTAGCTGGCTTACGTCAACATGTTGCTCGTGCCGGCGGACCTTGCGCTGGAAACAGGTTCGCTTTGCGCTGTGTACGTGTGGCGCACCGCTGTGTAATGTGAAAGTTGATGATTTTTCGCCTGAAATCCTGAGGCTGATTGGCGAACAAGCCGATTCGAACACCGACTTGCTATCAGTTGCGGAGCGCTGGAACCTTGCACGTTTCATTGGAGCACTCGCGCGGTTCGGCCTTCAGGGAAAGCCACTGAAGAAGGCGTCGCGTCAGTCGGAAAACATCGAACAGTTCCTGGTGACTACGGGCGCGTCACTGATCGCTGATCGGCCGGCCTGTTTCGATTTGCTCGATCGCCTTCGCGCTCCTCCGGTCGGTGTGAGCAACGTCCCGCTGCTGCCGGAAGTCTTCCCGCATTTGCTCACCATGCTGAGGAAACGGCTAGATGAGGCCGAGCGTTGCTGGATGTTGAACCTGCTGGATGCATACGTCACGGATTCGTCGCGCAACGTGTCGTCGGTGCTCTGGGAGCGTAAAGGTGTTGCCGGGCGAGCAGGCTGGGAGCCGGGTGGCCGGCAGAAGACACGAAACCCTGCCATTGCCACCGTGCTCGCGCAGACCGGCGTCATCGTACCGGTCAGACGAACCCGGGCAGGACGGCAGAAGTTCGTCATCAGCCGCACGGATCTACAAAGTCTTCAGAAAGCCCAGCGTTCGCTTGTCACGCTGAAAACCGCGGCGCGATACGCCGGGATGTCCAGCAGACGTATTGAGGCACTGGCGAAGGCGGGTTTGATTACTTCCACCTCGACGCGGATCGACAAGAGGTCTATTGATCATCTGCTCGACAGCATCGTTGGTGCCTGTGCCCGGGATGCTCCAGCGCTCGACGATCCAGTTAGCGTGGCCGATGCCCTGCGTCTGTACGTTCCCGTTGAAGCTTCCGCGGTGTTCTTCGACCGGCTCGTGAACGGCAACGTACGCCTTGTTCCGACCCGGATCAAGATGCCGATGCTCCGGCAGATCTTCGTTGACCGGTGCGATGTGGCTGCTTCCATACGGGTTGCCGTTGAATCGGGCTCGCCGCTATCTATCGTTGAGGCAGCGCGTCGGCTCGGCATCAAGCAGGAAGTGATGTACCACCTGGTCAACATAGGTCTGGTCAAGACCCGAACAGGAAAACTGCGGCGCCGGGCAGCGCGGGTCATCGAAGCTGATGACCTGCTGAAGTTCACCGAGCAATTTGCACCACTGCTCACGATGGCGAAAGCGGCAGGAGTTTCTCCTCGCCAGGCCCCCGAGTGGGCGAGACAGAGCGGTGTCGGGCTCATAACCGGGCCGTCAGTCGATGGTGGACGGCAGTACTGGATCCGCAGGCCAGCCGGTGTAGACATCTCTCGCGGAGTAATACCTGCACGTGTGAAAGATTAATTTTTGAGGGGGCGGCTTAACCCGTTCCTGCTATCAGGAGTTCGTATGGGAATCTGGCATGCTGCTCTGGTTGAGTCGGAACCCGTTGCTTTCCTGGCTCGCTGGCAAGTGATGGAGACAGAGACGGGCTTTCGCCATTTCATTGGGCACAACCTGAGAACCGGGTGCGGGCGAGTAAGCACCTGTATCGTGAAATTTGATCGGGAGACGCGTCGCGGCGTAACGCAATCCGGGAGAATCTACGAGCTCGTCGCGGAAAGCGGCGTCGATTTTAACGCCAACATTGCATGGACCATCAGGTGTGTTGAATCTGATATGACCTCCACGGACGTTTCGTCCGAGTACGCCCAACCGGCAATCGATCTGCAACGACCTGCGGCTCCCTTCATTGCCGATCTGCTCTATGACGGCAATCCCCGACGCCTGACCGGCAAGGTGCAGGTGACCGGTCAATCCTTCGACGCACGGTATCCGGAGGATCTGGCGGAACTGCTGTTTGCCAAAGGCGTGAGACACGGTTACCTGCGTTTTCCTGAGCTCGACAAAATCGGGAGTCAGCCCTGGTTCGTTGATCTCGCGCGAGCGGTAGAGCGCCGACTCAATCAACTGGAGCGGGGTTTGCTGCGAGATCCCGATAGACCAGAGGGCAAGGAGTGAACGTGATGTACGGGTTATCTGCCGCTATAGAACACTGTGATCTGGCGCGGGACGCCCCGGTCAGCAATCAACCCCTTTAGCGTGAAATCATGAAACTGCTCGTCCTGTCCGATCTGCACAATGAATTTGAGCCAATCGTAGCTGATGCGGAGGCCGTCACCCGTGCAGACGTCGTCGTGCTTGCGGGTGATATCCACATAAAGAATCGTAGCGTTGAATGGGCTCAGGCGTTCGTTGCTGATCCGGCCAAGCCCGTCATCCTGGTGGCCGGGAATCACGAATTCTACGGGGGGCACTTCGACTCCACGCTGGACAAGCTTCGTGAGTCCGCACGCGGCACCAACATTCACGTTCTGGAGGACGACGTCCTCGTGCTTGGTGATGTCCGTTTTCTGGGTTGTACGCTCTGGACGGATTTCAGGCTCTACGGCGACGACGTCTCGCCCGTGGTTTGCATGCGAGATGCACAGAGCGCGATGAGCGATTTCCGCCTGATTCGGGCGACGCCGACGTATAGAAAACTGTATCCGGCAGACACGGTCCGGCGACACGAGCGGTCGCGCGCGTGGCTTGCCAACGCGTTGAGTGAGCCATTCGACGGCAAGACCGTGGTCGTCACGCATCACGCGCCGTCTCCCGGTTCTGTCGAGGCACAGTACGAGGGAGATTCGTTGACGCCGGCGTACGCGTCTGACCTTGAATATCTTATGGGGCCTGCCGTTCCGTTATGGATTCACGGGCACATGCATACCAGTTTTGACTATGTGGTTCCGGCCGGCGACGCTTCCGGTGGGCAGGGCACACGCGTGCTCTGCAATCCACGCGGATATTCGCCGCAGCAGCTGAACCCGGACTTCAATCCTGGCCTGCTGGTCGAGATATGAACCGGGGTTCACCGTTTAACAGGACATCACGGCGATGCGGATTTTTGTCGATACCGAATTTACGGACTTCATAGACTGCGACCTGATCAGCATTGCACTGGTGGCCGACGATGGTCGCGAGTTCTATGCGGAGCGCAACGACTTTGATTAGGGCGCGTGCAGTGCATTTGTCCGGGAGGCGGTACTCCCGCAGCTCGGTCAGTATCCTGAGCGACTGTTTTCGCGCTCTGACCTCCATGCCGCACTCCATGACTGGCTCCGGCAATTCGGGGGCGGGACATTCTGCATGGATTACAACGGCGACTGGGATCTGCTCGTTGATGCTCTCGATGGTGTGCCCGACGGCTGGGAAGGGCAGGTCGTCTGGGATCAGGCAGACAAGGTCCGGCTGGAGTCTTATTTTCGGCAATGCGGAGGGCGACACCACTCCCTGCATGATGCCCGTGCCCTGCGCTACGCAGTACACGGTAATGTTCCGCCACCCACGGCCGGAAGCGTCGTCCCTTGACTGGCGCCGGGGCGTCCCAGGTTTTTACGGGTAAGGATATCGAAGTGTCAGGAGATGCAAATGAGTCGCGAAGAAAATGATAGTGATGATGACGGCTTGCCACCGCCGCCTGAGGGATTCAGCACATGGCTGGATTACGCCGTCTTCAATATGGATACGCGAAGCGTGTGGCACGAGTTCCTGTTCAGTGCCGATCCAGATCTCAAGAATTTCAATCGCGACGAGATCCAGAGGGCGGCCGAGCAGGAACTTCGTATGCTGCGAGCCAGAGCAGGGGTACCCGACACCTATCCCGGCGAGAGAAGCTGAAAGCGTTATGGCTACGATCCGGAGATGGGTCTTCGGTCGGCTTCGTATTCGCGCGTAGCAATCACCCTGCTATCTGGATCAGCCGTACACAGAAGCTTGCTGCTTCTAGAATCCGGTGTTTGCCTTGGCGGTCACGTTGATCCGTCGAGGTCTTCGTCGGACATCGATCCGGATCGCGATGTGCCGACCGGACCGGCTACACGGCCAGGCACCCTCGTGCAGCCGCGATCGTGATCGTTGCTTCCATCCCCGCTGTGAACCGCAGATAGTCGGCCTCCATTCCATCGGAGAAGATCACACCGTTCTCGGGCATCCTCGAACGCAGTCGAAGTGGTTGTCCGGCGCTCACGGAGCCGAATACCAGTTCAGTCTTCGAGGCCCGACTCGGGAACGGTTCGCGCACTGCAAAGGTCAGTTTTGGACTGTCCCACGGTTGTGGCTGATACTCGACCCGCTCGCCCGGGATGTGCAGCGCCTCGGCGACACCCAGTGAACCCGTGACGATGCTCTTCAGCCACGCCGTCGATCCGAGCCCGGTAGAAACGATGATGCCGGACGACGACTGCGATTCACGCCGCTCGCCCAGTTCGATCTCATACAGCGCAGAGGAATGGGTGCGCGGTCCAATGAACAAGTCATTCACGGCACGCAGTACCTGCCCGTCTGACAAACGGGCCTCTGCCATCGTCACCGACCTGATGGACCGACGATTCGCCACGACATCTGCGAGTACGGCGCCCAGATCCTTCGGCTCAAAGGGCAACAGGACGCCGTCCCAACGACGAGGCTCCGGGTTGAGACCGATCAGCGGCTGCCCATCGAGGTATTTCATTGAGTTCGCGACCAGCCCATCCTGCCCAAGCGCGACGACGATATCGTCGGGCGCGAATATGAAGTTCGGCAGATACGCACGGTCAACCACCTGGTAGCGGCCCCACGTCTCCAACGCACTGACGGTAATCTGCAGACTCTGTGCGTACGCAGCATTCTCGGCGAGGTAATCCGAGAAATCCGCCCCGAGGTGCTCGATGTAGAACCTTGCCTGCGCCAGCGTGTGGTGGCGCGCGATCAGCTCCTCAAGCCGCGTACGGCGTGTGACCAGCACAACTTTCCGGTCACCGGCATTCATGATGCCGCCCCGACGCCGGCACCCATCAGCCCTTGCAGCAGCTCAGGGGATACGTTCAGTTGACCAATGCGCTCGGCCCGTTCTGCGATGCCACCGAATGCCTGGGCGATCAGCTGTCCGGGTTGCATACCGGCCGCAGCCAGCGCGTTGACGATGCGCGGATCGGCCTTCTCCAGCGCCTGCATCAGCACGGCTACCCTGTGTGCCTCAGCATCGGCCAGCGTGCCGCTGTTGTGAGCCTGTCCGGTGACAAACGCCTTGCGCTTCTCCTCAAGCGCGATATCGGAAGCCATCTGCTCGTTGCGCAGTTCGTTTTCCTTGCGCATCAGGGTCGCCTTGGCCTCCATCTGCGTTTCGCGGATCTGCCGCTTCTTCTGCTCGACGGCGATATCAGTGTCCAGTTCATTCTGGCGGATGGCGCGCTCGTTCTCGACGGCCGACATCCGGCGCAGATAGACCGCGTCGTCAGCGGCCTTGAGATTGGACTCGCGAGCTTCGGCTTCCAGCGCGCGTGCAATGTCGGGTGTGGGCTTGACCGCCATGACCGATACGCCCAGAACCTCCAGCCCGAGCGCCTCGATTTCGGGTTGAGCAGACAGATCCGACTGTACGGTGCGGGCAATCATCGCCGACGAGCGCAACGCCTGCTTTAGCTCCAGTGCCTGCACTGCCTGCTGCACGATCACCTCGACCTGCATCGCGACCCGGTCACCCAAACGCTTCGGGTCCTCCGAGATGTAGGAGTGCCCATCCTTTGCCAGCGAGAAATCCATCATCGCAGCCGTACGGCGCGGGTCGCTGATGCGATAGGTCACCTGCCCCTGCACGGTCACGCTCTGAAAATCGGCAGTGACAAGCTCAAGGATGAAAGGACGGTCCTGACTGGCAACCGGCACCGCCACCAGCGTTGTGGTGGGAGCGTAGTAGAAGAACGACAGCCCCGATCCTTCGCGCATGACCTTGCCGGCGCGGAACTGCATCAGGTGAACCGTAGGCTGGGACTTGATGAAACGCATACCGAGCATGGTGATCTCCTTTGAGGTTGTACAGTACAACTTGTATGAGTTGCACAATACAACTTACAATGCGGAACGTCAAGATTTATTGGTCCTCCATGACAACCCGTTCAGCTTCTTCCAATCGCAATGCAAGCCGCAGCCGGAAACTCGCGCTGCCGTACACGACGGTCGATGTGGTGATTTTCACGGTGCTCGATGACGCGTTGCAGGTGTTGCTCGTGCAACGACGGGGCGACGGCGATGAGCCCTTTCCTGGCCGTTGGGCGTTACCCGGTGGCTTTGTCGATGTCGAGGCGGATTCAAGCCTGGAGGATTGCGCGCGGCGAAAGCTTGAAGACAAGACCGGCGTTGCCAGCCCTTACCTCGAGCAACTGGGTAGCTGGGGAAGTAGCACACGTGACCCGCGTGGATGGTCGGCTACTCACGTCTATTTCACGTTGATTCCCGGACAGGATGTGTCTCTCGTCAAGGGGGCCAATGCTGCGGACGTGGCCTGGTTCAAGGTTGACGAAGTGCTGCATCCACGGGGCCTTGCGTTCGACCACGATGACATCCTTCAATCCGCAGTCGAACGGTTGAGAGGCAAGGTCGAGTACACGTCATTACCCGCGTTTCTATTGCCGGAGCCATTTACGCTGCCGCAGTTGCAGCGGATGTACGAGGTGGTCCTGGGGCGTCCGGTGGATAAAAGCGGTTTTCGTACGCGGATGCTGGCAGGCCGCTTTTTGGAGGAAGTGGGTTACGCCGACGGGGAATCCAATCGTCCCGCGAAAGGATATAGACTGATTGACCGGCTTTCGCTGGTGGTGTTTCCGCGGACCTTCAGTCCGCGCGGCGCTGACTAAGTCACAAAGCGGCAAATCGCAGACGTTGAAGCGCGCTGGCTGCGCCGTAGAATACCCATGTCCCTGAGGCTCTGATACAGAAGAATACTGCTTCGCTGCGAGCCACCTGGTAAGGTGTAGCAGTTATTCCGCTCCGCCGAAGTTCGCTGCCGTTGAATGCAATGTTGCACCGCAAGTGGTCTTGTGTCCGTCGAAGGCGACGGCCCGCCCCTCGACCATGAAATTTGAATCGCCCTCGGCAATGAAGCAGACCTGGTGGCCTTCAATGGGGCAAATACATGTGTCACCCACTCGTGCCACAGCGCGGCCGTCGACCTCGAATTTTTCAGCGCCAGTCAGGACTGATCCACCGTGGCTCGTGGGGTCGCCGACGCGAATGACGTTCTTCATGAATCAGCTCCGTTCGCTTTCGTTACTTCTGCGCATGCAAGACGATTTACCACCGCGTCGGATTTCTTAGTGAGCGCATCAAGCAGAAAACCCATACGGCAGCGTTAAGGGGTATCCACACAAGTGCCGCGGTGTCCGGAAGGCCATTGCTCTGACTGCCTCCATTACTTGTCGCACTGAGTAGTGTCAGCATCACATTCGCGAGAAATAGCACGAAGCCCACCCACCAGGTACGTGGCAGCAAGGGGGTTGTGATGGCGACTGCCCGTCGGCGCTCCGACGACCGTCTTGCCAGACCGTACAGGGCGAGAATCAACAGGACTGAGGCAATCAGGCACGTGGCCAGTCCGAAGACAATGAACCAGATGAACGCCCCTGGCAGAATCACAATATCAGACATGGCGTGCCGGTCAAGAGGGATCGCCCTGCGGTCCGGACTCGGGTGCAGGCGAGGCGGATTCCGGCGTAGTCTGCTGTGCATACGCGACCAGCTGCCACGTCGTATTGACGGTATGCCACTGTTCCTTGCCAAGCAGTTTTCCCATAAAACCAGGACTGCCCGCGACCTGGGCGACAGGCATCACGCTATCGGCTACGAGATACTGGCGGCCGCCGCCGGCGATTTCGTGGCTACCGGCCTCAGGGCATGTCCACCAGCCCGTTTGAGGGCAGACTGAGCCGGTCCGTGCGAGGGTACCGAGCGGCTGGATTGGGGATGACGTGTCGTTGCTAGCAGCACTACTGTCTGTGGGACGAATTCGCAGCGAGTTTACGACAGCATCGAATACTGCGACCGCCTCATCATCGGTCAGTTTCGGCCGGACTGGGTCACCATTGACGCTGGTCATTCCGCTCTCGAACTCGACGATCAGCGTCGGCTTCAACGGCTCGCTGATTTCAGTGCCCTGTGCTTCCCATCGAAACTGATGAAGCCTGTAACCGCCTTCCGTGGGGACGGTCTCAAGCAGCTCTTCACCATGGCGACCGTTGATCTCACGCGTGCCACGGCGCACCGTCTTGATGTGGTTGACGAGGTTCGCAAAGGCATCGGGTACCGATCCACTGTCGGCGCGCTGCAGCAGGGTCGGCTCACCGAGCTTTGTCACGGTCATCGTTCGCACGGAGACGAGAACTCCCGGCCAACGCGCGAACTTGAAGCTGATGCCAGCGTCCTCATACTGAGCCGTCTTGCCGTCGTTCGCGATAAATCCGTTCTCGAGACAGAAACCAGGACGCGAAGGAATTACATCCGCACCTCGTGCCCGAAGATTTGGAAGCAGGTCTGTTTGTAGGGTGGAAATGATGTTTTGATATTCGGCCGGAATGAGGCCAGTACGCTGAATGGAAAACACGTGCCCACCGTCCCACCTGTACGCCTCTACGCCAACGGAGGGCCCCGTCACGAGCTCCCGCGAAAGCTCGAATACCCTGATGTCCGGCGTCGGACTCTTGACACCTGTGAGTGTGAATTTGTTCTTCTGTTTTCCGGCCCGTAGATCCGCCTCGTGCCTGGTCATGTCCTGTGCGAAATTTTCCGCGTTCTCCACCGACGTCGACGAGTCGATGCGTCCGTATTCGTACTCGTACGCCTGACCGTTTATTTGCGCGTCCGCAGGTACGTCGACCAGAAAACGACCAACGCAGTAGGTTTTGGTATCGCTCATGGCAGGCTCTTTTGCATAGCAGATCGGGACAAACAGAATGGCGCAGAGCGCCGCAGCGAAACGTATCAAAGTCATCGTCACTCCTTGCAGGCAGGCAACTCTTCCACTGGTGTGGCAGCCTGAATGATCTTCGCGATGCAGTAGAGCACGTTCTCCTGGACAACGCGATCCGCATAGCTATGCTGGTGATCAAAGCCTTTCATCCGGAAGACGTTCTGGGTTCCAGATCCCTCTGAGATCAGTGCGCCCGAGGGGCTGGGAACCGTGCCGTCTCCAGATGATGCATCGGTGTCCGAGTCGGGCTTGTCGTGACCGGCAGGAGAGAAGGTGACTTTCTGCGACAAAACAGTAAGCGTTGTCTGCCCCAGCTTCGTAAAGGAGTCGGCCGTAAGCGTGGGCAATACGCCATCCGCCCCTGCAGGCACTGCATTCTTTGTTACCCATCGAACGTTGCTGAATGCGACGTGCTTGTCATCGCCTCCATAGTAGGCATACGTATTGGGATGGCTATACAGACCCAGCGTGTCATGAAAATCACGTACGTTGGATATCGTCTCCCCATACGCATCGAAGACAACTCCGTGCTGTTTTGCAACCAGTCCTGCGGGATCAATCAGGGCGTCATCGACCATTGCCCACCACACATCCTTGACCCGCTTGTTGTATATCTCAGTATAAGGGTCCCCGATCGGCAGCGCTGGCATAACCGGGGTGCTGGAGCCGTTTGACTCGTGCTCGAACCTCAGCCACTTTGGGGGGTAATTTTTTGTCGGAAGCAACTCAAGCACGCCCGGTGAATTCGCCATGACGCAGGTGACGTCAGCGGCATCCCAGCCGATAATCGTCGCAACGATCGCGCCCATGATGTCAAAGAACCCGTCAGTTTCAGTGCCGGCGCGCATACGCCGGTATACCACCGGGGCACCGCCGACCGGCTGGACGCCGTGGACCACGCCGAGCATCTGGCTCTCGGCCTTTTGCGCCGCCCGGCGGCCGACCAGCCCTCCCATCGAGTGGGTTACGATGATGACCTTGTCGGTTGAAATCCAGTATTTGCCGCGCTTGTACCAGTCGATCGCTTCGTTGATGCGCTTGATGAGCAGATCAGCAGAATCTCCGTTACTGCCGACCCAGTTGTAGCCGCAGGCCCACACCGGATAGTAATAGTCCGCCAGGCGCCTGAACTCCGTATCGTTCAGTGGTGGGACGTCACTCTTTTCGGGATTCCACTCAGACAGCACGTCCTTACCATCCACATCCTTCAGCGTTTTCGCGGTAGTCCAGACGGGCATTTCTTTTGCGCCGGCCGTGCCTGCGTCGATGTACTGATCGTTGAGTGCAAGCTCGAGCGCGGCGAGGATGCCGCCATAGCTGTCAAAGTGAATTTCGCCCCAGCCGCGACGTCGCGCCTCCTCGTCAGTGATCGTAAAGAGACTCTTCGGGACCGCGACCTTTTTGCTGGGATCCACCATCACGCGATCGGGCATCAGCTGCTGTTGCCGTTCGGTCGGTGTCTGCTTCTTGCGTCGACGCCATTCACCCAGACCTGCCATCGCTCCATTGGGCGGCGCCCATGCCGTCGTGCCCGCCTTCTGCGCTGTGCCGTTGGCGCAAAGGTTCGTGCCCATGATGCCCGGCACGAAGATAACCGGAATGACGTGCCTTGGCGGCATGACGCCAAGTGCATGCGGCTTGAAACACTCAGGGCTGGTCACGCTGTGGAAAATCGGATCACCGTTCTCGTCGAACTGTAGTGGTACACGACGTACGGCCTGTTTCTGGACCGGAGTAGCTTCTGCGGCAGGAGTGGACATGTCGGAAGTCAGCGGTAGGAATTCAAGGAGTCGGTCGGATCGTCAGCGGCCGGATCTGTGTGTCATGCACGATGGTCTGGTTGGCACCATCGGCACCTAGCTGGCCCGCGTCGCGTACAGCACCTGTTTCGTCGGTGACCTGATGCGGCACCTTCGTGATGGCGTTACCGGCACGGTTGGCAAGCGCAAACTGCTCGTTGGTCTTCATGGCAGAGGCGGGCATGTGCGGTAGATCGGGATTGCCGCCACCGCCACCGGTGAAGCTGAAGCTGGAGGTTTCGATCTTGTGTTCTCCACTCGACGACGCGAGCACCTTGCCATCGGCAAGTGAGTAGGTCACGCCGTTGGCCTTCAGCACAATGCTCGGTGCCTCGATGACCATCTCCTTGAGCGAATAGAGATGCAACCGGTCGGACGCGCCGATCTCCGTCTTGCCCTGCTGCGCCTGTATTGCGAGATCACCGCTACCGGCGATCAGCTTCATGCCAGCCTTCGCAAAGGCGGATAGCCCCTGCGCCGCGCGCAGCAGGATCTTGCGCCCCGTGGTCACGTTTACGTCCTGAACCGCGTTGACGTCGACGTGCGTGCCTGCGGATGCGACGACGTTCCGCGGACTGGAGAGGGCGACACCGTCGGGCGCCGAGACTGCGATGATGGCTGCGCCGCCTGGCTTGTCGCTATCCCACTGCTTCAACTGGCCGACAAGTTTTTCCTGCGGAGCGGTATCGGTGCTGTCCGCTTCGTGGGTCTCTGACAGCTCTGCCAGTTGCTTCGCTATGGCGAGGGCCGCCTCAAGCTGACCCACAAGCTCCTGCCGGTCGAGCACCTGGCCCTTCGCGCCGGCCCGGTTGTCGGTGGAGATCAGCAGACCCTGTGCGGCGCGGATCGCACCCGCCATATCCGTGCGTAGTTCGAAACCCTCTCCACGCTTGTCTGACTTTCCCCCATCACGAGGATGGCCAATCCAGCCTTGGTTCAACTGCGTCTTGCCGTATTCGGACGATAGTTTCGTCTTCGTCTGGGCCGTTGTGTCGTCGAAAAGCAGTTCCCCGTAGCCGGCTCCTGACACTTCCTTCGAGCGGATGCCGTAGAGCGCGGCATTGCCCGGCAGGTTGCCCGCCCCAGAAAACTGGGTCGGTCTGCGGTTCGCGCCGTGCAGGTTCGCGATTACTACGGGCTTGTCAGGATCATTCTGCAGGAACGTCACGAGCACTTCGCTACCGACGCGCGGCGTCAAAGCCGTGCCGGCGCCCTGATCGGCCCATGGCAGCGCCAGTCGCACACGCGCGGAATCACGGGGCGTACCTGTTGCGCCTGCCCTGGGATGGTCGTCACCACGCGCGAACAGAAACTGAATCGCAATGCGACCCTGCTCGTCAACGTCGATCTCAAGTCCCGGTGCGCCAACTACAAGCGCGCTCATGGGACCAACAGAGGGCACGCAAGCGGGGTCCCACACAGGTACGACCGGAATATCGGCCCGCACGCATTCGAAACGATTCAGATAGGGTGCACTGTCCTGATCCAGAGTGAGCGCGGTCCTGGCTGGCGATGCCGTCAGCAGGTGGTTACGTGCGCTGGTTTCGACCCGGGTCAGAACAAAGCGACGTTGATCCTCCGGATGCTGGTCGATTTCAGGCTGTTCCGTCAGTGAGAACACGGTCCCCGCGGCACCGCTGAACGCGCACACGACGCTTTCCCCGACAAAGTGCTTGGCCTGCTGTTCGCGTGCCTGCTGGCGGCGCAGATTCATCTGCCGGTAGTGGTTGGAGTCGTCGGCGATGTGTGGCGCGTCGTACTGGTATTCGGTGAGCGTGCTGCTGAGCGCCTTGCCGTGCTTGCCCTGATCCTGAACATTCGTTTCGCTCACTTCGTCGGCGCGCCCCGTTCTGTAGTCGAACGCAGCGGCAATCTTCCCGCCGGGTGTGAGCGCTCGGTGGGCCTGCCAGACGGTGATTGTGTCGTCTTTCTCAGTTGCATCAGCACGGTGATAGCGCACGGTGCCGGCCGGGTTGTCTCGCCATACGTGCGCACTGTCGACCAGACGAAGCGTGTGAACAGGCCAGTTATCGTTAAGCGCATGCGAGAAGTACCAGCATATGCCTTCACGACGCCACAGCCTGGTGAGGAATGCCGCGTCGCTTTCGCCTGCCTGCATCGTAAACTCGCGCACTGGATACGTTGCCGTCAATCCACTGGTTTCGAGTGCAAACGCGCTGGCCAGCACGCTGTTCCCGTTGATGTGTTCTTTCAGAATCGTCTGCGTGATATCGATCACGGACGCACTTCGGAATATTCGCCAAGTGGTGCGATGACGGAGAATAGACAGCCCGTCTTCGCAGGTGTACTCGTTCAGGACGAAGCCGCCATCGGACGCGAGCTGGCGCGCGCCGGTCACGATCGTGCAGATCGTGCGCTGACTGCCGGTGAAATCACTGATGTTGAACGCAACCGGTACGCCAATCATCGTTTTCAGTGGCAAGCGTGTATCTGTCGACAGACAGCTGAGCGTGTAATCGAGCGGTGCGCAGATGCCTTCGCTGCCGTTGAGCTCGTGAGGCAGCATGGCATTTGTCGGAAGGCCCGCATCAGGTGCAAAGCTCACCTGCAGCTGTCGTTGCGACTGACTGAATGCAGAAACCAGCTGGTCAAAATTCTTGAATGCGCCGGACAGCGCATCGAGCGGGTTTCCAGAGGGAGGGAGCGTTATCGGAGATGCGCCCATGACTCACCTGGGCGCTAACAGAAGACGGGCGATGCGAGTCATTTTAACCCCGGAATTGTTAAACATTATTAGTTGAAACGTGGTTTGTAACTACAACAATATCTGATAATCGCAAATAATCTAAACGTACGCAATCAGTGTTACGTGATGACGCCCATTATCTCCGGAATTCCGCCGAACACGGGATTATCGAGTCACTCATTGTGCATCGGTTTTGTGTCATTATTGCCAGCAACCATTGGGGCGTATATTTTTTACCGAATCTTGGTGTGAGGCTCTTGCTCGGATTCGGTGGCGCGCGAAGCTGAACGCGGCTCAGGTCGGCGAGGATGGCTGCTTATTTCGACCGGTCATGGCTCCCCTTTTTCAACGCCAATAGGGTAATCCCGTACAACCGATGGTACCTTCGAACTTAATCAACCGCGCTGCGACGACCAACTTCTGGGAAAAATATGCCTATACGGACCGATCTATGGAAAATCGGCGCTCGTCCTGAGCAGCTCAACGAATCGCTGCTTCAGGGCGAACAGTTACTCGAGGACATGATCGTGGCAGCTCCCGAGATGCTTTCGGGAGAGTGGATGCTAATCGGACGCCAGGAATATACGGGGTACTCGGGCCGGATCGATCTACTTGCTATCGCACCGGATGCGTCGCTGGTGTTGATCGAGCTTAAGCGCGATCGAACGCCTCGCGATGTTGTTGCACAGGCACTCGACTACGCGGCATGGGTCGAATCATTGAGAAGCGAAGAGATAACTGCGATCTATGGACGCTTTTCGAGTGGGCGCAGTCTCGCGGAAGATTTCCAACATCGCTTCGGTGTGCCGTTAGACGAAGAGGAGCTCAATCAAGGGCACCAGATTGTTATTGTCGCGGCCTCGCTCGATCCGAGCACGGAGCGGATAGTGGAATATCTTGCCGCACAAGGTATTCCGATCAATGTGCTTTGCTTTCAGGTCTTTTCGTGGGGTGACGGCCAATTGCTGAGTCGCTCGTGGCTGATGGATCCCATCACTGCCCAAGCGGCGGCAGTGGCGTCGAAGCCAGAATCCACCATGAGGGAGCCGTGGAACGGTGAATATTATTGTTCGTACGGCGAAGGCACATCGCGATCTTGGGCGGACGCGATCGCGCTAGGCTTTATGTGCGGTGGCGGAGGTGCCTGGTATAGCCGGACGTTGCAATTGCTCAATCCTGGCGATCGCGTCTGGGTGAAGGTCCCGAAGCGCGGTTTTGTCGGCGTCGGGCGGGTGACTGGACGCGCAGAACCAGCCCGCTCGTTTACCGTAGTAGCCGAGGACGGAAGCAAGCGGCCTGTGCTTGACGCCGTCAAATTCGGAAACTATCACCGCGAACATCTCGACGACGACGAACTGTGCGAATACTTCGTCCCGGTTAAATGGATTCAGACCGTTCCTGTTGCAGAGGCGATCAACGAGATCGGATTCTTCGGAAACCAGAATACTGTGTGTAAACCAACTGCTACGAAGTGGCGAAGTACGGTTGACCGGCTAAAAGAACGATTCGTTGACTTTGACCGAGAAAATTGAGGTACGGGCCATGCGGAAGGTCTCAGTCAAAGCCATGCTCGCTTGGGCAACTGAAAGCGGCGTGGAACACACATGGTGTGATGTAGTGACTGCCATTCGCAAGCGCGGAGAGAAAACGCGTCCGTGCGTGCAGCAGAATCGCGAACTGTTCGCAGAGGCTTTCTCGACCCAGTTTGAGTTCTCGCCCTGACAAGTCGTCCGTCGTGATCCAATCAACCTTGCTCATTTGACGCCAGCTTCTTCCTGTTCGTCTTCTGACTGATACAGGTCAAGCAGGCCATTGCTTCTAACGACGCGATCTCGCAGAATCATGCCGCGGCACGGGTAGGCACCGTCCTGCGGTATTGTGTGTCCGTAAATCTCGTAGCTGTTGTCCTGCTCTGCTTCCACGCCTTCGCGATCGTTCGTGAATATAGACTCGAACAGTCGAGTGCTATCGAGTCGAATCAGGCCGGGTCGGTGACAGCGTGGCAGAGCCCACCCAGCTGAGCAATCAGCTACCTCAGCCTAACGACATCGACCATCAGCTCCCGTATCGCCTCCTCGTACTCCGAGTCAGACCCATACGTTTAACTGTATTGAAACACCATGGGGTGTCGCACCAGTTCCCACGAAAACTGAGGGGTGCCCGGTAGCTCGGTGGTCTGAGTTCGAGAGGCCGCAATCTACAAATCTGGCAGATTGCGGCCCGCTGATTGCAGGGGCAAGCGCTTCTGCAATCGAACAGACGGCGTTCATCGTCGCATCAGCGTCGCAAGAGTGACGCCGCCGGAGATGATTGACCGCTGAACGCTACTACACCGACTGCGATTAACCAGAATGCGCGCAGCAGTACGATGCGCACATCCCGGGAGATCAAGGCAAGTCGGCGCTCTCGGTCGTCTCGGAATGAACAATAAGGATTCGTCGCGGACTTAGCAATTTCCCTTAGGCATTTTTGCTCTGCATCGTTATCTTTGGTTGCCATATCGTCCTCCGGATTTAGTAATTATCGCGCTCGTATATGGTCCGGCGCATACGTCGGAACAGGTCAAACAATGACAAGGAAGGATCGGGACGCGTTGCCCGATCAAACATGTTTACTGTCTCGGGCGACGAAGGAGGCGCTTTATCTGTCCACTTCGGTAGGCGCTCAAGCGAACTGGCGAGACCCGCTGGTCGTCGAATAACAAGTCCATAGCTAACTGCGTCTACCAGGACTTTCTTGCCTACGGCATGCATCAGAGAAAACAATGCGGGGTGAAGAAGGAGGTAAAGGGTCCTGCTTGTATGCTCCTTCATCACGATGGACATCGACACCATGTTCCACGCGTGCTCTGCTTTGTTTCCTTCATTGACTTCCAACGTGAGGCTTAAACTCGACAACTCAGGATGCTCGGAAACATCCAGTTCAAGTACATGACGCACGCCAGTGGAAGGCGTTCTGTCGACCGTTATACGTTTTTCGGCGACGCTACCAAGCACCGCCTCGGCTACTCGCGGGTGATCGCTTTTGAGTACAAAGACCTCCTCTTTTGCATCGGCGCGCAATTCAACTGCCATCGCCTGGCGAATATCGAAGGCTGTTGCCGGACGGAGGAAGAATAGGCATGAAGAGTGCCGCGGACACAACGCGTTGAGATCGGTTTCGGGGTGAGTGAAGACACTGGTGCGTATATGTTCAGCGTATTCAGCGTATTCGCTACCACTGAGCTTGGGAAACGTCTTGCACCAGTCAAAGCAAATGGGATGGTCGCCAACGGCGATTAGTTCGCTTCCCCAATAAGCCGAGCGTGCCACTGACATTTCAAACGCAGGGCGACCATTGACGTCACAGAGGTTCGACGGAAAGCCAAACATCGCATAGGTTCCTCCCGGTCCCCAATACGGAATCAATTGGTCGTCGTCATCGTCCCGGTACTCGCCTCGACTATGCATCAGGCTCATCGCCCTATCGAACCATTGTGAATGCTCTTTCATCTTATCGTTGAGTACCTCGTTGGGCAGTACTAGCTCAACGTCAAAATCGTCTTCCGGCGCGGTGAGGTACGTGCGCGCTGCATCGTACCAAGCGTTCGGCTTCGACCACATGATCTTGATTTTTTCACCCCAGGGTTCGGCACATTCCGAGCCGCATTGCACTTCGGCTCCAAAATTGAAATACCGCGGCAAGTAGACCCGGGTCGCAACCACCCGGAAAGGTACGCCATTGATAAATGCACTCGCATACAGCACAGCGTATGGATCGGCACCGAGATTGGCCGACTCCCATTCCAGCGTCGGGAGGCATGGCACCATATCTGTAAGCGACATTGATCTGTCCGACATCAGGAAGACCGCTCTGACGGTTTCGTACAGGCCAGCAAGATTCGTGTTGGTCAGCAAATGCTGGCTGATCGCACGGGCTATCTGGTCAATGTTGTGCGTGAAATAACCAACTGCAACATGGCAACCCGGTAGCGAAGACAGCTGCCGCACGTGATCGCCTGGATTGCCCGTATTCAGGCGCGATACCAGGTCGTCCCAATCGTCACAATGATAGGGTCCCTTGGCCAGTACATATCTGGCTAGATGGAGTGGGATTTTGAGATGCTTCTTGAGACGTTTTGCCTGCAACACGACGTTGTTGTACGCGTTGCTACTGCTGGAAGTCAGGGTAGTCACTTTTCCGTTACTCGTATTGAGCTACGTCAGAGGCGCCCACCCGCCATCCCTGACGCCCGGAAAGGGTTTCAGTTTTGATGGAAAATACAGGACGGTTGCTTCGCTTCGCTGCGGCCAAAAGGCCCAAGGGGTGGGCAGCGCGCCGACCGTGCCACGGCGTACGCTGAATTTAACGTAAATGGACCCCTATCGCAAGCGCTCGAAATCCGTAGCCAAAGGTAACGCCTTCACTATTCTTTGAAGTAGCCTCGGCTTTCCCCTGTTGCCGAACAGATGACCCTCGGGGATTGCCCGGACATTGAGACTGAGTCCTTTAATTCTGCTTCCCGAGCGCGGAGGCTCGACAGTTTCTATGTTTGAAGACGAATAGCTTTCGTTGCTATCTCCGACGCGCACGACCTTGATAGCCCGGGTCGACGTTACTGCAGGACACGAATGGGGGCACTATAGGAGGACAGCGTCAGGCGTTTCTGGATCACGAGTCACGCAGTCGGTTCGACTTTTAGCAGACCCATAAAAAAGGTTTCCTCGAAGCTATGATGGATACGGCATCGGAAGATGAATACAAGTGCATTGCTTGCTCCATTCGGTTCAAGGAGTGGGTATTCAGCACCACCAAAAATGGGAGCACGCACATTTCAACACGGAACTTCCCGAGATCGAAATTGCGCGATGCACGTGGGCTCGAATGCTACTGCTAACAAACTTATCTGGAAGGTCGCAACGATGAGATGATGGAACGTGAGGAGGTTCCGATCCGCCGCCCAGGCGTAGGACCTGCTAAGAGTTGCGTCAGATGCCGCGGGTCATTTGATACGAGCGAGTTTTACCTCGAATACACCAAGGACAAGGTCATTGATGAGGGGGCATATGTTTCGAGGACGATCGATATCAAATATTTCGTGATCCTCTACAATCGATGTTGTCCACGTGAGATAAAGGTATCCACCAATCTTGGTTACGGAGCGAGGCATGGATGAGCCGCTAAACGTAGAGTCCAGTATCCCGGAAAACAAGCATTTGACTGCGGCCTGCGACCAGTGCAACAGACAAACGCGACACAAGGTTCTGGCGCAAACTCACGTGCATTGGGAATATGGAGATGGCGAGGCAGATAACTGGATTGACTATCAAATCATCCAGTGCCGAGGATGCCTGTCGATTTCCTTTTGCGAGGAATCACTTTGCTCGGCAGATGTCATGTATGGCGAAGAGAATCCTCCGGTAGAAAGACGGCTGTTCCCAAATCGTATTGTTGGGCGCTCCGTGATGGAAGGAGCCCAGCAATTGCCCGAGAACGTCTACGGTATCTACGAGGAGGCGCATAACGCGCTATGCGCGGAACTTCTTGTCATGGCGGGATTTGGCGTACGTGCAATTGTGGAGGCGGTTTGCAAGGACAAGGGTATCACTGGGCGGAATTTGAAAATCAAGATAGACGGGCTTGCAGAAGCGGGTTTGATAACGTCATCTGGCGCCACGATACTTCAGCATCTGAGACTCATGGGAAACGCTGCTGCCCATGAAATGAAACTGCACGCCCAGTTCCAACTCAGTGCGGCGTTCGACGTCATTGAGTATCTGTTGCAAGGGGTTTACATTTTGCCGAGACAGGCTGAGTTGCTACCTAAACCGACCGCTAACTCAAACCAGAACCTCGATTGAGCTAAGAGCAATCGAACGAATCGTCTCAGACAAGGAGTTGTGGCGCTGTTCGGCCCGCCTCGGTACGACACAGGTTGTCTGAAAGAGGCTTGCTTGCGAGCATTGGGTTATCAGATGTGGCGATTTTTAAACGGGGCGACAACGGGCAGCGGCTGGCGGGCGAGAAACGCAGGCGGCAGCGACCGGTTACGAGGGAGACGCGACGGAGGGCAGAAACGCAAGGGGCCCACCATATGGCGGACCCCCTAGATGAGTTGGGGAACAGAAAATGTAGCGGGACACCGCCCAGACCTACACCCCTGACCCCTTGATAACAGTGCCGTCGAAAAACGTGACGGGCTTGCTGAAGCAGGCACCTACTATAGGCGGCCAAAGTTCCCCGGTCAACAAATAGCCGCTGCAAAATGCGGATAGGAAAATGCGTGTCAAAAAGCTGCACAAAAGCGGAAGCAATGAAACACGACCCCAGACTGGCACTGTATCCGCTCACTCGTGAACAGGCCATGTTTGCACGCGTCTGGCACAACATGACGTATGCGTGTTCCTCAGGCACGCCCCGCGTGCGTGTCATGCATGCGGTCAACATCCTCGAAGGACTGCTTTCGATGAGACGGCGTCCAGAAGCCGGTGACTCGCGTTTCATTACGACGCGCCTGGGTTTAGCAATAGAAACGCGTGCGTAAAAATCTGTTCCCTGAGGGCACTCTTGGGCTGACACTGCTTTCAGAATGAAATAGGATCTAATCCTACTCGTGGAGGAATCCCGTCATGCGGATAGATAGCGTCAAGCAGTTTGACCGGTTTACCGGCAATCATTCTGGCCGGTCGGCCGGGATGTTTGTCGTTGGTTATTGCGCCATGGGCGTCGCTCCTTCTTCGTGATTGTCGCGGATTGATTGTCGGCGCCGCCTGGCCTGTTTGTCGCTGGCCGTGCGGCGCCGGTAGCTTTCGACGTTCATTTCGAAGATCGTCGAGTGATGAACGAGCCGGTCAATTGCGGCGACGGTCATGCCGGGATCAGGGAACACGTTGTCCCAGCCGGAGAATGGCTGGTTGGCGGTGATGAGAATGCTGCGGCGCTCGTAGCGTTCGGCGATCAGCTCGAACAGCACACTGGTTTCAGCCTGATCCTTGCGTGCATAAGACAGATCGTCGAGGATGATCAGGTCGAAGCGGTCGAGCTTGGACAACGCGGAAGGCAGTTGCAGGTTCTGCCGCGCTGCCTGCAGTTTCTGCACAAGCTCGCTGGTGCGCGTGAACAGTACGCGATAGCCGGCGTCGATCAGCGCGTGGCCGATGGCGCACCCCAGATGACTCTTGCCACCGCCCGGCGGGCCGAAGATCAGCACCGTGGCGCCTTTCTCCAGCCAGGCGTCGCCGCTGGCCAGCGCCGTGACGTGAGCGTTCGAGACCATGGGCACCAGACTGAAGTCGAAGGTGGCGAGGGTCTTGGTCGGATCCAGACGGGACTCGCTGCGGTGACGCTCGGTTCTTCGTTTAGCCCGCTCGGCGAGTTCGTGTTCAAGCAGTGCGCCAAGCAGCCGGGTCGCCTGCCAGCCCTCCCTGTCGGCACGCTGTACGAATTCGGGCCAGAGACGAGCAATGGTCGGCAGGCGCAGCTCGTTGAGCATCAGGGCGAGACTACCCGTGTCGTAGACGATGGGTGTGCTCATACCGATACCTCCTCAACCAGCAGGGTGTCGTAGCTACTGGCCGGCGGCATCACGACGCTGACAGCGGGGCAATCGGCATGGCGCGGCGCGAACTCCTCACGCAGCGCCGGCAGGTCCGGCAACGCACCGTCAACCAGCAGCCCTGCGAGTCGCCCGGCGAGCACCGCCTCGACTCCATCGAGCGCAGCCAGCTCAAGCAGTCCGACCATGGTCCGGCAGGCATCGCGTTGCGTCATCCGGGCTTCGAGCTGCTCCCAGGTTCCGCGATAGGCCTCACGTGGAAACAGGTCGTCGCGAAACGCCAGTCCCTTGAAGGCCCCGGGCTTACGCTTGAGTGCTTCGATGAAGTGCCGGTAGTTGATGGCGCGACGAGAGCTGCTGGCTGCGTGAGAACCCCTCGGCGTGCTGTGTACCATTGCACCGGACAGGTAACAGTCAAGCCGGTCCCCGTAGACTCTCACCTTCAGACGATGGCCAATCAGCCGTGACGGCGCGCTATACAGGATGCCGCGTATGGTAAAGGTGCTGCAGCGTGTGACGCGCGCTTCTTCCTCGACGAAGTCAGTGGTACGACGCAGCGGCAGATCGATGAGCTGTTCACGCTCGATGCGAAACGCCGCCGCATTACGCCGGTTGCGGCGCATGACGACTTCACGCAGGAATTCGTCGTACGCCGCGCGATCGTTGAAATCCCGATGGCCGCGTAGCATCAGCGCCTGGTCGACCGCTTCCTTCAGATAACGATGTGACGATTCCACACTACCGTTCTCGTGGCCCTGGCCGCGGTTGTTACGCGTACCGCTCATGCCGTAGTGTTCGAGCAATGCCGCGTAGCGCACTGTGAAGTCTGCTTCGTCCTGCAGGTTCTTGAAGGCAGCTGACAGGCTGTCGGTGCGATGTTCGCGCGGGCAGCCACCTGCTTGCCAGAGCGCATTCTGCAAACCCACGGAAAGCGCCTCGAAACTCTCACCGCCTTCGACGACATTGGCGTATTCCCAGCGCGAGAAAGCCAGGACGAAGTGATACAGCCGGTGATCGAACCGTACGCCCGCGACCGTGATGCGCAGATCAGCCATATCGGTGAAGTCCGACAGCCCCCGTGCGCCGGGTTCGTGCAGTTGAGGGAAGAACACTTCCTTCGGCGGACCGGCCATCGCCCGCCAGTGGCTGACGCGCCGCTCGAGCGTCCTGCGCACGCCATCTGGATATTGATCCGGATGATCGTCCTGCAGCTTGCGCAGGATGGTGATCGCCTGCAATCGAGGCGCGTTCATGAGCAACGGTACGATCTCCGTGTCCCAGACATCGGCAAGCGGATCGGGACGCGAGCGCCAGTAGCGACGAGGTTTCTGCGACGGCAGCCGGGCGTCGTGTTCGATGCGCCGCGCGCTACGCACGCTGATACCGGCCTTGGCCGCGGCGACTTCCTGAGAGTGGTGTTTGCGTTTAGACATATAGAGGCGAACCTGCTGGTCGGTCATCATGGGCTGATCGCGTCTTCACTTGATCAGCCATCCTAAGACCCGGCCCACTCGGCGCCGCCGGTGATTCGTCGTCTCCGGCGGCTACGCCGCCTCCGACTCCTCACCACCGGCCAGAACCTTCGCCGCTATACCGGACAAAATGATTGTCGCCGCCCATGCGGACGACCCAGCAACTCAGCATCACGTTGCCCAACGAAATGGCCGAGTTTGTGCGATCGAAAGTCGCCAACGGCGAGTATGCAACCGACTCCGAAGTGATCCGCGACGCGCTGCGCGCGCTAGCCGCGCGTGACCGGGCGGTCGAATCGTGGCTACGCGAATCAGTCGTGCCAGCGGCCGCCGCGCTCAAGGCCCACCCGACGCGGGCACTTGACCCCGACGCTGTGCGGCAGTCGCTCGCCAGTCGCCGCGCGTCGCGTTCGTGAGCGCCGCACGACTGCGTGTCGTTTTTTCGCCGGAAGCGCCCAACCAGCTGGCGGATCTGGAGCTCACGATCGCGGCAGCAGGCATGCCGCAGACCACGGAGCGCTACGTCGACACCAGCCGGTGGCCCGGCCGACGAAAATCTCTAAGATGACGCTTCAAGCGCAGGCTGATCCAGGGCGACTGTGTCTACGATGGCCTGGAGTTCAACGAGCAGGTCTGGCTGTTGTGCTTTCAGGTACTGTTGCACCGATTCGTTTTCGATCAGCCTCGCGAGATAACCCTTTGCGAGCACAAGATTGAGCACGTCCTGCCCATACGTCTGCTCTACCAGCTTGTATTGTCCTTGCAGATTACTCATCTCGCGCTCCATTTTCGCCATCTGCTCGGGACCCACACCCGTCAGCTTCCGGGGTTTCTTCCCGTCGACCAGCCGGGAGGCAGGTGTCGCAACGAGCAGCGCTTCGGCATACGGCACGGACAGGTTGTTCGCCGCAGTCATCAACTCTACGCATTCGACCTGCCGTGTCGGTTTCATCTTGCGAAGCGCACGGACCAGTTCCGGTGAAAACTGCCTGTCCTTCAGCAGGTCGGCGGCCTCCGCGCAGATGCCGTTGAGCAACGTCAACCGCTTGAGGATCTGGGTCACGTCAACGGCAAGCGCCTTTGCCAGCCGTTCCGGTGAGACGCCCCGCTCGACAGCGCGCCGGATCATGTGATGCTCCTGGATCGTCGAGAGCCGGTTCACCCTGTTGTTAAAGGTATAGCTCTCGTCGTCAGTCGCGACCAGACAGGCAGCGGTTTCGAACCGGAGATCCTGAAGCACGGTGAGTCGCAGATGACCATCGAGCAGCACATGCTGACCTGACGTGGAGTCGGCAGGCATGACCGACAGTGGCTCAATCATTCCCACCTCCTCGATCGAGCTCCTGATCTGCCTGAACTTGCGTGTAGCTGTCACGCCGGACGATAAACGTCTCGATGGCAGGATATTCGCGACCGGAACCGTAAGCGGTTCGGGAACAAATCCAAGCGCGACGGTGCTCATGCTGAACTCCCGCCAGGCCATACCCGCTCTGCCAGATACTTCGGCAACGTCGCCAGTCCCTCCGCGCGTAGCAGATTGACGAAATTCTCATTGGCGAACAGTTGCCGGAGCGCTCCGACCACGAACAGCAGCCGTTGCTGGGTGAACTCGGCCTTCCTGACCATGGTCTTCTGGCGCTCCACCTCACGCTGATACGTTCGTACCAGGCTCGATGACGTGACGTCCGTTACCTTGCGCGGCATGTTCCGGGCGGACGAACGCCCGAGCGTCTTCCGGCGCTCGATGATCCGCCGGGCGTCTAACAGCTGCTGGCCCCGTAACCTGCCGGATTCATACGCCTCCTGCAGCGCAGTCTGGATGGCTTCGTCGCTGTCACCAGCACCGACAATCGACAGTGCAGCGTTCAGCGGGATCTGCCCTTTCTCCACTGCAATGACAAGCCGCTCCTCGCCGTGATGCAGCAGCGTGAGGATGCCCTGCACGTACTGCATCGTGAGACCCGTCTTCTCTGCGATGGCTCTCGGAGCATAGCCACGTTCCTGCAGGTCACGGATTCCGGCAAGCAGCTCAAGTGGTCGGCACTGCCGGCGCGCAATGTTTTCCGTGAGGCTCATGATGAATGCGTCCTCATCGCTTACGCTGACAACGAGTGCCGGAATGGTCGTTTCACCGAGGGCGCGGAATGCCTTCAGCCGACCTTCTCCGCAAACGAGAAGGTAGCGTTCGATGCCACTCGCGGTTGCCCGCGGCGTGACGACGATCGGCTTCTTCAGTCCGATGGCCTTGATGTTGCCGACGATTTCCTCGAAGACACGGTTGTTCCGCTCTCTCGGGTTGATCACCTCGATCTGGTCGATCGGGATCATCCTGAGCTTGGCCGGCTGCCCGGACTGGTTCATGCGGCTCTCCTCAGCCGCGCACGCTGCGCCATCCCGTACAGATAGTCGAGCGTGTCGAAGCGGTAGCTCTCGAACTCGACTGGATTCCAGTCAGCCAGATGGATACGCGGCTGGCCGAAATCCAGTCGCGGCAGCAGGTAGTAGTCGAGCGTGGTTTCGTTGTTGTGGTCGAGACGGACAGCGACCGTGATATCGGGCAACAAGCTCGTATCGAACCGCACCTTCCAGTGATTGTGGCCCGAGTCATGCGACTGGCAACGCGAGAGGACGATGCAGGCTGTGAATTCATCGTTCACGGTGAGCATGTCGGTTGCAGGGTCGCGTGCGATGGTGCCACCCAGCTCAGCGATCCTTCTCTCTGTCTCGGCGACAATCCCCGGATGCAACTGTCGGAGGAACCGGTTGGTCTCGATATAACGGTAGTCACGACCGGGTGTGAATCCGACAGTCTGATACGCGCGGATCAGGCTGCCGAAGCGATAGGCGTAGACCGAGGCGGACGGCATGCCCTCCGTTTCATCGATCACGACGCCGGACAGGAAACCCCGACTGCGATAGAGGTTGCGCAGGCGCTCGATGAGATCCTCACTGGAGTAGTGCCGGGCGCGCGCCCGCATGATGCCCTGCGCCGTATAGAACGTTTCGCTCTGGACGACGGGCTCAAATGCACCCTCCTTGCGGATCCACATGTCAGGTGGATTGACGATCCGCGCTTTCTTCAGCTTGAACGACACCCGGTTATAGATGTTGTTGCCGATGTATTTCTCGTTGGTCAGTACCTCCCGTATGGTCGCCCGGGTCCAGTCCCGTTCGAGGCAGGTATGAATACGCATGCCGTTCAGACGGGCAGCGATCTCATACTCGTTCAGCGACTCGTCGATGAACCAGCGGTAGATCAGGTTGACGGTCCGGACTTCGCTCTCCGGGCCCGGCATCAGGATGACCCGGTCCGTCTGCAGGCACTTGTGTTCGCCCCGCTGCAGTTCACTTTTCATGAGCCCATGCTGGTCGACCAGGATCCGGCGCAGGCCGTAGCCTGCAGGTCCCCCTTGCCGGAAACCCAGCTCGATCAACCTGCACTGACCGGCAAACACTTTCGCCGACAGCTCACGACTGTATTCACCCGCCATGGCGCGCTTGACGCCCTTGACGATGGTTGAAACCGGCGAGCCGTCGTTCTCGAACTGCTCGGCGCAGTAGGCAACGTGGATGCCTGCACGCCGGCAGATGTACTCGTAGTACGCGCTCTCATCCGCGTCCTGGAATCGTCCCCAGCGACTCACGTCGTAGACGAGGATCACCTGAAAATCAGCCGCACCGCTTTCAACATCCCGTATCAGCGCCTGCAATGCCTGGCGCCCGTCGATGCGCAGGCCGCTTTTTCCTTCGTCGGCGTAAGTGCGCACAATCTCGAAGCCGCGGTGTGCAGCGTAGTCACGTATCCGGTCGCGCTGATTTGTCGTCGAGTATTGCTGGTGCTCCGTCGACATCCGGACATATTCGGCCGCACGTGCGGTCGAGCTGGGCGTGACAACGGATTCGCCTGTGCAATCGAGGTCCACGATCCTGCTCCAGCCAGCGAAGATGCCTCGCTTCGTCGCTCCGGGTACCACCTGGCAACCGGATTCCTGTCGACGTCAGCCGGTGTGGCGCATAAGCGGCTGATGCGGGCGAATAGAAACAAACGTAGCAGGTGCGAGACCGATATCAATCACGTCATCTCTTTGCAATCACGCCGACGAACGGTGAGGGGCAGACAGGACGGCGATGTGCACGGTCCACGCGTTCATCTTTGCAATGCCAGCCTCGAGTGCATCACACAGCAGATAGAAGCCTGACGTGAGTGGCTGGCCGGGAGATGACACGTCCATCTTTGCAACGGGGCCAGCACTTCGCCGTGCGTTGCGCTCGCGCTGCATCGCGCTATTGCGATCACGACATGACGGATGCGTCGCGCGGTAGTGGCGCCAGTAGTCGGCGTGCTGGGCGCACCAGGTGGCCTGGGCCTTGGCCTGATTGGCCCGGTAGTCGGGATCGGTTCGCAGGCGCTCGTGCTGCCAGGCCCGTCGCCGCGCGCGCTGGCAGGCCGGCGATGAGCAGTAGCGTTGATTCGGGACGTGTACGAAGGGTGTGAAGGAGGCGCCGCAGGCGGCGCAGATGCGGTCCGGTTTCATGGCAGGGCTCCACGCAGGTATCGCGGGTGGGGCCAGTCGTGTTCGGGGGCAAGGCCGGTTCGCAGCCAAGTCCACGGGCCGCACGGCCCACCCTCGAAGATTTTCCCGTTTTCTGGCGTCGCTGCCGAGTGATTTCGTTTCGAGGTCCGGGCCTCATCCGAGCGCGTCTGAGCCGGTGATGAACGGGTGTATAAATCGGGGTCGCACCCATGTGCTACTACTTTGGCGCGGAAGTAGGCCAGTCGCACTAACTCTGACGCACCCGACAAGACACTTGTGGCGCGGCCTCATTTAAGTCTTTGATTTTTAGTGTGCGCCGTCGCATTAACTGTGGCGCCCTACGTGTCGTAGGGCGCCAGAGTAAGTGCGACTGGCGCCACAGCTCTGAGACTGTGGGACGAAGCTAATGAGACTGACTTACTTAGACGTGAAGTGACCGCCACTATTGGAGGCGTAGGTCGGAAGAGCAATTGCGGCTGGCGCCACAGGCTTAAGACTGGCAAACGCTGGAGATCGCGAATGCTCTAAGGTTGGGCTCACGATGCGGAGGTCAGGAGTTGGATCCTCCTCCTCTCCACCATCAGATGTTCCAGACAGTTCCAAGATTTTCCGCAAACCTCGTGTCCCGTAAGGTTTGCGGGTTTTTTCGTTTCTGGAGCATCCGACTCCATCCGTTGACTTCCCGTCCTGAAAGGGGAAGATTTTGAGAACTAGAGGCAATCCTGCGAGGGCAGTATTGCCCAAATGGTGCTTACCGATTCCGCCGTCAAGCAATCCCAGCCCGCCGAGAAGCCGCAAGAGTTTTCCGATAGCGATGGTCTATACCTGTTCGCGACGTCTGAAGATGTGGTGATGCCTGCGTACCACGATTGATCTAGCGCCAGATGCTCAACAAGCGTTCACTCACCTACGCCGTTGTCTTGCCGACTAGGGTGGGGTTCTTTCCCATTCAGAGATCGTCCGTGTCCGGTCGGATGGGGAAACTGAACTGGTCGTGATGCACCATCGACTCGGGTTTGCATCCGATTCCCGGCTTCGATCGCAGTGTGTCGTTGGTTTAACGGCCGCGGATTCGGTCGGCTTTAATGGATTTATCCGTAATTTTTTGGATGGAACATGTCATAAAGGATAGAAATCATGGTATGCCCTACTCGTAAAGCCACATATAGGCCCAGTGGCTACCGCCACAGCAGGCGGTAGCCACTCACACACAAAATCGCGGACAGATTCCCCTGGAAAGAAAAATTCCTAAGACCAAGACAGCCAAAACCCTGTTTGGCCCGCGACCATATGGAGTCGGGAACAATATTCAACGAAACCAAGCCGGAATCCAGTGTTGAAGCGCCTTCAATCAACGGCTGTATCGATCGCTCGTAGATGTTTGTTCGTAACGGTAGTTTTACAGTCCTTCTCACCACGCATAGCGTCCCCTTTGGCATCCGGTCCGCTCGACTACATTCAACGATATTGCCTGCCAAAGTCATCCAAAAGACGGACACGACTCGAACGAGCGTCTGGCTTTCTTCTGCACTGCGACGGGCAAGACATTCGGTCAATCGAGGTCGACCGTTTTAACATGGGTTCATCACCTCGGAGCGTACCCTTTAACGTCTCCCGAAGATCTCGTCGATACCGTACGCGACATCAACGGATTGTCGAGCACGCAAGGATTGACGGCATATGCACGAAATCTAGAACAAAATAACCGGTACCAAAGCCAATTTTAGTGAAAGAGAAACTGGACGCGGACATCATTGAAGCCGGTCGTGCTAGCAACCGCTTTAAAGGCATTTGAAGTCGATCAACCATCAAGACGGTAAAAATGGCGGCCATCCGGCCAGATGCGGAAATAGATACCGATATTCGAAATGGGGCAACATTTCAATAATGTTAAATATATTCAACTAGACCGTACCATCGGATAATCCGTTATCGATTATCACCAGTCCATCCAAAAATTATCTATAATCCTTCGACGAAAGAATCATAGATTTACGAATACTGCACCGGGGACAGACAGCATGGCCGCACAGACGCTATACAACACGCTGCGCAGCGGCAGCCCGCAATACAACCGACTGATCAAGCTCGATACGCCGCTCGGCGTTGACTGGCTATTGCCGCTGCAGGCAAAAGGTCATGGCCAGCTGGGTCGCGATACGGAGTTTGTTGTCGATGTGGTGTCTGCACGGGGCAGCTCGATCACGCTCAAATCGTTGATCGCACAGCCGGTTACGTTATGGATACAGCAGCATGATGGCAGTTATCTGCCGTTCCACGGCTACGTACACAAGTTTGACCGTCTGGGATCGGATGGGCCGCTAACTTATTATCAGTTGCGATTGTCATCGTGGATGGTGTTCCTGCGCCTGCGCCGAGACATGCGTGACTGGCAGGAAAAAAGCGGTGACGACATTCTGTCGGATGTCTTTAATCAACATCCTCAGGCGCAAGGCGCTTTTCGCTTCGACCTGCGCCAGCCGATGCGGTCATATTCGAACCGCGTCCAGTGGGAGTATGACTGGAACTTCGTCCAAAGAAGTATGGAAGAGGCCGGTGTGTTTGGTCGCTTTGAATATGCGAAGGACGGCAAGTCGCACAGGCTGGTGGTGATGGATGACCTGTATTTTGCGCCGCCGCTGGACCAGCAGACTGTGCAGTTCAGTCGCGCTGGAACCGATGACGAGGTGAACGGCCTCACGCATCTGCGCGAAGAGCAGCGCATCCAGAGTGCGAGCCTCGCGACGAGCTCGGCAGATTACAAGCGGATGGATCTGCAAAAACGCGTCAATGGCTCGGCGCACAACCTGGATGAGTTACCGGGTCAAGGCGAGGTGTACCAATTCACGGGGGCATATTCCTGGTCGGGCAGAGATCAGGGCGATGATGCTGCGATGGCCTGGACGGAGGGATGGGCATCTCGAGCCAAACGTATTTACGGCGTGGGTGGATTGCGTTGCGCGATGCCGGGCCGTTGGTGTTCGATCTCTGGGCATCCGGTTCTCGACGCAGGTTCGCAGGAAGATCGGGAACTGGCGATTCTGGCAACGACCTGGACGATCCGAAACAACGTACCGGGTGTTGGCGCAGCAAACGATTTTCCGAAGAGTCTTCAGGCTGAAGTCAAGCAGGTGTCCGAAGGTAAAGCCGGCTCGGTGGTGCGACATCCTGACGGCAATGAAGGATTCTTTCAGGTCGAGCTTGAGTTCCAGCGCCGGCGTGTGCCATTCCGGCTTGCGTTCGAGCACAAGAAGCCGGTCATGCATCTGCACCCCGCCGTGATCGCGGGATCGGAAGAAATTTATACGGACGAGTTGAACCGGGTGAAGGTGCTGTTTCCTTGGAATCGCCGCAACGATGGCGATGAGGCGGCATCGGTTTGGGTGCGCTCGGCTTTCCCGGACGCTGGATCACAGCGCGGCGGTACATATCCCCTTCGTAAGGGCGACGAGGTCATCGTGGGCTTCATGTCGGGCGATTGTGACCGTCCCGTGATTCTGTCGAGGATGCACGGGGGCACGACCAAGCCAATCTGGAACGCTAACGGTCTGTTGTCGGGGCACCGGTCTAAAGAATACGGCGGCACCGGCTACAACCAGCTCGTGATGGACGATGCCACGGGACAAAATCGCGTTCAGCTTTATACGACGAGCTCACAGTCGCATTTGCATCTGGGTTATCTGATTCAGCACACCGATAACACTCGAGGGGCCTATCTGGGTAGCGGCTTCGATCTGAAGTCGTCGGCATATGGTGCGATTCGGGCGGCGCAGGGACTGTATGTTTCGTCGCATCCCACGTCTGCGGATCAGCCGCTGGATGTGAGGCAGGCACGGGATCAACTTGTCAGCGCGGAAATGCTGGTGGAGCGGATGTCTGAGGCGAGTACCGCGAACAAGGCGGAGAGTCTGGAAGACAGCCAGAACGCGCTGAAGAAATTTTCCGAAGCTACGCAGTACAGCGTGTCAGGTGCCAGCGGGTCCGGCGGGGGCCGCACAGCAGGTGGCGGTACTGGAAACGCAAACGGGTTCTCGACTCCGATCATGTTGGCAGCGAGCCCCGCAGGCCTCGGTTTATCGACACAAGATTCGGCCCAATTGACGGCAAACCAGCACGTCAGCGTGGTCAGTGGGCAAAGTACGCATATCACGGCGGGAAAGTCGCTGATCGCGAGCGTCACTGAGAAGATTAGCCTGTTCGTGCAGAACGCCGGGATGAAGTTGTTTGCTGCGAAGGGTGCGGTCGAGATTCAGGCGCAAAGCGACGAAATGAAACTGACTTCGCTAAAGGATCTCACTATCGCGAGTTCGAACGGCAAACTGATTCTGACCGCTGAAAAAGAAGTGTGGATTGGCGCGGGCGGCTCCTATATCAAGATCGGCCCGGGCTTGATCGAGAACGGTACAGACGGTCATATCCTCGAGAAGTGCGCGTCGTGGGACAAGCCAGGCGCATCGACGATGCGGGTGCCTGCGCCGATCTCCAGCGTTGACAAGGGGTGCTCGTGGCGTAATGCCTCGGCTTCGGCTAACAGTGCGTCCAGTGTTGTTCTGGGTTGAAAAACATGGCTCTTCCATCCAACGAAAGTGGTTTAGACGAAGACCTGTCCGTACGTGTGGACCGGATGGTCAACGTGTTGCGTGCGTATTTCGCCGCGCATCCTGAGACACATTGTCTGCTGGCAGTCGACCCGGGCCAACGGGCACTACGCGATCGCCCGCAAGCAGGTGTGCTTTTTAGTGAGCAGCCCGTCGCTGCAATCAAAATCGACCACGACGCGTTTCCAGTGGAACATCGTCCGTATCTGATGGAACTCGATCTGTCGACGAAGGTGGGGGTGACCCTGTTGTCGGAGAGCGTCCGTCTGGCATTCGATGATCGGGATCCCGAACGTGTCGCTCAAGGGCAAGGTCAGCGCATCGGCGCGTGGCTGGCCAGCACCGTATCGGCGCAGGCGCTAGCAGCCTACTGGGCGCAGCACGTGTTGCAGACAGATGATCTCGACCGGAAATGCGTTCTCCGGTTCTACGACGCACGCGCACTCAGTTTGATCTGGCCGATCCTGTCCTCCGGGCAGCAACAGGTTTTGCTGGGGCCGGTGATTGCGTGGCATGCGCTCGATGCGTCTGCAAGACCGTGTGTCTATACGGCTCACCGGGCACTACAAAGTGACTTGGCGCTCACGCGTGAACAATGGCAATCCATTCACCGCCACGGATTCGTGAACAGGGCGTTAGGGCTTCACATGGAAGCGATGGAGCGTCAGCCGTTGCCGCAGGAAGTGGAAACCGCTGTTGCCAGTGCTGCGCGCGCGGATGTGTGGCTTGTGGATCCCGATGACAAGGTTGCCTTCATCGGTCATGCATTGACCTGGCATCCGCAGTTCGATCGATATCCCAAGGTGAATCAGATGTTGCGGCAATTGTCGGAAGATGATTTCTATACGGGAGCTATCAGTGCGCTGTCTCTCGAAGAGATCGCAGAGATCCAGAGCGGATCATGGCTCGATGAAAAAACCGTCTCTCCAGACCGGTGATCTGGTTCTGCAATTCAGTCCACTATTCAGATAAGAAGAGAATGTATGGCGACCGTCGAAAAATCATGTGAGAACTGCAAGAAAACTGGTCTGCCGATACTGCCTGTACGCTATACCGTCTTGCCGACACTTGGTGCGCCGATCCTGCCTGGTGGTATCCACGGGAAGGGGGTAACGGACGTCGAGATCAAGGAGCATCGCTACGGGCTACGTACGGTGCGTGAGGGCTGGCTCTATCTCTTTTATGTTGTCGGGCCGCGCGGCAGCAACTATTGGGAAGCCTACAAGATCACCGAGGATGGCCGTTTATGGAAACAGACGCTGCCGCTGCCGCTGGTTCCAAAAACAGATCCGGCGTGCGCGCAGAAAAGTATCGCCGTGCCGATGGACATCATTGCGATCGAGAAGCCGGAGAAATGCACCGACCGTGTCTATATTGCATTTTCTGAGTATGCCTGGCATAAGGACACGTTCAAGCTGTATGCCCAGAAAGAAGCTCTACGCATCCAGCGGATGCAATGGATCGAACCGTCGAAGTGGATCGCGAGCGGCCAGTGCAAAGAAGGACATGCCACTGTCGCGACCGAACAGACGATCGACGCCGTCATCGAGTACATGCCCGGTTTTTATCCAAAGGTGCTGCAACCGGTCAATGACTCAAAAAATGACCCGATGTCCAAGGTCACCGGTGAATATGACCCGACGCACGTAAGGCGCGAAGCTACGCGTTATCCGCTGCATATCCGTCAGGCGACACCTGCATCGGCGAGCGTCGAACTGGTCACGTTGATGAACAATGTCGGCGAGATTGGGAAAAACAAACACTATCCGCCAATGCTGCTGGCACTGTGGGATAGCGTTGGCAATGTTCATGAGCTGAATGGCTTTCGCAACGATGCGGCGAGCATGCTGGGTGTTTATGTGCGAGAGCGAGCCACACAGCTCGACGCCATGCAATCGATTGAGGCAGCAGACATTGCGGTACGCAACGGGGCTGTTGCATCCAAGAGTTGGTGGCGCTCGGCGCTTCAGGCGGGCTTTGAGAACATGGCTAACCAGCCGGGAGCTGGATATGGCGTGATGACGTTTGTGAGCCCCGAACAGCAGGCCGCATCTGACAAACGTATTGCGGAAGCGGGTGAGATTAGTCCGCAGGAGGCGAAGAAGATTGGTGAGGAGGCTTGGCCAAAATATCTGAAAAAACTAGATCAGCCCAAATACAACAACTTCAAGATATGGTTCAAATCTCTTCGCACGGCGGTAAAACAGCTGCAGGCTAGACGTGCCTCTGATGTTGAGGTCTGGCTAAAGGCACCGTTGTTTCTGGCGACGCTGCATGACTATCGCGAAGACAATTTGCCGGACGGTATCGCTTTCGAGGCGGTGATTGCGGAAGCTATCACAGGTCTGCCTTCAGAGGAAACCGGCGCAAAGGTGGTGGAGGATCTGGTCAACAACATGGATGCAACGGCGGCTGGTTCTCTGGTTTGGCGTGCGTTTGCCTATAACCAGAGTGAGCCAAAGGCTGAGATAAAGGAGCTCTTGACGGCCGCGACTTCGTACAAGGCGACTGTTTGGGAAGAGGCGTCGGAGGTGGCAGAAAAGGTCGCCAAGCAGCTTGAGAAATTAAAGACCTTTGTTGAATTCCGCGAAAAGATGGGCGAGGTCAAGGAGCATACATTTGCTATCTCGGCTACCGAAGAAGCACTGAAGAAGATACAGGTAGATCGGTTCGTTATCTCCATCACAGAAGGTCTGTTCAAATGGACGGGATACGGTAAATTCGCTGACCGTGTTGGAGCACGCCTGATCCAGGGCGCGTTGCTGATACGAGTGGGGATCCCACAAGCGGATACGATCGGCTTGATCAAAGAGTCAGCGAAGGCGGATCCTGCGCTGCGCCTTGAGCTGGAGAATGGGTATCGCGCATTGCGTAGCAAAGGAGTTAAGGCAGCAGAGGCCTACGCGCAGACATTGGAGTCCTTAGCCGAAAACGATAAAGGGAAAGCGGTAAGGGCAAAATGGAACGCTGTCAGATTGACTGGTGAGGGGGCGGAAGCGGCGACTGGTATTCGTATCGGCAGTACGCTCATGATCATCGAGCTGTTCTGTTTCGGAGCCGCTCTGATGAAGGCCGACAAAACCCGCGAAGACTACGCGATGCTTGTCGCCAGTGGATTCTCATCAGCTTCGGCATGTCTGCAACCGGCAGCGAAAGCCATGGCGGCGATGGCCAAGGAAGCAGCGGGGACCCTCGCCAATCTTAAGGCAGTTACAGGCGTCTTTAGTGGTATCGCCTCTGGGATTGGATCGGTTATAGATTTTTCGAAATCTTATGACGCTGGTGCTGACGATAGATACGCGTTGATGTCTGCCTATTTCGTTAAGGGATTCTTGGGGTTGTTATCCGCGGCGGCAAATTTACTTACCGCGCTATCGTCAGCCGCTCCTCTAATTGCACGTATGACTGGCGGGCGTGGGGTTGCCTGGTTGGGTAACGTTAGAGGAGCTATCGTAGGGGCAGCGGAGAGATCGGAAGTGCTGGCGAAGACGGCGCTGTCTGTAGCCGACCGGGAAGCTGCTGCAGGTGTGGCAGGCCGATTGGCGGTCGGTGTCGGTGCAGAAGAGGTAGGTGCGGTGGTCGGTGAACGTGCTGCATTGCTGCTTCTTGGTAGATGTATGCTTTACCTCGCAGGATGGGAAGTTGCCGTAGTCCTTACGGTAATTCAGCTACTGATCTGGTATTTTTCGGATAACGATTTGCAGACTTGGCTTGAAAAGTGTGCCTTTGGCAAATCTTCAAAATATCCACCGGGCGAAGCAGGTAAGCAACACGAAGAGTTCGAGAAAGCCTTAGCGGCGGTGGGTCTCCAGGCAAGTGAGGGCTCCGAGTGACTATTGAGATTCCGTCAGTGCCGACTGCACAACTATTACGTGGACGGATCAACAATTTGCGCAAGACGCGCAGAAGCCAGGACTTTTTCTTTACAGATGAGGATCGGGCGAGGATGGGCGCGACCGCGATTGCGGCGGGGCTGGCCGGACTCGGTGGTATTGCTACCGGCTTGGCTGGCATGGCCATGGATACAACCGAGGAGGCAGATCTGCTCGAGTTCGATCTGGATGGTCAACGTATCAAGGCTTGGGTCTGGTTGTCCGTGTTCAGCGAGGATGATGAGGTGGAGGTTGTTGCAGAACAATGGGGCAATACATGGCAAGGATATGGGATACGTCGTACCAGTGACAAAATTGTCGCGCTTCATCCACATTGCAGTAGGGGAAGGTATGCGCACTATCGCGCGTCGTTGAGATGGTGGATGAAGATTTTTCTGCCATTTCTAGGGTTATCTTATTTAATTATGGGGATTATTGCTGTTGTAAAAAACAGCATGCCGCTAGAGAATCTGATGTTTGGGTGTCTGATTGCAGGAGGTGTGACTGCAGTGATTTTCGGTTTTATTGGAATTCGTATCTCCAGAAAATTCATGGGCTTTGTTCGTCTTGCCGAGGGAATTTTCAATGGTTTTGGTTGGAAGGATGTCCGGAACATTGATTTGCCAGCGATCACAAAGAAGAGCAAAAAATCAGATGATCCAGGTCCTTTGGGTGTATTGTATTTCCGCTACTAATTTCATGTCTTGCTCAATTGAATAGCTCTCGATCATGATAGATCTGATTCGCGTCGGCGATGACACTGACCACGAGGGTAAGGTGATCACGGGGTCATCAGTTATGCGTTTTGATGGTCGCTTTGTGGCTCGGAAAGGTGACGAAGTATCGTGTCCCAAGCATCCTGACGTCAAACCGAACCTCATCACCGAGGGCGACGAATCGTTGACCGATAATGGCATTCCGATCGCTCGTCATGGCCACTGCGCTACATGTGGCTGCCATCTAATATCGAGCCTCGTTTGATATGCACTGTTTTTTGGAAATCAACAAATGCATGAAAAAGGGAAGGAAACTTAATGAAAACTTCGGCGAAACTGCTTCTTCTGGGGTTTGTTTTCCTTCTAGGTTGCTCGCAGCATGACAATGATACGACCACTAGTGAGACGACGAATAAATCAACTGAAGTCGCTGTATCACAGGCACTTCAGGCAACGTTTGAACAAACTAGGTTGTCGTTAACAAGCAGCTATACATCTGCACAGCATCAATCGGAAAAAACAGTCATATATAAGCAAGCTGATGAGAAAACGAAGAAATTTTGGAAAGATCACGGAATCGAAATAAACGAGTGGGCAGGTCGTATCACCGAAATAAATACGACTGATGATTACCCGAATGCAGATATTGTAATTACGAGTGATAGTGGAACAAAATATTCAGAAAATAATATCACCTCCAGTACAGCGCTCTCAAAAGAACTGTCACATTTATCGGTTGGCTCCAAAGTTAGATTTTCAGGGAAATTTGCCGCCAACATGGGCACAGACGATCCGAGTGAGATTAGCTTGACGGAGCGAGATTCAATGACCAGTCCGTCCTATTTGGTCGAGATTTCAGATTTGAAGGTGAGTGAATAGTGATGTGAGTTCCGGGGCTTCTGGTGCGGAGACGGCTCGGTGCCATTGCTCCGAAACGTCGCGGCATCGGCGCTGCGTTTCGCTCGCATCACCCCCTCCGAACGCATTCCGCAATCTTCGTTGCCACTACGCGGCGATTCTCCCCGCGCATACGAAACTACTGCGGAGATCCGATGTCGCTACGCGTTAGCGGAAAAGGCCTCGTAGCAGGTCACTACCCCATGATATTTGCATGCCGAATTACATTCGATCACACGTCCAGTACGGGCACGGAGATGCATGAATGATCGCCTGACTTTGCTCGCCCGCCCTGTCCTGAATTGCACGAAAAGCAGTCGAGGTGGCAAGGGGTATCACAGGCGAGTCGGGGGTCAGAGGTTCGGGGTCTGTATCGTTGTACTCGGGCTTAAGCAAAAAGGCGTTGTGATACAAAGTCCGCATATCGGCTGAGGCTTGCGCCGTGCGGTCTGGATCGAACGCACTGGTAGATCCGTCGAACACCACGTTATAGAGCTGAAGCTCGCGGTTGCAAAAGCGTTCGACAATATTCAACGCCTGTAAGTCCGAAGGCGCGGTAAACGTAGTTTTCAGGTCGGAAGCGAGAACCGCGCAGCGTGCATAGCGCGGGCGCAGGTAACGTGAAAGCCACTTAACCTCATCGGTTACGGGGTAGCTGCAGCCTTTCAGGCTGGTGATTTTTTCGGGTGAGGTTGAAGCCTTCAATGCGTCTGCAGTGCAGCCATTCATCGATATTGCACCATAGTACGCGTGGGTGACGTCGCCTATGCCAAGGTCATCAAGTACCGTCGACAGCTCGGCTGATTTCAACTGGATCGACATGTCGGCGTCGTAGCTCTTCGAACAGACTACGCCAATCATCAATGCGGATCCGGCAAAAACGCCGGAGATAAGAGCTGCCGAGAACAAGGTATAGCCTTCTCGCATGGCTAGCCGGACGATCAGGCCAAGGACGAAGCCGGTCACGATGCCGCCGGCGTGGGCCACGTTGTCCACGTTGAATACCACACCGGCACAGATCGTCAGCGCAAGACTTATCAGCAGATCCTTGACCGGGAGAGTCTTCGCGCCGAGTAGCCTGTATGCGAGAGCCGCACCAACAAGCCCAAGAATCGCGCCGGACGCGCCGCAACTCAGCATGAGGTCATGGCGATGCCACAGCGTACTCGTAAGACCACCCGCCAGGCCCGAGATCAGATAAAGCGCAAGAAAGGCGGGCCACCACATCATCCGTTCAAGATCTCGTCCGATAGTCCACAGCGCGATCATGTTGACTGCCAGATGTACAAAACCAATGTGCAGGAACATCGCGCTGCCAAGGCGCCAGTACTCACCGGAAAGTGTGAGTGGTGGAAGGTTGGCACCCCAGTCGAGTAGAAATGTCTCCTGGTCGAGATGATCGAATGCATTTGGATCGAGTATCGCGGCAACGGCAAAGACGGCGATATTGACCAGAATCAGCAGGATTGTCACTCGCGTTGAGCAAATCGATGAACCGATAGAGCGCAGTGTTGGCTTCGTCATTGGGTTATCCGATCGGGAATTCGAATTCAAAGCAGCGCAGTCGTGCCCTGTCGCAACGGGCAACGCTGAATTTCGTGTTTCGTGTCTTTTGCAACAACGACCAGTTGCACAAAACTGTTGGCAGGAGCATAACGTGCAAAAAACCGGTCCATCACAGCAATGAATATACCGAGACTATTGGAGACGAACATCTGCTCGTCAACCGTCAATATAAGTTCGATACCGCGTACGAACCTTGGACTTGGTTTCATCGGAACCCATCTTGCGCTGGCGCGCTGCGTCAGCGCGATCAAGCCGTCAAAGTACACCGCGCGCGCAGACGAACCAGTTGTGAACTGGCGAAACAGGCGCTTCAATTCGTCGAGCCCGGTGTCGCTGAGTTGAAGTGGGTGTGGCGTCAAAAATTCGATCAAACGCCATAACGACCCATCGCGACGTGGCAGTCGGACTCGTTCCGTCGGACGAGAGAGCAAGGAAATTTTGCAGGGCAACGATCCCGTCTCATTCAAGAGGTCGCCGCTCGATGCCCCGAACGGCATTGCGCTCGGTAGATTGCGATCGGTGCAGATCACATCAAGTGTCAGCTGATCCGTATCGGGGATAGTGGGGTTGCCGTCAGACCTGACTATCGAGAGCCCGGCTTCGTAACCCTCGCCTTGATCGATGCTGGATTCACTCTGGCTCATGATCCAATGCGGAATATGTAGTCGAGGCGCACTACTGTGCGTCAACTCGTAGTACGGGAGAATGACGGCTTCGTTCAAAGCCCCGCCAACCGCATGTACTTTGTCTATTGCATACACCTCGACGGCGGATTGATTCCTGGTTCTCGGTAGAACGGGATATGGCGTGGAGCGGCCGTCTATCTTGATCGGTACTGCCTTCTGTCTAAAAAGGTTGACGATCGGCGTGCAGTGCAGCTTGAAGTTTGCCTCGCCGATTTCATTCAGCGCCGGCGAGAAGGCCGCCCCCCGCGTATCGCGAATGGCCAGATGCAAGGTCAGTTGCCTGGACGGTTCGGCTTTGCGCGCAATCATCGAGAAATCGACGTCGATGAAGTTGAATTTGCCCGGGAACGTAAGGTATTCCGTCAGCAATGAAAATGCGGTCGGCGAGCCATTTGGAATGATCGGGTCTTCATCGATACCAACGGGCCTGACTGGAACGCGTGAGAGGGGTTTCCACCGACCGTGATGATCCGCTTCGACAAAGGCTGACGCGACATTGAGGAACAGCGCATCCGTCAGTGCCGCGACGACTTCCGGTTGTCCATCCAGATAAATTCGTAGATTTCGAGGTACTGACATGTCAGGAAAAGCTGCGTCTGAACCCGCTGCGAATGTGATCGATAAGATACCGTTCGTATCCATCGGTAGTAAAACGTCAGCAGGAGCCAATACGGTGGCCGCATAACGTGCCTTCGCGATTCGCAGCGGAGATAACGTGACGTCGTATACGGTTTGGAAGCGACAATTTCCCGTTTGGGCGAGTAATTGGGTTCCCCTCTCGACGGTGATGGGTTGAGTCAGCTCATCGAATACCGAATCGCCTTGAAAGAAGGCAATCGAACAGGATGGGATGGGGCGCAAATACTCCGGATAGAGCACTTCCAGCAACGGCTCGGTGAACTCGGGGTATTCGTTTTCGAGTTTTACGTCGAGATGAGCTGCGAGCAAGGCAGCCGATTGAAGTAACCTTTCGACGTGAGGATCGTCAGAGTGGTCCCCCGACATTGCCAGCCGCGCAGCAATTTTAGGATGTCCAGTTGCGAAGGTTCGCGTCGAGCGTCGCAACAGTCCCAGTTCTTTTTCGTAGTATTGGAGAAGCAGGTCGTCCATACAATTTTCTGGATGCCCAAAAATCTGTGGCAATTTAATAGCCAATAGCAGCGTGGACTAACAAACGGTATTCATATTACGCCCATGGTATCTCATTAGGGGTATCTGTTTTATGGTTCAAGCAGATCAGCCGGAATTGCCGGGAGATCCACCGGTTTGATTTTCGGTTTGCGAAGCATAGTCTCTCCTTGGGAGCAAGTTATGCCTTAAACACGAAATTCCTGACAGGCCCATTCGCGTGATGGTAGCCGACGACAGCGACAGCATCCCAATGACACAGCTCGCCCGGATCAACCGGCGCTGACTATGCCGCATCCCATGTGTCCTCCGGCGGCCACTACCGCGTAGTGGCACGCCGGAGAGCAGTAACAGTGAAACAGTGAACGCCGACTCTGCGAGACGAATCGTCCGGGAGACTCGATGCAGTAAAGACGATGCGGAGGTCCCAAATCACGATTTCCCGACCCGCACTATCAACGCAAGTTCAACTACCGCCGCCGACAGTCGGATAGACTGTCCGTCAGCCGCTACTCAACGCGACGGAGGAAAACATGACAAACGCATCCGGGGCGAACACCAACCAGCAGACCCCCGTGTCTGAGGCGCTGCGAACATTAGCGGAGTATCTCGAGCTATCACTCGACGCAGGCGCGAGCCTCGCGGTAATGCGTCACGCCCCCGACACCGCCACGCTCTACATAGGCGACCCATCAGGCCCACGAGAAGATTTAAAGCGACGCGGAACGATTTCAGCAACGCTCGCAACCGAAATCCTCGACGCGACGCAGGCGGGACCGAACCTGATTGAAATCGGCGGCAGAACATACAGGTTCTTTCGCAGCTTCACACACATCGACGAAATCCCGACGGTCGTATTCTCGTCGATTTAAACGATCGATCGAACGAACAAACGAACAACGTCAAATCCCAATCCACTCATCACCGTCAAGGCGATGACCGGTGCGCCGGCACACACACATTGGCCGACACCGACACCGATAACAGACAACAAACACACAAAGAGCACCACCCGGCACCAACCAGCGCCACAAATTGGGGACCACGATGGAATCAATAACGATCGGACGATGCTTCACAGGTGCCTGGAAAGACGCAGCATCAGCGCTTCGCTGCAGGCCTCTGGTCGTCTTCATCATATTTATTCTTCTGTTGATGGCTAGCTACGTGCAAAACGCGTTGACGCTTTTTGTCTCGTCACCAGAGGTGATGGCCATAGCCGCCTATGGAACATGGACCATTTACCTGCTGACCGGAATACTTTCCCTCACCCAGCTTTGCGCTTTCGCCGGTTTATCGATGCAGGTCCAGCGATATACCGTTCTCGGCGCCGATGCCGCCAGGTCTGCGGTTTTCTTCAACAAGCCGTTCTGGAAATTCATCGGCTTGAGTCTGCTGCTCTGGCTTCTCTTCGTGGTTGCTACGGGCGCTGGCTTTAACGCGTTGGTGCTCATGCTGTCGCTCGGTAGATCTACGGATCAAGGTTTCCTCGCGGACCACGGCACCGATCTCGCCTGGTCCGCAGTCTTGCTGCCACTGTTCGTTATCGGCCTGTTGGTCTCGATCAGGCTCAGCGTGCTGTTGTGTCATGTGGCCACCGGAGGGCGAGTGTTGTGGCGCGCCGCATGGCGCGATACCAGAGGTCATGTCTGGAAGATCGCACTGACTTATCTGCTGACTGGCCTACCGATGTTCGTGATCTTGATCGTATATGCCGTATTCAAGGGAGTATCTATCGCGATTCTGCTCGGCTACGGGATAGGAGATTCAATCCTGGTTTGTCTGTCAGTCGTAGAAGCCCTATGGGTACTTTTCGCAATCGCGTTAGGTGCCGCGTGTTCTGCTTGGGTGTACCGACGTTTCGCCAGCACACTCCTGGGCACGACCTGAATCCCGAGACGTTCGCTGCGCCGCACCTTGAATGAAATCACCCCCTCCGCTCACGCCCGCATCGTGGCAAACGCCGACCCGTCGCGACGCGGCGGCGTTCTGGGTACGCGCGTGGGGACTGCGTCTGCGGCGGATCTGGCGCAACCTGCGCGATCCGTCGCTGCGTCGTTGGCCTGCTAGCGACACACTCGCCGATGCCGCGCTGCTAGCGGAAGTGCGCGAGCCACTGTGGAGCAACGGACATGACCAAGACTTCGCCCTGATCGCGGGAAAAGTGCAGAACCTGCGGGTCGCACGCGCCGCGTTCGATTCCGTCGTCGTGCCTGCCGGTGGCTGTCTCAGCTTCTGGCAGCAAGTCGGACGACCGCTCGCTTCACGCGGCTATGTGGTGGGTCGCGAAGTGCGAGCGGGTTGCGTTGTGCCGACAATCGGCGGAGGCCTCTGCCAGATCACCAACGCGCTTGCCACTTGCGCGCAGCGTGCCGGTCTTGAACTCGTCGAGCGGCACGGCCACTCCGTTCGTCTGCATCGCGCGGATGCCACAGGTCATGCGGATATCGACGCGACCGTATTCTGGAACTACGTCGATCTGCGGGTACGCAGTCCCGCTGCGTGGCGTATCGAGATCGAGTTGACCGATCGCGAGTTCGTGCTGCGTCTTCGCGGTGAAGCGGACGCGCATGCTCGGGCTGCTCCACCGTCGCCCCGCGCGTGGCAGAGAATCGAACCGGCTCCAGCGGCCGCTCGCAACTGCCTCACGTGCGACGAAACCGCGTGCTTTCGCCATCGGCCGGTCCTGCGTAACGTGCAGGGGCGATGTGCGTTGCTGCTGGATGCGTGGACGCCGGAGTTCGCGCAATACGTCGCCGGGCATCACTCAACGGCCGATCGCTATTCGCCGGTGCCGGCCCGCTTCTGGCGCAAACCGGCAGCTCCGGATTGGGGGCCGCCGCCTGAAGATCTGCGTCTACTTCGCCTCTACGCAGCAAGCGTGCGACGCACGATCTGGCAGCGTCTGTGCGCGCGACGCCAGGGGCGTCGTCAAGCGAGCCTGATCGCCGGACAGCGGTGGCTCGCACAAGCGTATGCACAGCAACTGCGCGCCGAACACGCGGAACTGCTGATCGACCAGGCATTGCTGCCGCATCTGCAGCTCGCGGGTGTGTTGGGCGGCCGCATGTACGACGTACTGATGCCGGCGCTACCGATGGCGGAAATCGAACGGCGTCTTGATCGCGCGACTACATCGAATGTTTCGAGCGGCGCGGAAAGCTTGCGCGATTTTCGCGTCGATCCGCTCGTTGCGCGGGCCGAACTCGAAGCATTGCGTCACGCGCGCCGGATCGTCACACCGCATGCAGACGTTGCATCGTTCATGCGTGCGATGGAGGCGCCAGAAGTCGTCGAACTCGACTGGCATCTGCCGGCGATACAGCCGTCGCCACACGATGTTCATCGCGAAGTCGGTAGTCGGCTGCTAGTCGTCTTTGTCGCCAGTGCGCTGGCGCGTAAGGGTGCCTATGAACTGGCCGACGCGCTGCGCGGTTTGCCGTGCCGCTTGCGCATCCTCGGTACACCGTCCGACGATGCAACGCTATGGCACGGCATCGATGTCGAGTACTCCGGCTACCGCAGCGACTGGGCGCAGCACGCGCGCGTCGCGGTGTTGCCCGCCTACGTCGAGCATGCACCGCGCGCTGCGTTGCGTGCGCTTGCCGCGGGTGTGCCGGTGATCGCTACACCTGCGTGCGGATTGAGCCGTGTGCGCGGCGTCACTGAGGTTCCTTCAGGTGATGCCGCTGCTCTGCGGGTTGCATTGCTTGCCGTGCTGTTCGAACAACAAAGCAACTGCAAGGTGGCAACGTCGAAATGATCCGCGGGATCGTCGACACCTTAGGTATCTGCTGCTATAGGCTAATTTCGAATTCTTGCCTACGCCCGCATCGCGTTCAGAACGCGGAAACGAATGCATCAGGTGCTCCCTTTATCGCCATCATTGCCTGACGAGCCTCAAATACAGGCCTTCGTTAGCGTCCGAAAAGCCATACATAGGCGTTGTGTCGAACAGAATGCTCACCGGACTACCATCGGACGCATGGGACGCAGTCCAGTAGGCCCGATCCGGGATGCCCGGAAACGCCACGCCTGCCACTCCCGTACCAGGAGTCTGCGTGGGACAGTTCGCCTGCACCACAGCCTCCGCGTCATGGAAGCAGATGAGCAGTTTTCCCAGTTCATCGCTGGTCGGCACGCGCCATTTCGTGTCTCCAGCATAGCCATTGCCACTATTGAATTCCGCCGCGCGCGTCGTTGCATCAGATAGCGTGAGTCGCTCCGGCCGACCCTGACAATCCACACCGTCCCATTTCTGGCCGACGCTACAACGCATCCACGTCAGTCCCGTTTGCGTGTCCTTGACCGTGGCGCCGTCACTCTGAATCAGATAACGGTCATCGATCAATTGGTTCGCCGGTTCTGCAAAGCTACGGGAGGTTGGCGTCAAAATGCCTGCAAGCAGGAACAGGAGAAGCCACACGACTCGTCGATTTGTCACTTGTGGTCTCACGAAGTGGTTAAAGATTCCAATGTACGACCACGTCAATTCCGCAGCGCCATGACAACGTATTTGAAATCCCCCATATCTTGCGCGGAGATCAACGCACTAAGATTCGCCGGGCTCAACTGAAAATTCAACCGGTTCGTCTTCAACGTACTCGCCACATCGAGCAGATATCGAATGTTGAAGCTTAGCTCCACATTCGTCCCAGGGTAGTCGATCTCAATCGCCTCGACGGACTCTTCGTTGTCGGCGTTGCTGGCGAACACAGTCAGCTTGCCGCTGCCTGCAACGCAGCGAATACTGCGAAATCGCTCGTTGGTCAGAATCACCGCGCGTTGCAGGCATGCCAGGAGTTGCTGCCTGTCCACAGAGAATTCCGCTTCGAAGCTAGTCGGAATGACACGCGTGTAATCAGGGTATCTTCCTTCGATAAGCTTGCAGGCAAAAGAAACATTCGCGAATTCGAATTTCGCATACCGCGTCGACGTCTCGACGGATACCGGCGATTCATCGTCGGGCAACAGCCTGATCAATTCGAGGACGGCTTTCCGAGGCACGATGATCTCGCTGTGTTTCGCGTCGCCTACGAGAGCAATGCTCGCAGTGGCAAGACGATGCCCGTCGATGGCAACGGCAGTCAGACGTGGCCCGGTAATGAGAAGAGCACCATTCAGAAAGTAGCGCAGATCGTTGTCGCCCATGGCGAAGTGGATGCTGTGGAGCAAACGTCGCAACTTGCCGGCTTTCACCGAAACCGGCTCTGAGTCCTCTGCGTTGCGCGCCGCGAGCGGATAGTCGCCGGGATTGGCCAGATGCAGCTGTATGCGACTTCCCTCCGCGCGAACGAACAGATGTTTTTCGTTAGTCGAAAGCGTCAGTTCGGCATCCGGCATCGCACGCACAACATCGAGCAGCTTGCGCGCGTTCACAAGCAACTCAGTGGCTCCTTGTCCGGTCTGAATCGCTTCGCTCGCCATGAGTTCAAGCTCGAGATCCGTGCTCCTGAAACGAACCTCGTCGCTCCCTGCCGAAATCAGTACATTCGATAACACCGGCAGCGTATTGCGCTTTTCCACAATGCCGCAAATCACCTGCAGCGGACGAATGAGTACGTCCCGTTGGGCTTTGAATATAGGGGTAGTCAAGGGAGCGTTCCTTCACGAAGGAGGGGGCGGCGATTGCACCACCGATTGCACCACCAGTAACGGCATGATCACTGCACGACTGGTCGGACAATAGACGTGAACGACGTGATAGTCAATTGACAAGCATCACTTGTCGTTGGCGCGCTAATCGGCTAGACTTGCGTCACGTATTCAAGTGCGGGGCGGTACAGGTCCCCGCTGACTAGCCGAAGTTTTTAGAAAACATCTCTCGCCCATGCCAAAAGCAGACGAACTCGACCACCCCGGCGTGACTGTCCGCCAGCTCTGTCTCGAACGCTTCAATCTCTCGGTCACGGAAGGCGCGCAGGCGTTGGGCGTCAGCCGTCAGGCGCTGACCAACCTGCTCGGCGGCAAGGCGGCCATATCGCCGGAAATGGCGCTGCGTCTGGACAAGGTATTCGGGGCGGGGCGGAGACGTGGCTTCAGCGCCAGGTGCTCTATGACCTGGCGAAAGCGCGGGTGCGCCTCGACGAGCTCAACGTGGTTCCCCTGGTACCGGCAGCGCAATCGGCGCTATTTTGAATCGACCGCCACGCGGCCTAAGCCTGCCCTTTGTACGCGGTCAGCGGTCGTCCGATTCGCGCGCCCATCTGCTCGCCGAGCGCCTGCAAGCCGCTTAGCGGCCGCACCATCACCTCGAATTCGACAATCTTCCCCGCCTCGTCGAAGCGGATGAAATCGATCCCCTTGAGGTTCTTGTCGCCCACCCTCGCGCTGAACTCGAGAACGACATTCAGGCCGTCATCCGAGGCGAGCTGGCGGTGGTACGTGAAGTCTTCGAACACCTGAAGGACGGTCGTCAAAGCCAGTTGCAGCGCAGCCGCCGAGTGATACGGCGAGAACGCCATCGGTGAACGGAACACGACGTCCGGATGCGTGATCGCGCCAAGGCCGCCGAGATCGCGACGCTCGATCATCGCGTGCCACGTTGCGAGCGACGACAGCACGGCAGGATGCAAACCGACGGGCGCGGACGAGTGGTTCTGTGTAGTAGTCAACATGTTCTCCTGATGGAATGTCGATTCGACAGCCTGGGAAATGGATAAGGCGAAACTGCGCGGTCTTCAGAGCGTCGCTGCGAGCGTCGTGCCCTGCAGGATCGCCCGCTTCGCGTCGAGTTCCGCGGCGACGTCGGCCCCGCCGATCAGGTGCACCGCACAGCCCGCTGCACGCAAGCCGTCGTACAGTTCGCGCAGCGGCTCCTGCCCCGCGCAGATCACGATATGGTCGGCCGCGACGGTTTGCGGCTCGCCGTCGATAGACACATGCAGCCCCGCATCGTCGATGCGCTCGTACGTGACGTTCGACGACATCGCCACGCGGCGCGCCTTCAGCGATGTGCGGTGGATCCAGCCGGTAGTCTTGCCGAGTTGCTCGCCGACTTTGGTGGCTTTGCGTTGCAGCAGATGCACACGGCGCGCCGAGGCTTCGACGCTGGGCGCCTGAACGCCGCCGCGCACTGAATAGCTAGTATCGATACCCCACTCGGCATAAAACTTCGCCGGCTCGACGCTCGCGCTCGCACCTTCGTGCGTGAGGTATTCGGCAACATCGAAGCCAATCCCACCGGCCCCGATCACGGCAACATTCGCACCAACCGGTTTTTCATCGCGCAGTACGTCGAGATAGCTGAGCACGTTGGCGCCCTCTACTCCGTCGATTTGCGGCACACGAGGCGTTACACCAGTCGCCAGCACGATCTCGTCAAAATGCCCGTCGATCAGCTGCGCTACATCAACGCGCGTACCAAGCCGCACGTCGACCCGACGCAATTCGAGCTGACGCCGGAAATAGCGCAGCGTCTCATTGAACTCTTCCTTGCCAGGGATTTTCCTGGCGATGTTGAACTGCCCGCCAATCTCCGCGCCGGCCTCGAACAGGGTCACGTCGTGCCCGCGTTCAGCGGCCGTAATCGAGAAGCTGAGGCCCGCCGGCCCGGCACCCACAACTGCGATCCGTTTGCGCGCCGTGGCAGGCTCGATGACGAGTTCGGTCTCGTGGCACGCGCGCGGATTGACGAGGCACGAGGTAATCTTGCCGCCGAACGTATGGTCGAGACACGCCTGATTGCAACCGATGCAGGTGTTGATTTCATCGGCGCGCCCTTGCCGTGCCTTGAGCACAAACGCGGCATCGGCCAGAAACGGTCGCGCCATTGACACCATGTCGCACACGCCATCGGCCAGCAACTGCTCGGCGACTTCGGGCGTGTTGATCCGGTTGGTCGCAATGAGCGGAATACCGACCTTGCCCATCAGCCGTTGCGTGACCCACGCATACGCGGCGCGCGGCACTTTGGTGGCGATGGTCGGAATACGCGCTTCGTGCCAGCCGATGCCGGTGTTGAGAATCGTTGCGCCGGCCGCCTCGATCGCCTGCGCGAGCTGGATGACTTCGTCGAGCGTCGAGCCGCCTTCGACAAGATCGAGCATCGACAGCCGGTAGATCACGATGAAGTTCGCGCCGACCCGCTCGCGCACCCGCCGCACGATCTCGACGGCAAAGCGGATGCGGTTCTCGTAAGCACCGCCCCACACGTCCTCGCGATGATTGCTACGTGCCGCGATGAATTCGTTGATCAGGTAGCCTTCCGAACCCATGATCTCGACGCCGTCGTAGCCCGCATGCTGTGCGAGCGCGGCACAGCGAACGAAGTCAGCGATGGTCTGCTCGACTTCATCGCCGTCCAGCGCGTGCGGCGTGAACGGATTGATCGGTGCCTTGAGCGCACTCGGCGCAACGAGCGTGGGGTGATACGCGTAGCGGCCGAAATGCAGTATCTGCATGGCGATCTTGCCGCCTTCGGCATGCACCGCGCGTGTCACGACGCGGTGGCGCTCCGCCTCCGCTTCCGTCGTCAGCATCGCGCCGCCGGGCGCGGGCCGGCCGCGTTCGTTCGGCGCGATGCCGCCCGTGACGATCAGGCCGACTTCACCGCGCGCCCGCTCCGCATAGAACGCGGCCATGCGCTCGAAACCGTTCGGCGCTTCCTCCAGGCCAACGTGCATCGAGCCCATCAACACGCGGTTTCTGAGGCTCGTGAAGCCGAGTTCAAGCGGCATCGTCAGATGCGGATAGGGGTTCATCGAAAGGGTCTCCGTCTATGCAACCAGTTGCACGAATACTAGCGGGCAGCCTGCTTTAATGCAACTAGTTGCATTAAATTTTCCGGAGACGATCCTGTGTCCCCAATATGGCAAGATGCGCGTATTCCCGTGGCCCTTGCTGATCCGATCCGACATGTCCCTGCCTCACGCACTCCTCACCTCGCTGGCTGAACGTTCCGGTTCCGGTTCGGAACTCGCGGACCGCTTTGACCGTTCGATCGGCTATTTCTGGCAGGCAACCCATCAGCAGATCTATCGCGAGTTGGGGCGGCTGGAGGACGCGGGTTGGATCGAGTCGTTGCCCGCCGAATCGGGGCGTGGTCGCAAGCGTGCCTACCGGATCCTGCCAGCCGGTAAAAAGGAACTGCGCCGCTGGATTGCTGAAAGCGACGACCCGACGCCGCTTCGCGACGAATTGATGGTGCGGCTGCGCGCAGAAGCGGTGGTGGGGCCTGTCGGGCTGGAAGCGGAGATCGAGCGGCGTCTCGCACTGCATCAGGAGAAACTCGATGTGTATCGGGAAATCGAAGCACGCGATTTCCCGGAGAACCCTACGTCGCGATCGGCGCGCCTTCAGCATCTGGTGCTGAAGGCCGGTATTGCGCAGGAACAGTTCTGGGTGGATTTTTCTCGTGAAGCGATCGACATACTGGGCGAATCAAAGCCTAGCTAGGAAAACGCTCACGCACGGCGGCGAGCCACCGGCAGACAACATCCAGTTCATGGTCGTCAAAGCCCTCAGTCAGCGCTTCGTTTAACGGACCCAGTTGCTTCTTTGCCTGTGTCGCCGCGGCGCGGCCAGATTTTGTGAGCCATAGCCGACTGCTTCGCCCGTCGAACTCGTCCATACGTCGCTCGATCAACCCGGCTTTCACCATCCGGTCAGCGAGTCCCGTCATCGCGGATGGCGCAATATCCAGTGCTGCCGCGACTTCTCCACTGAGTGCGCCGTCCTCGCGCTGGAGAACAAACAACGCGCCAGCATGCGTGACGCTGATTCCCGTCTGCTCGGCGGCTTGCCGGTCCAGATAACGCTGCAGCGCTCTTTGGGCCGTGTTCAGAAGGAACACATATCTACGATCCAGTGCCATTCATTTCACTCGAATGTGTGCTGTTCCAGCCATTGCGTCACGATCGGCCATAACGTATCGGCGTGATGTCGTTTGAAGAAGCCGAGATGTCCGATCGGTTGATTGCGGCTGTCGGACGGGCCGAATTGCCGGCGCTCCACCTGGCAGTTCGATAGTTGCCCTGCGATGAGATCGATTGCTTCGGCAGGCGCCCAACGGTCGTCATTCATGCCCAGCGACAGTATAGGCAGGCTGGGCCGACGAAAGCGTTCGAGTGCGTGTGTTGCCGGATCGTCGAAGAAGTATCTTGGCAAGCTGGTCCAGCGCGACCAGTCGAGCATGATCTGCCCAGGAAGGTCTTCCCCAATGCCGAGCTTGCGGCCCGGAGCAAAGCCGAGCGTTCGTGCGCAAAGCGGACCTAATACCTTGAGAAGTAACGCGACTCGCAGACGCTCGCTCCACGGACGAATGAAGCGCAGGCAACCCGCATGCGAGCAGATCATCACGGCCCCCGAGAGCAATTGACTACTCACGCTCAGGCCGATCGCATGCCCACCGAAACTATGACCAACCACCAGATGCGGAACGGGCCGATATCGCTCCGAGGTCCACTGGGTCACCGCGTCGACATCCTGGTCGGCCCACGTCATAAACCCCGCCTCAAGCGACTTCGGATGTGGTCCTTTCTTGCCCACCCCGCGATAGTTGTACGTGACGACGTCGAACCCACTGGCGACCAGATGCTCGGCGAACGCAAAATACATGCGCTCAGTGACGGCGGTGGCGGGATTGATCTGCACTACCGCCTTCGCGGTCCGTTCGGACTGATGCGTCGTCACGTCCAGCAAAAAGCCATCGGAGCAGCGAACGAGATGAGAAGTCGTCGACATAAATGTATTTCGTGCACGAAATACATTTATTAACATGCGAAATACTTCGAGGCAACCCACTCGATTGAGGATTTCTTCGAATCCGCCCGCATAGAGCGGGCGGTCACATCTTTGGTCAGCCCTTCACGCACACCACCTGCCGCAACGTATGCACAACCTCGACGAGACTGTGCTGCGCAGCCATCACCGCATCGATGTCCTTGTAGGCCAGCGGAATTTCATCAACCACATCCGCATCCTTTCGACACTCCACATGTGCAGTCGACGCCACCTGATCCTGAACCGTGAAGCGCCGCTTCGCCTCGGTCCGGCTCATCGCGCGTCCGGCACCGTGACTGCATGAACAGAAGCTCTCCGGATTACCGAGCCCCCGCACAATAAAACTCTTCGCCCCCATCGATCCTGGGATGATGCCGAGTTGCCCCTTCTGTGCCGACACCGCGCCCTTGCGCGTCACGAACACATCGACACCGAAGTGACGTTCCTTCTGCACATAGTTGTGGTGACAATTCACGGCGTGCTCGTCGACGGTGAACGGTTTGCCTATCACGTCGTAGGCCGCGCCGATTACAGCAGCCATCATCACCTGCCGGTTTCGACTCGCGTAATCCTGGGCCCAATCAACGGCCTCGACGTAATCGTCGAAATGTTCGGCGCCTTCCTTGAGGTAGGCGAGATTGCGGTCCGGCAGGGTCGCGATGTGCTGTCGCATGTCAGCCTGCGCGAGTTCGATGAACAGGCTGCCGATCGCGTTGCCGACCCCGCGCGAGCCGCTGTGCAGCATGAACCAGACGCTGTCGGACTCGTCGAGACACACCTCGATGAAGTGATTTCCCGTGCCGAGCGTGCCCAGATGCGTGTAGTTGTTCGTCTTGTGGAGCTTCGGGTACTTGTCGACGATGCGTTTGAATCCCGGAGCAAGTGCCTTCCACATTTCGTCGACATGCTGAGGGGCCTGCTCGCCCCACGCTCCCGGATCGCGCCGTCCCGGCGCGCGACCATGTGGCACAGCACGTTCGATCGCGTGTCGCAGTGCGACGAGCGAATCTGGCAGGTCCGACGCCTTGAGTGACGTGCGGGCCGCCATCATTCCGCAGCCGATGTCGACGCCGACGGCCGCGGGAATGATCGCACCTTGCGTCGGAATCACGCTGCCGATAGTCGAACCCTTGCCGAGGTGCACATCCGGCATCACCGCGACGTGTTTGAAGATGAACGGCATGCTCGCGGTGCGGCGCAGCTGTTCGCGCGCTTCGTCCTCGACGGCGACACCGTTGGTCCACATTTTCACTGGCTTGCCGTGCGCCAGTTCCATCACTTGATATTCCTGTTCGTTCATGGTTTTACCCTGCTTCGTTTAATGGCGCTGAGGCGGCTTACCGCCCCAGCGCTTTCATGCATCACTAATGCTCATTGATGTTCACTATGCCGACTTGATGCTCACGAGACCGTTCAACACCTGGTCAAGCCCGCCGAACACCGAGATCCGGTCGATACGCTCCGCAATCCGTTCGAGCGTCTCCAGTTCCTTGAGCCGCAGTGCGACCGGATTGTCCTCCATCACCTTGGCCGTGTTCAGCAGTGATCGAGTCGCTGCGGTTTCCTCGCGACGCCGGATCACGTTTGCCTGAGCGGATTTCTCCGCCTCGACAACCTGCGTGAGAATCGTCTTCATATCGCCCGGCAGTACGATGTCCTTCACACCTACGCCGCGGATATCGACGCCTGTGTCCGCAAGCCGCGCACGTACCTGAGCGGTCACGACCTCGTCGATCATCTGCTTGTCTTCAAGCAGCTCATCGAGTGTTCGCGTGCCGACAGCTGCGCGCAGTGCGAATTGCAGCTCGCGGTACAGATGATCGACCGGCTTTTGCAACTGCGCGAATGCGCGAAGCACATCCGCGTAGCACCAGGTCGCCGAAAGATTCAAACGCAGTGCGACCTTGTCGCGCGTCAGGATTTCCTGGCCGCCTACCTCGAGCGCCTGCAATCGCTGATCGACCAGCTCCACCGACACGTCGCGGCTATAGCGCCAGAAAGCCGACAGCCCTGGCTCGAGCAGCCGCTCGACCTTACCGTCGATCTTCAACACGCCGACGTTGTACGCCGGCACCGCAGCGAGCAGCACACCGACCAGACCCGCAACGCCGCGCGCACGCAACGTCGGTTGCACGAGCCGCATCGCGAGTTCCTTCGGCAATTCGCTACCTGCCGCGAGATTCACGCGCTCGAGACGATGCTCGAACAGGCCGCGCCAGTACAAACGACGCGTGCCCGGCGGCAACAGCTCGACCAGCAACCCGTCTTCGTAGCGCAAACCCGCCTCGTCGTCGCCGAGATCCATTGCCACGAAGTAGCGCGAGACGATGTCCGGCGCCTGAACGCGCAGGTAGTCAGCCAACGCGGCATCGGCAAGCGGCGCGTCGAGACGTACGGGTTGCATCGACAGACGGTTAAACGGATCGAGCGCCTTGAACACGCCCGGCTCCAGCACCTTGACGAAATCACCTTCGCTCATCAACAGCGCGAGTTCGTTTTTCTTCACTACATAACGCTTCCACATTTTCTTCTTCCTTGTTGATTGACCACCGGCAGCACGCGTCGAGCGAATCGCGGCGCGACGCAAATGAGCGGGTTCGCTGGAAGACTGCACGTGGTGGGCATCGCGACAGGTACTGCCGTGTGCCGCGATACGCCATCGTGCAAGTCAGATCCGACTACCCGGTCGTTCACGCGGAACCAGGACCGGCCCGACGCGCGGCGGACCTTGCGGCCCGCGCCGGCGGGTACTGCGTTTGTTACGAGACTGTCTTTCGGACAGTGTTCGGACGGGATTCGAACCCGCCACAGGTCAGCTGACGCCGACTGCTCTTCCTGATGAGCTACCGAACAAAACAGATGCCCCGGGAATCGAACCCGGGCGAAACACCCGTGCATCTTTATCGCCTTCACACGTCCATAGCGACATACGCAACCGCGACGAACAGGGTTCGGCGGCAGCGCACCAGCAAGGCTTTGCGAACCTTGACTCGCGGGCCAGCGGGACATCCGGCGCAGAGATATACGCGAGGACCGTGCCAGTTTCCGGGCGGCTTATCGCGGTGTTCGTAACTTATTGACCGGAAAGGGAATTTTTTGTTGAGGACGGATCGTCTATCGATTTCGACGTCACATCGGATAGCGTATATTTGATACCATCAGATAAACATTTATAACGCTATATAAGATGCGTAAAACCGTCGCAATAGGGTTTCTGGGCACCGTACTCGACCAGGGTAGCAGGGCACGCCGTTTGCAAAAATGGCGTCCTACCGTCAGCCTTTGTCTGCAGCGGCAGTTGCCGATCGACCGGCTCGAGCTGCTGCATCCAGTAAACTTCGAGCGGCTGGCCGAGCGCGTCAAGGACGATCTCGCGCGCCTGTCGCCGCACACGGAAGTCCGTCTTTCAGAGCTGTCGATCCGCGACCCGTGGGACTTCGAGGAGGTCTATGCGAAGCTGCACGACTACGCGCGTGCCTATCCGTTCGACCTCGATCGCGAGGACTACCTGATTCACATCACGACCGGCACACACGTCGCACAGATCTGCTGGTTTTTGCTCGCCGAAGCGCGCTATCTGCCGGCGAAGCTGGTCCAGACCGCACCGCCGCGGCCGACCGACGAGGGGCCAAGCGGCGCCGGCACGGCATCGGTGATCGATCTCGATCTGTCGCGCTACAACCTGATCGCCCAACGCTTCACCCGCGAACGTGATGAGACCGTGTCGTTTCTGAAGTCGGGCATCGCTACGCGCAATCATCGTTTCAACACGCTGATCGAACAGATCGAGCGCGTGGCGGTCCGTTCGCGCGCGCCGATGCTGCTGTTCGGACCGACGGGCGCAGGCAAGTCGTTTCTCGCGAAGCGCATCTATGAACTGAAGCGCAGCCGCCACCGTCTGGCGGGGCCATTCATTGAAATCAACTGCGCAACGCTGCGTGGCGATGCGGCGATGTCCACACTTTTTGGTCACGTGAAGGGAGCTTTCACCGGCGCGCAGCAGGCGCGTGCCGGGTTGTTGCGCTCGGCGGACGGCGGTTTGTTGTTCCTCGATGAAATCGGCGAGCTGGGTCTCGACGAGCAGGCGATGTTGCTCAAGGCGGTCGAAGAGAAACGTTTCCTGCCGGTGGGCGCGGATGTGGAGGCTACGAGCGATTTCCAGCTGATCGCCGGTACACATCGCGATCTGCGCCGGATGGTGGCCGCGGGGGACTTTCGCGAGGATCTGTATGCCCGGATCAACCTCTGGACTTACGCGTTGCCGGGTCTCGCCGAACGATCCGAGGATATCGAGCCGAACCTCGACTTCGAGCTCGAGCGGTTCGGCGAAGAGCAAGGCGAACAGGTGCGATTCAATGTCGAGGCGAAGCGTCGATACCTCGCGTTTGCGACATCCGCGCAGGCTGCGTGGGCCGGTAATTTTCGCGAGCTGTCGGCGTCGATTACGCGAATGGCTACGCTGGCTGACTCGGGGCGAATCACCGAGGCGATCGTCGAGCAGGAAGTCACGCGCTTGCGTGGTACGTGGTCGCCGGATGATGGCGATTTCGACTACCTCGATGTGTTGCTTGGCGATCGTGTAAGCGGGCTTGATTTGTTTGATCGGGTGCAGCTCGAGCGAGTGGTTGAGGTGTGTCGCGAATCCGCGAGTTTGTCGGATGCGGGGCGTACGCTGTTTGCTGTGTCGAGGCAGGGGAAGAAGCAGCCCAACGATGCGGATCGGTTGCGTAAGTATCTGGCGCGGTTTGGGCTGGATTGGGAGCAGATTCGGGGCACCGGCAATGGACTGCTGGAGTGACTGTTTCTCCGTGTTCAGAACGGTCGGCTCGTCAGTGTGTTTTATCGGTACTCGTGGTCAGCATCGATTGCGGGTAGCGTGCGATAGTCCTTTCGGCCGGTCGTGCGCCCCTTCCTCCTAGTTAATGTAAAGTGCCGTATCGGATTCACGGGCATCGGGCTATAGCTTGATCAGCGAGGAAATGGGGCCGAGATATACCGCCCCAGGGGCCTTACAGAGATCGCTAACGATAAAGAGTCCCGGTTGCGCAGTCGCCCGGCATACCGCTGAAAGGAGCGTTGCAGATTAATGGCAGTAGCACGAGAACAGAAGGTCACCAGACCACCGCTTTCCCAGAAAGAAGCGGGGGCCTACTACACCCCGGACGCCGTTACAGAGAGTCTGTTGAGCTGGGCGCTACGCAGCGAAAGCGATCGTATGCTCGACCCGTCTTGTGGTGACGGACGCTTCATCGCCGGCCATCGTAACAGTGTCGGTATCGAACAGGACCTGGCGGCGAGTGAGCTCGCAATGACGCGGGCGCCGTGGGCACTCGTCCATGAAGGTGATTTCTTCGCATGGGCCAGCAACACGCCAGAGCGTTTCGAGTGTGCAGCAGGCAACCCGCCCTTCATCCGCTATCAGACATTCAAAGGGGAAGTAAGAGATCGCGCGATGAGCCTGTGCAGTCGCGTCGGGGCAAAATTCAGCGGACTCAGTTCCTCGTGGGCACCGTTTCTCGTAGCCACGGCCAGCCTGCTCCAGCCTGGCGGCCGTCTCGCGTTTGTCGTTCCGGCGGAGATTGGACACGCACCCTATTCCGCACCGTTAATCGAATATCTGTCCGCGCATTTCGCCGTCGTACACATCGTCGCTGTACGCGACAAGCTATTTCCCGATCTATCCGAAGACTGCTGGTTGCTTTACGCAGACGGTTTCGGAAAACACACGGAAGAAATCCGCTTTTCGGCGATGAATACCTTCCGGAAGATGTCCGCACCGCCCAAAAGTTTTACCCGCGTCTCGATGGTGGATTGGCGGGAGTGGGGACGGCGTCTACGGCCGTTTTTGATGCCCCTTGCAGCCAGAAGTCTGTATAGGGGTGTGATTGCGGACAAGGATACGCGTCGCTTCGGTCAACTCGCCAATATCGGCATCGGTTACGTGAGCGGAGCCAACGATTTCTTCCACCTGCGTCCGTCCGACGCGAACCGGCTCAGCATCCCGAAGCAACTGCTGCATCCAACGGTGCGCAATGGACGTGCGTTGCCGAAGCGACGATTGACGACTTCAACGGTTGGCAAGTGGCATCAAGACGACGAGCAGGTTTTACTGCTGCGTATGCCGAAATCGGGTCGCGTTCCTGCCGCCGTTTCGCGTTACCTTGACTCGGAGGCCGGCTTCATCGCTCGCCAGGCGTACAAGTGCCGGGTTCGAGATCCCTGGTACTCCGTTCCCGATGTGCAGATTCCGGATTTCTTTTTGTCGTACATGTCCGGTCTCGAAGCGAACCTGGTGCGCAACGATGCTGGCTGCACCTGCACCAATTCCGTCCACAGCGTCAGGCTGCGGGAGGGAGTCGATGCCGGAGGCCTGTTGGACCAGTGGGAGTCGCCGTTCGTAAGACTGAGCACGGAGTTGGAAGGGCATCCACTGGGAGGCGGCATGCTGAAGCTTGAGCCGCGCGAAGCGACTCAAGTGGTTCTTCCCGCCGAGTCGGTCCTTCAAGGCATAAGCAACCCGGTGATCGAAGAGGCCCTCACTACGCTGCGTGAGTGGAGGCACTATGCCGTTGCGAAATAATGCTGTCGACGGTGATTCACGCGTGTGCCAGTGGATCAACCAGGAAGAAGCGTTACACCACTTTGCGACGTACGCGGGAGCCACTCAAAGCCAGCAACACATTAAGCCACTGCACTGGTACGTCGCCTGTCGATTGGTGCTCGAGGGAGGGTTTCATCCTGACGACATCATGCCGCGCCCGCCATTCACCGTTGTGACTCGTGGCTCAAGATCGTTTTTGCATTTCGATCCGGGATCTGCAACAGGTGGAGAACGGACCGTGCTTGGCGGGCTTAAGACGAAAAACGTTGACGTTGTAGTGACAAAGGATGGTATCGGGCCCGTGATGGCCGTTTCGTGCAAGGGGATGACGGGAGCATTTCGGAACCTGACTAACCGCATGGAAGAAACGATCGGCGAGTGCACGAATCTGCACATCACTTATCCCGCGATGGTGTTCGGTTACATGTTCGTCATCCGCGCGAACCGCGCGACGGTATCGCTGGCCGAGGGTATGGCGTCAGATGAAGCGACACCAGCAAGGCAACTCGCGGCCAATGACATAGCGGTTCAAGAAGGAGGGGCACCGGTTGAGTCTATTTTTCGTTTTCATTCCGCGCTGCGAGAGTTGACTGGACGCAGAGGAATTCGCGATGACGTCAGCCGATACGAAGCGGTGACGCTAGCGATGGTGGAAGTATCCGGCAACGATGTCGGCAATGTATTGCGCGATTTTCCGCCTCACGATAGTCCACTGCGGTTGGAGCAGTTTTTCCAGGCGCTATACCTGCGATATGAGGAACGGTACTTATTCGGAGCCCCCGATCTAAAGTCTGTGACCCGTCGGCTGGAGTGGGCGCCGGACTCACCTGTTTTTGACCGGACGCAGATAGATCACGACACCTACCCTGAGCTGGACTATGAACCGCGAATTGCCCAGCCGGCGTAGAGCTTTGTAGAACCGACAGATCCCCCCATGCCCTTCCTGGACCCCGTCTCCGCACTATCCAACCCCGGCTCACTGCTATCGCACGACAACCAGATCGTCGCCTCCTACGATCTCGAAGTCACCGACGCGCCCGTAGACACCTACCGCGCATTGTCGAGCGTCGCGGCAATCAGAAACGCCAACATCGCGCCCTTCAACATCGACTATTCGGACGTGACGCACGTGCACGTCATCAACGGGATGGGTGTCACGTTAGGCGATTCGATCATGGGGCTCACCGCGCTCGCGGCCATCAAGAAGCAGCATCCCGCGCTGTCCTTCACGATCTATCGCCCCAACCAGGCGCCGACGTACGTGAAGCAGCTATATGAACTCGCAGCGCCAGTCATCGGTTCGGTAGTCGATCTTCCGGTCCCTCTTGCATCGCTACCCAACGACGAACTACAACTCGACATCGGCAACCATCTGTTCTGGACGAATTTCGCGTCGATGCCGATGATCGATTTCTTCTTGTGGGCACTCGGCATCGAGCCCGGCGATATCAAGGCACAAGACAAATCGAATGACTGGCTCAAGCAGGTCGCCGTGCCCGCACTAAAAAGCACATGGGCGCCGCAAGAGTACGTACTGTTATGCGCGACGGCAAGCACGCCGGTACGCAGCATTCCCGATTCGTTCCGCTCCGAAGTGGTAGACCGTCTGTGGGAAAGATTCCATCTCCCAGTGCTCGGCTTCGGCGCGATCGGGCACGACCACTACACCGACATCACATCGCTATCGCCCGACACGACGCATTTCCTGGCCTGGGTGAAAAATGCGCGTTTCCTCGTGACATCCGACACCGCGGCCGTCCACATCGCGGCCGGATTCGATGTCCCCACCGCGGCTTTCTTCACAACGATCCCCGGGGACATGCGCGTTCGCGACTATCGACACTGCACGTTCCTCGATCTCGATGTCCCCGAGCTTCAAGGCATGCACGCGAGCGGCCGCGCGCACGACCTGGAGACCGTCGATCGAGCCTATGCCGGATTGAAGGCGACAAACTGGGCCGAGCGGATGCTCATCGGTTAGCACCGCACATCCAGCAAGGGCATGCGGGATAAATAACCCGTCGCGATCGACCAGGCCCACCACAAACATTGCCGATTTTCGATAACACCTCGATTTATGGCTCTCTACCATCGGTAAAAGCCTGTCTGCTGGCCGCCGCCGTGCGGTCGCGATGCGCTGCCTACCTCAGGAGAGTCCGGTGAAATCAGAGTCGAAAGGTCAGCATGTCGGCAAGGTGACGCACCACGAGTTGCAGCAGACGCTCGGCACCTGGCAGTTATGGGGCATCGCGGTAGGTCTCGTCATTTCCGGCGAGTATTTCGGCTGGAGCTACGGCTGGGCCACCGCCGGCACGCTCGGCTTCGTCGCGACCGCGATCTTCATCGCGGCGATGTACACGACGTTCATTTTCAGTTTCACCGAACTCACGACCTCGATCCCGCAGGCCGGCGGCCCGTTCGCCTATGCGCGGCGCGCATTCGGTCCGACCGGTGGCTTCATCGCCGGCGCGGCGACGCTCGTCGAGTTCGTGTTCGCACCGCCCGCCATCGCACTCGCCATCGGCGCGTATCTGCATGTGCAGTTTCCCGGCCTCGAGCCCAAACACGCGGCGATGGGCGCGTATCTCGTGTTCATGGCGCTGAACATCGTCGGTGTGCAGGTCGCGGCGACCTTCGAGCTTTGCGTGACGGTACTGGCAATCTTCGAGTTGCTGGTGTTCATGGGCGTCGTGTCGCCGGGGTTCGAGTGGGCGCACTTCACGAAGGGCGGCTGGTCCGGTTCGGATCATTTCAGCTTCGGCTCGTTCCACGGCATGTTCGCAGCGATTCCGTTCGCGATCTGGTTCTTCCTCGCGATCGAAGGCGTTGCGATGGCCGCCGAAGAAGCCAAGAACCCCAAACGCTCGATTCCGATCGCCTACGTGACCGGCATCCTGACGCTGGTCGCGCTCGCGGTCGGTGTGATGGTGTTCGCGGGCGGCGCCGGCGACTGGACCAAGCTGGCCAACATCAACGATCCGTTACCGCAGGCGATGAAGTACATCGTCGGCGAGAACAGCGGCTGGATGCACATGCTAGTGTGGCTCGGGCTGTTCGGTCTCGTCGCATCGTTTCACGGCATCATCCTCGGCTATTCGCGGCAGATCTTCGCGCTGGCGCGCGCCGGTTATCTGCCCGAATGGCTCGCCAAGGTTCATCCGCGCTTCAAGACGCCGCATCGCGCGATTCTCGCGGGCGGCGTGATCGGCATCGCGGCGATCTACAGCGACGAGCTGATCCAGTTCGGCGGTCAGACGCTGACCGCGAACATCGTCACGATGTCGGTATTCGGCGCGATCGTGATGTACATCATCAGCATGCTGGCGCTGTTCAAGCTGCGCCGCTCGGAGCCGCAGATGGAGCGACCGTTCCGCGCACCGCTGTTCCCGTACTTTCCAGCATTCGCACTGGTGGCCGCGGTGATCTCGCTTGCGACGATGGTCTACTTCAATTTCCTGGTCGCAGTCGTGTTCGCGATCTTCGTTGCGCTCGGTTACGTCTACTTTCTGTTGACGCGTCATCAGCGCGAGATCGCGCCTGCCGATGCGTTGCTCGAAGAGTGACGCGACAGTAGCGAGAACACGCTCATGAGCTACTCGGAAACCATCGGCAACCGCGTCTACCGCTTCGTCGACCTCAAGACGTTGCTGGCGAAAGCCAGCCCGCTGCGATCGGGCGATCAGCTTGCAGGTGTCGCCGCGGCGAGCGAGGAAGAGCGCGTCGCCGCGAAAATGGCGCTCGCGCAGGTACCGCTGCGCGCGTTTCTCAATGATGCGTTGATTCCCTATGAAAGCGACGAAGTCACGCGCCTGATCGTCGACGGTCATTCGCCGGAAGCGTTTGCGGAGATTGCGCATCTGACGGTGGGCGATTTTCGCAACTGGCTGCTGGCCAGTTCGACCGATGCGACTGTGCTCACGCGCATTGCCGCAGGTCTGACGCCGGAGATGGTCGCGGCCGTATCGAAGCTGATGCGCAATCAGGATCTGATCGCGGTCGCACGCAAGCGTCCGGTGGTCACGCGTTTTCGCAACACGGTCGGGTTGCCGGGCCACATGTCGGTGCGACTGCAACCGAACCATCCCACCGATGACGTCAAAGGCATCGCCGCATCGATGCTCGACGGTCTGATGTACGGCTGTGGCGACGCGATGATCGGCATCAACCCGGCCACCGACAGTCTCGCTGCCATCACATTGCTGCTGCGGATGATCGACGACTTCCGCGAGCGCTACCAGGTGCCGACGCAGTCGTGTGTTCTGACACACGTCACGAACACGATCGCCGCGATCGAGAAAGGCGCCCCCGTCGATCTCGTGTTCCAGTCGATCGCCGGCACGGAGCAGGCGAACGCAGGCTTCGGCATCTCGCTCGCGCTGCTGCAGGAAGCACACGAGGCCGCGTTGTCGCTCAAGCGCGGCACCGTGGGCAACAACGTGATGTATTTCGAAACCGGGCAGGGCAGCGCACTATCCGCGAACGCGCATCACGGCGTCGACCAGCAGACCTGCGAGGTGCGCGCATATGCCGTCGCACGTCGCTTCGATCCGTTTCTCGTGAATACGGTGGTCGGCTTCATCGGCCCGGAGTATCTGTACGACGGCAAGCAGATCACCCGTGCGGGACTCGAAGATCACTTCTGCGGCAAGCTGCTCGGTGTGCCGATGGGCTGCGATATCTGCTACACGAATCATGCGGAAGCCGATCAGGACGACATGGACAATCTGCTGACGCTGCTCGGTGTCGCGGGGATCAACTTCATCATGGGCGTTCCCGGTGCCGACGACGTAATGCTGAACTACCAGAGCACGTCGTTTCATGACGCGCTCTATGTGCGCGACGTGCTTGGCCTGCGGCGTGCGCCGGAATTCGAAGAGTGGCTGGAGTCGATGCAGATCGCCGACGCGCGCGGTGTGCTGCTTAGCGCATCGGTGGCGCGGCAACCGTTGCTCGAAGGAGCACGAGAATGGATGGGTATCCCATGAGCGCCATGAACACGAAGAACGATTCGATCGAGAAGAACCCGTGGCACACGCTGCGGCAGTTCACCGACGCGCGGATCGCGCTTGGCCGCGCCGGCAACAGCCTGCCGACGGCACCGTTGCTCGCGTTCAACCTGTCGCACGCGCAGGCACGCGACGCCGTGCACCAGCCGCTCGATACCGATGCGCTGCATGCGCAGTTGTACGCAAACGGCTACACGACGCTCGATGTGCATAGCGCAGCACCGGATCGGGAGCACTATCTGCGGCGACCGGACCTCGGGCGGCGGCTGTCGGACGATAGTCGCGACGTGCTTGCGCGCGTCGATATCGAACCGCCCGACGTCGTATTCGTGATCGGCGACGGCCTGTCGGCTTTTGCCGCATCGAAGCAGGCCGTGCCTTTGCTGCAGGCGGTGTGCCCGCGGCTGGCGGCCTGGCAGATCGGGCCGGTGGTCGTGGCGCGACAGGCACGTGTCGCGCTCGGCGACGAGATCGGCGAGTTGCTCGGAACGAAGCTCGTCGTGATGCTGATCGGCGAGCGTCCGGGGCTCAGTTCACCGGATAGCCTCGGCGTTTATCTGACGTATGCGCCGAAGCTCGGATGTAGCGACGCGCAGCGCAACTGCATTTCGAATGTGCGGCCGGAAGGGCTCGGCTACGAGGCGGCCGCGCACAAGCTGCACTATCTGCTGACGCATGCGCGAAGGTTGGGGCTCACTGGAGTGGGCCTTAAGGATGACAGCGACGCATTACTTGAGGCACCTGTCGCTAGTGTGCTGCTAGCGGTGGAATAGCGAGCGGTGGGCGCGGTACGAAAAACGCGCAGCCTCATTCCGCTCGCTCCACCGGATGCGCATCCAGCCAAACATTCTCGGCATCCTCGAAGAGCCGTGACCGAGTCAAGAAACGCAACCCCGTCGGCCGCTCGAGCGAAAACATGCCGCCGTTTCCCGGCACGGCATCGATGATGAGCTGCGTGTGCTGCCAGTATTCGAACTGCGATTCGCTCATATAGAACGGCACCTCCGCGATCGTGCCGAGCCGCACGTCCGAGCCGCCCACCATGAATTCGCCGGCCGGAAAACACATCGGCGCACTGCCGTCGCAGCATCCCCCCGATTGATGAAAGATCATCGGCCCGTGTTGTGCCGCGAGCTGCTGGATCAACGCCACTGCCGCAGGCGTCGCGATAACGCGCGCTACATCGGGTTCTGTCATATGAGCATGCCTCGCTGAAAAAGCGGACGAGCCGCGTACTGCGACCCGCCCGGCAGGAACAACTGGAACAGCTGGAACACGGCCGGCAAAAACCTCAGGCTCAGAAGAAGCCCAGCGGTTTCTGCCCATAGCTGACGAGCAGGTTCTTCGTCTGCTGATAGTGATCGAGCATCATCTTGTGATTCTCACGGCCGATCCCCGATTGCTTGTAGCCGCCGAACGCCGCATGCGCCGGGTACGCGTGATAGCAGTTGGTCCACACGCGGCCCGCCTGAATCTGCCGGCCGAAGCGATAGGCACGCGTGCCGTCGCGTGTCCAGACGCCGGCGCCGAGACCATACAGCGTGTCGTTGGCGATCTCCAGCGCCTCGTCTTCGTTCTTGAACGTCGTCACCGATACGACCGGCCCGAAGATCTCTTCCTGGAAGATGCGCATCTTGTTGTGTCCGCGGAACACGGTCGGCTTCACGTAATAGCCTTTGCTCAACTCGCCGGCTAGCGTGTTGCGTTCGCCGCCGATCAGGCATTGCGCGCCTTCCTGCTTACCGAGATCCACATACGAGAGAATCTTTTCGAGCTGTTCCTGCGATGCCTGTGCGCCGATCATCGTCGACGTGTCGAGCGGATGTCCCTGTTTGATCGCGCCGACGCGCTTGATCGCGCGTTCGATGAAGCGGTCGTAGATCTTCTCGTCGATCAGCACGCGCGACGGGCACGTGCACACTTCGCCCTGATTCAGCGCGAACATCGCGAAGCCTTCGAGCGCCTTGTCGAAGTAGCTGTCGTCGGCATCCATCACGTCGGCAAAGAAGATGTTCGGGCTCTTGCCGCCCAGTTCGAGCGTGACGGGGATGATGTTCTGGCTCGCGTACTGCATGATCAGGCGACCGGTTGTCGTTTCGCCGGTGAACGCGATCTTCGCAATGCGCTTGTTCGAGGCGAGCGGCTTGCCGGCTTCAAGGCCGAAGCCGTTCACGACGTTCACTACGCCCGCAGGCAGCAGATCGTGAATCAGTTCGAGCAGCACGAGGATCGACGCGGGCGTCTGCTCGGCCGGTTTCAGCACGACGCAGTTGCCTGCCGCGAGCGCCGGCGCGAGCTTCCACGTCGCCATCAGGATCGGGAAATTCCACGGAATGATCTGGCCCACCACACCGAGCGGCTCGTGAAAGTGATATGCAACCGTGTCGTCGTCGATCTCGGAGATCGAGCCTTCCTGGGCGCGGATGCATCCGGCGAAATAGCGGAAGTGATCGATGGCGAGCGGGATGTCGGCGGCCATCGTTTCGCGCAACGGCTTGCCGTTGTCGATGGTTTCGGCGACTGCGAGACGCTGCAGGTTCGCTTCCATCCGGTCGGCGATGCGGTTCAGGATATTCGCGCGTTCGGCAGCCGCAGTCTTGCCCCATGCTGTTTTTGCACGATGCGCGGCGTCGAGCGCCAGTTCGATGTCGGCTTCACGCGAGCGCGGAATCGACGTGAACGGCTCGCCGGTAATCGGCGATACGTTGTCGAAATACTCGCCGCCCACCGGCTTGACCCATTCGCCGCCGATGAAATTCGCATACTGCTTTTTGTACGGGAATTCAGTGGTCAGGAATTGCATCTCCGCATGATTCATCTGTGTGCTCCTCACATGTGTCGAATGATCTGTTGTCGGCGCGATGCTGACGTCTCGCAGGCCGTCTGGTGCATACGCCAGAAGCGTGCCAATACGCGGCACGGATGACACGCTACGGTGCAAGGGGCACAGCGGTGAGGCATCGTTTGCGGATGTGTTCAATATTGTTCAGCGCGAGCGTGCCGTTTCTGCGCAGTGCGTGAGAAGCTGTTCAGGATTTGAACAGGGCGGGTTGGCGCCATGCGGGTTTGCCATGCGTCGATTCGTTCGGCATGGGACTTGCGTCGGGTTTGCGTCTTTTCGATGTTTTGTTCCAGCGCGCGCGACGTGCTCCACCGGACTCACCGTTTTCTGGCCGATCCCGTATGACGAGCAATTCCTCCCGCATGGCGGCGCCTTCAGAGCGCGTCGCGCATACTGCGACGCTGGGCGAGCCGCGCGGTTTCAGCGTGCAAACCTGCGTCGCGCACGATGCCGACGAGCAGGCGCGCAACCTGCACGGCTGGCGCCAGACCTACGATCAACTCACGGCGGGCCGTTTCGTCGGCACGTTGACTGAACTTCGGCTCGATCACATGCAGGTCTTCTGCGAGACCACGAGTCATTCTCTGCGTCAAACCTGCGAAGTGCAGGCGGACGCGTACTGGTTCGGCATTCCAGTAAGGGCTGACGGCACGGGCCGGATCGATGCCCAGCCGATCTTCGGCGACGCACTGGCGTTTCGTCCAGGCGGCGTGGAATTCGAACTGTTGACGCCCGCCGGCTACGAGATTCTCGGCATCGTCGTGAAGGGTGCGGTGCTGCGCCGTTACGCAGCGGATGTCGAACAGATCGGTCTCGCCGATCATGTGCCGCGCACGGAGGTCGTGCCGATCGACAGCATGCGCAAGGCTCGACTCTGTGCGTCGCTGCGGCGGATTCTCGATGACGGTACGCACGGCACCGACGGTAGCGCTGCCGATGGCACGACACCCGCTCGCGCGCCGTTGTCTGCATTCGCACGCAACAACCTGCAGGCGTCGGTGCTGGCGTCGCTATTCGATGTGGGCCCGTGGCCCGCCGAGCCGGCGGCGATGCCGTCCCGGCCGCGCCGGCAATGGATCGTCGCCGAAGCACGCGACTACGTGCTCGCCAACCGCGAGCGCCCGGTCAATGTGCCGGAGCTGTGCGAGCGTCTGCATGTGAGCCGGCGCACGCTGCAATACTGCTTTCAGGATGTGCTCGGCATGGCGCCGGCGGCCTATCTGCGCGCGATTCGTCTGAACGGTGCACGGCGCGAGCTCGGCGAAGCGGGCCGCAACCGGTGTTCGGTGCAGGACGTTGCGGCCGCGTGGGGCTTCTGGCATCTGAGCCAGTTCGCTACCGATTACCGGAAGCTCTTCGGTATTCGTCCGTCGGAGACGCTAAGGGCTGCGCTCAGTAGCTACGACGAACACGCTATTGCGCATTGATGCGAACTGGTACTGGGAAAGCTCCTTCGCTTACGCGCGCCGGTAGCAAGCAAGCCGCCTTCGCTTACGCGCGTCGCTACTGAGCAAGCTCCCCGCTTACGCGGGCTGGTACCGATCAAGCTCCTTCCGTTTCACGCAGCTGCTTTCCCACACTGCGCACAGAACTTCGCACCAATTGGCCGCGCCGTTCCGCAGCCGTCGCATGCAGCGGGCGTCAGCGCGCCGCCGCATTGCTGGCAGAAGCGCGCCCCAGGTGCGCCGAGCGTGCCGCATGCCGCGCAGGCAATGCTCGCGGCTGGTGCGGCCGGCGGATTGCGATAACGGCTGCCATCGTCGCGTGAATCGTGATGGTTGCGGCTGCCCCAGCCGTCGTGGCTGCGTCCGTGGCTGCCGCCTCGACCGCCGTGATGTCCACCGAGCATTCTTTCCCAGATTCCCATTTCGTTGCTCCTCAGTTGCGTGGGCGAGTACGCCGTCGCCCGGGCGGCTGGATCGCCAGCGTTATTTGCGCAGCAGCCTCAAACCGTTCGCGACGACCAGCAGGCTCGCACCTGCATCGGCGAAGACGGCCATCCACATCGTGCCGAGCCCCATCACGGTCAGCGCAAGAAACACGGCCTTCACACCGAGTGCGAGCGCGATGTTCTGCACGAGCACCGAATGCGTTGCCTTCGATAACCGGATAAACAGCGGAATCTTGCGCAGGTCGTCGTCCATCAGCGCGACATCCGCGGTTTCGATTGCGGTGCCGGTGCCCATCGCACCCATCGCGAAGCCGATGTCCGCACGCGCCAGTGCGGGCGCATCGTTGATGCCGTCGCCGACCATCCCGACCACCGAACCGTTCGCCGCAAGCCTGCCGATCGCATCGAGCTTGTCTTGCGGCAACTGGTTGCCGTGCGCTTCGTCGATACCGACCTGCTGGGCGATTGCTTCGGCGGTGTGCGGGTTGTCGCCGGTCAGCATCGCGGTCTGCACGCCGAGTTCGTGCAGCCCCATGATTGCCGCGCGGCTGCTGTCCTTCACGGTATCGGCGACGGCGAAGAGTCCGAGTACGCGTGCTTCGTCGATCAGCATCACGACGGTCTTGCCTTGTCGCTCGAGCGCATCGAGCCGCGCTTCGAGGGCCGGCGAGCAGCGTTCGAGTTCTTCGACCAGCCGGTGATTGCCGAGCGAATACACGACCCCATCGATCGTGCCGCGCACGCCGCGCCCCGGCAGTGCCGTGAAGCCGTCGACGCTCAGATGCGCGAGGCCGTCCGTGTTCGCTGCGGCGGCAACCGCCAGCGACACTGGATGATCCGAGCGCCCGGCAAGGCTCGCGGCAAGACGGCGGCAATACGCGGCGTCCACATCGGCAAACGATTCGAAGTCGGTCTGCACCGGCTTGCCGTGCGTGATCGTGCCGGTCTTGTCGAGCGCGAGCCAGCTCAGCTTGCGGCCGAGTTCGAGATACGCACCGCCCTTGATCAGGATGCCGCGCCGCGCCGCCGCTGCGAGACCGCTGACGATCGTCACCGGTGTCGAGATCACCAGCGCGCACGGGCACGCAATCACCAGCATGACGAGTGCCTTGTAGACCCAGTCGTGCCACACACCGCCGAACAGCAGCGGCGGAATCACTGCGACTGCAACCGCAATCGCGAAGACGATCGGCGTGTAGACGCGTGCGAACTGGTCGACGAAGCGCTGCGTGGGCGCCCTCGCGCCTTGCGCTTCTTCGACTGCGTGGATGATGCGTGCGAGCGTCGTGTTGTTCGCTGCGGCCGTCACGCGATAGTCGAATGAACCCGATTCGTTGACGGTGCCTGCGAACACAGGGTCGCCTTCGGCTTTATCGACGGGCAGGCTTTCGCCGGTGATCGGCGCCTGATTCACGCTGGAGCGTCCGGCGACGATCGTTCCGTCGAGCGCGATCCGCTCGCCCGGCTTCACGCGCACCACGCTGTCCGGCGTCACGCCGGCGACCGGCACCGCGAGCCAGCTGCCGTCGTTCTGCTGCACGGTGGCCTGCTCGGGCGTGAGCTGCATCAAGCCCTTGATCGCATTGCGCGCGCGGTCGAGCGACTTCGCTTCGATCAGCTCGGCGATCGTGAACAGCACCATGACCATCGCCGCTTCGGGCCACTGACCGAGGATCAGCGCGCCGGTTACGGCGATGCTCATTAGCGCGTTGATGTTCAGATTGCCGTGGCGGATCGCGAGCCAGCCTTTCTTGTAGGTGCCGAGCCCGCAACCGACCACCGCCGCGATAGCAAGTGCCGCGGCGAGCCACGACGGTGCGCCGAGCCAGCTGGCCGCTTCCGAGCCGATCGCTGCCGCGCCAGCCAGTGCGAGCGGCCACCACGGCTTGTGCTGCTCCGGCACTGGAGCGGCCGGCGCGCCGTTCGCATCGGGCAGTTCCGGCGAGAAATCGAGCGAGCGCAATGCGGCGACGATCGGGCCCAGCGCATCGGCGGCGTGCTCGACGGTCAGCGTGCGTTGCATCAGGTTGAAGTCCATGCCATACACCGACGGCATGCCGCCGAGGCGTTTGCGGATCAGCGCTTCTTCGGTCGGGCAGTCCATCTGCAGGATGCGGATCGGTGTGCGTACGCGGTCGCCGATTTTTTCGGGGCGCGCGAGCGGCGCGGTAATGGCGGGTGCGGGTGTGCAGCAGGCGGTGTCGGAGCTGTGAGCATGGCTGTGCGCGTGCGGTTTCGCGCCGTTGCCGTGATCGCACGACGCGCCGTGTTCATGTTCGCTCGCGCCATCGCGATCATGTTCGTGGATGTGGTCGTGATCACACGACGCGCCATGCTCATGTTCGCCGGCACCGCCGTGGCGATGTTCGCCGACATGTTCGTGATCACACGACGCGCCGTGTTCATGTTCGCCGGCGCGGTCGTGCTTATGTTCGCGCGCATGGTTGTGATCGCACGATGCACCGTGTTCGTGTGCGTCGACACGGTCGTGCCCGTGTCCGTCGACATGATCGTGATCGTGCGCATGTGGCGTGGCATGGCCAGCGCGAAGTCCCGTTTCATCGGCTTCCTGGCGGTGTACAGCGTGGGTTTGACGCATGATGGTGGCTTCCGTGGAGGATTTGTGGTCTAGTAAACACCTTGAAGCCACTACAAGGTCAAGGCTTTCATTCGCCCTGCAATCCGGAGGCCCCATGAAGATCGGCGAACTCGCGAAGATTGCTCACTGCACGACGGAAACCATCCGTTTCTACGAAAAGGAAGGCTTGTTGCCCGAAGCCGACCGGACCGAGGCGAATTACCGCAGCTACACCGCCCAGCACGTCGAGCGCCTGCGTTTCATCCGCAATTGCCGCGCGCTCGACATGACCCACGACGAGATCCGCGCGCTGCTCCAGCTCACCGATGCACCGGCCGACCAGTGCGGCGCGGTCAATTCGCTGGTCGACGAGCACATCGCGCATGTCGAAGCGCGGATCGACGAACTGAAGCAGTTGAAGGCACAACTGATCACGCTGCGCGAGCAATGCCGCGTCGAGCAGTCGGTTGAAGATTGCGGAATCGTTCAGGGGCTGACCGACATGCAGATGACGGCGCCGCGCTCGCGGCACACGCATCTGGGCTGAGCGGGTCCATCGAATCAGCGCCTCGTACCGCGTGACACACGCAGTACGAGGCGTAATCCATCACAGCATCGAGCTGGAGAATCAACGTGTTCACATGTAGAAATCAACCCTGCAGCGCATCGTGGGAGCAGTCGGAAGCCGTCATCAAGAACGAAGGCCAGGGCCTGTTGTTCCGCTGCCCGATGTGCGGCGCGCGCAATTATGTCGACCGCATCGAAGCGGAAGACGGCTCGGTCGTCTACGAGCAGCTCGACGGTCGCCCGTTCCTGTGAGCCAGCACCCCACCGCCATGAACAAACCCGCCCCCGCCCCGTTCAGCCAGCTCGCGCTGCCGCCCGCCACGCTCGAGAACCTCACTCGCCTCGGTTATGTCGAGATGACACCGATCCAGGCCGCAAGCCTGCCGATCGCGCTGGCAGGTCACGACCTGATCGCCCAGGCGAAGACCGGCAGCGGCAAGACAGCCGCGTTTGCACTGGCACTGCTCGCGCGCCTCGACACGCGCAACTTCGCCGTTCAGTCGATGGTGCTGTGCCCGACCCGCGAACTGGCCGACCAGGTCACGCAGGAAATCCGCCGTCTTGCGCGCGCCGAAGAAAACATCAAGGTGCTGACGCTATGCGGCGGCACGCCAATGCGTCCGCAAACGGCGAGCCTCGAGCACGGTGCGCATATCGTTGTCGGTACGCCGGGCCGGATCATGGACCACCTTGAACGCGGCAGCCTCGCGTTGCCGTCGCTGAATACGCTGGTGCTCGACGAAGCGGATCGCATGCTCGACATGGGCTTCTTCGACGACATCGCGACCGTTGCGCGGCAATGCCCGAAAGAACGGCAGACGCTGCTGTTCTCCGCGACCTATCCCGACGGCATCGCGAAGCTGAGTCAGCAGTTCCTGCGCAACCCGAAGCAGGTGACACTCGAAGAGCGGCACGACAATACGAAGATCCGCCAACGGTTCTATGAGGTGACGGAGAACGAGCGGCTGCATGCGGTCGGGCAACTGCTCGAACACTACCGGCCCGTCAGCACGCTCGCGTTCTGCAATACCAAACAGCAATGCCGCGATCTGCTCGACGTGTTGCGTGCACAGGGCTTCCATGCGCTCGCGCTGCATGGCGAACTCGATCAGCGCGAGCGCGACCAGGTGCTGATCCGTTTCGCGAATCGCAGCTGCTCGGTACTCGTTGCCACCGATGTCGCCGCGCGCGGCCTCGACATCGCGCAGCTCGAAGCCGTGATCAACGTCGACGTGACGCCGGACCCGGAGGTGCACACGCATCGGATCGGTCGCACGGGCCGCGCGGATCAGGAAGGCTGGGCGCTCAGTCTCGCGAGCATGAACGAGATGGGACGCGTCGGTAGCCTTGAGCAGGCGCAGGGGCGCGAAGTGGAATGGCATCCGCTCGCCGAGCTGAAAGCGACGAGCCGCGAGCCGCTGCTGCCGCCGATGGAAACGCTGCAGATTCTCGGTGGTCGCAAGGAAAAGATCCGTCCCGGCGACGTGCTCGGCGCGCTGACTGGCGATCTGGGTTTCAGCGGTACGCAGGTCGGCAAGATCAACGTGACCGAGTTTTCGACCTACGTGGCCGTCGAACGCAGCATCGTTCAGGACGCATTGCGCAAGCTCAATGCGGGCAAGGTGAAGGGCAAGAAGGTCAAGGTCCGGTTAATGGACGAATAAGCGACGAGTAGGGTGTTTGGTGCGGGTGCGCGCCGCTACCACCGCAGCCGCATGACATAAACGCATGCCGCGCATGACAAACTTTCGATTGTGAGCGCCCGCCGGTTGATGCCTAATCGCCAGACCGGACGGGACCGCCATGCACACGGCGGCCCGCAGACCCGCCAGTTGGAGGACTACTCATGCAGAGCGCGTTGCAGGCCCGCTCGAAATTGCCCGACGTCGGCACGACGATCTTCACCGTAATCGGCCAGCTCGCGGCTGAACACGATGCACTAAATCTCTCCCAGGGCGCGCCGAATTTTGCGCCGGACCCGAAGCTTATCGACGGTGTGGCGCGCGCGATGCGCGACGGACACAACCAGTACGCGCCGATGGCCGGCATCGATACGTTGCGCGAAGCGCTCGCACAGAAGATGGAGACGCTGTACGGCACGCGCTACGACCCCGCCGACGAAGTCACGGTGATCGCGAGCGCGAGCGAAGGACTCTATTCGACGATCAGCGCGCTCGTGCATCCCGGCGACGAAGTGATCTACTTCGAACCTTCGTTCGACAGCTATGCGCCGATCGTGCGATTGCAGGGCGCAACGCCGGTGGCGATCAAACTGTCGCTGGATGATTTCCGGGTGGACTGGGACGAAGTCGCCGCGAAGATCACGCCGAAAACGCGGATGATCATCATCAACACGCCGCACAACCCGACAGCGACCGTGTTCGATGCGGCGGACGTCGAGCGCCTGAAAGCGCTGACGCGCAACACCGATATCGTGATCCTCGCCGACGAGGTCTACGAGCACGTTGTATTCGACGGCGCGCAACATCAAAGCATGGCGCGCTATCGCGAGCTGGCGGAGCGCAGCGTGATCGTGTCGTCGTTCGGCAAGTCGTATCACGTGACGGGTTGGCGTATCGGCTATTGCCTGGCACCCGCCGCGTTGATGAACGAGATTCGCAAGGTGCACCAGTTCATGGTGTTCTCCGCCGATACGCCGATGCAGTACGCGTTCGTCGAAGCGCTCGCGCAACCGGAAAGCTATCTCGGCCTCGCGGCGTTCTATCAGAAGAAGCGCGACCTGCTCGCCCATGCGCTGCGCGAATCGCGCTTCGAACTGTTGCCGAGTGAAGGCAGCTTCTTCATGCTCGCGCGTTTTCGCGGTTTCTCCGACGAACGCGACAGCGACTTCGTGTTGCGCCTGATTCGCGATGCGCAGGTTGCGACGATCCCTCTTTCCGCGTTCTATGCGGACGGCACCGATTCGGGGCTGATACGGCTGAGTTTTTCGAAGGACGATGCGACGCTGATCGAAGGCGCGCGTCGTCTGTGTTCGATCTGAGGGATACGAAGCCGACGGCTTCGATGAGTTCAAATCAAAGGGTAAGGGGATCGGTCATGAAGATAGTCAGAAGCTTGCTGGTGGCGGCGTGTGGGTTCGCGGCAGTATCCGCAGCGACGATGTCCGCGTTTGCGGCCGATGTATCGACGCTGCGCTTTGGCCTCGAAGCGCAGTACCCGCCGTTCGAATCGAAAGCCGCCAATGGTGACCTGCAGGGCTTCGATATCGACATCGGCAACGCGGTCTGCGCAAGCGCACATCTCACGTGCAAGTGGGTCGAGACGTCGTTCGATGGACTGATTCCCGCGCTGCAGGGCCGCAAGTTCGACGCGATCAATTCGGCGATGAATGCGACCGAACAACGTCGTCAGGCGATCGACTTCACGAACATCATCTACCGTGTACCGACCCAGTTGATCGCGCGCAGCGGCAGTGGTTTGCTGCCGACGCCCGAGTCGTTAAAGGGCAAACGTGTAGGCGTGCTGCAGGCGTCGATTCAGGAAACGTTCGCGAAAGCGCATTGGGAGAACGCCGGCGTGAACATCGTCGCGTATCAGGATCAGAACCAGGTCTATACGGACCTCGTGGCGGGCCGCCTCGATGCGACGCTCGTGCTGGCGCCGGCCGGACAGACGGGGTTTCTGTCGCGACCGGATGGCAAGGATTATGGGTTCGTTGGCCAGCCGGTGCGCGATGACCGGATTCTGGGTGGCGGTGTGGCGTTCGGCATCCGCAAGGGCGACAGCGCGCTGCGTGATCGATTGAACGCGGCGATCGTGAAGATCCAGAGTGACGGCACCGTGAAGACGCTTGGACAGAAGTACTTCGGCAGCATCGACGTGTCGCCGAAGTAAGCCGCGCGCTTCGGCTACTGCGTCTGCGCGGTGCGGTCGCTACTGCCGTCGCTGCCGCGAAACTGGTTTTCCGCGTCGATCATCCGGCGCTTCAGCAGCGGGACGTTATTCACCACGCGCAAGCCCGTGCGCATCGCACCCAACGCGATGCGCCCGACCACCGGCCGATGAATCGGATCGTGCTCGTCGAACCGCTTGCGCGATGCCGCGACCGCATCGAAGCCGTAGCGAAGCATCTGCGCCTCGTAGCCCGCCACGGCATCGCGACCGGACATCGCACCGCGATGGGCATCGGCGAGTCGTGCGGTGAGCAGGGCTGCATCGCGCAGTGCGGTGTTCGCGCCGACACCCCTGCCCGGCGTCATCAGATGGATTGCATCGCCAAGCACCGTGACGTTGGTGGTCGGCCATGCGTCGACTGGCACGGAGGTGCGGACGTCGACGGCGAACGCAGTGGACGGGTCCGATGCGCGGATCAGCGCGCGCAGGTTCGGATGCCAGCCGTCGGTGATCTGCGTGGCGAGCGCGAGCAGTGCGGGCTGGCCGAGTGTCATCGGATTGGCCGGTACATTGCGCAGCGCACCCCACACGGCCCAGATCAGATGGTCGCTGCTGTTGTCGAAGAGCAGACCCGGCCAGCGCGCGAGCAGTTCCGCATCGCTGCTGCCGATACCTTCCTTAAGCCCATCGTCGCGCCACGGAAACTCCATCACATGGATGATCGCGCCGAGGCCCTTCGGCGCGTTGATGAGCGTGATGCCGTCGAGCACCCTCGGCGACAGCAACGCACGCGCAGCCTCGGTCATCGGCACCTTCGCGGCGATGCTGACGATGCCGGTGTTCTCCAGCTTCGCATCGGGCAGCAACTGACGTCGCACCTTCGAGCGCGCCCCGTCCGCACCGACCAGCAGATCCGCAGTGGCGTGCGCGCCGTCGGCGAAATGCGCGGTCACGCTGCCGTCCGCGTTCTGCTCGTAAGCGGTGAACGTCTTGTCGAAATGCACGCAGTCTTCGAGCCCGCTCAACAGCACCTGTCGCAACGTCATGCGGCTGACCGACTTGCCGCCGCTCATCGATTCGTCGGCGAGCGTGACGGACAGCAACTCGGTCATGTGCTCCGTGAGAATGTTGAAATGACCCGGGGTGCGTGCACAGGTAGCGATGAACGTCGCGAAGAGATCGGGCGGTAGACACGCCTTCAACGACGCGATGCCATGCGCGTCGATGCCGACCCGATAGCCCTGCAGACCGTCGCTGCGCGTGCGGTCGCGTTCGTACACAGCAACATCGATGCCGGCCTGCCGCAAGCCGTGCGCGAGACACAGACCACCGGTACCGGCGCCGATGATGATGACGCTCAACGGATTGCTGTTCATTTCCTGCTTCCTTTTTTTGCCGCGGGTTTCGTGGATTTCGCGGGTTTGTTCGGCTGATACGTCGTGGAGTCGGCGGCGAGCGTGAAGCGCTGCGCTATTTCTTCGAGCCACGCGGCGCTCCACGTGATCACACCGCTTTGCAGGTCCGCGACGACACCGCGCACCCAGTCGAGTTCGGCGACGAGTTGCGCACGAATCAGCTCGCTTTCGAGCAGGAAGAGACGCGGGACATCGATGGCTTGCGCCTCTGCAGTCCCAGCATCGAGACGCTCCAGTTCACGCTCGAGCGCGCCGACGCGGATCGCGAGTTGCCGGCATACGTCGTCGGGTGCCAGCAGCGGCAAGAACGACAATGCGGCAGGAAACGCCGGGAATTCACGCGCTGGTTGAGCGAGTTGCTCGCGCAGCCAGAGCCGTCCCGTATCGCGGCCGGCGTCGGTGATTGCGTAGACGGTGCGCTCGGGAAACGCGCCATCGCGCTCGATTTCGTACACCGCGATCAGATCGTTGCGCAGCATGCGATCGATGGTCTGGTACAGGCTGTTGCGCTGACCGACGTTGATGACCTCGTCCTTGCCGCGCGCCTTGATCAACTGCTGCATCCGGTACGGGTGCATGGGGGATTCGGTGAGCATCGCCAGGACGGCGAGGGCCAGCGGGGAATGACGGACCATAAAAATGCCTAGTCGATTAATATCTAGTTATTTTATGACTAGTGAGATGGGATTTGCAAGGGGAGACGTACAGTGCGGTGCGGCTGGGCCTGGAATGCAGGCACGCGGATCGGCATCGTGAGATCCGCTAGCCGGTGGTTCCGCCGACACCGCGTCGCTACCTGGCTAACCTGTTTGAACTGCGCGGCCGTGCTGGAAAGTGAGGTTGTTCAAGACGATTCTCACGCTGCAGCAGCCAGTGGACGGGTGCTCGACTCAGCAACGAGCGTCTGCCGGATACCTTCCACATACGACGTTTTATGGATCGGCCCGAGCAGTTTCTGCAGCGCTGAATCGTCCATGATGAGCGGATTGGTCATCAGGTAATTCATCTCGACCATCTCGCGGATCAGCGGTTTGAACAGCCCGATCAAACGCAACATCGTCTTGCCGGCCACCCGCAACTTAAGCTGCCTGCCCGTCTGACGCTCCATTTCCGACACGATCTCGCGCTGCGTCGTGACACCCGCGCCGGCGAAGTGCCAGATCCTCCCGAATGCCGCGGGCGTATCGACCAGTCGCGCGACGACGGGTCCCACGTCCGGTACGAAGACGAATTCGTGGGGGCGGTCGAGCGGCCCGATCATGTCGGCGGTGCCGCCGTTAACCGCGGCGTGCGCCGCGCCGTGAAGCAGACTTGCTGTTACGCCCGGGCCATAGAAGTCCGGCAGGCGCAACACCGTTGCATTGATGCGGCCGTCCTTGTGCGCCTGCATCAGCAAGTCTTCCTGCGCCTTGCGCATACGCCCCTTGAAGGTGTGCGGCTCGCGCGGATGGTCTTCGCGCACCCGACTGGTATTGGCCATGCCGTACGGGTACACGGTACCGATCAGGATGATGTTCTTGACGCCGGCGGCGACCGCGCCGTCGATCGTCTTGCGCATCAACTCGGGATGCAGTTCGAACTGCCAGTAGTTCACGCCGACCAGATAGATCAGCGTTTCGATGCCTTCGGCCGCGGCGATGACGGAGGCGGGCGAGTCCGGGTTCCAGGTGACGATTTCGGCGAGCGGATCGGTGCCGAAGGTGTTGCGCAGACTCGCGTCAGTACGACCGACGACACGATAGGGACGCCCCTTGTTGCTGAGGGCGGTGGCGATGCTTTGACCGATAGCGCCAGCGGCGCCGAACAGAGCTACTTTGGACATGACGATTCTCCTGGGGATGAGTATTCAGATCGAGCGACGACGGCGAAAGGTGGCAGCGGAAACCGACGAGACGCGCGAGAGAACCGCGCCCAGATACCCGTCGAGAATCGGCCGGACCGGAGCCTGCAACCAGGCCTCGAGCGCCGAGATAGCGGTGTCGAGCGCGACTTCGCCAGCCTTTGCTGCCAATACACCTGCTGGGCAGTCGCGTTGCCGGGATGGCTGGTCGGCGAGGGTGGCGAGGTTCATGTCGGGCTCCGTGCGTTTCGGTGGATTGCGTTGCTGGAGACCGTAGATTGCCAAATAGACTATCAAACGAAAATTGCCTAGAATCGCATTGTCTCTATAGAAAAATGCATACCTTCATGAAGCGCGAGCCGAACTGGGAGTGGTACCGCACCTTTCTGAGCGTCCTGGAAACGGGTTCGCTGTCGGCGGCCGGGAGGTCCATGGGGTTGACCCAACCGACCGTCGGCCGCCACATCGACAGCCTCGAAGAAGCACTGTCGCTCAAGCTCTTCACACGTTCGTTCGACGGCTTCGCGCCCACCGATGCGGCGCTCGAACTGAAGCCCTACGCGGCCGGCGTGGCGGCGACCTCGGCGGCGCTGCTGCGGGTGGCCAGCAGTTACGGGAGCGGGGTTCGCGGTAGCGTACGCGTGACTGCCAGCGAGGTGATCGGCGTCGAGGTGCTCCCGCCCATCGTCGCGGCACTGCGCGACGAGCACCCGGAACTGACCGTCGAACTGGTGCTGTCGAACAAGGCCGACGATTTACTGCATCGCGAGGCGGATATCGCCGTGCGCGGGTTCCGGCCCACCCAGGATGCGCTAGTGGCGACGCGCGTCGGGAATATCGAACTTGGTTTGTTTGCTCACGAACGCTATCTGGCCGCGCACGGCATACCGAAGTCGCTGGATGAGCTGCATCGTCACGCCATCGTCGGTTACGACCGCGGGACTGCTTTCACCCGTCAGTTCGAGGATCAATATCCGATGTTCACGCGCGCCGCACTGGGGTTTCGCACCGATAGCGATCTGGCCCAGCTGGCCGCCATTCGCGCAGGCGTTGGCATTGGGGGATGCCAGTCGGGGCTGGCGGCGCGCAACAAGTCGCTCGTGCGGGTCCTACCGGACGCATTTACGTACGCCATGGATACCTGGATCGCCATGCATGAGGATCTGCGCGAGAGTGCGCGTTGTGCGGTGACGTTTGCGGCGATTGTGGCTGGGTTGAAGGCTTATATACAGGAGGTGTGACCAGATAAGCGCGACAGTTAGAGTGGGGTGGGGACGGTGGGTGGAAAGATTGGGTCGGGAGCGATGCGAGAGTCGAGGAGCTGGGATACCGGCTGACCCCGGACGTTCGGTTTAGGCAATTGACTGAAATGACCCGGCCTAAGCAAAAAGCCCGGTCAGCTTTCGCTAACCGGGCTTCAAATTCTTTGGTGGGGCGTGAGTGACTCGAACACTCGACCTACGGATTAAGAGTCCGCTGCTCTACCAACTGAGCTAACGCCCCCAACAGACTGCAAATTATGCAGTATCCCGAGCGTCTTGCCTAGCCCCCTGAAGCAGATTTTTTGAGAAAACCAGCCTTGAACCCGCGCCGGGCGGCAAGGTGACCCTCTTCAACCCCCGCCCATAAACCCGCTTCTTGCACCATCCCGGTATCATGTCGCGACATCATGCTGCGCGAAGCGTCGCGCGGCCGAACGGGGGCATACGATGGACGAAACCGCAATCCGTGAACTGCTTGATCGCGTACTCGCACCGTGGGTCAAGACCCTCTCGCTCACGTCCGTGGCAGTCGACGACCAGAGCGCCACGATGCGCCTGCCGTTTTCCGGCGAGCTGCGGCATTCGGGCGGCGTGATCTGCGGCCAGGTGTTCATGGCCGCTGCCGATACGGTCATGATCGTCGCGATTTCCGCCGCGCTGGGCGGTTTCAAGCCGATGACCACCGTGTCGCTGAACATCAGCTTCATGCGCGCGGTGCGTAAAGGCGATGTGCTCATCACCGCGCGCGTCCTGCGGATGGGCCGCAATCTCGTGTTCGGCGAAGTCGAATTGTTCGACGAGGACGGCAAGATGGCTGTCCACGCGACGACGACCTACGCGCTGCTCGACTAACGCGGCCATCGCGGTGCGACGGGCGTTAGCCTTCAAGGAAAAATCAATCGATGTTCGATCAGGTCGTATTTGCAGGCGGTGGTAACCGCTGCTGGTGGCAGGCAGGTTTCTGGGACATCGTACAGCCCGAACTGAATATCCGGCCGCGCGTCATCACCGGTATTTCGGCGGGCGCCGCGACGGCGTGCATGCTGTACACACGCGACGCCGAGTGGGTCATGCGCTATTACGAAGAAGCGCTGCGCCACAATCGCAAGAACGCGTATTGGGGCAACTTGCTGCGCGGCCAGTCGGTGTTTCCGCATTACCGGATTTACCGGCAGGCGCTGCTGGATATCTATAGCGACAAATTCAGCGCGCTCGCTAATGCGCCGGAAATCCGCATTGGCGTTTCACATCTGCCGCGCTGGCTCGGCGCGCGCAGCGCAGTCGCGGCTGGGCTGATCGCCTACAACATCGAGAAGTACGTCCGCAAGACGCTGCATCCGACGCTCGGTCAGTCGCTCGGGTTTCATCCGGAGTTCGTGCGCGCGCAGGATTGCGCGACCGTCGAGGATCTCGCCGACCTGATCCTGCAATCGTCGAGCACGCCGCCGTTCACGCCGGTTCTACGCCGCAACGGCCGGCCGGTGCTGGATGGCGGGATGGTGGACAACGTTCCGGTCGGCGCGCTCGACAGCACGCCGGGCAACGTCCTTGTCATGGTGACGCGGCTCTATCCGCGGCCGCAGATGTTCGTCGTCCCGCACGGTACGCAGCAGCGCATCTACGTGCAGCCGTCGCGCAAGGTCCCGATTTCGAGCTGGGACTACACGAGCCCGTCGCAGATGGTGCACGCCTATAACCTCGGACGCGGCGACGGCGAACAGTTCCTGCAACGCGTGCCGGATCTGCTGGCAGCCGGCGCACGCGACTGAGTCGCGGCGTCGCTCACACAGATCAGCGGCGCCGACCACCCTGCAACGCATCCGGATTGGCGACGCTCGACAGGTCGCCACTGTCGAACGCAAGAATATTCCTGAACGCCGCGCCGAAATACAGTTCGTAGCTTTCGCGCTCGACGTAACCGATGTGCGGCGTGCAGATCACGTTTTCCATGCGCAGCAGACTGTAGCCCTGCAGGATCGGCTCGCTTTCGTAGACATCGATGGCGACCATGCCGGGCCGGTTTTTCGACAGCGCGTTGACGAGCGCATTTTCCTCGAGCAGTTCCGCGCGGCTCGTGTTGACGAGCAGGGCTGTCGGCTTCATCCGCAGCAGATCTTCCTGCCTGACGATGCCACGCGTGTCGCCATGTAACCGCAGATGCAGCGACAGCACGTCGCTTTGCTCGAACAGCGCCTCACGGCTTTCCGCGATCCCGTAGCCGTCGGCCCGCGCTGCGTCGAGCGAATGCTCGCGCCCCCAGATCAGCACGTTCATGCCGAACGCCTTGCCATAACCGGCCACGAGCCTGCCGATTTTGCCGTATCCCCAGATACCGAGCGTCTGGCCCCGCAGCACCTGGCCGAGCCCGAAATTCGGCGGCAACGCCGAGGTCTTCAGTCCCGACTGCTGCCAGGCGCCCTGCTTGAGATTCGCCACGTACTGCGGGATGCGCCGCTGCGCCGCCATGATGAGCGCCCAGGTCAGTTCAGCCGGGGCGGTCGGTGAGCCCGTACCTTCGAGAACCGCAATGCCGCGCTCGGTGCAGGCCGCGAGATCGATATGGCTCGATACCTTGCCGGTCTGGCTGATCATCCGCAGGTGCGGCAGTTTGTCGAGCAACTGCGAGTTGATGCGGGTCCGCTCGCGGATCAGCACCAGTGCGTCGATTTCGGAAAGCCGGCTGGCCAGTTGGCCCAGTCCGCGGACGCTGTTGTTAAAGACCTTGACCTCGTGGTCGGCCAGCAAATGGAAGCAATCGAGCTTGCGGACGGCGTCCTGATAGTCGTCGAGGATGGCAATCTTCATGGGCATTAGTGTTTTGCGGCGCACCACGGAGGCGCGGAATGAGGTGTTATGCTGGCTGTCCCAACATGTGACTTACGGCACACGCGGGACGGATGGGATGCCTCACCATACAAGGCGCCGCCACGATGGACGGCGCCGGATAGCAAGACAGATTCACTAGGTTTTTATCAGCTTGTTGCTTGTCGACGCAAGCCGCTTTACAGAAGGTTGCAGACCGCGGTGAGCAAAAGCGGTCAGGGTAAACCGCAGGGCGAGCGGCACGAGACGAGGCAACAGGCTGAGCGGCCCTTCACGACATACCACGGCCGCGGCGGGCCGGATTGTTTGGGCACCGCCGGGCTGGATGCCTCTCGCACGCAGTGTGTCTGCTGGGCTTGTACCGTTTTTCTAATAGCTTGTACAAAACGGAGACAGCTCGATGAATCATCCCGCTTTCGCAGGAAACACGGCCATTGAGGCGCCCGCCTGGGTCAAACACCGAAAATTGATCGACTGGGTGCAGCGCGTCGCGGCGCAGACGAAGCCCGCGCGCGTCGTCTGGTGCGACGGCTCGCAGGAGGAATACGACCGGCTCTGCGCACAGATGGTCGAAGCCGGCACGATGAAGAAACTCAATCCCGCAAAGCGACCGAATTCCTATCTGGCATGCTCCGATCCATCTGATGTCGCGCGCGTCGAGGATCGAACCTTCATTTGCTCGCAGCGCCGCGAGGACGCGGGGCCGACCAACAACTGGATCGCGCCCGCCGAAATGCGCTCGACGCTCAATGGCCTGTTCGAAGGCTCGATGAGCGGCCGCACCATGTACGTCGTGCCGTTCTCGATGGGACCGCTCGGTTCCCCCATCGCCCATATCGGCGTCGAACTGTCCGACAGCCCTTACGTCGCGACCAACATGCGGATCATGACGCGCATGGGCCGCAAGGTGTATGACGTGCTCGGCGAAGACGGCGAGTTCGTGCCCTGTGTGCATTCGGTGGGCGCGCCGCTCGCCACCGGCCAGCAAGACGTGCCGTGGCCGTGCAACGATACGAAGTACATCGTTCACTTCCCCGAAACCCGCGAGATCTGGAGCTACGGCTCGGGCTATGGCGGCAACGCACTGCTCGGCAAGAAATGCTTCGCGTTGCGCATCGCATCGACCATGGGGCGCGACGAAGGCTGGCTCGCCGAGCACATGCTGATTCTCGGCGTGACGTCGCCGGAAGGGCGCAAGCATCACGTGGCGGCGGCGTTTCCGTCGGCCTGCGGCAAGACCAATTTCGCCATGCTGATCCCGCCCGAGGGCATGAACGGCTGGCAGATCTCGACGATCGGCGACGATATCGCGTGGATCAAGCCGGGCAAGGATGGCCGTCTGTATGCGATCAATCCGGAAGCGGGCTACTTCGGCGTCGCACCGGGCACCAGCGAGAAGACCAACTTCAACGCGATGGCGACGCTGAAGGAGAACGTGATCTTCACCAACGTCGCCTTGACCGACGACGGCGACGTCTGGTGGGAGGGCATGACCGACGAGCCGCCCGCACACCTGATCGACTGGCAGGGCCAAGACTGGACGCCCGCTAGCGCGAAAGAAAGCGGGCGCAAGGCCGCCCATCCGAATGCGCGCTTCACCGCGCCCGCGGCCCAATGCCCGTCGATCGACGCGGACTGGGAAAATCCGGCCGGCGTTCCGCTCGATGCGTTTATCTTCGGTGGCCGCCGCTCGACCACGGTGCCGCTCGTCACCGAAGCGCGCAACTGGACCGAAGGCGTCTACATGGCCGCGACCATGGGCTCCGAGACGACAGCGGCCGCCGCGGGCAAGCAGGGCGTCGTGCGGCGAGATCCGTTCGCGATGCTGCCGTTCTGCGGCTACAACATGAGCGACTACTTCGATCACTGGCTGAACACCGGCGAACGTCTGCAGCAACTGGGCGCGAAGCTGCCGCGCATCTTCTGCGTCAACTGGTTCCGCAAGGGCGCGGACGGCAAGTTCGCGTGGCCGGGCTTTGGCGAGAACATGCGGGTGCTGCGCTGGATGGTCGGCCGGATCGAGGGTACGGCGCGAGGCGACGAACATGCGTTTGGCGTGTCGCCGCGCTATGAGGACATCGACTGGAGCGGCCTCGACTTTACGCAGCAGCAGTTCGACGAAGTGATCTCCGTCGACGATGCAGCATGGCGCGAGGAGCTCGCGTTGCATGCGGAACTATTTGACACACTGCAGCAAGGCTTGCCCGAGGCGCTGGAACGGACTCGTACGACATTAGAGAGTCGCCTCGCTGCCTGATCATGTGAGTATCCACTTCGCATAAAGGCCGCCCTCGGGCGGCTTTTATGTTTTCTGGAGGTCGTTTTGACACTTTCTTCGGCCTTTCCCTTTATGCGACAGACATTCCCGCTGTTCTAGCAATGCACGTAATGCTAGCTGCGATGCAGCAGATTGTTTCCATTTAGGGAATAATCGAGTGCGATGCACTACGCTGGGGAATACAGTCGCACGAATTTCAATCAAAAATGCTGCAACTTAGGCAACTTCTGCAGGAATTTGGGAGTCGTAGGAGAATTACGAGATTGCTTCATAGTTATTCAAGAAGCTGTAACACGGCAGGAGTTGTCCCATGGATCATTTGCAGTCGATGCGAGTATTCGTCCGCGTGTCGGACCTCGGCAGTTTCGCCCGCGCGGCCAGCGCGATGGATATTTCCAATGCAGTAGCAACTCGCCACGTCGCCGATCTCGAAAGCCGGCTTGGCACGCGTCTCCTCAATCGTACAACCCGCAGCCTCTCGCTGACCGAATCCGGTCAGGTGTACCTCGAGCGTGCGCGCCAGATTCTCGACGAGCTCGAAGACGTCGAGCAGATGGTCGTCGCGCGTAATCATGAACCGGTCGGTACCCTGCGGATCGTGGCACCGGTGGTGTTCGGGCTGCACAATCTCGCGCCGGTGCTGCAAACCTACGCGGAACGTTATCCGAAGGTGGTTCCGGATGTGACACTGGTCGACCGGCAGGTCGATCTGGTCGAAGAAGGATTCGACGTCGGTATCGTGATTGCGCGGCAGATGCGCAGTGCGAGCATCGTGACGCGGCGCCTGACCACCGGTTGCATGACCGTTTGCGCGACGCCCGCCTACCTGGAAAAGCATGGCACGCCGACGCGCCCCGAGCATCTGCTCGAGCATCCGTGCCTGTCGCTGCCGTCCGAATACTGGGGCGACGAGCGGGTCTTCACCGGGCCGGAAGGCGAAGTCCGGGTGCGCCCGACTAACGTTATCGTCGCGAACAACACGGAAATGCTGCGGCAGTTCTCGCTGCTCGGCATGGGCATCGCGATTCTGCCCAGCTACCTGATCGGGCGCGACAGCACGCGCGGTCGGCTTGTCCGGTTGTTGCGCGATTACCGGTTGCCGCAGGTCGAGATCAACATTGCTTATCCGAGCCGGCGCCATCTGCCGGCCAAGGTGCGCACGTTCATCGATCATCTGGTCGAGCATTTCAGCCAGACGCCGAATAGTCTGCTCGGCGAGCAGTGGATCAAGGACGGCATCGGCAACCCGGCTCACGATTCGGCGCACATGCTCGCACCGGAGGCATTCGACGGCGCCGAGCCGCTGTCCAGTCTGCTCGACAATGAGATCTCGCCGCCCACCAGTCAGTCGAAGTCGTCGCCTGCGCGTACGCGGTCGACGGTGTTGTCGACGTTGTGAGGTTCTGAGCGGGCGCCTGATGGCCCGCGAGCGCAAGCCATAACGCGGTAACGCGCGGTCAAACGCAGTACAAAGAAAAGAGCGCAGCCACATCATCAAATGGCTGCGCTCTTTTTGTCGTTTGCTGGCTTCCGCCCGGCCGTCAAAGCCGGGCAGCTACAGCGGACTACGAACCCGTCTTGCGCGCGGCAGTTTTCTTCGCCGGTGCTTTCCTGGCCGCGGTGGTTTTGACAGCGGCCTTCTTGCTGGCCGGCGTCGCCTTCACCGGTGCGCTTTCGTCTTCATCATCGTCACCGCCAGCCGTCGCCTTTGCTGCCGATTTCGCCGCCGCAGTTTTAGCCGCAGTCTTTGCCGACGGTTCTTTCTTCTCGAACTCGAAGCCGATCTTGCCGTCGCTCTGCTTGACGAGGAACGCCTTGAAGTTGCGGCCGGTCCGCGACGATTTGAAGTTCGTCAGCAGATCGGTGCGACCTTCTTCGAGCAGCTTCGCCATCTGTTCGCGCGTGATCTCCTGCTGGAGAATCACCTTGCCCGAACGGAAGTCGCAAGTCTTCGGATTGGCCACCGAGTTTTCGCAGACATAGCTCATCCCGTGCTCATAGATGCGCGCCTTGCATTTCGGACAGGCACCGACGGGCTGCTGGTCCGAGAAGTCAGGCACTTCGCCGTCTTCGCCACCCGAGTCTTGGCCGAAATCGAATTCGAGCTTGTAGTTCTTCGTGTCTTCATCGAACGAGAGCTTCAGGATCGCCGAGAACGGCCGCCCCATCTTGCTGCGGAAGCCCGATAGCGGACCAATCACCTTCTTCTGCAGCAGCTCCTCGACTTCCTCGATTTCGAATTGCCGGCTGCCCGGAATCTTCGAGATCGAGAACTCGCACTTCGTACAGGCGAAGCGCCGGTAGTTTTCTTTCACCTGACCACCGCAGTTCGGACACGGTGTTTGCAGCGTCGCGTAGTCGCCGGGGATCGTGTCCGAGTCGTACTCTTTCGCGCGCTTGACGATGGTTTGCGTCATGCGGGCAATTTCCTGCATGAACGCGTCGCGCGGCAGATTGCCCCGCTCCATCTGCGACAGCTTGTATTCCCATTCGCCGGTCAACTCCGGCGCGGTCAGTTCCTTGACGTCGAGCCCGCGCAGCAGCGTCATCAACTGGAACGCCTTGGCGGTCGGAATCATGTCGCGGCCTTCGCGAATCAGATACTTTTCGCCAAGCAGCCCTTCGATGATCGCCGCCCGCGTGGCCGGCGTACCGAGCCCCTTCGCGGCCATTGCTTCGCGCAGGTCGTCGTCTTCGACGAGCTTGCCTGCGCCTTCCATGGCCGAGAGCAGCGTTGCTTCGTTATAGCGTGCCGGCGGTTTCGTGACGAGCGCCTGGGCCGCGATCTTGTCGGTCTTGACCTTCTCGTCCTTCTGCACGGGCACGAGGTTCGCGTCTTCGCCGCTCGTTTCGCGTCCGTAGATCTGCAGCCAGCCCGGCTCGACCAGCACCTTGCCTTCGGTCTTGAAGTGATGGCCGACGACTTCGGTGATGCGCGTCGTCACCCGGGATTCAGCGGCCGGGAAGAACACCGCCAGGAAGCGCTTGACGACGAGGTCGTACAGCTTCTGCTCGGGCTCGGACAGCGCTTTCGGCGCTTGCAGCGTCGGGATGATAGCGAAGTGATCGCTGATCTTCGAGTTATCGAAGATGCGCTTGTTCGGCTTCACCCAGCCCTTGTCGAGCACCTGCTTGGCGAACGGCAGGTAGTTGTTGCTCTCCTTGAGCATGGTGAGCGTGTCTTTCACCGTGTCGATGTAGTCTTCCGGCAGCGCGCGTGCATCGGTACGCGGGTAGGTCAGTACCTTGTGCCGTTCATACAGCGCCTGGGCGAGGCCGAGCGTGTTCTTTGCGGAGAAACCAAAGCGCCCGTTTGCTTCGCGCTGCAGGCTCGTCAGGTCGAACAGCGCCGGCGAAAGCTGCGTGGACGGCTTCGATTCTTCCGTGACGGTGCCAAGCTGGCCGCGGCAGGCGGCGACGATCGTCTCGGCGGCCGGCACGCTCCACAGGCGCGAATCGCGCTTCTCGGGGTCGAACTCGTCGCGCTTGAACTTCGTATCGAACCAGCGGCCTTCGTAAAAGCCGCCCGCGCAGACGAATTCTGCCTTCACTTCCCAGTAATCGCGCGGCACGAAACGGCGAATCTTTTCTTCGCGTTCGACGACGATCGACAGCGTTGGCGTCTGTACCCGACCGACAGTCGTCAGGAAGAAGCCGCCGCCCTTGCTGTTGAACGCCGTCATCGCACGCGTGCCGTTGATACCGACCAGCCAGTCCGCTTCCGACCGGCAGCGCGCCGCATCGGCGAGCGGCTGCATGTCCTCGTCGCTGCGCAGATGCGCAAAGCCGTCGCGAATCGCGGCGGGCGTCATCGATTGCAGCCACAGGCGCTGAACCGGCTGCTTCGACTTGGAGTGTTGCGCGATCAGGCGAAAAATCAGTTCGCCTTCGCGTCCCGCATCGCATGCATTGATCAGGCGCTCGACGTCCTTGCGCTTGATCAGCTTCATCAGCACCTTCAGGCGCGACTCGCTTTTTGCGATCGGGTTGAGGTCAAAATGCGGGGGATAACGGGGAGATTGGCGAAACTCCATTTCCCGCGCTTGACTTCGTAATCTTCCGGTGCCGCGATCTCCAGCAGGTGGCCGACCGCCGACGAGAGCACGAATTCGTCGCTCTCGAAGTACTCGTCATGCTTGGTAAAACCGCCCAAAGCGCGCGCGATGTCGTTCGCGACGGAAGGCTTTTCGGCGATGATCAGTGCTTTGGACATGACTGGATGTGAGTTGGTGGATTCGGGTATTGACCCTTCGGTCTATCGCCCCGGCTTATAGACCAGGGGCGACCCGGAGTGGCGACCCATTAACGACCGCTTTATAGCACACGCTGAAGCAACAGCGATTCTGTGGCCGGAAAAAGCGAGCCATCATAATTGCGTGTCTACTTATTGAGCAAGTGTCGGCAGCCTTTACTGCTTCCGGCGCGCAACGCCCGTGCCGGCTCGCTTTCAGCCGGCGAGCACCGGTTCGGGTAACGGCTCAGCCAGCAGATCAGGCAACGGCCAGTGCCGGTCGCAACTTCGGCGCGCCGGTCACACCAGGTAATGCAGTGAGATCGGCGAGCATCCGTTCTACGATGGCTGCCTGCGGCAATACGGTCCCGAAGAACCGTGTCGTCACCGCGTCTTCGATCAGGATGGTCGGAAAATTCTCCACATCGAGGTCGTCGAAGCGGTCGGCATGGTTTTCGATGTCGATCCACGCGAAACAGACTTCGGGATGCCGGTCAGCCAGTGCGTCGAAGGCCGCCCGGTAGTCCCGGCAGGTACCGCACCACTCGGCGCACAGACACGCCACAAATAGCGTGCCGGGGCGATTGACGTGCTCGGCGATCCGGTCCTGGTCGGTGTCGAGGTTCAGCGCGGGCATGTCGGTTCCTTGGGTGCTGGAGGCGGGAGCTTTTGGCGCGAATGTAGCATGGCGGGTCATTGTCCGTGATGAGCCCGGATGAACCGGCCGCCCTGCAGAACCGTCAGATGCCCCGCCAGCTCGAGCTGTAGCAGCATGCTCTGCAGCGTCGTGTCATCCATTTCGGTGCGGGCGGCCAGAATTTCAAGTGTTGCCGGTGCGTGGCCGAGTGCATCGAGCAGCCGTTGCGCGTCTGGTGCGAGGCTGGATCCGGCCGGTGCCACGCCTTGCGGCCACCCCTCGGGTTGATCGGCGGTTACCGCGGTTACTGCCGTTGCCGCGTTCAACGCCAGTTCCTCCAGCACCTCCTCAGGCGTTTCGACGAGCTTTGCGCCTTGCTTGATCATCCGGTGGCTGCCGCGCGACAGCGGTGCGTGAATCGAGCCCGGCAGCGCAAATACGTCCCGACCCATTTCGTTCGCGAGCCGAGCAGTGATCAGCGAGCCGGAGCGCATCGCGGCCTCGACGATCAGTACACCACGGACCAACCCAGCGATCAGCCTGTTGCGCTGCGGGAAGTGAGCGGAGCGCGCGGGCGTGCCGAGCGGCCATTCGGTCATGATCGCGCCCGACTGGGCGATCTGGTGTGCGAGCGCATGGTGGGCCGCCGGATACACGAGGTCGGCGCCGGTACCGATCACGGCGACAGTGCCGGCAGACCCGGCAAGCGCCCCGCGATGCGCCGCGCCGTCGATACCGAGCGCCAGCCCCGACACGACGACAACGCCGACGTCGGAAAACGCACGTGCGAAACGCTCCGCGTCTTCGATGCCCTGCGGCGTGGCGCTACGACTGCCGACCACCGCAATACCCGGCACGTGCAACCGGTCGATCCGTCCTTTTACATATAGCAGGGGTGGCGGGTCGGGCATGGTTAGCAGCATCGGCGGGTAGGCCGGATCGGCTAGTGTCACGACCGCGTTGCCGTGCCCCTCGCACCACTTACGCACGGTGTCGACATAGCCAGGGAAATCCGCGCTGGGTGCCGCAAGCGCGGCACGGGCCGCGGCCTCGCCGGCTATCGCGGCAAGCGACGCGTACTGCTGCCCCAGCACCGCGTCCGGCAGACCAAACGTGTCGAGCAACAGGCGCAGTGCGGTGGGACTCAACCCCTTTGCCATGGCGAGCCGGAGCCAGCCGGCGAGCTCATCTCCGGTCATCGGCAGTGCGTGCATGGGCGGCCCTCCCGTGGGTGCGTCGGGCGGTCGGTGAAGGGCCATGTTAAAATTTTCATCATCCGAAATAATCTCCGGCAAAGAATTTCCGAAACTGCATGCGGCGGCGCGTGCATGCATGATGCGGTGCATTGAACCGAACTGGTTCATCCGCATATCCTCTGCGTACCGCGATGGGCTCACAAGCTGGCCGAACGGTCAGCAGTTCCTCCACTGAACCGCGTCGAACCGCACCGCCAGGCCGGATCACTCACTTCACGAATATGGCTTTACTCAACATCCTCAATTACCCGGACAAGCGGCTCTACAAGGTCGCGAAGCCCGTCGAGACGGTCAACGACCGCATCCGCCGGCTGGTCGCCGACATGGCCGAAACGATGTACGCCGCGCCCGGCGTCGGCCTCGCCGCAACCCAGGTCGACGTGCATGAGCGTGTCGTCGTGATCGACGTGTCCGAGACGCACGATGAACTGCGCGTGTTCATCAACCCGGAAATCGTCTGGAAGAGCGACGAGAAGAAACTCTCCGAAGAAGGCTGTCTGTCGGTGCCGGGCATCTACGACGACGTCGAACGCGCCGAGAAGGTGCGTGTGCGCGCGTTGAACGAGAAGGGCGAGAGCTTCGAGATCGACTGCGAGGGCTTGCTCGCGGTGTGCATCCAGCACGAGATGGATCACCTGCTGGGCCACGTGTTCGTCGAGTATCTGTCGCCGCTGAAGCAGAGCCGCATCAAGACGCGGATGAAGAAACTCGCTCACGCGATGTAATGCGCGCCTACCCCGCCTTTTGCTTCCACTCATGAGTCATACGCTGCGCGTCGTCTTTGCCGGTACCCCTGGATTTGCCGCAGCGGCGCTCGCTGGGATTCACGCGGCGGGCTTCCCGGTGCCGCTTGTGCTGACCCAGCCGGATCGGCCCGCGGGGCGCGGCATGAAACTGCAGGCCAGCGCCGTCAAGCGTTTCGCCGAAGAACACGGGCTCGCGGTTGCGCAACCGCCGTCGCTGCGACGCACCGGTAAATTTCCCGCAGAAGCCACTGCCGCCATCGAGCAGCTAAAGGCAACGCCCCACGATGTCATGGTGGTCGCCGCCTACGGCCTGCTGCTGCCGCAGGAAGTGCTCGATATCGCACCGCACGGCTGCATCAATATTCACGCGTCGCTGTTGCCGCGCTGGCGCGGCGCTGCGCCGATCCATCGCGCGATCGAAGCCGGCGACGCGCAGACTGGCATCACGCTGATGCAGATGGACGCCGGTCTCGATACCGGCGCGATGATCTCCGAGGCGCGTACGCCAATCCATCCCGACGATACGACCGCGACCCTGCACGACCGGCTCGCGCAGGCGGGCGCAACGCTGATCGTCGATGCGCTGGTCGAACTCGAGCGCAGCGGCAAGCTGCACAACGTGCCGCAGCCTGCTGACGGCGCCACCTACGCTGCGAAGATCGACAAACACGAAGCGACGCTCGACTGGCGTCGCCCCGCTGCGGCGCTGGCCCGCCAGGTGCGCGCCTTCGATCCGTTCCCCGGCGGTGTGGCGACGCTCGACGGCACGGCGCTGAAGATCTGGGCCGCAGCACCGGTCGAGATGCGTACCGACGCCACACCGGGCACGATCGTCGAGGTTGCGCCGGACGGTGTCGCGGTAGCCTGCGGCGAAGGTGTGCTGCGGCTCACGCAACTACAGAAGCCAGGCGGCAAGCGCCTGCCTGCACGCGAATTTCTCGCCGGCTCCACGTTGGCCGCGGGACAACGTTTCCAGCTTCCCGACGAGCAATAAGCAGGACAGTAAGCGCCTGCGCGCCCGCCTCTGAGGTTTTCATGTTCGGCATCACCCATTTCGGATTTTTCGTCGTCGCCGTTTTCCTGCTGAACGTGACGCCCGGCCCCGATACGGCTTATATCGTCGGGCGCAGCGTGGCGCAGGGCCGCGGCGCCGGGTTGATCTCGGCACTCGGTATATCGGCGGGCTGCTGCGTGCATTCGCTTGCCTGCGCGTTCGGGCTGACCGCGCTGCTGGCGGCATCGGCGACCGCGTTCACGGTGATCAAGTTCGTCGGCGCGATGTATCTGATCTACCTCGGTGTGAGGCTGATCCTCACCAAAGCGGACTCGAACCCGGAAGCGGGAACCGCAGCGCAGGCCACCGGCGCGCCGAAATCGCTGCGGCAGCTGTTCCTGCAAGGCTTCTGGACCAACGTGCTGAATCCGAAGGTCGTGCTGTTCTTCGTCTCGTTCTTCCCGCAGTTCGTCGCGACCACCAGCGATCACAAGGCATGGGCTTTTCTCACGCTCGGTCTCGTGTTCGTGGCAATGAGCATGGTGTGGAACAGCTTCGTCGCGTGGATCGCCGGTAGCGTCACGCAGCGCTTTTCCGGCAAACCGGGCGTGAAGCGCTGGCTGGACCGCGGCGTCGGCAGTGCGTTCGTCGGTCTTGGCGTTAAGCTCGCTACTGCAACACGATGATTGAATTATCCTTGCAAGCCCATATCTAACAGAAAGCTTACAATCGGGCGTCCCCAGCATATCGCCTGGAAGACGGCACGAGATATGAACCTGCAACCGGGCAAGGAGTAACGAACATGTTCAATTGGGTCAAAACCACGGTGTTGATGGCCGCGATCACGGCCCTTTTTGTTGTTATCGGCGGGATGATCGGCGGCCAGCGCGGCATGATGCTCGCGTTGCTGATCGCACTCGGCATGAATTTCTTCTCTTACTGGTTCTCGGACAAGATGGTCCTGCGCATGTACAACGCGCAGGAAGTCGACGAGGCCAGCGCACCACAGTTCTACCGGATGGTCCGCGAACTCGCGACGCGGGCCAACCTGCCGATGCCGCGTGTCTACCTGATCAACGAAGACGCACCGAACGCGTTTGCGACCGGCCGCAACCCCGAGCATGCGGCGGTGGCGGCCACGACCGGCATTCTGCGTGTGCTGTCCGAGCGCGAAATGCGCGGTGTGATGGCACACGAACTCGCGCACGTGAAGCATCGCGACATCCTGATCTCGACGATCTCCGCGACCATGGCCGGCGCGATTTCCGCGCTGGCTAACTTCGCGATGTTTTTCGGCGGTCGCGACGAGAACGGCCGTGCGACCAACCCGATCGCGAGCATCGCTGTTGCGCTGCTGGCGCCGATTGCCGGCGCGCTGATCCAGATGGCGATTTCGCGTGCGCGCGAATTCGAAGCGGACCGCGGCGGCGCGCAGATTTCGGGCGATCCGCAGGCGCTGGCTAGCGCGCTCGATAAAATCCATCGCTACGCGAGCGGCGTCCCATTCCCGACCGCAGAAGCACACCCGGCCACCGCGCAGATGATGATCATGAATCCGCTCGCAAGTGGCGGTATCGCGAACCTGTTTTCGACGCACCCGGCCACCGAAGAACGCGTCGCCCGGCTCATGGAGATGGCGCGCACCGGGCGCTTCGACTAGGGTGAGGGCCAAAGGGCGGCGCGATACATCGTGCGTGCCCCATCAGAAAAAGCGAACCTTCTCAGGGTTCGCTTTTTCATTCCCCAACATTGTTTGTCGCGGTCTACCGCCGTTTGCACGCTAACGGTATCCACCGGCCGCCCAGGCCCGCCAAGTTACAATGTCCCGTTTGTGTCGCGCGTACTGCGCGGCCTGCCCGCGCATTCTCCATGACCCGAAAGCCTTCCCAGCGTTCCTCTTCCCAACCGGCGCCGCGTGAGCGCGAATCCCGCCTGTCGGCACTGCATCTTGCGCCCGACTCTCTCGGCTTCGCACTCGACAGCGCCGCTCAGGCAATCGGCGCGGTACGCGCAGGCTCTGCGCTACCAGCTGCCGTGCAGGGTCTTTTTGCGTTCGGGAAAGACAGCGACGCGGCCATCGCGCGCGGTGCGGTACAGGATATCGCCTACACGACGATGCGCCGTCTCGGGAGCGCCGACTGGCTGATCGCACAACGGCTGCACAAGGAGCCGCCGCCGCACGTGGCCAACGTGCTCGCCTGTGCGTTCGCGCTGCTCATCGACGAAGGCGACGCCGCGGCCTATGCGCCGTTCACGGTGGTCGATCAGGCGGTGAATGCGATCGGGGGCCGACGCGAGTTCGCGTTCGCAAAGGGGCTCGTCAATGCGGTGCTGCGCGGCTTCCTGCGCGAGCGGGCCGCGCTGCTCGACGCCTTGCAGGCCGACGAGGTGGCGCGCTGGAATTACCCGTCGTGGTGGCTCGATGCAGTCCGGCGCGCGTGGCCCGATGCATGGCAGGATGTGCTCGCGGCCGGTAACGTACAGGGTCCTCTGACGCTGCGGGTCAATCCGCGCCACTCCACGGTCGATGCCTATCTACAGATGCTGAGCGAACAGGGCATCGCCGCGACCCATGTGGGCGCGTATGCGGTGCGACTCGCCGTGCCGACCTCGGTCGAACGCATTCCCGGTTTCACCGACGGTGTGGTGTCCGTGCAGGATGCCGGCGCGCAACTCGCCGCACCGCTACTCGATGCGCGCGACGGCATGCGCATCCTCGACGCCTGCGCGGCGCCCGGCGGCAAGACCGGACATCTGCTCGAACTTGCCGATGTCGAAGTCGTCGCGCTCGAAAGCGACGCGTCGCGGGCGCGCCGCATCGGCGAAAACCTGCAGCGTTTGCAGCTCGAAGCGGAAATCCGCATCGGCGACGCAGGCGACCCCACCGCGTGGCACGACGGCAAACCGTACGACCGGATTCTCGCCGACGTGCCGTGCTCGGCGTCGGGCATCGTGCGCCGGCATCCGGACATCCGCTGGCTGCGACGGGCATCCGACATCCCCGCCCTCGTCGCCGAACAGCGCCGTATCCTGCAGGCACTCTGGCCGCTGCTGAAAACAGGCGGAGAACTGCTCTACGTCACGTGTTCGATCTTCCCGGAAGAGGGCGAACTGCAGGCACAGTGGTTTGGAAACCTCTACCCGGATGCGGTACGATTGGACGCGCCGGGGCAACTACTGCCCGCGGCTGCCCGCGTGCCCGCCGGCGCATCGGCCGGTTCCATGGCTGGGCATTCCATCGGCCAGCACGCTGACCACGACGGATTCTTCTACGCGCGCTTTCAGAAACGGTGATCATCAAACGCTTCTTCCCGCTTCGGTTCGCGGCCGTGCTCTGGTTCGCGCTGGCCGTTTGCCTGACCGCAGCCGGCCAGGCGCGCGCCGATTCGATCGCCGTGCAACGCGCATCGCTGCAGTCCGACGGCAACGGCTGGGCGCTCGATGCCCGCTTCGACTTCGAGCTGAACAGCAGCCTTGAAGACGCGGTCAATCGCGGCATCCCGCTGTACTTCACCACCGATTTCGAATTGAGCCGCCCACGCTGGTACTGGTTCGACGAGCAGCCCGTGAGCGTGTCGCAGAGCATCCGGCTGTCGTTCCAGCCGCTTACGCGCGAATACCGGGTGTCGAGCGGCGGCTTGCAGCAGGGCTTCCCGACGCTCAGCGACGCGCTCGCCGTGATCAAGCACATCACGTCGTGGCACGTGATCGAACGTAATGACGTGCATCCCGGAGAAACCTATACCGCATCGGTGCGCATGCAGCTCGACGTCGCACTGATGCCCAAGCCGTTCCAGATCGACGCGGTCAACAACCGCGACTGGAATCTCGTTTCCGACTGGAAACGCTTTACCTTCACGGTGACCGAACGTGCTAAATAGCGTACGCCGCGTCACCAGTGTGAGCAGCATCGTCGCGCGCGTGCTGGTCTCGACGGTCGGTGTGACGGCTGTGCTGCTGCTCGTGCTGCTGGCCGCCGCGAGCGCGAACACCGAATTCTTCGATCGCTACTACGGCTGGCTCTACGCGGCCAACATCGCGGTCGCGCTGATCTTCATGCTGATCGTGACGGTGCTGGTCGGCATCATCATCATGCGGTTGCGCAGAGGGAAGTTCGGCACGCGGTTGCTCGCGAAGCTCGCGTTCTTCTTTGCGCTCGTCGGTGTGGTGCCGGGCGGCATCATCTATGTCGTGTCGTACCAGTTCGTGTCGCGCAGTATCGAGTCGTGGTTCGACGTCAACGTCGAGACCGCGCTGACGTCGGGGCTGAACCTCGGGCGCGGCATGCTCGACGCATCGCTGTCCGATCTGCAGACGAAGGCCCGGCTGATGGCCGACCAGATCGCGAGCGCCGATGCTCCAGGCACGACGCTCACGTTGCTACGGTTGCGCGATCAGTTCAGCGTGCAGGACGCGACGATCGTCGCGCCTGCGCCGCCCAGTATGTCGGGCGCGACTCCAGGCATGCGCGTTGTCGCGCAGGCGTCGAGCAATTACTCGACGCTGGTGCCGAGCGACGTGCCGACACAGATGATGATCGATCAGGCACGCGGCCGCGGCTACGCGGCCATCGAAGGCGAAGTGGACGGCGACCCCGCCGCGCACGGTCCGAAAGGCGCGCTGCGGCTGCGCGTCGTGACGCTCATTCCGGATTCGAACGCCTCGTTGCTGCAGCCCGCAGAGCGTTTCCTGCAGCTGACACAGCCGGTCTCGCCGACGCTTGCGCGCAATGCCGATGCGGTACAGCGCGCGTATCGCGAGTACCAGGAGAAGTCGCTTGGCCGTACGGGTCTGCGCAAGATGTACATCGGCACGCTCACGCTTGCGCTGTTTCTCGCGACCTTCATCGCGATGATGATCGCGCTCGCGCTCGGCAATCAGCTCGCGCGGCCGCTGTTCCTGCTCGCGCAGGGGACGAAGGAAGTGACCGAGGGCGACTACACGCCCAAGCGCGAAATCAAGTCGCGCGATGAACTCGGCTTCCTGACCCAGTCGTTCAACGCGATGACCCGACAGCTTTCCGAAGCGCGCGCCGCCGTTGAGAACAACCGTATCGCACTCGAACATTCGAAGGCCTACCTGGAAAGTATTCTCGCGAATCTCACGGCCGGTGTGTTCGTGTTCGACCGGCAGTTCCGTTTGACCACCGCGAACCGCGGCGCCGAGCGGATTTTCCGCCAGCAGTTCCAGGCGGTGCTCGGCTCGGCGCTCGATCGCATCGGCGTGCTGGCCGAGTTCGGCGCGATGGTGCGCAAGGCGTTCGCCGACCGCGAAGCGGCGAGCCGCGACGGCGACGATCGCGGCCACTGGCAGCAGCAATTTTCGGTGGAAGTGCCCGGCGAAACCGATCCGTTGACGCTGCTCGTGCGCGGCGCCCGGCTCTTCGCGGCCGCCGAAGGCGATGTGGCCGACGTGCAAACGGCGGGCTATGTGGTCGTCTTTGACGATATCTCCGACGTGATCTCGGCACAGCGTTCGATTGCATGGGGCGAAGTGGCACGACGTCTGGCGCATGAAATCAAGAATCCGCTCACGCCGATCCAGTTGTCGGCGGAACGGCTGCAGATGAAACTCGCGGACAAGCTCGGTCCGTCTGATGCCGATGTGCTGAAGCGCGGCGCGACCACGATCGTCAACCAGGTCGCGGCGATGAAGCAGATGGTCGACAATTTCCGCGACTACGCGCGCACGCCGCCCGCGGTACTGGCGAACTTGCAGCTCAACGAGCTGGTCAGCGAAGTGATGACGCTGTACGGGATCGAGGAAGGCAAGAGCGCGATTGCGGTGGAGCTGGCGGAATTGCCGGTCATTCGCGGCGACGCGACGCAATTGCGGCAGGTGATCCACAATCTGCTGCAGAACGCGCAGGACGCAGTGGCCGAGATTGCGGAGCCTCGCGTGTTGCTCGAGACGAGGACAGTAGAATACGGAGACCCCGACGCGGAAGGAAAGGTACGCATCGCGGTTCGGCTGACTGTGACGGACAACGGCCCGGGGTTCCCCGCGCGCATCCTGACGCGTGCATTCGAACCTTACGTGACGACCAAGGCCAAAGGGACAGGGCTTGGTCTTGCGATGGTCAAGAAGATTGTCGACGAACACGGCGCACGTATCGATATTCGCAACCGGCTCAAGGCGGGCGATGTGGTCGAGGGCGCGCAGATCTCGATCCTCTTTCTGCAACTCGCAGACGATACGGCAGCGCCCGACGCAGGACCGCAGACGACGCACGGCGCAGCGTTGCAGGGAACGACAAAAGCAACAGTGCAGACAAGGGCAGCGTAAATGGCAACCATCCTGGTGGTAGACGACGAAATGGGCATCCGGGAATTGCTCTCGGAGATCCTGAGCGATGAAGGGCATGTCGTGGAAGTGGCGGAGAACGCGCAGGAAGCGCGCGAACTGCGGCAACGTCAGGCACCCGATCTGGTGCTGCTCGATATCTGGATGCCCGATACCGATGGCGTGACGTTGCTGAAAGAGTGGGCTGCGCAAGGGCAACTCACGATGCCGGTCATCATGATGTCCGGTCACGCCACGATCGACACCGCAGTCGAAGCGACGAAGATCGGCGCACTCAATTTTCTCGAGAAGCCGATTGCGTTGCAGAAGCTGCTGAAGGCCGTCGAACAGGGTCTCGCACGCGGCGGCAATGCGGTGCCGGCAGCCGGCGGTGCAGCAGCGAAGCCCGCGGCGCCGGCCGGTGGGGCGACGGTGGCCTCGGCGGCGGCGCTGCCTGTGCTCGCGAGCGACGGCATCGGCGGTAGCACCGTGCCGAACCAGACCGCGGCGATCTCGTTCGATATTCCACTGCGCGATGCACGCGATGCGTTCGAACGCGCGTACTTCGAGTATCACCTCGCGCGCGAAAACGGCAGCATGACGCGCGTCGCGGAAAAGACCGGGCTCGAGCGGACTCACCTGTACCGGAAGCTGAAGCAACTCGGCGTCGATCTCGGCAAGAACAAGGGCGAGTAGGGTCTGGCGGGATAAATCATCAAGGGGCTTGAGCTGCGTCGAGTGCTTTGCTATACTCTCGCTTCTTCGTTGGCCCGGTAGCTCAGTTGGTAGAGCAGCGGATTGAAAATCCGCGTGTCGGTGGTTCGATTCCGCCCCAGGCCACCAGAATTCAGCCCCAGGAAATCGCAAGATTCCTGGGGCTTTTCATATGCTGGTCCGAAATGCAGCGAGGCTGCTGCCAGCCACAGCGGTGGCCCGCAAGCACCACTTCGGCCCCGATGATAAAATCGCACGTTTTCAAGGACTTGCCGGCCTTGCCTGAATCGTGCCGCAAGTCCTTTTCGTTTCTGGGCGCCGAGAGCGTACATCGTGTCGATATCGCGCGGACGTCTCCGCCCAACGATCAGCGGTATATCAGCGGTATAAGTGCCCAGCGACTCTGCGTGCGGAAGGCGCGGCCTATACTGCTTGAGCCGGCGCGGTGCCGGCGCGCGACGCTGCGTTGCCGACGGTGTACGGCACGGCAATGCAGCGGCGCGGCACTCATCTTCACGGAGTTTCACGGTGACCCGCAAAGACGCTAAAAGCAGCGCGCTTGTGCTGTTTTCAGGCGGCCAGGATTCGGCCACATGCCTTGCCTGGGCGCTCGAACGATATGAAACGGTCGAGACGCTGGGCTTCGATTACGGTCAGCGGCACCGGGTCGAACTCGAATGCCGCGAAGGTTTCCGGCAGGCCATCGTGCAGCGCTTTCCCGCATGGGCCGCGCGACTCGGCGACGATCACACGATCGATCTGTCGGTGCTCGGCGCGATCAGCGATACCGCGATGACGCGCGAAATCCAGATCGAGACCGCCGCCAACGGTTTGCCGAACACGTTCGTGCCGGGCCGCAATCTGATGTTCATGACGATCGCTGCGGCGATTGCGTATCGGCGGGGTTTGCAGGTGTTGGTCGGTGGTATGTGCGAGACCGATTTCTCGGGCTATCCCGACTGCCGCGACGACACGATGAAGGCGCTGCAGGTGACGCTCAATCTCGGCATGGCTACACGCCTGCTGCTCGAAACGCCGTTGATGTGGCTCGACAAGGCCGACACGTGGCGTCTTGCGCACACACTCGGTGGCGACGAACTGGTCGAGCTGGTGCGGGTCGAGACGCATACCTGCTACGTCGGCGAGCGGGCGGAGTTGCATGCATGGGGATTCGGTTGCGGCGAGTGTCCGGCGTGCCGGCTGCGCAAGCGTGGTTACGAGGCGTATCTCGTCGGCGAGAAGGTGACGGCGCCCGCATGAAATGCGGTAGGAGCGCGATAACGCGCGCGGTTGGGATATTGAAGTTCAGTGCGCACTCGCGCAACACCGGCATGGCAGATGCCAGCCAATCAGGTGAGTAATCTGGAGTCTTAGGCGAAAAGCAGCATGACGTACGCAGTCAAGGAAATCTTCTACACGTTGCAGGGCGAGGGCGCGAACGCCGGGCGCCCGGCTGTGTTCTGCCGGTTCGCCGGCTGCAATCTGTGGTCGGGCCGCGAGGAAGATCGCGCGGATGCTGTGTGCCGCTTCTGCGATACGGATTTCGTCGGCACCGACGGCGAGAACGGCGGCAAGTATCGCAGCGCCGAAGAGCTTGTCGCGATGATCGCCGCGCAGTGGCCGCAGGGCGAAGACAACCGCTTCGTCGTGTGCACGGGCGGCGAACCGATGCTGCAGATGGACCCGCCCTTCGTCGACGCACTGCATGCAGCGGGCTTCGAGATCGCGATCGAGACCAACGGCTCGCTGCCGGTGCTCGAGACGATCGACTGGATCTGCGTGAGCCCGAAAGCCGATGCGCCGCTCGTCGTGACGAAGGGCAACGAGCTGAAGGTCGTCGTGCCGCAGGACAACCAGCGCCTCGCCGACTACGCGAAGCTCGAGTTCGATTATTTCCTCGTCCAGCCCATGGACGGTCCGTCGCGCGACATCAATACGAAGCTCGCGATCGACTGGTGCAAACGCCATCCGCAGTGGCGCCTGTCGATGCAGACTCACAAGTACCTGAATATTCCCTGATTTGCCGTGCTGACCATTACCCGAAAACTCGAATTCGATGCGGGCCACCGCATCCCCGATCACCGCAGCCAGTGCCGTAACCTGCACGGGCATCGCTACGTGCTCGAAATCACGCTGCAAGGCGACCTCGTCGAAACCGAAGGCGCGCCCGATCGCGGCATGGTGATGGATTTCGCCGATGTGAAGTCGCTGGCTATCGAACATCTCGTCGACAAGTGGGATCACGCGTTTCTCGTCTTCGAAGGCGATACGCGCGTGCGCGGCTTTCTCGAATCGATGCCCGATCACAAGACGGTCGTACTCGATCGCATCCCGACCGTCGAAAACCTCGCAGCCGTCGCGTTCGATATTCTGGCCAACGTCTACGACGCGCACTACGGCGTGAATCTGCGGCTGCACCACGTGCGCCTGTACGAAACCCCCAACTGCTGGGCCGACGTGGTCCGCGACTAACGCGTTATTGTCACGGTATGATCGCTCGACAACCACACGGAGCGAGACATGCCGGTTACCACGCTACACGGCGCACGCCATCTGCCCAGGGCCGTTCCTGGCCCGGCTGAACGTCCATCCTTTCTGCTCACGCATCGTTCCAGCGAAGGCGCTGCCTCGCGCCGGCGAGGAGCGCCGCGATGAGCACGTTCACGAATCCCCTGAAGCAACGTCTGCACGAATCTGAGCCGCTGATCGGGCTGTGGCTGTCACTTGGCAGCGATGCAGCCGCAGAAGCGCTCGCGCACGCCGGCTTCGACTGGCTGCTGATCGACATGGAGCACTCGCCCAACGACAGCAACGATGTCACCGCGCAGTTGCGCGCCATCGCGGCTGCGCATCTGCCGAGCGAACCGGTGGTGCGTGTACCCGCGAAGGAAGGCTGGCTCGTCAAACGCGCGCTCGATGCCGGCGCGCGCACGCTGATGTTTCCGAACATCGAAACCGCGGATGACGCTGCGCATGCGGTGCGTCTGACGCGCTATCCCGACACCAATACACCCGACGGCCTGCGCGGTGTAGCCGGCGCAGTACGGGCCGCTGCGTACGGTATGCGGCGCGACTACATCCAGAACGCCAACGCGCAGATCGCGACGATCGTGCAGATCGAGTCGGCACGCGCAGTGCAGGAAGTCGAACGGATTGCGGCGACGTCCGGTGTCGATTGCCTGTTTATCGGACCGGCCGATCTCGCGGCAAGCCTCGGTCATCTCGGCGATCCGAAGCACCCCGAGGTGCAGCAAGCAATTGCGCACATCTCGGATGCAGCGCGGCGCGCCGGCGTCGCGACTGGCATCTTCGCGCTCGACGTCGCAGGTGCGCGGCAGTATCGCGAGGACGGGTTTCGCTTTATCGCGCTTGCCGCCGACGTCATGTGGCTGCTTCGCGCAACGCGCCAGGCGCTGCAGGAGGCGCGGTCATGAAGCGGTGCATTCGAGGTCGAGGGATGGCGCGCGCGGCGATCGGCGCAGTGTCCGCCGTGCTGTTCATGGTCGGCCCGGTGCATGCGCAGATCGAGAAACCGAAAGCGTCCGATCTCGCCACGCAAACGGCGGTCGCCGACTACAACGCCGGCAACCTGAGCGTTGCGCTCGTCGAGTTTCGCAAGGCCGCCGAACACGGCAGCCGCCTCGCCGAATTCAACTACGCGATGATGCTGCTCAATGGCGAAGGCGGCAAAGCCAACGTCGATGAAGGCAAGAAGTGGCTGCGCAAGGCCGCGGACGCCAACATGTCGCATGCGCAGTACGTGTACGGAAAAATGTACGACGACGGGGAGTTCGTGGGCCGCGATCCCGCCGAGGCGCATCGCTGGTTTCTGAAGGCTGCGCGGCAGGGACACGTGCTGGCGGAACTTGCGCTGGCGAACCAGTTCCTCGATGGACGGGGCACGCCGCGCGACAACCGGCAGGCGTTCATCTGGTACGAGAAGGCCGCCGAGGGTGGCGACATGACCGCGCAGTATGTGGCCGGCTCGTTCTATGAGCGCGGCGGCGACGGCGTCAAACAGAACCTGAACGTGGCGCGCGCGTACTACGCGGCGGCTGCGGCTCAGGGCGATCCGGCGGCGCGTCTGAAGTATCAGCAACTGTCCGCGCAGTTGCTCAACGCCGCACCGAAATCGTCGAAATCACCGTAGTCACCATAACGCAGGCGCCCGCTGCAACTGCGGGCGTCGTGCTCCGCGCGTTCAACACTCAACTCTGCATCAAACGCTTCTGGCGCCCCACACTCATGATCAGACCGATCGCGACACCGAGTGTGGTGAGCGCCGTGCCGCCGTAACTCATGAACGGCAACGGCACGCCGACCACCGGCAGGATGCCGCTCACCATGCCGATATTGACGAAGGCGTAGGTGAAGAACGCCATCGTCAGCGCGCCGGCCAGTAGCCGCCCGAACAGCGTCGCACCGTTCGCGGCGATATACAGCCCGCGCGCGATCAACGCCATGTACAGCACCAGCAGCACGATGCCGCCGGCCAGCCCGAATTCCTCCGAGAACACCGCGAAGATGAAGTCGGTGTGCTTTTCCGGAATGAATTCCAGATGCGCCTGCGTGCCCTTCAACCAGCCCTTGCCGAGCTCGCCGCCGGAACCGATCGCGATCACGGCCTGAATGGTGTGGAAGCCTTTGCCGAGCGGATCGGAGGTCGGATCGAGCAGCGTACAGATGCGGTGCTTTTGATAATCGTGCATCAGCGGCCAGGTGACTTCGGGCTGGCAGATCCGGTCCTGGAATGCCGCGATCGATGCCACCGCGATCGTTGCGGCGATCAGCACCGGCACGATCAGCTTGAAGCTCAGGCCCGCGAAATAGATCACGAAGAAGCCCGCGGCGAACACCAGCACGGCGGTACCGAGATCGGGCTGCTTGGCGATCAGTCCGACCGGCACCAGCAGGATCACGAGGCCGACCAGATAGTCCCACCAGCGCACCACGCCTTCGCGCCTTTGGTAATACCAGGCGAGCATCAACGGCGTAGCGATCTTCAGGATCTCCGACGGCTGGATCACGACGCCGACGTTGATCCAGCGTTTGGCGCCCTTGCGCGTGAGCCCGAATAGCGCGACCGCCACGAGCATCGCAATACCGAACGTGTAAAGCGGTACCGCGAAGCGCATCAGCGTGGTGGGCGGCACATTGGCGAGGGCCCACATCAGCACGAACGTCAGCATGATGTTGCGCAACTGGTCTTCCACGCGCCCGGGCACATCGAGGCTCGCGCTATACAGCGTGACGATGCCGACGCACAGCAGCAGGAACACGGTGAGCGCGAGCGGGCGGTCGAAGCCTGCGAACATCCGCTTGATGCGGTCGAGCCAGGCGCGCTTGTCGAATTGCATGCCTTTCTCCTTACTCGTCGATGCCGCCGCTAGCCGGCTGGGCCGGCTGCGACTCTTTCCCGTCGTTGCGCGTGGGCGCGACGACTGCGGGCGTTGCGCCGCCGGCAGGACGGGGGCTGTGAGGGCCGCCGGATTTGCGCGGCACGAGAATTTTGGCGCGCGGCGCCGCAGCGATGGCCGCCGATGCAATGCTGGCCGGCTCTGCGGCGGCATCGGGAGGCGCGCTTAATGGCGTGGCTGGCGTGTCCCCTGCCGAAGCGGCAACCGCCGCCGATGCCGCGCCAGGCGCCGAGGCCGCACCCGGCTCCGGCAACGCGGTAAAGCCCGTCGCGACAGGAACCGGCAACGTGGTTTTGACGGGCGTCGATGCGCCGCCTATGACCGGCGCGGAAGCATCTTCGGTTGCCGAGGCCGCTGCTGCGACGGCCGCGGCTTCGGCGCCTGGTTTCTGCCGGTCGACCAGATAAAAGTCCAGCACCTTGCGCGCGATCGGTCCAGCCGCTTCGGCGCCCCAGCCGCCGTTTTCGACGATCAAGGCTACTGCGATTTTCGGATTGTCCGCCGGCGCGAATGCAGTAAAGAGCGCGTGGTCGCGCAGCCGCTCGGGGATCGCATGGCCCTTGTAGTTCGCGCCCTGCAGCGAATAGACCTGGGCCGTGCCGGTCTTGCCCGCCGCCTGATACGGTGCGCCGATAAACAGCTTCGATGCCGTACCGCCGGTCACCACACCGACCAGCGCGCGCTTGACGACATCGATGTCCGATTGCGGCACGTTGATGCGACCGTCGTCTTTGGGCACGGTCAGGTGCGTATCGCGGGTGATCGGATTTTCGATTTCCTTCACGAGGTGAGGCTTCATCAGCACGCCGTTGTTGGCGAGCGTCGCGACCGCATGAGCGAGCTGCAAGATCGTGAACGAGTTGTAGCCCTGGCCGATCCCGAGGCTGATCGTTTCGCCTTCGTACCAGCGTTGCTGTTCCGGCTTGCGATACGCCTTGCGCTTCCATTCGGTCGACGGCAGGATGCCGCGCGCTTCGCCGGCGATGTCGATACCGGTGATCTGCCCGAAGCCCCACGGCTTCATGAAATTGGCGATCGCGTTGACGCCGAGGTCGTGCGCGAGCATGTAGAAGTACGTGTCGTTCGACACGACGATCGCGCGGTTCATGTCGACCCAGCCCTGACCCGAGCGCACGTCGTTGCGGAACGTGTGGCCGCCGAACGTGTAGTAGCCCGGGTCCTGGAAGCCCCAGCCCGGTGTGCGCTTGTGCAGCGCCAGCGCGGCGAGCGCCATGAACGGCTTGTAGGTCGAACCCGGCGGATAGGTGCCGTGCAGCGGCCGGTTCAGCAGCGGGTGGTCGGGCGAGTTGTTGAGGTCGTCCCAGGTCTGCTGGTCGATTCCGTCGACAAACGAGTTCGGATCGAAGCTCGGCGCCGAGACGAACGCGAGCACGTCGCCGGTGGCCGGTTCGATTGCGACGAGTGCGCCGCGCCGGCCGGCGAACGCCTGCTCGGCGACCTGCTGCAAACCGATGTCGATCGACAGCACGAGATTGTTACCCGGCGTGGCCTGAGTGCGCGACAGCGTACGTACCGGTCGGCCACCCGCGGTCACTTCGACTTCCTCGAAACCGGTCTGCCCGTGCAGTTCGGTTTCGTAGCTCTGCTCGACGCCGATCTTGCCGATGTAGTCGGTGCCCTTGTAGTTGTTCGCGTCGAGGCGTGCGTCGTAGTGCTCGGGATCGCTGTTGTTCTGATCGCTGGCGTCGTCGATGCGATCCTGATCGCGCTGCGAGATCCGGCCGATGTAGCCGATCACGTGCGCGGCGGTCGGCCCGAGCGGGTACTGGCGGAAGAGGCGCGCGCGCACTTCGACGCCGGGAAAGCGGAAGCGCTGCGCCGTGAAGCGCGCGACTTCGTCGTCGGTGAGGCGCGTGCGGATCGGCAGGCTTTCGAAATTCTTCGAGTCTTCCTGCAGCTTCTTGAAGCGGCGCCGGTCGCGGGCATCGATCGAGATGACGGTGGCGAGACTGTCGATCACATTATCGAGCGTGTCGTTGAGCTTCGACGGCGTGATTTCGAGCGTGTACGCCGAGTAGTTTTTCGCGAGTACGACGCCGTTGCGGTCGGTGATGATGCCGCGGTTCGGCACGATCGGCGCCACCGAGATGCGGTTTTCGTCGGCCTGCAGCGAGTACTTGCTGTAGTGCCACACCTGCAGGTACAGGAAGCGGAACGTGATCAACCCGAAGCAGACGAACACGAACAGACCCGCCGCCGCGACGCGCAGGCGGAACTTCGAGAGCTGCTGCTGGGTGTCCTTGAATTCGGTCATGCGATAGCAAACAGGGCCGTCTGGCGGCCGTCACGAGGTGCGCGAACCCGCAGGCCGCGAACCGGAAGAGATAACGTGCGCGGACCGGGCCGGCGGGATGCAACGAGTTTCAAGGGCGGTCCCGGTGAGCGCTGGACTAGATAGGACGCGTGTCGTCCGGATCGGCCGGACGGCGTTGCGGCATCAGCAGTATCACGCTGGCGAGCGGCCACAGCACCGCTTCGACGAACCCGTCGATCAGATAACCCCAGCCCGGAAACGCCGCGCCGGCCAGCAGCCGGATCACGAACGGAACGATCTGCGCGATGACGAACAGCGGCATCACGGCGAACGCCTGCACGCCGAGCGACATCCACAGCACCCGCCGATGGATCGTGATCGCGCCGTACGACAGCAGCGTATACGCGAGCGCGTGCTCGCCGAGCAGGCTTGCGTTGTGTACGTCCATCAGCAGACCGAGCAGGAACGCGATGCCCATACCGACCTTGCGCGGCTGGTGGACGTTCCAGAACAGCAGCACCAGTGCGACGAAGTCGGGTATGCCGATCAGACGGCCCCAGGGCATCAGGTTCAGCAGGAACGCGGCGGCGAGGCTGAATGCGATGAAGTATGGGTTGACCGGCTGCAGGATGTATTGCGGGCGGTTCATGGGTTCGCCCCCTGGCCGGCGGCTGGTGTAGCGGGTTTCACGGGGGCGGCGGGCGCAGTGGGCCGGGTGCTATGAGCAGGCTCTTTGCCGGCGGGTTTCGCCGCAGGCTTATCAGCGGGTTTGCTCGCGGGCTTGTCCGCGGTTTTATCCGAACCCTTTTCAGCAGCCTTGTCCGCGCCCTTCGCGCCTGCCTTGTCCGCCGCAGGCTTCTTCGCCTTTGCCGCTTTCGCGGAATCGGCTGCCGACTCGGCCTCTTCCGGCCGCGGCGGCACATCGTTCTGATAGTGCAGCACGAGCAGCTGGCGCGCGCCGCGCACCGGCGCGACCGGCACGCAGACGACGCGTGCGAACGCCGTATCGGCCTGCTTGTCGACCCGCACGACCTTCGCTACCGGCAGCCCCGGCGGATAGACACCGTCGAGACCGCTCGTGACGAGTTCGTCGCCGGTCTGCACATCGGCGCTGATCGGCACGAAGCGCAGATCGAGCGAGTCGCCCTTCGGTGTCCCATAGATCACGCTGCGCAGCCCGGTTCGCACGATCTGCACGGGCACGGCCTGGTCCTTGTCGGTGAGCAGGGTGACTTCGGCCTGCAGCGGGAACACGCGCGTGATCTGGCCGATCACGCCGTCTTCGTTGACAACCGGCGAACCGTTCTGGATGCCCTGCTGCGAACCGCGGCCGATCACGACTTTCTGCGTAAAGGGGTCGCTCGTGTCGTACTGGATTTCGGCGGGAATCGACTGGATGGTCGCGCGTTGCGACAGTTGCAGCAGGCTGCGCAAGTGCGCGTTCTCCGCGCCGAGCAGTGCTGATTGATTGGCTTGTTGCGATAGTTGCAGATTGCGCTCGCGCAGCTTCGTGTTTTCAGCGCGCAGCGTGGCGCTCGTCACGGCGAGATCGGCGGCGCCCATGAACAGGTCGCGCGGCACGAGCGCCGCGCGTTGCAGCGGATACAGGCCCGCCCCGAGCACCCCGCGGACGATTTCGAGCGTCTTGAAGCGCGCGTCGGAAATGAGCAGCGCCAGCGCGAGCACGACGAAGAAGATCAGCCGGGCGAGTGCCGATGGACCTTGCTTGAATAGGGGCGGCGGACTGTATTCCATGGTCGGCGCCGGGCGCGTGAGCGGGTGAATGAAGCGGTATGCAGCGCGGCGATCGCGCTCAGCGCGCGGCGGCCGGACGGGCCGCCGGGCAACGCGCCAGCCCGGAGGGAGCTGGCCGTGCCGTCCGCGCTGCGGTCATGGAGCAGGACTCGCTTACTCGTAAGAGAAGATACTACCGAGCTTGTCCATGCGCTCGAGCGCCATGCCCGAGCCGCGCACGACGCACGTGAGCGGGTCTTCGGCGACCAGCACCGGCAGGCCGGTTTCTTCCGCGAGCAGGCGGTCGAGGTCGCGCAGCAGTGCACCGCCGCCCGTCAGCATCATGCCGCGTTCGGCGATGTCGGCGCCCAGTTCCGGCGGGGTTTGCTCGAGTGCGATCTTGACCGAGGACACGATCTGGTTGAGCGGATCGGTCAGGGCTTCGAGGATTTCGTTGCTGGAGATTGTGAAGCTGCGCGGAATGCCTTCCGACAGGTTGCGGCCCTTCACTTCCATTTCCTTCACTTCGGAACCCGGGAACGCGGAACCGATTTCCTTCTTGATCGCTTCGGCAGTTTGCTCGCCGATCAGCATGCCGTAATTGCGGCGGATATAGTTGACGATTGCCTCGTCGAACTTGTCGCCACCGACACGCACCGAACCCTTGTACACGATACCGCCCAGCGAGATCACGCCGACTTCCGTCGTGCCGCCGCCGATATCGACGACCATCGAGCCCGTCGCTTCCGATACCGGCAGGCCGGCACCGATTGCAGCTGCCATTGGTTCTTCGATCAGATAGACCTGCGAGGCGCCCGCGCCGTGCGCGGCTTCCTTGATCGCGCGACGCTCAACCTGGGTCGAGCCGCACGGCACGCAAATGATGATGCGCGGCGACGGCGAGAACATGCGGGATTCGTGAGCGGTCTTGATGAACTGCTTGATCATCTGCTCGGTGACGGTGAAGTCGGCGATCACGCCGTCTTTCATCGGGCGGATCGCCTCGATGTTGCCCGGCACCTTGCCGAGCATCTGCTTTGCTTCCTTGCCGACTGCCTGAATCGTCTTCTTGCCGTTCGGGCCGCCTTCCTGGCGGATGGAAACCACCGACGGTTCATCGAGGACGATACCTTTGCCACGCATGTAGATAAGCGTGTTGGCAGTGCCGAGGTCAATCGCCAGATCGTTGGAGAAGTAGCTGCGCAAAAAACCGAACATTCAAAATCCTGTCTCGCTGGGGGCCGGGCCTCGCACTGTATGCGTAGGGCGGCAGCGGAAAAAATAGCAGTTTCAGGCTGGCGGGAGCGGCCACGAGAGCACGAAACTGCGGGGGGAATCTACCGGAGGCCGGGGCAGGGCCGCTCAGCGTTTTCTGGGTGCAAGCTGGAAAATGTTCCAGCAGGGCCTTGCCAGCTCGGTCCGGGTTTGGGTCGAACGCGTAATGATACCTTATAATTTTGCTTGTTTTGAAGGAAACGGAGCGCACTTTTTGCCTCTGACGGCCCGCTTTCGAGGGTCGCCTCCAGTGACGTAACCCGCTGTCGCAGCATTGTTTTTCCGCACTGCGGCAGTCCACCTTCCTCTCCGGTGACTGCATGGCTCTGACCCTGACCGATGTTAAACGCATTGCCCACCTCGCGCGGCTCGAACTGGCCGAGGACGAGGCTGGGCATACGCTTGCCCAGCTCAACGACTTCTTCGGTCTCGTCGAGCAGATGCAGGCAGTCGACACGACCGGCATTGCGCCGCTCGCCCATCCGATCGAGCAGATCGAAGACGTCGCGCTGCGTCTGCGTAACGACGCAGTGACGGAAACCGTGCGCCGCGACGACTTCCAGCAGTCCGCGCCGGCTGTGCAGGACGGTCTGTATCTGGTGCCGAGAGTGCTCGAATAGCCGTTTGAATCGGGTATAGCTGTGCGGGCCGCGCGAGCTGCGCGGTTTGCCGGCCAGCCACGCAACAGGACACACATCCGCCACGGCGCACGACGCCGCGGCGTTCTCCGGAAACAATGCAATGCATGAAAAGAGCTTGACCGAACTGCGCGCAGCGCTCGACGCGAAGGAATGCTCCGCGGTCGAACTGGCGCAGCTGTACCTGAAGCGGATCGACGAGGCACGCGGCCTGAACGCGTTCCTGCACGTCGATGCCGACCTCACGCTCGCCCAGGCGAAAGCCGCCGATGCGCGGCTTGCCGCCGGCAATGCGGGCCCGCTGACAGGCCTGCCGATCGCGCACAAGGACGTGTTCGTCACGCGCGACTGGCGCGCAACCGCCGGCTCGAAGATGCTCGAGCACTACACGAGCCCCTTCGATGCAACGGTCGTCGAGCGCCTGGCGCAGGTGGGCATGGTGTGCGTCGGCAAGACGAATATGGACGAGTTCGCGATGGGTTCGTCGAATGAGAACTCGCACTTTGGCCCGGTGCAGAACCCGTGGGATCGCAAGGCTGTGCCGGGCGGGTCGTCGGGTGGCTCGGCGGCAGCGGTGGCCGCGCGTCTCGCACCGGTCGCGACCGGCACCGACACCGGCGGCTCGATCCGCCAGCCCGCATCGTTCACCGGCGTCACGGGTATCAAGCCGACGTACGGCCGCGTGTCGCGCTACGGGATGATCGCGTTCGCATCGTCGCTCGATCAGGCCGGTCCGTTCGCGCAGAACGCCGCCGATTGCGCGACGCTGCTCAACGCCATGGCCGGCTTCGACGAACGCGATTCGACGAGCCTCGTGCGCGATGACGAGGACTACACGCGCCATCTGGGCGAGACATGGCAAAGCGGCGGCGACGCTGCGAAGCCGCTCGCCGGGCTGCGCATCGGTCTGCCGAAGGAATACTTCGGCGCGGGCCTCGCCGACGACGTGCGCGCCGCCATCGATACCGCGCTGAAGCAGTACGAAGCACTCGGCGCAACGCTCGTCGACGTCTCGCTGCCGAAAACCGAGCTATCGATCCCCGTGTACTACGTGATCGCCCCCGCGGAGGCGTCGTCCAACCTGTCGCGTTTCGACGGCGTGCGCTACGGCCATCGCGCCGCCGAATATCGCGATCTGCTCGACATGTACAAGAAAACGCGCGCAGAAGGCTTCGGCCCCGAGGTGAAGCGACGCATTCTGGTTGGGGCGTATGTGCTCTCGCATGGCTACTACGATGCGTACTACCTGCAGGCGCAGAAAATCCGCCGCATCATCGCGCAGGATTTCCAGGAAGCGTTCCATCAGTGCGATGTGATCATGGGACCGGTGTCGCCTTCGGTGGCATGGGACCTCGGTGCGAAGGGCGACGATCCGGTGCAGATGTATCTCGCCGATATCTACACGTTGTCAGTGAGCCTGGCCGGTCTGCCCGGCATGAGCGTGCCGTGCGGCTTCGGCGCGGGCGCGAATGCGCAGCGCCCGGTAGGTCTGCAGATCATCGGTAACTACTTTAACGAAGCCAGGATGTTGCAGGTGGCGGACGCGTTCCAGCGCGCCACCGACTGGCATCGCAGGACACCGGCCGGCTCCGCCCGGTGGGAGGCATGACTATGCAATGGGAAGTCGTCATCGGTCTCGAGACGCACACACAGCTCTCGACGGTATCGAAAATTTTCTCCGGCACCGCGACGCAGTTCGGCGCGGCGCCGAACACTCAGGCAAGCCCGATCGATCTCGCGTTGCCGGGCGTGCTGCCGGTGATGAACCGCGGCGCCGTCGAACGCGCGATCACCTTCGGTCTCTCGATCGGCGCGACGATCGCGCCGCGCAGCATCTTCGCGCGCAAGAATTATTTCTACCCCGATCTGCCGAAGGGCTATCAGATCAGCCAGTACGAGATTCCGGTCGTGCAGGGCGGACAGGTCACGATCCAGGTGCCCGGCAAGGACAAGGACGGCAACAGCACCACCTACGAAAAGACCGTCAACCTGACGCGCGCGCATCTTGAAGAAGACGCGGGTAAATCGCTGCACGAAGACTTCGCAGGCATGACCGGCATCGATCTGAATCGTGCCGGCACGCCACTGCTCGAAATCGTCACCGAGCCGGAGATGCGCAGCGCGGCCGAAGCCGTCGCGTACGCGAAGACGCTGCATGCGCTCGTCGTGTGGCTCGGCATCTGCGACGGCAATATGCAGGAAGGTTCGTTCCGTTGCGATGCGAACGTGTCGGTGCGGCCGGTTGGGCAGAAGGAATTCGGCACGCGCGCCGAGATCAAGAACCTGAACTCGTTCCGCTTTCTTGAAGAAGCGATCCAGTACGAAGTGCGTCGCCAGATCGAGCTGATCGAGGACGGCGGTACCGTCGTGCAGGAAACGCGTCTGTACGATCCGGACAAGCGCGAAACGCGCTCGATGCGCAGCAAGGAAGACGCGCACGATTACCGCTATTTCCCCGACCCCGACCTGATGCCGCTCGTGATCGACGCGGCGTGGGTCGAGCGCGTGCGCAGCGAGATGCCTGAGCTGCCCGCTGGCATGCAGAAGCGTTTCGTCGAGCAATACGGCCTGACGCCTTACGACGCCAGCGTGTTGACGTCGAGCAAGGCGATGGCCGCGTACTACGAAGCGGTGGTCGACAAAGCCGGCGCCGCGCAGGCGAAGGTTGCCGCGAACTGGCTGATGGGTGAGGTATCGTCGCAACTGAATCGCGAAGACCTCGACATCGGCGCATGCCCGGTGTCGGCCGCGCAACTCGCGCTCGTGTTGCAGCGGATCGCCGACGGCACGATCTCGAACAAGATCGCGAAGGAAATTTTCCAGGCGATCTGGGAAGAGAAAGCCACCGACGAAGCCGCCGCCGATCGCATCATCGAAGCGAAGGGCCTCAAGCAGATCTCGGATAGCGGCGAGCTCGAAGCGATCATCGACGAGGTGCTCGCCGCGAATGCGAAGTCGGTGGAAGAATTCCGCGCCGGCAAGGAAAAGGCATTCAACGCGCTGATCGGACAGGCGATGAAGGCGACGAAAGGTAAGGCCAACCCGCAGCAGGTCAACGAACTGCTGAAGAAGAAACTGTCCTGAACGATGCGGTGCGAACGGGTTAGCGGGCGCGTGGTTCGCGCCTGTCGCTGCGATGACGGGCCGTTGCCGGGTTGAAGGCTGGGCAAAAAAGGAGACATTGCATGGCAAAGAAACCCGAGCTGGACGATTTCCGCGTGCCGTTCTTCAACGACGGCAAGAAGGCGGAACAATTCGCGCTCGACAGTTTCGATCCGGCGGTAAAGCCATTTTCGACTGGCAGCAAGGAGTCGGATCGCGCGCGCCTCGCCGAAATCGGCTCGCAGCTCGACGCGTTACAGGAGCGTCTGCACACGCAAACCCGCCAACGTGTGCTGCTCGTGCTGCAGGGTATGGACACGAGCGGCAAGGACGGTACGGTCCGCGCGGTCTTTCACGAAGTCGACCTGCTCGGCCTGCGTATCGTGTCGTTCAAGGCACCGACGCCCGTCGAAGCCGCACACGATTTTCTCTGGCGTGTACATGCGCAGGCACCCGCGGCCGGCGAACTGACCGTCTTCAATCGCAGCCACTACGAAGACGTACTGGTACCGGTCGTGCTCGGCACGCTCGACGATGCCGCGCGCGAACTGCGCTACCGGCACATTCGCCAGTTCGAGGCGTTGCTTGCGGAGAGCGGCACGACTATCGTCAAATGCATGCTGCACATTTCGAAGGACGAGCAGCGTGCGCGTCTGCAGGCACGCATCGACGATCCGGACAAACACTGGAAGTTCGACGTCTCCGATCTCGAAGCGCGCAAGCTGTGGGGCAAATACCAGACTGCGTATCGCGATGCGCTCGCGGCGACTTCGACGGAGATCGCGCCGTGGTACGTGATTCCCGCCGATTCGAAGACGCATCGCAACGTCATGATCGCCGAGTTGCTGCTGCGTGCGCTCGATGGCATGAAGCTCGAGTATCCCCCGGCGAAAGCATCGCTGAAGGGTTTGAAGGTCGACTGAGGACTGACGCAGCATCGGTTTGCTCGTGTTGCGCTTCGTTATCCCATCCATTGCCTAGAAAGGAACACCATGTTGCGCGTGATCACCGCCAATCTGAACGGCATCCGCTCCGCAGCCAAAAAGGGCTTCTTCGAATGGTTCGGCACGCAGGATGCCGACGTCATCTGCGTGCAGGAAATCAAGTGCTCGCAGGACGATATGACACCCGAATTCCTCGCGCCGCACGGTTATACCGGCTACTTCCAGCACGCGGTCAAGAAGGGCTACAGCGGCGCGGGCGTCTACACGCGTCATAAGCCGGACAAGGTCATCATCGGGTTCGGCAGCGAGGAGTTCGATCCCGAAGGGCGCTACGTCGAACTGCGCTTCGGCAAGCTGTCGGTGATCTCGGTGTATGTGCCGTCGGGGTCGAGCGGTGAAGAACGGCAGCAGGCCAAGTTCCGCTTCATGGATGAGTTCATGCCGCATCTCGCCGCGCTCAGCAAGAAGCGCGAAGTGATCGTGTGCGGCGACGTGAACATCGTCCACAAGGAAATCGACATCAAGAACTGGAAGGGCAACCAGAAGAATTCGGGTTGCCTGCCGGAAGAGCGGGCGTGGCTCACGCAGCTGTTCGACGAGGTCGGTTATGTGGACGTGTTCCGCACGCTTGACCAGCGGCCCGAGCAGTACACGTGGTGGAGCAACCGCGGGCAGGCGTATGCGAACAACGTCGGGTGGCGGATCGACTATCAGATCGCGACGGCGGAAATTGCCGGCAAGGCGAAGCGCTGCGATGTGTTTCGCGATATCAAGTTCAGCGATCACGCGCCGGTCACCGTCGATTACGCACACAAGCTCGCAGGCTGACTGATGCTGCGCGCGGCTCTAAACGGGCCGCCCGCCGCTGCTATTTGCGCGCCGCGGCCTGCCGCGAGCGGTCGGTAGCCGCATAACCGGGCGACCCGTCGACGTCCTTGCCGAGCGCCTTCGCGTACAGCGGCAACATGTCCGGCAAACGCTTGATGATGTCCTGGCGGCGCGTGGCGCTATACGGATGCACATAGATGTAGCCGCCATTGCGGTTGCTGTGCGTCGCGGCCGCGAGCTTGTCCCACAGCGTGACGGCCGCGCGCGGATCGTAGCCCGCGCGCGATGCGATTTCGCTGCCCATCACGTCGGCTTCGGTTTCGTCGGCGCGTCCGTATTTCATTTCCAGCAGCTGCGAGCCGATGCCGAGCGGCGCCGCACCGAGATCCGCAAGACCGAACAGCTGCGGAATCGAACCCGACGTGAACTGCGCCGCCTGCTGCTCGCCGAGCCGCTCGCGTGCATGTTCGCGCAGTGCGTGTGCGATCTCGTGACCGATCAGCATGCCGAGTTCGTTGTTGTTCAACCGCACGCGATCGAGTAGTCCGCTATAGACGACGATCTTGCCGCCGGGCAGGCAATACATGCGGATATCGGGCGACTGCACGACGGCCACTTCCCATTTCCAGTTCTTCGCGCGCTCGTTCCATTTCAGCGAGTACGGAATCAGCCGGTTTGCGATGTCGCGCACGCGCTGCACGCGCACATCGTTGTTCGGGTACAGACGGTTCGCGTGATCGGCGCCGTGGACGATTTGCTCGAATTCTTCGGCGGCCTGGTTCTCGAGTACCTGCGATGGAATCAGGTTGCGAAACACGGCGCTGTCGCCGTAGCGGATCTGCGGGCTGCTCTGGTACGACGGAGAGGCAGCGGCGGTTGGACTCGATGTCGGTGTGGGTGGCTTCGCGGCGCTGACTGGTGACGATGCGGCCGGAACCGTCGAAGCGGCTTGTGGCGCGGATGCGCTGCTGCTTGTCGCCGCGGAAGACGAGGGAGCGGCGCTTGCGGTGGTCGCAGCGTTCGGTACGCCCCGTGCAAGAGGTGTCGCGGCGGTGGCAGATGCTGCGTCCGCAGCGAAGGCAACGGCGGCCGGGACGAGCCCCAATCCGCTCAGCGCAAGCGCGATGCACAGCAAACGCGGTAGCAGACGGCGCAACGAAACGATCCCGCTCACGACCGCGCTCTCCACGGAGCGATGCGAAACAGCAGCAGCATGCCGGGCAGTGCAAGCGCGGTACACGCGATGAAATAGTCGAACCAGCCGATCTGCGCGACCACATAGCCGCTCGCCGCCGAAGCGAGCGTGCGCGGCACCGAAGCAAGGCTCGTGAAGAGCGCGAACTGGGTAGCGGTGTAACGCGGGTCGGTCGTGCTGGCGATATAGGCGGTGAAGGCTGCCAGCGTAAGACCGGTCGAGAAGGTTTCGAAGCCGTAGACGAGCGCGAGCGCAACCGACATCGGATCGAACTGCACGGTCCAGCCGATACCGAAGAACGACAGCAGCTTCGTCAGCCCCTGTCCGCCCGCCGAAGCAAACCCATAGAGCGAAGCGAGCACCGGCGACGCCGGTCCGACATGCGCGAGCCACGCAAAGCCGAGCGTCGACACCATCTGCAGCACGCCGAAAATCCACAGCCCGCGACCGATGCCGATGCGCATCAGCCAGATCCCGCCGATGATCCCACCCGCGAGGCTCGCACCGAACGCGGTCGTCTTCGCGATCACACCGATCTGCGTACGCGTGAAACCGATGTCGAGAAAGAACGACGTCGACAGCGTGGTCGCCATCGTATCGCCGAGCTTGTACAGAAAGATGAAGCCCAGCACGAACAGCGCGCCGCGCCAGCCGTCACGTCGCACGAATTCCTGGAACGGCTCGACGATCGCCGCGCGCAGGTTCTTCGGCGGCACGCCATGCACTTCGGGTTCGCGCACGACGAGCGTCATGATCATGCCCGGCAGCATGAACGCGGCCGTCACGGCGAACACCGTGGTCCACGGCAGGTGATCGGAGAGGATGAGTGCAAGCGAACCGGGCACGAGCGCCGCGATCTTGTAAGCGTTCACGTGTACGGCGTTGCCGAGCCCCTGCTCCGTGTCCTTCAGCAGTTCGCGCCGGTACGCATCGACGGCGATGTCCTGACTTGCACCGAAGAATGCGACCAATGCGGTCAGCGCGGCGACGGTCCAGATCGATTCGCGTGGCGAGACGAACCCAAGCGTGCCGATCGCGCCGGCCACGAGAATCTGCGTGACGAGCATCCAGCCGCGTCGCCGGCCTGGCCGCCAGCCGGGCAACCGCGGCAGGTAGCGGTCCATCAGCGGCGCCCAGACGAACTTCCAGGTGTACGGAAACTGGATCAGCGCGAAGAGGCCGATTTCCTTCAGGTTCACGCCTTCGGAGCGCAACCAGGCCTGCACCAGATAGACGAGTGTGAAGAGCGGCAATCCCGACGTGAAGCCGAGAAAGACGCAAATCAGCATGCGCGTGTTCAGGAACGCGCGCCAGCCAGGATGTTCTTCGTGTGCGGTAAGTGCGCGCGCCTCGTGCGGCGGGTTCGACATGAAAATGTTCAGCGTGAGCTTTTCTTGACGCGATAGACCGCAAGACTACCACGCCAGTTCACCCCCCAACGTACCGCCTGGCCGCCGTGCAGCACCGCCCGGTCGAGAATTTCGATGCCGACTTCGGGCGCCAGCGCCTCGAAATCGCGGATCGTCAGCACGCGCACGTTCGGCGTGTTGTGCCACTGGAACGGCAGCGTTTTCGACACCGGCATGCGGCCGCGCAAGACCGACAGGCGGTGCGCCCAGTAGCCGAAATTCGGAAACGACACGATGCATTCGCGACCGACCCGCACCGTTTCGCGCAGGATCGCGGCGGTCTGGTGGATGGTCTGCAGCGTTTGCGAGAGGATCGCGAAATCGAAGCTGCCGTCTTCGAAGAGACGTAGTCCGTCTTCGAGATTCTGCTGGATCACGTTCACGCCGTTCTTTGTCGACGCCAGCACACCGGCGTCGTTGATCTCGATGCCGTAGCCGGACACTTCGAGCTCTTCGGTGAGCAGCGACAGCAGCGAGCCGTCGCCGCAACCGAGATCGAGTACCGTCGAGCGCGGTTCGACCCAGCGGGCGATGGCGCGGAAGTCGGGGCGTGTCGCAAGATAATCGAGTGCGCGCTGGTTCATGCGTTCACCTCGGTGGCAATCCGTTCGTAGTAGGCGCGCATCAGGTTGTGATAGCGGGCGTCGTCGAGCAGGAACGCGTCGTGGCCGTGCGGCGCGTCGATCTCGGCATAGGTGATCTGGCGTTTGTGATCGAGCAGCGCTTTGGCCAGTTCGCGCGAGCGTGTGGGCGCGAAGCGCCAGTCGGTCGAGAAGCTCGCAATAAGATACTTGGCGGTGGTGTGCGCGAGCGCGGCGGTCAGGTCGCCGTCGAACGCTTTGGCCGGATCGAAGTAATCGAGCGCGCGCGTGATCAGCAGGTAGGTGTTCGCGTCGAAGTAGTCGGCGAACTTGTCGCCCTGATAGCGCAGATACGATTCCACTTCGAATTCGACGTCGAAGTTGAAGTTGTACGCGTCTTCGGCGCCTTCTGCGCGACGCAGCGCGCGGCCGAATTTGGCGGCCATGTCGTCGTCGGACAGATAGGTGATGTGGCCGATCATCCGCGCGACGCGCAGGCCGCGCTTCGGCTTCACGTTATGCGCGTAGTAGTTGCCGCCGTGGAAGTCGGGGTCCGACAGGATCGCCGAGCGCGCGACTTCGTTGAATGCGATGTTCTGCGCGGACAGCTTCGGCGTCGACGCGACCACGACGCAGTGCGCGACGCGCTCCGGATACATCAAGCTCCACGCAAGCGCCTGCATGCCGCCCAGACTGCCACCCATCACCGCGGCAAAGCGCTCGATGCCGAACGTGTCGGCGACGCGCGCCTGCGCGTTGACCCAGTCTTCGACGGTGACGACCGGAAAGCGCGCGCCGTACGGCTCGCCGGTTGCAGGATCGATACTCATCGGACCGGTCGAGCCGAAGCACGAACCGAGGTTGTTCACACCGATGACGAAGAAGCGGTTGGTGTCGAGCGGCTTGCCGGGGCCGACCATGTTGTCCCACCAGCCGACTTCCTTCGGCTCGCCCTCATACACCCCCGCCACATGATGCGACGCGTTGAGCGCATGACAGACGAGCACGGCATTGCTGCGCGCAGCGTTGAGCGTGCCGTAGGTTTCGACCATCAGGTCGAAGCCGGCTAGCGAGCTGCCGTTCTGCATGAGCAGCGGCTCGGAGAAATGCATTTTCTGGGGAACGACGATTCCGATCGATTCCATTCAATCCGCCTTCTGACAGGGGCGGCTAAACGGCGTCGGCGATGCGCGGGAAGGAAGCGGGATGCGCGGCTGACGACCTCTTTAGCCGCATTTATAGTGAACCGCAGGGCCAGGCAAGCAACACAGGCCGGGAGGTTCGCGCGCCCGCAATCGAGTCAGCAAATCGGCGCGCTGCTGTATGACACCGACAGGGCCGGCGAACAGCAAAGGAGCGCAAAGTATAGCGGAAAAATCCGCGCGACAGCGCCGGCTACTGCAGGATCAGCCGCAGCTGGGCATCGGCATGTTCGTCCGGCATCCGCACGAAGCCGCTGCGCGCATAGCGATGCCAGCGCCCGACGATATAGCTGACGAGCAGGCTCGCCCGTACCGCAGGATCGTAGTCCGCGGGCAGCGGGACGGCCGCAGCGCTGTCGGCCCGCGCGTTCGAGTCCATCAGTCCGAGCCGCAGACATTGCTTGAGCGACGCCTCGACACGCTCGAGCATCTGGTTGACGCGTTCGGTGAGCCGTTCGTGTTCGCCGACCAGCGCCTCGCCGGTCAGCACGCGGGTCATGCCGGGGTTCTTCGCGGAGAAATTGAGCAACATCAGGGCGATCGAACGGGCCTGCAACACACCGTTCTGCTCTTTCGCGACGATCTGGTTGATCAGTCCGAAGATGGTCTGCTCGATGAATTCGATCAGTCCTTCGAACATTTGCGCCTTGCTGGCGAAATGCCGGTACAACGCCGCTTCCGATACGCCGAGCCGTGCGGCGAGCGCCGCCGTGGTGATTTTTTCGCTTTTCGGCGCCTCGAGCATCGTGGCGAGCATCTGCAGGATGTGGACCCGCCGCTCGCCCGGTTTCAGGCGCACGGCGCGCCCGCCGCTGGCCGCCGCGGCCGCGGCGGCGGTTGCTCCGGTTGTTCCTGTCGGGTCTTCGGTTACGGCTTCGTCATGCTTGTGAGTCGGTTGCATGTGTGTCGCCCCTCAATCGCCCGTGGCGGGTGCCCCATCGTAACGATTTTAGCGAACGGATGCGCCAGTCGATATAGTGCGGCCGGCCCGTGCCCGGTAGCGGCGCGGCTACGCCGTCGCGGCGCGACTGCTTCGGCAGGTGACCGGTGATCCAGATCGTGCGGATACCGAGGTGCCGGTAGTTTTTCAGATGACTGCGCGTATCTTCGACGAGGATCGCGTCGGCAAGCGACACATGCGCGTCGCGCATCGCACGGCGCAGCATCGAAGCATCGGGTTTGGCACGCCAGACACCGCCGTGCTGCATGTGTTCGATGGCGATCACGCGTTCGAACAGCCGCTCGATGCCGAGCTCCTGCAAGACCGCGTGCGCATACGCTTCGGGCGCGTTCGTGATGATGATCTTGCGGCCGGGCAGCGCGGCGACGAGCCGCGCGAGGCCGCGCTCGCTGCGCACCATCGAAGGCAGGTCGTGGAACGTGTGCACGACCTTCAGGAAGTCGTGCGGGTCGATTGGGTGATGGCGTGTCAGACCGAGCAACGTTGCGCCGTAGCGCTTCGTGTAGCCGGTGCGCAGACGGTTTGCTTCGTCGAGGTCGACCTGCAGCGTGTCGATGATGTACTGCGTCATTCCCTGATTGATAACGGGGAAGATCGCGTGCGACGCGTGATGCAGTGTGTTGTCGAGGTCGAACAGCCAGACGGGCTTGCCCGATTCAATGCGGGGGCGCCGGCGTCGTGGGCGGGAAATGCGCATCGATTGCCGGGGCCGATCCAGTTTGTCGCTCAGTTGCCGGCTCAATGCGAGCGGATCATCGTGCCGAACGGCTGTTCGGTGAGAATTTCGAGCAGCACCGAGTGTTCGATGCGGCCGTCGATGATGTGCACCGAGCGCACGCCGCTCTTCGCGGCGTCGAGTGCCGACGAGATTTTCGGCAGCATGCCGCCGGAAATCGTGCCGTCGGCAAACAGCGCGTCGATTTCGCGCGCCGACAGGTCGGTGAGCAGGTTGCCTTCCTTGTCCATCACGCCGGGGATGTTGGTCATCATGACCAGCTTCTCGGCGTTCAGCACGACCGCGAGCTTGCCCGCGACCAGATCGGCGTTGATGTTGTACGACAGGCCGTCTTCGCCGAATCCGATCGGCGAGATGACCGGAATGAATGCATCGTCCTGCAGCGCTTTCACCACCGCTGGGTTGATCGCCTCGACTTCGCCGACCTGGCCGATGTCGACGTACTGACCGGGGTTGTCGCGATCCGGCATCAGCAGCTTGCGCGCGTGAATCAGGCCGCCGTCCTTGCCCGTGAGCCCCACCGCGTGGCCGCCGAAGTGGTTGATCAGCGTGACGATGTCCTGCTGCACTTCGCCGCCGAGCACCCATTCGACGACTTCCATCGTCTCTTCGTCCGTGACGCGCATGCCCTGGATGAAGGTGCCCTGCTTGCCGATCTTCTTTAACGCCTGGTCGATCTGCGGACCGCCGCCGTGCACGATGACCGGATTGATGCCGACGAGTTTCAGCAGGATCACGTCGCGCGCGAAGCCCTGCTTGAGACGCTCTTCGGTCATGGCGTTGCCGCCGTATTTGATGACCACGGTCTTGCCGTGATACTGGCGGATATAGGGTAGTGCCTCGGCGAGGATTTCAGCCTTCAGGCGGGGCGCGATCTGCGAAAGGTCGGGAAGTTCGGACATGGCGGCTGGCTCAGGCACGGAACAGTTGAAACAAGCGCGAATTGTACAGGACTGGCGCGCTGCAACAGCCTTTTCCACGCGGGTGTTGGCGGCGCGCTGCAGTCTTTTTCCGCACTGCGCCACGCGCGGCGTTTGCGGCTGCCGCCAGTCGCCCCTTTTACCGGGCCGGACGGCGCCGGAGCGCTGTTTTGTCGCTGGCGGAGGGCATGTGGGCGGCGGGCGGACGTGGCATCATGTCCGGGTCGCCCTCGTCGGTGTCATATTTTCGACTTCTTATGAATGCGTCGGCCCATCGTCCGCGCAGTGCCGCCAGCGGCCGCTGTCCGCGCTGCGGCCGTGCATTCGATTGCGGCATGCGGGCCGAGCCGGCCGCCGGCGCACCCGACTGCTGGTGCCGCTCGATGCCCGCGCTGCCGGCCAACCGGCTCAAGGCCGGGCGCGCCTGCCTGTGCCCCGAGTGTCTCGCCGACGAAATCGCGCGCGCCCGGGTGGTGCCCGAGGCGCCCGAGGCGCAATGAACGGCTGCCCGCGCGGCGCCACTACGTAGACAGACTGACTGCATGCATCGCTTCACCAACACCGGCCGCGTCAATCTCGGCCACCTCTTCTGGCTGCGCTGCTTTGCCATCATCGGGCAGCTCGGCACCATCGCCTTCGTGCAGATCTTCATCGGCGTGCATCTGCCGTTGCCGGCGATGCTGCTCGTCATCGGCCTCGAGGCGGCCTTCAACGCGCTGACCTGGCTGCGCGTCGCGCGCGCGCGGCCCGAATCGAATCTCGAGCTGTTCGGCCAGATCTGGGTCGACCTCGGTGCGCTGTCGGCGCTGCTGTTCCTGTCGGGCGGCACGACGAATCCATTCGTGTCGCTGTATCTGCCGTCGCTGGCGATCGCGGCGGCTGTGCTGCCGTGGCATCTGATGATCTGGCTCGCGGTGTTCGCCGCTGCCTGTTACGCGGTGCTCGGCTTCGACTCGGTGCCGTTGAATCTCGACAATCCGGCCAACCTGTTCGATTACTACCGCGCCGGCATGTGGGTGAACTTCATGGTGAGCGTCGGGTTGATCGCGTGGTTCGTCGCGCGCATGTCGCGTGCGCTGCGGCAGCGCGAAGCGGCGCTCGGCGACGCGCAGCAGCGCCTGTTGCGCGACGAGCGTGCAGTGGCGCTCGGTGTGCAGGCCGCCACCGTCGCACACGAGATCGGCACACCGCTGTCGACGATTGCAATGCTCACCGAAGAACTGCGCGACGCCGCACGCACCGACGACGGTCTCGCGCCCTACGCCACCGACCTCGACCTGCTCGAGCAGCAACTGACGCTGTGCACCTCGGCGCTCGCGCGCCTGCGCAGCCGCGCGGCCACCAGCGAGTTGCCGGGCAGCCGGCAGACCGTCGCCGAATGGCTCGATTCGTTCGCGGAGCAATGGCGGCTGCGCCATCCCCATGTGAAGTTTCAGCTGCTCGGCACGCTGCCCGACGACGCCACACTAGGCGACATTGTCGCTGTCGGCCAGATCCTGACGATCCTGCTCGACAACGCAGCGCGCGCAAGTCGCGACAGCGTGACGCTGGCCGCGGTGACGACGGTGCGCGGCGATTTCGTCGAATTCGAAGTGTGCGACAAGGGACCAGGCATTCCGTCGTCGCTGCGTGGGTCGCTTGGTGCGATACCGGTCGACAGCACGCAAGGCGGACATGGCGTCGGTCTTTATCTGGCGTTTTCGGCGGCGGTGCGGCTCGGCGGATCGATCGAGTTGACCGACGTCCGCGATACGAAGCCGCGCGGCACGCGCGCGGTGCTGCGGCTGCCGGTGGCGGCACGCGATTCATTGGACGCGAGCCGAACGGGCTCTGCGCCGACCCCTGTGGAGAAAGAAGTATGAGCGACAACAATTTCCTGGTGATCGATGACGACGAGGTGTTTTCCGGCATCCTCGCGCGCGGGTTGACGCGGCGCGGTTTCATCGTTGCCGAAGCGCATAGCGCCGACGAAGCGATCCGGCTCGCGAACCAGCAGAAGTTCGGCCAGATCACCGTCGACCTGCATCTCGGCGACGATTCCGGTCTCAATCTGGTCGCGCCGCTGCGCGAGTTGCAGCCCGATGCGCGGATGCTGGTGCTGACCGGCTACGCGAGCATCGCGACCGCGGTGCAGGCGGTGAAGGACGGCGCGGACAACTATCTCGCGAAGCCGGCCAATGTCGAGACGATTCTGGCGGCGCTGCAAAGCGAAGCGAGTGCGTTGCAGGCGGAAGAGGCGATTGAGAATCCGGTGCCGCTGTCGGTGGCGCGGCTCGAGTGGGAGCACATTCAGCGGGTGCTTGCTGAGAACGGCAACAATGTTTCGGCGACCGCGCGTGCGCTGAACATGCATCGGCGCACGCTGCAGCGCAAGCTTGCGAAGCGGCCGGTCAAGCAGTGAACGTTGTGGATGCGGCCGCTTTGCGATAAGGCCGCCGAATAAAAAACGGGCGGTCCCGCGAATTTCGCAGGACCGCCCGTTCTGTTTATGCGCCCGACGCGCGACCTACGTGCGCAATCAAACGCGACCGCAGCGCCTTAAAGCACGTAACGCGACAGGTCTTCGTCTCCGGCAACCTCGTTCAGCGCACGATCCACATAAGCCGCATCGATCATGACGCTCGTGCCTGCATGATTGCCCGCCGAAAACGACACTTCTTCGAGCAGCTTCTCGATCACCGTATAGAGCCGCCGCGCCCCGATGTTTTCCGTTTTCTCGTTGACCGAGAACGCGATTTCCGCGAGACGACGGATGCCGTCGTCGGCGAATTCGAGGTGAACGTCTTCGGTGGCGAGCAGCGCCTGATACTGCTTGACGAGGCTCGCATCGGTGGCCACGAGGATCGATTCGAAATCGCCCACCGACAGCGAATCGAGTTCGACGCGAATCGGAAAGCGGCCCTGCAACTCGGGAATCAGATCGCTGGGCTTCGCAAGATGAAACGCACCGCTCGCGATAAACAGGATGTGATCGGTCTTCACCATCCCGTACTTCGTATTGATCGTCGTCCCTTCGACGAGCGGCAGCAGATCGCGCTGCACGCCCTGGCGCGACACTTCGCCACCGCCCGCTTCGTTGCGCGATGCGATCTTGTCGATTTCGTCGAGAAACACGATGCCGTTCTGCTCGACGTTCTGCACGGCCTTCGTCTTCACTTCCTCGTCGTTGAGCATCTTCGACGCTTCTTCGTCGCTAAGCAGCTTCAGCGCTTCCTTCACCTTCAGCTTGCGACGTGCCTTCTTGCCACCACCGATATTCGCGAACATCGTGCGGATCTGCTCGGTCATGTCTTCCATGCCCGGCGGCCCCATGATGTCCATGCCCGGTTGCGGCATCTCGATGTCGAGTTCGACTTCCTTGTCGTCGAGCTGGCCTTCGCGCAGGCGTTTACGGAAGGTCTGGCGTGTGGCGTTGTCTTCGCTGCCGGCGGATTCCTGCGAACCCGAGCCGAAACCGACCGGACGCGCACCCGGCAACAGGATGTCGAGGATGCGGTCTTCAGCCTGATCCTGCGCTTTCGTACGGACCTTGCGCATTTCGGTTTCGCGGGTCTGCTTCACCGAGATCTCGATCAGGTCGCGCACGATACTGTCGACATCGCGGCCCACATAACCGACTTCGGTGAACTTCGTCGCTTCGATCTTGATGAACGGCGCATCGGCGAGCCGTGCGAGCCGCCTGGCGATTTCGGTCTTGCCGACGCCGGTCGGTCCGATCATCAGAATGTTCTTCGGCGTGATTTCCTGACGCAGCGGGTCGCCGACCTGCTGACGGCGCCAGCGGTTGCGCAGCGCCACCGCCACGGCCTTCTTCGCGCGGCCTTGGCCGATGATGTGCTTGTCGAGTTCCGAGACGATCTCGGCAGGGGTCATGGTGCTCATCGTGGGTCCTTACTCGATCGTCTCGATGACGCGGTTGTGATTCGTGTAGATGCACATGTTGCCGGCGATCTCGAGCGATTTCTCGACGATCTCGCGCGGATCGAGCGCGGTGTTGTCGGTGAGCGCCTGCGCCGCGGCCTGCGCGTAAGCGCCGCCCGAACCGATCGCGCAGATGCCGCCTTCGGGATCGAGCACGTCGCCGTTGCCGGTGATGACGAGCGTGGTTTGCGCGTCGGCGGCAATCAGCATCGCTTCGAGCCGGCGCAGCATGCGGTCGGTGCGCCAGTCCTTGGCGAGTTCGACGGCGGCGCGCGTGAGGTTGCCCTGATGCTTTTCGAGCTTGCCTTCGAAACGGTCGAGCAGCGAGAAGGCATCCGCCGTGCCGCCGGCAAAGCCGACCAGCACCTGGCCGTTATAGATGCGCCGGACCTTTTTCGCGCCGCCTTTCATGACGATGTTGCCGAGCGTCACCTGGCCATCGCCGCCGAGCGCGACCTTGTTGCCGCGGCGCACGGAGACGATCGTCGTGCCGTGAAATTGCTCCATATGCGTTCCTTTTGCAAAACGGGGAAAACGGGTGGCGCACTGCGCCACCGCGAAATGCGGGAGAGCGGACGGCGCGGCGCAGGGCGCGCGCACGTGCGACGCATGTCGAATCAATTTTAGGGCGTGCGCCGCCATATCAAGGGCTGGCGATGCGGATCGGGCGGAAAAAGCCCGCGGAGGCAGCGGTGGCGCAGCACGGCATGCCAGGCCTGGCCTTGTACATACGGGCACCGGAGCGGGCAGCCGGTAAAACCTGCTGCTGGCACCTGCGACGATCCGGCGCCCAAAGAAAAAAGCGCACGGAACACCGTGCGCCTTTCGACGAAGCAATGTAGCGGGGCGCGGGAGCGACCGCGCCGTGGCGGTCAGTCGCCGAACAGCTTCTGGCGCAGTTCGCGGCGCTCCTGCGCCTCGAGCGACAGCGTCGCCGTCGGGCGCGCGAGCAGACGCGGCACGCCGATCGGTTCGCCGGTTTCCTCGCACCAGCCGTAGTCGCCCGATTCGATGCGCGCCAGCGACTGCTGAACCTTCTTCAGCAGCTTGCGTTCGCGGTCGCGCGTGCGCAGTTCGAGCGCATGCTCTTCCTCGATCGTCGCGCGGTCGGCCGGGTCCGGCACGATCACGGTTTCGCGCAGGTTTTCGGTCGTCTGGCCGGCATTGCGGAGGATGTCCGCCTGCAACTGTTCGAGCCGGTCCTTGAAGAAAGCGAGCTGAGCCTCATTCATGTAATCCTTGTCGCTCATCTTCAGGATTTCGGCTTCGGTCAAGAGTCGTTTCGTCGTCATCTGGCTTGCTTCTTCAATGTGAGGCAAAACTCATACATATTGCCCGCACTTTCGTGTAGCCCGCAACGGCGTTTCGATGACGCTCACGGAGCGCTGGCGAACACGGACGGTGGGCTGTCGTGACGCCGAAGCGCCGATGCGGGGCCGAACTCCCTCTGGAAACCGATTCGGATCCTCCCGAGGTGATGCTGACCGGTTGCGCGCTTACCAGGCCGCCTGGCTAGCCGGTCATGTCGGCATACTTTCCGGACGAGATTTTCCGGTGCCGTTTTCGGGCCTGGCACAAGATGCGCGCTGGCCGGGCAATTCGTTGTCATTCTCCAGTGGGCACGTATTGTAACTGAATCACAATGCGGCACCGCAACTAGGAGGAATCTGAGCCTCCTGCCCCGATTTCTCGAAATATAACGCGCCAACCATCAAAAAGCGATGGGCGTGCGAGGTTTCCGGTTGCAGGGTTTTCGTGGGCGTCACGCACCAGACTGTATGCCGGACCATCGGCCCGGCATACAGCGGCGGAAACCCGGTCGCTCAGGCGAGGCAGGCGTCGAGACCGTCGGTGATCAGATCCTGTGGCAGCTCGATTCCGATGAAGACCATCTTGTTGGTCTTCTTTTCGACCGGTTGCCATTTCGAGGCCAGATCGCTGCCCATCATCTGGTGGACGCCCTGGAACACGACCTTGCGGTCGACGCCCTTCATATACAGCACGCCCTTGTAGCGCAGCAGCCGCTCGCCGTAGATCTGCAGGATGCCGCCGAGGAAATCTTCGAGCTTGTTCGCGTCGAACGGGCGATCGCTGCGGTAGACGAACGACTTGATCTTGTCGTCGTGGTGCGCGTGATGGTGATGGCCGTGCGCGTGGTCGTGGCCTTCATGATCGCATTGGCCATGATCGTGGTCGCAGTTCGCGTGGTCGTGGTCGTGGCCATGGTCATGATCATGATCGTGATCGTGATGCGCGTGATCGTGGCCGTGATCATGGTCGTGATCGTCTTCGGCGAGGAAATCCGGATCGATCTCGAGCTTCGCGTTCAGGTTGAAGCCGCGCAGATCGAAGATTTCCTTGATGTCCGCTTCGCCGAAGTTGACGAGCTTGATCGCGGCCTTCGGGTTCATGTGCAGTAGCCGGTGGCGCAGGTCGCCCAGCGTGGTTTCGTCGACGAGATCGGCCTTCGTGATGAACAGCCGGTCGGCAAAGCCCACCTGGCGTTGCACGACTTCATGCTCGTCGAGCTGGTGGTTCGCGTGCTTGGCATCGACCAGCGTGATGATCGCGTCGAGCAGGAATTCGTCGGCGATGTCGTTATCCATGAAGAACGTCTGCGCGACCGGGCCCGGATTCGCGAGGCCGGTCGTTTCGATCACGATGCGCTCGAAATCGAGCTTGCCGTCGCGCTTCTGCGCGGCGAGGTCGGCGAGCACACGGGCCAGATCGCCACGAATCGTGCAACAGATGCAGCCGTTGCTCATCTGGATGATCTGCTCGTTCGTGTCCTGCACGAGGATCTCGTTATCGATGTTTTCTTCGCCGAACTCGTTCTCGATCACGGCGATCTTCATGCCGTGTTTCTCGTTCAGGATGCGTTTGAGCAGCGTCGTTTTGCCGCTGCCCAGAAAGCCGGTCAGGATGGTGACGGGAATCATGTGGTCGCCTGTCTGGATACGTAAATCGGTGAATCGGGGGCGCAAAGCGCTTATGCGCGTCGGCCTGGTCAGATATTGAAACATACCTGTCAAGCCCCTGCTTGGCGGCTAGCCCACACAGGACGGCCGCCCGCGGGGCGATCCGCCGCAAATGAGGGCGATCAGGCGATTTGCAACAGCAGGCCCTTCAGATACTCGCCTTCCGGGAATGCGGTCAGCAGCGGATGATCGACGCCCGCGCCAAGACGCTTCAGGATGCGCGCGTCGACCCGGGCATCGGCCGCCGCGCCGGCGACGATTTTCTGGAACAGCTCGGCGTCGATCGCACCCGAGCACGAGTAGGTAAACAGCAGGCCGCCCGGGCGCAGCAGCCGGCAGCCGGTCAGGTTGATGTCCTTGTAGGCGCGTGCCGCGCGGTCCACGTGCTCGCGCGAAGGGGCGAACTTCGGCGGATCGAGCACGACGAGATCGAAGCGCTCGCCGTCGTCATGGAGGCGCCGCAGCGTCTTGAACGCATCCGCATCGAGCCACTCGGCGCGCGCCGCATCGAAGGCATTGGCCGCAACGTTCTGCTGCGCGAGCGCCAGCGCTTCGCCCGACGAATCGATCGAGACGACCCGTTTTGCGCCGCCTTTGAGCGCAGCCAGCGAAAAACCGCCGGTGTAGCAGAAGCAGTTCAGTACGTCGCGGTCCTGGGCGAACTGCTGCACGAGCGCGCGGTTATCGCGCTGGTCGACGTAGAAGCCGGTCTTGTGGCCGTTGCGCACATCGACGTGATAACGCACGCCGTTTTCGCTGGCGATCAGCGTCTCGGGCGGTTCGTCGCCGGCCAGCACGCCGGTGATCTGCTCGAGGCCTTCCTTCTCGCGGATCGACACGTCCGAGCGCTCGTAGACATTCGGGCAATCCGTTACGCCGGTCAGCGCATCGACGATCGCGGCTTTCCATGCTTCGACGCCGGCCGCCATGAACTGACACACGAGCTGGCCGCGGCCATCGTCGGCGGTGTAGTGGTCGACGATCAGACCGGGCAGCCCATCGGCCTCGCCGAAGATCAGCCGGACGGCGCCGGTATTGCGCACCATCGTTTGCCGGTGCGCGAGCGCGCGTTGTACGCGGCGCTTGAAGAACGCGTGATCGATCGGTTCGGCTTCGTCGAAGCTCCACACCCGCGCACGGATCTGCGAATGCGGGCTATAGGCGGCGCGCGCGAGAAAGCGGCCGTCGTGTGCGCGTACCAGCACGGTCGCGCCCTGCGCCGGCTTGCCCTCGACGCGATCGATCGCATTCGCGTAGACCCACGGATGGCGCCGCTGCAGCGATTTTTCTTTCGACGGTTTTAGCGTAACGATATTCATGACTTCATTTCGTAGAGGGATTCAGCACGGCGGTGCGCCGGCTGTGAGCACGTGAGCACGCATGCGGAAGACTTCAGCCGCGCTTCTTTGCGCGCGGGTGCGCCTGGTCGTAAATGCGCGCGAGATGCTGGAAATCGAGGCCCGTATAGACCTGCGTAGCGGTGATGCTGGCGTGGCCGAGCAGTTCCTGTACGGCGCGCAGGTCGCCGCTCGACTGCAGCACGTGCGTCGCGAACGAGTGACGCAACACGTGGGGATGCACGTTGGCCGGAATACCCGCCACGAGCGCCGCGCGCTTCACGCGATCGCGCACGACGTTCGGCGACATCCGGTTGCCGCGCACCGACAGAAACAGCGGATGCGGATCGTGTTTGACGAATTCGCCGCGCACCGCGAGCCACGCGCGCAATGCATCGATTGCCTTGCTGCCCACCGGCACGACGCGTCGCCGGTTGCCTTTGCCGAGCACTTCGACTTCAGCGGAGTCGAGCTTGAGCCAGCCCGCCGATTGATAGCCGCCGCCGCTCGCGTACTGCGCATCGAGCCCGACGAGTTCGGCAAGCCGCAGTCCCGACGAATAGAACAGCTCGAGAATCGCGTGGTCGCGGACACCTTCGGTGCCCTCGGCGGCGGGCGCTTCCATCAGACGGTGTGTGTCGTCGACGGAGAGCGCCTTTGGCAGCGTCTTCGGGCGCTTCGGCGCACGCACGGTCGCGACCGGGTTGGCCGGCAGATCGATACGTCCCGCGAACCAGCGATAAAACGCGCGCCACGCGGACAGCCGGTGGGCGATCGAGCGCGCCGACAGTCCGCCCGCATGCGCCCGCGAGACAGCGCCGCGGATATCGATGGCAGTGAGGCTTTCGAGCGCCCTGCCGTTTGCGAGCTTCTTCAGTTCGTCGAGTTCGTGTGTGTAGCCGCGCAACGTATGCACCGACAGCCGCCGCTCGTGTTCGAGGTTTGAGAGGTAGTCGGCGACGGGATCGGCGAGGGTCACGATGGCGGCGCGCGTTAGCGCGGCAGCAGACGGCTCAGCGCCGCGCTGGCGAGCGCGCCGATGTGCGTGAGGAAGTCGGTGGCCATGCCGTCGTGGAAGCGTCGCGCATCGGGCGAGCCCATCACCAGCAGGCCGAAGGCGGTGGCATCTTCGTTGCCCTCGGGATCGCGCAGTGCGAGCAACGCAATCGATTCGATCGTGTCAGGCGCCGCAGCGTCGCCTGTCGAGTCGTCCGGTACCGCGGCGACGGACGGCGCGAGCCACTGCGCGGCTTCGAAGCCGGAGTTCGCGCCGCAATACGGCGTAGCAAGGCTGTTCGCGAAGATCCGCACTTCTTCGCCGACCTGCCGCGTGAAATCGGCGTGCGCATATTGCTCGGCGACATCCCATACGCGCAGCGCGGCTTGCGGCACATCGAAGACCTCGCGTAGGCCGTGCGCGATCACGCGCGGCAGCGCATACGGGTCGCGCTCGGCGATCACGCGCTCGGTCCAGCGGTTGAACTTCGACGCGATGCTGTCGTTCTCGTGCCCGTAGCGCACGAGCTCGGCGAGACGGCGTTCGAGGTGCTTGTTCTTGTCGCGCAGCATGTCCATCTGCCGCTCCTGCAGCGACACGGCAGCCTTGCCGTGCGGGTTCGCAAGCCGGATGGTCGCGAGCATCTCCGCGTGTTCGGCGAAGAATTCGGGGTTGGCTAGCAGGTATTCGGCGACTTCGCGATCGTTCATGGTTTCGGCGGATGGGCGCCCGTTGCCGGACGCTGCGTTAAATGAGAAAAATCAGTCGGCCAGCTCGATCTCGCCTGCGAAGACGGTGACGGCGGGACCCGCCATCAGGAGCGGCGCACCGTTCTGCGTACGGTCCCACGAAATGGTCAATGTGCCGCCGTGCGTGTGCACCGTGACCGGCGAATCGAGCAACCCGCGCCGGATGCCGGCCGCGACCGCGGCACATGCGCCGGTGCCGCATGCAAGCGTCTCGCCTGCGCCGCGCTCATACACACGCAGGTTGATCTCGCGGCGCCCGACGATCTCCATGAAGCCTGCGTTGACGCGTTGAGGAAAGCGCGGATGTTGTTCGATGATCGGACCGTCGGTGGCGACGGCAAAGGCTTCGGTGTCGTCGACGACCTGCACCGCATGCGGATTACCCATCGATACCGTCGAGATCCAGCGCGTCGTGCCGTTCACATCGAGCGGCCAGAGCGTATCGTCGCCTTCGTGGCGCCCTTCGAGACCGCTCGCATCGAACGGCACGCGTGCCGGTTCGAAGATCGGGCTGCCCATATCGACGACAACTTCGCCATTGGCCTGTATCGTCAACGTGATGATGCCGTTCTGCACCTGGACGCGCACGCTGCTTTTATCGGTCAGGCCCGCGTCGCGCACGAACTTCACGAAGCAGCGCGCACCGTTGCCGCAATGTTCGACTTCGCCGCCGTCGCAGTTATAGATGCGATATCTGAAATCGACACCGTCGATGGTCGGCTTCTCGACCAGCAGCAACTGGTCCGCGCCGATGCCGAAATGCCGGTCCGCGAGCGCGCGCACCTGCGTGGCCGTGAGATCGAGCGGCTGCGTGATGCCGTCGAGCACGACGAAGTCGTTGCCCGCGCCGTGCATTTTGGTGAATTTCAGTTTCATCCCGCTATTGTAAGGGACGCGCGGGGGCGTTTATGCGTTTGTTGTCGGGGTGCAGCGAGGCGCTAGTCGCGCATCGCGCGCCGCGCCGCAACGCTTCAGTAAAAACCGGGCTCGCCCGGCGGGCGTGTCTTGAAGCGCTTGTGCACCCAGTAGTACTGCTCCGGCATGCGCAGAATCTGCTCTTCGAGGAACGCGTTCATGTAGCGCGCATCCGCCTCGTCGTCGCCGGTCGGATAGTTTTCCCACGGCTTGAATACGCGCAGACGATAGCCCTTGTAGTTCGGCAGTACCTCGCCGATGAACGGCAACACCTGCGCGCGCCCCACCTTCGCGAACCGGCCGACCGCGGTCAGCGTGCACGCCTGCACGCCGAAGAACGGCACGAAGGTCGAATTGCGCATGCCGTAGTCCATGTCCGCGCCGAGCATCACCGGCTTGCGCTCGCGCAGCCAGCGCAGCACGATGCGCGCGCTGTCCGCGCGACTTGCCAGCTCCGCGTCGAAGCGGCCGCGCGCCGCCTTGGCGACGGCTTCGAGTTCGGGGTTCGACATCGGCTGGTATAGAGAACCGCAGGGCCGATGCAGCGAATAGTTGATGAAGACCGAGCCCGCCTCGATGCCGACAAAATGAAAGCCGAGTAGCAGCGTGGGTGGCATATCGGGGTCGAGAAGATCGACGTCGCTAACCACCTCGATCAGCTTTTCGAGCTTCTTCGCCGAGCCAAACCACTGCACGCTACGCTCGACGTAGCTGCGGATCGCATGGCGGAAGTGCTTCTGCGCGACCTCTTCGCGACGCTCGTCGCTCCATTCGGGGAAGCACAGCTTCAGGTTGATGTGGACGATGCGCCTGCGCCGGCTCGGGATCTGATAGAGCAGCCAGCCGAGCCCGTCGCCGAGGCGCGCGACGAAGCCGTACGGCAGCAGCGCGAACAGTTTCAGCAGGCCAACGGCCAGCTTCACGCCAATCCGGCTCAGCATGAAAATGCTCCGGGCGCGACATTGTGCGGTGCGGTGCCGCTAAATGCGGCAGACGAATGGATATACAGCACGCGTGGGTACTCTGCGACAAATTGAAGAAGTCGCTATAATAAAGGCTTCGCCGAGTTAATAGACAACTTGCGGGGCGAAGCCGGTACAACGATGCATGCATTACGCGTCGAGGCCGGTCTGGAAATCCGCTAAAGCGTCGCCGCTTCAGACACCGAGGCTGGCTACGTGAAACTCAACCGTAACCACACATCAGGAGTCTGTAACGTGGCAAACGATTATCTCTTCACTTCCGAATCCGTTTCCGAAGGCCATCCCGACAAAGTCGCGGACCAGATTTCGGACGCGATTCTCGATGCCATCCTGACGCAGGACAAATACTCGCGTGTCGCAGCGGAAACGCTGTGCAACACCGGTCTCGTCGTGCTCGCAGGTGAAATCACCACGACCGCCAACGTCGACTACATCCAGGTCGCACGCGAAACGATCAAGCGCATTGGCTACGACAACACTGAGTTCGGCATCGACTACCGCGGCTGCGCCGTGCTCGTCGCCTACGACAAGCAGTCGCCGGACATCGCGCAAGGCGTCGACCGTGCGCACGACAACAATCTCGATCAGGGTGCCGGCGACCAGGGCCTGATGTTCGGCTACGCATGCGAAGAAACGCCTGAGCTGATGCCGTTGCCGATCCACCTGTCGCACCGCCTCGTCGAGCGTCAGGCGAATCTGCGCCGCGACGGTCGCCTGCCCTGGCTGCGTCCCGATGCGAAGTCGCAGGTCACCGTGCGCTACGTCGACGGCAAGCCGCATGCAATCGACACCGTCGTGCTGTCCACGCAACATTCTCCGGACATCGAACTGTCCGTCCTGCGCGAAGCCGTGATCGAAGAGATCATCAAGCCGACGCTGCCGGCCGAGCTCATCAAGGGCGACATCAAGTTCCTCGTGAACCCGACGGGCCGGTTCGTGATCGGCGGTCCGCAAGGCGATTGCGGTCTGACGGGTCGCAAGATCATCGTCGATACGTACGGCGGCGCAGCGCCGCACGGCGGCGGTGCGTTCTCGGGCAAGGATCCGTCGAAGGTGGATCGCTCGGCCGCTTATGCAGGCCGTTATGTCGCGAAGAACATCGTGGCCGCGGGCCTCGCGTCGCGTTGCCTGATCCAGGTGTCGTATGCGATCGGCGTGGCGCAACCCACTTCGGTGATGGTCAACACGTTCGGTACCGGCCGCGTATCGGATGCGACGATCACGCGCCTCGTGCAGGAACATTTCGATCTGCGTCCGAAGGGCATCATCCAGATGCTCGACCTGCTGCGTCCGATCTACGAAAAGACCGCGGCGTATGGTCACTTTGGCCGCGAAGAGCCGGAATTCTCGTGGGAAGCCACCGATAAGGCGCTGTTGCTCGCCGAAGCTGCTGGCACGGAGCCGGTTGCCGCGCTCGTGTAAGCAAGCATCGGTTACGGCTGTATCGATCAAACCCCGTACGGCATTGCCTTACGGGGGTTTTTCATGCGCGGCGGTTTTGACAACCCTGAGGGCAACGCCGCCACGCGGCAGGATTTAACGCGTAGCGAACGCGAACGCAAACCAGCCGGCGCTACTCGCACCGAGCCTTCGCGGCCGACGGCTCGTGCTGTGCGGCGCGGGAATGCGCAGCGTGGATGGCGCACGCAGCGGCGCCGGTTTGCGCAGCAGCGTGCGCAGCGACAGTCGATGCGACGCGCGCCGGGACCGCAGCGTCGAGAAGAACGCATAGAACCAGGTACGAATGCCGTCGACGGGCCGTGCATCGCGCAATTGCTCGGCGAGTGCGCGGGTGCGGGCGGAGTGATGACGCAGCGCGCGCATGACATGGCGCCGCGCCGGACGCGCCGCAGTGAGCGCGGCGTGGGTGAGTCGGGTGCTAAAAAAATTGTGCATGGCTTCGAAAATGGGCGGCGGCGCGCGCGTCAGGAGATGATGCTGCAACACGCAGCAAGCATGCCAACCGGAACGCCACGTGCGATATCAATCGCAACATGGCGGGCGCGTCGGGAAAGCCGGGAGGGCGATCGAGGTATATCGGCGCTTGTGGCACGGGCCTCTGAGGGCCGCACACACAGTGGGAAGGCGGAAATTACAGACGACATGAACGCAGGCTACACGCGATTCATGACTGTCGAAAGTCGGTTTTTACCCTCGCGGCGGTCCGCCCAATCATGCCCTTTGGGACCGATGCCCGTGCACGCTTGCCCTCGCGTCGTGCAGTGCGCCCCATTGACGCAGGAATCCCGAGGCAGCGCGATCCCGCACGATTTACAATCGAGCCTACAGTCAGTCCAAAGAAGCGGAACACCCCATGTCAGGCCATTCGAAGAAAGAGCAGATCCAGACGCTGCGGGAGCAGGGTTTCGTCGTCGTCTCGGGGCTGGTGTCGCCCGAGCGCTGCGCGCAACTGAAGCAGGTTGCACAGCAGCAATTGCAGGAAGCCGCGATGCCAGCCGAATTCGAGGCGGATCTGCGTTATCCGGGCGCACCGGAATCGAAACACGCGCCCGGTGGCCATACCGTGCGACGCCTGCTCGATGCCTACGGGCGTCACGCGAGCTTTCGCGAATGGTCGACTGCGCCGGAGATCCGCGGCTGGATGGCGTTGTACTTCGGCGAGGAACCGCGTTTGTCGCGCGCGCATCACAACTGCATGATGACCAAGCATCCGACCTACGGCAGCCTGACCGGCTGGCATCGCGATGTGCGCTACTGGTCGTTCGAACGGGACGACTTGGTGTCGGTGTGGCTCGCGCTAGGTCCGGAAACGGTCGATAACGGCGGGCTCTGGTTCGTGCCGGGTTCGCACAGCAGGACCTTCACGTCGGACCGCTTCGACAACGCGAAATTCTTCCGCTCGGATCTGCCGGAAAATCAGGCGCTGATCCAGACCGCGTTCTCCCCCGAACTGAAAGCCGGCGACGTCGTGTTCTTCCACTGCAACACGCTGCATTCGGCGGGCAAGAACGTGTCCGACGACGTGAAGTTTTCGCTGGTGTTCACGTATCACGGCGCGAGCAACGTGCCGCTGCCGGGCTCGCGTTCCGCGTCGATACCGGAAGTCGCGTTCTAGGGCGTACCGGAAGCCGGGCTAGCGCAAACGCAAGCGCTAGCGTTTGCCCGACACGACGAGCCCGGTCAATCCAGCGAGCGTCGCGACCACACCGCCCACGATCAGATACATCGTGCGGTTAGTCGGCGCACCGGTGAACACCCGCGACACCTCGTTGCTGAACGAGTGGAACGATTGCCCACCGAAATACAGCAGCACCACACCGCCCGCCAGCAATGCGAGCGAAATTACCTTACCCATGAAACGCCTCGTCGATGAAATCGTGGGCCGCAGTGTAGAAGACGCACGCTGCAACGTCCATCCCGTTGCTCACGCAACGGCCCGTTTCCGCTCGTCGCATGTCGGCCTGCAAGGCGCGTCACGATTCGCTAACATAATGCGTTCGGCATCCCCGCTCTGACCGCACATCGCCGCATGGCGTTGGCGGGCATTCTTTCTCAGCCTGTCTCTTTCTCACCAAGGACTTCACCCATGGCCTACGAAGCAGCTTCGGCACGCTATTCGGAAATGCAGTACCGCGTTTGCGGCAAATCGGGTCTCAAACTGCCTGCGCTGTCGCTGGGCCTGTGGCACAACTTCGGCGACACGACACCGCTGTCGACGCAACGCGACATCCTGCGCACGTCGTTCGATCTCGGCATCACCCACTTCGATCTCGCGAACAACTACGGGCCGCCGTACGGCAGCGCCGAAACGAATTTCGGCCGGCTGTTCAAGGACGATTTCAAACCGTACCGCGACGAACTACTGATCTCGTCGAAGGCCGGTTGGGACATGTGGCCGGGGCCGTACGGCCAGGGCGGCGGCTCGCGCAAGTACATACTCGCGAGTCTCGACCAGAGCCTGCAACGCATGGGTCTCGATTACGTCGACATCTTCTACTCGCATCGCTTCGATGCCGATACGCCGCTCGAGGAAACGGCCGGTGCGCTGGCCAGCGCGGTGCAGCAGGGCAAGGCACTGTATATCGGCATCTCGTCGTACTCGGCGACGAAGACCCGCGAAATCGCGAAGCTGCTTGGTGAGTACAAGGTGCCGCTGCTGATCCATCAGCCCGCGTACAACCTGTTGAACCGGTGGATGGAGCGGGAACTGCTCGGCGCACTCGATGACGTCGGTGCAGGCAGCATCGCGTTCACGCCGCTCGCGCAGGGTCTGCTGACGAGCAAGTATCTGAACGGCGTGCCCGCGGATGCGCGCGTCAACAAGCCGGGTGGCGGCTCGCTGAAGCAGGACCACCTGAGCGCCGAAAACATCGAACACGTGCGCAAGCTGAACGATATTGCGCAGCGTCGCGGCCAGAGCCTCGCGCAGATGGCGCTTGCATGGACGCTGCGCGATGCGCGTGTGACGTCGGCGCTGATCGGCGCGAGCAAGCCGGAGCAGGTGCGCGAGAACGTCGGTGCGCTGAAGAACCTCGCGTTTTCGACGGAAGAACTCGCGGAGATCGACCGTTATGCAACTGAGGGCGGCGTTAATCTGTGGGAGAAGCCGTCGACGGATCAGGCTATCTGACGTCGCAAAGCTTTCGTTCGTACGCAATCGAAGGGCCGCCGTAAGGCGGCTTTTTGCTGCGCTGCTGTTGCGTTGCTTACCAGTTGTCACCGGCGCGACGCCGATTCTTCCAGTTGTCATGTGGCATTGCTAAGTTCTCCGGCGACATCGTGTCGACGGAGCGAAGATGGACGCACAGGCGGCTGCGGGGAAACCGGACGGATCGCCGGCAGCGGGCGCGGATCCCGCCGATCGCGAGGCGCCCACGCGCCGCCGTGTTGCCATCGACGTGCGCGCAAACCTCGCATTGCTCGCCGTCGTGGTGTCGGCCGTGTTGCTGCAATTGGTCGGACTACCGCTGCTGCTGCGACATACAAGCCCGGTAGCGTTATGGCTCGTCATCCCGCTCGTGATACTCGCACCGATGCACTGGGGTTTGATACACGAGGCGATTCATGGGCAGCTGCTGCCGCAACGTCGCATGAATGAATTAGTAGCGCGCATGCTGGCCATCGCTTTCATGCTGCCTTTCGATGCCGTGCGCTTCGGCCATCTGATGCACCATCGCTTCACACGCGAACCGTTCGATCGTCCCGATGTGCACGACGGGACGACGCAGCACCTGCGCGCACGAGTTCGCTATTCCGCGCGGCTTCTCGGTGGTCTGTATGCAGGGGAACTCGTTATGCCGCTACTCGCTTTCGTGCCGCAGCGATATGCGCGTCGACTGGTGGCGTACGCGGTTGGCAGCGAAGGGCCGGTTGGGGCCGATGTGCAGCGACTGTTCGTCGGATTTACCGTCGATCCGGCACGACGCGCACGCATCCGGCGCGACTGGCTGCTGTCGCTCGGGTTGCATGCGATCACGTTCTATCTATACGGCGCGTGGTGGCCGGTGCTGCTCGTCACGATGTATTTGCGCGGCGTGTGGCTGTCGCTGGCGGACAACCTGCCGCATTACGATGTCCGGCTCGACGAACCCGGACGGGCGCGCAATTTCCGCGTGCCGTCCTTCTGGCAGCCCGTGCTGATGAATCATCATCTGCACCAGTTGCATCATCGACACCCGACCTTGCCGTGGACAGCGCTCCCCGCGCTCGCGCACAACATTGCGGCGACCGCTTCAAACGCATCGGACACCGCACACGCTCCCTACTTCCGTACCGCGCTCAAACAGTTCGGGCGGTTCGGCAGGGTGCGTTGAACGGACAGGTTGCAGGTGACGCGTTCGAGCGTCACATCAGCGCCGGTAGACCTTCGACGAGCACCACCGCAAACGCGACACCGAGTAGTGCACCGAGCACGCGCAGGATGTTGTGCTTGAATTCCGTCGCACATGGCAACGCGCCAAGAAATAGCGCGCCAGCCAACGCCATCGGAATCACCAGGATGAAATCGCTGATCGTAAAGTAGGTCGTCATGCTCGTCTCCTTATAGGATCCTCGCTGCATACGCCGCGTCTGATTTTTCTATGGCGGGCGTCGGGCTTGTTTCGAGTATAGGCGACGGTTTACTGGCCGTTACGCGTCAAGATGCTGTTAGAGCGACGCTTCGTACGCGATAAGAGCTAGACGGGGCGCGGTTTTGCACGATTTTCGAGGGCCGCGGAAATGTGTAGCGGATACTTACAACTCGCTTTCCGATTATGCGGATTCGAGGCTAAATAGCGATCGCACCCGCATTTCTGCGCTTCAGGCTTCGCCATTGCGTTCGTGCGTGCGCAGCGACCAGGCGTCGGCGATGCCAAGCAAAAGCAGCACGCACACGAGCCCCGCGACGCCGTTCCAGCCATGCGCGGTCCAGAACCGCCCACCATACGAACCGACGATGCTCGAGCCGAGATAGTAGGCAAGCAGATAGAGCGCGGCGGCCTGTCCTTTCGCCTCTTTTGCCAGCCGCCCAATCCAGCCGCTCGCCACCGCATGGCCCGCAAAGAAGCCAAACGTCACGCACGCGATGCCGGCGGCGATCGCGGCGACTGGATTCAGCATCGTGAGTCCGAGCCCGGCGAGCATGAGCACGAGGCTCGCGATCAGCACGCGGCCGCGGCCAAACGAATCGGCGAGCCTCCCGGACCACGGCGACGCCACCACGCCGGTCAGATACACGACGAAGATCGCGCCGATGGTCGCCTGATTCATCCGGTACGGTGGCGCAAGCAGCCGGTAGCCGATGTAGTTGTAGAGCGTGACGAAGCTGCCCATCAGGACGAAACCCATCGTGAACAGTCTGCACAGACCCGGATGCCGGAGGTGCTTTGCGAGTGCGCGACCGCGCTGCGCGAAACCCAGCCCGCGCCGCGGGACGAAGTGACGCGACGGCGGCAGCAGTGCGCGGAACGCGAGCATCGACAGCAGACCGAGCACACCGATCGTGCCGATCGCGACGCGCCACGAGAACAGGTCCGCGACGATGCCCGTGATCACGCGTCCGGCCATCCCGCCGATCGCCGTGCCGCCGACGTAGAGACCCATCGCAAGACCGAGGCCATCGGGATGCACTTCTTCCGCGAGGTACGCCATCGCGACGGCTGGCACGCCGCCTAGCGCGAGCCCTTCGAGCGTGCGCAACACGAGCAGCGGATGCCAGTGCGGTGTGAAGGCGACGGCGAGCGTCAGCACGGCGGACAACGTCAGCGACGCGGTCATCAGTCGATGACGACTCCAACCCTCCGACACGAAGCCCGCGACGAACACGGCGACTGCGAGTGCGGCCGTCGTGAGCGATAGCGACAGACTGCTTTGCGCGGGACTTACGCCGAACGCCTCGGAAAACGCGGGCAGCAACGGTTGCACGCAGTAGAGCAACGAGAACGTCGCATAGCCCGCGAACAGCAGCGCGACACTCGCGCGCCAGTAGGCCGGTGTGCCGCGTTCGAGGTAGGGCTCGTCGTGTCGCGGGGTGGATGAAGGAGTGGCAGTGGAAGCAGTCCGGTAACGGTCCGGCGATGCAGTCAAGAAGCGGTCTCCCGAGCGGTGAAGATGAGCAGCGCGATGAGCGGTGCAAAGGTCTCAACGATACGCCGATCGGGAAGTATGGGATGCCGTGGTGCGCAACAGTTGCACGTATGCGCTCAGCCGTTTGCCGCAGCAGGATGAACGAGCTGATCGCCGGTAGGCAACTGCGACGCGTCCCACCCGCCCCCAAGCGCCTTGATCAACGCGACGCTCGCAGCCATCCGCCGCCGCGCGATCGATACGGCTTGCCGCTCGTTCGTGAGCGCGGTGGTTTGCGCGACGACGACGTCGAGATAGGTGATCGCGCCGTTCTTGTAGCGGTCCGAGACGATCGCGAGTGCCCGCTCGGCCGCGGCGACGGCCTGGTCCTGCGCGCGCGCTTCCTGCTCGAGCACGCGCAGCGCGGCGAGATTGTCTTCGACCTGACCGAATGCGGTCAGTACCGTTTGTCGATACTGCGCGACGCTTTCGTCGTAGTGCGCTTCGGCTTGCGCTTTCACCGCGGCGCGCCCGCCGAAGTCGAGCAGCGTGCCGGCCAGCGACGGACCGAGCGACCAGAACCGCGCGGGCGCCATCAGCCACTGGCTGTAGTTGGTCGCCTCAAGGCCACCGGTCACCGAGAGGATCAGGTTCGGAAAGAACGCAGCAGTCGCCACGCCGATCTGCGCATTCATATCGACGATATGACGTTCCGCCGATGCAATGTCGGGCCGCCGCTCGAGCAGCGCCGACGGCACGCCGGTGGGCGCGACGACCGGCACCGCCGCGAGCGGCGCGACCGGCAGCGCAAACGTGGATGGCGACTGGCCGGTGAGGATCGCGATCGCGTGTTCGAGCTGCGCGCGCTGCACGTCGAGATCGATGGCCTGGGCTTCGGTGGTTTGCAGTTGCGTTTGCGCCTGCGCGACGTCGGCGTCGGTGGCGATGCCACCTGCCAGACGATGCTGCGTCAGATCGAGCGCTTCGCGATACGCCTTGATCGTGTCGTCGAGCAAACGACGTTCGCTGTCGATGCCGCGCAGTTCGAAGTAATCGGTGGCGAGTTCGGCCTGCATCGACAGCAGCGCGGACTGCACGTCGGCGGCGCTGGCTTGCGCATTGGCCTTTGCACCTTCGACGCTGCGCGACACCCGGCCCCACAGATCGGGCTCCCACGACGCGTCGCCCTGCACGACGTAATCGTTGATCGTGTAACCGGCCGTCGATTTGTACATCACGTTGTCCGACGTACGCGTGCGCGAAAAATCGCCGCCCGCGCCTACGACCGGAAAGAAGTTCGAGCGGAACTGCGCGACCGCCGCGCGAGCTGCGCGAAAACGCGCTTGCGCGGCCTGTACGTTCTGGTTCGCACTGCCGGCTTGCTGTTCGAGAGCGTTCAGCGCGGGGTCGCCGTAGATCTCCCACCATGCGCCGCGCAGGGTGGTGTCGGCGGGTTGTGCGGGTTGCCAGCCGGAGCCTTCGAGTTCCTTGTAGGTCGCGGCTGTAGTGGCCGTCGGCCGCACGTAGTCCGGGCCAACGGCGCATCCGCCCAGTACGCCGGCGACGATCAGTGCGGCGAGAGAAATACCAAGAGGTGCAACAAGGGGCGCGGCACGCATGACCGCGCGTGCGGACTGCAACCGCACTGTTGTGCTCAAGAAGAAATTCGCCGGCTTCACTCTGCAGCCTTCGGCGTTTCACCGCTCGCATTGCTACCGGCGGCCGCACTCGCTGCCGGCTTCGTCGCAGCAACCCGCACCGGCGCACCGTCGACGATCGAATCCTGCGGATTCACGATCACCCGCTCGTCGCCCTGTAACCCCGACACGATCGCGACCCGCGTGCCGAAATCGGTGCCGAGCGACACGCGTACGAGCTTCACGTGCTGTTGCGCGTCGACGGTCGCAACCGTTACACCGCCCGGACGAAACAGCAGCGTATTGCCAGGCAGCGTATAAGGTGCCGCGCCCGCGCCGAGTGCGAAATGCACCTGCGCATACGCACCGGGCAACAACGCGCCGCTGCGGTTGTCGACGTCCACTTCGGCGAGCATCGTGCGCTGGATCGGATCGACGGCACCGGAGGTACGCGCGACGGTGCCCGGATAGCGCTTCGACGGCGCTTCGGTCAACGTCAGATAGGCGCCCTGCTGGGCACGCACTTCCTGCGCGTACGCCTGCGGCACGTTGACATAGACGCGCAGCCGGTCGGCGGCCGCGACATGGAACAGCTCCTTCGCCGGGCCGCCAGCGCTGCCCGCATCGATCAACGCACCGACATCGACGTTACGCGCAGTCACGATCCCGTCGAACGGCGCATAGACCTTCTGGAATGACTGCGTCTTTTCGAGTCGCGCGACGTTAAAGCGCGCGGCGTCGAGCGTGCCCTTCTTCGCGAGCATGTCGCCGACTTTCTCGTCGGTCTCCTGTTTCGATACCGACTTGCTCTTCAGCATCTCGGTCCAGCGGTCGGCGGTGCTTTTTGCGAGCGCATAGTTTGCGTCCGCGTTGACGAGATCCGCGCGCGCCGAGCGCAACTGGTCGTCGACCTCGGGGGTTTCGATGTCGGCGAGCAGTTGTCCAGCCTTCACGTGCGCACCGATGTCCGCGTACCACTGCTTCAGGTAGCCATTGGTGCGCGCGTAGATCGGCGTATCGAGAAACGCCTGCACGTTGCCCGGCAAGACGAGATCGAGTGCTGCCGACGATTTCTGCGGCAGTACGACAGCCACGCTGAGCGCACTTGCGTGCTCTGCGTCGCGCTCAAGCGCGGCATGCGCGCTGTGCCGCGACCAGATGCCCTGCAGCGCGAGCACGAGCACGACGACGATTGCCAGCACAGTCAGCCAGCGCGTGCGCCGCTTGCTCGCGGCCGTGCCGCCAGGCTGGGATTCGTCAGGACGTTGACCTTCCATCGATGCTTTGCCTCAGGATGACTTGTGAACCACATGCTCCGCCGAGCGCCGCCGCCGGTCGGCAAGCCGCCGGTAGATCATCGAGAACACCACCGGTACGAACACCAGCGTCGCGAGCGTGCCTATGGTGAGCCCGCCGATCACCGCGCGTCCGAGCGGCGCGTTCTGTTCGCCGCCTTCGCCGAGGCCGATCGCCATCGGCACCATACCGATCACCATCGCGAGCGCCGTCATTAGCACCGGACGAAAGCGCGTGAAGCCCGCTTCGATCGCCGCGCGCGTCGCGTCGCCGTGTTCGAGCAGTTGTTCGCGCGCAAAGCTGATCACGAGAATCGAGTTCGCGGTGGCGATGCCGATACACATGATCGCGCCGGTAAGCGCCGGAATCGACAGCGTGGTGTGCGTGAGGAACAGTATCCAGACGATACCCGCGAGCGCGCCCGGCAACGCGGTAATGATGATGAACGGATCGAGCCACGACTGGAAGTTCACGACAATCAGCAAATACACCAGCACGATGGCAAACAGCAGGCCCGTGAAGAGCCCCGAGAACGAGTCGTTCATCGTTTGCACCTGGCCGCGTACGGTGATCGTCGAGCCCTTCGGCAAATCGGCGGTGGCTGAGGCGATGACCTTGTCGATGTCGTCGGAGACCGCGCCGAGATCGCGATTGTCGGCGGTGCCGTAGATGTCGACCGTCGATTGCGCGTTGTAGTGCGTGGCCACCGCGTGGCCCGCTTCTCGGCGCATCGTCGACAGTGCACCGAGAATATTGCTGTGGCCGTTTGCGTTCAGCGGAATGTTGGCGAGTGCCTGCAGCGAGTCGATCGTGTATTGCGGGGCTTCGGTGATCACGTTGTAGCTGACGCCGTTGCGCGGATTCAGCCAGAACGTCGGCGTAGTTTGCTGGCTGCCTGAGAGCGTGATGAGCAGATCGCTCGCGATGTCCTTCTGCGTGAAGCCCGCTTGCTGCGCACGTGTGCGATCGACGTCGATGAAGATACGCGGCAGATCGGCCGGCTGCTGGATGCGCGTGTCGGCGAGACCAGGCACGCTGCGCAGCCGGTTCAGCAGCGTTGCGGCGAACGCGCGATTGGCGTCGACATCGCGGCCGACGATCTGGATATCGATCGGCGACGGCATACCGAAGTTGAGCGTCTGGCTGACGATGTCGGCGGGCAGAAACGCGAACTGCACGCCGGGGAACTCGTCGGTGAGTGTGCGGCGCAGGGTACGGACGTAATCGGCGGTCGGGTGGTGATCGGGGTTGAGTGTGATCAGCACGTCGGCATCTGAAGTACCGATCGTGCCAGTGTTGCTGTACGACAGGTTGATACCGGACACCGGCAGTCCGATGTTGTCGATCAGCGAATGGAGTTCGTCCGGTGGAATCAGCTGTCGAATACGTGAATCCACGCGGTCGGTGACAACCGCGGTTTCCTCGACACGCATGCCGGTTTTCGCACGCAGATGCAACGCGATCGTGCCCGCGTCGACCTGCGGAAAAAAGTCGCGACCGAGAAACGGGATCAGCAGCAACGACAGCCCGCAGCACAGCAGAAACACCACAACGAATACGCCAGGCCGCTCGACGCGCGCAACGAGGAACACCCGATAACGCTCGCGCAGTCGCGCAAAACCGCCCTCGAACGCGAGATGTACGCGCATGAACGGATTGCGACTCGCGCTCGCGTTTGTGCCACTAGCATGGTGCGGATCGGCAGCCCGGTGATGGTGACGCAGTAGATACTTCGCGAGCGTTGGCACGAGCGTACGCGAGAAGAAGTACGACGCGAGCATCGCGAACACGACCGCTTCGGCGAGCGGAATGAATAGATAGTGTGCGACACCCGAAAGTAAAAACATCGGCACGAACACGATGCAGATCGACAGCGTCGACACCAGTGTCGGAATCGCGATCTGGTGCGCGCCGTCCAGAATGGCTTGTTCGAGATTCTTGCCCTGCTCCAGCTGATGACTGACGTTCTCGATCGCCACCGTCGCATCGTCGACGAGAATCCCCACCGCGAGCGCAAGACCGCCTAGCGTCATGATGTTGATCGTCTCGCCGAGCGCCGATAGCGCGATGACGGAGGTGATCATCGACAGCGGAATCGATACGGCGATGATCAGCGTGGCGCGCCAGTTGCCGAGAAACAGAAGGATCATCAGGCCGGTCAGGCAGGCGGCGATCAACGCTTCGCGCAACACGCCCTGCACCGAGGCGCGCACGAACAGCGACTGGTCGGCTACAGGATCGATGTTCAGCGAGGCAGGCACGAGGTTGTGCAGCACCGGCATCATCTGCTTGATGCGATCGACGATTTCGAGCGTCGACGTGTTGCCGCTCTTGTTGATGGTCAGGAGCGCTGCTCGTTGACCATTCACGCGGACGATATTCGTCTGTGGCTGGAAACCGTCGCGCACGTGCGCGACGTCGCGGATATACACGGTGCCCGCGTCCGTCGTCCTGATCGGAATGTCGTTCAGACCCGCAAGCGTATCGGGACTCGCATTCATTTCCACCGAGTATTCAGTCGAACCGATTTTCGCCGTACCCGACGGCAGGATCAGATTTTGCGCACTGATTGCGTTGACGACGTCCATCGGCGACAGGTTGCGCTCCTGCAACTTGCGCGTATCGATGTCGACCATGATCTGCCGCTGCTTGCCGCCATAGGGCAACGGCGCGGACGCACCGGGCACGGTGGCGAGCTGCGTCTTCAGAAAGTTGTTACCGAAGTCGAACAGCTCCTGCTCGGTGAGCGATGCCGACGACAACGACAGCCGCAGGATCGGCACCGTCGATGCGTTGTAGCGCAGGATGTTCGGCGGCGTAATGCCGGGCGGCAGAGAACGCAATTGCGTTTGCGACAGCGCGGTGACTTCGGCGAGTGCTTCTTCGATGTTCGCGTGCGGCTGGAAGAAGATCTTCACGACCGCGATGCCGTTCAGCGAGGTGGATTCGGTGTGCTCGATATCGTTGACCGCCACCGACAGACCGCGCTCGTAATTGAGTACGATGCGCTTTTCCATCTCGTCGGCGGACAGGCCGTTATACGTCCAGATCACCGACAGCACGGGGATGTCGATATTCGGGAAGATATCGGTCGGCGTGCGCAGGATCGTCAACGGACCCACGATCAGCAGCAGCAACGCGAGAACGATGAACGTATACGGGCGCCGCAGCGCCAGGCGAACGATCCACATGAGCGGTGCGGTCGAAGTGAGGGTAAACCAGCCGGGCCGCGCGGGTGGCTGAAGCCGCGTGAGCGTCGGCTTGCCCGCGCGCCTGGACTATAGCGCGTATCGTATTCTGGATGCCCGATTTTGAGGAGCGTCGCTTACAGCAGGTATGCTGTATTCGTTACCATACGTTACAGTTAGCATTTCGTAAGAGTGATGGCATGGAAAGAGGGGACATCTGCCATTACTTTTTACTTTCCCGGTTTCGTCAAAACGGGAACAATGAGCTGAACGTATCAGAGTCACAGCATCACGCGGTTCGAATCAGGTGCGCGCGCAACGTTTCGACGTTGCCGTGTTTTTGTCACACATTGACCGGCATGAATTTTCAACAGCCGGCATGGGAGAGCGGGGAAACATCATGCAAGTCGGTTCTATCGTCCGATCCGTGCATATCGCCGTGCCTGCGGGCGCGCGCGGGATAGTCATGCGCCTGCTCGGCGACATGGCAATGGTGGCGTGGTACGCCGGTGAGCCCGGTACATCGTTGCAACTGAATACGGAACCCTTTTTCCTTGAAGACCTGATCGATACCGGCGACTTCGTTCGACCGGCCGGCGCGCAGATACATTGAGCGGTCGCGCGGTTTGACCGCGCACTGTCGAACCGCGCTCGTCATTCATGACGGCGCGGGGCACAATGCCGGCATGAACCACGACACCCAGGACCTGCAGGGCGGCGCCGACGGCGCCGTGCCTTTCGCCCGGCTCACGCCGGAATGCGTGCTGGACGCGCTCGACGGTGTGCTCAGCACGGTCGGCGTGCGCACGGACGGCCGCATGCTGCCGCTCAACAGCTACGAGAATCGCGTTTATCAAATCGGTGTCGAAGACGGCCCGCCGGTGATCGCGAAGTTTTATCGGCCGGCGCGCTGGACCGATGAAGCGATTCTCGAAGAACACGCGTTCGTCGACGAACTCGTCGCACACGAGATTCCCGCCGTGCCGGCGCGCGCATTCGAAGGCCGCACGCTGCATACGTTCGACGACTATCGCTTCGCGATCTTCGAGCGACGCGGCGGTCGTGCTCCCGATCTCGACCGGCGCGACACGCTCGAATGGCTCGGCCGTTTTATCGGCCGTATTCATGCCGTCGGTCAGACGCGGAACTACACCGCACGCCCCGTGCTCGACATCCAGACCTTCGGTCGCGAACCACGCGAGTTTCTGCTCACGCACGGCTTCGTGCCGGACAACGTTCGCACGGCGTGGACGACGGTGGTCGATCTTGCACTCGAAGGCGTCGAACAGGCATTCGAGCGCGCCGGCGAGATTCGCGCGCTGCGCATGCACGGTGACTGCCATCCGAGCAACGTGCTGTGGACCGATGCAGGTCCGCACTTTGTCGATTTCGACGACAGTCGCATGGGACCCGCGGTGCAGGATCTGTGGCTGCTGCTGCCGGGCGAACGTGAGGAGGCGTCCCGCGCGCTTGCCGATCTGCTGGCGGGCTATGAGGACTTCTGCGAATTCGAGCAGCGCGAGCTGTATCTGATCGAAGCGCTACGCACGCTGCGGCTGATTCACTACTCCGCGTGGCTCGCGCGTCGCTGGAACGATCCGGCGTTTCCGGCGGCGTTTCCATGGTTCAACACGCAGCGCTATTGGGAAGACCGCATTCTCGAGTTGCGTGAGCAGGTCGGTGCGATGCAGGAAGGGCCGCTGTGGCCGGTGTTCTGAACCGCACTGCGGGATAGTCTGATACCGGCCTCAGTCGGTAGTGTGTGAATCCAGAACGGCAAGCAGCGATTGCACATTCGGTGAGACGTCGTTGCTGCGCCATGCCACAGCAATTCTCAACTGGAAGTGATCGGAATCGTTTGCGAGGTCCTTGTACACGACCCCGGGGTGCGGGCTGGTGCGTACTTGCGCCGGCAGCAACACGACACCTATTCCCGCCGCGACCAGACTGACCATACTCGCCATCTGCCACGCCTCGAGCGCGATCCGCGGGCTGAATCCCGCAGCTTCGCAGGCCAGCAGGAATTTCGCGTGCAGGCTCGGGACCCGGTCCGGCGGGAAAGTCATGAACGCGTCGTCCGCGAGGTCCTCGAGCCGGATGGTCTGCGCCGCAGCGAGACGATGGTCACGCGGTATCACGGCAATGAAACGCTCGACCTCGATGGTGCGCACGTTCAGGTCGGCCGCGTCGTTGATCGGGAGCCGCAGGATGCCGATATCGATCTTGCCGGTGCGCAGATTCTCGATCTGCTCGACCGAGGTGAGTTCGCGCAGATCGATATGGATTGTCGGAAAGCGGATTCGAAATTGACGCAGCATGCGCGGTAGCAACTCATAGCTGACCGATCCGACGAAACCCACTGCCACGCGCCCCGAGACACCTTCGTTGGCGCGCCGCGCCGCATCGATTGCTTGCTGACCTTGCGCCAGCAACGCGCGCGCTTCGTCGAGAAATACCTTCCCGGCAGGCGTGAGCGCGACGAAGTGTCTGGAACGCGCAAAAAGCGCCACGCCTACCATTTCTTCGAGATTCTGGATGGCCTGACTCAGCGGAGGCTGCGCCATATGCAGCCTCGCGGCGGCGCGTCCGAAGTGCAATTCTTCGGCGACGGCGATGAACTGGTTCAGGAGGCGGGCGGCGATCATGGTGAGACTAAATATATATCAAAAGCAACGAATCTAGTGTTGGACGGATATCACGACGGGCATGCACACTGAATACGCTCGCTTACCTCGGGCCGCCCTTGAGCGAGTTCCGGTGTAACGCGATCGATAAACAGGAGACACCGCCGTGACGCACAAACGATATTTCGTTCGCCTGGACGACGTGCCCGGATACCACCCCGACAACCACCACGGAACATTGAACCGACGATTGATCGGTCGCGAAACGGTCGGCGCCGAGCGGCTTGAAGTGCTGCACGGGACTATCGAGAAAGGTAAAGGCGCTCTGCCTCATGCACATCCGGACATCGAGCAGGTGTGCTACCTGCTCGACGGTGTTGCGCTAGCAGAAGTGGACGGCCAACGCTGCGAGTTGAGGCCAGGTGATTGCTGTTATTTCCCGGCAGGGATGATGCACACGTTCACCGTTGTGAGCGAAGAGCCCGTCCGCGTTCTCGTTATCTATTCGCCGCCATACGAAGAGTCACCCGACCGGGTGATCCGTCCAGCGCCCTGACCGGGCCTCCCTGATCAAAAGACACGTCGACGCTCATGACGCGCGAAAGGAGACGGCATGCTCGCCATCATCGGGCTTGTTTCAGTAGTGACGTTGACCACCTTGATTCTGACGAGGCGGATGTCGCCTCTCGCAGCACTCATCGTCGTGCCGATCGTCGCCGCGTTAATGGGCGGCTTTGGACTGCAGACGACGACGTTCATCGTCAAGGGGATTCAAAGTGTCGCACCTGTGGTCGGCATGTTCATCTTTGCGATCGTCTTCTTCGGCATCGTGACCGACGCCGGCATGCTGGATCCGATCATCGACCGAATCCTGCGTACGGTGGGTGTGCGCCCGACACGCATCCTGATGGGCACGGCGCTCCTTGCGCTTCTCATTCATCTCGACGGGTCCGGTGCCGTCTGTTTTCTGATCACCGTGCCCGCCATGCTGCCCGTCTATGACCGGCTTGGCATGGATAAGCGCCTGCTCACGTGTACCGCGGCGCTGGCTGCGGGCGTGAATTTCCTGCCCTGGACAGGCGTGATGATTCGCGCGTCGGTCGCACTGCACATACCGGCGGCCGCGATCTTCGTGCCGCTCATTCCGGTACAGATCGTCGGCCTTGCGTTCGTGTTCGCGACTGCCTACGGACTTGGCAAGCGCGAGGAGCGTCGCCTCGGGCTCGTACGCGACGGTCGTTCTATTGCAATGCCCGTGCGCGAACTGACGGAACAGGAACGTGCGTTGCGTCGGCCCGCTCGCTTCTGGCCGAATCTGATCCTCACGGTCGTCGTGATGGCCACGATGATCAGCGGGAAGGTAGAACCGGTCGTCATGTTCATGGTCGGTACGGTGATCGCGCTATTTCTGAATTACCCGAACGTGGACGAGCAACGCCGCCGGGTCGATGCGCACGCAGGCGCAGCGCTTTTGATGGCGAGCGTGCTGCTGGCGGCGGGCGCCTTCACCGGCATCATGTCCGGAACCGGCATGCTGGATGCGATGGCCCGCGCCGCCGTCCACTTCATCCCCGCCGAACATGCGAGTCATATTCCGTTCATCATCGGACTGCTCTCGATGCCGCTCAGTCTGATCTTCGATCCAGACTCGTTTTACTTCGGCATTCTGCCCGTCGTGGCAGGTGCGGCTCATCAACTCGGCGTAGCGCCAATCCACGTGGGACAGGCCGCACTGCTTGGACAGATGACGACAGGTTTTCCGGTGAGTCCACTCACGCCGGCCACTTTTCTGCTCGTCGGTCTCGCGGGTGTCGAGCTTTCCGAGCACCAGAAATTTTCGATCCCGTTTCTGTTCGGCGCATCGGTCGTCATGACTTTTGCCGCGGTGATTGTCGGCACGTTTCCGCTCTGAAGGATGGTTGAAATGACTCACACGATGACGGGCTTACGAGCCCGCGCCACGGAGATTGCCCAGTGAATATCGAACGAACCGGGCCGCTCGCGGGCATCAAGGTGCTCGATCTTACGTCGGTGGTGATGGGGCCGTTTGCGACGCAGATTCTGGCGTCGCTCGGTGCCGAGGTGACCAAGATCGAGTCGCCCGAGGGGGACAACCTGCGCCATATCGGGCCCATGCGTCACACCGGCATGGGCCACATGTTTCTGCATGCGAACCGGGGTAAGCGCAGTCTGGTGCTCGATCTCAAGCAGCCGGATGCGCGCGGGGTCGCGCTGAAGCTCGTCGACACACACGACGTGCTGATATCCAACGTACGTCCCAACGCGCTCGCGCGTCTCGGTCTCGATTACGAGTCGTTGCGCGAGCGCAATCCACGTCTCATCCACGTGTCGTGCTGCGGTTTTGGACAGACAGGACCCTATGCGTCCAAACCCGCCTACGACGACTTGATCCAGGGCGCGGCGGGATTGCCGTGGTTGATGACCCGCTATGGAATAGGCGAGCCATGCTATGTCCCGACGACACTCGCGGATCGCGTGACGGGTCTTCATGCGGTGTACGCCGTAACGGCCGCTCTCTACGAGCGCGAGCGCTCGGGCATCGGGCAGGCGATCGTCGTGCCGATGTTCGAGACGATGGTGCAGTTCGTACTGGGCGATCATCTTGGCGGCTTGAGTTTCGATCCGCCCGAAGGCGATCCCGGTTATGCGCGACTACTGACCGCGAACCGGCGGCCGTATCGAACGAAAGACGGCTACCTTTGCGTGCTCGTCTACAACGATAAACATTGGCGAGCGTTCTTTGCGGCGATTAACAGGAGCGAACAGTTCGAGCGCGACAGCCGCTTCTCGAGCCAGACGAGTCGAGCGCAGCACATCGACGAGGTCTATGCGGAACTAGCGGAAATCATGGTCACGCGCACGACGAGCGAATGGCGCGAACTGCTCGATACGGCCGATATCCCGAACATGCCTATGAACTCGCCGTACGATCTGCTGGACGATCCACACCTGAACGCAGTGGAATTCATCAAGCAGTCTGAACACCCGTCGGAAGGGCGCGTGCTTGAACTCGGCAACCCCACCACATGGTCGCGCAGCACATGTACCGATGCGTCTCCTTCACCGCGGCTAGGCGAGCATTCGTTGTCGGTACTTGAGGAACTGGGATATTCAGCGGATGAAATCGCTGCACTCGAGGCCTCGGGCGCAACCAGTCTCAACCGATGACACCGATATCTCATGCGGCGTATGCGCCGCGATTGAGAAAATCGTAAGCCTGTGTAATGATAGCCGTTCTCATTTGAGGCGTAGCCAGCCCCTCACTGTTTCGCGGTGAGCGCCAGCCAGTACCTTGCCGGACCCCGCAGCCGTTCAGACATTTCATCGGTATTTCTTGTTTGTCTGCCGAAACGCGCTGCGACCGGTCCGATCCACCCGTTTATTCCATTGAATGCCGGTCAGGCTGCGCGATAGCGCGCGCCCAGGCCGTGCGCCGAAGCCGCTGTGCCTGGAGTTCCGTGAACGCGCCCGAACCAATCGATGTCCCTTCCGCTACGCGTGCCGGCACGACGTATCACCCTGTGCCGACGCCGCAGTCGGGCGCACATGGCCACCATCTCGTCGACGACGTGCAACGCCTTGCGCGGCAACGCCGTTCGCGTCGCGCAACGTTCATCAAGTGGCTACGCAAGGTGCACGGCTGGGTCGGCTTGTGGGGCGCGGTGCTGGGGCTGCTGTTCGGCGTGACCGGCTTTCTGCTGAATCACCGCGCCGGTCCGCTGAAGGTGTCGTCCGGCGAACCGCAGGTCGAACAGCTGCAAATTCCGCTACCGGCTCGCAAGCTCGAATCGCCGCTCGATATGGCGCACTGGCTGCAGGGCGAACTGCATCTCGACGGTAAGCCGAGCAAGCCGCGTCGCGAGCCGTCGCACCCGGTGGCATGGGGCGACCGCAGCGCCGTGCAGCCGGAGTTCTGGCAGGTTGGTATCTTCGGTACGCGGCAGAACGTGCAGGCCGAATACTGGGTCGGCAACGGCTATGTGTCGGTCAAGCGCACGCAGAATTCGTTTCTCACGACGATGAATAACCTGCATCGCGGCGTCGGGCTCAGCATCGGCTGGGTGCTGCTCGTCGATACGCTTGCCGGCGGAATGATCCTGCTTTCGTTGACCGGTGTGTTGCTGTGGACCGAGCTCAACAAGCGCCGTACCGTTGGCGTCGTGCTGGTGCTTGGGTCGCTGATCGCTGCGGTGGCGCTTGGGTTGCTGTGATGGCGCGGACTCGTTTCTGCGTGGCGTGACGAGTCTGCGTTGCAAAGCCGTGCGTGCGGCAAACCACTTACACGCTGCAGGTCGCTCCACCACTGGCGGCCACCTCGCGGGCCGCCTTCGCGCCTTCCACCTGCAGCAACGTCGGCAGCGACACGCCGTTCTTCGCCGCCGTCACTTCCGCAAGAATCGACACCGCGATCTCCGGCGGTGTACGGCTGCCGATATAAATACCGACCGGTCCATGCAACCGGGCCAGCTCGGTATCGTTCAGATCGAATTCCCTCAGACGCTCGCGCCGCGCCGCGTTGTTGCGCCGCGAACCGAGCGCGCCGACATAGAACGCGGGCGTCTTCAACGCTTCCATCAGCGCGAGATCGTCGAGCTTCGGATCGTGTGTGAGCGCGATCACCGCGCACCGTTCGTCGAGCCGCATGTCGAGCACGGTGTCGTCGGGCATCGTGCGAACGATCTTCGTGCCCGGTATGTTCCACTCGTCCGTGTACTCTTCGCGCGGATCGCAGACGGTTACCTGGTAGTCGAGACCGACGGCGATATTGCACAGGTAGCGCGACAGTTGCCCCGCGCCGATCACGAGCATGCGGTAGCGCGGACCGTGAATGGTCAAAAGACGTGTGCCGTCGAAGTCGATGCCGTCGGTGGCCTGCGCGGCGTCGAGCCGCACCGTGCCGCTCGCCATATCGACCGAGCGCGCGACGAGCCGGCCTTCTTCCACCGAACGACATAGCGTAGCGATGCCGCTCGCCTGCGTCAGCGGCTCGAGCACGAGCTGGATCGTGCCGCCGCACGGCAGGCCGAAACGATGTGCTTCTTCCGCGGTGATGCCGTACTTCACCGCTTCTGGCAAAGTCTGCTCGATGCCGCGCTGGCGCACGCGATCGATCAGATCGTCTTCGATGCAGCCACCCGATACCGAGCCGACCACCAGGCCGTCGTCGCGTATCGCGAGCATCGCGCCTTCCGGACGCGGCGACGAGCCCCACGTCTTCACGACCGTTACCAGCAGCGCGCGGTGTCCCTGCTCCAGCCAGCGTTCACTGGACTTCAGGACTTCGAGGTCGACGCTGTCCATGATTTTTTCCTCTCCGGTTGAGGCTCTTCCATCTGGCCGCCGTCGGCGGACCGGTTCGCGGAATGGTGCAATTGTGCCGCAGCATCGGCTGCCGTGCCGCCAGCCCGCCCAGCGGCCGCACCGCTCACCTGCTCGCCGAAGCGACGAAAAAATTCGCCCACGATCTTGCGTACCGCGCCGCCGAGAATCCTCGAGCCGATCTGCGCGAGCTTGCCGCCCATGTGCGCGCTTGCGGTGTACGAGAGCTTCGTGGTGTCGTCGCCGACGGATTCGAGCGTGATGTGCGCGGCACCGCTACCGAAGCCGGCAGTACCGCCCTGACCTTCGAAAACGATCGTATAGGAGCGCGGCGCGTCGATGTCGGTGAGACGCAAGCGGCCTTTGAAGTGCACTTTCACCGGGCCGACCGTGACGCTCATCGACAGTGCGAACACGTTTTCCTGTTCCACTTCGATGCGGTCGCAACCGGGAATCGACGCACGCAGGATCGTCGTGTCGTTGAGCGCTTCCCAGGCGCGCTGCTGGGAGACGGGCAGCGTGTAGCTCTCGGTCAGTTCCATGACGGGGTTCCTCCGGATGGCGTGGCTCGTACGGCGGCACGAGGGGCACGAGGGGCACGCGGCGGCGCATGCACGTGAGGCGCGAGAGCGCAGCCGGACGCGGCAAGGCTGTGGAGATTATGAACCGGCCGGCGCATGTCGACATGCGCCGGCGTCGCGAGGACCGCGCCCTCGCAGTGTGCGCGCTAGCGATTGCCCTCGGCCAGCTTCGAATGGCGTCGCGAATAGCCGAAGTAGATCACCATGCCGATCACGAGCCAGGCGACGAAGGCGATCCATGTGATCAGTTGCAGATTGAGCATCAGGAACAGGCACGACGCGACGGCCAGCACCGGCACGACCGGTACGCCGGGGCAACGGAATGCGCGCGGCAGCTCCGGGTGCGTCTTGCGCAGGATCAGTACCGCGATCGACACCATCGAGAATGCCGCGAGCGTGCCGATGTTGATCAGTTCGGCCAGCACGTTCAGCGGCACCAGCGCGCCGATCAGGCCGAAGAAAATGCCCACCAGCCACGTCGTGAAGAACGGCGTCGCAAAGCGCGGATGCACGCGTGACAGCACCGCGGGCAGCAGCCCGTCGCGCGACATCGCGAAGATCACGCGCGTCTGGCCGTAGGCCATCACGAGAATCACGGTCAGCATGCCGAGCACGGCGCCGAGATCGATGAAGCCGGCCACCCAGGGCTGGCCGGCTACCTGCAGCGCGTACGACACCGGGTGCGAGATGTTGGCGAACTGCGCGTACGGCACGATGCCGGTCACGACAGCCGCGACCGCGACGTACAGCACCGCGCATACGCCGAGCGACGCGATGATGCCGACCGGCAAGTCGCGCTTCGGATTCTTCACTTCCTCCGCCGCCGACGACACTGCATCGAAGCCGATAAACGCGAAGAACATCACGGCAGCGGCGCCGAACACGCCGTTCCAGCCGTTCGGCATGAACGGATGCCAGTTCGCGGGCGTGACGTGGAACACGCCTACTGCAATGACCAGCAGCACGACGACGACCTTGATCGAGACCATGATGTTGTTCACGCGAGTCGATTCGCGCACGCCGACCGACAGCAGCGCGGTAATCGCCATCATCACCAGGAAGGCCGGCAGGTTGAACAGTGTGTGGACGCCTGGCACCGCGCCGGGCGCGGCCGTCAGCACGTCGGGCAGCGAGATGCCGAAGCCGTGCAGCAGCGACTGCAGATAGCCCGACCAGCCCACCGATACGGCAGAGGTGGCAAGCCCGTATTCGAGCATCAGATCCCAGCCGATGATCCACGCGGCCAGCTCGCCGAGCGTCGCATACGAATACGTGTAGATCGAGCCGGCCACCGGAATCGTCGAGGCGAATTCCGCGTAGGCCAGCGCGGCGAAGCCGCACGCCACTGCCGCAATGAGGAACGACAGCATCAGCGCCGGGCCAGCCTGCACGGCGCCCGTGCCGGTCAGCACGAAAATACCGGTACCGATGATCGCGCCGACGCCGAGGAAGGTCAGATCGAGTGCGCCGAGCGCTTTCTTGAGTCCGGCGCTCTGGGCACCGGCGAGCATCTGCTCGACGTTCTTCTTGCGGAAGAGGGACATTGGCGAGGGTCTCCTGTAAAGCACGCTTATTGCGCGCCGAATGTCGGGAAACCGTCAATTCTAGCGGATGTGTAGCGGCATGCTTGCTGGGTACGCGTATCGCGGTGTGACCTGGGCGAGGGCCGCAGCGGCGGCAGCATTGCCGCGCGGGGTTAGGGAAGACTCACTCAGGCGGTCATTGCCGGATTCAGGTCGACGAGGCGGTTGCTCATTACGTAGAAGGTGAGTTCGGCGTTATTGCTGAGGCGCATCTTCTCCAGCAGGCGTGTGCGGTACACGCTGACCGTCTTGACCGACAGCGACAGCGTCTGCGCAATGTCGGTCAGCCGTTGGCCCGAGGCGAGCATGCAAAGCGTCTGGTATTCGCGGTCGGAGAGCTTTTCGTGCGGCAGTTGCTCGCCGTCGAACGACACGTAGTTGGCGAGCGCCTCGGCCATCGCGGGGCTCACGTACTTGCGGCCGGCGGCGACCTGCTGGATCGCGCCGATCATCTGCGCGGCATCGACGGTTTTCGACAGATAACCCGCCGCGCCGGCCTTCAGCGCCCGCACCGCGTACTGGTCCTCGCGATACATCGAGAACATCAGCACCGGTACGCGCGGTGTCTTGCGCTTGATCCGCTTGAGCACTTCGACGCCGTTCATGTCGGGCAGCGAGATGTCGAGCAGGATGACGTCGTAGGCCTGCTTCGCCACGCTTGCGAGCGCTTCGGCGCCGGTTTGCGCTTCGGCGACTTCGATGGCGATGCCGCGGTCGAGCAGCAGATGACGGACGCCCTGGCGGACGACGGCGTGATCGTCGGCGAGCAGAATGCGCAGGCTCATGACGGTCCGCCTGCGCTTGAGCGCCGTGCGGTAGCGTGCGGCGAGGTATGCGGAGCGTGCGGCGCGACCGGTGGCGTGAGGGGCGGCATAAGCGCGAGTAACGCGTCCCACGCGAAACGGGCGCGCACCGTCGTGCCGCGCGCCTTGCCGTCCGCCGCTTCGCGCGCGCTGCTGACACGCAGCGTGCCGCCAAACGCCTCGCAGCGCGCCCGCATGCCGGCCACACCGAAATGACCCTGCGCTTCGCCGCGCCGACGGCGTGCGTCGCGCGGCAGGCCGATGCCGTCGTCGCTGATAGCCAGCGTCAGATACCGGCGATTGGTCTCGATGCGCACGTTCGCGCACGATGCGTGGGCGTGCCGGGCTGTGTTGTTCAGCGCTTCCTGGGCGACGCGAAACACGGCGAGCGTTGCGTCGGCGGGAAGGCGGGTGAGGCGCACGTCGGCGGTACAGACGAAGCTCGTGCGCAGGCCGGTGCGGGTCGCGAAGCCGCCGGCCCATTGTGCGAGCGTGGCGACGATGCCGGCTTCCAGCGACGGTGCGTGCAGACCGGCGACTGCCTGGCGCGTCGCTTCGCAGGCGGCGTCGAGCGAACGGTTCGCAACGGCAAGTGAGGCCGCGCATTGCGGCGGTGCATCGGCGGGCAGCCAGGTATCGACACCGGCAAGCGCAAAACGGCTGGCGGTCAGCTCGGCGCCCACGCCGTCGTGCAGTTCGCGCGCGAGATGGCGACGTGCGGCTTCCTGCGCACCGACGAGTTCGGCGGCCAGCTCGCGCACGCGTTTGCGCAGTCGGATGAGTTCGTCATCGGCGGTGCAGACAAAAGAACGCATGCGAACCTCTAGCCCCCAGACATGCCCGTTGCTTGTACGACTTGACGGACAATTGTTACGTTGGAGCGTAACGAAATTTACATTTAGCAACAAATCGGATCTAACCCTGGTGGGGATTCTGACTATCGTCGCTGAGCCGCGATGATATCCGAAAAAAACCAGGAATACCGATGTAGCAAGGCTTAGAGCGTGGTCTTCGCGTAAAGTCTAAGGTTTGTCAAAGAGTGGGATGTCAGAAAAACGCCGACAAGAAAGGTTAAATCCTGAAGTCGAATTTGTAACTACGCCGGTTGCCGCCGGCAGAAGCACGCCGATGGCGCCGCACAAACAAAAACCGGAGCGCGAGGCTCCGGTTTTGCGGTGACGAAGGGGCCGCAATGGCCCCGAGCAGTTTCGCTGCAAGCGAGCGGCCGGCCTCAGCCGACGAACGCCTTTTCCACGACGTAATGCCCCGGTTCGTTATTGCTGCCTTCCTTGAACCCAAGGCTGTCGAGCAGTTCGCGCGTGTCGCGCAGCATGTGCGGGCTGCCGCACAGCATCACACGGTCGCGTTCGACCGAGAACGGCTGCACATCGAGGTCTTCGAAGAGCTTTTTCGTGTCGATCAGTTCGGTGATGCGGCCGCGGTTCTGGAACGTTTCGCGCGTGACCGTCGGGTAGTACACGAGCTTTTCGCGGACGACTTCGCCGAGGTACTCGTGGTTGTGCAGGTCCTCGGTGATGTATTCCTTGTACGCGAGCTCGTCGACGAAGCGGCACGTATGCGTGAGCACGACCTTTTCGTAGCGCTCGTACACTTCCGGGTCCTTGATGATCGACATGAACGGCGCGAGGCCTGTGCCTGTGGACAGCAGCCACAGCGTCTTGCCAGGCAGCAGGTTATCGGCCATCAGCGTGCCGGTCGGCTTCTTGCCGATCAGCACCTGGTCGCCCACCTTCAGATGCTGCAGACGCGACGTCAGCGGACCGTCCTGCACCTTGATGCTGAGGAACTCGAGATGTTCTTCGTAGTTGGCGCTCGCCATGCTGTAGGCACGGATCAGCGGTTTGCCCGCGACTTCGAGGCCCACCATCGTGAACTGGCCGTTTTCGAAGCGCAGTGCGGGATCGCGCGTGCAGGTGAAGCTGAACAGCGTGTCGGTCCAGTGGTGGACGCTCAGAACGGTTTGGTGAGTCAGGTTGCTCATGGCTTTGGGTGCAAAAAAGAAGGCGGCCAGATGGACTGGACGTCGGGCACGGCAAGGGCGATGCATGCGCGCATGCGGAAATGGCAACGATGCGCAGTCCGCCATTCTACCGCGCCTGCTGCCGGTGGGTCGCGGGGCGGTGACTGGGCGGGGCGTGTGGCGGGGTGCCGCGGAACCTTGCGATGATACCGAAAGCGGTCGTGCGGCGCAGCATTGACCCTGCTGGCGGGACGGCAAAGGCCTTGAATCTAATGGGGAAACGCCTGGAAAGCGGCGATTTCCACGCTCGATGAGCGGCGCCCTTGTGCGGATGGGGCTCGGAGCCCGGTCGCCGAGCCGACCGTCGCGGCGCCTGGCAGCGCAGAACCTGCCTAGCTATCCGCCGCCAGTTTCGCTCCAAGGCCAACCAGCACCGCGCCGCACACGCCGTCGATAGGCCGGCGCAGCCGCCGGTAGCCGCGCTGCGTGCGCTCGGTGGCGAACATCAGGGCGACGCTGCCGTACCAGCTCACCGACATCGTCGCGATCATCGCGAGTACGACGCCGTAGAACCAGACCGGCGGGTGCGGAGGGAACATGGTCGCGAAGACACTGGTCCAGAACGCGCAGGATTTCGGGTTCGTGAGACAGGTGAACAGACCCGAGCGCCAGGCGCGGAAATACGCCTGCGGTGTCGCTTCAGGCGGCGGCGCGGTAACCGGCGCGGAGGCGTCGTCGCGCTGCATGCTCGCGCGCAGCAGCTTGATGCCGAAGTAGATCAGATACAGCGCACCCGCAATGCGGATGCCGTTGTACAGCCAGTCGATTTTCTGCAGCACCGTGGCGAGACCCAGCATCGCGAGCGCGACCCAGATCGCCGAGGCCGTACCGACGCCGAGCGCGGACACCGCGCCGAGTCCGCGTCGCCCGGCGAGCGACAGCTGCGTGATCATGAAGAAATTCGGGCCGGGGCTTATCGTCGCGACGAGGTAGACGGCGGCGATCTGCAGCAGGATCTGAACATAGGGCTGGTGCATGTCGGTGGGCGGTGTTGCGCGGACGGCAGCCGCTCGGAGAAGGAAAGGCGATCTTACCCGGGTGAGGCGCGGCCGTCATTCTGCAACCCCTACCCCCCAGCCGCCACCGTCTTCCGCCCACGCTGTTTCAGCACCCGCGCCTGCAGCACGATCACGAGCAGCAGGAACACGCCGCGTATCACCGACTGCCAGTACGCGGACAGGCTGACAAAGCCCAGCCCGTTCTCGAAGTTCAGCAGGTTGAACACGAGGCCGAGTAGCGCCACGCCCGCAATCGTCATCGCGATCGATCCTTCGCCGCCCGTCAGCAGCGTGCCGCCGAGCACCACCGCCGAGATCGCGAACAGCTCCCAGCCCACACCCTCGTTAGGCTGCCCGGCGCCAAACTGCGCGGCGAGGATCACGCCGGCGAGACCCGCGAGCAAACCGCTCACCGCATAGGCCGTGACCAGCGTGCGATCGACGTTAAGCCCCATCAACCGCGCCGCTTCCTCGCTGCCGCCGATCGCCAGCGAATGCCGTCCAAAGCGCGTACTGCGCAGCGCGAGCCAGCCCGCGATAGCGGCTGCGAGTGCGACGAGTCCGGGAATCGGCAGGCCGAACAGGTCGCCCTGACCGAAGTTGCCGAAGTTCGTATCGGCGGCGATCGACACCGCGTCGTTCTTGCCCAGCAGCAACGCAACGCCGTGCGCGCCGAGGCTCGTCGCGAGCGTCGTGATGAACGGCAGGATCTTCAGACGCGTGATGATCAGCCCGTTCAGCACGCCGACTGCGGCACCCGCCGCCGCGCCGGCAAGCACGGCGACCCAGCCGCCCCAAGGGCTCGTCAGCGCCGCGACGACGCTGGCAAGCGCCGCGACCGTGCCGACCGACAGATCGATGCCGCCGGTGATGATCACGAACGCCATGCCGATCGAGATCAGCGCGAACATCGAGTTGTAACGCCAGATGGTCGTGAGGTTGTATGCGGACGCGAAGTCGGGATAGCGCACGACGCCGAATATGACGAGCGCGGCGAGCGCGATCAGGATGGGCAGGTTCTTTTTCATCGGGATCAATTCCTGGAGCGTCGTGGTCGGGCGATGTCAGTTAGCGCGAGCGCCGCTGCACATACACCGCCGCGACGATGATCGCGGCCTTCACAACGAGCGCGGCCGCATCGGGGATACCGTGTGCGAGCAGCGTGTAGCGCAGCAACTGGATGATCAGCGCGCCGATCAGCGTCCCGCCGATATACGCCTTCCCACCCGTCAACGCCGTACCGCCCACCGCGACTGCCGCGATCGCATCGAGTTCGATGCCGAGCCCGACCACATTCGCATCGGACGACGAGTTCACCGAAATCGAAATCAGGCCAGCGAGACCCGCGAGACCCGCGCAGATCGTGTACGCGATCAGCTTCGTGCGCGAAGTCGGAATACCGCACAGATACGCCGCTTTCTCGTTGCCGCCGGTGACGAGCAGGTACTGCCCGAACAGCGTCTTGCGCACGATCCACGCGAACAGTGCGACGAGCGCGAACATCAGCAGCACCTGGAACGGCACGCCCGCGACCTTGCCGAGCGCGATCCACTGGAACGCGGGGTTGTCGAACGCCTGCAGGCTGCCGTCGGTGACGACCTGCGCGATGCCGCGTCCGGCGATGAACAGCACTAACGTGGCGACGATCGGTTGCACCGATAATCGCGTGACGAGCAGCCCGTTGAACGTGCCGCATACCGCTGCGGCCAGCACCGGCAACACGAACGCGAGCGCGATGCCGAGCGCGCCGTCGATATGCATGAACAGCATCGGCGCGAGCGCACCGGCGATCGCCATCGATGCCCCACCGACAGATCGATGCCCCCCGTCGCGACCACCAGCGTCATGCCGATACCGACGATCACGATCGTCACGACTTGGGTCAGGTTGACGTTGAAGGTTTGCAGCGACCAGAAGTGCGGCGTGAAGATGAGATTGAAGACGAGCATCGCGAGCAGCACGGCGATCTCGCGCTGGATCGTGAGCCGGTGACGTTTCTTCACCGCCGCTGCCGGCGCAGAAGGTGCAGCAGCGGTTGCAGTAGCAAGCGGAGCTGCGCTGTCGTTGCGCAACGAATCATGAGCCATGCCGGCTGTCCTCCGGGTGCGCGGCGTCTACCGCTTCCGCCAGTGCCGACTGGCCTTCGCTGCCCCACGCAATGGCGTCCATGATTGCGGTTTCGCTCATTGCAGCACCATTCAGTTCGGCGACCGTGCGGCCGTCGCGGATTACGACCGCGCGGTCGGCGACGGCGGTCAGTTCTTCGAGTTCGGATGCGGACAACAACACCGCGAGGCCCGCATCGCGCAGATCGCGCACGATCTTCGCGACGTCCGCTTTGGCGCCGACATCGATGCCGCGCGTCGGTTCGTCGAGCAGCAGCAGCGTCGGTTGCGCGGCCAGCCAGCGCGCGAGCAGCACCTTCTGCTGATTGCCGCCCGAGAGCTCGCGGATCGGTTGATCTGGGCTGCGCAGCTTGATGCCAAGCGACGCGACGAAGCGCTCGACGATCGCCTGCTGCTGTTTCCGGTCGACGATGCCGTGCTTCGCGAGCGTGCGCAGGCACACGAGCGTGAGGTTGTCGCGCACCGACAACTCGGGCACGATGCCGTCGCCCTTGCGGTCTTCGGTCAGATACGCGAGGCCGCGCGCAATCGCATCCTGTGGCGATTTCAATGCGACCGTTTCGCCGCCGATCTCCACCGTGCCGCGTTCGAGCGGATCGGCACCGAACATCAGACGCATCGTCTCCGTACGTCCCGAGCCGAGCAGCCCGGCAAGTCCGACGGCTTCGCCACGATGCACGTCAAGCGAGACATCGTTGACCAGCGGCCGCGCGCCGACCTTGCGCACGCTGATCGCCGCTTCGCCGCGACGCGCGAGATGCACTTCACGTTCGGCGGTATCTCCTTCCACGACGGCGGCGAGCGTACGGCCGAGCATTGTCGTGACGAGCTGGCGCTTGTCCATGTCGGCCATCGTGCTTTGTGCGACGGTCTGTCCATCGCGCATCACCGTGACGCGATCGCAGAGCGCATACAGCTCATCGAGCCGGTGCGAAACGAAAATCACCGCGCGGCCGTCGTCGCGCAGCTTGCGCACGACCGTGAAGAGCAGTTCCACTTCGCGCTCGTCGAGCGACGACGTGGACTCGTCCATGATCACCATCTTCGCGTCCGCCGAAACAGCACGCGCCAGCGCGACCATCTGCTGGATCGCCGTCGAATAGCTACCGGCCGGCTTCTTCACATCGACCTGCAAACCAAACGATTCGAGCAGCTCGGCGGCACGGCGCTGCACCGTGCGCCAGTCGATCAAACCGAAACGACGCGGCTCGCGACCAAGAAAAATGTTTTCCGCCACCGAGCGGAACGGCACCAGGTTGATCTCCTGGTAGATCGTGCTGATGCCCGCTTCGCGCGCGGCCTTCGGGCTGCGGAAATCGATCTCGCGACCTTCGAAGCGCACGCTCCCGCCGGTGCGCCGATACGCGCCCGTCAGGATCTTGATCATGGTTGATTTCCCGGCGCCGTTCTGACCGATCAGCGCGTGCACTTCGCCGGCTGCGACGCTCAGGTTCGCGCCGCGCAATGCGGGCACGCCGCCGAAGCTGATCTGGATGTCCTGCATATCCAGCAGCGGCGAACGAAGCGGGTCTGGAGAGGGTGGCGCCTGGCTGGCGGATGCCGTCACGGGGTCCTCCGGATGCGATGCTGTATTTCGCGCGGCGGGCACACTGGCCGCGCCGCAAGATGATGGTACGCCGGACAAAGCGAAGCGGCGGCCCGCGCGATGCTCTACGCCTGTTGCGGGCGCGCCGCTTCCAACCTTCCCGTCAGCGGAGCGCTCGACGCTCTCCGCTCACGCACTGCCCGTGAACCGCGGAGCGGGTCGCGTTGCACGCCGGCCCCGCGCTACCTCGTTACGTTTCGATCAATAGCCGTACTGCATGCTCTGCTGCACGTTGCTCTTGTCGTAGAAGCGATCCGAGACCTTCACCCACGTCGGAATCTTTTCGCCCTTCGCATAGCGCTGCGCGACATCGCAAGCCAGAGGACCGAAGAACGGGCTCGACTGCACGCTCGCGCCGAGTTCGCCGGCGGCGATTGCGTCCATGCCGCCCTTCGTTCCGTCGATCGTCACGATCTGGATGTCCTTGCCCGGCTGCTTGCCGGCTGCCTTGATCGCGGCAATCGCACCAAGCGCCATTTCGTCGTTGTGCGCGTATACCGCGGTCACGTCAGGATGCGCCTGCAACAACGTCTCCATGACCTGGCGGCCTTTATCACGCGCGAAATCGCCGCTTTGCGACGCGATGATCTGCATGCCCGGATTCTTCGCGATGACTTCGTCGAAGCCCTTCTTGCGATCGTTGGCTGCGGAAGCGCCGGTGGTGCCTTCGAGTTCGATGATCTTCGCCTTGCCGCCGGTCGCCTTGACGAGCCAGTCGGCGGCGCGGTGGCCTTGATCGATGAAGTCCGAACCGATGAACGTGATGTAGTCGCGACCCGCTTTGGCCACCGACTGATCGACATCGCGATCCACGAGGATCACCGGAATGCCGGCCTTCTTCGCCTGCAACACGACCGGTGCGAGCGGCTTTTCTTCGCGCGGCGGGAACACGAGCAGATCGACGTGCTGCGCGATCATGCTTTGAATATCGGACACCTGCTTCGAGTTCGAGCTGTTGGCGTCGGTCATCACCAGTTGCCAGCCGCATTTTGCGGCGACGTCCTTGAAGCTCTTCGTTTCGGCGAGCCGCCACGGATTGTTGCTTTCGGTCTGCGCGAAGCCGACTTTCAGCGGGGTTTTGTTCGGCAGCTTGGGGAGCGCGTCGTCGGCATGTGCCGCGGCCGCCCGAGACCGAGTGTCAATGCGAGTGTCAGTACCTGAAACGATCCGGCCAGCGGGCGAACCCGTAGACGGCTCAATTGCCGATTGTGCGACGACATGTCTTCCTCCAGTGCCTGGTGGGTTGCTTGTGCTTTTGTGATGTTGCGGTCCGGCGCATCCCCACGCGAAGATTCCCGGACCCGCCGATTATTCCACCCGAAATTATTATTGGTCAATCACTAATAATATTAATCACGGGCTGTTCTACCTCGGTAATTACCCTCACCGAGCTGCGTTCGACCAACGGCCCATCGAGTTTGACCATGCGGTGCCGCACCGGGGCACCGGCGGCACGGTTGTGCTCTTCCTGCAGCAGGGTTTCGACGGCCCAGCGGCCCAGCTCGTAGTTGGGCAGCACGACGGTGGATAGTGCCGGATGTGTGTGACGCGCAATCTCCTGGTCGTCGTAACCGAGCACCGAAACGTCCTCCGGCACGCGGTGGCCGAGCTGCTTGAGCGCCTCGATTGCGCCGAGCGCCATCAGGTCGTTTGCACAGAAGATCGCGGACGGCGGATTCGGCTCTCGCATCAACGACAACGTTTGCTCGAAGCCGGTGCCGGAGCTCCAGTCGCCGTCGCGCACCAGCTCGGGCGTGTACGGCAGGTCGGCGGTGGCGAGCGCCGTGCGGTAGCCCTTCAGCCGGTCTTTCGACGCGTCCTGCCACGGCTCGCCGTTGATGTAGCCGATCCGCCGATGGCCGGCGCGCAGCAGGTATTCGGTCGCGATGTGGCCGCCCGCCACCTCGGCCGGCACCACCGACGACTGGCCTCCCTCGCTCGTGTAGCAGTTCAGCAGCACGGTCGGCACGCGCGACAGCGCAGCCGGCAGGCTGACCTTGCGCGTGTACACGGTTGCGTAGACCACGCCGAACACGTTGGGGCTTGAGAGCACGGTGTCGAGCACCTGCTGTTCGATGTCGGCGTTGCCGTGGGTGGAGTAGACCGCGAGCATCTTGCCGTTCGCGTAGGCCGCGTCGCGCGCGCCGTCGATGTTGACGACCGGGTGCGGGCTCGTCGAGATCTCGTCGGCCAGGTAGACGATCAGGTTGCGTTCGTCCTTGGATGGCGCGACCGGTGCGCGCGTCGCGAGCCGGTAGCCGAGATCGTGGGCCGCCTTCAGCACCTTGTTGCGGGTGGCTTCGGAGAACTTGGCTCCCGTCGCGTTGTTCAGCACCAGTGAGACTGAAGATTGGGACACGCCAGTGAGCTTGGCGATGTCAGTCATCGTAGGACGGCGTTGAGTCGATTTCTTCATAAGGCTGTCCGCGCGGGCGCGGCGGCAAGAGCAGGAAATGCCGGGAAACCGGCTGGATTGACGGTAACACTAATAATATGCGCCCGGCAACGCGCCAAAACCCGTCTAAATGGCTCTACAGGGCGCCGCCGTGTACTGGAAACATATGACAATTTATTACTAATAATATTGACCAATCCCGCTGTGTCGTGCGATTCTCAGTCGCGCCGGGTCGTTTCTGACCCTCAACCGCCGTTTCTATCCGACCATGCGCGACGCATCTTCGAGTACCGCCGTATCTGTTCCCCGCGCCGCGCCGTCCCGCGCGCCGCACGCCGACGCCGCCTTGATCGAACTGGCGAGCGGCGACACACGGTTGACGGTGGCACCACATATCGGTGGCTCGATTGCGTCGTACTACGATGTCTCGACTGCCGGCCCGTTACATTGGTTCCGGCCAGCGACGCAATCTGCGCTTAACGCCGGTGATCCGCTGCAAATGGGCAGCTTCCCACTGTTTCCGTACTGTAACCGCATTCGCGACGCGCGTTTCGAATTCGAGGGACGCACGGTCGACCTCGCCGGCGACGGCAATCGCTTTCCGCACGCGCTGCATGGTCACGCCTGGCGTCGCGCGTGGCGGGTCGGTACACGCACACCGAGCGCGCTCGAACTGCATTTCGAACACGTGCCGGACGTGCGGCGTCGCGGCGACTGGCCGTTTCGCTACGACGCGCAGCAGCGTATCGAGTTGATCGGCGGCGCGCTGCATCTGACGTTGAGCGCGCACAACCGCTCCGATCGGCCGATGCCATTCGGTATGGGGCATCACCCGTATTACCCGCGCACACCGAACACGCAGGTGCATGCGCAGGTGCAGGCGATGTGGCACGCGGACCGCGACGTGTTGCCGACGCATCTGGGCCCGCACCCGGCCGTCGATGCATTGCGCCACGGCATGTCCGCCGATGCGTTCGATCTCGACAATAATTTTGCGGGCTGGGCACACGAGGCGATCGTGACGTGGACCGACGAGCGCCGGCGCCTCACGCTCACGGCCGAAGCGCCATTCGATCATCTGGTGGTGTTCGCGCCGGCGAACGAAGATTTGCTGTGCGTCGAGCCGGTGACGAACACGACCGACTCGTTCAACGCAGGTGAGACACCCGAGCACGCAGGCGGCCAGGTGCTGATGCCAGGCGAAGCGATTACCGCACGCATCGTGTGGACGCCGCAGCGTTTCTGATGAGCCGGATTCAACCGACCTGCAGGCGCGCCATATACGGAAGATGATCCGACAGCCACGCCGTTTCCTGGGCCGGCGGAATCCATTCGATCGGTTTCATGTCGCGCACGAACATCTTGTCGAGCGCGAGCGCCGGCGAAAACGCCGGGAATGTTCGCCCCGCTTCGCCCAGCAGCGTGGCAACTTCATGCAACCCGTGCTCGCCGAACAGCGGCACCGAGTCGTTGCGCCAGTCGTTGAAATCGCCGGCCAGTACGAGCGGCCCGCTCGGCGCTTCCTTCGAGATCCAGTGTGCGATCCAGTTCATCTGCCGCAGCCGCGCCGCGCGCGTGAGCGCAAGATGCGCGCACAGCAGCGTCACCGAGTGACCCGCGAACGTTGCACGCGCAACCAGCAGGCCGCGCCGCTCGAAGCGATGCGCGGAAATGTCCCAACGTCCGCCGAGGTCGAGCGGATGCGGCGACAGGATCGCATTGCCGTGACGCCATGACGGCTTGAACACATTTGGCCCGAGCGCGATTTCGAGTTCGAGCGCGCGGGCGATTTCGGTGGCCTGGCAGTGCCAGACATCATCGGCTGGATCGGTAAGCGGCGCGCCGAACGTGCTCGACAGCACCGGCGCCGGCATGCGCCGAGCCATCGCTTCCTGCAGGAAATACGCATCGGCGTGAGTCGACTGCACCCAGCGTTGCATCGCCTGCCATGCCTGGAAGCCGAGCGGCGAGCGACCCTTGTGCAGGTTCCAGCTCACCGCAATGAAGTCTTTCGGCTGCGCGATGTCGCGAATCAGATCCTCGGGGTTTCGCATGCCGCGTTGTCCACGTCTTTTGTCGATGTCATGAGTGGTTCGCGAGACTCGCGCGTACCCGGTAGGCGAGCGTCGGACTCTTGTCGACGATCGTCCATGTAGTCCATTCACCAGTCTTGACCTGCAGGCCGGGATGACTGGCGTTCACGACGCGCGGTTGCGGCGGCAACTTGCAACCTTCGCTGGTTTGCTGCGCGCTGTCGTCTTCGAGGGTTTCCTGTGCGTCGATGGCGAGCGTCACCGTGTTCGCGTCGGCCTGGGTCGGCGACACAGTGAGCGTGCGCGACAGATCGATGCTGCCGCCCGGTTGATCCTTGCAGCCGACGTTGTGTTGCACGACATGATGATGCGTGTCCGTGCGCGCCTGGCCGACGGTCGTCGTACCGTCGAATGCGTCGATCTGCTGGCCGTCGCGCACCACCTGCAACTGCCATTGCACGACCGGCTGCGCAGACTCCTGCGCATGAGCGAGCAACGCAGTGCCGAACAGCACGGCGACGATACTGGTTTTCCACATGAGAACGATCTCCGGCGCCTGAATTCCGGCGATGGAACAGGCGCTCATCTTACGCCTTATGGCAATAACGGTTCTCTGACAGCCAATCGAGTGGCGGGTTCTGCAAGAGTGCATTTCAGTTGCTGACGGGAATTCGTATCGACCAAAGAGAGCATGCGCTGTGCCTGTTAGCAGCAAACCCATGCGGCTGCTCGCTTGCGTGCAGATTGTGCATCGCTACACTGACTCGTAACGGTGCGCAAAAATGCCGCACCGGCGGGTCCAGCACGACGGGGTGAACGATGACGACCGCCATGATCAAGCAGGAAATCGCCGTGGCGTCGTTCAGCAAGGTCTACGATCTCGACCGGATCGAGACCGCGCTGAATGAGCTTGGCGATGGTGCGAACGACGCGTTGCGCACGACGTACGAGAAGATGCTGAAGATCGGTAACCTGCGCTTCTGCGTCAAGCCGAACCGAATGCCATCGATCGACGATCTGATCGGCGCGCTGCCGAACTTCGAAGAGCCGCTCGACGATGTGCGCCGCCAGGTCGCGCTGTGCATCGAAACCGAGGACCGGCTCGAGCTGATGCCGATCCTGCTGCTCGGCGATCCTGGCATCGGCAAGACGCATTTTGCGAAGCATCTCGCGCGACTGCTGGGCACTGCCTATCACTACATCGCGATGAGTTCGCTGACGGCGGGCTGGATACTCTCGGGTGCATCGTCGCAATGGAAGAACGCGAAACCGGGCAAGGTGTTCGACGCGCTTGTGCACGGCAGCTACGCGAATCCGGTCATCGTGGTCGACGAAATCGACAAGGCCACCGGCGATTCCCAATACGATCCGCTGGGCGCGCTGTACGCGTTGCTCGAACACGATACCGCGCAGACCTTCATCGATGAATTCGCCGAAGTGCCGATCAACGCGGGCCACGTGATCTGGATCGCGACGGCAAACGATGAACGCGCGATTCCCGAGCCAATCCTGAACCGCATGAACGTGTACGAGATTCCGCCGCCCGATCGCGACGGCGCGCGCCGCATCGCGCAGGCGATCTACGACGAGATTCGCACCGCACACGGTTGGGGCGTGCGTTTTCCGACGCAACTCGACGACCGGACACTCGACGCGCTGACCCAGGCGTCACCGCGCGAAATGCGCCGGGCGATCCTCAACGGATTCGGCGCGGCGCGGATTGCCGGTCACGAGCAGATCGAACCCGACGACATTCGTCTCGACTACGGCTCGCGCCGCAAGCCGATCGGATTCTGAACGCTTCTGCGTCTCTTTTGTTCCGCGTCGTACAATTTCGACAAATGCGGATGAGGTTCGCGGCGACACACAGCGCGTTGTAGGGCGTTTGTGTCGCTCGCGGCCACACCCAGTTCCCATCCAGCAGCCAGGCAGCAACTGAGCGAGACGAAGCGCGGCGCGTAGCGCCGCTGCGAGACCCATGGATCAGATCGAATGTGTAGTGATCGGCGCGGGCGTAGTCGGCCTCGCCGTGGCGCGCGCGCTGGCGGCGCGCGGACGCGAAGTGATCGTCGTCGAAGCGGCGGAAGCGATCGGCGTCGGCACCAGTTCGCGTAACAGCGAAGTGATCCATGCGGGGCTGTACTATCCGCGCGGTTCGCTAAAAGCGTCGCTGTGTGTGCATGGTCGCGAACTGCTCTACGAATATTGCGCGGCACGCGGCGTACCGCATCAGCGGTGCGGCAAGTTGCTCGTTGCAACTTCGCCTAACCAGATTCCACAGCTCGAAAGCATTGCGGCGCGCGGCAAGGAAAACGGCGTGCTCGATCTGCTGCGGATCAGTGGCGCGGAAGCGCAGGCGCTCGAACCTGCGCTGCACTGTGTCGCGGCGGTGTTTTCGCCGCAAACGGGGATCGTCGACAGCCATCAGTTGATGCTTGCGCTGCAGGGCGATGCGGAACGCGACGGCGCGGTGTGCGCGTTTCATGCGCCGGTCGAATCAATCGAAGCAAGCAACGGGCGGTTCATCGTCAAAGTGGGCGGCGCGGCACCGACCACAATCAGCGCCGCCTGCGTCGTGAACAGCGCAGGGTTGTACGCGAACGCACTGGCGCGCAGCATCCGCGGGCTCGATGCGCGACATGTGCCGCCGCTATTTCTCGCGCGCGGCAACTACTTCAGCGTGTCGGGTCACGCGCCGTTTAGCCGCCTCATCTATCCGATGCCGAACGACGCGGGACTCGGCGTGCATCTGACCATCGATCTCGGCGGCCAGGCGCGCTTCGGTCCCGACGTCGAATGGGTCGACGCGATCGGTTACGACGTCGACCCGCATCGAGCGGACTCGTTCTATGCCGCGATCCGCGCGTACTGGCCCGCACTGCCCGATGCGGCGCTTCAACCGGCCTATGCCGGCATCCGGCCGAAACTCTCCGGCCCGGGCGAACCCGCCGCTGACTTTCTGATCCAGGGACCGGCCGCGCACGGTGTGCGTGGGCTCGTGAATCTGTTCGGAATCGAGTCGCCGGGATTGACGGCATCGCTAGCAATCGCGCAACGCGTCTGCGAACTTACCGGCTACGCATAACCGCGTGCCTGCGCTCGCGTGTCGCAGTAGCGATTCGTTTATCTCTGTCATTTGAGCGAGCACGCACGGGCGCTTCGTTGCTATGCTTGGGGAGCGTCGTCGTCAGAACGGCGTCAGTTCAATAAGAATGGAGTGAGTCCCCATGAAGTCATCCCGTCGTACGTTTTTGATTACGAGCATCGGCGTTGCGTCGACGCTCGCGTTGTCCCGCCAGGCGTTCGCAGCCGATGCCGCAAAAGTGACCGAAGCCGATCCGACCGCGCAGGCGCTCGGCTACAAGGAAGACGCCACCAAGGTCGACAAGGCGAAGTATGCGAAGTACGCCGCCGGCCAGGATTGCGGCAACTGCAGCTTCTACCAGGGCAAGGCCGCCGATCCCTGGGGTGCCTGTCCGATGTTCGGTGGCAAGCAGGTATCCAGCAAGGGTTGGTGCAGCGCCTATAACAAGAAGGCCTGATTCCAGCAGGGCAGCGCTGGCTGCGCGTGGCGTGAATGCGGAACCGCGACAGGTTCACCCACGCGCAGGCATTAACGGCGGCCGCCGGTCGAACCACGGGCGCGCCGCTTCCAGTTGTGCCGCGAGTTGCAGTAACGTCGCTTCGCCGCCCTCGCGCGCTGCGAACTGCACGCCGACTGGCAACCCGCGCGCATTCCAGTACAGCGGTACAGACATGGCCGGATGCCCGGTCATATTGAACAGCTCCGTGCAGCCGGCCCACGCGAACGCCTTGTTCGATGCTTCCGTGAGCATCTTGCGCATCAACGGTTCGAGCGGGATCGCGGTGACCGCGCGCATCTGCAGGCGCTCCCACGATGTCGGCTTCATCTCGCCGATCCTGATCGGCGCGGACGCGAGCGTCGCGCACAGGATCACGTCATAGCGCGACAGCAGGTCGGTGACCCGGGTGGTGATGCGACGTTGTGTTTCAAGTGCGCCGGCCAGTGTGCGCGCGCCGAACTTGCGACCGATGTGCGCCATTGCCCACGTGGCGATTTCGAAGTCCGATTTCACCGGTTTGTGACCGGAGACACTTTCGGCATTCAGTACGGCATCTTCTGCGATCACCGACCACACTGCGAGGAATGCATCGCGTGCGGCGATGAAATCGACGCCGGACGACACAGGTTCGATATGGTGTCCCAGCGATGCAGCCAGTTGCGCCGCGTCGTCGAGCGAGGCGCGCACGTCGCCGGACAGCGTGGGCGCAAACATCGCTTCGCTCAGATAGCCGATATGCAGCGGCTTGACCGGTTCCTTCAGCGCGCCGACGAACGTGCCGGGCGCACCCGTCGGCAGGTGCGCGTTGCCCGATGTGAGATCGAGCAGCAGTGCGCTGTCGCGCACGCTGCGCGAGATTGCATGATCGATGCCCATATCGCCGGGCAGCGGATCGCCTGCTCCAGGCGTGCGACCGCGCGACGGCTTCAGTCCGAACAACCCGCAGCACGATGCCGGGATGCGGATCGAACCGCCGCCATCTGCCGCATGCGCGAGCGGCACGATGCCCGCGGCCACTGCCGCCGCCGCTCCACCGCTCGATCCACCGGGCGTGTGATCGAGGCTCCACGGGTTGCGGCACGGTCCGAATAGTTCGGGTTCCGTGTACGGCATCTGGCCGAGTTCGGGTGTATTCGTCTTGCCGAAGATGTTCAGTCCGGCCGCTTTCGTGAGCGCGACGATCGGTGCGTCTTCCGTCGGAACGTAGTGGCGGAAGTGGCGGCTACCCATCGACAGACGCAAGCCCGCCATCGCCGCACCGAGATCCTTCATCAGATACGGCACACCGGCGAGCGGCCCCTGCCCGGCGCCATTCGCCTCAAGGCGCGCGGCGCGCTGACGCGCCGCGTCGTAGTCCTTCAGGACGATCGCATTGATCGCCGGATTGACTGCCTCGGCACGCGCGATGGCGATGTCGAGCAACTCGCGCGCGCTGGCTTCGCGCGTGCGGATCAGTTCGGCGAGGCCGGTTGCGTCGTGCGCGAGGTAGTCCGCTTGCACGCGGGCTTTACAACCGTTCGCCGAGGAACGTCAGCGTGCGGCCGTGCGCAAGCGCCGACGCATGCTGGTTGTACGACGCGCGGTCGGTACAGTTGAAGCCGTGGTCCGCGCCGGCATACACATGGAATTCGGCGTCGTCGCGACCGGCGAAACGCTCTTTCACTTCACCGACCGCCGACAACGGAATGCCGTGATCGAGTTCGGCGTAGTGGAACAGGATCGGTACCTTGATCTTCGAAGCTTCGTCGAGCGCGTTCTGGATGCCGCCGCCGTAATACGCGACCGCTGCGTCGACCGTGCCCTGCGCTGCTGCGAGGTAAGCGAGCCGGCCGCCGAAGCAATAGCCGATCGCCGCAATCTTGCCGGTCACTTCAGGCCGCGCGCGCAGCGCCGCAGCGCTTGCGCCGATATCAGCGACCGCGAGACCGACATCGGTCTTCTGCATCAGTTCGATACCTTTATCGCGGTCCGAGCCGGCATAAGTCAGCTCGACGCGCGGTTGCGTGCGCCAGAAGATGTCCGGCGCAAACGCGACATAGCCGTCGGCCGCGTACTGATCGGCCACCGTGCGGATGTGGCTGTTCACGCCGAAGATTTCCTGAATGATGATGACCGCCGGTCCCTTGCCGCTCTGCGGCAGCGCCAGATAACCTTCGAAGCTGTCGGCGCCGGCCGGAATGTCGATCCATCGCGAAGTCGTGCTCACACTGTTCTCCTGGAACAAAAGCGGTTGATGTCGGGGCTGGTCAGTGTGCCATCAAAAGAACGGCCTTGCAGTGCGGGCGCCCGGCCGATCGCGATGCGCCCCGTCGTGCCCGTAAGCGGATTGAAACGATCTCGCTTATTCGTTTTTTGGCACTGTCGACATCCCGGCATCCCGCCATTGAAGTGCACCGCACTCACGCGCTCGTTTTCATCAATTGTTCTTGTGTTTGCAATGGCTATTCAAACTATTAACGGTATTGTCGTCTCTATCTTTAGCTGGACTGTTGGCGGAGCATCCGGCGCACCGGGTACCTGGCGGAAACCCGCATGGGCTGGTGCTTTCCGTGTATCACTGGGGTTTCTACGTGGGCGCTTATCGAATAAGCGCTATTGGTAGTGATCCCAGTTTCCCAAAAAAATCCCCTAAATTAATTTGATCGCCTACACTTGCGCGCAAGTACGGGTAGGCACCTGTCACAAACAGGTCGACACACGTGCTGGCCAAGTGCATGAACGATGCATCCGGCGTGATCGTCCACGGGACAAGCAGGGATGGAGCGGGGGCACAGGGCGATTACGTTGCTTATGGGACCGAAACTGGAGACTTACATGAATATCAAGCTTCAAAAGCTGTTGCCGATCAGCGCTGCGGCCATGCTGTTCGCTACGATGGCAACGACCGCGGTGGCGGACGAGGTCGTCAAGATCGGTCACGTCGCACCGCTGACCGGCGGCATTGCCCACCTGGGCAAGGACAACGAAAACGGTGCACGCCTCGCGGTAGAAGAAATCAACGCGAAGGGGCTCACGATCGGCGGCCAGAAGGTCACGCTGCAACTCGACGCACAAGACGACGCAGCTGACCCGCGCACCGGTACTCAGGTTGCACAGAAGCTCGTCGACGACAAGGTCGTCGCTGTGGTGGGCCACCTGAACTCCGGTACCTCGATTCCGGCTTCGAAGATCTATAGCGATGCAGGCATCGTGCAGATCTCGCCGTCGGCAACGAACCCGGCTTACACGCAACAGGGCTTCAAGACGACGTACCGCGTGGTCGCGACCGATGCGCAGCAAGGTCCGGCACTCGCGAACTACGCAGCAAACCAGTTGAAGGTGAAGAGCGTCGCGATCGTCGACGATTCGACCGCCTACGGCCAGGGTCTCGCAAACGAATTCGAGAAGAAAGCCAAGGCGCTCGGCCTGAACGTGATGTCGCATGACGCGACCAACGACAAGGCCGTCGACTTCCGCGCGATTCTGACGAAGATCAAGGGCGAAAACCCCGACGCGATCATGTACGGCGGTATGGATGCCACCGGCGGTCCGTTCGCTAAACAGGCCAAGCAGCTCGGCCTGCGCTCGAAGGTGCTGGCAGGCGACGGTGTGTGTACCGACAAGCTGTCCGATCTCGCCGGCGACGCTACCGACAACATCGTCTGCTCGGAAGCCGGTATGGCGCTCGAAAAGATGGCGGGCGGCAAGGCGTTCGAAGCGAAGTACGAAAAGCGTTTCGGCCAGCCGATCCAGATCTACGCACCGTTCACGTATGACGCTGTGTACATCATCGTCGATGCAATGAAGCGTGCTAACTCGACCGATCCGGCGAAGATCCTGGCTGCAATGCCTGCGACCGACTACAAGGGCGTGATTGGCGAAACGACGTTCGATTCGAAAGGCGACCTGCAGCACGGCGTGATCTCGCTGTACAACTACAAGAACGGCAAGAAGTCCGTGCTTGACGTCGTGAAGATGTAATTCCCGACGTTGCCGGGCGGCGGGTCGAACCTGTCGCGCGGCATCGAAGCAGCACGAAAAAGGCACCCGGGTTAAACCCCCGGGTGCCTTTTCTTTTGGTGGGCGGCGTGAGACGCTATCGTCAGAACAACAACCTGACTGAGAGGCTGCAATGACACGCCCGATCGACGACGAATGGCGTCGGTGGATTGCCGAGAACCTGTTGCTCGACGTTCCGCCCGATGCACTTCAGGCCGCGCTCGTTTCACACGACTTCGCCGCGGAAGACGCCGCGCGCGAAGTACAGGCCGCGCTGGCGAGTCCCTATCTGCTAGGCAGTACGCGACTGCGCAATCGTTTGCGAAAACGCGAATGGATGCTGTCGGTGTACGGCACGCTGAACCGGCTGCGCGCGAATGGCGGCACGGTGGAGCGCCGCGAGAAATTGACCCACGACGAATTCTTCGAGCAGTACTACTTTCAGAACCGGCCGGTGATCATCACCGGCACGTTCGATACGTGGCCCGCGCGCACGAAGTGGAGCTTCGACTACTTCCGCGAGCGTTGTGGCGATTGCGAGGTCGAGGTGCAGTTCGGCCGCGAAGCCGATGCCAACTACGAGGTCAATCAACCGAAGCTCAAGCGCATGATGCGCTTTCGCGACTACGTCGATCTGATCGAGCGCAGCGGCCGCACCAACGATTTCTACATGACGGCGAACAACAACTCGCACAATCGTGAAGCGTTGGTGGACTTATGGTCGGACGTCGAGCCGATTCGCGCGTATCTCGATGCGGAGTCGCCGGATAAGGGCTTTTTCTGGTTTGGGCCGACCGGTACGAAGACGCCGTTCCATCACGATCTGACCAACAATTTCATGGCGCAGGTGATCGGCCGCAAGCAGGTGAAGCTGGTGCCGCTGTGCGATACGCCGCATATGTATAACCATCTGCATTGCTACTCGCAGGTGGACGGCAGTGCGGTCGACTTCACACGTTTCCCGGCATTGCAGAACGCGCAGCTGATCGAATGTACGCTCGAGCCCGGCGATCTGTTGTTCCTGCCGATCGGCTGGTGGCACTACGTCGAAGGGCTGGACGCGTCGGTGACGATGACGTTCACGAACTTCCTCGAACGTAATGACTTCGGCAGGACGTACGAGACGTATCACGAGCTGTGAGTCGCGTAGCGGGTCTGGCTGGGCGATAGCGACGCTTCAAGAAAACGGCGGACCGTTGTTAGCGGTCCGCCGTGCTTTCTGCAGTGTTGATACGTTGCCGTTACTTCTTGGGTGTCGTGCCGAGCGAACCGAGTCCGCCGAGCAGGCCGCCGGAAGACGAAGTACTCGAGCCGCCGGTCAGTCCGCCGGTGAGCGAATTGAGCAGGCCGGTCACCGGTGCGAGCAGACCGCCCAGGCCGCCCGAGCCACTTGAACCACCCGTTCCACTGGAGCCGCCGGTTGTTCCGCCCGTTGCGCCACCGAGTGCGCCCGTCACGGAACCGAGCAGACCTGTAACGGGGGCGAGCGGGTTCGAACCCGAGCTTCCCGTTCCGCCAGTCGCGCCACCGAGTGCGCCGGTCACGGATCCAAGCAGACCGGTGACAGGTGCCAGCGGATTCGACCCGGTCCCGCCGGTTCCTCCGGTAGCCCCACCGAGACCGCCTAGCACGCCAGTCAAACTTCCGGTGACGTTAGTGAGCAGACCGGTGACAGGCGCGAGCGGACCCGTGCTGCCGCCCAGTGCGCCGGTGAGCGTTCCGGTGACGGTGTTGAGCAGGCCGGTCACTGGCGCGAGCGGTCCACCGCCTGAGCCAGAACCCGATCCGCCGAGTCCACCGCCCAGACCACCCAGCCCGCCGAGCGTGCCGGTAAGCGTACCGGGCAGCGAGGTGAGCAGGCCGGTGAGCGGCGCAAGCGGATTGCCCGAGCTCGCGCTTCCAGAGGTCAGCAAGCCACCTGCCGAGGTGACGGTGTCGCCGACCTTGGTGACGATGTTGCCGAGGTTCTGACCGATCGGGTTGCCGGTTGCCCCGCTGATCGCGCTGCCGGCGGAATCCAGACCATGGCCGATGGTCGAGAGCAGGCCGTTGAGCGGTGCGCCGAGACCGGTCGCATCGCCGATCGTTTGGGTGGTCGCCGAGACGGTCGAAGTGATCGGCGTGATCGCCGAGCTGACGGCCTGCGTGACCTGCTGGATCGGCCCGGTGGAGATCGCGGTGCCAAGCTGCGTACCGAGACCGCTGACGGCATTGCCGATGGTCGACACAACGCCACCGAGCGGAGTCGTGAGCGGGCTCAGCGGTGCGGTAGGTCCAGTACCGAGGCTCGTGACCAGTTGTCCAACGTTGTTGACGGCCTGTCCGGCGTCATAGACGACATTGCCTGAACTGGCGAGGGTGATGCCGAGCGGGTCAGTAGCCTTGCCGAGCTGGCCGAGACCGTTGGCCGTTCCATTACCGAGCGCGGTCACACCGGCGCCGAGGTTGGAGACGACGTTGCCGAGCGCAGCGGTCGTCGCGGGGTTGCCGCCAGGAATCGGCGTGAGTCCGATCTGGCTACCGATCGCGGAAACCGTCTGGCCAGTCGCGGTGACGATGTTGCCGGTCTTCTGGACGACGGTGCCGATGGCGTTGGCGCTAGGTGTCGGGGTAGGTGTCGGAGTCGGTGTGGGCGTCGGCGTAGGAGTCGGCGTAGGAGTCGGCGTCGGCGTAGGAGTCGGTGTCGGGGTGGGCGTCGGCGTCGGAGTAGGCGTCGGCGTCGGCGTCGGAGTAGGCGTCGGCGTCGGCGTCGGGGTAGGCGTCGGAGTGGGCGTCGGAGTGGGCGTAGGCGTAGGCGTCGGCGTGGGTGTCGGAGTAGGCGTAGGCGTTCCTCCGCCTCCACCCCCACCTCCGGTGCCGATGGTTCCGCCACCGGAGCCACTTCCTGCACCACCTGGTTTAGTAACGGTCGATCCGCAGCCTGCCAGCGCGATCAGTGACGATACACACATTGCGATCGTCGTCATTTTGATTTGGCGATTCATGTTGGGCTCCCCTCGTAAAGAATCTAGTGGAAGAGTCAACTGCAAGCGCTATGCCAATCTCTCCAGCAACCGGTACAAACCGCCGAGGCCAATGGAATCAACGGAAAGAGATCGCGACAGTCCGTCGATTCGGCTCGCCGGCCGCAATGTGTCGTGGAACAGGCCGCCGTGTATGCGATGCGTAACGTAACGCGCAACGGTTTCGCGTCCCTGGGGAATGCGGCGCTTGCCTTGTCATGCAGAACTGGAACTGTCGAGCTTCAGCGCCGTAGAGCAATCAGCGACGCTCGCAAAAAAAAGCGGACCGGGTGACCGGTCCGCCTTGCTTCCTGATGTGTTGATACGTTGCCGTTATTTCTTCGGCGTCGTGCCGAGCGATCCGAGTCCACCGAGCAGTCCACCGGATGACGAGGAGCCCGAGCCGCCGGTCAGTCCACCGGTGAGCGAGTTGAGCAACCCGGTAACCGGCGAAAGCAGAGCGCCCAGACCGCCGGAGCTGCTGGACCCACCCGTTCCACTTGAACCTCCCGTGCCGCCTGAGCCGCCGGTCGAACCACCCGTTGCGCCACCGAGTGCGCCGGTCACGGACCCGAGCAGACCGGTGACAGGGGCCAGCGGGTTCGAGCCTGAGCTTCCCGTTCCGCCGGTTGCACCACCGAGTGCGCCGGTCACAGATCCAAGCAACCCGGTGACAGGTGCCAGCGGATTCGAACCGGTTCCGCCGGTGCCGCCCGTTGCTCCACCGAGGCCACCCAGTACACCGGTCAATGTCCCGGTGACGTTGGTGAGCAAGCCGGTCACAGGCGCGAGCGGTCCGGTACTTCCACCGAGCGCACCCGTGAGCGTTCCGGTGACGGTGTTGAGCAGGCCGGTCACAGGCGCGAGCGGTCCACCGCCTGAGCCAGAACCCGATCCGCCGAGTCCACCGCCCAGACCACCCAGACCACCGAGCGCGCCGGTAAGCGTGCCAGGCAGCGAGGTGAGCAGTCCGGTGAGCGGCGCAAGCGGATTGCCCGAACCCGTGCCTCCGGAGGTGAGCAGACCACCTGCCGAGGTAACCGTGTCACCGAGCTTGGTGACGACGTTGCCCAGGTTCTGGCCGATCGGATTGCCCGTGGCTCCACTGATCTGCGCGCCCGCGGCATCGAGACCATGACCGATGGTCGAGAGCAGACCATTGAGCGGCGCGCCGAGACCAGTCGTGTCACCGATGGCCTGAGTGGTCGCCGAGACGGTCGAGGTGATCGGTGTGATCACCGAGCTGACAGTCTGCGTGACCTGCTGGATCGGTCCGGTGGAGATCGCGGTACCGAGCTGCGTACCGATACCGCTGACGGCGTTGCCCACTGCAGAGACGAGCCCACCGAGCGGCGTGGTGAGCGGACTGAGCGGTGCGGTAGGTCCAGTGCCGAGGCTTGTGACTAACTGCCCAACGTTGTTGACGGCCTGGCCGGCGTCGTAGACGACATTGCCTGAGCTGGCGAGGGTGATGCCGAGCGGGTCAGTAGCCTTGCCGAGCTGGCCGAGACCGTTGGCCGTTCCATTGCCGAGCGCAGTGACACCGGCGCCGAGGTTGGAGACGACGTTGCCGAGCGCAGCCGTCGTCGCGGGGTTGCCGCCGGGAATCGGCGTGAGACCGATCTGGCCGCCGATCGCGGAGACAGTCTGGCCAGTCGCGGTGACGATGTTGCCGGTGTTCTGGACGACGTTGCCGATGGCGTTGGCGTTAGGCGTCGGCGTAGGCGTAGGCGTCGGAGTGGGCGTCGGCGTCGGGGTAGGCGTCGGCGTCGGTGTCGGCGTCGGCGTCGGCGTCGGAGTAGGCGTCGGAGTAGGCGTCGGAGTAGGCGTCGGAGTAGGCGTCGGAGTAGGCGTCGGTGTCGGCGTCGGAGTAGGCGTCGGTGTCGGCGTCGGAGTAGGCGTCGGTGTCGGCGTCGGAGTAGGCGTCGGTGTCGGCGTCGGAGTAGGCGTCGGAGTCGGCGTCGGCGTTGGCGTCGGAGTAGGCGTCGGCGTCGGGGTGGGAGTTGGCGTCGGGGTGGGAGTTGGCGTCGGGGTAGGTGTCGGAGTCGGCGTCGGCGTCGGCGTCGGGGTAGGCGTCGGCGTCGGAGTAGGCGTCGGAGTAGGCGTCGGCGTCGGCGTCTTCCCACCACCACCGCCAGTACCCGTCCCGCCACCGCCGGTACCTGTACCACCACCGGTGCCGATGGTTCCGCCACCGGAGCCACTGCCCAGCGGTTTAGTAACGGTCGATCCGCAGCCTGCCAGCGCGATCAGTGACGATACACACATTGCGATCGTCGTCATTTTGAATTGGCGATTCATGTTGGCCTCCCCTCGTAAAGAATCTAGTGGAGGAGTCAACTGCAAGTGCTATGCCAATCTCTCCAGCAACCGGTACAAACCGCCGAGGCCAATGGAATCAACGGAAAGAGATCGTGGCAGTCCGTCGATGGAGCTTGCCAGTCTCAATGTGTCGTGGAACAGGCGCTCGCATACGCGGTGCGTAACGTAACGCGAAGCGGCTTTGTATCGTCGGCGAATGCGGTATCGGTCATACAGGGCGAATGGGCCGCGAGTGCCGCGGGACGGTCGGTGCAGCCCTAAAGAAAAACGGCGGACCGGGTGACCGGTCCGCCGTACTCCCTGGCGTGTTGAGCTGCTGTCGTTATTTCTTGGGTGGCGTAGTCGATGCGCCGAGTCCGCCGAGCAGTCCGCCGGAAGTCGAGGAACCCGAGCCGCCGGTCAGTCCGCCGGTGAGCGAGTTGAGCAGACCCGTGACTGGCGAAAGCAGAGCGCCCAGACCGCCGGAGCTGCTGGACCCACCCGTTCCACTTGAACCTCCCGTGCCGCCTGAGCCGCCGGTCGAACCACCCGTTGCGCCACCGAGTGCGCCGGTCACGGACCCGAGCAGACCGGTGACAGGGGCCAGCGGGTTCGAGCCTGAGCTTCCCGTTCCGCCGGTTGCACCACCGAGTGCGCCGGTCACAGATCCAAGCAACCCGGTGACAGGTGCCAGCGGATTCGAACCGGTTCCGCCGGTGCCGCCCGTTGCTCCACCGAGGCCACCCAGTACACCGGTCAATGTCCCGGTGACGTTGGTGAGCAAGCCGGTCACAGGCGCGAGCGGTCCGGTACTTCCACCGAGCGCACCCGTGAGCGTTCCGGTGACGGTGTTGAGCAGGCCGGTCACAGGCGCGAGCGGTCCACCGCCTGAGCCAGAACCCGATCCGCCGAGTCCACCGCCCAGACCACCCAGACCACCGAGCGCGCCGGTAAGCGTGCCAGGCAGCGAGGTGAGCAGTCCGGTGAGCGGCGCAAGCGGATTGCCCGAACCCGTGCCTCCGGAGGTGAGCAGACCACCTGCCGAGGTAACCGTGTCACCGAGCTTGGTGACGACGTTGCCCAGGTTCTGGCCGATCGGATTGCCCGTGGCTCCACTGATCTGCGCGCCCGCGGCATCGAGACCATGACCGATGGTCGAGAGCAGACCATTGAGCGGCGCGCCGAGACCAGTCGTGTCACCGATGGCCTGAGTGGTCGCCGAGACGGTCGAGGTGATCGGTGTGATCACCGAGCTGACAGTCTGCGTGACCTGCTGGATCGGTCCGGTGGAGATCGCGGTACCGAGCTGCGTACCGATACCGCTGACGGCGTTGCCCACTGCAGAGACGAGCCCACCGAGCGGCGTGGTGAGCGGACTGAGCGGTGCGGTAGGTCCAGTGCCGAGGCTTGTGACTAACTGCCCAACGTTGTTGACGGCCTGGCCGGCGTCGTAGACGACATTGCCTGAGCTGGCGAGGGTGATGCCGAGCGGGTCAGTAGCCTTGCCGAGCTGGCCGAGACCGTTGGCCGTTCCATTGCCGAGCGCAGTGACACCGGCGCCGAGGTTGGAGACGACGTTGCCGAGCGCAGCCGTCGTCGCGGGGTTGCCGCCGGGAATCGGCGTGAGACCGATCTGGCCGCCGATCGCCGAGACGGTCTGGCCCGTCGCGGTGACGATGTTGCCGGTGTTCTGGACGACGTTGCCGATGGCGTTGGCGTTAGGCGTCGGAGTAGGCGTCGGCGTCGGCGTCGGCGTCGGAGTGGGCGTCGGTGTCGGCGTCGGGGTAGGCGTCGGCGTCGGAGTAGGCGTCGGTGTCGGCGTCGGAGTAGGCGTCGGAGTAGGCGTGGGCGTCGGCGTCGGCGTCGGGGTAGGTGTTGGAGTGGGCGTCGGCGTCGGAGTAGGTGTCGGTGTCGGTGTCGGCGTCGGAGTAGGCGTCGGAGTAGGCGTGGGCGTCGGCGTCGGAGTAGGCGTCGGAGTAGGCGTGGGCGTCGGCGTCGGCGTCGGCGTCGGCGTCGGGGTAGGCGTCGGAGTGGGCGTCGGCGTCGGCGTCGGGGTAGGTGTTGGAGTGGGCGTCGGCGTCGGCGTCGGCGTCGGAGTGGGCGTCGGTGTCGGCGTCGGAGTAGGCGTGGGCGTCGGCGTCGGCGTCGGAGTAGGCGTCGGAGTAGGCGTGGGCGTCGGCGTCGGGGTAGGCGTCGGAGTGGGCGTCGGCGTCGGCGTCGGGGTAGGTGTTGGAGTGGGCGTCGGCGTCGGGGTAGGTGTTGGAGTGGGCGTCGGCGTCGGAGTAGGTGTCGGTGTCGGTGTCGGCGTCGGCGTCGGAGTAGGCGTCGGTGTCGGTGTCGGAGTAGGCGTCGGAGTAGGCGTCGGCGTCGGCGTCGGCGTCGGCGTCGGCGTCGGAGTCGGAGTCGGAGTCGGAGTCGGAGTCGGAGTCGGAGTCGGGGTAGGCGTCGGCGTCGGCGTCTTCCCACCACCACCGCCAGTACCCGTCCCGCCACCGCCGGTACCTGTACCACCACCTCCACCGCCGGTGCCGATGGTTCCGCCACCGGAGCCACTTCCCAGCGGTTTAGTAACAGTCGATCCGCACCCTGAGAGCGCGATCAGTGACGATACGCACATTGCGATCGTCGTCATTTTGAATTGGCGATTCATGCTTTTTTCCCCTCGGAAATAAACCGATAGGGGGTCAACTGCAAGCGCTATGCCAATTTCTCCGGCAAGCGCCACAAACCGCCAAAGCCTGTGGAATAAAGGGAAAGGGATCGCAATGGTTCGAGAGCGTTGAGCGCCGGCTTCGATGTGTCACGGAACAGGCACCCCCACACGCGGTGCGTAACGTAACGCGAAGCGACCTCGCATGCCTGATCAGCACGATGTCCGCCACGCAGAGCCGCCGGGCTTCGGCACAACTCGACAGTCAGCACAGCACAAAAAAAACGGCGGACCGTATTATCGATCCGCCGCACTCCCTGAGATGATGAGACGTTGTTGTTATTTCTTAGGTGTACTGGCGAGCGAGCCAAGTCCGCCGAGCAGACCGCCGGATGACGATGAGCCGCCGGTCAGCCCGCCCGTGAGCGAGGTGAGCAGACCGGTGACCGGCGCGAGCAGACCGCCCAGACCCGCCGAGCTACCCGTCCCGCTCGAGCCGCCTGTCGATCCGCCCGTTGCCCCACTGACCGCTCCGGTCACGGACCCAAGCAGTCCCGTGACAGGCGCCAGCGGATTCGAACCCGAACTGCCGCCCGCTACGCCGCCGAGCGCTCCCGTGACAGATCCGAGCAGCCCGGTAACCGGCGCCAGCGGATTCGAGCCCGAACCGCCAGCTCCGCCCGCTACGCCGCCGAGCGCACCGGTGACCGTACCGAGCAGCCCGGTAACAGGAGCAAGCGGATTCGATCCCGAAGTACCGGTTCCGCCGATGCCGCCCAGCACGCCAGTCAAACTTCCCGTGACGCTGGTAAGCAACCCGGTAACCGGCGCGAGCGGCCCGGTGCTGCCACCGAGCGCGCCGGTAACAGCTCCGGTGACGGTGTTGAGCAGCCCGGTGACAGGCGCCAGCGGACCACCAGAGCCGGAGCCCGTACCCGTACCGGAACCGCCGAGTCCACCCAGGCCACCCAGACCGCCAGTAAGCGTACCGGGCAGCGAACCGAGCAGTCCGGTGAGCGGCCCGAGCGGATTGCTCGAGCCCGTGCCCCCGGCGGTCAGCAGACCGCCCGCAGAGGTAACGGTGTCGCCGACCTTGGTGACGATGTTGCCGAGGTTCTGACCGATCGGATTGCCGGTTGCTCCGCTGATCGTGCTGCCGGCCGAATCCAGACCATGGCCAATGGTCGAGAGCAGGCCGTTGAGCGGCGCCCCCAGACCCGTTGCATCGCCAATCGTTTGAGTGGTCGCCGAGACGGTCGAGGTAATCGGCGTGATCGCCGAGCTGACAGCCTGCGTGACCTGCTGGATCGGCCCGGTGGAGATCGCGGTGCCGAGCTGGGTACCGAGACCGCTAACCGCATTGCCGACGGTGGACACCACGCCACCCAGCGGAGTCGTAAGCGGACTCAGCGGTGCGGTAGGTCCGGTCCCAAGGCTGGTAACAAGCTGGCCGACATTATTAACAGCCTGTCCGGCGTCGTAGACGACGTTGCCCGAACTCGCAAGCGTCACGCCGAGCGGATTGCCGCCCTTGCCGAGCTGGCCCAGGCCATTGGCCGCGCCCGTGCCGAGCGCGGTGACACCGGCGCCGAGGTTGGAGACGACGTTGCCGAGCGCGGCAGTGGTCGCGGGGTTGGCACCGGGGATCGGCGTGGTGCCGATCTGGCTGCCAATCGCCGAAACGGTCTGGCCGGCGGCGGTGATGACGTTGCTGGTCTTCTGGACGACATTGCCGACCGCGTTGGCGCTAGGCGTTGGCGTGGGTGTCGGAGTCGGTGTGGGCGTCGGCGTCGGAGTAGGCGTCGGCGTGGGTGTCGGTGTAGGTGTTGGCGTCGGAGTGGGCGTCGGCGTTGTGCCACCGTTCCCGCCGCCGCCGATGCCCCCTGGCTTGGTGACGGCCGAGCCGCAACCCGTCAGGGCGATCATTGAAGTTACGCAAAAAGCGACTGCTGTCATTTTAAATTGGCGTTTCATGTTTGCCTCCCCTCGTAAAGAGCTTGGTGGGGAGTCAACTGCAAACCTTATGCCAATTTCGTCCGGAATCGAGCGATGCCGGCTAAGCAAGCTGCATCAAGGGAAAGCGGGCGCCAGCCGCGACGGTACAAGCTCGTGGCCGCGGCGATGTGGTGTGGAACAAACGTTCGATTGAGCCGCGCGTAACGTAACGCGCGTGCTGCCCTGAACCGGGATGTAACCGTGACGAAGCGCGATCGATTTGCGGCGACTCGCGAGGGCGTTAGCGTTTACCCCGTCAGATTTTTAGCCGCCGCAGCACCCTCGGACCGGCTATCGCGATGAGTGCCGCGCACAGCGCCACGACCGACAGCCCGATCGGCAGGCTCGTTACCTGCGCGATGCCGCCGATGATCACCGGCCCCAGCAGCATGCCGAAATAGGCGAGCCCGGCAACATGCGCGAGGCCTTCGGCTGCATGAATGCCCTTGACGCGCGCGGCCGCCGCAAAAAGCACCGGCATCATGTTAGCGAGCCCCAGCCCCATCAACGTAAAGCCGGCCAGCGCCGTGACCGGATACGGCAACAGGAGCGCGCCGACCATACCGACGAACGCCAGCGATGCGCTCGCCATGACCAGTTGCGGCGCCCCGAAGCGCGCCCGCACGGCGTCGCCGCCGAACCGCGCGGCGGCCATGCCGCCAGAAAACGCGGCGTAGGCCGCGCTCGCCACCGCAGGGGTCGCGATCACGATGTCGCGCATATAGACGGTCGCCCAGTCGTACATCGCGCCCTCGGCGATCAGTGCGATCAGCGCGAAGATACCGAGCGCCCACAGCGCCGGCGAGCGCCAGCGATTGGCCCGCGGCGTGTGGGCGTCCGGATGCTCGGCGTGCGGCACATGAGGCAGGACCGAGGGACACGCAACCACCAGCACCAGTGCGCTCACCGCCGCGGCAAGCGCGAGATGCACGGGCGGCGCCATGCCGCGCGACATCAGCGCCCCACCTGCAGCCGCACCGGCCATTCCGCCGACGCTGAACATGCCGTGCAGTGTCGACATGATCGGGCGTCCCAGCGCGATTTCGACGGCGCTCGCTTCCGCGTTCATCGCCACATCGAGCGTCGCCATGCCCATACCGAAGACAGCCAGCACGACGAGCAACAGCCAGTAAGAAGGAACGATCAGAATCAGCGCCGCGCACACCGACATCGTCAGGCCGCCAGCGAAGCACGCACGGCGCGAGCCGACGCGGGCGATCCACGGTCCGTTGGTCGCCATCGCGGCAATCGAGCCGACCGCCACCGCCAGCAGCGCGAACGAGAGCAGTGCCGGGTTCAGATGGAAGCGGTCGCGCACCGTCGGCACATGGACTCCCCACGACGCGTACATCATCCCGGCGATGAAGAACAACGCCATCGTGGCGTTGCGGGCCCGGTTGCGCTCGGCAGCGGGGAGTGCGCTGTGGGCGGCGGGGAGCGCGGGGAAATCGGAGGGTCGATCGGACACGGGAAGCTCGTTGCGTTGGCGGGAAGCAGGCGCGCGGGACAGAAAGGAAACCGCGAGGAAACCGCGAGGTAAGCGCGCTGAAAGCGAACGTCAGATTCTATCTGCCCAGGTGAGTCTTATGGCGGAGCCGCCTGAACTAATATGGACGTCTGAACAGGCCGGCCCAGCAAGCCGCCCGCCTCCGCCCACCGAGGACCGCGTACTTGAACATTCCCGCTCACGCTCCGCTGCATCTGCTGCACCAGGCCGCTGTCGGTACGCTGGCCACCCATGCGCGCGAGCCGCAAGGTTTCCCATATCCGTCGGTCCTGCCGTTTGCGCCGGATTTGCGGCATCGCCCGACCATCCTCGTGAGTCGTCTCGCCGAACACACGCGCAACCTGCATGCCGATCCGCGCGCCGGATTCCTGGTCGCCCACGCGCCCGACGGCGACGTGCTGAACGGCCAGCGCGTCACCTTGTTAGGTGCGTTCGAGCCGGTCGAACCCGATGAAACGTCGGTGCGCCGCTATCTGCGCTATCACCCGGACGCTGCCCGCTATCTGGCACTCGGCGACTTTTCGTTCTGGACGATGAACGTCGACCGGCTGCGCTATATAGGAGGATTCGGCGCGATGGGCTGGCTCGACGCACAGGATCTCGATCCCCTCGAGCCGCTTGCCCTCGACGAGGAAGCCGCTCTCGCCGATTTTTTCGACGCTCACCCGAAGCGCGTCGACAGTCTGGTACTGGCGGGCGTCGATCGCTACGGCGCGGATCTGAAAATCGCCGGCGAGCGGACCCGCTTCATGTTCGATGTGCCGAAATGCGATTCAGATGCGTTGCATGCCGCATTGGCCGACTGTATCGAGCGACATCTCTCCTGAATATTGCGATGACTGGACAGAGCATTCTGTTTATTTCGTCCGAAGTGAAGCAATTTCCCATTTTGTTGCGTCTCATCGCTCACAAACTCTCATGCCGTGAAAAGTTGAGGCATAAATGGCAAATTAATTTTCATGGTTTGGGAGTTGATAATCCAATTATCTGAAATATGCAGTCGGTTTGCATGAACGAAGAATCTACCGAAATGAAAGTTTCTTAACATCGTCTCAGTACTCGTCGAAGCACTTTGAAACAAAAGATAATTAATTTCGGAAAGCGATCTTTTCCCCTCTTTCGATTTTGTGTTAATCTCGCCTGCAAATTCCGAGGCACGACAACCTTCAAACGGCAAGCCCGCTTAAGATCGGCAGCCATTTATCCAAACCACAAGGCAAACTATGTCTTCCTACAAGGACCTTCTCGCTCAGCGAGAGAAGCTGGAAAAGCAGATCGAAGAAGCCAAGGCACGCGAATATGCCGAAGTGCTGAACGAGATCAAGCAGAAAATGACCGACTACGGTATTACCCTGGCCGAACTCGGTGGCGGTCGCGGCAAGCACGCCAAGGCTGGCCGCCCGCGGGCAGGCGTTGCGCCGAAGTATCGCGACCCGGATAGCGGCAGTACATGGTCGGGCCGCGGCAAACCGCCGCGGTGGATCGCAGGATTGGATCGCGAGAAGTTTCTTATCCAGAAATAATGCCCGTTCGCACCTCACGGTGCGAAGCATCAATAAAACCGCGTTATCCGCAAGGAGCGCGGTTTTTTATCGTCGGTCGGTTGCACTGCGGATGGCGCTGCGACAGAACGTGATGAGGGCTTGAATACGAATGCTTCGTGTTCCAGTAAGCGGCTGATTTAAAAGGGTATTTTCGAGCGATCAGGCATCTTTCGCGATGCCTCGCGGGTAGAATGACGGTTACCGTCAACCGCCAGTTTGCTTTCATTTTTATGCCTGCAGCCGCTATCGCACAATCCGGCGAGAAACATCGGGTCGCGCGTAAAACCACTGTTGTGAGTATCGTGCTCAATGCGATATTGAGCGCATTGCAATTAATTGTCGGAGTTTTGGCGCATTCCCAGGCGTTGATTGCCGACGGTGTTCATTCACTATCGGATCTCGTATCCGACTTTGTCGTGTTGATTGCGAATCGCCATAGCGGTGCGCAACCCGACGCGGATCACAACTACGGCCATAGTCGCTATGAAACGGTCGCGTCGCTGTTTCTCGGCGCGCTGCTAATCGCCGTGGGCGTCGGCATGCTCTGGCGCGCGGGTACCCGGCTCGCCGATCCCGAGGCGATTCCGGCCGTTCATTTGAGCGCGCTGGTCGTGGCGGTGCTTGTACTTGTGTCGAAGGAGGCGCTGTTCCGCTACATGCTGCGCGAGGCGCAACGTGTGCGCTCCGCCATGCTGATCGCGAACGCATGGCATGCAAGGTCGGATGCGGCGTCGTCGCTGGTGGTGGCGCTCGGCATTATCGGCAGTCTGGCGGGTGTGCGGCTGCTCGATCCGATCGCGGCGGCGATCGTCGGCTTCATGGTGGCGCGCATGGGCTGGGTGTTCGGCTGGGACGCACTGCAGGACCTGTCCGACCGCGCGCTCGACGAAGCGGCGTCCACCGGTCTGCGCACCTTGTTGCTGGCCACACCCGGCGTGCGCGACGTACATGAACTGCGTACCCGCAAGATGGGCGACTTCGCGCTCGTCGACGCGCATATCCTCGTCGACCCGCTGATTTCCGTATCGGAAGGGCATTTCATCGCCGAGTCGGCGCGGGCGCGCCTGTTGACCGACACGCGCGTGCTCGACGCGCTGATTCACGTCGACCCCGAGAACGACACGCTCGCACGGCCGCCCGTCGATCTGCCGCCGCGCGAGCGCATCGTTAGCGAACTGAACGCGGCGCTTGACGGGCATGGTGTCGCTATCGAGGCGGTCAATCTGCACTATCTGAGCAGTGGGCTCGATGTCGAACTGGTTTTGCGGCCGTCGCCGGACCTTGGCGAGGAAGGCCGCAGCGAAGGCGACGCGGCCTGGCTGGCCGGCATCGATCGCGTGGAGCTACAGCGGCGCCTGGGTGCGCGACGATTGAGCGTGCTAAAAGCAACGGTTTTGTCAGAGCCGCAGAGCAAACTGGCGCGTGAACATCGCGACGTCGCCTGATGAAAACGTCCCCCAGCTTTACAGCGGCAACTGCGTATCGAACTTGATCTCCCGCAGCACGACGCTCGTACGAACCTGCGCGACGGCGGGAATCTTGAAGATGCGTTCGTGCAGGAACGCGTCGTAGGCCTTGATATCCGGCGCGACGATTTTGAGGATGTAGTCGGACTCGCCGGTCGTGCTGTAGCACTCGGTCACTTCCGGGCAGGTAGCGATTTCCCGCTCGAACTGCTCGACGCCGCCTTCCGTGTGCCGGGTCAGGTGGATGTGCGCGAGCGCGCAGACATGGAGCCCCAGCTTCTCCCGATCGAGCAACGCTGTATAGCGCTGGATCACGCCCGATTGCTCCATGTCCTTGATCCGCCGCCAGCACGGCGTACTGGACAAGCCGACCTGATCGGAGATTTCCTGGACCGAGCGGCGCGCGTCCAGCTGCAGCAGACGCAGGATCTTTTGAGAGAACGTATCGAGTGTCAACTGCGCCTCCGTGTGCGTCGCGGTATAGCCAAATGGTAGAGGCCGCGAAAACGAAGCGCAATGTATACCGGCAGTTATGAGGGAGATTCCCTAATTTGCGCCGCGCTCAGCGGCTTTTTGTGCTGAGCCGTCCCCATCAGTGTCCGCGCTGCCGTTTGCGACAGCGGCTGTGGCGCCGGCGGCCTGCGACGCACGTAGCTCGGCGAGCATGTTGCAGAACAACGCACCCTGCTCGATTGCGTCGTCGAGTGCGACGTGCGTATGCGGGTGATCGTCGAACCAGTGTTTCGGCAGCCGCGGCTTGATGCACTTGCGATACGGCAAGCCCGTCATCGCGAACGCGAGCGTCTTGATGTCGAGCGCGGACCAGGAGAACGGACAGCGGCCGGCGAACCGCATCATGTACCAGAACATGAACGTGAAATCGAAGCCCGCCGGCATCGCGACGAAGACCGGCTTGCCCGGCAGCGCCTCGACCCATTCGACGTACTTGTTCAGCGCGGCTTGCGGCTGTTGCAGGTCGAGCCGGCAGGCGGCCCACGCTTCCGGCTGTGTCTTCCACCACGCTTCCTGCACTGGATGCGGCGTGGCCCCCTCCAGCAGCTCGAGGTTGGCCGAGAAGGTGGCGACGAGACGCTTGTCCGCGGTGTAGGCGGCGGAAGCGAAGCTCAGCATCGAGTGCGGGCCGGGAATCGGGCCGTCGGCTTCGACGTCGGTGCTGACGTAGATTTCCTCGCTCATGCGCCGACTCCGTCCGCCACATACGGATTGGACTGGCGCTCCGCGCCGAACGTCGAAGTGGGACCGTGGCCCGGCACGAAGGTCACGTCGTCGCCGAGCGGCCAGAGCTTTTCGCGGATCGAGCGGATCAGGTCGGCGTGGTTGCCGCGCGGAAAGTCGGTGCGTCCGATCGAGCCGGCGAACAGCACGTCGCCGACCAGCGCAAGCCGGTGCGTGCGGCTGAAGAACACGATGTGGCCGGGCGTATGGCCGGGGCAGTGATACACCTCGAACTGTTCGTCGCCGAACTTTGCGGTGTCGCCGTCATGCAGCCAGCGGTCCGGTTCGAATGCTTCAGCGGCCGGGAAGCCGAAGCGGGTGCTCTGATCGGGCAGCTTGTCGAGCCAGAAGCGCTCGTCCGGATGCGGACCTTCGATCGGTACGCCGTAGTGCCCCGCGAGTGTTTTCGCGCCGGCGCAGTGATCGATATGGCCGTGCGTGAGCAGCACCTTTTCCACCGTGACCGCCTGCCGCGCGACTTCACCCTGGATGATCTCGAGGTCGCCGCCGGGATCGACGACGGCTGCGCGGCCGGTTGCCTCGCAGACGAGTAACGAGCAGTTCTGCTGGAACGGGGTGACCGGTATCAAGGTGACTTTCATGGCGTACGCGCGGCTCTAAAACTGCGATTGTACCGGCCGCTCCGTGCCCGCGCCGGTTGTCGCAAGAGGTCGGCGCAGCAGGCGCGTTTTTCGCGTCGTAGATAAAAATTCAGTAAAGATTCATGGGGTTATCCCTCGTTTGGGAGGGCGCCGATGTGTTTTGGGTATAATGGCGACCTTGTGCACGGGAAACCGTGCCGCCACTGGGCGACCCGAACCCTGATCTGAAAGGACGAGCGGGCGCCGTCAAGCAAGTGCCGTCGGTTGTCGACGGCAAATCCAGCATCGACAGGTTTCGATGCACACGTCTTACCCAGCCAGGTGCCACGCGCCTGCTACGGCCTAGCTGCCGTGACGCTGGGTGGGGCCTACGCCGCTGTTCCTGGGCGCCAAGGTTGTCGGCGCTCAAGAACGTGTTTGCCACGTTCGATGGCGGCATGTGGGGTCTGGTCAGGCTGCCGGGGACAGGTTGCGCCAGACGTGAAAACTAACCGTGCGGTAGCGGCAGAAATTGCCGCATCCGGGCTACGACGTTCTGCGCCTCGCGCAGGCGTTGGCTTTTGCCTTGCCGCCGGAGTCGCATGCAACACGCAGCTATCGCGTGATGCGGCTCGACAATGTGAATGCACGTTTATGAAAACTCGGTTGCCCCGACGTATCGGGAGTTTTTTTGCCTTTTTTGTGCTGGCGGGGTGCGCGATGCCTCCTGGCCCCGCCGATCAGGCAAGCAACACGCCGCTCAGCACCCGGAGTGCGCATGCAGGCAGTGACCTGACCGCGCCGGTCGCTTACGGCGCCGCGTTCGGTGGGCCGGCTTCCGGCGCCGACGCGAAGGCGGGCGACAAGTCGCTTGCCGATGCCGAACCGCTGACCGAAGGCGGACCGGATGTCTCGGATTTCCAGCAGACCGGTCGCGCTTCCTGGTACGGCCCGCGTTTCCACGGCCGCCGTACCGCGAGCGGCGAGCGCTACAACATGCACGCGCTGACCGCCGCGCACCGCACGCTGCCGATGGGCTCGTATGTGCGCGTGACGAACCCGACCACAACGCGTTCTGTGATCGTGCGCATCAACGACCGTGGGCCGTACGCGCGCGGCCGGGTGATCGACCTGTCCTACGCAGCTGCGCTCGAACTGGACCTGCAGCACGCCGGTACGGCGCGCGTGAAGATCGAAGGTCTGTCGCAGCAGGAAGCGAGAGCCGCACGCAACGAAATACTGGCGGCGAATTCGCCGAAATAAGCTGGAACGTGGGATCGCGGGCAACTACCGAGTTGCCTCGTGGTCGCCAGATGTCTCCCTGAAGGGCCGCCTCTCGCGGCCCTTCAGTCTTTCTTGAGCGCGAGTGCGCGCGTATAGAGCGCGTTGCGCGATGTACCGGTGATCGAAGCCGCCACGCGCGCGGCACTGCTCACCGACAGTTCCTCCAGCAGCAGGCCCAGCAGCGTGTCGTGATCCGCTTCGCCGGTTGCCTGCGCTGTCATCCCCTCGACCACCAGTACGAATTCGCCGCGTTGCCGGTTTGGATCGGCGGCGAGCCATGCTGGTCCATCGGCCAGGGTGCTCACGTGCAATGCCTCGTGTAACTTCGTCAGCTCACGGGCGATCAGCATGCGCCGCGTGCCGCCGAACGCCTCGGCGAGCGCCGACACGGTTTCGAGAATGCGGTGCGGTGCTTCGTAGAACACCATCGCGTACGGATGTCCTGCGAGCGGCTGCAGCATCGTCGCGCGTTGCTTTGCCTTGGGCGGCAGGAAACCAAGAAACGAGAACGTCTCGGCCCAGTCGCCGGCTGCGCTCAACGCGGTGGCGAGCGCGCTGGCGCCGGGCAGCGGAACGACCGGGAAGCCCGCCTCGCGCGCCGCTTCGACGAGTTTCGCGCCGGGGTCGGAAATGCCCGGCGTCCCGGCATCGGACACGTAGGCGACGCGTTCGCCGGCCTGCAGGTATTCGACGATGCGTTGCGCCGCGGCCCGTTCGTTGTGCTGATGCACGGCGACGAGCGGCTTTGAGATGCCGTAGCGCGCGAGCAGCTGGCCGGTGTTGCGGGTGTCTTCGGCGGCGATGCGGTCAGCGAGTCCGAGCACGTGCAATGCGCGCAACGTGATGTCGGCGACGTTGCCGATCGGCGTCGCCACGACATAGAGCGCAGGGGCGGGGTACTGCTGCCCTTGCGCGAGTTCGGAGAGAGGAGTCATGAGACGGAACCCGCAGACAGATGAAGCAAGGCCGCCATTGTGCCACGCAGCCACGCGCGCCCCGGACCGCGTCGCGAGCGCGAGCGCGCCCACGCCCGCACGGGTTCAGTCCACCGGCGACAACTTTCCGCGGCAGCGCGGGTCGAAGCTCGTCGGTGCGGCATTTGAAGCACATGCGCTGGTGTTCCTGCAGCATCAACGGTTGCGCTTCGTGGCACGCAACGTCGTGTGCCGCGGCGGCGAGATCGATCTCGTGATGCGCGATCGCGACGACACGCTCGTATTCGTCGAAGTGAGGGCGCGTGCGCAGCGCCGCTACGGCGGTGCAGCGGCGAGCGTCGGTTGGCACAAGCGGCAGCGGCTGTTGCGCGCCGCGCAGTTTTTTCTGGCGACTCGTTTAGTGCACCAGAACGGCGAGATGCCCGCCTGCCGGTTCGACGTCGTTGCGTTCGAAGCAGGTCGGCTGATCTGGCTACGCGACGCATTTCGCGCCGACGACCGCTAAACCTGCCGGATACCGCGCACGAGTACGCTAAACTTGCGGACGCGAACGGGGTGGATGAACGCCCGATCTTCACAACACGGGCCGCGTGCGATGCGGCCGCGACGCAGCACACCATAGAGAGTCGATGTCAGTCGAACGCATTCAACAGCACTTCCGCGAAAGCGCGGAGGTGATACACGAAGCCATCGAAGCGCTGTCGATGCCGATCGCCGCGGCCATCGACGCGATGTTCGCCGCGCTTGCCAACGGTAATCGCATTCTCGCGTGCGGTAACGGCGGTTCCGCCGCCGACGCGCAGCAGTTCGCCGCCAAACTGCTCGGCCGCTTCGAGCGCGAGCGGCCGGAGCTGCCCGCCATTGCGCTGACCGCCGATTCCTCCGTATTGACCGCCATCGCCAGTCACTACGCGTTCGAGCAGATCTTTTCGAAGCAGGTCCGCGCGCTCGGTCAGCCGGGCGACGTGCTGTTCGCGCTTTCCGCAGCGGGCGACGCCGCCAACGTGCTGGCCGCGATCGACGCCGCACACGAGCGCGAAATGGTCGTGATCGCGCTAAGCGGCAACGGCGGCGGCGCGATCAACGACGTGCTGAGCGACACCGACATTCACATCTGCGTGCCGTCGGCGCGTACCGCACGTATCCACGAAGTCCATGTGCTGACCATCCATTGTCTGTGCGACGGCATCGATGCCATGTTGCTCGGCGAAGATTGACCCAGAAGGAGAGTTTGTTGATGAGCGCAATCCGCGTCAAAAGAACGCTTGTACGTACCACGCTCGTGGTGAGCCTCGCAGCCGGACTGGCCGCGACCTTGCAGGGCTGTGTGCTGGCTGTGGCCGGCGCGGCCGGCGGCGGTGCGCTACTCGCAACCGACCGTCGCACGCTCGGCGCGCAGACCGAGGACCGCGAGATTCAGGTGAAGGCGCTGTCCCAGCTCAGCAGCAATCTGCCGGACGCATCGCACATCAATGTGGCGGTCTTCAACCGGCGCGTGCTGATCACCGGTGAAGTGCCCGACGATGCGTCGAAGCAGAAAGCCGACACGCTGGTGCGCGGTATCAACAACGTGAATTCGATTGCCAACGAACTCGCGGTGCAGGCGGCCAGTGCGTACACCTCGCGTAGCAACGACACCTACCTCGAAACGCGGGTTAAAACCGCGCTGATCGCAGAGAAGAACATCTCCGCGAACAACTACAAGGTGGTGTGCGAGCGTGGCATCGTGTACCTGATGGGCCTCGTTACCGTCGACGAAGGCAATCGCGGCGCCGATGTGGCGAGCCGCGTGCCCGGTGTCGTGCAGGTCGTGAAGGTGTTCCAGTACATCCAGCCGCAGGAAGCGGCCGCTGCGGCAGCGGCGGCATCGGCACCGGCAGCGCCTGGCGCGCAGCCGGCTGCGAGCGAACCGACAGTTGGCGCCGTGCCGGATTCGTCGGTGAGCTCGCGTCCGCTTGAGCAGCAGGCTCCTGCGCCGGTGACGAACTCGACCCCCGTACAGCCGGGCAATCCGGCTGCGCCGCAAAAATGAGCGTGGCGGTCGGGATGCGCGGTGTGCGATTGGCTCGATGGATGTGTTCGGCGCTGCTAGTTGTGGCCTGCGTGCCGGTTGCGCACGCGGCCGATGCGCCGGCCGGCCAGGTGATTGCCAGCCGCAATGCGTGCATGGGTTGTCACGCGGTGGATCGCAAACTGGTTGGGCCGGCGTTCCAGCAGATCGCCGCGAAGTACAAGGGCGATCCACAGGCCGGGGCGAAGCTGGCGCGCAAGGTGAAGGACGGCGGGTCGGGCGTCTGGGGCGTGATTCCGATGCCCTCCCATCCGTCGATGAGCGATGCCGATATCCGCACGGTTGTCGACTGGGTGCTAGCCGGCGCACCGGCCAAATAAGACTGTCCGAGCGCTGGCTGGGCGCGTGGCAAAACGCAAAAACCGTGTGCTAGAATCCCAACGTCGTTGGGGCGGTAGCTCAGCTGGGAGAGCGTCGCGTTCGCAATGCGAAGGTCGTGAGTTCGATCCTCATCCGCTCCACCAAACGTATTTCTCGTAGTTCCGCATGAAACGACAAAGCCGGCCTTGTGCCGGCTTTGTCGTTTCATCGCTCCGGCAACAGGCACCTGGCTCTTCGAGTTCCACTGGAGACAGCCTGTCCTTTGTGCGCTATCGCGCCCGCTCTGCGCGTTAGCAATTGCCGCCGCTCGCCTCCATCGATAGTCTTGGAAAACAGTCTTTCACGAAGGAGAGCGAGGTGACCCGTCAGATTGTATTTACACCAAAAGCGGCCAAACCGCCGCCAACCTACAGCCAGGCAGTCAAAGCCGCGGGCCTGATCTTCGTCTCCGGTACAGCTCCCGTCGATCCGGAGACAGGTGCGATCAAGGGCGCCACTATTCAGGAGCAGACCCGGCAGTGCATGGTCAACATAGAGGCGATCCTGGAAGAAGCAGGCAGTTCGCTAGGCAAGATTGTCAGCGTTACGGTTGTATTGGCGGACGAAGACGACTTTGCTGGCATGAATGAGGAGTGGCTTAAATGGTTTCCTGCCGATCCACCGGCTCGTCAGGGAGCCAAACTGCCTGCGCGTATTCCGGGGCTTAAGGTTTCTATTGCTGCGATTGCGGAGGCCTAGAATTATTCGTCGAGGCAAATGGCTGCGCGGTCGATGAGTGGCACGCTCAACTGCTAATCTCCCGCGGCCTTACCGGGATCGCCTTGACGCTCGACGTAGTCTTCTCAACCTTGGCCATTCCCATGGAGCCATGGATGCTGGCAATGTTGAGACTTCCTGTCGACGCGCCTGCGAGCGCCCATGACGCGACAGCGCTGCGGCCGTCGCTGTCACTGCGTTTCGCTGTCGTCGGTGTCTGCATTGGCGATTAACGCTTCCTGATTCATGGCGGCAGCCGCGAGTGTCGTGGCAAGCTCAGGATGTGCTTCTTTCCGCTCGCTATAGCGGTCCGTGAGGTAGTCCGAACGATCGCGCACCAGTAGCGTGAACTTGAACAGTTCTTCCATGACGTCGACGACGCGATCGTAATAGGCCGATGGTTTCATCCGCCCGTCCGCGTCGAATTCCGTCCATGCTTTAGCTACCGAGGATTGATTCGGAATGGTCACCATGCGCATCCATCGGCCGAGCACGCGCAGCGCATTTACAGCATTGAACGATTGCGAGCCACCGCATACCTGCATCACCGCAAGCGTGCGGCCTTGCGTCGGGCGAACACCGCCGCTTTCAAGCGGTAACCAGTCGATCTGATTCTTGAATACAGCCGTCAGGGTGCCGTGACGCTCCGGGCTGCACCATACATGCCCCTCCGACCACTCCGAAAGCTTGCGTAGCTCGATCACTTTTGGATGATCGGCGGACACGCTATCAGCGAGCGGCAGGCCGTGCGGATCGAAGACCCGGGTGTCCGCGCCGAAATGGCGCAGGATGCGCTCGGCTTCCAGCGTGAGAAGCTGACTGTACGATGTGGGCCGCAACGAGCCGTAGAGCAGGAGAATGCGCGGAGCGTGTTGCGAGACGGTGACCGGTTCGAGTTTGTGCAGGTCCGGTGTGTCCAGGTGCGGAGCGCTGACGTTAGGAAGATACTGCGTCATCTAGCGATCTCCATCGTTCGCTGTCGATCGCGCTCATAGCGATCGTCTTTCGATGCCATGTTTCGCTTCATATCAACGCTGCTCATCTGATTCCTCTGCCGGTCTCTCGCCGATAGCGTGCATCTCTTGCTGAATCGCGTTGTGATCCAGCACGTGCAGCGGCAGGTTCACGAACTGGCTCACGCGGTTCATGATCTGCCGATACACCTTGCTGAACACGTTGCGCTTGTCTTCGTCGCTGCCCTCGAACGCGGCAGGATCTTCAAAGCCCCAATGCGCTGTCAGCGGGTGGCCGGGCCAGATCGGACAGACTTCGCCCGCAGCGTCGTCGCAGACAGTGATGACGAAATCCATGTGCGGTGCATCGGGCGTCGCGAACTCGCCCCAGCTTTTGCTACGTAGCTGGGACGTGTCATAGCCGAGTGATTCGCAACGCTCGATCGCGAACGGATTCACTGCGCCGGATGGGTGACTGCCTGCGCTATACGCGCGAAACTTACCCTTTCCAAGGACGTTAAACAGCGCCTCGGCCATGATGCTGCGCGAGCTGTTGCCAGTGCAGAGGATGAGGATCGAATAAGGTTTATCGCTCACGTGTCGCTCCGAAGTGTTACGACGGATTAGCCGACGCACAACATGCGGTCGACGATTGCGTGTGCGCTTCCGGCTGCTCGCGCGAGTGCCCATAGACCGGCGCGGCTTCGAGGGTTCTGAACGTCTCCCACGCGACACCCTGCGGATCGACCGTCCATGCCTTGTCCGACCGGGCATAGCAGCAGGTCGTCCCTATCTGCGACTCTACTGGCAGTAGCGCAGCGCTAAAGCGCGCATTCATCTCGGCTAGTTCCGCGTCGGTTTCAACCTGGATACCGATGTGATCGACGCCCGGTTTCGCACCGCGCCTGGAGATCGCGAAATTTACCGCCGGGTCCACCAGTTCCCATTTGCAGTAATCGGTTTTGAGAACGGTCGGCTCGACGTTGCCGAACATGGCGCTGTAAAACCGGATGCTGTCGTTCAGGCTCTCGACCGCAACGTGAATGTGCATGCGCTTCATGGTGTGTCTCCGCAGCAGTTTGAGAGATCGCTGGCGGCACAGGTCGCGCCCGCGCAGCAGTTCTCCGTCAGGAAACCAATCAGGTCCGTCATGGCGTCGAAGTTCGCGGTGTAGATGACGAAACGTCCGTCCTGTCGCGGCTTCACGAGATCTGCATGTGACAGATCCTTCAAATGAAACGAAAGACTGGAAGGGGAAAGCCCAAGCTGCTGCGCGATTTCGCCGGCGGCCATGCCGTCGGGGCCGGCTACAACCAGCAGACGAAAGATCGCAAGGCGCGATTCATGGGCGAGCGCGCTCAGAGCGCGTACAACGAGGTTCGAGTCCATGCCCGGAACGATAGAGCATTCATTTCTATATTTCAAGTATTGTTGAAATATAGAAATGAAGTCCCGATGGGTGGCAGTGCGAGCAGGCTATGATCAAAGCCACCGTGGACATAGCCTGCCTGTCCGCATTGCAGGAGTGAAACCTCGATGAGTACAGCCGTTCTGGAATCCATCCTGACCTGCCCACACTGCGGCTTTGCCAGGCAAGAAACCATGCCCGCGGATGCTTGCCAGTTTTACTACGAATGCTCGAACTGCAAGGCACTGTTGCGCCCAAAGCCGGGCGATTGCTGCGTGTTCTGCTCCTTCGGTTCAGTGCCGTGCCCATCGATCCAGCTAGAACGTGGATGCTGTAGATAGCAAACGCAGAAACGGGTGCTGCAGCAAGCAGCACCCGGAGATGACCTGGCCGACTTCTGTTGAGCGTCAACCCGCCTGCGAAACAAGACCCCGCAAAACAGTTTCCAGCCCCACTTCACCCTTGACGATATCGCCTCCCTCACCCTCGAAAGCAATGAACCCTTCGTTGAACCCGTCAAGCATGCGCATACGCGGCAACGGTTCCTTCATACCTTGAGAGCGAAACAGCGCATCCCACGTTTCGCGCGGCACCACCTCCGCCAGAACCGGACGACCGAGCACCTGCGCAAACGCCGCGGCCAGATCGTTCGGACTCACACGTTGCGGACCTTCGAGCTCAACGGTACGCACACCGTGCCAGTTCTGTTGAAGCAGCTGCGCAGCAACCCGACCCACGTCCGCGGTCGCGACCATCGGCACGGCCTTGTCGAGCGGCTGCAGAAAGCTCTGGATCACGCCTTCATCGCGCGCCGGTGCAACATCCCACGCGGCGTTTTCCATGAACCAGCCCGGACGCAGAAACGTCACAGGCATCGGTAGATCGCGAAGCGCCTGTTCCATCAGCGTGCGTTGCGTGAGCAGATTGGTCTCGGTGGCCTGCGCGCCGATCGTCGACAGGCAGACAACCTTGCCGGGACGCGCCGATGCGAGCGCCGTTTTCACTGCGTCGATGACCGCGCGTGCCTGCGGAAACCCCGGCAACGGATCGAAGTCCGACGGCGGCAGAATGAAGACGCCCTGCGTACCCTCGAACGCGGCGGCAAGCGCTGCGGCGTCGTCCATATCGGCGGTCACGACTTCGCACCCGCGCTCGACCCACGAACGCGCCCGCGCGACATCGCGTACAACCGCTCGCACCGGCTGGCCCGCTGCGAGCAACGTGCGCGCTACCGCACCGCCGACCTTCCCTGTAATTCCTGTGATTGCATACATTGCTGTTTCTCCGGGCGAATTAGTGATGCGCGTAGAGCGAACCGACTGAACCGAACGGCGCATTCGCAACGACACGATTGCCCGAAGCCGACGAACCACTGCGCGCACCGCCTATGCCGCTGCTGACGTTCGTCCCGGCACCGTTCTGCAAGGCCACAGCCGCTTCGGCTGCCTGAATGTCGGTGGGGTAATTCGGACTAACGCGACCGGGCCGATAGCCCACGCTTTCCAGTTGCACGAGTTCGGCGCGCACCTGCGCACGTGTGATCGTCGAGCCGGATTCCTGAGCATATCCAGCCGCGGGAAAGGCGATGACGGCTGCGAGAGCCAGTGTGAGATGACGGGTATTCATGGCAATGCTCCTTTGATTCGTTGAGGTAGTGACCTACCGTTGGGATGCATTGTGGACAAACGCGATGAGAAACTAAATGTCACGAGTGACACTTGTGAAATGACTTCCAGTTACGAATGAGTTATGGTGGGCTGCGTGTCGCACGGTGCAATGACCAGGATGCAACCTCCATGAGATCGTCCAGCGAGAATCTTTCCAGCGGTATCGGCGTATTTGCCGCCGTCGTCGATGCAGGAACGTTTGCCGCGGCGGCGGACATGATGGGCATGTCGCCACCCGGGGTGAGCCGCGCGATCGCGCGACTCGAAAAGCGCCTGAACATACGGCTCTTCAACCGGACGACCCGTGCGGTTTCTCTGACTGAAGAGGGCCGACGGTTCTACGAGCAGGTCATGCCGCACTTGAGGGGCATGGAAGAAGCCGCCACCGCTGCGGCCGGCGGGGGCGCGACGGTACGCGGAAAACTGCGCATCAATCTCGATCCGGCTTTTCTGCGAATCGCGCTGAGCCCGAAGCTCGACGAATTCATGGACGCGCATCCCGAACTCGAAATCGAGTTCATCGCGAGAGATCAACTCGGTGACCTCATCGTGGATGGTTTCGATCTGGCCTTGCGATTCGGCGAACCTCGCTCATCGAGTCTGATCGCGCGAAAGCTTCTGGACACCCCCGTTGTCACCGTCGCGGCACCGTCGTACCTCGCTCGTCGCGGGCGGCCAACGGAGCCCCAAGATCTGGGGCGCGGGCAACACCGGTGTCTCGAGTTTCGCAACCCGGAAACCGGAAAACCGTTCCCGTGGGAGTTTCATCGCAAGCGCAAAAAACTGGTTGTCGAGACGAATGGCAGGCTCACGGTGAACGATCCGAGCGCACTCCTGAACGCGTGCCTTGCCGGCTCTGGCATCGCGCAGATGCTGCTGCTCGGAGCGGAACCGTTGATCCGTGAAGGGCGCCTTGTCAATCTGTTCCCAGACTGGCCGGATGAGCGCTTCCCGTTCTATGCGTATCACCCGTCGCGACACCATACGCCGGCCAAAACACGGGTGTTTCTCGACTTCATTGTTGCGTTGACGAGGACGAGCTAGCCGGTTGCGACGGTTCGCCCGACATCCATCAATGCGGCAAGCGATTCGCGACCTTGTCGATACCGGCCTGAGCGCAGACTTCATCCTTGTCGCCGCCCGGTGCGCCACCGATGCCCAGCGCGCCCACAATCTCGCCGTTTGCCTTGAACGCGACGGCGCCCGGCAATGCCATCACGTTATGAACGGTGGCCAGTTGCGGAGCAAAAGGATTCGTTTTAACCAGCTCGAAGAATCCACTCGATCTGTCGAAGCCGAATTCAGGCCCGAGAGTCACCACGGTAAAGGCCTTGCGCAGGCTCGATTCGCCGGTGTGCACGGTGCTTCCATCGCCGCGCAGTACAACCTGCGGGATGCCATCCATATCGAGCACCGTTGCCGTCACCCGATAATTCTTCGCCTCGCATACGCGGACGGCCTCTTGCGCCGCTTCGACTGCAAGCGCAAGCGGCAGCACGTAGTGATAGCCGCTGGGCGGCGGCGCTTCAGCGTGCGCCGGTGCGGTGAATGCTGCGAGCATGGCGAGTGAGGACAGAGCGAATAGTCGTTTCATGATGTATATCCCGCGTGGATGATGGTGGGGCGGCTCGGGCAGCATGGCGCAACAGCGTGTACAAGATCGAAGCGCGTATCGGGTAGCCATGGAAGCGCGCCGACTTGCTTCGTTCTGTACGAGAGAGGCTGCTTACCGACGAGCCACTATATCGCTGGCGATAGCGCGAAAGAACAGCACTCGATGGAACATCAGTTTTGCGCGGCAGTCGTGTTTGGGCTGGAGCGGCGTTTGCACGCCCGGCGCCGCAATCAGCGCGACTGCGCTAGTGTTCTGGTACGCGACGTTGCGCCCCCGCGCGTGACGATCGCATTTTCTCCACTCGACCCCCACGGATTGCATGGACGCCAAACTTTCACACGACCTCGTCGGCATCGAAGCAGTACTGCAACGTACGCTCGAGCATGCGCTCGACGTGCTGGACCATATCGACGAGCGCCCAGCCGCGCTCGCACCGAAGCCCGTCGAGCCGCAACCGCTGCCATCGAGCGGCCCCGGCTTCGACGCGGCGCTCGACGATTTCCTGACGCGCTGGGCACCGGGGTTCTCCGGTAGCGCCGGGGCGCGCTATCTGGGCTTTGTGACGGGCGGCGCGACGCCGGCAGCGCTTGCCGGCGACTGGCTGACGAGCGTGTACGACCAGAATCCGACGGCCGGCATCGATAGCGCGGCGCCCGATCTGGAGCGCGAAACCGTCGCGCGGCTGCGCGAGTTGTTCGGGTTGTCGGATGCGCAGAAGGGCGTGCTCGTCAGCGGTGCGACGATGTCGAACCTCGTCGGCCTTGCAATCGCCCGCGAATGGCTCGGCGAACAGTGCCCGAATCGCGTCGATATCGCCGAAGACGGCGTGAGCATGCTGCCGCCCGTCAGAGTGCTGTCCGGCGCACCGCACTCCAGCATCTACAAGGCGCTGTCCGTGCTCGGCATCGGCCGGCGCGCGGTGCAGAAAATCCCGACGCTGAAGGATCGCGAGGCCGTGGATCTAAACGCGCTCGAAGCCGCGTTGCAGCAGTACGCAGGCGAGCCGGTGATCGTCGTCGCGAACGCCGGTACCGTCAACACGGTCGACTACGACGACTTGCAGGCCATTGCGGCGCTGCGTTCGCGTTACCGGTTCTGGCTGCATGTCGACGCGGCGTTCGGCGCATTCGCGGCACTGTCGCCGGATCACGCGGCACTGGTGCGCGGCCTCGACGAAGCCGACTCGATCTGTATCGATCTGCACAAGTGGCTCAACGTACCGTATGACGCGGCGGTGCAGTTCAGCCGTCGACGCGACCTGCAAGTGCGTGTGTTCCAGAACAGTTCCGCGTACCTGGGCGTACCGACCGACAATCCAGACTTCGTTCATCTGACGCCCGAGAATTCCCGCCGTCTGCGCGCACTGTCGACGTGGTTCGCGCTCGCCGCTTATGGCCGCGACGGGCACGCGGAGATCGTCCGCCGCAACATCGCACTGGCACATCGGCTCGGGGAGCGGATTGCCGTGCAACCGGGCCTTGCACTTCTGGCGCCGACCCGGCTGAACGTCGTGTGCTTCACGCTCGCCGAGCAGCCCGACGAGGCGCGCATCAATGCGTACGTGCGCGCGGTGCGCCATCTCGGCGATGCCTTCGTTAGCATGACCGTCTATGAGGGCACCTGGGGGCTGCGTGCGGCGTTCTGCAACTGGCGTACCGACGAACAGGACGTCGATCGCGTGTTCGACTCGTTGGTCCGGGCGCTTGGAGCGTTGCGATGAATGCCATCGTTGCGCCTTGAATACGCAACGATGGGCGCTTCGTTTCATGCGGACTCGTTTGCGATAGCGCCGGCTTCATAGCCGGCTGCTTTGCCGATTCCTTCCGCTACGCTACGCTAGATGCTCAGCGATATCGGTCCGAGCAACGCCTTGTACCCATCGTCGAACAGGTACCACACGTCATACTGCCCGGACGGGAGCGCCGTGTTGCCGCTGCGGCTTGCCAGCATCACCGAACCAACGCCCTTGGGCGCATACACCCACGCCAGCGATGCAGACGCGCCGGGTTTTACGCCCTTCGAGTACACGCCGACCCAGTTCTTCGGGCTATGCAGCCACGGCGGCGCCACATAGTCGAAGCGCAATGTGGCGTAGGTCGAACCCTGCATGGCAAGTGCGGGAACGAACTGACTGGTGTTCCCGATAGCCGAGTCGGTGTAGAGCGTTCCCGAAAGCTGTTGCACGCAGCCCGCAACACGCCGGAAAAAATTCGCATCGTCGGGAACGCGAATACTTGCGTCGTACCAACCGGCGTCGCCTAGCCACGTTACGTCGCTGGTTGCGCCCGCGGCGACGGTAGTCGAGGTGTAGGCATTCTTTCCATACGCGTTGTCGGTGAGCTGAAACGTGGCCGGCTGCGTGCCTCGGGTGTTGTCGAGCGTGATGCGGACGTTGCCGTTCTGGACGTCGTAGCACAACGCGATCTCGACAAGCGAGCCCGATGTTCCCGCCGAGCCGATACTGCCGCGAAATTCCTGCAAAAAGCCGTTGGGTCCCGAGATCGAAAAGTCGTAGCTACCGTCGCTGTTCAACGGCAACGTGTCCTGGAGAGCGGCACACTGGCCGGCCGACGCGGCGATCGTGTATGGCCTCGGCGCAGTGCTCGAGTTGCCTGCTCTAACCTGCAGACTCGTCCCCGCGGTTCCCGTGTTGGTGAATGTCAGCGACAGCCCTTTCGCCGCTCTATTGACCAGGCCCGCTACGAAGAACTCATAAGGCAGTCGACACGCAGGACGACGGTTGACCGGTTGAGCCGGCATCGTCTGTGTGCTCGGTGGGTAGGCGCCCACCACCGGCCCGCTCGGATTCATGTTGCTAGCAGCAGCTGTAATCGACAATGCCGACGAATCGGCTGCAGCGAAATTGAACGCCGACGTCAGGTCGCCGCAGACCGCGCGCCGCCATGGTGTGATGTTCGTCTCTTGCAGCGGCGACGTCGCGGTACTGAATCGCGCTTCGATGAAACGGATGATCGAGGTATGGTCGAGCACCTCCGAATTGATGTTGCCGCCCTTCGACCACGGCGACACGACGATCATCGGAACGCGCGGTCCGAGACCAAAAGGCTGATCGCCCGACAGCGAGCCATCCGAGGCGGTTCCGCTGCTGCTATAGAACTCAGCGGCGGTGCTGACGTTGGATTTGCCGTTCGTTGATGTAGGCGGCACCGGCGGCGGAACGTGATCGAACAGTCCGTCGTTCTCGTCGTAGGTGATCAGGAAGACGGTACTCGCCCAGACCGCGGGATTCGACGTCAACGCATTCAACACGTTGTTGACGTACCACTCGCCACCGCTTGCCGCCCACGATGGATGCTCGCAATACGCATATGGTGCGACGATCCACGAGACCTGCGGCAGGGTGTTGTTCGCTACGTCGCTCTGGAGTTGTGTAAAGAGCCCGGTATCGTACTCTTTGCCTTGGCCGGTCGGATCGATCTGTGTGCCGTTGAATGCGGGGGAAAGTGGATCGGTTGCGCCGAGGTTCTGATACTGCGTGAAGTTCAGCAACGGGTTGTCGCCGTAATTGCCGTTCCACCACAGGTCGCTCGACGTCCCCGTCGCATACTCGCCGACACCGCTGTTTGCGCCGAGCCCTTGCCCTTTGTCCTGATAGACCTTCCAGCTAATGCCCGCTTTATTGAGGCGCTCGGGCAGTGTCTTCCAGTTGTATCCCGAGGTGCTGTTATCGGTGTGGGGCGACGAGCCTGAGACATTGCCGCAGCAACCGGTCCAGAGATAGATACGGTTCGGGTCGGTCGGTCCGAGCATCGAACAATGGTAGCTGTCGCATACCGTGAAGGTTTGCGCGAGTGCGTAGTAGTACGGGATGTCCTGGTTCGTGAAGTACGCCATCGTCGACGAGCCCTTCGCACTCACCCAGCTGTCGTACCAGCCTTTATTCCATGCGCTGTGTGTCGAGGTCCAGTCGTGAGCGAGATCGGCATAGTAGATGTCGGCGTTCGAGGTACTCGACGACGAACCCGGCCTGAACGGCAACACATACGACGATGACGACGTCTGGTACCAGGCGGGATAACCGCTTGGCAACACCACCGGACGAGGATCGCCGAAACCGCGAACCCCGGGCACGTTACCGAGGTAATGATCGAACGAGCGGTTCTCCTGCATCAGGATTACGACGTGCTTGACGTCCTGGATCGTGCCGGTAGGGCCGGCGGCGGGTATCGATTGCGCTCTGAGAATGCTTTCCGGCAACACGGTGGCTGTGGCGGAGGCCCCTGCAAGCTTGAGGGCATCGAGCAGAAACTGACGTCGGGACGAGGTTTTTTTTAGCATGATCTCTCTTTAGCGCGGATCGGAATCCGGACACACGAACTTGATCAATACGCGTGTGTGCTTAAAGCACACGGACGGAACACCGAACGGTACGGCGCTGTCGTTATGAACAGGAGGCTGCTGCGCAGTGCCAGACGGGCGCCGACGCAGTGGATGTGCTGGTGCCGGCCGCGGCCGTTGGATGAGTTGTTGTATTGCCCGAGGTTGGCGATGCGGGAGGAGAGGCGCCGTTGCTGCCAGTTGACGACGTCGTAGAAGACGTCGAATGGTTAGTCGCCGCAATGCTTGAGTCCCCACCGCCGCACGCGCCTAGTGAGCCGCATAGCAGGGCTGCGATCAGGCACGATGCTGCTTTGCTATTTTTTGTCATGCTCCTCCCTGTGAGATCAAACTCGAAGACCCGCCTAGCCTTCCGGAAAATACACGCCGCGGGTTCTGATGAATTTTTCGGAAGCAGAAAGGCAGGTCAAGCAGGGACGCCCGTGTGCAAAACCGATCGCACAAGTATCCGCAATCTGTATGACAGTTAAGTTTTAGATGCTGGTTGAATGTTGTGCAGCGTAAATCCGCCATCATCTTGACGGAATGCGACGTGCCGATTTCTTTGGTGCTGCGATCGGCCGGTGTTCGAAATTATCTAGGCGTATTCAATATCGAACTGTGCCCGGGCGGCTTTAACCTGCGGACGATGGGACATCGCCCATGTCGCAAGCGCAGTCACAGGCGCGAGTACCTCATGCCCCATCGCAGTCAACTCGTAGTCCACTCGCGCCGGCACGCTAGGCGTCACGCTTCGTGAGACATAGCCGTCGCGCTCCAATCCTCTGAGCGTTGCCGTTAGCACCTTCTGCGAAATGGGACCCAGACTGCGCTTCAATTCGCTGGACCTCATGGTTCCACTGGAAAGGACGTGGATCACCAGAAGCGACCATTTATCGCCGACCCGCGCAAAGACGTCGCTTACGGCTTCACACACATCGATGGCGAGTGTCTCAGGCACAGCAGCAGAACAGGCTTTGGGAACCTTAAGGTGACTTGAGCGCATAAAAGTGCCTCCTTGTGGCATCGCAACAGTGCCCATACTATCGAAGTCCACTTGTTTATCAGAGGACTGGATGTGAACACCGAGGTCAAAGAGGGCGTTGTTCTGGTGACGGGCGGATCGGGCTATGTCGGCGGCTGGATGATCGTGGGTCTTCTCAAGCGCGGTTTCAAGGTACGAACGACAGTGCGCGATATCGCGCGTGAAGCCAGCGTGCGCGCCGCGGTGACGAGCCAGGGTGTTTCCGGAGATGATCTGACATTCTGCGTCGCGGATCTTTCGGCCGACAAGGGGTGGGCCGACGCGGTATCCGGCTGCGACTTCGTCGTAAATGTTGCGTCGCCCATGGGTGAAGGGGAACCCAAAGGTACAGATCTCCTGGGGCCCGCCAGAGACGGCACGCTTCGTGTTCTGAGGGCATCTGTCGCAGCCGGTGTGAAGCGGGTGGTCGTGACTTCGTCGCTGGCGGCTGCACTGACTACGCGGGCCGACAAGGATGAACCCGAGTCCAACGAGGCAGTATGGACCGACGTCAACGGCAAAGGTGTGAGCGATTACGCCAGGTCCAAGACGCTGGCGGAGCGCGCGGCGTGGGAGTTCATTCGGCAATCGAATGGTGCGACGACACTGACCACAATCCTTCCAGGCATGATCATGGGGCCGGTTATGAAGCGCAGCATCTCCGGTTCTGTAGGCGTGGTAGCGCGCCTGCTCGCAGGTAAGGTCCCCGCCGTACCTGATGTCGGATTTAACATCGTCGATGTCCGCGATCTCGTCGAGCTTCATATCGAGGCGATGCTTGCACCGCAAGCTGCCGGTCAGCGATTTCTGGCGTCCAGCGACTTTCTGTGGCTTGCCGAGATTGCCAGGCTATTGCGCGAGAACCTCGGTGACGATGCGGCGAAAGTGACCTCGCGCAGGCTGCCAAACCTCGTATTGCGTATCGCAGCATTGTTTCAGGCTGACGCACGTTTCATGGTGCCGATGATCGGTAGACGGCCGCGTTTCAGCACGGCGCAAGCGGCTGCGTTGCTCGACTGGCATCCGCGGCCGCCGTCTGTCGCCGTGCTGGACTGTGCGAAGAGCCTGATTCATTCGGGCCTTGTGCCGGGAAGCGCACTTGAGTCGATCACTGTGTAGTGCCGGATGCATCAACGTGTGTGTCAAGCACGCTATGCCGGCACGAACGGGTTAACCGGCATCAGGTTTGCTGCAGGAAGCGTGCGATGTGCCCGGAGATTGCTTCAGGCGCATCGTCGTGACAGTAGTGCCCCACCCCAGCTAACCGATGTATCTCCGCCTGCGGAAACACCCCGCTAAACAATGGAAGAAAGTGCTCCGCATGCAACGTGCGATCGGCCATCCCCCAGATCGCGAGTGCGGGCCTCGATTGAATTGCACGTAGAGCTGCCGCATCTGGTACCTCGAAACGGTGTGCGCCGATCGCAAAGCCCTTGGCCCAGCCGATCGCACCCGCGCAGTCGGCGGGTGTAGCGAAACGGGAACCGTAAGCGCGCAACCAGGTGTCGTTGATCAGCGCGTGGTTCTCGAAGCCGTTAATTTTTAGCGTACTCAGAATGTTGAAGCCGAGTTCGCCGAGTACCGCTTCGAGACGTCCTTCAGGCTCCGCTTTCAAGATCCAGCTAAACCATGGCGAGATCTCGGCATTCGCGGTCAGGCGGTCGATCAGCGTGGCTTGCCCAAATGGCGTGGGTCCGTTGGTGCTGATGATGCGTTGGATACGGTCCGGATGCCGCGCTGCGAGACCCATCCCCACCGCTCCACCGAAGTCGTGCAGGACCAGCGTGATCGCGCGCAGGTCCAGTGCCAGCACGAAACGCTCGAGATTATCGATGTGGTCCCGCAGCCAGTAGGTGCGGTCTTGCGGCGTCTCGCTCTTGCCGAATCCCATGTGATCGGGTGCGATGACGCGATAGCTGCCCTTGAGCGTCGCAATCAGGTCCCGGTACAGATAACCCCATGTCGGTTCGCCGTGCAGACACAGGACGACCTGGCCGTCGGTGGGACCTTCGTCGACGTAATACATGTGGAAACCAGGCGCGTCGGTAAAGCGCGGCGCGTACGGAAACGTGCCGTCAAACGTATCGTTGGATTGCGTCATGAAATGACCCTTCTCGAAGAAGCGGCTAAGTCCAGCCAGTGATACATGTTGCATGTTGCAACTAGTGCGTTTTATAGCAGAGTGAGTTTTATATTGCAACTACACATCGTGACGACGGCGCAGCGATGGCGTGACGAAGGTAACGCCCACCTTCCAGGACAAAAGTCGACAAAACGGGACAGTGAAACTGCGAGCCCTCGCTACAATTTTTCTGCACTCTTGCATTCCAGATTCACACCGACAAACCCGCTAGAACAAAGGATCTGTCATGTACGGAAAATCGCTGTGTTCATTCGCATTGGTTCTTATGCTCGCCGCATGTGGAGGGGGCTCGGGTTCGGACTCCTTGAGCGCATCTGCGAAGGCGCTCAAAGAGTCCGCGCAGCAGAGCGCCAGCTGGAAGCCACTGGTTCCGGGCACGAGCTGGCAATGGCAGCTCGACGGCAATACGATCAATGAGACCATCCTCGATGGCGTCAAGAATCCTCGCAAGATGTACGACGTCGACATGGAGCAAACCGATGCGCAGACGATCGCGCGTCTGAAGGCAAAGGGTATTTATGTCGTCTGCTATATGGAGGTAGGTGGCTGGGAAAAGTATCGTAACGATGCGGGCCAGTTTCCCCCAGGCGTGCTCGGTAATCCGGTCGACGGCTACGAAGATACGGAACGCTGGCTCGATATCCGGCAGACCGCGATCCTCATGCCGATCATGCTGGCACGTCTCGATCGCGCGAAGGCCAAGGGTTGCGACGGCGTGGAACCCGATCTGGACGACTCGTACGCCGAGGACACGAGTTTCCCGATCACACTCGAAGATCAACTCAACTACAACACGGCACTGATCAACGCCGCGCACGATCGCGGCATGTCGATGGGATTGAAGAACGGGCCGAACATCGCGACCGCGATGGCGAAAGTCGCCGACTGGGCGCTCAACGAGCAGTGCAATCATGACCATGTATGCGGCGGCTATGCGAGCTTCATCGCGCTGAACAAGGCCGTGTTCAACGTCGAGTACACACGGCCGGATCACATGAAACTGGCCGACTTCTGTCCTGCGGATAACAAGGCCAATTTCGACGGCATCCTGAAGTTGTCGAGCGATACGCTTGCGGCTTTACCGCGCTCGGCGTGCCGGTTCGAGTAAGCGCGTGAGTCACCGGGGCCGCGCGGGCCCCGGTTCAACTATCGGGATTCGACTCAACTCACATGCACGTCACTGGTAAGATCGCTGATTGCCTACGACAGCAGCGAGCTTCCTATGAGTTACCAGAATCGTCAGTGGTTTTACGTCAAACGCCCCGAAGGACGTGTCGGCGACGAGCATTACGAGTTACGCGAAAGCGAGATCGACGCCAGTTTGTCGTCGAACGAAGTGTTGATCCGCGCGCGCATTGTCAGCGTGGACCCGTACATCCGGATTCAGCAGCACGAGCGCAATACCTACGATGTGCCGCATCCGCTTGGCATCGTGCAACGTGCGGGCGTGGTCGGCGAAGTGGTCGCGTCGGCTAGCCCGCTTTTCAAGCAAGGCGACTGGGTGTCGGCGTATAGCGGCTGGCAGTTGTACGCTCGGTGTCATCACAGCGAGCTAACCCGCCTGAATCCCGACGAAGCGCCGGTTTCGACCGCGCTCGGCGTGCTCGGCATGCCCGGACGGACTGCGTGGTTCGGTTTGATGGAAGCGGGCAAGCCGCGTCCCGGCGACACACTGGTCGTGTCCGGTGCGGCGGGCGCGGTCGGTTCGCTGGTCGCGCAGTTCGGCAAGCGAGCCGGCTGCAAGGTGATCGGCATTGCCGGTGGTGCGCAGAAGTGCGCGTTTCTGACCGACACGTTGAAGCTCGACGGTGCAGTCGATTACCGCGCGCATCCGACACTCGAAGGTTTGCAGTCGGCCTTGCAAGCCGCTACCGGCGGCGTCGACGTCTACTTCGACAATGTCGGCGGCATGATCACCGACGCAGTGATTCCACTCATCAAGCGTCGCGCGCGGATCGTGATCTGCGGCGCGATCGCGCAATACGACGGCGGTCTCGACACGCCGGATCTCGCACCGCGATTCCTGCAGCACATGCTGTTTCAACGCGCGACGATCCAGGGCATTCTGGCGCGCGACTTCACGCACCGGATGGATGAAATGCTGCAGACCGTCGCGCCGTGGGTGAAGAACGGCGAGATCGTTTATCAGGAAACGTATGTCGACGGTTTTGATGCGTTGCCGAACGCGCTGAACAGCCTGTTCGAAGGGAAGAACCTAGGGAAGCTGCTGGTCAGGGTGTGACCGGGAGCGCACGACCTGCGACCCCATCGCGCCCCGTTTGATTGGCGTCCTCCTGAAAACACCCCACTGGCACCAAAAATATAAATCGCGACAGTAACGCCAGAAGCGCCCAGACTGCGCGATAGGGCTGTCGCTTTCGCGACCGGCAATTCAGGAGAATCACATTGGCAAAGAGCGCGACGCGCGGAAATCGCGAGGCTAAGAAGCCTAAACAACCCAAGAAGGCGATCTCTCCTGTGGTGGCCGTGTCCCCGGCAACCACAGGGAAAGGCGCTGCAACCAGCGCACCGGCCAGGAAGAAATAGCAGAAATTGGGCACAGATCCGTGCCCTTTCTGCGCTATCCCATCTCCGGATGTTTCGCTGGAAACCGCATTGACAGGGACAGGGCTACACCAGTGCCCTTGCCTCTCCTTGTTGCAGCATCGGGCCGATCAAGACTGATCCGCCGTTTTCGTACACCGCCTGACGACCGCTAACAGTTAGCGCGTGATGGTGTACCGACACCCTCCGCTATCCACATCGTCCCAGCGCGATGTTTCGATGCACTGGCGATCCGCAACTGCGTCAGCGGCTGCATCGCGTCATGGCTGAACACGCCGGCAGAAGCCGTGCGTGCCTGCTCTCTTGTCCTGACAGAGTTGCGTGATACCTCCGCATTCGTCGGACCCACCCCAGCCCGCGGGCGCCCACTTACGCGACACACCACACGTAAGCCGGCCGCTGCGAAGGAAGAACCGATCATGTCCGACTCCAATGAACAGTACGGCGAGTACAGCGGCGCCGTGACGACGCCCGACGTGTTCAATCCGCCGCTAGCGCGAACGTCGCAACAAAGGCGTCTGTGAACGCGCTGCTGCGTTACGTCACGCGGCGTCGCTTTGTGTTGCCGCCGTGGACCGACACCGCACCGGTGCGAGAGGAACTGTTCGGCGTCGAGCGGCTCGAGCAACACGCGCAGAGTCTCGCTGCCGCGCAACCCGTGACGAAGAACCCTCCCGTCGTGCTGTCGCTGCACACGCGGCTTAACGACAACAGCGCCGTCCTGCTCGCGGCCTACCGCGCAAGCGCCGCAGAACTCGAGAGCGGCCGCGGCGTCGTGCCCGCCGCCGAATGGCTGCTCGACAACTATCACCTCGTCGAGGAACAGATCCGCGAAATCCGCGACGACCTGCCGCACGGTTACTACCGGCAGTTGCCCAAGCTCGCCGCCGGCCCGTTCGCCGGCTATCCACGCGTGTTCGGCCTCGCGTGGGCCTTCGTCGCCCATACCGACAGCCATCTGGATCCGCAGATCCTGCGGCGTTTCATCGACGCGTATCAACGGGTCCAGCCGCTGACGATCGGTGAGTTGTGGGCCGTTGCGATCACATTGCGCATCGTCCTGATCGAAAACCTGCGTCGTCTGACCGATCAGATTACGGTTGGTCGCAGCGCACGCGCGGACGCTGACGCGCTTACCGATCGTCTGCTCGAATCGGGCAGCGCGCGCTCGGCGCTCGAAGCGGACATTTCCACGCGTTCGTCTGGCCTGCTCTCGGAACTGTTCGCCGCGCAACTCGCTAAACGGTTGCGCGACCAGGATCCGCGAACCACTCCCGCGCTCGGTTGGCTGGAAGAGCGGCTCAGGCTCCAGGGCGCCAGCGTCGATGAAGTCGTGCGGCACGCGCAGCAGCGTCAGGGCGCGTCGAACGTCACCGTGCGCAATGTGATTACCAGCATGCGGTTGATTTCCGACATCGACTGGGCGGACCTGCTCGAGAGCGTGAGTCTGGTCGACGCCCGCTTGCGTGCCGGCAGTGCCTTCGGTGCGATGGATTTTCCGACCCGCAATCTGTATCGCAGCGCGATCGAACAACTGGCGCGTGGTTCACGCCTCACCGAACTCGAAGTCGCCGATCTTGCGCTGCACTCAGCGCAAGCGGCCGCCGGCGCAACAGACGATGCCGTGCATACGGAGCGAGCCAGCGATCCCGGCTACCACCTGATCGCCGAGGGCCGTGGCGCGCTCGAACAGGCGATCGGGTTCCGTCCGACGCCACGTTTGCGTATCACGCGATTCAATGTCCGCCTTGGCGCCGGCGGTTATGTCGGCGAGATTCTCACGCTCGCCACGACCTTGCTGGCGCTGGTGTTGTGGGGGCTCGGCTCGGTTGCACCGCGAGGTCTCCATGTCGATGTGTTTTTGCTGTTTGCCCTGTGCGGATTTCTGCCTGCCACTGAGATCGCGACTGCGCTGATCAACCGCACGATCACGTGGAGTTTTGGCGCGATCACGTTGCCAGGTCTTGAACTGGCAGCAGGCGTGCCGTCGTCGCTGCGCACGCTGGTCGCAGTGCCGACGCTGCTGACGAGCGAAGCCGACCTGCGTGAGCAGATCGAGCGCCTGGAGGTGCATCATCTCGCCGGTGCGGGCGGGGACCTGTCGTTTGCGTTGCTGGCAGACGGCCTCGATGCGGATCAGGAAGAGGTAGCCGGCGACGCACATCTGCTGGCCGTCGCTGCCGACGCGATCGACGCATTGAACCGCCGTTACGAGCCAGGCCCGAACGGCGCGCGTTTTCTGCTGCTACACCGTCGCCGCGTCTTCAACGCGAGCGAGAACACATGGATGGGCTGGGAGCGCAAGCGCGGCAAACTGCACGAACTGAATCGTTTGCTGCGTGGTGCAACCGATACAACCTTCCAGCCGATCGCCGGTCGAGCACCGCAGGTGCCGTCGGGCGTGCGTTATGTGATCACGCTCGACGCCGATACGCGTCTGCCACGAGACGCGGCATTGCGCCTGATCGGCAAGATGGCCCATCCGCTGAACCGGCCGAAATTCAGTGAGGCCGAACAACGTGTGGTCGATGGATACGCGATTCTCCAGCCGCGTGTTACGCCATCGCTGCCGGTCGGGCAGGAAGGTTCGCTGTATCAGCGCGTCTTCTCCGGCCCGGGCGGGATGGACCCGTACGCGGCAGCCGTGTCCGACGTTTATCAGGATCTGTTCGGTGAAGGTTCGTTCACCGGCAAGGGCATCTACGATGTCGACGCATTCGAAGCCGCTTTGCGTGACCGCGTTCCAGAGAACGCGCTGCTTAGTCACGATCTGTTCGAAGGCGTTTTTGCGCGCGCCGGCCTCGCATCGGATGTCGAGGTAGTCGAGGAAGTGCCGTCGCGTTATGACGTGACCACCAAGCGGCAGCATCGCTGGACGCGTGGCGACTGGCAGTTGTTGCCATGGATCGTCGGGCATCGCGGTCGGGACCGGCATGCCATGCCGACGATCGGTCGCCTGAAAATGCTCGACAATTTGCGTCGTTCGTTACTCGCGCCGTCGATGATCGCCGCGCTCGCACTGTGCTGGCTGATGCCGGTTCGCGCCGCGATGATGGGCGCGCTGCTGGTGCTAGGCGCGCTGGCGATTCCCGCCTTCCTGCCGACGCTCTTTGCGATCGTGCCGCGACGTACCGGCATCCGTCTGGGCAATCACGTTCGCGTGCTGGCCGCCGATGTACGGCTTGCCACGTTGCAAACTTTTCTGTCGGTCGTGTTCCTCGCCGACCACGCGCGGCGCATGGGTGACGCGATCGTACGGACATTGACGCGGCTGTTCGTGACGCATCGCCGTCTGCTCGAATGGACGACGGCTGCGCAGTCGAGCGGCAGTCCGCGCCTCGATCTGCGTGGCTTTTATCGGCAGATGACGGCTGGCGTCGTGCTCGGGCTTGCGCTGTCGGCTGGGGCACTCGTGCTCGTGCCGTCGCATTGGCCGCTTGTGTTGCCGTTTGCAGTGCTATGGCTTGCCGCACCGGCGCTGGCGTTGTGGACGAGCCGCTCGCCGGGCATCGCGAGGCACTTCGCGATGTCGGACCCGGACACGCGCGATCTGCGTCTGATTGCGCGACGCACATGGCGCTTCTTCGAGACTTTTGTCACGCCGGCTGAGAACATGCTGCCGCCCGATAATTTTCAGGAAGATCCCAAGCCCGTGGTCGCTCATCGGACCTCGCCCACCAATCTCGGTCTTTATCTTCTATCGGCGGTTGCCGCACGCGATTTCGGCTGGTCGGGTACGACCGAAACCGTCGAGCGCCTCGAAGCGGCGCTCGCATCGATGGAGAAACTCTCGCGTTTCAGGGGGCATTTCTATAACTGGTACGGGACGCTGGATCTCAAGGCATTGGCGCCTGCGTATGTTTCGTCGGTAGATAGCGGCAATCTGGCGGGTCATTTAATCGTCCTCGCCAATGCCTGCGAAGAGTGGCTGAACGCGCTGCTCGCGCCGGCTGCGCGGGCAGGGATGATGGACAACCTGCAACTCGCGCGCGAAGCCGTCGATGCGCTGCTGGCCGCAAGCGGCGAGCGCGGCAAGCAGATTACGGCGAGCTTCGACGAAATCGAAGCGCAGTTGCAGGGGCCACAGACGCTCGAAGCGCTGTCGCCGTCGCTGTCCCGTTTGACGGAGAAAGCCGCGAAAGCCGCGCGCGAAATTGTGCCGACCGGCGTCGACGACAGTGCCACCGATCTCATGTTCTGGATCGATGCATTGAGAAAGAGCACTGTCGAGCATGGTCGCGACCGGCAACAATGCACCGATGCACCCGAGCTTTTGCAAGCGCGTTTGAAGTCGCTTGCCGACGCGTCGCGTGCCATGGCGCTCGGCATGGACTTCGCATTTCTGCTCGATCCGGAACGCAAGCTGCTGTCGATCGGCTATTCGCAGTCCGACAACAGCCTCGATCCCAATTGCTATGACCTGCTGGCTTCCGAAGCACGGCTCGCGAGCCTGTTTGCCATCGCGAAGGGCGACGTCACGACGCGCCACTGGTTCCGGCTCGGTCGCTCTGCGACGCCGGTTGGCAACGGCTCGGCGCTGATCTCGTGGTCGGGATCGATGTTCGAATACCTGATGCCGTCGCTCGTGATGCGTGCGCCGGTCGGCAGCCTGCTCGAACAGACGAGCCGTCTGGTAGTGGAGCGGCAGGCGTCGTATGGGCGGTCGCTCGGTATTCCTTGGGGAATTTCGGAGTCGGCTTACAACGCCCGCGACATGGAATTCACCTACCAGTACTCGAATTTCGGCGTGCCGGGTCTGGGTCTCAAGCGTGGTCTTTCGGAAAATCTCGTGATCGCGCCGTATGCAACGGGGCTCGCAGCGATGGTCGATCCACAGGCTGCGCGGCAGAACTATGCGCAACTTGCCGCGCTAGGCGCGCTGGGGCGCTACGGCTTTTACGAAGCACTCGATTTCACGCGTTCGCGGCTACCCGATAACGAGACCGTGGCGATCGTGCGCAATTTCATGGCACATCATCAGGGCATGACGATCGTCTCGATCGCGAACACGCTACTCGACGCGCAGATGCGCGCGCGTTTCCATCGCGAACCGATGATCCAGGCGAGCGAGTTGCTGTTGCAGGAGCGCATGCCGCGCAATGTCGCCGTTGCGCAACCGCGTGCCGAGGAGGTGAACACATCCGCGGTTGAAGCGGGCGCCGTGCCGCCGACGGTCCGGCGCATCGTCGCACCTGCCGAGGCGGATGGCGCACCGGTGACGCACTTGCTGTCGAATGGCCGCTACGCTGTGATGCTAACGGCAACGGGAGCCGGCTACAGCCGCTGGCGCGATACGGCCGTCACGCGCTGGCGCGAAGACGCGACCCGCGACGACTGGGGCTCGTTCATCTTCCTGCGAGATGCGCGCAGCGGCCAGGTGTGGTCGGCGGGCGCACAGCCAGTGGACAGCGAAGCGGAATATGAAGAAGTCGTGTTCGGCGAAGATCACGCTGAATTTGTGCGCCGCGACGGCTCGCTAACCACCACGATGGATGTACTGGTTTCCGGTGAAGCAGATGGCGAAGTGCGCCGTGTGTCGCTCGCGAACAGCGGACGCCGGGTACGCGAGATCGAGCTGACTTCCTACGCCGAAATCGTGCTGGCGACGTCCGCGGCCGACAACGCGCATCCTGCTTTCTCGCGGATGTTCGTTCAGACCGAGTACCTCGCCGAATTCGGTGCGCTAGTGGCAACACGTCGCCCGCGTTCGCATGACGAAAAGCAGATGTGGGCCGCGCATTTCGCGGTTGTCGACGGTGAGATCGCGGCCGATCCGCAATATGAATCGGATCGCGCGCGTTTTCTGGGGCGTGGCCGCAACGCGGGTACGGCGGACGCGATTCTCGGCGATCGGCCGCTCACCAACAGCGTTGGCACCGTACTCGATCCGGTGTTTGCGCTCAGGTATCGCGTACTGGTGCCACCGGGCAAGGTCGCGCGCGTCACGTTCTGGACCGTGGTGGCCGAGTCGCGGGCGCAGCTGCTCGATATGATCGACAAGCACCACGACCGTAACGCATTCGGTCGCGCTAAAACGCTCGCATGGACGCAAGCGCAGGTGCAGTTGCGACATCTCGATGTCGAAGCCGAAGAGGCGGCCGATTTCCAGCGCCTCGCCGCACCGCTCATTTACGCCGACGCGCGTTTCAGGGCGCCGTCTGACACGATCGTTCGCGGGGCCGGTGCGCAGTCGGGATTGTGGCCGCACGCGATTTCCGGCGACCTGCCGATCGTGCTGCTGCGTATCGACGACGTCGAAGATATCGCGCAGGTTCGGCAACTGTTGCGGGCCCACGAGTATTGGCGCATGAAGCGGCTCGGTGTCGATCTCGTGATCGTCAACGAGCGCGCGTCTTCGTACATCCAGGAGTTGCAGGGCGCAATCGAAACAGCGGTGCGCAGTAGCCAGTCGCGGCCACACTTCGGCGAAGAACTCGCGCAAGGAGCGGTGTATACGCTGCGCGCCGATTTGATGAGCGTCGAGGCGCGCGCGTTGCTGCAATCGGTTGCGCGTGTCGCGCTGGTCGCGCGTCGTGGGTCCATTGCCGATCAGCTCGCGCGCTTGCCGCAATCGCAGGGCAAGCCGTCGGCGTTGCGCCGGCAGAAGCCGCCGATGTCGTCGCTATGGCCCGCGCCGATTCGTCAGCCACGCGTGCCCTCGCCGGTTCCAGCGAAGCTCGAGTTTTTCAACGGTCTTGGCGGTTTCGATAAAGACGGTCGGGAATATGTGACGGTGCTTGCGGCAGGCGCAACGACGCCCGCACCGTGGATCAATGTGATTGCCAATCCCGGTTTCGGTTTTCAGGTCGCCGCAGAAGGCAGCGGTTACATATGGGCTGAAAACAGCCGTGAGAACCAGCTCACGCCGTGGTCGAACGATCCGGTCGAAGATCCCGCGGGCGAAGCCCTCTATGTACGCGACGAAGCGACCGGCGAGGTGTGGAGCGCGACCGCGCTGCCGATCCGTGACAGTGGAACCTACATCGCGCGTCATGGGCACGGCTACAGCCGCTTCGAACACGAGGCCAATGGCATCGCGCTCGACTTGCTGCAATACGTACCACTTGCCGACCCGCTGAAGATTTCCCGGCTGACCTTGCGCAATCTGTCGGGCACGCCGCGCCGACTGTCCGTGACGGCATGGCTGGAATGGGTGCTCGGTACGTCACGCGGCGCGTCGGGGCCGTTCATCGTGACGGAGATCGACTCCGCTACCGGCGCGATGCTGGCGCGCAATCCGTGGAGCACCGGGTTCGCGGGGCGCGTCGCGTTTGCCGATCTTGGTGGAGCGCAGACTGCATGGACCGCGGATCGCAGCGAGTTTCTCGGCCGCAACGGTCGCACGTCTGCGCCCGCTGCGCTGACCGGCAAGACACCGCTATCCGGTGCGACCGGTGCAGGCCTCGATCCGTGCGCGGCGTTGCAGGGCGTGATCGAACTGGGGGTGGGTGAGGCTATCGAAGTGGTGTCGTTCGTTGGGCAATGCGCATCCGTCGAAGCGGTGCGTGCGTTGATCGCGCGTTATCGCAAGGCCGATCTCGATGCGGTCCTCGTTGAGGTGACGAACCACTGGCAGAGCGTGCTCGGCGCCGTCCAGGTGAAGACCCCCGACCGCGCGATGGACCTGATGCTAAACGGCTGGCTGCTGTATCAGACGCTTGCGTGCCGTATCTGGGCGCGCTCGGCGTTCTATCAGGCGAGCGGCGCATATGGGTTTCGCGATCAGTTGCAGGACGGCATGGCATTGACGCACGTGCAGCCGGACGAGACACGGCGGCATTTGCTGCGCACCGCGGCGCGGCAGTTCGTCGAAGGTGATTTTCAGCATTGGTGGCTGCCGCAGTCGGGACAAGGCGTGCGCACACGGATCTCCGATGACCGCGTGTGGCTCGCCTACGCAACGGCGACCTATGTTGGCTGCGCCGGCGACGTTGCGATTCTCGATGAACGTGTGCCGTTCCTCGATGGGCCGCAGCTACAACCGGGCGAGCATGACGCATTTTTTCAGCCATTGGTCGCGGACGAATCCGCATCGCTGTTCGAACATTGCGCGCGTGGACTCGATCAATGCATCGAGCTCACCGGCGCACATGGTCTGCCGTTGATGGGCACCGGCGACTGGAACGACGGGATGAATCGCGTCGGTGCGAACGGCAAAGGAGAGAGCGTGTGGCTTGCGTGGCTACTGTTGCGCACCATCGAGCTGTTCGCGCCACTGGCCGAGTCGCGCGATGCCGTGTCTATCGCGCGTGCCCGGCGTTGGCGCACGCATGCGGTGTCGGTGCGCAAGGCATTGGAACGCGATGCATGGGACGGCGAGTGGTATCGCCGCGCGACGTTCGACGATGGCACGTGGCTCGGTTCGCAGCAAAGCGAGGAGTGTCAGATCGATTCGATCGCGCAATCGTGGGCGGTGCTGTCGGGCGCAGCCGATCCGGTGCGTGCGGCGCTGGCGATGGACTCGCTGGAAAAGCATTTGATCCGTCGCGACGACGGGCTTGCGTTGCTGTTCAAACCGCCATTCGATAGAACCGCGCACGATCCCGGCTATATCAAGGGGTATCCACCGGGACTGCGTGAAAACGGCGGGCAGTATAGCCACGCGGCGATGTGGGCGATCCTCGCGTTTGCAAAGCTACGCGATGGCAACAAGGCCGCCGCGCTGTTTGCACTGGTCAATCCTGTCAATCACGCACGCACGGCGGTAGAAGTCGAGCGCTACAAGGTCGAACCTTATGTCGTTGCCGCCGATGTTTATTCCGTAGCACCGCATGTCGGGCGCGGTGGCTGGACCTGGTACACGGGGTCTGCGGGATGGATGTATCGCGCGGGCGTCGAAGGCATTCTGGGCATTCGTCGCGAGGGCGATGTCCTCGTCATCGATCCTTGTATTCCGGACACGTGGCCCGGATTTGCAGCGACAGTGAATGTGCGCTCGACACGGTACGACATTCGCGTCGACTCCACGGCTGGGCACCGTGTGATGCGTGCGGTACTCGACGGCGCAAGCGTCGATTGCGAGGGCGGATGTGTGCGGGTGCCGCTGGACGCCGGTTCGCACACGCTCCTGATTTCGCTGTGCCTTGCAGCGAACGAAGATGTCGATCATGGCGAACAGGTTGTGTGACGATCGACGTACGCCTATCGAGGCGCTGGACGAGCCGTCCGGCGCCGGAGTTTTTGAATCAGGGAAAACAATGTTGGCGTGGCACTACACAACGGGCCGGAAATTGCGGTCCATCACCGCGAGCGGAATGCTGGTCCCAGGCCGCATTGGAAATGAGTCGACCGACGAACCCATACTCTGGTTCTCGCGAAATCAACACTGGGAGCAAACCGCTGGCAAGGCATGCCATGAGGCCGGACAACCGGTGCGCCGTCTGACGATGCGAGAAACCTACGCGGACGGCGAAGGACTCGTGCGCTACGGATGTGACGTCAAGCGCCTGTACGCCGGCGAAGCGTTGCGGCGAAAAGCGTGCATCACCCACGAGGTCTGGGCGGCTTTACATGCGGCAGGGAAGTTGCAACAGGCGTATCCAGCCGCGTGGTGCGGCTCGGTCGACTCAATGCCGATTGATAGCCTGGTGGTGCATGTGATGAGCGAACGCTTCAAATGGGAGCGCTTTGAGGCTTGATGGCACAAAAACCGCCAACACGCAGCTTGCGTCTAGGACAGCGAATACCGGTTCTGCGGGCCGCTCACATACCGCTTCCTCGCGATTTCGAGGAGTTTTTCACGAAACTGGTCGAATGCACCGAGTATCGATCGCTCGTCGGAGCCCGCGTCAGGTTGCAGGTTCCTCAGCATCGCATCGTCGACCTGGAAGGTGATTTCACGCGAGTTGTCATACCCCCAGAAACATACGCAATGCCTGGAGGCATCGTAACTACGGCTGGGATTGGGGAATTCGAGCGCCACGATCAGGCTTTCGTTGACGGAACTGAATAACGCCATTTACTCGCTTTCGAATCGATCGAAGCAAAATTGGTGCGTCTCTGTTCCTCGCGCAAAGCATCTGCGGTTTCGAGGACAAGGGCGTGGGTTTTGCGTTCGCGCGTGTATGCGCTTTCGCCGCCGGCAATAGCCGTGGCTGATTTTGACTTTAATTGCATGTAGGGTACCGGAGCAGGAGGTCACGATATGTAACCCGCCTTGCCCTACTGTATACCCTTCGGGAGGTGCCAGCGTCTTTTATTACCTGACACTGATCCGGTGATTTCTGCGCCATTTGTATCTGTCGACTGGCCATCACGTCGGGCAAAATGGCTTTCTCGACGTGCCCCTATCAATACCGGAAGGTTGTGTACGATACCCGACCGTCCGAATCACGCGATGGAAGCGACTCATGACCACGACAAGAACCATCCGCATGTTGACCCGCTACAAGGCGTGGGCCAACGACCTCATCTTCTCCGCAGTGAGCGAACTGCCGTACGAAGAAGCGATCAAGCAACGAAACACCCGCTTCGGCAACATCGTGCACACGCTCAATCACGTCTACGTCATCGACGACGTGTTTCAGGCCCACCTTCAGGGACGCGAGCACGGTTATACGGCTCGCAATACGCGTGAGCACCCGCCTCTCGACGAACTATGGCGCGCGGTCCGCACACTCGACCAGTGGTACATCGATTACGCCGACGGGCTATCGGCCGAAGATCTGGACCGACCGATCCACTTCAACTTTATCGGTGGCGGCGAGGGTGTCATGACACGCAACGAAATGATCCTGCATGTCGTGAATCACGGTACCTATCACCGTGGTTTTGTCAGCACGCTGATGTTCGAGGCGGGTGTTTCGCTGGCGTCTAACGATCTTCCCGTGTTCCTGCGCGACGTTCCACAAATCCCGGCGTAAGCAGGGGCGCCCTGGCTGGGTCGCCGGTTTCGATTTCAATCGCCCGTTCGCGTCGGCTCCGGCTATGATGACCGCCAGGGTCTGCATGCGGAATGCCGATGCATGCAGACATCACTGCATGCAATTCGAAAGGATGGCAGGCGGGCCAGTCGTCGCGCATATTGCCCCTTGCCGCTCCAGCCACTCAAGGAAATCGCGCCATGAATACCCCGAATTTTCGTGTCGAATATGATCTGCTGGGCGAGCGGCAGATACCGCAAGAGGCTTACTACGGCGTGCACACGCTGCGAGCCGTCGAGAACTTTCAGATATCGGGTGTGACGATCGCGGCGTACCCCGAACTGGTGAATGCGCTTGCCTCGGTCAAGCAGGCGGCCGCTGAAGCCAACGCGGAACTCGGCCTGCTCGATCCCGCGTTGCGCGACGGCATCGTTGCCGCGTGCGTCGAAGTGCGGCAAGGCAAACTGCACGATCAGTTTGTCGTCGACATGATCCAGGGTGGCGCCGGCACGTCGACCAACATGAACGCGAACGAAGTGATCTGCAACCGCGCGCTGGAAATCCTGGGCCACCATCGCGGCGACTACACGTTCCTGCACCCAAACGAACACGTCAATCTCGCGCAAAGCACCAACGACGTCTACCCTACCGCGCTACGCATTGCCACCTGCTTCGCGATCGAACGCTTGCTCGATGCGATGAAGATATTGCGCGATGCGTTCGCGGCGAAAGCCGAAGAATTTGCCGGGCTGCTCAAACTCGGGCGCACGCAGTTGCAGGACGCGGTGCCGATGACGCTCGGTCAGGAGTTCTCGACGTATACGGTGATGCTCGAAGAGGACATGGCGCGGCTCGGGGAAACCTCCGCGCTGATCCGCGAAATCAATCTTGGCGCCACGGCAATCGGCACGGGCATCACCGCGCACCCCGAATACGCGGGCAAAGCGCTCATCGCGCTGAACCGGATCACGGGGCTAGAACTGTCCACGGCCCCGAACCTGATCGAGGCAACTCAGGATTGCGGCGCGTTCGTGCAGATTTCCGGCGTGCTGAAGCGGATCGCCGTGAAGCTCTCCAAAACCTGCAACGACCTTCGGTTGCTATCGAGCGGTCCGCGCGCGGGTTTTGGCGAAATCAACCTGCCGCCGATGCAGGCCGGCTCATCGATCATGCCCGGCAAGGTGAACCCGGTCATCCCCGAAGTCGTCAACCAGATTGCCTTCGAGGTCTTCGGCAGCGACGTGGCGATCACGTTCGCAGCAGAGGCCGGCCAGTTACAGCTGAACGCATTCGAACCCATGATCGCGGTGAGTCTGTTCCGCAGTTTCAAGCATCTGACGAATGGCTGCACGACGCTTGCCGAGCGCTGTGTGAAGGGCATCACGGCGAACCCCGAGCGTCTGCGCGAAACTATCGAACGCTCGATTGCCCTCGCCACCGCGCTCAACCCGTACATCGGCTACAAGAACGCGACCTCGGTCGCCTCCGAGGCGCACGCGAACGGCACTACGGTCCGGGAAGTCGTGCTGGCTCGAAAACTGATGACTGAGAGCGAACTCGACGACGCCTTGCGTCCCGAGGAACTGGTGCGCCCGCGCATCTACGCCGCGAAAGCCGTGGTCCCGAAGCTGAGCACCGCCGACGAACCGGCCGGCGCACCGGGCCTGCCCGCTGAGTGACAGTACGCGGCGCAGGGGCCGCCGTCAGACCGAATGTGCCATCCGGGAATAAAACCGACCCGCCGGCTGTCTTATAGCTGTCGGTCCCGGAATACGGTTACTGCAGGGTTCTTCAATGGCCGATCCAATCATCGCGCAACGCTTCGCGGCACTGGTCCTGCCGCACATGAATTCGGCCTTCAACGTCGCGCGTTGGCTGACGCATAACGACCAGGATGCCCAGGACGTGGTCCAGGAGGCCTACCTGCGCGCGTTCCGTTTTTTCGACGGGTTTCGCGGCGAGGATGCGCGCGCGTGGCTATTGAGCATCGTGCGCAACACCTTCTACACCTGGCATCAGCAGAACCGCGGGCACGCGTCGCAGACGTCGAGTTTCGAGGAAGACCTGCATAGCACCGAGGCATGTGCCGCCGAATCCGACAGTAGTCCGGAAGCGATGTTGATCCGCAGTCAAAGTCAGAAGCGGGTGCACTACGCGCTGCGCGCCCTGCGGCTGGAATACCGGGAGGTGGTCGTGCTGCGCGAGCTGGAAGAGCTGTCGTACAAGGAAATCGCGACCATCGTGGGGATTCCGATGGGTACGGTGATGTCTCGCCTCGGGCGCGGTCGCCAGCAACTCGCGGCGCTGCTCGCCCCGACGGATCGGGAGGCATGATGGATCACGAACACGCATTCGAATTGTTGCCGGCCTATATCGATCAGGAGCTGAGCCTGTCCGAGGCGCTCGCGTTCGAGCGGCATCTTGCGAGTTGCCAGGAATGCCAGCGCGTTTATGAGCAGCACCGTCAGGTGAGTGCGCAGCTCAAGCAGGCGGACTTGCGCGTGGATGCGCCGGCTGAACTGCTGAAGCGTATCGAAGCTGCGTTGCCGTTGCCCCGGCCGCGCTCGCTCTGGCGGAAGCTGGGTGACCGGGTTGGCGGATGGTTCGGCGGCGGTAGCTCGCCGGGTTGGGCGCCGGTCGGTGCGATGGTGTTGAGCGCGGTCGCGCTAACGTGGAGCGCGGGGCTCTATCTATCGGTGCCGTCGAGCGAGACGCGTCTGACCCAGGAACTCGTCGATAGCCATATTCGCTCGCTGCAGTTCGATCACCTGTCCGATGTGATTTCAACCGACAAGCACACGGTCAAGCCGTGGTTCGACGGCAAGCTCGACTATGCGCCGCCGGTGGTCGATCTCGTGCAGCAAGGGTATCCGTTGATCGGTGGGCGGCTCGATTACCTCGATGGGCGATCGGTTGCCGTGATGGTCTATCGCTACAAACTCCATCCGATCAATCTTTACGTCTGGCCGAGTAAAGATGCGGGCACTGCGCCGCCGCGTATCGTCGAACGGCAGGGCTATCACCTCGCGCACTGGACGAGCGCAGGCATGAACTACTGGGCGATCACCGATGCCGGTGAAGCCGAGTTGAATGGCTTCGTTGCGGATCTGCTTGCGCATCCTGCGTCCTGAACGCGGAATAAAACCCACCACACGCCGGTCTACTTCACGAACCCGATCGAGCGGCCCGCAGGATGATCCTGCGGCTCACTGCTCGCATCGTCATCGTGAGGTCGCTATGCCGTCACATCCTCCTGTCGATCCGTCGCGCCGCGGCGCATTGAAATGCCTCGCCTTCGGTGGCGTGGGCACGTTGTTCGTTCTGGCCGGCGGCGTGCTTGCGCCGATCGATCTCGCGCTTGCTGCGAGCGAGAAGAGCGCATCAGTCGATTCCGGCGTTCCGCTGTTTCTGCAGATCAGCGACACGCATATCGGTTTTAACAAGGAAGCCAATCCCGACGTCGCGGGCACGCTCAAGCAGACAATCGATCTAGTCAACGCAATGCCCGTCAAACCCGCGCTGACGATCCACACCGGCGACATCACGCATCTGTCGAAGGCCGCCGAATTCGATCTTGCTGCGCAACTGCTGTCGGGCCTGAATATCACCGAGCTGCACACGGTACCGGGCGAACACGACGTGACCGATGGACCCGGCGCGGAATACTTCAGCCGCTTCGGCCAGGCATCGGACAACAAGGGCTATTACAGCTTCGATCATCAAGGCGTGCACTTCATCGCGCTCGTCAACGTGATGCACTTCAAGCCGAACGGTTTAGGCGGGCTCGGCGACGATCAGCTCGCGTGGCTGGAAAACGATCTGAAGGGACGCTCGTCGAGCACACCGATCGTCGTCTTCGCGCACATGCCGATGTGGACGATCTACGAACCGTGGGGTTGGGGAACCGGCGATGCCGGCCAGGCGATGAGCTATCTGAAGCGGTTCGGTTCGGTGACCGTTCTCAACGGCCATATCCACCAGATCGTGTCAAAAGTGGAAGGCAATATCACTTTCCATACCGCGCGTTCTACGGCTTATCCGCAACCGGCTGCAGGCGAAGGGCCGGGACCGATGCCGCTGACGGTGCCGGGCGATCGCCTGCCGCACATGCTCGGTGTGACGCGCATCAGTGTCGCAAGTCATCCGCTTGCGGCGACGCTCACCGATACGACACTCGTCTGAACGAGTCGATACGTTTATTCAGCCAGGACTTGCATCATGCCAACGATAATTTCTCGCCGTGCGTTTGTTGCCGCTCTCGGCGCCGTGGTGTTCAGCGCTGCTTCCGTGGGCGCTTCCATTTCCGTTGCACAAGCCGCCGAGCCCAACGCGGTCGTCATCAAGAATTTCATGTTCATGCCGATGTCGCTGACCATCAAGGCGGGCTCGACGGTGACATGGAAAAATCTCGACGGCGAACCGCATACGGTCGTGAACGACAGCGGCTTGTTTCGTTCCAGCGCGCTCGATCAGAACGACACCTATCAATTCAAGTTCGACAAGCCCGGTACTTACAAGATATTTTGCGGCATCCATCCGAACATGAAGGCAACCATCACGGTGGAATAGGGTGTGTCATGTGAGATGCGCCGCCCTGTCGCTTAAGCCAGTTTCGCGGCGATCGCCTGACCGACATCCGTCGTACTCGCTTTACCTCCAAGGTCGCCGGTATGCGGCCCTTCAATCAACGTCGCTTCGATCGCCGCCAGAATTGCGTCATGAGCCTCGCGCTCCTTGCCCGTGTGGTTGCCGAGAAAGTCGAGCATCATCGCCGCTGACCAGATCATCGCGATCGGATTCGCGATGTTCTTGCCCGCGATATCGGGCGCCGATCCATGCACGGGCTCGAACAGCGAAGGAAACTTCCTGTCCGGATTCATGTTGGCCGACGGTGCCAGCCCGATCGTGCCGGTACAGGCCGGCCCGAGATCCGACAGGATGTCGCCGAACAGGTTGGTCGCCACGACGACGTCGAAGCGATCGGGGTTCAGCACGAAACGCGCGCAGAGAATATCGATGTGCTGCTTGTCCCACGTGACGTCCGGATACTGTGCGGCGATGCCGGCCGCACACTTGTCCCACCACGGCATGCTGATGGCGATGCCGTTGCTCTTCGTTGCAACGGTGATCTTCTTGCGTTCGCGCCGTTGAGCGAGATCGAAGGCGAACTTCAGCACGCGCTCGCTGCCGTGCCGCGTGAACACCGATTCCTGCAGCACGAATTCGCGCTCGGTGCCTTCGAACATCACGCCGCCCACCGACGAATATTCGCCTTCGGTGTTTTCGCGCACGATCCAGAAGTCGATGTCGCCGGCCTTGCGGCCCGCGAGCGGCGAAGGAACGCCGGCGAAAAGGCGCGCAGGCCGCAGGTTGATGTACTGGTCGAATTCGCGGCGGAATTTGAGCAGCGAACCCCACAGCGAGATGTGGTCCGGCACCGTGTCGGGCCAGCCGACTGCGCCGAACAGGATTGCATCGGCGGATTGCAGCTGGGCCTTCCAGTCGTCCGGCATCATCTGGCCGTGCTTCGCGTAGTACGCGCAGCTCGCCCATTCGATGTGCCGGTATTCGAAGTCGATGCCGAAACGCTTGCCTACGGCGTCCAGTGTTCTGAGCGCTTCGGGCATCACTTCGACACCGATGCCGTCGCCAGGGATCACCGCAATCTGGTACTTGTTCGCCATGTTCCTGCTCCTCCATGAGTCTTCGATGGTGTGACAGTGGCTAGTCTATTCCTTCTGTTTGATCTTAAAATGGCGGCTTCAGTTAAGTCACTGTGCACGAATCGTGTACAAAGAGATCCGCCATGAATGCCGTCCCGTCACCCGATCTCGGCGATTTGCGCGTGTTTTGCGAAGTGGCGCGCAAATCGAGTTTTAGCGCGGCAGCCGAGGCGTTGTCGGTGTCGGCGGCCTATGTCAGCAAGCGAATCAACGTGCTCGAGGCGACGCTCGGCACACGGCTGCTGCATCGCTCGACGCGCCGCGTCGCGATCACCGAAGCCGGTGAACGCGTCTACGCATGGGCGGAAAAGATACTCGACGATGTCGAGCAGCTCGTCGAGGACGTGTCCACCACGCGGCGCATTCCGGCCGGCAAGCTGCGCATCTCGAGCAGTTTCGGCTTCGGCAGGCGGTTCGTCGCGCCCGCGCTGGCCCGTTTCTCGGAGCAGTTCCCGCAGCTCAATGTGAGGCTCGATCTGTTCGACCGGCTCGTTGACGTAGGCGGCGAAGGCTTCGACCTCGATATCCGCATCGGCGACGACATCGCGTCGCATCTGATCGCGAAGCGGCTCGCGTCGAATCACCGTGTATTGTGCGCGTCGCCCGATTATCTGGCGCAGCACGGTGCGCCGAAACAGCTGGCCGATCTGTCGTCGCATGCGTGCCTCGCGATCAAGGAGCGTGACCATCCGTTCGGTCTCTGGCGTTTGACGGTGCGTGGCGACGTGACATCGGTCAAGGTCACCGGGCCGCTGTCGAGCAATCACGGCGAGGTGGCCGTGCAATGGGCACTGGCGGGGCGTGGCATCGTGCTGCGCTCGATGTGGGATGTGCGGCCGCTGCTCGAGAGCGGCCAGTTGCAGCAGGTGCTGCCCGACGTCACGCAACCGGCAAACCTGTGGGCCGTGTATCCGGCGCGGCTCGCGCAGTCGGCGAAGGTACGGGTGTGTGTCGATTTTCTGAGCGAGGAGTTTGCGCAGCCGCGCGCCGCAGATGACTGAAGTGCGGCTGCGATCCTTCGATCACATCACGCACGATTTACGGCGCCGCAACCGCCGGCCGGTACCGGCCCGGATTCGCACCCGATACGCGCTTCATCAAACGTCGCAGCGCCGTCGAGTCGCGGTAACCGACTGCTTCGGCGACCTGTTCGACTGTCATGCGACTCGTTTCGAGCAGAACCCGCGCCCGACGCATACGCACGCTTTGCACCAGCGCGAGCGTGCTCTTTCCGGTTGCCCGGCGCACGTGCCGCGACAGCGTGCGCTCCGACATGCAGAATTCCTGTGCGAGCGCCGTCACGGCGGTTGGATGCGGTAGCGCACATTCGACGCGCGCCGCCAGCCGTGCCACCAGATCGTTTCCGTTAGCCATGACTTCCGGCACGATGAACGGCGCCTGAGCCTGGCGCCCATCGATTAGCAACATGCGCGACACGATATCCGCGAGCGCATTGCCGCAGCGCTCGCGGATCAGATGCAGCATCAGATCCGTTTGCGCAAACGCGGCGCCGGCCGTAACGACGGGACCGTCTGCGCACACCATCCGGTCGGCGTCGACCGTACTGTCCGGTCCCATTCTTTTCAGCAACGGCGCGAGCCACCACGACGTGGTCGCGCGCCGACCCTGCAGCAGCCCTGCCGCGTTCAGCAGAAACACCGCCGAGCACGAAGCCGCGACATGTCCGCCGGCCTTCGCGTGTCGCGCGAGCGCCTTGATCGCCCGCACCGCATCGTCGTATTCGAGCCGCTGCGTAAGCGACGCCGCTGGGCTGACGCCCAGACCCGGCACGACCCATATCGAGCGGTCTTCTCTTGGCCGCACCGGCAATCGGGATGTCTGCACCGTCAAGCCGGTTTGCAGCTGAACCGACCCGCCATCCACCGAACACAACCGCCATCGCGGTGCTACTACGCCTGCTTGCGCCGCCAGCGCCGTGGCCGCGCTGAGAACGTCGAGCGTGATGGTGACGCTGCTGGGATAGGCATCTTCCAGGACGAGAACCGTGAAATCGAACATGTCGGATTAAGCCCTAAAAAAGTCGAATCGGACACTGTGATTTTGACGCGAAAAACACTTCAATACAAGCTTTCTGTTCACTTGCGTATCGATATGCCAAACATTTTTGTGAAGATTCCGAAGGGTTCGTTCGCTGGTGCGAGTCGCGTGGCACTTTCTGCGGGAATCAGCGACGCAGCGGCAGCGGTGGAACAGATTCCTGCCGATCCGGCAAAGCGGTTTCTGTGCTGGGTGTTGATCGAAGAAGTTGAAACCGGCAACTGGACTTGCGGAGGAATCGATATGACAGCGCGATTTCTTCCGTGCGTCGCGCTGGTGTACGTGCCTGCGGGTGTGCTCGATGGCGCCGCGCGTAGCCGCTATGTCGAGCTTGTGCACGCCGCGTTCAGGCAGTCGCTTCCGGCGGGCGAGACGCGCCGTCTTGAAACCTCGGTCGTACTGCACGACGTGGCCGACGGTGCGTGGGGTGTAAGCGGTGTGGCGTGGACGCTTGCCGATTTCGCGCGTGCCGCTGGTTACGCGCATTTGCAGAACGTGATGCCCAACGCGTAGCTGTTACACATTCCGGTCGAAATCGGATAGTGCCGAGACAGGCCACCCACCTAAGCTTCCTGCGAGATTTCCTCTATCGAAACGAAGGTTGTGCGAGATCGCTGCATTCAGGCGATTCGCACGATTTCCACGCATGGGAGTGGTGATGAGTCAAGGTGGCGTCTGGCGAATGGCGGCGACTCTGGTCGCGTTGGGAGTGTCTGCGGCAAGCGTTGCCGCGCCGCCCCTGAAGACCGAAACGCTCAGCATCGAGCCGGTTCCGAAGCCTGGGCCGCATTGGCTCTATCTGGTCGATGCGGCCAACAGCCACATGATCGATGCACGTCTCGTGATCTACGACGCCGATCACAAGAAGATCGTCGCGCAGGTCGGCGCGGGCTCCTGGCCCGGGCTCGCTGCATCGCCCGATCGTCGCTACAGCTATGTCGCGACGAGCTACCTGTCGCGCGGCACACGCGGCGATCGCACCGATGTGCTCGAGATCACCGACAACAGCAGCTTCGAAAAGATCGCCGAAGTCGTGCTTCCGCCGAAGCACGTTCAGGTCGTCACCGCGAGCTTCGATACGTCGCTGAGTCGCGACGGCAAGTTCGCCTACGTGTCCAACATCACACCGGCGACGTCGATTACGGTGGTGGATATACAGCATCGAAAAGTCACCGGCGAGATCGATACGGCCGGCTGCGTGCTGTCCTATCCGTCGGGTAATCGCCGCGTCACGGCGCTCTGCGAGAGCGGTCGCGCGCTGACCTTCACGCTTAACGACGCCGGCAAGGAAGTCTCGCGCCAGCAAAGCGACGCATTCATCGATGTCGACAGGGACCCGCTGTACGTCAATGCGCAGCACCTCGGCGACAAGTACGTGTTCCTGTCGCATCACGGGATGATCCGCACCGCAGATTTCTCGAAGGGCGCCGGGCAGTTCGGGCCGCCGTGGAGCTTGTTGAGCGAACCGGAGCGCGCCGCGGGCTGGCGCCCCGGTGGTAATCAACCGTTCGCGCTGCAAGAGAAAACTGGGCGGATTTACGTCGCGATGCACCAGGGTGTCGACGGTTCGCATAAGGACCCGGGCACGGAGATCTGGGTCTACGACCTCGCACGGCGGACACGCATCGCGCGCTGGAACCTCGCCGCGCTGAAAGTCGAACCGATCACATCGATCCAGGTATCGCAGGACGACAAGCCCGTGGTGTACGGCACCGGCGGAGCCGATCTGATCGTGCTCGATGCGGCGAGCGGCAAGCTTTTGCAAAACGAAAAGCAGCTCGGCGAAAGCTTCGACGTGATGGCCGCTTTCTAGCAGCTGCACACCATCGCGTCGTTCGAACCCGAACGGCACGCGAGTCTGTCACCGGAGAATCCATGTTCGCTCTCGATCCTGTGTTGCGCCACATCAGCGTGGCGGCTGGCGCGATCGTTTTCTTTCTGTCGGCATTGACGAAGTTTCGTAGCCTCGCGGTGTTCACTGCAGCGTTCGGCGCTTACCGGCTCGTGCCTGCGCGCTTGACGCCTTATGCGGCACCGCTCATTCCGGTTCTGGAAGCCGGGTTTGCAGTGGGGCTGCTGTACGCGCCGATCCGTCCGTTTGCGGCACTCGGCCTGCAATGTCTGCTTGGCGTTTTCGCGGTCGCGTTGCTGATCAATCTGCTGCGCGGCAACTATGCAATCGACTGCGGCTGCGGTGGTTTCGTCGAAGCGCAATCCGCTGCGGCGTCGAGCGGTATCGGTTACTGGCACGTCGGCCGTGTTGCCGCGCTGGTTGTGTTGCTGTGGCCCGCGCTGCAGCCGGCAACGGAGCGCCAGGTATTTCTGCTCGATTACGCGACGGTGTTCTTCGCTGTGCTGTTCATCGTCGGCACGTACTACGTTGTCGATCTGCTGCTCGCAAATGCGCCGAAGCTCAAGAATCTCGGGACGTGACCATGCTGAGCGTCGTACTGGTTTTTAGCCTTGTGTTGTGGATGGCAATCGCGGCACTGCTCCTTGTGAATCACCTCATCGTGTTCTTTTCCGTTCTGCTTGTTATGGGCGTCTGCTTTGTCGTCGATCTGTGGCTATCGAACGCATCGAAACCCAAAAAACCTGAGGCATGACCATGTTGAATGCATTGCTGATTTCGAATCTGGTGTTGTGGGTCGCGACTGCGGCTCTCGTTGCGCTGTGCCTCGCGCTGGCCCGGCAAATCGGCGTGCTGTACGAACGTCTGATGCCGGTCGGCGCGCTCGTGATCGACAAGGGGCCGGCGGTCGGCAGTCTCGCGCCGATGTTCGAGCTGTTCGATCTGCTCGAGCGTCCGGTGAAGATCGGCGGTCTTGACGAAGCGGGGCGCGGCACGCTGCTGTTCTTCCTGTCGCCTACTTGCCCGATCTGCAAGAAGCTGCTGCCGCTCTTGCCGTCGATCATCGCGAATGAGCGCCAGCCGTACCGCATCGTGCTCGCGAGCGACGGCGAGCGCAACGAACACAGTGCCTTCTATCGACGTGCCGGCCTTGAAGCGCCGGTGAATGCGGTGCCCTACGTGCTGTCCCAGGAACTCGGGCAGACGTATCAGATCGGCAAGCTGCCGTACGCGGTGCTGCTCGATGAATTCGGCACGGTGCGGGCGAAGGGGCTGGTCAATACGCGCGAACACCTCGAAAGCCTGTTCGAAGCAAGGGAGCAAGGTGTCGCATCGATTCAGGAATATTCCGGCAAGCAGCGGCAATCCGCCGCGCAAGCCTTTTGATCACGACGCGAGGAACCGCGATGAAATGGTTTGATGCAATGTTCGTTCAATCGGCGCGCAACGTCGCGCAACGCAGCTCGCGCCGCGGTGCACTGGCGCGTCTCGGGCGCGCGGTTGCGGGGGCCGCAGCGCTGCCGTTGTTGCCATACGACCGCGTTGCCCATGCGCAGACACCGGCCGCGACATCCGGCGCTTCCGGTACGCTGGCCGCCGGCGTCAACGACCCGAAGAGCTGTGACTACTGGAAGTACTGCGCCGTCGACGGCTGGCTGTGCAGTTGCTGCGGCGGCACGTCGACCAGTTGCCCGCCTGGCAGCACGCCATCGCCAATCACATGGATCGGCACCTGTCGCAATCCCAACGATGGTCGCGACTACATGGTCTCGTACAACGACTGCTGCGGCACGACCAGTTGTGGGCACTGCCTGTGCAGTCGCAATGAAGGCGAGAAGCCGCTCTACAAGCTGTCACTCGACAACGATATCAACTGGTGCATGGCGAACCCCGTGTCGACGTACGTGTGTTCCGTGTCCTACATCCTTGGGGTGGCGCAGAAATGAAGCGGTGGAACACGATGTTGTTCGCGCTGGCCGTCGCGTGTGCGGCCAGCCCGATGCACGCGATTCACGCGCAACAGATGAACGATCTCGGCAAGACGATCTTCGCCGCGCGCTGCGCGGTCTGTCATCAAGCAGACGGCCGTGGCATGGATGGACTCGCGCCTCCGCTTACCGACTATCCGGCGCGCTACGTCACGGTCGCACCGGGCCGCAAGCAACTGATTCAGACCGTGCTCAACGGCATGTACGGCGATGTCGCTGTCGGTGCGAAGCACTACAACTTTCGCATGCCGTCGTTTGCGAGCTTGAGCGATTCGGACATCGCCAACGTGCTCAACTACGTCGCGTTCGATCTCGCTGCGAAGAAGGGCAGCAAGGCATTGCCGCTGCGTCCTGAGGACGTGCATGCGCTGCGTGCCGAAGCGCTCGACGGCGAGCAGGTGCGGCAGCGGCGCAACGCATTCCTGCCTTCGCTGGGACTGTAGCGGTGAATGCGCTCAGCCGTCTGGTTCGCACATTGCGACAGCACGGTCTCCCGATCCTGCTGCTCGCGTGCGGTGCGGCGAGTGCGCGTGCACAAACGATCGACAACGCCCGCGCGCTGCAGAACTACACGCTCAACTGCATGGGTTGCCATTCGCCGACCGGTGCCGGCGTCGCGGGAAAGATCCCGCCGCTGCGCCATGCGCTGGGCTACTTCATGCATTTGCCGCAGGGGCGCGAATTTGCCGTGCGCGTGCCGGGCGCATCGAACTCGGCGCTCGACGATAGCGAACTCGCCGAAGTCGTGAACTGGCTGCTGATCAGTTACAACCGCGAAGAGTTGCCGGCGGACTTTCGCCCGTACACCGCGGAAGAAGTTGCTCGTCTGCGTCGTCCGGCGCTTGCTGAAGTCGCGCAGCGGCGCGCGCATCTGGTCGAGATGTTGCACCGGCAGGGCATTACCGATGTGAAGCCGTCTTACTGAAACGGCCCGGCATCGTGCGCGCAACCCGAGTGAAGGCGTCGCCAGGTCTGCGACGGTTGCTCGCCGAACATCGCGCGATAGTCGTGTGCGAAGCGGCCGAAATGCAGGAACCCCCAACGCGCCGCGGCGTCGGTCACCGACTGCGCGCTCTGCAGTTCGTGGCGTACACGGTTCAGGCGGACTGCGCGCAGGTAGTCGACGGGTTTGACGTCGAGTGCATTCTGGAACGCGTGGTAGATCGTGCGCGTCGCGACGCCGAGCTGCGCGCCGAGTTCCGCAACCGACAGCGGGCACGTATCGCTAGACTCGATCAAGTCGCGCGCGGCGGTAACCAGCGACCAGTCACGTGTGGCATTGCTCTGCGGCGGTCTGCATTCGCTGATCTCGTCTTCGAGCAGCGCCGCGAGATCCAGCACAACCGATTGCTCGTGCTGCGCGCACAACGCGCTATCCAGCAGCAGATGCGGTGCCGACGAAGCGATCTCGAACAGCGCCATGAGCCGTGCGCGGAACCTGTGCAGCAGACTGTGATCGACGGTCAAGATGCCCGGCGATGCAGGGAGCAACGCGGCGATACGTTGCAACCCCGCGCGCGCGAGCGGGGACCCCAGCGATTCGATACGTCGCGCGTCCAGTTCGATATTGCAATCGAGGTAGCAGTCCGGCGACACCAGTTCGAATTCGCGGTCGCCGGAAAAGACATGCAGGCCGTCGGTATGACTGGTCTGTCCGCACATGCGCGCGTGGCCGCCTAGCTGAAACGGCACGCCGACAGCGATCGTGTCCGCGACGTAGCCGCGCTGGAACACGACGCGGTTCATCTTCTCGACGAGAATGCACACGCCACCGATCTCGATGACGGTCACGGAGCCGTCAAAGGTGCCGCGGGAGATCTGGCAGTACGACTGATGCCAGTTGCTGAACAGTCCCGCCTGCTCTTCGATGTCGCGGCTGCGGCGCAATTCGATGGTGGATGGGGCAGCGATTGACATCAATGCGGTACCTGGGGAAGCGCAGCGGAACGCGTCAACAGATGCTTGACGAAGCGATGAAACAGCTCCGACTGGCTGGAGATGCCGAGCTTGAAATGAATGTGCTTGCGATGATTCTTCACCGTCCCTTCGGCGATCTGCAGCGTGCGCGCAATCGACAGGCTTGAATGACCGCGCAGGATCAGACTGACGATTTCCTGTTCACGTAGCGTGAGGATATCGGTGGCGAAATCGGCGAAGGCGGCGTGCAGGTAACCTGCCACATCGCCTTGTTGCGGCGCGCTCGATGTGCTCGCAGCGGGCGGCGCAGTCATCAGCAAGTGACGACACAGCAACGCATTCAGCAGCGGCTGGACCGCGTCAAGACAATGAATGTCTTCATCGGTAAAGCGCGTGCGACCGTTGCTGCGCATCAACGAGTAAGCCACGTAGGTATCGGGCGCAGGACTACCGATAAAAACGATTTCTTCGGCGAGCGAACCCGAGGTCATCGAAATACACGGATGCACATACGGCGAGTGGTAGTAGTCGCTGTCGAAGAATTCGTCCGGCGCCAGTTCCGCCATGCGATACAGGCCGGCCGCCACGCGCTCCATGCAAGCCGAGTAAACCGGATCGAGCAGATAGGTACCGTTCAGATAGTTGCGCATCGCATCGAGTTCGGACACGCCGTTCAGATTGTCGTGCAGCAAGGCCGGCGAATGCGAACGCACGTAGAGCAGCACGCAACTCAGATCGAACTCGACCAGCAACTGCAGCGTGTCGTCGAGCTGGCGCATGAACGTATCCTGTCCGATCAGCTCGACGAGCGTCGGCGCGGCGTTCTGCCAGGCGGCAATGTCGCTACCATCGCCAGCACGGCGCGGCCGCGATGCGGGGGAAACGCTCATGAAAATGGCCTCGGAACGATACGACGGGCGCGACTGCGCACCGAATCCAGCCATCGTATGTTGTGCCGGGGCCATGCGTCAAACCGCCGAAAAGCAGTTATCGACGAACAGATGCGTGCCGTTGACGAAGCTCGCATCGTCGGAGGCGAGGAACAGCGCGGCGCGCGCGACTTCCTCGGGTTCGCATAGTCTGCCCTGCTGTTCGGCAATCGCCGCTTCCGATGCCGCCACGCCCATCGCCTGCAGGTCGCGCAGTTCGCGAATGCCGTGCGGCGTGCGGATAAAACCAGGCGCTACCGCATTGCAGCGAATGCCGCGATCGCGATACTCGACTGCGATTGCGCGAGCGAACATATGACATGCACCCTTGGTCGTGTCGTACAGCACTTCGCCCGGTGTGCCGTACAGCGCGGAAATCGACGACGTGCAAACGATGCTGCCCTTGCCTTTACGCAGCATCTGCGGCAACACCGCGCGTGTCATCAGGTACATGCTCTTTACATTGACCGCCATCAACCAGTCCCACTCGGTTTCTTCGACATCGAGAAACGGTTTGACGATCAGCGTGCCCGCGTGATTGAAGAGGATGTCCGCATCGCCGAGCAGGCGGTTGGCCGCGGCGACCGCTTCTTCAACGTCTTTGGCGCGCGACACATCCGCGGCCAGCGAGATGGCGCTGCCGCCTCCGGTGTTGATGCGCGCAGCCAGCACCTGGCCCGCGGCCGGATCGCGATCGATGATGGCGACCTGCGCGCCTTCGGCGGCGAACAGCGTTGCTGCGGCGGCACCGCAGCCACCCGCCCCGCCGCTGATGATGGCGACCTTGCCGGCGAGCCGGCCTGTCGACTGTGCATTCATGAAATTACCCTTTTCCAGTTGAGAGTCATACGGTGCGATCAATCGGGCATGCCGCGCCGGCCGCCGCTTACAGCGAATGCTTCTTCGGGCGACAGCACGAGGTGATGGCGGCGATACAGTCCGAAGTAGCTCAGGCCGAGCAGATACCAGACGGCGGCGCCGAGCGCGGCCCACTTGTAGACCGGGTCGACGAACTGAAACAGCAGCGTCGCACCGGCAATCAGGATCGTCACGACCGCGCCGAAGATGCCGAACGGGCTCTTGAACGGACGCTTCAAACCCGCATGAAGGCTCCTGAGCCGGATGTAAGAGAGGCTCTGGAAGATGTACGAGATCATCCCGGCGAACACGATCATGCTGACGAGGACACCGCCCATCAGCGCGTTGTCGCGTCGTCCGAAGGTGAACCAGAAAGCCATCAGTACGCCGAGCGCCAGTAGCGAGCCCGCGCATAGCGCGCGATTCGGCGTTTTCTTGACTGGGTGCGTGACGGAGAGTGCAGTTGGCAGATAACCCGCACGCGACAGCGAGTAGATGTTGCGACCCGCGGCGAAGCTGCCCGCGAGGAACGACGCGGCGAGACCGAGCACCGCGACACCCGCGAGTATCTTGCTGGCGGTATGGCCGAACAGCGAACGGAAACCATCGAGCAGCGGCTCGCCCGACGTGCTCAGCGCGAACGCACCATTCGGAATGGCTGCACTGAAGAAGACGATCGACAGCGCGAGCACCGCGAGGATCAGGATGCCGAACATCAGTGCCATGGGCATGTGCTTCGTGGGGTTGTGCGCTTCCTCGGCGGTGAGCGGCAGTTGCTCGATGGCGAGAAACATGTAGACCGCGAACGGCAGCGCCAGCATGATGCCGGTCGCGCCGAACGGTAACCACGGGCCGTGACCGGCCGGCAGTTCGACCGGTTTTCCCGCACTATCCGCGCCGAGGTTCAGCGCGAGATGCGCGAAGTCGACGTGCGGGATCGCGGCAAGACAGAAGAAGGCCAGCACCGCGACCGCTGCGATCGTCACGATCACGACGACCCGCATCGACATGCCGAGGCCGCGCATCGACAGCAGCATCATCAGCGCGTAACCGGCGATCCACCAGAGCGGCTGGGCATCGGCGGGCGTGCCGAAGATAGCGCCGAGATACGCGCCCATGAAAAACATGTTGCCGGCCGGTGCGAGCACGAACTCGATGTTTTCCGCGAGACCGGTGGTGAAGCCGCCCCACGGACCCATCGTGGTCCGCGCGAACGAATAGGCGCCGCCGGTATGCGGCAGCGCTGCGGCCATTTCACCGATCGACGAACAGAGAAAGACGTACATCACGGCGATGATCAGCGTCGCCGCGAGCATGCCACCGAAGCCCTGCGACAGACCGAGATTCCAGCCCGAGTATTGCCCGGCGATAACCGCTCCAACGCCGAGCACCAGCAGCGTAAAGAAGCCCGCGTGGCGCTGCAGTTGGCGTTGTTCGAAATATTTGTCGCTAACGTCCTGGTAGCTGACACCGGTTGCGCTGCCTGGTGGCAGATCGGTGCTTAAAGCGCTTCTTTCCATCACGATTTGTCTCCGTTGTATGAGGCCGTCGGTCGCCAGGGGCGCACGAAGCCGGACTCATCATGAGACGGTGGCGGAAGATTTTGAATGTCCCGAAGGGGATATGCGGAGTTGGGCCGACGGGGGCGGTTGGGCTGTTGCTTTCGTGTTTATGTTTCGATGGTCTCCGGCGCCGATCGGGAGGGCGTCGTTTCGCGATGTTCGGCGGCTCGCTCGCGGGCGGGTGCAGGCGCTAACGCTTCGGGTTTGAGTAGCCGGCTGATCCCCTCGCGCCGGCTCGCAAGGACCACGACCGGAACCATGATCAACATGATCGCGGCCTGCCAGAGATAAAGCTGGCGATAGAGATGATGTCCGGCACTCATCGCGACGATGCCGTAGATGGCGAGACCCGCGAGGCCATTGAGCACGTTGAAACTCGCACTCACGCGGCCTTGATAGAGCGGGTCGGCGGCGCGCTGTGCCGCGCTCAACGCAATCACACTGCTCTGAAAACTGGCGCCGAGGCCGACGTAGGTCACGAACGCAACAACGAGGCCGCTGCATTGCGCGAACACAAGCAGACTGAGTGCCGCGACGAGGAACGCCAGCGTCAGGATGGTGCGTCTCCCGAAGCGATTCGCGAGCCGCACCACGAAGAACCCACTGACGATCGCACCGAGCGCGTACCCCGCATCGATCTTGCCAAACGCTGCGGCGCCAAGATGCAGTTCCTCGCGCACGAACGGCGCGAGCATCGCATTGATGCCGAAGATGACGGTCAGGTTGGCGAGGATCAGCCCATAGAAGAACGCGATAGCGGGGCGTTGCGCAATGTGGCGCAGACCGTCGCGCAGGTCGTTCAAATGCCGGCGTACGCCGCGCTCGGGCGCGTTGGGGCTCGGTTCCGTGGTGCTGGTGCCATGCATGCGGCGCGCGACGACGAAACCCGCGAGCGCCGACAGCAGATAGGTTGTACTAGCCACACCGACTGTAGCGGCCGCGCCGATGGCCGCGAGCACCACACCGGATGCGGCCGCACCGAGTATCTGTCCGGTCTGCCCGGTGACGACGGTTAGCGCATTGAGACGAAACATCTGCTCGGACGAAGCGTGGCGTGCGAGCGCGGCCCGCCACGCCAGCACCTGGATTTCATTGCCGAGTGCGATCAGAAAACTGACGAGGTACGCGATGGGCGCTGTCGCGTAGCCCGCGGCATAGAGCAGGCCGTAGCTCATCAACACGAGCCAGCGGAAGACCTCGGCCCGCCACGCGAGCTGCGCGGGCTCGCTGCGATCGACGGCGAGACCGATGAGCGGCGACAACAGCAGGCTCGGGAGAATCGTCATGACGAGCGTGATCGCCGCGCTCGACGGATGCCCGGTGATCTCGATGATCAGCCACGTGTTGATGAGGAAGAAAAAGCCTGTGCCGATTTTGGCGCTGGCGATTGCCGCTCCATAGAGGCGTACGGTCTGGGGTGTCACGCGGGCCGTCCTGGGGAAACTGGATTCGGCGACGTTAAGCGCTCTGGAACAATAAGAAAATTGGATAATTCTTATCTAATGAATCTGAAAATCTGAACTATTGGGCGAGTTGGTCTCAAGTCGCTCTCGGGTTGCTCATTACCTGAGAGGTAGTTGTGTGGATTCACGCGATCGCTATGATCGAGTCATTCCCCGAACGCATAGTGAACGCCGCCCAATGAATCCCACCACTACCGATACCCGCTCGCCTGCCAGCGATCTGGGTGCGTTGATGCGCCACTGGCGGGACGTGCGCGGCACGAGCCAGCTCGATCTATCGCTCGACGCGGGTGTGTCGCAGCGACATATCAGCTTTATCGAAGGCGGGCGCAGTGTGCCGAGCCGTCAGACCTTGATGGATCTCGCCCAGGCACTCGACATTCCACTGCGCGAACGCAATACGCTGCTGCTGGCGGCCGGTTACGCCCCGATCTATCCGGAAGGCGCGTGGAATGCGCAGGAAATGCAGGGCGTAACGAGCGCGCTCGCGCGAATGCTGCGCCAGCACGAGCCGTTTCCCGCTGTGGTGATGGACCGCTACTGGAATGTGCTGATGACCAATGAATCGGCGCCGCGTTTCTTCAACTGCTTCATCGACATGTCGGCGCGCAGTAGCCCGCGCAACCTGCTGCATCTGATGTTCGATCCGCAAGGCATGCGTCCGTTTATCGCCGATTGGGAAGCGGTGGCGACGAGTTTGATCCAGCGGGTTTATCGTGAATCGGTTGGGCGAGTGATCGATGAGAAAACGCGCGAGCTGCTCGATGCGTTGCTCGACTATCCCGATGTGCAGGCCGAGTGGAAATCGCCTAAGGCGTTGAGTGCGCTGCCGGTGTCGCCGACGATGCCGGTTATTCCGCTTGGCTTCGTCAAGGATGGGCGGGTGCTGAATTACTTCTCGATGGTGGCGACGGTGGGCACGCCGCAAACGGTGGCTGCGCAGGAGCTGCGCATTGAATGCATGTTTCCTGCGGATGAGGCGAGTGAGGTGCGGCATGTTGCGCTGATGCGCGAAGCCGCGGCGACGTGAGTTAGTTCGCGTTTTTTACCCGGTGACGATTGTCAGTCGCTCTGCCGGAGACTTCCGTGGACTATCGACTCAGCGCAGCCTGCGCCCGTTGCAGCCACTCGCTGTTATGTTCGCGTGCGTGGCGTGGCCAGTGCTTCCCATCGTGCACGATCTCAGCGTAAAGGTCGCGTGCACGCTGGCGATCGGCATCGTTGGGTTGCGTCGTTAGCCAGTCGGCGTACAGGCAACGGGGGGCCGCGTCGCTGGCACTGGCGAGCGCCGTCTCGAACGCGGCGCGCGTGCCAGGTGCGCCTATCGCTGCCAGGGCCCGTGCATACAGCAAGGCAGGTTCGGATTGCTGGCGGGCAGGAGGATGGACTGCGAACAGTTTTTCCAAGGTCTCTTGCGTGGCCGCAGCGTTGCCATTGGCGAACTGCGCGCGCGCCAGGCCCTGGAGTAACGCAGGATCGGATGAGAACGGTCCATTCACCGCCAGTTGGTAATGCTCCAGCGCTTCGGCTGCGTTGCCTGCATCGAGCAGCGCAGCGGCCAGCCGCATGCGATGCGCGACGGTCGGCGTGCGATCGAAATCCGTGCGCGCCTCGCGCACCGCCCGGTTGGGGTCGACAAGCTGCGAGATCGCCCGCGTTGCCGCTCGCGCGCCATGCGACTGACGCAGCGAAGGCAAGTAGATGACGAAGAAGTAGACCAGGCTGCCCAGGCCGGGGAAAAGAAACAGGATCAGTAGCCAGAACATGTTCTGCTGGGTACGCACGGCATGCACCGCAAAGAACACGGCGATGATGAGGTAAAGGCTGATTCCGAAAATGCGCATTTGCGAAAACGTCAGTTGTGGTGCGTTGCCAGCGGCACGGCGGGGAAACGGCAGAGGGGTATTGTGACAGAAGCGGGCTGCCGGACCGAAGGCTTCACAACGGGGGCCGATTCATAGCAACCCAACGTTGAACAGACGACCTTTTCCATTGATGCGCAGCATAGTCCGCCAACCTTTGCGGCACCGTATCGCCATTCAGAACGAGTCGGTTCAACATTAGAGCAAGGTCAGCGTCGGCAATGCACCACTCGCCAAAGAGATTCGGCGAATGGTCGGTAAGCAATAACTCGCAGGCCGAAAACAGTCTTCCTGCTGCGGAAAGTGCGGCAGCCGATAAGGGCGGCGCGGAAGCGCCATAAAAGACGATTTCGGTGGAGCGTTCCTGCCTGATCGGCATGAGATCGCTTCGCAACCATGCTTGTACCTGACGTGCCCGTGCGCGCCGCATCGCATCTTTGGGGTACAGCGAGGTTCCCGGAAAAACCTCGTCGAGGTATTCAGCTATCGCCGACGATTCGGACAAAGCGAAACTGTCATGAACCAGCGTAGGTACACGCTGCGTGAGTGAACTTGCCGCGTATCCATGTTCATGGTTTGCCTTGCTGGCAAGGTCGATGGTGACAAGCTCAAACGACAGTTCTTTTTCATGAAGGGCCACGAACGCCGACATCGCATAGGGACTGGCGAATTGAGCATCGACGTAGAGGCGTAGACTGGTTGATGACAAGTTTCACTCCTGTATGGGTCACTGAATATAGTCACGCGGCCGAACACTGAAATCCAGCACCTTGCCATCCCGAAGGACGGCGAGCTTTATGAGCGCGTTATCGAAGGTTCCGAATTGCGCTTTAACGAGCGAGACCGCTTGCGCAGAGACGGGTTTCCCATCGATCTCTATCACACGATCGCCTTGCTGCAAGCCCACCTCGGCGGCCGGGGAACCTTCCCTGACGTAGCTCACTGTTGCAACATCGCCTTGCGCATATTCGATACCGAAGCCCGCTCTGTTATAGACCGGAATCTCCGGACCGACCGGCGCATCCTGACTCGTGAGCCAGATACGATGTGAAGCGTAATCGAACGTCAAAACGCTCGACTTAAGCAGGGGCGTACCCATATCAGCGGCAAATTCCGAATCTGTATTTAGCCCACGGTCGAAGCCCGGGAACATCGCGATGACATCGGCGAAAGTGTTCGACCCGATGCTCAGGCGGGGAATGCGTCCGAACCTGGTTGCTCCGCTTCCGCCCACGCCGCCTAACGAACCGTTGACGTCATAGAGCCGCTTTGGCGCAGCACCGGGATGGGCATTCATGAACGCCCGATTGACGACGAGTGCAGTATTGGCCCCGGTGTCGAGCCACAGATGATCTGCCACGCCATCGATCTCAGCCGCTATCACCGGCACGGTGTGGTCGAGCATTAAAGGCAACGCGTGCGAATCGTCGAGTACCGTGCGATCCGGCGTCAGAGAGAGCGTGACGGTACGCCGGGGAAAATCGAAAGTCGTAGTAAAGCGCGCAAGCACTTCGTAGCCGATCAACCCGGCAGTCTGCGCGCCGACCCCGCCTGAGGCGTCGTCGAAGACGGTGGCGTATTGATCCCGCACATGCGCCGCACCTAAACGCAAATCCTTGATTCTTGCGAAGCGTGTCGTGATCGCGATTCCGGCAAACCCTGTGTCGTGTCCTTCTCCGACCAGCTCAAGACCTGCGGCTTGCGCCGTGGTCTTCGATAGCGTGAGCGCGCTCCCCGTATCGAACAGAAAACTGAACGGACCTTTCCCATTGATGAAAACATCGACGTGAGGTTTTTCCCTCGAACTCATCGGGATCGTCGTGGTTTCTCCCCCATCGATGCCATAGTCATTCACAGCTGCATCGGGTTTGCGTGCTTTGACTGCGACGATCGCCGGATCGACTCCCGACTGTATCCGGATGTCCTTGAGATCCCATCGATTGCTGTCGCGATCCACCATGCTTTGCTTGAATGGCACGAGTCGCTTACCGACACGACGGTAGTCGGAGTATGTCGTTGTCGCCACATCGGGTTCATCTCTGCGCGACCAGCGCAGAGGTAAATGCGTCGCGTGAGAAACCCAGGCGGTTGTCGTCTTGCCGCCCAACGGTAATACCTGAAGGACGTCGACCGCCGTACCGTTTATCCGATCGGTTCTAAGCAAGTCGATTTTCGCCGGCCAGCATCTATTCAATAGACCGCCGCCTAGCCAATACGCGTCGCTGACAATACCCGCCCGATAGCCATCGAAGTCCGCATCTCTGACAACTCCATCCACGCCCCTGACCCACGCATGAGAGCTCGACACGCCAAAGGCGAAATTCGCAGGTCCGGCATCCGTTACCTGGATCGTCGCCACTTGCGCTTGCGGATCGCTAGCGATCAGAAACCTACCGACGAAACCCTTTGAACTCGCCGTCCCTTCGATCAGCATAGGGCGGCAATCTGCCTGTGCGGTCGGCAGAACGATACTGCGTTGGCTACTAGCGCCTTGCGCGACATTAGATGTACTTCCTGCGACATCTGCTCGTGCAGTGCCGAAGAGAAGCCCAACCAGGATCAACACGATCGAGCCGCAAGTGCGGGGGAGTGCGAGTGATGAGTATCGTCGGTGCAATCTGGAGGCAGGCATGGATAGATCGTGTGATGTCGGCGAATAACGCATTCGAAGGTAAAGAGGATATCGCCAAGGCGCGACCGCGAGCGCATCGATCGCTTTGCTCATCGCACCGCTTCTTGCCACGGCACGGCTGCAAAGATCTCTACCATCCAATCCACGAACGCGCGACTCTTGGCAGGCTCATGCTGAACGGAAGCGCGCACGACACTCACGGCGGCTTCTCCGCCCACCGTCCAGTCCGTCAACACGGGGATGAGCCGGCCGTCGGCGAGTTCGCGCGCAACGAGCCAGTCGGTCGCCATGATGACGCCCATACCGGCAAGCGCTGCGTGAACGACAGCCTCGACATCGTCGGTCTCGAGGCGTCCCGAGATTCGCACAGCGCGGTTCTTGCCGTTGCGTTGCAGGTGCCAGACAGGGTGGGTAGTCAGTCGCGTGAAGCAAATGCAGTCGTGACGTAGCAGATCTTCTGCTTCGTTCAGCGCGGGTCGTTGGTCGAGATAGGAAGGCGCTGCGCAGATCAGTCGGCGCGTCGCCGCAATGCGACGGCCGATCAACCTGCTGTCTTTCATCTCACCGAGCCGGACCGCTGCATCGAAGCCCTCGGCGATGAGGTCGACGTACCTGTCGGTGTAGGTTGCCTCGACACGAAGCGCCGGATATCGCGCGAGGAATTCAGGCAACCGTGGCGAAATCCACCTGCGCCCGAAGGCCAAAGGGAGGCTCACGCGCAACAAACCGGTCGGCGATGCGGCCATGGCTCTCGCTTCGTCTTCAGCGGCACGCATCATGTCCATCGCCTCATGGACCCGGGCGCGAAAACGGATGCCCGCTTCAGTCGGTGCTACACGGCGCGTCGAACGTTCCAGCAGGCGGATACCAAGACGTGCTTCGAGGGCAGCGATTCGCCGGGAGATCACCGACCCATCGCGACCCAGCTTGCGTCCCGCCGCCGAAAAACTTCCCGATTCCACCACGGCAAGGAACGCCTCGGTCTGGTCCGCTTCGTCGCTGTTCATTAGTGCACCACATGCATGGATGTTGTGTTCTAGCGGTGAATTATAGCGATTGGGCGCTGCTACGATCCTCTCCATCGTGAACCGGAGATTCTGATGCGCGCCTTCAACCTGACCGACCATTCGCTGGCTTCCATAAAGCGTGTCGATATGCCGACACCGAGCCCGGCGCCTGACGAAGTGCTAATCCGTTTGCACGCCGCGAGCCTGAACTATCTCGACCTGATGGTTGCGTGGGGGCGATTGGGGAGTCGAAGCGCGCCGTTTATTCCCGGCACTGACGGCGCGGGTGAGATCGTCGAGGTCGGCGATCGGGTGAAGGGTTGGGCCGTTGGCGACAGGGTGGTCCCCGGGTTGCTGGTCGACTGGGCTGCGGGACCGCTGACATCCGCGGTAGCGACGCGCATGCGTGGCGTCACGATGCCGGGATCGCTGGCCGACTACGCAGTGGTTCCTGCCACGTCTCTGGTGCCGATTCCCGATCAGCTCACTTTTGCAGAAGCCGCAACGCTTCCGATTGCTGCAACAACAGCCTGGAATGCGATCGTCACGGGGCGGGTTCGTCCGGGGTCGACGGTCGTGTTGCTTGGCACCGGTGGGGTGAGCCTGTTTGCGTTGCAATTTGCCAAGGCGGCGGGCGCGCGCGTCATCATCACATCCTCGTCGGATGAGAAACTCAAGCGTGCCCGTGCGCTGGGTGCAGATCTGACGATCAACTATCAGTCGACGCCGGCCTGGGACGACGCTGTGCTCGCGGCAACAGATGGGATCGGTGCCGACCTGATCGTCGAGACGGTCGGCGCGACCACGTTTGCGCGGTCTCTGAACGCGGCGGCTATCGCTGGAACGATTTTTGTCGTGGGTTTTGTCAGTGGCATGGATCTGTCAATTCCAATCCTGCCGATCAATCTCAAGACGTTGAGGATTGTCGGTAGCAATACGGGATCAACGGCGAATCTTGCGGATGCAGCACGGGCAATTGCGACGACGGGGATTAAGCCTGTCGTTGATCGTGTGTTTGGGTTTGAGGCTGCAGTCGACGGTTATCGGTTTCTGGAGAGTGCAGCGCATTTTGGGAAGGTCGTTATCGATCTGGATGCGTGAACCATGGTTGTATTTGCTGTTGCCGCGATCGCCGTCGACATTTCGCTTCAAGCTGAAGCGTTCGACTCCAGGGTACTTGCATAATTCATCCCTGCAGGCTTGCTATGAGCCGCGTCGATCCTGATCCAGCCACGGCGAAACGAATTGTCCCAAACCTCAACGACGATGGGTGGACCAAAAGCCGCCCTTGACCTGCTTCTTCTGCTAGCGCTATCGACACTGTGGGGTGCTTCCTACACCTTCATCAAAATCGGTGTCGCCACTATTCCTCCGCTTACGCTCATTGCTGCGAGAACGCTGATCGCCGGCTCGGTGCTCCTGCTCTGGATGAGGGTGCAGCGTATTCCGATGCCCAGCGATCCCGCAGTGTGGCGTCGCTTCCTCGTGCAGGCGCTGTTGAACAGTGTGGTTCCTTTCACGCTGATCGCGTGGGCGGAGCGTTCGGTTGACGCGGGCCTGGCGACGATCCTCAATTCCGCTTCACCGGTCCTTGCCTTTCTCGCAACGTGGCTTGTCACCGGCCATGAACATCTAACGCCTCGCAAACTGTTTGGAGTCGTCGCGGGGCTTGCCGGTATATGCCTGGTCGTTGGCGTCAATGCTTTCGAAGGGTTGGGGCGGCAGCTTGTTCCTCAATTGGCGATTGTCATGGCCACGGTCTGCTATGCGGCGGCGGCAATTTATGGGCGATCTTTCAAAGGACTTCCGTCAGCCGTTCCTGCTGCAGGTTCGCTGATTGTCGGTGCGATCTTGCTTGTTCCGCTCAGTCTGACGGTCGATCGTCCGTGGACGCTTCATCCGTCATTGCAATCACTCAGCGCACTTGTAGCGCTCGCGCTCTTTTCGACGGCTATCGCGTTCGTCATTTATTTTCGATTGGTGCAAACGCTGGGGTCGGTTGGTACAACGGCGCAAGCCTACTTGCGGGTGCCCATTGGAGTCGCGATAAGCATCGTATTTCTCGGAGAGTCGCTGTCTGCGTCGGCGTGGCTGGGGCTGGGATGCGTTGTTGCAGGTGTAGCGGCGATGACGATTCCGGCACGCACAATCGAGAAACGAAGCGCAAAGGGGACTGTGGGGAATTAGATCCACGCCGGTGGATTTGGCGAGGAAGGCGCCAACGGAACATCTGCTGCACCACCGAACGTTCTGACGATTGCCGACGATCTTCGGTGATGCGTCGGAGGTCTCAGGCTGGCCGACTACTGCCCGATAAAGCCTCCCGATTCCGACCCAGAGCAGACGATGAGGTTTGCGCACTCTCCTTTGTGTCAACATACGGTCTCACCAATTAGGCCCTCTATAAACCGGCGACCTATGAACAAGATCGAAGCGACGCAACACTACCTTAGAAATCGTTCTCTTCGATCAGCCCATCCGACAAGGCGACAACCCAGGTCCGTGCCGCTCTATATCGCGCTCGCATTTCTCTTTGCGATGGGTTTTCCGCGAACGCTCCTGGCCGTTCCAATAGACATCGATCAGCTTTGGAACTGGAATTCGCCGGCGCAAAGTGAGGAACGCTTCCGCTCCGCGCTCGCAGGTGCCGATGCTAACCAGGCATTCATTCTCCAGACTCAAATCGCACGAACCTATGGTTTGCGTGGTCATTCAGCCCAGGCGCGTCAGATTCTCGACGATCTCAAACCCAAACTCGCTCACGTCTCACCGGAAGCACGCGTACGCTACCACCTGGAACGTGGCCGCACGTTTGCCTCGGCTGTCTCGACTGAGGGAGGACCGTCGCCGGAGATGCAGCGCGAAGCGCGAAATGAATATAGTGAGGCGTTTCGTCTGGCTAGCGAACAGCATCTAGACGACCTGGCCGTGGACGCACTTCACATGATGGCCTTCGTCGATAAGGCCCCTGCGGATCAATTGCGATGGGATGATCGAGCGCTCGCAATCGCCATGAATTCTTCTGATCCCAAGGCGCAAAAGTGGGAGGCATCCCTACGCAATAATATTGGAGGCGCACTTAACGATCTCGGTCGTTCCACGGAAGCGCTCGAGCAATTCCGCATTGCGCTTGCGCTCCGTACACGCGCCGGGGGCGCAGAGAGCACACGTCAAGCATGGTGCTCCGTGGGTTGGACGCTACGTCTTTTGGGAAGAAACAACGAAGCGCTGGCGATTCAGCAACAGTTGCTTACTGAATACGACGCTATCGGAACAACAAACCCGGATGTCCTGGATGAGCTTAGGGAAATTTATCACGCGATGGGCGACGAACAGAAAGCCGCCGTGTACGCGAGCCGTTTGCAAGCGTACCAGGCGACCCATCCCGATTCAAGTCCATGAAGCTTAGGGCGCTGTGACCGCACGAGCGCGTGTAGCAATGTTGACGATCTTTTGCCATTCTCGACCGACTGTCCCTAGCTGCTATACGCCCTTGAAGGTCACATCAATCACCGCTCTAACAGCAGCAAGCGAAGCATCAGGCTTCAGTGCAGCCTCAAACAAACCGAAATGCTCTCCCGCAGTCTCGCTTAGCGCCCGAAAACTCCGCTTCGGACCCAGGTACCACTCACCGCGAGCAGCAAAGTAATCTTCAAGCAAGGTGCACAGAAGCCAGTGACGACGATAGTTCCCCTCTACGTCCCCTTTGGCCGCTCTCTCAAGCATCTTTTCCGCCCAGACTTTTCGCACGAGCAGTTCCGCCGCAGGCACTTCCTCGGGCCCCGCGTCGAAAAGCGCCTTTGTTTCACGAAGCACTTTGTCACCAAACCCATCCGCCTGAAAGAGCACCCGCCCGCCGTTGATCCTGATCCATCCCGGTTCTACTGTATCGTTCGTCGAATGTACGAACAGATCGAGAAACACGCCGTTCCACCGTGAGGCTACGCGTTGCTGATCGCCGGCATCCCGGAAGGCAATGACGTCGATGTCGCTCGCAGCATCCCAGTCGTCACGTGCGCGCGAGCCATAGAGAATTGCTGTGTGGCAGCCGTACGTCAAACGAAGGTCTTCGGCTAGTGTGTCTATCAACTCGCTGTTAGTCATCTTCGATAGTCTTCTGTTTGCGATCTTGCGATTGTCGCGGATTCGTCCGCTGCCGTCGAATGACTGAGATTAGCCAAACCACGGAACTACGCAATCAAGATATGAAACACCTTACGATGCTTTGCGCTTCGGTGACGCTTTTTATCGGAATCAGTGCGCACGCTACGGGCAACGTCACCGATGCCCCGGTGTCTCGCTCAACCAGTACACCTCAATCGGCCACGGTCCCTGCGAATAGCCACGTGTTCAAGACAAGTGACGGCGTACGTCTCTGGTACCGCGAAGCGGGGCAACCCAATGGGACGCCGGTTGTCTTTCTTCACGGAGGACCGGGAGAGGGAAGCCAGACGTTCGCACGATATGCTGGTCCTGAGTTAGAGCCGCACCTTCGAATGATCTATCTCGATCAACGCGGTAGTGGCCGATCACAACGTCCAAAAAATTCGAGTGCGTACTCCATCAATCGAATGGTGCAGGACATTGAGGAGCTGCGGCTACAACTAGGAGTGCAGCGCATCGACATCATCGGTCATTCGTTCGGCACGATTCTCGGGCTGGAATACGCCGCCAGATATCCAGAACACGTATCACGGGTTGTTCTTGCAGCAGCAGCGAACGACATGCCCGCGCTCATGGACAGTCAATGCAAGCGATTAGAAAGTTCGGATCCGGTCGCCTATACGCGCGCGGTCAAGGCCGTTGCTGGCGTTACGTTTCCGCGCTGCGATCCCTTCGAGGCTTACCAGGACCAGCGCGAACAGATCTACATAGATCGCAATATGTTCCCGGATATACGAGTCGCACGGATGGTTGAAGATACAGACTCGGCCGACGGACTTGGCAATTCCGGTGAGAGCTTTCAAGCGTTGCTCAACAAAGGCCTTACGCGCTACCGTTTTGTGAAGTTCGCGAGAATTAGCATGCCGGTACTGATCATCGCCGGAGAACTTGATTTTCAAACTCCAGTTGAAGTGCAACGTGCGCTTGCGCGAAATCTGCAACAAGCGGCGCTGTTGATCTATCCGGGTAGTGGTCACTTTATGTTTGTCGAGCAGCCCACCCGTTTTGGTCGCGACGTTAGCAATTTTCTTGCAGAGCAGTAGAGATCAATACGCCGCGGCGTCACATGTTCATCACAGACCAACGCTCAAATATCTCCACGTTGATACTCACTATGCAGTCGACCCGCCGTCGATGAATCGAACAACGTATCAAGACGCGCACGGGCGATCATCTGGCGAAACGTTCCGTGCTGCGTCGCATCGCCAGCATCGTGCATCGTTTCCGTCATCCAGACACTGAATTCCTGATACTTCCAGATGTGCGGCAGAACGGTATCGGAATAACGCTCCAGCCCGGTCGTGTCGTGATGTCGCACCGCGCCTGTCAACGCTTGGGCGAGGACATCAACATCGAACAGGGCGAGATTCATTCCCTTCGCACCGGTAGGTGGCACAAGGTGTGCGGCATCGCCAGCCAGGAAAAGATTCCGGTATTGCATAGGCGCATAGACCACGGAGCGCAGGGGGACGAAGTCCTTGTCATGCACCACGGCATTCTGGATCGTGCTGTCGCACCGTCGCAGCCGGATTTCATTCCAGAGTCGTTCATCGGGCCAGTCCCCGGGGCCATCGCTGAGTGGGCACTGGAGGTAGTACCGGCTTCTACTGGGGCCGCGAGGCAGTTGCGCGACGAAACCGTGATCGCTTACGCCCATGATCGGTTGTCCGGTTACTGGAGCCTCGACCAGGGCAGCCAACCAAGCATAGCCAAACTCGTGACTAAACTTGCTGAGAACACCATCGGGAATCGAGGCCCGGCTAACACCGCGATCGCCGTCACACCCTACGATGTAGTCGCAAAGAATTTCGTGCGGACCGGTCGAATCGGAATAGCTGACGCTCGGTCGACAGTCCCGTTCGTTGTAGATTGCAACGTCCGCAACCGCGAAGCGGACGTCGCCGTCACCCAGGTCAATGTGTTCCTGCAACAGGTTGCCGACCAGCATCTGCTGTGTGCAAAACCGACCTTCACTGCCGTCGTCTCCTGATGTTTCAAAGATGCGGCCTACGCCATTCACGCGGTAATCAATGGTCTGCGCGACAGGGCCGCCTAGAAGCTTATCGGCCAACCGCCACCGCTCAAACATGCGCACGCCGCGCGCTTCAACGACACCGGCGCGTTGACGTACTTCGATGGTTGCACGATCGCGCCGCTCCAGTACCACGCAATTCACCCCCGCATTCTGGAGGAAGGTCGCCAGCGTCAGACCCGACACGCCAGCGCCAATGATGACAACCGAGGTTTCCTCGCGATTTGCTTCCATGATGTTCATTCCGTCGTTTGATTTCGATGGAATCAGAATATAATTTTTTAGTTACATTCTCTAATCACATTGCTGGAGTCAATTGCGACGTGAAGCAAAAGATAGATATCTCATTGAAAAAGCAGGCGAAACAGGGGCGGTCTATCGCGACGGTCGCCGCCATTGCGGAGGCTGCCACTTACATTTTGCGTCGTGAGGGGCCCGGCGGCTTCACGGCCAATAAGGTCTGCGACAGGGCCGGTGTCAACATCGCCTCGTTCTATCAATACTTTCCGAACAAGCAGGCTTTGCTCTTTTATGTAGCCCAGACGGCCTGGGAAAGACAGCTTGCGAAGCTATCGCCAATCCTCCAGCAATCTGGCTCCGATCACCCGAGCAAGCTACGGGAATTTATTCGCGAGTTTTTCAGAATCGAGGCAGCGGAAGCGGACCTGCGTCAGGCATTGAAGACGGCAGCGATTGATCTCAAGCAGACGAAGGAGTTCAAGGCGCTGATTGCAGAGGGCGCAGCCCTGACAAAGGCGTTCATCAAAGACGCGCTTGAAATCGCAGATACGGAAGATCTCGACTTCGACGTCAACTTCATCGTTCTGCTGGTCACAAGCTTCGCTGAAAGAACCACGGACGAGCGAACCTCAGCGGTAAAACTTGTTCGTCAGGCCGATCTGCTCTGCAACATGCTCATCACTTACTTCGGAATTCGCGCAGGTCCGCAGACGCTGCCGGAGTGACACTAAACACCCGCCACTCCCTCCCACCGTGCCCTCAAAAAATCAATAAACAACCGCGTCCGAGCCGGCAACAACCGCGTTTCAGTAACCGCATGCACAGGCACAGGCGCGAGGCACCATTGCGGAAGCACACGCCGCAACTGTCCCGACGCAACGTCCTCGCGAGCAAGCACGTCATCCAGCACAGCGATGCCGACACCAAGCTTCGCAAACGCACGAGCCAAACCAACGCTATTCATTGCAAAACGCGTCCCGGTCACGACCGTCACAGTTTCATCGCCACGATGCAGCGTCCTCGACCCATCCGGCTGTTTCGTCGCCCCTTGCCCGACGCACATCACGTGATACGCCAGATCGTCGGGATGTTTGAGCGTCGGCGCACCCTTCAGATAACCCGGCGACGCATAGAGATACCTCGGCAACAACCCGATAGGCCGCGCGACGAGCATAGACGGCGCAGCGGGCGGCTCGCCGATCCGGATCGCCAGATCGAACGGCTCGGTCTGTAGATCGATACGCCGCGGCGTCACGTCGAATTCGAAATCGATCAACGGATAGGTCCGCGCGAAGTCGCTGAGAATCGGCGCGAGATAGCCGGTTGCAAGATCGACCGGCATCGAAACGCGCAACGTTCCGCCCGGTTTCGTCGCCACATCGCGCAGCGCTTCGTGCGCGGAGAGCGCTTCTTCGACGATGCTCTGGCAGCGCTTGAAATACACCTCACCAGCTTCGGTGAGCTCCACCTTGCGCGTGGAGCGATGCAAAAGCCGTAGTCCAACGGCTTTCTCGAGTTCCGCGATCTGCCGCGACAGCGTCGAGTTCGGCATCCCCAGCGCATCGGCCGCACGGCGGAAATTCCGGGTTCTCGCGACTTCGACGAACAGGCGCATGCCGTTGAGCACTTCCATGTCGATTGCTCCATCAATGGATCAGTGTTTTCAATTATGCATGTTTAATCCAAAAATGAAGCAATGCAAGATGCCTTCATGCCGACCTAACCAGGAGAACGGACATGAGCAACGACCTCTTCAGTACCGCCCGGATCGGGCGCTATACCCTCCGCAATCGCTTCGTGATGGCCCCGATGACACGTTCCCGCGCCGATGACGACAGCGGTGTGCCGTCAGACCTCGCCGCCGTCTATTACGGTCAGCGCGCCGATGCGGGATTGATCATCACGGAAGGCACGTACCCGTCGCCGATGGGCAAGGGCTACGTCCGCACGCCGGGCATCCACTCCGCTGCGCAGATCGATGCATGGCGCGCGGTCACCGCGGCAGTACGCGCGAAAGGCGGCCGTATCTTTCTGCAGCTCATGCATACGGGGCGCATCTCGCATCCGGATATGCTGCCTGACGGCGCCACGCCGGTTGCGCCTTCCGCGATTCGTCCAGCCGGCCAGGTATGGACCGCATCGGGGCAGCAGGATTTCGTCACACCGCGTGCGTTGTCGACTGAAGAGGTTGCTGGTGTCGTCGATGAGTATCGGCGTGCCACACGTCACGCACTCGATGCCGGCTTCGACGGCGTCGAACTGCATGCCGCGTCCGGGTATCTGCCGGAGCAGTTCCTGTCGTCGGGCACGAATCAGCGCATGGACCAGTACGGCGGCTCGCTGGCGAATCGCGCGCGCTTCATTCTGGAGGTGCTCGCCGCGATGACTGAAGAAGCAGGCAGCGACCGCGTCGGCATCAAGATCTCGCCGGAGATGGGCTTTAACGACATCGTCGATGCCGCGCCACAGGAGACCTATCGCTACCTGGTGGAACAGCTTGCACCGCTCAAGCTGGCCTATCTGCACGTCGCGTGGTCGAAGAGCGGGTTCGACTATCACGGTGTGTTGCAGCCGCTGTTCGATGGCGCTTATTTGCGCGGCGGCGCGTTGACGAAAGAGACCGCCAAGGCCACGATCGCGGAAGGGACGGCGGATGCTGTCGTGTTCGGCAGCCTGTATCTGGCGAACCCCGATCTGCCGCACCGGTTTCTCGCGGACGCTCCGCTCAACGCAGCGGACCGGAATACGTTTTACTCGCCCGGTCCTGACGGCTACATCGATTACCCGGCACTCGACGCCGGCAACGCGACGAACCGCGCGCTTCGTATTCATGCTTATGGCGGTAGTGACGCGGTACAGATCGATCGGATTGCCGAGCCAGTTGCTGCCGCAGGCGATGTGGTCGTTCGTGTGCATGCGGCGGGCGTCAACGGTCTCGACTGGAAAGTCCGCGACGGTCTGCTGCACGGCGCGTTTCCGTTGACGTTTCCTGTCACGCTGGGTAGCGAACTTGCCGGTGAAGTGATCGCGCTCGGCGCAGGCGTGACCGGTTTTGCGATTGGCGATCGCGTGATGGGCGCGATGGGTGGGCTCGGTGCGTACGCAGATCGGGTCGCGATTTCTGCCGCTAACCTCACACCGACGCCAGCAGATCTGGACGACGTACACGCGGCCGCTATCCCCGTAACTGCGCTGACTGCCTGGCAGGCGTTGTTCGATGCGGGCGGATTGACGGCTGGTCAAACTGTGCTGATCCACGGTGCGGCGGGTGGTGTAGGCGGATTCGCGGTGCAGTTCGCGCGGCGAGCCGGCGCGCGCGTGGTGGTTACTGCGCGCGGTGTGCATACCGACTATCTACGCTCGCTTGGCGCGCACGACGTGATCGACTACCGGACTATCGCATTTCACGAACATGTCGCGGATGTGGACCTCGTGCTCGATCTCGTCGGCGGCGCGGCACTAGCCGATTCGTGGCAGGTGTTGCGTGCGGGAGGCAGGATCGTCAGCACGGCCGCGCCGGATATCCTCGCGCAGATCCCGCCCGGCAAGAACGGCGTGTGGTTCCAGATGCGCCCCGACCAGGCGCAACTCGCTGACATCGTGGCGATGGTCGCGCGAGGCGACGTGAAAGTGGATATCGCTAAGGTCGCAGAAGTAGCGGACGCCGCGGATGCCATCGAGCAGAACAAGATCGGGTACGGACGCGGCAAAGGAGTGATCCGGTTTGCGCAGTAACCTGCTGCGCAGGCTGAATGGTAGATGTAAGTAAAGCCCGGTGACTTTATTGAAGATGAGAATCATTGTCAATAAGGCCACTACGGGTAGCGCGGGTACGTATCAAGCGGCTCGCGATGGACTTGCGGTCCGGCGAACCTCAGCGTGCGAGCTGCGTTTTCAGCCAGCGATAGAACTGCTGGATCGTCGCTTCCCGCGGATGCCCCTCGCGCCAGGTGAAGTAGTAGTCGAGCGAAGCGGGGATTCTCACGTGACCGAGTTGGACCAGTTCGCCGCGCTCGAGAAACGCGCGCGCCAGTTGCAGGCGCGCGGTCGCGACGCCTTGCCCGGCGACGGTCGCCTGCAGCAGCAAGCCTGCGTCGTCGAACATCGGCCCGCGGTCGGGTTCGTCAGCGGCGATGCCGGCTGCCTCGAAGAAGTCGCGCCACGAGCGCCGCGAGAAGCGCAGCAGCGGCATCTCCGGCAGGTCTTCGATGCGAAACGCCGGATAGCGCGCGAGCAGCGTCGGGCTGCACACGGCGACCACCTGGTCGTCGAGCAGCTTGCGGGCGACGAACCCCGGTTCGTCCACCCGCCGGTGCCAGATGCCGATATCGACGGAATACGGATCGGGCGGCACAACGTTCGCGTGCATGTGCAGCGACAGGTCGATCAGCGGATGAGTCTCATAGAAGTCGCCGAGCCGCGGAATCAGCCAGACCGACAGGAAGTCGGACATCCCGCTCAGTTCGAGCCGCGTCACGCCTGCCGCGCCGACACCGCGCCGCGCGGCATCGAGCGCCTCGCTCAGGTCGTCGAGGCTGTGACGCACGCGATCCGCCAGTTGGGCACCGGCGGCTGTCGGGATCATGCGCGCGCCGGCCCGGCGGAACAGCTCGACGCCGAGCTGCGCTTCGAGCCCCCGCAGATGGTGGCTAATGGCGCTGTGCGTCAAATGAAGTTCTTCGGCAGCACGGCTGAAACTGCGGCGGCGTGCCGCCGCTTCGAGCGCACGCAGGGCCTGTAGCGGAGGAATGGGAGTCGGCATGACGTCAAATTCTACTCACAATCGTCGTCGAAATCTCTCGCTGGCTCCGCTCACGATAGTCGCGAATAATCGAACCCTGCTATTCCACCAGGGCTGTCCGCTTCATGACCTCCACCAGACTGCGCGTTTTCGCGGTATTTGCGCTCGCGTACTTCGTCTCGTACCTGTACCGCGGCGTGAATCTCGGCTTCGCGCCGTTCCTGATGCACGACCTCGGTTTCTCCGCCACCGATCTCGGCACACTGACGAGCCTCTACTTCCTCGGCTTTGCCGGCGCGCAGATTCCGGCGGGCGTGCTGCTCGATCATTTCGGACCGCGCCGCGTGACCGCCTGCGTGATGCTGATCGCCGCCGTCGGTGTGCTGATCTTCGGCATCGGACACACGCTACCGACGATGATGATCGGCCGCGCCCTGATCGGCGTCGGCGTATCGGTATGCCTGGGCGGCGCGTTCAAGGCGACCGCGCAGCATTTTCCGGCGGCGCAATTGACGCTCGTCAACGGTCTCGTGATGGCGGTCGGCGGGCTGGGCGGCGTCGTGGTCGGCACGCCGCTGTCGTGGCTGCTCACCGTGGCGAGCTGGCGCACCATCTGCATCGGGCTCGCGATCTTCACGACGATCGTCGCGGCAAACCTGTATGTGTTCGCACCGAACGTGCGCGACACGCATCGCCAGGCCGGGGTGCTCGAACAGTTCAAGGGCACGTTGCACATCCTGAAGAGTCGCGCGTTCTGGAAGCTGGCCATGTTCTCCGGGCTCACGCAGAGCGTGTTCTATGCCATGCAGTCGCTGTGGGTCGGCGCGTTTCTGCGCGATGTCGTGATGCCGGCGTCGCCGGGCAATGCGGCTGCAGGCGCCGCGTTTCTCGTGTCGGTGCTGGGGGCGGCGTTTATCGTCGGCAATGTCGGTTTCGGTGCGCTGGCTCGCACGCTCGAGCGGCGCGGCGTTAGCGTGCAGATGTTTTCCGGCCTGACGATGCTGTCGTTCGTGCTCGTGCAGGCGGCGATCGCCGCACGCGTGCCGTTGCCCGAACCGGTGTTGTGGGCCGCTTACGGTGCGCTCGGCGGCACGGGCATCCTGACCTATACGGTGCTCGCGCGGCACTTTCCGGTGCGGATGGTCGGTCGCGTCAACACGACTTTTACGCTGGTGATCTTTCTCGCGATCTTCGTGCTGCAGGTCGTGATCGGCGCGGCGCTCGGTCACTGGCCCGCGCACGACGGTCACTATCCGCCCGTTGCGCATCAGAGCGTTTGGGCGGTGCTGATCGTGATGCAGGTGGCGTGCGCCGTGTGGTATTTCATGCCGGCGCGTGGGCTGCGGGTGACGACGCAACCTCTCGAGTCGCAGGCGTAGCGAACCTGCATATTGACCGGCGAGCCTGAGGCGCGTCGCGTCGCGTCACGGAAAGGAAACCCACGCACGTGCCGTTACGTTTCGTTCCGTCGAGCGGCGCGCGCCCACAGCAATCCGCCAAGATGCCTCCCGGGCAGCGTGAGATCGTCGTCGCGCATCTGCTCCGGCAACCCATGCCACGCGACATCCGGGTTGCGGTGATGCTGAAGGTGCAGGTTGATGTGATACGGCCAGACGAAGATCCGGCCGAGCCAGCTGACCCGCCAGGAGTAGGTCCAGTCGAGCCAACCCGGCGTCGCACCCGGGCCACCACTATGCTCTGCGAAACTGCGTAGCTTTTGCAGCAGTACGCCGATCGTGAAGAGCGGTCCGAACCACAACACGGCCAGGATGATCAACGTACGCACGGGGCATAGCCACACGAGCACTGCGCCCGCTGCGGTCCACACCAGAAGCGCCGCAATGAGCGGCATGGTCGGTCGTGGAGCCTTACCGCCGGCTGCGCGGTAAGCACGCATCGTGCGCAACGTGTTGATAAAGAGCGCGTCGCCAAGCAGTTGCCGAACGAGCGGCACCGTGTCTAGCGGCCGGAATTGCCATAACTGATTCTGATAGAGAAAGCGGCGCTCGGGGTCGAGCGCTGTGCCGACATGCCGATGATGCGCGAGATGGAGCGGACGGTAGAACTCGACCGGCACGGTACCGGGCACGCCGATCGCCACGTTGATCAGAAAGTCGTTGAGGCTGCGGCGTCGCGTGAGGTGGTAGTGCGTGGCGTCGTGATACAGGATGAAGAGCGCGTGCTGGCGTGTCGCAATGACGACAACGGCGAGCGCATCGTACCAGCCGTTGCCGAGCAGAAGCGCGAATCGCAAGGTGACGACGATGCACAGCCATTCGAGCAGGATCATTGCCATCGAGCGCAGATTCACGCGCGAGCGCGCCAGCATGACGGTCACTGCGCCGGCCAGCAGGCCGACCGCGCAGCCCCATAATGTATCGACAAGGAAATGCTGCCCGGTCGTCAGCACGGTCGCTATCAACACGACGCTCCACACCGCGAACACGCTAGCGATCCGCTGTCGCTGTGCCGCGAGCACGATCGTAATCGCCACCGGCAGCGCAACATGCCCGCTGGGAGACGCCGCGAGCGGCGAGTCGATCCGGTGCAGCCACGCAAGCCATCCTGTATCGGCGGCAGGCCGCACGATCTCTGTTGGCCAGAACAGATGGAACACAAGACAGATGCCGGTTGCGAGTGCACCGGCGAAGAACGCGGGTAGCAACCACGGACGTGCCCGGCCGAGCCAGACCAGTACGGGCATCACGAGCAGGTAGCTCAGATACAGCGGGACGGTAGCGGGCAGGATCGGCACGGCGGCATCGATCGCACTGGGCTGGATGAGGCGCACGGTGCCGAGCGCGACATGTGTGACGAGAAAGTACAGCGCGCCCGATACGCACAGATAGGCGACGAGCCACCTCAGTGGCCTCGCCATGAGCGCGCTATCTGTGGAGCTGGACGACAGTGTCTGCATGGGCGGCGAATGCGCGGAACGGGTCGAGTATCATAACAACGTGTTCAGCCACGCAGAAGCCACCCATGCGCCTTCGCGCTACGCCCGTCGAGTGCAGCACCTTGAGCACACATGACATCGACCGCATGTTCATGCTCTACGCCGCTTCGTACTGCGATGCGCAGCGCGATCTGTTCGACCGCGACCTCGCGGACAAAACCCACTGCGTCGTGCTGCGCGACGACGATTCGATTCAAGGGTTCTCGACACTCAAGCTATACACCACGACCTGGCGTGACAAGCCGCTACGCGTTGTGTTTTCCGGCGATACGATCATCGATCCGCAGCATTGGGGCAGCCAGCAACTTGCTTTCACGTGGATACGTCTTGCCGGCGAGCTCTACCGGCAATCTCCCGACGTGCCGCTTTACTGGTTTCTGATCTGCAAGGGGCATCGCACGTATCGGTATCTGCGTGCGTTTGCGTGCGACTACGCGCCGCGTGTCGACGCCGAAACGCCCGCGACTACCGCGGCATTGATGGACTACCTTGCACGCGAGCGTTTCGGCGCCGCGTATGGCGCGGATAGCGGCGTGCTGTCGTTCGAGCGTCCGCAGGGCCGGCTTGCTCCAGAGCTGGCAGAAGTGTCGGAGGCGCATCGCCGGTTGCCGGACGTGGCGTATTTCCTCGCGCGCAATCCGCACTACGCGCGCGGCGACGAACTCGTCTGCCTGTGCGAACTCGCACCGGCCAACCTGCGGCCGATGGCGCAGCGCCTCTTCAGCGGCGTCCAGGCCGAGCAATGCTGATCCGGCGCGCGCAGACCGGGGACAACCTGCGCATCCTCGACTTCCACGCACGGCATCCGATGCAGGGCGCGCTGCCGCTGCGCTTCGATCGTTCACCCGATTACTTCGCGCTGCATCGCTGTCATGCGGACGATCACCGCACATGGATTGCAGAGGATGCGCAGGGGGACTTGAAGGGCATCGCGAGTCTGGTCGTGCGCGACGGTTATCTGGCGAAGCGTGTCGAACCGGTCGCCTATCTCGGCGATCTGCGCGTGATGCCGGACCGGCATCTGTCGCGCAACTGGACGGACGAGGTACGCCGCCGTCTTGCCGATCTCGAACACGAGGCCGGAGTGCGATACGCGTACTGCGCGATGATCCGCGACAACCGGCTCGCTACGCAATCGCTGCTCGGCGCGCGGCGGGCGGGACGGCTTGGATTCGAACACTGGCGCGGCTACAGCAACGTGTCGGTGTATGGCCAGCGTGGGCTGCGCAGCGCACCGCGTGCCGTGCCGGGTGTGCGTGTCGTGCAGGCGCAGCCGCGTCATGCCGATGCACTGCGTGCTTTTCTCGACGCTGAATCGATGGGTCAGCCGTTCGGCTGCGTCTTCTCCACCGATGAGTTCGCGCGCCGGCTGCAGAGCTGGCCGGACTTCGGCATCGAATCGTTTCTGCTGGCGCTCGACGCCCATGACAATCTGCTCGGTTGCGTTGCGCCCTGGGACGCGGGGCGTATCAAGCGGATCGTGCTGGAAGGTCTGCCGCGTTCTATCGAGGCGATCCGTGTGGCGTTCAACGCGGTGGCACCGGTGTTCGGTCGTCCGCGGATCGCAGCGGCCGGGGAGGTGCTGAAGGATGTGTATCTGACGCATCTGCAGGCGCGGCAGCGCGACCCGGCGGTGTTCGCCGTGTTGCTCGATGCTGCGTGGCTGCAGGTGCGCAGCCGCTATGCGTTGATGCAACTGTGCCTGTATGACGACGATCCGCTGTGGCCGGCCGTGGCGCGCTATCGCTACACGCGTGTGCCGATGGATCTGTACACACTGTCGGGTCCGGGTGCTGCGCCGGCACTCGGCCGCGACTCAGCTGCTTGCCCGGATACCTGCATCCCCGGCTTCGAAATCTACCTCGTTTGAACGGTACGGTTCACCTGCCGATGTGGGCCGGCTCGCATGCAGCAGATCCGCGAGCGCGAGCCAGAAGCGTCCAGAGTCGAAACCGAGTCCGCCGAGCACCGGCTGACCATGATCGAGCCGCGGCAGACAGATCTGCGGCAGGCCCGCAAGCGCCTGATCTTCGAGGTAGAACTGGCCGTCGTGCGCGCAGCCGGGCCGGCGGGCGTCGAGCCGTGCGTGAAACGTATCAAAGCGCGAACTGCGCTCGATCGACCAGCTGATCGCATGCACGCTGTGCAGACCATGTGGCAGGTTCGCGAGCATCGTGGCGACGCGCGGGTCGCGCCGGCTGCTGATATCGCGTGTGCCGTCGGCGAGCCAGCGGCTGCGTAGTAACGGGCGGCCGATGCGGTCGTGCCAGGGTCTCTCTGTGCGCGGCGTTGGCGAAGTGGATGTCGTCGGGCACGTGCTGGCCGGAGTTGCTGGCGCCTGCGTCGCCGGGCTCCGGGTGCCTGGCGTTGTCGACATCGCTTCCGCCGGCCCCCAACCCAGTATCTCATCGACGACCAATGCCGGCCCGACCGGCGGCTGAACCAACGCGATGCCATCGCATCGTTCGCACAGTGCAGGGTCGGCCGCGAGCGCGGCCAGCGTATCGATACCGCCCTTGCTGTGCGTGAGCGCGATAAAACGCTGCCCGTCCGACAGATGCGCGCGCAACGTTGCGCCGATGTGCGTCGCCTGCGTCATCACGCCGCGCGACGACCGCACGGGTATCCGCAACACCCGATAGCCCGCGCCGCGCAGTGCGCGGGCTGCGTCACGGTGGCAGCGTGGCAGCCATTCCGAGTACAGCCCCGAGACGAGTACGACGACGGTGTCGCGCGGCAACCGCAGCGCAGGGCGCTCCCAGCACGCGATAAAACGCGCAGTCCAGTCGAGCTCGCCAGCCGGTTGCGCAAACGGCGTCGACGGAAAATGACGACGCCAGTCGTCGAAGCCGTGCGGTGTCCACGCGAGCGACGGCGTCATGGTTCGATTGCAACTTCGGAGAAAGGCGTGGTCGGCAGGGCAGACGTTCCAGTACGTCCCGACACGCGGACGAAGAACGCCATGAAAACAGTCCCACGAGCGTTCAGCAAACGCGAAGCGACCGGGCGTCGCTGCCGATTGGATAAACCCGAGGCATCCGATGTATCCTTCGCGTACATCCCGTCTGGATCTCCTGTATGCGCACATCGAACGAGCCGGATAGCGTCATGCGAACCGCCCGCCTCGACCTGGCCAATCTTTTCGTGCTGGTGCTGCAAAGCGCCGCATGGGCCGGCATGCTGACGTGGCTCTCGAACACCGCCGCCGGACCGCTGAAGTGGCTGGCGCTGATTCCGTTCTGCCTCATCATGCAGGGCGTGTTCTCGATGATGCACGAGTCGTTTCATGGCTCTGCACATCGCGTCGCGTCCGTGAATTATATGATGCGGTGGTGGGCTTCCACGATGTTCGGTGCCTCCGGTACGCTGATCCATATCAACCATCTCGGGCATCACGTACGCAACCGCACGCGCTCGGAGCGCGCGGATTTCGCCACGGCGGGCGAGTCGCTAGTGCGCAAACGGATCGAATACTATGCCGCGGTGCTAGGCGGTATCTGGTTAGGCGGATTTGTCGGCAGTGTCGTGCTCGTGTTACTGCCCGCAGGCTTCGCGAACCGCTGGGCGAAGCGCGGTGAAGACAATACCTACGCCGCGGCCTTCAAGGATTTTTCACTGCGCGATTTTCAGCGCATCCGTTTCGAAGTGATCGCGAGTGTGGCCGCGTGGCTGCTGTGCGGCTGGCTGCTGCACTGGCAATTGCATGTCGTCGCGATCGCGTATGTCGCATTCGCGTTTTCGTGGTCGTCGCTGCAGTGGGTCAATCACATGCGCGCACCGCTCGATGTTGTCGAGGGGACCTATAACATGCGGGCCCCGCTTCTCGTGCGCTGGGCGTTCCTGAACTTCAACTACAACCTCACACACCACCGGCAGCCGCATTTGCGCTGGCAACAATTGCATATGCTGTCGAACGCACGCGAAACGCGCCCCTTGTGGTTCGGCTGGCTGCAGATTTTCGTGCCGCCGCAGCGACTGCCGGGCGATCTCCGGCAACTCGACAAGACCTACTTCTGATGAACCCGCCCGTGAGCGGCACGCGCGACGCGTGGCGAACTTTTGCCGACGCGGCGGCTCCGACGCTCGCCGCGTGGCAGCGCGTGCTCGACGATCCGGCCGCGACGCAGCGGCAACGACTCGCGCAGATCCTCGACACGAATCGCGACACGGCGTTTGGCCGCGCGCACGGCTTTGCGCAGATCGCCGACGCCGCGCAGTATCGCGAGCGCGTCTCCGTGCACAGCTATGCGGAGCTCGAACCGTGGATCGAACGGGCGCAGCGCGACACCCAGCCGGTGCTCACCGCGCAGCCGCCGCTGTTCTTCGAGCGCACGAGCGGCAATAGCGCGCAGCAGAAGCGGATTCCCTACACGGCTGCATTTCTCGGCGAGCTTCAGCATGCGCTGACGATCTGGCTGGCCGACCTCTACCGCCGCGTGCCGGAGATCGGCGAAGGCCGTGCCTACTGGTCGATATCGCCGCCGCTGCAGGCACCGGGCCGCGCGCCGAACGGCATCCCGATCGGTTCGGAGAGCGACTTCGCGTACCTCGACGGCAGCATCGTTGCGGGGCTCGCTGCGACGCTGATCGTTCCGCGGCTCGCGAGCGATGCGAGCGACGACACGTCCGCGTGGCGCAGGCAGACCCTGCTTGCGCTCATCGAAGCCGCCGACCTGGCGTTCATCAGCGTATGGAGCCCGACGTTCCTGACGAGCCTGCTGCGCCCGCTGTTCGATGCCGACGATCCCACGCATCGCGACACGCTCGCATGGCTCGAAGCGGCACTGCCCGCGCCGCGCCGCGCGGCGTTACGGCATGCGCTCGAAGCGGGGTCCTGCGACGCGCTATGGCCGCGACTGGCCGCAGTGAGTTGCTGGATGGACGGACCGAGCCGCGACTATGCAGCTACGTTGCAGGCCCGCTTTCCGCAAGCACGCTGGTTACCGAAAAGCCTGTTCGCCACCGAAGCCATAGTGAGCGTGCCGTTCGGCGATGACGAAGGGTGTCCGCTTGCGGTCGCGGGGCATTACTTCGAATGCATTTTCGATGACGGAACCGTGCGCGAAACGCACGAACTCGCACCGGGCGACATCGTGCAGATCGTCGTCACGACCGGCGGCGGCCTGTACCGCTATGCGCTCGGCGATCGCGTGCGAGTAGTCTGCATGACGGACCGTACGCCGCGTATCGAGTTCGTTGGAAGGGTAGGTGCGCACAGCGATCTGGTCGGCGAGAAGCTCGATGAAGCCGGTGTCGCGTCGGTGCTTGCCGCATGCATCGCGGCGGGCGACAGTGCATGTCTCGTGCCGTGCGCGGCAGCGGACCCACCGCACTATGTGCTGCTCGTCGCGAGCGAGGTACCGTGCGATCGGGACGCGTTGAGTGTGGCCGTCGAAAGCGGTCTTGCGCGTTCGTTCCACTATGCGCATGCGCGCCGTTTCGCACAGTTAGGACCGGTGCGCGTGCGGCATCTCGCGGGTTCGCCTGCGCGACTTGCCGACCTGCTGCAACAGGCGGCCGAGCAGACCGGCGTCCGTGCCGGCGACGTGAAACCGCGCGCGCTCGTCAACCGCCTCGTGACCGCCGACGCGTTGCTCGCGTTGACGCAGCGCTGACATCATGTCGACCGCCGAATCTCACCAAACGCCAAACGTCGTCGATCAGGCCGCCGCCGATGGTCTGCACGACCAGTGGTTCGTCGCGTGTACTGGTAGCGAACTGCGCAACGGCAAACCGCGCGGCGTAAAAATTCTCGGGCTGGGCGTTGTCCTGTTTCGTCAGCGCAGCGGAGAAGTCGTTGCGCTGATCGACCAGTGCGTGCACCGCGGCACGCGCCTGTCGGCCGGCAAGCTCGCGGACGATTGCCTCGTGTGTCCGTATCACGGCTGGCGCTACGACGGGCAAGGGCAGGTGGTGCACATTCCGACTATCGACGGTGCACAGCCCGCTGCGACGCCCGGCGACTACCCGTTTCGCCAGCGGCGTTTGCCGGTGCGCGAGCAGGATGGCCTGATCTGGGTCTATCGCGGCGACGACAGCGCAGTGGCTGACTCCGTGCCGATCTTCCGCATGCCGTTCCATTGCGAGAAGCCGTGGCAGTCGTACTACATGGTGAACACGTTCGACGGCGATATCGGCATGCTCGCGCAGAACTTCATGGACGTGCCGCATACCGTCTTCGTCCACGACGGCATTTTCCGTTCGAGCCGCGGCAAAGCAATGGAAGCCACGGTCGCGCTCAACGCACAGAGCGTCGAGGTGACGTATCACGACGGCTCGGACAAGATCGGCATGATGGACTGGCTGACCAATCCGCATCACGAGCCGCTCGTGCACACCGACCGCTTCTTCGCGCCCAACGTGACGCGCTGCGACTATCGATGGGGCAGCCTGTCGGGTTTTTTGATCGTGAGCCAGATCACGCCAATCGATGCACGCTCGTCGCGCGTCTATACCTACATCGCGTACCGCTTTCCGCTGCCGCGCTGGGTGCTGCGTGCGTTGCGACCGCTGCTGCATCTGTACACGCACATCGTGATCCAGCAGGACGTACGGATCATGCGCGCGCATCGCGAGGGGCTCGACAATGCGCCGGGATTCGAGGTGCACAACGTGCGCGCCGATGTCGTGCATGTGGGTATCGAGAGGCTGCTTGCCGCGGTGCGGCGTGGAGAGAGTCTGCCGGAGGCGCAGCGCGGCGAGAAGCCGATGCGCTTCGAGCTTTAGGCGGGGTGGTTGCTGGATGTGGCGGGGTTGGCCCGGTCGCGCGCCGCGGCCTGCAACCGATCGAGCAGGAAGCGATGCACAGCCGGCAGATGTTCGAGCGCGAGCGCCGGGTACACATGGTGCACCTGATGAAAGCCGATATTGCGCGGGAACAGGATCAGTTTGCCGGCCCAGCCGTAGTGCCACGTATGGGTCATGGCCCAGACCGCTTCCTGCGTGCGTTCGCCCGATTCGACGTGATCGTGTTCGATCAGCACGCGGTTCGCGTTCATGATGCCGCCGACGATCCACGGCAAGCCGTAATACGTAAAGAACGGCAGATGCCAGACCAGCACTGCGGCGATCGCGAGCAGATAGGCGGCGCAGTGCGGCAGGTCGGCGCGGATGCACGCAAGGACCTCGGGATGACGGCGCAGATCGTGCTTCGAGCGGTCCTGCATGAAGCCGCGTGCGTACCACGGACGAAAGGCCGGCCAGACCAGAGCGAGCGGCGCCATCAGCGCGCGTAGCGGCCACCAGATCGGCAGCAGCGCACCGCGTACCATCATCGCGCGTTTGACCCAGCCGCCGTGGGCGGCGAGCCGATGCAGATAGGGATCTTCAGGGGTGCATACCGCACGGTGATGGCGCAGGTGGTGATAGCGCATCGCGGCAACCGTCGAACCGATCGGCCAGCCCGCCAGCGCCTCGACGACAACGAGCGGGAACGTGCGGCGGCGCGACGGCAGATGGCATGCGTCATGCAGGATCACGCCGAGCGCCTGCAGCCGTCCCGCGATCAGCAGCACGCCCGCGACATAGACGAGCGGATGCGCGAAGCGGCTCATCGCGATCCAGCACGCGACAATGACGAGCCAGTCGACGCACGCATAGCGGACCAGTCGCCACGGCCTGGCCGGAGCGGTGAACGGGAGCATCAGCCTGAGTTCGGCCGGTGTCGGGAAGGTGGACATGACGGGCGATGGCGGTGGAACGGCGCGATGGCGCGCAGAGCGTAGTGGGTCGACGCGCACATGGTAGCCGAGGTCGTTACTGTCCGCTTGGTTGAATGGCGGTGACCCGTCTGGGTGCCGCGTTCAGAATGAGCATCTGCTTCGATACGCGTCGACCTTGCTTGTATGGCAAGCAGGTTGTCCGAATTCTCGAACCAGTCCTTCGACGTTGGGCGCGACGACGCGTAACGCGATGTCGCCGATCAAGCCCGCACACACGAGTAGTGCGAAGAAGCGGCGGCTGCCGCGAAGATAGCGCCATGCGAGCCATCCCGCGACGAAACAGCACAACAGCGGTATGGCGACCAACGCCCAACCCTGCAGTCCATAGTCCGCGAGGAGTTCTCTCGCCAGGTCGTCGGCGTAGACGATCAGACCGACTCCCATACGGGCGAAGATAACCACGATCACGATGGCGATGACAATCCAGGCGATGATGCTGACGATATTTCTCGGTGTGATGTCCTCTTTCATACACTCGTCGAATTGATGGAACGGGATGGAGACAGTCGGATGAGGGCAATGATGGACATGCGGCCCATGATTGTCGTAGCGTACTACGCTGGCGTACAACGGGTAGCCACACGCAAATGCTATCCTGCGCTCCCGCAGCAGACGCTGCGCATATTTTTTCAGCGCCTTTCTAAGGCATCTTTTCCGGCATCCGACGCCGCTTGAATTCATGACCCGTGCTTCTCTCACACCACCTTCTTTCACTCTCCGCGAACTGCAACGCGAGGAACTGGTGCGGGTCTGGACCATCGATCGCAGCGAGGTGATCCACCATCTGTACCGTTTGAAAGACGGGCGGCTGGAACGTTACCCCGAGTTCTACGACATGCACGGCTGGCCCGAAGGCGAGGCGGAGCATTACACGCCGATACTGCTCGATTGCTGCGACCGTGGTGGGTGGTGCGCGGGTCTTTTCGATGGCGAGCGGCTGATTGGCGCGACGATCATCGATAGTCGGCGGCTCGGTGCGAACGCAGACATGCTGCAACTGAAGTTCCTGCACGTGAGCTGCGCGTATCGCGGCCGCGGCGCGGGCATGCAGTTGTATCGCGCGGCACAGGCGCATGCGGCACAGGTCGGCGCGCGGCGCCTCTACGTGTCGGCGACGCCTTCCGTGAGCACGATAGATTTCTATCTGCGCCTCGGCTTCGTGGTGAGCCAGCAGCCGGACTCACAGCTGTTCGCGCTGGAGCCCGAAGACATCCACATGGAAGGCCCGTCGCTCACACCGTGTTGAGCATCCCGCCGTCGACGAAGTACGTCGAACCGACGCTATAGCTCGCGCGCTCCGAGCACAGAAAGACGATGAAGTCCGCCAGCTCGGCTGGCGTGGCGAAGCGCCGGATCGGCGCGTGATGGTCGGCGACCTGCTGCAGGTGACCTTCCCAGTCGCCGCCCGAATCGCTCGTGAGCTGCTTCGCCGTCTTGATCCAGTCGGGTGTCAGCACGAGGCCCGGGTTGATCGTGTTGACGCGGATGTTGTCGCCGATCAGCTCGTTCGCGAGATTCTTCGAGAACATCATCAATGCGGCTTTGGTGACGTTGTAGATTGGCTCGTAGCCGAGCGGCTGCACGGCGCAGATCGATGCGTTGTGCAGGATCGCACCGCCGCCGCGCTGCTTCATCGACGGGACGAGACCGCGCGCGAGCCGTACGGCGGCCATCACGTGCAGGTCCCAGTACGCCTGCCATTTTTCGTCCGGCGCATTCATGATCGTTTCGTTGCTGCCGGTGCCTGCGTTGTTGAACAGGATGTCCGTGCCGCCGAATGCGTCTACGGTTGCCTGCACGAGGCGGTCGACGCCTTCGACCGTCGCGACATCGCAGGCGACCGGGACGGTCTGCACGCCGTGCTGCGTCGCGATCTGTGCGGCGGCGGCTTCGAGGCGGTCGGCGGTGCGCGCGGCGAGCACGAGGTTCACGCCTTCTGCTGCGAAGCTCTCGGCTACCGCGAGTCCGATGCCGACGCTGGCGCCGGTTAGTACGGCGACTTTTCCTCGTAGATGCAGGTCCATTGGTGTCTCCTTTCGTGTTTGAGTTGCGCGATGGCGCAATGTCGTGCTTGCCCATCATAGGACATGCCGATATTGCCGCGAAACGGTACGAGGTGCGCAGTGCGTGGTGAGGCGCGCAACAGCAGAACGCCGCTGGACAGAGAACAGAGAGGGAAGTACGAGAAGAAACCCTTTGCGGCGAAACGGTCTGCGCAGCGTTCGCTGCGCAGACCGTTGCTGGTTAATCGGCCGTATCGTCCGCAGCAGAACGCCGCGCCGCAATCAAATCAGCGAGCCGCGCGACCTGCTGTCCTTCGGCAGTGAAATTATCGGCGGCGAGCCAATCCTCGAAGCCTTGCCGGATGGCCGGCCACTCGCGATCGATGATCGAGAACCACGCCGTGTCGCGGTTGCGCCCCCGGTAGACGACCACCTGCCGGAACAACCCCTCGTACGTGAACCCATACCGCGCGGCGGCGACGCGCGACGGCGCATTCAGCGCGTCGCATTTCCATTCGAAGCGGCGGTTGCCGAGGTCTTCGAACACGTGCTTCATCGTCAGATACATCGCGTCGGTTGCGGTGCGGCTCTTCTGTAACAGTGGCGAGTAGGTGACGTGGCCGACCTCGATCGAACCGTTCGCACTATCGATGCGCATCAGCGCCAGCGTGCCGACCGCCTTGCCGCTCGCCAGATCGATCACCGCGAAATGCAGCGGATCGGTGAGCGTGGTCATCTTCGTGAAGTGCGCCTTCCAGGCTTCGAACGAATCGAACGGGCCCGCGGCGAGGTAGGTCCAGATACGCCCGTCAGCGGCTTTGGCGTGCGCCTCGTACAGGTCGCGCGCGTGACGCTCGACGTTCACCGGTTCGAGACGCGCATAACGCCCAGTGAGCGTGACGTGTGCGGGCGTCCGTGCGCCTTGCCAGTTCGGCACAGGCGCGCCGATCGACTGGCCGTATTCGTTTTGCAGCGGTTTCAAGCGTAGCTCCTTGTGGTGTGTCGGCGAACCGGCGGACGGTTTCATTGAGACCGTGCCATCGGCTCGCCGCATGAGACCGCCTGAAGGCCCGCGAAGCGGGATGTGCGGTCGTGCGTCAACAGCATACGGCCATCGCGAGTGCGGTTTTAGAGCCAATCGGTGGAGGCGCGCTGGGGCCAGCACCAGCTACTTCCTGGTCGATGCAACGCTGCACGTGCCGGTCGTCGACACAAATTGCTATGGCATCTTTTTTATACCCGGGTATAATTCGGCGCAATCGATGGCTAAAGGAGCGGTACGTGAATCGACAGGTAACAACGTGTACGGCGTTCGAAGGCGTGCGAAGGGTTGCGGCGGGCAGCCGGCAAGAGGTGGCTGTTGCGCTGAAACGGTTGGCAGAGATGGGCGAGCAGGGTGAGCAGCCGCCCATCCTGGTCTTCGATGACCTGACCAGCGAGCCCGTCGAGTTCGATCTGCGCGGCACCGTCGACGACGTGCGCGCAAGACTCGCCGGCACGGAGCCGGAGGTCGAGTCGTCCGCAAACGCGGATCAGGAGCCCGCCGACGCGACACCGCGCGGCCGCGGCCGGCCGAAGCTCGGTGTGGTGGCGCGCGAGATCACGCTGCTGCCGCGTCACTGGGACTGGCTCAATGAGCAGTCGGGCGGCGCATCGGTGGCGCTGCGCAAACTCGTCGATGCCGCGCGGCTCGCGAGCGAAGACAAGGACCGCAGGCGCGCTGCGCAGGAATCGGCCTACCGGTTCATGACTGCGCTGGCCGGCAATCTGCCTGGCTACGAAGAGGCGACGCGAGCGCTGTATGCGAATGACCGCGCACGTTTCGACAAGCTGATTGCAGTGTGGCCGGCCGATGTGCGGGAGCATGCGGGACGGCTGGCGGACGGTGCGTTCGACGTGCGTTGAGAGGCGCACCAAAACGCACGCCGAAACGCACACAGGAAAACACACTGAAACACCGCAGCGCAGTCATTGCAAACCACCGCCACCACCGACCAGAAACCCCCACATCCCCAGGACATCAACCCGATTCCCCCCAGCTTGTCAGCACCATTCTCACTCCGTACACTCGCGCGTAATTCAGAACAGCGCCGTCTTCACGACGCTGCCCAGGATCATCCCGCGTATAAAAAGGAGACCTCCCGCCGTGGCCAATACCTATTTCCCGCGCTGGCGCGCACAACCCAATGCCGCCGCGGGCCGCATCGTCGGTCCCGACGAGCGGCTGCCCTGGCCGCAGATGGTCGCCATGGGCATCCAGCACGTCGTCGCGATGTTCGGCTCGACGGTGCTTGCCCCGCTCTTGATGGGCTTCGATCCGAACCTGTGCATCTTCATGTCGGGCATCGGCACGTTGCTGTTCTTCGTGATGGTAGGCGGCAGGGTGCCGAGCTATCTCGGTTCGAGCTTCGCGTTCATCGGGCTCGTGATTGCGATCACCGGCTATGCGGGACACGGCCCGAACGCGAACATTGGGCTCGCGCTGGGCGGGATCATCGCGTGCGGCGTGGTGTACGCGATCATCGGCGCGATCGTGTCGGCGATCGGCACGACGTGGATTGAAACCTTGCTGCCGCCGGTCGTGACCGGGGCGATCGTCGCGGTGATCGGGCTGAACCTCGCACCGATCGCCGTGCACGGCGTAAGCGGCAGCGCGTTCGAATCGTGGATGGCGCTCGTAACCGTGCTGTGCGTGGGCGGTGTCGCGGTGTTTGCACGCGGCATGCTGCAACGTCTGCTGATTCTCGTCGGCCTGCTGATCGCATACGCGATCTACGCGGTCGTGACGAACGGCCTCGGTTTCGGCAAGCCCATCGATTTCTCGATCGTCGCGCAGGCCGCCTGGTTCGGCATGCCGCATTTCACGGCACCGGTGTTCAACGCACAGGCGATGACCCTGCTCGCCCCGGTCGCCGTGATCCTCGTCGCCGAAAACCTCGGACACATCAAGGCAGTCAGCGCGATGACCGGCCACAATCTCGATCGCTATGTCGGCCGGGCGTTTATCGGCGATGGCCTTGCAACGGTCGTGTCCGGCTTCGCAGGCGGTACGGGTGTCACGACCTACGCGGAAAACATCGGTGTGATGGCCGTGACGAAAATCTATTCGACGCTGGTGTTCGTCGTCGCTGCGGTGATCGCGCTGATTCTCGGCTTCTCGCCGAAATTCGGCGCGGTGATCCAGACGATTCCGGGACCGGTGCTCGGTGGGGTGTCGATCGTGGTGTTCGGGCTGATCGCGGTGACGGGTGCGCGCATCTGGGTCGTCAACAAGGTCGACTTCTCCGACAACCGCAACCTGATCGTGGCCGCGGTCACGCTCGTGCTCGGCGCGGGAGATTTCTCGTTGAAGCTGGGTGGCTTCGCGCTCGGTGGTATCGGGACGGCGACGTTCGGCGCGATCGTGCTGTATGCGCTGCTGCGTCGTAAGCCTGCGCAGGACTCCGTCGTGTGACGGACCGCACTACATCGTTCAGCCTTTACCGCGGTTACGGCTCGTCAGCGCCGTTTCCGCGAGGTCCACTTCCCGCATCAGTTTGTTCAACGTTTCGTCGTTGATCTCCTGCGTGCTGCGCAACCCGAGCAGCGTCGCGCGTTCCGCGCGCATCGCGGTCAGCTTCATACGGAACTCAAGCGCTTCGGCCGTGCGCGCGGCTTCGCTCGTTTCCTTTTCGTCGGTGAGCGTGGCGAGCCGGCGCCGGTAGATGTCCATCACGCGCGCGGTGACGTCGGTGCAGTAAGCCGCCGCCGATTCGTCGAGATCGGCGGTAGCGGTTTCATGCAGATCGTCGACCGCGCGGATGGCCGCCTGCGCGCCGCGCGTACGCGCGAGGCGCTCCTCGGCCGCATTCGGATCGCGCCCGCGCCGCCAGCCGCTCAGCAGCAGCGGCAACGCGATCACCGCCACCAGCAGCGACAGCAGTATGACGCCCGATGCGATGAAGATCGCAGTGTCGCGCCCCGGCAGCGCAGAGCCGTCGTCGAGCGCGACCGGCAGCGACAGAACGCCTGCCAGCGTCACGGCCCCGCGCACACCGGCCACCGTCGTCACCGTGACGGTGCGCAGCCCCGGCACCGCGCTTTCGACACCGCGTTTCGCCGCCCCGCGGCTCGCAAACCAGCGCAACAGCCACACCCACACGAAGCGCATCGCGTAGAGCGCGAGCGCTACCGCCGCAACATAGCCGAGCAGTTTCCACACCTGTGCGTTACTGGTGTGATGCGCATCGAGCAGCGCGCGGCCGAGCACGTGCGGAAACTGCAGCCCGAGCAGAATGAACACCATGCCGTTGAACACGAAATCGATCATCGTCCACGTGCTCGCCATGCGCATGCGCGTCGCGACAGCGGCGGCCTCGGCGAGCTTCGTGTAGTTCATCATCATGCCCGCCGAGACAGCCGCGAGAATGCCCGAACACTCGAAGTGCTCGGCGAACAGATAGGCGGCGAACGGAATCAGCAGTGTCATGACCACGCCGGGCGCCGGGTCGCCTTCAGCCGCCAGGTTCAGAAAATGCGCCGATATGAAGCTGAAGAGCCAGGTGACGGCAATGCCCGTCGCGAGTCCGCCGGAGGCGATCAACACGAAACTGATCGACGCTTCGCGTAACGAGAACACGCCGGTCAGCGCGGCCGCGACTGCGAACTTGAGCGCGACGAGACCCGACGCGTCGTTCATCAGCGCTTCGCCTTCGAGGATGTGCATCAGTTGTGCCGGAAGCTTGTTCTTGCCCGCGATACCGGTCAATGCCACTGCATCGGTTGGCGACAACACTGCGGCGAGCGCGAAGGCAACCGGCAGCGAAATCTCCGGCACCAGTGCATGGATGAAGTAGCCCACCGCGAACACCGTCATGAACACGAGCCCGAGCGCGAGCATCAGGATCGCGCGACGCTGCATGAAGAATTCGCGCTTCGGGATGCGCCAGCCGTCCGCGAACAGCAGCGGCGGAATGAACAGCAGCATGAAGATCTCGGGATCGAACGTGACATGCAGGCCGAGTACGGGCCACGCGAGCACGGCGCCGATCGCGATCTGCACCAGCGGAAGCGGCAGCGAAAACGGTAAGAGCCGGACCGCGATGCCGGAGACGGCGACCGCCAGCAGCAGGATCAGAACGGTAAAGACAATTTCCATGGGCGAATTCGGAAGCGACCGTTTAACGGAACGCCGCGCGCGGGCGGCCAGTGAAATTGAAAGGCGATGGAGCAGGCAGTGTAGCCCGATGCGACGGCGGTCCGGTGCAAAACACACATGGCGTCACAGCCCGGTGATCACGGAAGCGAACAACGCGCATACGGACCACAATAATCGTTGCGCACTGTTGCGGTGCAGTGAACGCCCTCACGCGACGCACGAACCTTACGGTCGGTGCAGGCTTCATTGCAAATTTCGCCAACGCGTGGTCCGCTGTGCGCATGGAGCTTGCTTAACCTGTATCGATGACGCACATTTCGAGAACAGACGCCGTGCCCCGTTTCATGCGGACTGCATCGGCGCTGCTCTCGCTCGAGAGGAATGCATGACGATTGCGCAACAGGAAAGGACGGCCGTTGGGCCGCACGGCTTCGAGCTTTCGGTGACCTCGGGGTTCGAACGCTACTCGGTGCACCACGGCGAGCTCACGCTGACCAGCGTATTTCAACCGATCTTCAGTCTGTCGCATATGCGGGCAGTCGGTTATGAAGGATTGCTGCGCGCGCACGATGCACTCGATCGCCCCGTGTCGCCGCTCGATGTGTTCGGCCAGGCCGCGCGTCTTGGCGAAGTGCTGCAGGTGGACCGGCTCGCCCAGGCGCTGCACCTCGAAAACTTCAAGGTGCTCGGTGCCGAGCGCGAGTGGCTGTTTCTCAACGTGCATCCCGGTGCGCTCACGGATCCCTATCATTCGGCCGCGCTGCTCGCGAATCTGCGGCGGCTCGATATCTCGCCGCGCCGTATCGTGCTCGAAGTGCTCGAGCAACGGGCCGAAGACATCGAACGTCTGGCCGATGCCGTGCGGCAGTTCCGCGAGCGCGGCTTCCTGATCGCACTCGACGATTTCGGCGCGGGACACTCGAACGTCGAACGCATCTGGCAGTTGAATCCCGACATCGTGAAGCTCGACCGGGTCATGCTGTCGCACGCCGCGCATCGCGCGGACATGGCGGCGATCCTGCCTGGGCTCGTTGCGCTGCTGCACGAAGCGGGCAAGCTCGTGTTGATCGAAGGTGTCGAGACCGAGCATGAAGCGCAGATGGCGCTCGCGTGCAACGCGGATTTCGTGCAGGGCTTTTTCTTCGGCCGACCGAATCCCGGTGTGGCGGACAGCGTGCAGGCCGCGCAGTGCATCGGCGAGCTGACCGATCGCCACCGCATACAGACCGAAGCGCGCGAGCGGCAGAACGCGGCGCGCCTCGCGCCGTATGTACGCGCTTTCGAACGGGCCGCCGAGCGTCTGAGTGCCGGCGAAGCGCTCGACGAGGTGTGCTGGAATTTTCTCGCGCTCGACCACGCGGCACGCTGCTTCCTGCTTGATGCGAACGGCCGGCAGTCGGGGAGCAACGTCGTGCTGCGCGCGGACCGTGCCGCGCACGAGACGCGTTTTCTGCCGCTCGCCGATGCACAGGGCGCAAACTGGCTGCGTCGGCCGTACTTCCGTGCGGCGATCGCGGCGCCCGAGCGCGTGCATGTGACGCGGCCGTATCTGTCGATCAACGAGGCGATGCCGTGCGTGACGCTGTCGGTGGTGACGCGGATCGGCGGCGAGACCTGCGTGCTGTGCGGCGATATCGACTGGCTCGATGAGGAGCGCATCTGAGATCATGTCGTCTTTCTGTTTCGAAGACGACGATCCACCATGCCCGCTTCCCCTGTTCTGCTCGAAGTCATTGCGACGGCCGTCGCCGACGCGCGGCTCGCCGCGCAGGCCGGTGCCGACCGGCTCGAAATCGTTACCGCGATGGGCGAAGGCGGTCTCACGCCGAGCATCGGATTGATCGAAGCGGTAGTCGACGCCGTGCCGATTCCGGTGAACGTGATCGTGCGCCCGCATAGCCGTTCGTTTGTTTTCGATGCGCACGATCTTGCCGTGATGACGCGCGACGTTCGCGCGATCGTTGCAGCAGGCGCGCATGGCATCGTGACCGGTATGTTGACCGAGGCGCGTGAGATCGATTGCGAGGGGCTGGCGCGGTTGATCGATGTCGCCGGTGATCTGGCTATTACGTTTCATCGCGCGTTCGACGAAGCGCGCGATCTTCACGAAGCGTTCGATACGCTGCTCGGCTTCGAAGCCGTGACGAACGTGCTGACATCGGGCGGCAAACCTTCGGTACTGGATGCCGCCGATACGATCCGGCTGCTCGTGCAGCAATCAGCGGGATCGCACTGCACGGTGCTTGCGGGCGCGGGGCTGACTGTGGATGCGATTGCCGGTTTCGTGCGCGCGACCGGTGTCGCGGCGGTGCACTTCGGTTCGGGCGTGCGGATCGGCGGCAATGGTCTTGCGCCGGTCGATCCGCTGCAGGTGGCGCGCGTCAGGGTGCTGCTCGACGCGTTAGCCTGATTAACATCACATGAAAGCGGGCGCCATGGGTTGCACGGCGCACGCCTTCGCGGTTACTTCGCCACAACCACCGGAATACCACGCAACGTACCCGCGCCTTTCACCTCAGCGAGCGCCTGCTGAACCACCGCTGACGTCACCGCATCGATCTGCAACTGCGCAGCCAGATCGCGCTCGCTGCGCTTCACGCCCGCGAGATTCGCAAGCTTCACGTGGCCATAACCGCGCACACGTGCATGCAGATCGGCGAGCTTCGCGACGACTTCGGCGGTATCGGGCTGCAACACGGCGAAGGCTCGCAGCAGGGTGTTTTCGTAGTCGCCAGCAAGCGCGCGTTCCATGCGCCGTTCAAGCGATTTGCCGAACGGATCGAGCATCGTGCCGCGCAGTCCACGCCACTTTGCAAGCATGCCGAGCACGGGCCACATCCACTGTCCGAACGTCAATTTGCGCGGCACTTCACCGTGCTTCGAACGCGCAAGTCCCGGTGGTGCGAGATTGAATTTCACGCCGAAATCTTTACCCGCTACGCCTTCGAATTGCGCTTCGAGTGCTTCGCGAAACGCCTTGTCCGTATGCAGGCGACCGACCTCGTACTCGTCCTTCACAGCAAGCAGACGATAGAACGTGGTCGCGACGGCGCGTGCGATACGGTCGTCGTTGGCGCCGCCTTCGGCCTTGCGTGCCGCATCGACGAGCGTGCGATAACGCTTCACGTACGCTGCGCCGCCATAGGTTGCGAGACGCGTTTCGCGATCGGCGATCAACTGGTCGAGCGTGTCGAGATTCACCGCCGGTTTGGCCGAATGACGCGCCTGCCACAGCGTTTCGAGCGCTGCCGGATCGGCGGCAGCGAGACGGCCGACTGCGAACGCGAGCTGGTTCATCGGCACGGCCACGTTATTGAGTTCGATTGCGCGCATCAACGCGCCTAGCGAGACCGGCACGAGCCCGAGTTGCCACGCAAAGCCGAGCATCAGGATGTTCGCGCCAATCGTGTCGCCGAGAAAGCGCGTGGCCAGCGATTGCGCATCGCAGGCGGACATGCGTTCGTCGCCGGCCGCGTGGCGCATCTTTTCGTACAACGCGTCTGCGTGCAGGTTGGCGTCGGGGTTCTGCACGAACGTCGCATTCGGAATCGCATGCGTGTTCACAACGATGCGGGTGCGGCCATGACGCACGGTTTGCAACGCGTCGGCGCCCGCGCCGACCACCATATCGCAGGCGAGCAATACGTCGGCCTGTTGCGTGTCGATGCGCACCTGGTTCAGCCATTCGTCGCGCGCAGCGAAGCGCACGAACGACAGCACCGAACCGCCCTTCTGCGCAAAGCCCATGAAGTCGAGTACCGACGCGCTCTTGCCTTCGAGGTGCGCGGCCATGCTGATCAATGCGCCCACCGTCACGACGCCGGTACCGCCGACACCCGTTACCAGGATGTCATACGGTGCAGCGTCGAGTTGCGGCGTCGGCACGGTGAGCGCATCGACCCGCTTGGCCAGCGCTTCCACGTCGAACGCGACGCCCGCGGCTTTCTTCAGCTTGCCGCCTTCGATCGTCACGAAGCTCGGGCAGAAGCCGTTCACGCACGAGTAATCCTTGTTGCACGACGACTGGTCGATGCGGCGCTTTCTGCCGAGCGGCGTTTCGACCGGCTCGACCGACAGGCAGTTCGATTGCACGCCGCAATCGCCGCAACCTTCGCAGACGGCTTCGTTGATGAAGAGACGCTTGTCGGGATCGGGGAACTCGCCTTTCTTCCGGCGCCGACGTTTTTCGGCGGCACAGGTCTGGTCGTAGATCAGCACGGTGACACCGCCGATGTCGCGCAGCAGGCGCTGCACCGTATCGAGTTCGCGCCGGTGATGGAACGTCGTGCCCAGCGGAAAGAGATTGTGATGACCGTCGTACTTTTCCGGCTCGTCGCTGACAACAACGAAGCGCGACACGCCTTCCGCTTCGACCTGGCGCGCGATCTGCGGCACCGAGATGCTACCGTCCACAGGCTGTCCGCCCGTCATCGCGACCGCATCGTTGTAGAGAATCTTGTACGTGATGTTGGTTTTCGCCGCGACCGCCTGGCGGATCGCCAGAATGCCCGAGTGAAAGTAAGTGCCGTCGCCGAGGTTCTGGAACACGTGCGGCGTCTTCGTGAACATCGAGTGCGAGGCCCAGTCGACACCTTCACCGCCCATCTGGATCAGGCCCGTCGTGTCGCGCTCCATCCACGACGCCATGAAGTGGCAGCCGATGCCGGCTTGCGCGATCGAGCCTTCGGGCACCTTCGTCGAGGTGTTGTGCGGACAACCCGAGCAGAAGTACGGAGTGCGCTTCACTGCATCGGCGGCGTTCGAGAGGATTTGCGGCGCGACGAGATCGACCACACGCTCGCGGCGATCGAGCGCGGGCTTGTGCCGCGCGAGCCAGTTCGCGAACACGGGGAGGATGCGCGACGGGCGTAGTTCGCCCAGCGACGACAGCAGCAGCGTACCGTCCTGCGCGTGCTTGCCGATCACGACCGGACGCGCGCCCTCCTGGCGGTTGTACAGATAGTCCTTGATCTGCTGCTCGATGACCGGACCTTTCTCCTCGATCACCAGCACTTCGGAGAGCCCTGCGACGAACGCATCGATACGCGTCATTTCGAGCGGGAACGACAGGCCGACCTTGTAGATCCGCACGCCTGCCGCTTCGAGGTCCGCGACCGTCACGTCGAGCCGGCGCAACGTTTCCATCAGGTCGAGATGCGCCTTGCCGCACGTGACGATGCCGACGTTTGCGTGCGGGCTCGGGGCGATCCATTTATCGATGCTGTTGGTGCGCGCAAAGTGCCGTACCGCGTCGAGCTTCGCGGCGAGGCGCGCTTCGATAGTGAGGCTCGGCAGGTCGGGCCAGCGGTTGTGCAGGCCGCCCGCGGGCGGCTCGAAACCGCTCGGGACATCCCATGTGGTGCGCAGTGCATCGAGATCGACGGTCGAGCCCGATTCGACGGTTTCCGAAATCGCCTTGAAGCCGACCCACGCGCCCGAGTAGCGCGACAGCGCCCAGCCGTACAGACCGAATTCGAGCATGTCGGCGACGTTCGACGGATTCACGACCGGCATGTGCCACGCCATCATCGCGAAGTCGCTTTGATGCGGCATCGATGACGACACGCAGCCGTGGTCGTCGCCGGCTACTACGAGTACGCCGCCGTGTGCCGACGAGCCGTATGCGTTGCCGTGCTTCAGTGCATCGCCGGCGCGGTCGACGCCTGGTCCCTTGCCGTACCACATCGCGAACACGCCTTCGACGGTGCGTTCTGGGTCTGCTTCGACGCGCTGTGTGCCGAGCACCGCCGTGCCGCCGAGTTCTTCGTTGATTGCAGGAAGAAAGCGGATGTCGTGGCTGTCGAGCAGTTTCTTCGCTTTCCACAACTGCTGGTCGACCATACCGAGCGGCGAGCCGCGATAGCCGCTGATAAAGCCCGCTGTGCTCAGGCCACGCGCGCGGTCGGCGTCGCGCTGCATCAAAGCGAGACGCACAAGCGCTTGAGTACCGGTGAGGAAGATGCGGCCGCGCGTAGCGGTGAGGTTGTCCGACAGACGGTAATCCGAGAGGGCGGGCGTTCCGTCGACGGGCAGGCGGGCGGTCATTGTGGAGTCTCCTGTTATGCATTCGCCACGCCGGGCGATCCCGGGCGTGGCGAAAGAGACTCTATTTTTTCGCGCCGAATGGAGAATATTTTTGCTAACTTGCCGCGCTGTCCGTCTGAATGCGCGACGCACGCGGTGTTTAGTCGGCTTTTTGAGTGAGTTCTACCGGGCACCCTGATCGGGTGCGTGGGCACCGTCGATAACACGCCCGCCGCCGGTGCATTGCTGTACGCTGACAGCTTCCTTTCCGCATCCGGGAGCCGTCAGATGAAACTCTATTACTGGCCGAAGACCCGCGCGTTTCGCGCACTCTGGATGCTCGAAGAGATCGGTGCACGCTACGAATTGGTCCACGTGAACATCCGCGCCGGCGAGCAGGGCACCGCCGACTACCGCGACGTTAACCCGATGACGAAGCTGCCCGCACTCGACGACCATGGCGTGCGCGTCGCTGAATCAGGTGCGGTGCTGTTGTACCTTGCCGACCGCTTTCCTGCCGCCAATCTTGGCGCGACGCTCGACGATCCGTTGCGCGGTCGTTTCCTGCAGTGGCTGTTCTTTACGCCGGGCTGTCTCGAGCCGGCGATGGCTGAGAAGATTACCGGCGCTTCCGGCAATACGTTCAGCTTCGGTTGGGGTGATTTCGATCGGGTGAGGCACGCGGTCGACGGTGCGCTCGAAGAGGGCGAATGGCTGCTCGGCGAACGCTTCACCGCTGCCGATCTGTTGCTTGCCGGGACGTTGCAGATTGCGTTTGCTGCGAAGCTGCTGGAACCGAAAGGGCGGATCGGCGATTTTGTCGAGCGGGCGGTGTCGCGCGATGGTCATGCGCGGGCGGTGGCGGTTGAGCAGCGGGAACTGGCGGCGTTGAAAGTTACGCGGTGATTGCGGGGAGTCGGGGCCGAAAGTGTTCGGCACTGTACGCCTATAATGGCGTGTCTAACTAAGTACCGGATTCAATCAGGATGCCGCAGGTCAACCCACAAATCCTCGTATGGGCTAGAGAAGCTGCTGGCCTCGGCATCGACGAGGCAGCCAGAGCGTTGCAGCTCGGTGGCGCTCGACAACGTGGACCTGAGGTACTCGGAGAATATGAGCAGGGTACAAAGGCGCCGAGCCGACCGCTGCTCCTCAAGATGGCGAAGGTCTATCGCCGATCGCTCCTTACGTTCTATCTCCAGCAACCCCCAGTGAAAAGCGAACGGGGCGAAGACTTCCGAACGCTTCCCGGAGACCGTGGGTACGAAAGCGCCCCTAAGCTGGATGCCCTCGTTCGAGATGTATTCGTCCGCCAACGTCTGGTGAGATCGATTCTCGAAGACGTGGAAGAGGCGGAGCCCTTGAATTTCGTCGGCAGTATCACATTGGCGCAACCTGTGGACTTTGCAGCCAAGTTGATCTGCAAACGGCTCTCGTTTGATCTGAACGAGTTTCGACGTAAAAAAACCGTCGAAGAAGCGTTTAGCTACATACGCGAATTAACCGAGAAACTTGGCGTCTTCGTACTTCTGATCGGCAACCTGGGCACGCATCACACAGCACTTGGCACGGATGTTTTCAGAGGTTTCGCGTTGGCTGAAAAAGTGGCGCCGTTCATCGTTGTCAACGATCAGGACGCGAAAGTAGCATGGTCGTTCACTCTGCTCCACGAGCTGGCGCATATCTGGCTTGGACGTACCGGTTTGAGCGGAGCGGATTTCGAGCAGAAGATCGAACAGTTCTGCAATGACATCGCAAGTGAAATTCTTCTGCCTGAGGCCGAACTAGATGAGCTTCGGCAATTAGGCGGCGACCGGCAGGAAGTGATTTCGGTCATCAGCGCCTTTGCGAGCCGACGTAAGGTGAGTCGTGCCCTCGTTGTCTATCGATTGCTGAAACGCCGTCAGATAGATCGCAAGCAGTGGTTGGATCTTACGGAAGAGTTTCGCCGGAGCTGGGAGGCAGAACGAGCCAGGAAGAAGGAGCAGGCAGCAGACGCAGCAGGAGGTCCGAACTACTACGTGGTGAAACGACACCGGGTAGGGAACGCGCTTGTCGAGTTCACACGTAGAGCGATTGCAGAGGGCTTTGTGACGCCGACCAAAGCGGGCCGCATCTTGGGGGTTAGACCGACCAATGTGCAGGCGTTGGTAGAGGTTACATGAAGCTATATCTCCTTGACGCTAACGTACTGATTACTGCCAATCGCGACTATTACTCAATGGAGATGGTGCCGGTATTCTGGGAATGGCTGCTGCACATGGCCGAGCGCGGGCACGTAAAGATGCCGATTGAGACGTTGGAGGAAGTGCGCGACGGCGGAGGCAAAGTCAAAAAAGACGCTTTGGTGAGTTGGCTCAATCGCGCAGACGTTTATGAGAAGCTCGTTTTGGAAGAAGATGCTGTCCCGGAAATCGTTGCTGCTGTCATGGCAAAGGGCTATGCACCTGATCTCGACGAAACCGAGCTTGAAGCAGTCGGGAGAGATCCCTTCCTGATAGCGTACGCCGCAGCAGACCGCGACAATCGAGTCGTGGTGTCGATCGAAGTGTCTGCGCCAGCCAAAAAGCGAGCGAATCGTCGGGTGCCGGACGCGTGTCACGACAATGGTGTTTCAGTCTGCAACACTTTCACAATGCTGCGGGAGCTTGGCTTCACAACTGCTTGGATTAAGCCAGCGGCATAAGCCGGGTGTTCATTCGGCGTCGAACTTAGTCAATCGCCATTTCCTCTTCACCTGGTTGACGCTGCGCCCGGCAAGCCCAGCGGCTCCATTTACCTGCAGTAACAGGCATACACATCACCCCCGCTGCACATCCGCCCCCACCCCCGCCGGAATCATCTCATGCGGCTCAAGCGGCACGACCTCATCGAACTGCGAGTAGTCGATATAGCTCACCCCATCTTCATCGTGCATCAAGTCGATATAGCGGTACTGCCAGCGAATATCCGCAGCCGGCCACGATTTGCGTTGCTGCATCGTCTGCGCGGTGGTTTCGTCGGAGCCTTCGATGATCGCCAATAACGATGCATCGCAAGCCGCCAGCGATTCCGCCGTCTGCCCATACAGCGGACTCGTTTCATCGATGATATGCATCAAGCTCCAGCCAAGCTGGAAGATCGGATGCTGGTCGCGTATCAGCGCAAGATCGCGAATCTTGCGCGACCGATAGCCTTCCGGCGTAACTTCGACACGCATCAACCGCAGCCTTGCGTGCGCTTCCGCAATCACATTCTGCCGCCCGTTCGCCGCCCGCACGACGAGCGTCATCTTCCCGTCGAGCATCCGCACGATCGCGTAGCGCGAGAACATGATCTTCGCGTGAGGGCGCGAGAAACGCGCGAAGATCAGCCCGGTCGCCAGCGCGATGCCCGACATGCCGATGAAGATCTCGACGGTCGCGACCAGATGCGCGTAGATCGTCTGCGGATGCATGTCGCCGTAACCGACGGTCGCCAGCGTTTCGACGCTGAAGAAAAACGCGCCGGCAAAGCCCTTCGGAAACTGGTTGGCGATCGGCGTGCTGCCGAGCATGTAGAGCGAAGCGAACGCGGTATTGAGCAGCAGAAACAGCACCGCCAGCGAGACGAAGAACGATGGCCAACTGGCCCGCAGCGCCTGGTAGTAGAGGTCCTGCCAGAGCGGCATCGGCAGGCCCTGGGCGAACACGACGCGATCGTCCAGCTTCAGCCGGCGCCCGCGGCGGCGCATCGGTGCATCGGCGGTATCGGACGCGGATGCGTCGAAGCGGCGATCGTCTGAGCCTGTAGCCATCGCGTTCCCGTCAAAATGAAAACGCGCACAGCGTAGCACGCCGGCTACGCGTGTCCACAGCCGCTACGGCAGTTGCCATCGGTCATGCGCCACGCCACGCCGCGTCGGTCGTCAGGTCAGGGAAAGCCGCGCGGCTTCGGAATACCCGCACCGCGCTCGATATCCCCAACAGCCTGTTGATGCGCGGATTCGATCGCATCGGCCTGATCCAGATAGCCGGCGTCGCCGCCGACCGTGGTCCACGGTTTCACTGCCTTGTTGCGATGTCGGATCTCGTATTCGGCGTCCCAGTGCGAGCCCTGCAATTCGAGCGGGCGCACGTGGATCGTATAGACGCCGTAAAGGAAGAGCTGTTCAGCCATCTGGGCCTCCAGCAACGTAGGAAAAGAGCGGCGCGACGTGCCCGCGGATTGCGGTACGGTTCGCAAACTACAGATCAATCTCGCCAAGGATGCGATGGGCGAGCGCCTTCGCTTCTTCGAAGGCTTCTTCCGGGCTGGGCGAGCTCGCCTCCACTTCGTAGACCGTGTTCTCCGGCCCGTCACCTGCATCGCGTGCGAGCGACACGATGCCGTGATACTTGCCGTCGTCTAACGGACGCACCGTTGCAGTGGCCGTGTAGATCCCTTTGGTATAGATGATGTCGTCCATGATGCATCTCCTGCGAGGGGAAGATCCATCCTAGCACGATGATTCGGCGTCGACCGGGGGTAACTTCGTAAGGTTTTTCGGGCCGCCCGCACAGAGGCGGCGCGGCCCATATTAAGGCTATGCGCCGCCCTGAGGCAGCAGCGCGACGACTTCGTCAAGCGACGGCGAATGCGCACCCGAATGACGGCAAGCCGCGGCACCGGCCGCGAGTGCGAACGCGAGATGCTCGTTCCAGTGACGTTGCGGCGAAGCCATCAGGCTGAACAGCAGCCCGCCGATCGACGCATCGCCGGCACCGACCGTATCCGCAACTTCGACGCGCGGCGGCTTTGCCTCGACGATCGTAGCGCCGTCGATCAATGTCGCCGTTTCCGGGCCACGCGTGACCAGCACGACGGCCGTCGGATTCAGCGCGCGCAGTTGCGCGAGCGCGGCCGTTTCATCGTCGGTCTTGAAGATGAGGCGCAAGTCTTCGTCGGAAACCTTGATCAGATCGGCGAGCGCGGCCATCCGGTGCAACGTCGGTTCGTAACCATGCGCCATCAGGTTGCGGTAGTTCGGATCGAAGCTGATCTTCACGCCACCGGCGCGCAGCGTGGCGGCGAGCGTGGCCAGCGTTTCGCCGAGCGGCTGTCGCACGAGGCTGATGCAGCCGAAGTGCGCCCACTTCACCTGCTTCATCCAGCCGTCGGGCAACTGCGATGGATCGAAGGCGAGATCCGCGCTGTTGTCGCCCATGAAGAAGTAGGTGGGCGGATGGGTTTCGTGAACGATAGCGAGCAGTGGCGCACGATCGACGCGCTGCAGGAAGCGCATGTCGAGTCCGGCCGCGACGCTCGCGTTCCAGATCTGGTCGGAGAAATAGTCGGTGCCGAGCGAGCCCGCGCAACCGGTCGGCACACCGAGCCGTGCAACGGCACGCGCGACGTTCCAGCCTGCGCCGCCGGGCACGGACAGCCAGTTCGAGGTATCGGTACGGACGAGGTCGGTGAGGATGTCGCCTGCGGAGACGAACTGGGGCAATGTGGTCGGATCGGTCATGCGGTTCACCGTGCGGAGAGGGTCGCGACAGGCGTATCTGACGCAGCCGAGGCGCCGTCCAGCCCATGGATCAGTACTTCGTAGCAGGCACCCATCGTGTGGTAATCGGTCTTGCCGGCGGGGCTCTTTTCATCGCTGTACTTGCGGTTGTCGCACGTGAGGATGCGGTACCACGCGCCGTACTGGTGATCGACGAAATAGCTCCAGCTATAGCGCCAGAGTTCGTCGTACCAGTCCCAGAACCGTTCGTTGCCGGTGCGTTTGCCGAGCAGCGCGGCGGTCGCGAACGTCTCGGCCTGCACCCAGAAATACTTGTCGTGATCGCAGACCGTGCCGTCCGGTCCGAAGCCGTAGTACAGGCCGCCGTGATCGTTGTCCCATGCGCGCGACATCGCGGCGTCGAAGAGTTCGATGGCGCGCGGCAGCAGCCACGGCAGCGGCCGGTGACGTTCGAGGATCAGCAGCAGCTTCGCCCATTCGGTCTGGTGACCAGGCTGGAAGCCCCACGGACGGAAGATGTTCGAACTGTCTTCCTCGTTGTAGTGCCAGTCGACCGACCAGTCCGCATGAAAATGCTCCCACACAAGTCCCTGCGACAGCTTCGCCTGGCGCAGCGTGATGTTCGACGCGACGCGTTCCGCACGGTCGAGATAGACGAGGTGGCCGGTTGCTTCATAGGCGGCGAGCAGCGCCTCGGTGGTGTGCATGTTCGCGTTTTGCCCGCGATAGCCGCTCACCTGCCAGTCGGCCGTCGCTTCGTCGGCGTAGAGACCGCCAGCAGCATCCCAGAAGCGCTTCTCCATCAATTCGAAGGTGGCAGCGATTAGCGGTTTCGCTTCCTCGACACCGGCCATTGCCGCATGCGCGTAGGCGAGCAGCACGAACGCGAGGCCGTAGCAGTGGCGCGTGCCGTCGAGCGTGTGCTTCTCGCCGTCGCGCCATTCGAGTTCCCAGTCGTAGCCTTCGTGCCGCGGGTCCCAGTGCACTTCGCGCAGAAAGCGTAGCCCGTGACGCGCGTACTCGAGATGCTGCGGATCGCCGAATTGCCGATACGCCATCGCGTAGTTGAAGACGAAGCGGCAACTGCTGACCAGATGCCGCGTCGTGCGGTTGTAGATCGAACCGTCGTCGCGGAAGAAGTGATAGAAACCGCCGGTCGAATCGAGCACGTTCGGCGCGTAGAAGCGCAACGTGTCCTCGATGTGCGACAGCAGGAAGCCGCGCTCGCGGAAACTTGCAACGGGCGGCACGGCTACCGGTGCGTCCGCGGAAGGGGTGGATTGAAGCGTGTCGGTCTGCGTCATGGCTTGTTCACTGAAGTGCTGGCGCGGGTAATCAGGTGGACGGGTAAGCGGATTTCGAGTTCGGGTGGCGTGTCGGCAAGCAGCAGTTCGACGCCGCGTCGCCCGAGCGCTTCCTTGTCGACCGCGATGGTGGACAGCGGCGGTGTGGCGTGTGCGGCAGCAGGAATGTCGTCGAAGCCGATGATCGCAATGTCTTGCGGCACGCGCAGCCCGCGTGCAAGGCAGACGCGCAGCGCAGCGAGCGCTGCTGCGTCGTTATAGGCAAAGACGGCGTCGGGCCGCGGACCGGATGCGTCGAGCAGACGCTGCATGGCGAGCGCGGCGCCCGTGTCCGGATCGAGGCCGGCGTCGATCGGTGCTTCGAGCGACGGGTCGAACAGCAGGCCCGCTTCGAAGAACGCGCGCCGGTAGCCGAGTGCACGCTCCGCAATACTGAAGTGCGCAAGCGATCCGCCGATAAACGCGATGCGCTTGCGCTTCAGTTCGAACAGATGCTGCATCGCGAGCGCGGCGCCGGCCGCGTTGTCGAGATTCACCGAGCGCAGGCCGTGCGCCCACAAGTCGATCAGCACGAGCGGCCGCTGCATTGCGACGAGCGTTGCCAGCGTTTCGGGTTCGACGAAACCGGCTACGGCGATCGCATCGGGCGCGTGCACACGCATTTGCTGAGCGACGTCTTCGGTCGGGCCCGCGGTGAGCAGCGACGGCACGATTCCGCGTTCGCGGCATGCATCCTCAACGCCGTGCAGCACGTGCGAGAAGAACGGTGTGGTCGTGAAGTTGTTGTGCTGACGATGCAGCAGGAACGTCAGCCTGCGAATGCGCGGGCGCAACTGCGCTGCGTCGTAACCGAGCCGGCGCGCAGTCTCGACGACCCGCACCCGGGTCGCGTCCGACAGGCCGGGCTGATTTTTCAGCGCGCGCGAAACCGTGCCGATCGACACGCTTGCTTCACGGGCGACATCGCGAATGGTGGTGGTCATCGATCAGGGCAGACGCGGGTGCGCCGCAGCGGTTTCAGGTGTCGAGGATTGTATAGTAAAACGTCGACAGAAAACCCCTTAAACCACTTGATCAATACGCGTAGATACCCGTATACAGGCTCTTCTATGATAAATGTGCTGTTTAGTAAAATTCGCTAAACGAGTGTTAAGGCCGGTGCTTCACCGACCCGGAAGATCGCCACGGCTTCGCGCAGGACGGACGCTTCGTCGGCGAGTGCGTTGGCTGCCGAGGCCGCTTTCTGCACGAGCAGCGCGTTGTGCTGCGTCATCTGATCCATCTGCGAGACGGCCCGGTTGATCTGCTCGATGCCCGAACTCTGTTCGTCGGAGGCATGCGAGATTTCGTCGATCAGCGCCGCCACGCTTTGCACGGAGCCGAGCATTTCGACGATCGTGCTGCCTGCCTTGCGAACCGTTTCGGTACCGGTTTCGACCTCCGTGGTCACCGCGGCGATCAGCGCGGAGATTTCTTTGGCCGCCTGCGAGCTGCGGTGCGCGAGCGCCCGCACTTCCTGCGCGACGACTGCGAAGCCGCGACCCGACTGGCCGGCGCGAGCTGCTTCGACGGCTGCGTTCAGCGCGAGCAGGTTGGTCTGAAACGCTATGCCTTCGATCACCGAGGTGATGCTGCGAATTTTCTGCGACCGTTCGCTCAGCGATTCCATGCGGTTCATCGCCTCGACGGCGGCTTCGTTGCCGTCTTCCGCTTTCGACGATGCGTGCAGTGCCAGCACGTTCGCTTCGCGCGCGTGATCGGCGTTGGCCTTCACGGTCGCGGCGAGCTGTTCCATGCTGCTTGCCGTTTGCTGGATGCCGGCGGCGTGCTCGTCGGTGCGATGCGAGAGCGCGTGATTGCCGTTGGCGATTTCACCGGTCGCGTGCGAGATGCCGTGCGCCGCATGCTGGATTGCGCCGATCATCGCGGCGAGCCGGTCGCGCATCGCGAGCATCGCGTGCAGCACGCTGTGGGTTGTACCGTGCGCAGCGTGTTCTATGCGCACGTCGATCGCGAGATCGCCCTGGGCGATTGCGTTAGCGATCGCCGCCGCATACGCGGGCTCTCCGCCGAGCTGTCGATACAACGACCGCGCCATCGTCCAGCACAACGCGCCGACGACGATCGCGCCAAGCGCAATGCACGCGGCAACGAGCACCTGCACGGTACGCGCGACACTCTGCGCACGATCGTATTCGCGTTGCGCCGATTCGACCTGCAGTTGCCGCAGCGCGGAGGTCTCGCGCTTCACGCGCTGCGCCGCCGGTTCGAGCGCCTGCGTGACGACCCACTGCGCTTCCGACAGATTGTTCGCCTTCAGAAAAGCCACCGTCGGCGCGATGCCTTTGTCGCGCAACGTGGTCCAGTCGTCGGCGAAGCGGTTCGCGAGCGCGCGTTCCTGCGAGTCGAGCGGATACGCGCGATATTCGCCGAGCCAGCGGTCGATGCTCGCGATATTGCGCGACGCGGCATCGACCACCGCCGATGTTTTTGCCGCCGCCGGATCGAGCACCGCATCGCTGATCGCGTAGTGCGTTTGCGCAGCGAGATCGTCGATCGACGAGATGCGTTGCAGCGCTTTCGCGCGGCCTTCGAAGACCTGCTCGAGCGCGGCATCGGTACGCGCGACGCCATACAGACCGATGCCGCCGGCGGCGACCAGAACGAGAACGACGACGGACATCAGCAGATACAGACGGGTTTTGACGGTAAGGCGGGTCATGTGTGTGCGGGAAGTTGAAGCGCGGGTGGCAACGCGAATGACGTGACGTTGCCGGGATTGGGCGTTGCGCATTGCGCGATCAGGGTTGCTTCGCTCGGCGCAACGGAACGGAAAGACGGGCGCGAGGACATCGCAAAGAGCCAAAAACGGTGGACGTTCGGCTTATCGGCGGGGATGGCGGCGAATTAAGTGAATCTTTGATGAAGCGTGGCACTGCGGCGGTGCATTTGCCGATTGGGTAGTGCGACGTAACGAGTCGCGCGATCTAGCCCATCCGGCCTAAGCGACAGTCCGCGCCTTTGTGGGTGAAATGATCGTCCGCAAGAAAAAAGCCGCACGGGGCGGCTTTCGTCGATCACGCACAGGAAGGTCTGCGCTCATGAACATCCGGTTCGCATCCGGCGCGGCATCAACGCCGCGCCACCGCCGCGGGGCCGCTTTTTTGCGCGGCCGCGCGTCCTTCGCCGCTCGTGTCGCGCGCGCCCCAGCGCTGCGCGAGCGCGGCGCACACCATCAGCTGGATCTGGTGGAACAGCATGAGCGGCAGCACGACGGCACCGACCGCATGCGACGCGAAGATGACCTTCGCCATCGGTACACCGGCGGCAAGACTCTTCTTCGATCCGCAGAACACGATCGTGATCTGATCCGCGCGGTTGAAGCCGAGCCGCTTGCTGACGAACATCGTGAGGGCGAGCGCCAGCGCGAGCAGCACTGCATTGACCACGACGAGCCCGCCAAGCGCGCTGAGCGGAATGTGATGCCACAAGCCTTCATTCACTGCTTCGCTGAAGGCGCCGTACACGACGAGCAGGATCGAGCCCTGGTCGACGAACTTCAGTACGCCGCGATTGCGCTCGATCCAGTCGCCGATCAGCGGCCGCAGCAACTGCCCGGCAATGAACGGCACAAGCAGCTGCAACACGATGTTCCACACCGTATGCCACGGCGATGTGCCGCCGGCAGACTGGTTAGTGACAACCACTCCGACCAGTGCGGGCGTGATGAAGATGCCGAGCAGGCTCGATGCGGACGCGCTGCACACCGCGGCGGGCACATTGCCCTTGGCGATCGACGTGAACGCGATGGACGACTGCACCGTCGACGGCAACGTACAGAGGAAGAGGACCCCGGCGTAGAGCGCGGGCGTAACGAGCGGCGAAAGGAGCGGTTTGAGCGCGAGGCCGAGCAGCGGAAACAGCGCGAACGTGCTGAGCAGTACGACGAGGTGCAGGCGCCAGTGCGTCGCTCCCGCCACGATCGCTTCGCGCGACAGCTTGGCGCCGTGCAGGAAGAACAGCAGGCCGATCGCGACGTTCGTCAGCCAGTTGAACGCGACACCGGCCTGGCCGTGTACGGGCAGGAGGCTGGCGAAGATCACGGTGCCGATCAGGCACAGCGTGAAGTTGTCGGGAAGCAGTTTCGGGCGGGCCATCTTCGGAATCTCGATACGGTAGTGCTTGAATCGCCGCGGTGTCCTGGCAACGCGACGACGCGTGCTACGCACGCTCAGGTGCGGCTATTGTCCCGGCAAAGCGATTGAAAATGCAAATTCATTTGAGACATTGATTGATGAATTGCTGGCATGAGACGGGTCTTTCCTGTCGGTATCGACGGTCGCGCTCTTATCTTTCGATCTGGTCTAAAAATGCCGCCGTAGTTTTTGCTGGAAACGTTTCTGGTTAAAAAGCGATGAGGGTTTTTTCCGTCTATTCAACGATTGTTTTCCCGGGCGGTTATTCGCCGGATTATTCGCCGGAACGCCGCAGTAACACGGTGTTACAACCGTTCGGCGGGCATAACACTTTTTGGCTCGACACGTTTTAGGGGGACCCATAAATTACTGTACAGGGCCATCGGGGATAGCTGCGGATGCGAAAAATGCGCATCGGATGTGATTTCCCCGGACAGATTCCGTTGTCGTCCGAGCGGCGGGTCTGGGCGGGTCGTCGGGCAGGTGGATTACCGTGCAAGCAGCATCGTCAACAGCGAAGCAGTGGTTATTGGGCGCGATTCTCGTCGTCCTGGCTTCGTTCGCCCAAGCGAGACCCGTGATGATGGGGCACGGCGGCTTCGGTGGCGGCTTCGGCGGCGGTGGTGGCGGCGGGCACTTTGCTCATTTCGCGCCGCGGTCGTTCGGTGGCGGCGGACGCCCCGATGCCCGTAGCTTCAGCAACTACGGCAATCGTCCCGACCGTGTCATGAATGTGGCGCGTGGCCCGGGTGTGATGCCCGGCGGCAATGGTTTCCGCGGCATTCCGCGCATGGCCCCGCGCGCCGCGCCGCAGTATGCCGGCGCGATCACACCGGTAAGCGCCGAAACGCGGCCGGTGCCGCGCCAGTCCGGCAATTCGACCATGGTCCGGGCCGGCTCGATCCGCGAAGACGTCGCGCGATATAACGAAGAGCGCGGTTTTAGCCGGCCGCCACCCCGACCGCCCGAAGACCTCTCGCGCCCCGGCGCGTCGCCCTATCGCAACTGAGCGGGCTCTGCGGTAACCCAGCCGCTTTTTCCTCTTCCTTTTGCTCCGTCACCGCCTGGTGGCGCGATTTCGCACGTCCATAAGTGACGTATGCACACCACACTTTTTTGAAATTGCTCGCTCGCAAGAAGGGGTTCGTCATCCAATTGTCAGAGGCGTGCGGCAGTGCATCATCCGCGCGCCGGATTACGCCCGGTTGAATCCGCCGCTTTAGCCGTACCGGGCATGAGCAGTCGATAAAACGGTTTGTGGCAGTGCAGTTTGTCCTGTTTCACTCGACCCGTTATCAGGTCGATATCAGTAAAAACTAATCAGAACGCTATACCGGCAATAACCGTACATATTTTTGTCCATAAAAATGGTCCGCAAACATGGTTGAGCCCTGATTGGCTCGACGATCGACCGGATACCAACAAGCAGCAGGCAACAACGGTTCGCGTGAGCTCCCCGCCGCACAGCCACCTCACTTTTGACAAAGACTGGAGAATCCATGAGAACAACAATGGTCAGCGATGTGCTGAAAACGTCCTTGAAGGCGATCGTCGTGGCAGGTTTACTGGCGGGCGCATCGTCGGCGTTCGCGCAATCGAGCGTGCAGCTTTACGGTCAGGTCGACGAATGGGTCGGCTCGCAGAAATTCCCGGGCAACCAGCGTTCGTGGGTGGTCGGCGGCGGCGGGATGTCGACTTCGTACTGGGGCATAAAGGGCAGCGAAGACCTGGGCGGCGGCTACAAGGCCATCTTCACACTCGAAGACTTCTTCCTCGCGCAGAACGGCCAGTATGGCCGTTTCCCTGGCGACCGTTTCTTTGCGCGTAACTCGTACGTCGGCATCGAGTCGCCTTACGGCACCGTCACGGCCGGCCGTCTGACCACGCAACTGTTCGTGTCGACGATCCTGTTCAATCCGTTCATCGACTCGTATACGTTCTCGCCGATGGTGTATCACGTGTTCCTCGGCCTCGGCACGTTCCCGACCTACACGACGGACCAGGGCGTGGTCGGCGATTCGGGTTGGGATAACGCGATCCAGTATCAGACACCGAACTTCAACGGTTTGAGCGGGGCTGTGATGTACGGCTTCGGCAACAACGCGTCGGACAACAGCCTGAAGAAGTGGAGTGCGCAGGCGTTGTATTTCCATGGTCCGTTTGCGGCGACCGCGGTGTATCAGTACGTGAACTTCAACACGAGCGTTCCCGCCGATCCGAGCGAACTGAACAGTCTCGTCACCGGCCTGAAGAGTCAGAGCGTCGCGCAACTGGGCCTCTCGTACGACCTCAAGTACGTGAAGTTCTTTGGTCAGTACATGTACACGAAGAATGTTCGCGACGTGTTCGGCAACTGGCACGTGAATACCGCGCAAGGCGGCGTCAGTGTGCCGCTCGGTACGGGTACCGTGATGGCGTCGTACGCCTATTCGCGCGACAAAGGTGGGCTCGACCAGACGCATCAGACGTGGGCGCTCGGCTACGACTATCCGTTGTCGAAGCGCACGGATGTGTATGCGGCGTATATGAACGACCACATTAGTAGCCAGTCGACTGGGGATACGTTTGGGGTGGGGGTTCGGGCGAAGTTTTAGGGGTTGTGCGGGCCGGGCGGATCAGCAGAAGTGGAGGGGCTGATCCGCACGAAGGCGAGGGATGGGTCTCGCGAACTGCGCGATTTCAAGAGCTAGCTCGTGACTTCGCTAAGGCGAAGAGCGTTGGCCTTGATAGGATGTTGGCGTTGAAGTAGTGAATGGAGATTTGCAATGACTAAGACTCGCTTCAAAAGCGATGCATCAGAAGCGATTCACAGCGCGGCTTCCGCCCTGCATCGTGCAGAGGTCATCGAGAAGAAAACGATGCGTGAGTACGACGATCTGTGCATCGAGAGGGCGCCGGAGTTCAATCCCCAGGAGATCGCCCGCATCCGGAAGAGGGGGGCGGTCAGCGACTCATAAGTGTTCGGGCACCTCCCAAACGCCCCCCTTTCGCCATCCCCATTTGACAAAGCCCGTAAAATCGACCCGATTGATTCTCATCGTGAGCGATTCCTATGGACACCCTCGTCAGCATGAAAGTGTTTCGGCACGTCGTCGAAGTGGGAAGCTTTATCGGTGCGGCGGAGCGCATGGAGATGTCGGCGGCGATGGCGAGCAAGCATGTGATGCACCTCGAGCAGCAGCTCGGCGCCCGCCTGCTGAACCGCACGACCCGGCGCGTCGCGCCCACTGAAGCCGGCCGCGAATACTACGAGCGCCTGAGTCAGGCGCTGACCGAACTCGAAGAAGCAGCGCAGGTTGTCGGTGCGGCGAGCGTCGTGCCGCAGGGACGATTGCGCGTATCGTCGCTTTCCGCGTTCGGGCTGCGTCACCTGATGAGCGCGATCGCCGACTACGCCGGGCAATATCCGAAGGTCACCGTTGAAGTCACGCTGTCGGATCGCGTCGTCGAGCTGATCGACGAAGGTTTCGACGTAGCGATCCGCGCATCGCCGACCGGCTTGAAATCGTCATCGCTGATTGCGCGGCAGATTGCGACGGCGCACCTCGTGTTGTGCGCATCGCCGGAGTATCTGCGCCGTCATGGCACACCAACTAGTGCTACCGATCTCCAGCGCCACAACTTCATCCAGTACGCCGGCGTGTCGGCTCAGGAGTTCATTACGACGATCGCCAGCGGCGCGCGTATCCAGTTGACCGGCAACATGATCGTCAACCACCTCGAAGCGATGCGCGTCGCCGTGTTGCAAGGCGCCGGCATCGCGCAGCTGGGCACCGAGGTGATCGCCGAAGATCTGCTGGCGGGCCGGCTCGTGCCGTTGCTCGTCGATGAAATGCCGCCGCACGAGCTGCCCATCCATGTCGTATATGCGAGCCGCCGACATCTGTCGGCGAAGGTGCGCTCGTTTGTCGATTTTGTTGCGGCGCGGTTCGGCAGTGAGAACCTGTGGCCCTCTGCCGAAGAAATTTGCGCACTGGCCGCGCGTTAGCGCAATCAAGCAAGCAAACAAACGGGCCGCTACGTCAAAGCGCCTCAGCGCCCGATCGAAAGCCGCGCACGCGCATCGTTGTACTCCTGCGTGAGACGCGCCACCAGTTCGTCGACGCTCGGCACGTCGCTCATCAGGCCGACGCCCTGGCCCGCACCCCAGATGTCCTTCCACGCCTTCGCCTTGTCGCTGCCGAAGTTCATCGCCGTTTTGTCGGAAGCGGGCAGTGCGTCCGGATCGAGCCCGGCGTTGACGATGCTCTCGCGGATGTAGTTACCGTGCACACCGGTGAAGAGGTTCGTGTAGATGATGTCCGACGCGCTTGCGTTGACGATCGCATGCTTGTAGCTATCGACAGCGTGCGCTTCTTTCGTCGCGATGAAACGCGTGCCCATGTAGGCGAGGTCGGCGCCCATCGCCTGCGCGGCAAGAATCGACCCGCCGTTCGCGATCGCACCCGACAACACGATCGGACCGTCGAACATACGCCGCACTTCGCCCACGAGAGCAAACGGCGAAGTCGTACCCGCGTGACCACCGGCACCCGCCGCCACCAGGATCAACCCGTCGACGCCCGCTTCGAGCGCTTTCTGTGCATGGCGAATATTGATCACGTCGTGCAGCACGATGCCGCCGTAGCTATGCACGGCATCGACGATTTCCCGCGCCGGTGCACGCAAACTCGTAATGAAGATCGGCACCTTGTGCTCGACGCACACGCGCACATCGTGCTCGAGCCGCGTGTTCGACTGATGCACGATCTGGTTCACAGCGATCGGCCCGATCACGGCATCCGGATGCGCTTCCTTGTGCGCGGCGAGCGACGCCTGGATCTGCGTGAGCCATTCGTCGAGCAGTTCTGCCGGGCGCGCATTCAACGCAGGGAACGAGCCGACGATACCGGCCTTGCACTGGGCAAGCACCAGCTCGGGGTAGCTGACGATGAACATCGGCGAAGCGACGACGGGCAACGCAAGGTTTTGCAGGACGGCGGGCAGAGCCATGATGCGGGTCTCCTGATAAGTGCAGTTGCACAAGCTGATGCGGGCTATGCGGCCCACGGATGAGTGTAGCGAGGTACCGGAAAACAAACGTGGCCAACCGTAAAGGCCCGTTCATCCAGTCCGGTAAATTTAAGAACGATCGTTCGATTATAGGCGAAACGCCACTTTTGCATGTGCAGCTTCGGGTTGGAAGGAGTGTTCAGTGTCTACGCGTTGTCGGTGGGTTCGGTGTCGCACAGTCACACCGGGCTCCTACAATGCGTTGACCTACAACGACAAGAGACCCGATATGTCCTTCGAGGCTTTCACGCCCTTTCGCGTCGCCGTGGGCGACGTCGACATCCATGGGGTGAAGGGCGGTGCAGGTCCGCCTTTGCTGTTGCTACACGGTAGTCCGCAGACCCATCTGATCTGGCAGCGCTGCGCGTCGCAACTGGCGCAGCATTTCACGGTCATCGCGACCGATCTACGCGGCTATGGCGCATCGTCCAAACCGCCCACCGACGACACTCACGCACCGTATTCCAAACGCACGATGGCCGCCGATCAGGTCGCCGTGATGCGCCATTTCGGCTTCGAGCATTTTCTGGTCTGTGCGCACGACCGCGGCGCCCGCGTTGCGCACCGGATGGCGCTCGACTACCCGGATGCAGTCGAACGGTTGATGCTGCTCGACATCGCGCCGACGCTCGCGATGTACGAAGCCACCGATCGCACCTTCGCGACGCTGTACTTCCACTGGTTCTTCCTGATCCAGCCGGAGCCGCTGCCGGAAACGCTGATCGGCGCGAATCCGGACGTCTTCGTCGATCGCGTGTTGTGCAGCCGTCACGCGGGGCTCACGCCGTTTGCGCCCGAAGCGCTCGCGGCGTATCGCACCGCGTTGCGACAGCCGGGCGCGGTGCACTCGATGTGCGAGGACTACCGCGCGTCGGCGACGATCGATCTCGAGCACGACCGCGCCGACATCGAACGCGGCAACAAGGTGGCGTGTCCGTTGCGCGTGCTGTGGGGAGAGTACGGCGTGATCGAAAAGTGCTTCACGCCGCTCGACGAATGGCGGCGCGTGGCCCGCGACGTCGGTGGGCGGCCGCTGCCGTGCGGGCACTACATTCCGGAAGAAGCGCCGGACGCACTCGTCGCGGAGATGCTGGCGTTCTTCGAAGCGGTCGAGCAGTAGCAGTAGCTATAGCTATAACAGCCGGCGCGCTCAACCCAGCGGCGGTAGCCGCCGCGCAATCGGCGTCGACTTGATGATCGCCGTGCTGGTTTCCGCGCGCTCGGTCACCTTGGCGAGAATCTCGTCGAGCTGATCGATCGAGCGCAGATACAGGCGGCAGATGAAGCAGTCGTCGCCGGTGACCTTGTCGCATTCGACGAACTCGGGAATGCGTCGCAGCACGTCTTCCACCAGGTGCAACTGACCGGGCAGCGGCTTCACGCGCACGATGGCCTGCAGCGTGTAGCCGAGCGCGCGCGGATCGAGCTGCACTGTGAAGCGCTCGATCACCCCTTGTGAGTCGAGCCGCCGCAGACGATCGGCGGTGCTCGGCGCCGACAAGCCGACACGCCGTGCAAGTTCGCTGACCGGCTGACGCGCGTCTTCAGCGAGTGCGGCAAGCAGCGCGCGGTCGGTATCGTCGAGTGGAACAGGAAGATTGAGCGATGCAAGGTGCTTGTTCATTTTTGCCTTCGCTTATTAGGCGATCGTGCCGATGATCCATAGTTTAGCCATGTAAATGCGCAGTTGCAGCACTTAAACTTTCCTCATTGAATTCGCTAATCCGAGGATCGAAACATGGCTTCCAATGAAATCCGCCGCGGCGCCGCCGAGATGAGCATCGCGATGCTGATGTCGGGCACGATCGGCTGGCTGGTCGTGTCGTCGCAACAACCTGTATCGAACGTGGTGTTCTTTCGCTGCCTGTTCGGCGCCGCGACGATGGCGATCGTCTGCGGCGCGCTGGGACTGTTCCGGCGCAAGCTGTTCTCCTGGCGCATCATCGGGCTGGCCGTGCTGAGCAGCGCGGCGATCGTTGCCAACTGGGCGCTGCTGTTCGCCGCGTATTCGCGCGCGTCGATCTCGATGGCGACCGCGGTCTACAACACGCAGCCGTTCATGCTGGTCGCGCTCGGCGCTTTCGTGTTCCGCGAACGCGTCACGCCGTCGGCGATTGCGTGGCTGGTGATCGCATTCATCGGTCTCGTGTTCGTCGTCAAGGTCGAACCGGCGGTGCTCGCGGTGCCCGGCCAGTATCTGGAAGGCGTGGCGTATGCGGTCGCTGCTGCATTCCTGTATGCAATCTCGTCGATCATTACCAAACACCTGAAGGGCACGCCGCCGCACCTGCTCGCATTGATACAGGGTGCGTTCGGCGTGCTGGCGCTCGCGCCGTTCGTCCACTTCGACAACCTGCCTACGAGCGGCGTGCACTGGCTGCAACTCGTGACGCTCGGCGTCGTCAACACCGGCGCGATGTACGTGCTGCTGTACGGCGCGATCCAGAAGCTGCCGACCGCGATGACCGGCGCGCTGTCGTTCATTTATCCGGTGGTGGCGATCATCGTGGACCGGGTCGCATTCGGGCAAAAGCTCGCGTGGGTGCAACTGCTCGGCGCGCTGCTGATCCTGCTCGCCGCGGCGGGCGTCAATCTGGGCTGGCGTATCGTGCCGCAGCGTCGGCTGGTATCGTAAGCCGTTGTTGCTACGGATTGCGCAACATGGCGGCGCCGCCGGCGACATTGAGGCAACGGCTCGTAAGAAGACTACGAAACGCCGTCAAGCTTCTGTAGGGAAATCACCGATGCGTTCGAAAGGTACGCGCGAGTATGATCCGAATCGACGCTGATCACGTCGACCAAATTACGCCGTTCGCCATTTCTGGGGAACGGCTTTCTTTTTTGGTGAACTGGAATTTACGCGCTGCGGGCGCGGATGCAGTCGCCGTCTATCGACAGCGGGCCGTCCGCTCGCGCCAGTTCGCCGACAAGTTCGCGCAGCAATGTGGGTGTTTCGTTGCGCGCTCCAAGCATCGATACCGCTGCGCGCATCAGAGTGGCATCGTCGAGCATCGCGACGAGCGCGTCGAACTGCATGACACGTACTTCGAGCAGCTTGAACACGATCAGCACCTTCAGCGCGTTCTTCGCGTTGCGCGCAGGATCGGCGCGCAGCCATGCGACGCGCGACCACGCACGCTTGAGTGCGGATTGCACATCGGTGAACGGCGCACCGTGACCGGGAATCACGACATCGATATCGAGCGTCGCAATCAGATCGAGCACCGCCTGTTGTTCCGCGAAACCGCTGTCGCCGTTCAGTTCCGGAAAAATCACGCCGAAGCCGTTTTCCCACAGCGCGTCGGCACTGATCAGCACACGCTCGCTGGCGCAATACAACATCAGCGAATGTGGATCGTGGCCGGGTGCACCGAGCACGGTCCACTCAAGCGCGCCGAGCGTGACCTGCATACCGGGCGATAGCGTACCGGTGAACGTGAAGCGCTCGCAGGTCTGACCCGTCGCGCGATAGGTGAGGCGCACCTCGTCCCAGTTGCGAACCGCGTCGGCTTCCTGCGCGGGGATCTCGGTGCGACACGGCCAAGTCGCCTGCAATAGCGCGTTACCGCCGCAATGATCCGAATGCAGATGCGTGTTGACGATCAGATCGAGCGGCCGCGCGCCGAGTGCCTCGCGAACCAGCGCGACGGTTTGCGGCGCGTGTGTCGCGTAACCGGTATCGACGAGCGCAGCACACGCGTTGTCGACCAGCAGCACGTTGTTCGACGAGAGCCAGCCGCGCTCGAATACGCGTATCGATGCAGGTAGCGCGATCATGGCGAGCGGGGCTCCGGTTGTGAGCGCATCACGATCTGCAATGCGGCGGCTTTCATGGCCGTTCCCGCTGCGCTGTGAGCAACTGCGTATGACGCGCTTCGATCGCATCCCACACCGCGTGCTTGCGCGTGTCGTCGAACGACGACCAGCCGGCGATTTCGTCAATCGTTCGGAGACACCCTTCGCACCAGCCGGTCGCAGCGTTCATCCTGCACACGTCGATGCACGGTGACGGGACGGACGCGGTGTCGTGTGTCATGCGGATTCGCGCAAGGCGACGTCGGCGACGGGCGCGCCGGTCAGTTCGACCAGTTGCTGCGGCGACAGGTTGAACACCGCATGCGGATGACCTGCCGCGGCCCACAGGCTGTCAAGTGCGAGCAGGTCGGCATCGATCAGCGTGACGGGCGGCGTCGCGTGACCGATCGGGCACACGCCGCCGATCGCATAACCGGTCTTCTCGCGCACGAACTTCGCATCGGCACGACCGATCTCGCCGACCTGCGCGGCGACCTTCTGTTCGTCGACGCGGTTCGCACCGCTCGCGACGACGAGCACGGGTGCATCGTCGTGTTTGCGACGAAACAGGATCGACTTGGCGATCTGCGCGACGGTGCAGTCGAGGCCAGCCGCTGCTTCCGCCGACGTCTTGCCGGTCTCCGCAAGCATCACGACGTGACCTGCGTGGCCGCGTTCGCGCAGCAGTAGCGCGACACGACGTGCGGCGTCGGGGAGCGCGTCGAGATCGTCAGGGTGGGGAGTCTGAAGCGATGCGTTATCTGTCATGGTCGTTCGGATGAGTTTCAGGGCAACGGTGTCAGACGCAGGTCTGCGCTTCGCTGCGCGCTTTGGCAAGCAGCGCCTTGCCCGCGCGCGACACGTTCGGCTTGCCGATCGACGTCGAGATGAAATCGCCGATCGCGACCACCTGCGCGAGATCGACGCCGGTTGCGATGCCGAGGCCGTTCATCAGGTACAGCACGTCTTCGGTTGCGACGTTGCCGGTCGCGCCCTTCGCATAAGGACAGCCGCCCAGCCCCGCCACCGACGCATGAAAAATCTCGATACCTTCCTGCAGCGCCGCGTAAATATTGGCGAGCGCCTGGCCGTAGGTGTCGTGAAAGTGCCCGGACAGACGTTCGCGCGGGAACACTCTGGTCACTGCCTCGTAGACTTCGCGCGTGCGCTTCGGCGTGCCGACACCGATCGTGTCTGCGATGTCGATCTCATCGCAACCGAGCGCCGCAAAACGTTCGACCACATCGACCACCGATGCAACCGGCACGTCGCCCTGATACGGGCAACCTAGCGAGCACGACACGCTGCCGCGCACGCGCAGGCCTTTTTCCTTGGCAGCCTGTGCAACCGGCACAAAACGTTCGATGCTTTCCGCAATGCTGCAATTGATGTTCTTCTGCGAGAACGCTTCGCTCGCAGCACCGAAGATTACGATCTCATCCGCGTGCGCGGCAAGCGCACCGTCGAGGCCACGCAGATTCGGCGTCAACACCGAATACAGCGTGCCCGGCCGACGCGCGATGCCGGCCATCACTTCGGCGCCGTCGGCCATCTGCGGAACCCATTTCGGCGAGACGAACGATGCGGCTTCGACGTTGCGAAAGCCCGCCGCCGAAAGCCGGTTGATCAGTTCGATCTTGATCGCGGTCGGGACGAAGTCCTTTTCATTTTGCAAGCCGTCGCGCGGGCCGACTTCGACGATCTTGACTGCTTGAGGCAATGTCATGGGGTGTCTCCTCGCCGCCTGAGGCGGCCTCTGCAATGGGTGTTGAGTACGTGTGTTCGTTAGTAGCCGCGCGCGATATCGACGAGACCGCCGACTGTTTCACCACGCGTCAGCGCACCGATCTTCTCGGCAATCTGTGCAATACCTTCTTCACGCAGCGTCAGCGCCGAACTGTGCGGCGTGATCGTGACGCGCGGATGCTGCCAGAACAGATGATCGGGTCGCAGCGGTTCCTCGCGAAACACATCGAGCGTGGCCGCCGCGATCTGGCCGCTCGCGAGCGCATCGAGCAGGTCCTGCTCGACCAGATGCGCACCGCGCGCGACGTTGATCAGATACGCGCCGCGCGCGAGTTGCGAGAACACGCGGGCGTTCAGGACATCGTGAGTGTCGGGCGTATGCGGCAGCAGATTCACGAGCACCTTCGCACCGTCGAGAAACGCACCGAGCTGCGCTTCACCCGCGAAGGTCGCAATACCGTCGATCTGTTTTGCACTGCGGCTATAGCCGCGCACGGGGATGCCGAGCGCCGCAATCGCCTGAGCGACCTGGGTGCCGAGCACACCGAGCCCAAGCACCCCGACCGTAAATGTCTCGCGCGGATGCGGATCGAGCATCTGCCAGCGACGCTGTGCCTGCAGGGCGGCGTACTCATCGAAACGGCGCAGGTAGCGCAGCACCGAGTGCAGCGTGTATTCGACCATCTGCGGCGCCATGCCCGTGTCTTCGAGGCGCACCAGAAGGGCGTCGCGCGGCAGTGTGCCCGGGTGTTCGCGTTCGAGCGCGAGAATCGCGTCGACGCCCGCGCCCATATTGAATACGGCCCGCAGGCCGGCCCGTGGCGCGAACAGTTCGCGCGGCGGACGCCACACCACGGCGAAATCGGCGGGGGCTGTGTCGCCCGGCTGCCATTCGCGCAGCTCGGCGCCCGGCAGCGCGCGAGTCAGATCGTGCAGCCACGCGGCGGCGTCGGTGAGCGGCGTATAGAAGAGGATTTTCACAGGCTGGCGGATTGATTGCGTTAGCGATTGCGTGGGCGGATAGGCCTCATTCTACTTTCTTGCCGACGGCGCCGTGCGCCGGAGCGACTACGCCCGCAGTCTCGCGGGCGATTGCGAATCTTTAGCCCATAAACAAAGCACGAAAAATTGGTTCAGAAGCGCGGATCCGGCGTCCACAATGATTTATCGGGTTCCGTCAGCGAGGAAAATCATGTTCTCATGCAGCAAATCGACATGGCCACCCCGCGTCGTAACCGTACCGGGTCTACATGGCAGCGAGGGCGCGCATTGGCAGACGTGGCTCGAGCGGCAGTTTGCGCGTTCGTTGCGCGTCGAGCAGGCGGACTGGGATGCCCCCGATCTCGCGAAGTGGGCCCAGTCGTTGCGCGAGCTGCTCGCCCGCGAGCGCGGCCCGTTCGTGCTGGCCGCGCATAGCTTTGGGTGCCTGGTTGCCGCGCATGTGCTGCAGCAGACAACGCACGCAGCCGATGTCGCCGGCGTGCTGTTCGTCGCGCCCGCAAGCCCCGCGAAATTCACCTTCGCGGGTAACTTCGACGCACGACGTATCGGCGTGCCGTCGATCATGATCGGCAGCGACACCGACCCATGGATGCCGCTCGCCGACGCCCGCGAACTGGCACAGCGTTTCGGCAGCGCGTTCGTCAATCTCGGCGACGCGGGCCATATCAACACTGCGGCGGGCTACGGTCCGTGGCCGCGCGCCAAATACTTCATCGATACGCTCGTGCATTGCGCTGCGCCATTGCGCTTTCGCGAAGAATCGATCGAACCTGCTACGCACGCCTTCGTTTGATGACATTGCCGCGCGGATAGTCGATCGTCGTTCTAATCGTTCGATCGTGCCGCGCCGGTCGCATGTAGTCCGATCCGCTAGAATCCGGCTTTGAACCGCAGCAGCGGCATCACGCATTCATCACGGACGGGGCGCAGACACAATGACAGGCAATTCGGGGAATCGAGGAAATCGAATAAATCTGCGCTGGCTCACAGCCGGCGTTACGGCGTTTATGCTCGCGCTCGGTAGCGTATCGAATGCGCATGCCGATACGTCGCTGCTGAACGTCTCCTACGACGTCACACGCGAACTGTACAAGGACATCAACGCGTCTTTCATTGCCGCATACAAGCAGAAGAGCGGCGAGACCGTATCGGTCCGCCAGTCGCATGGTGCGTCGAGCGCGCAGGCGCTGTCGGTACTGCAGGGCCTGCAGGCAGACGTGGTCACGATGAACCAGCCCAACGACATCGACCTGCTCGCCGAGCGCGGCCAGCTCGTACCCGCCAACTGGCGCGCGCGATTGCCCGATAACAGCGCGCCGTACACCACCACGATGGTGTTCCTCGTGCACAAGGGTAATCCGAAACACATCAAGGACTGGGACGACCTGGCGAAGCCCGGTGTGCAGGTTGTGATCGCCAATCCGAAGACGTCGGGCAACGGCCGCTACGCGTACCTGGCCGCCTGGGGCTACAGCAAGCAGCACGGTGCCACCGATGCGCAGGCGCAAGACTTCGAAAAGGCGATCTTCCGCAACGTGCCCGTGCTCGATACCGGCGGCCGCGGCGCGACCACGACGTTCACGCAGCGCGGTATCGGCGACGTGCTGGTGACGTTCGAGAACGAAGTCGCGTTGATCGAAACGGGCGTGGGCGCGGGTAGCTTCGAGGCGGTGTACCCGTCGGTGAGCTTGCTGGCCGAACCGCCTGTGACGATCGTCGACAAGGTCGTCGACAAGCGCGGCACGCGCAAGGAAGCGCAGGCGTATCTCGACTATCTGTACACGCCGGCCGCGCAGGAGATCATCGCGCAACATCATCTGCGGCCGCGCGATGCGAGCGTGCTCGCGAAACACGCGAGCGAATTCAAACCGCTGAAAACCTTCACTGTCGAGCAGATGTTCGGCAACTGGCAGAAGGCGCAACAGACGCACTTCTCCGACGGCGGGACCTTCGATCAGATCGTCGTCGACCGGAAGTAAGAAGCGCGGGTTTCGTTGTAAAGCAAAGGCCGCCCGATAGTGCTATCGGGCGGCCTTTGTATTTCCGGCGTCAGTCGATCAGTCGGTCAGTGAACTTGCGCAGCCTTAGTTCGCAGCCGATTGCGCATGACCGTCGCAGGCATGTTCGCAACCGTGCGAATCGAGCGGCATTTGCTGCGCGGCTTCGGCACGCATGCCAAGACGCTCGAGCAGCTTCCGGTCCGCTTCCGCCTGCGGGTTGCTCGTCGTGAGCAACTGGTCGCCGTAGAAAATCGAATTCGCACCGGCGAAGAAGCACATCGCCTGCAACGCCTCGTCCATCTGCTCACGTCCTGCCGACAGTCGCACCATCGCGCGCGGCATGGTGATGCGCGCAATCGCAATCGTGCGCACGAACTCGAACGGATCGAGCGCCTCGGTACCGGTGAGCGGCGTGCCTTCCACCTGCACGAGATTGTTGATCGGCACCGACTCGGGGTACGGGTCCATGTTTGCAAGCTGCGCGATCAGCCCAGCCCGTTCGCGACGCGATTCACCGAGTCCGACGATGCCGCCGCAGCACACGTTGATGCCGGCGTCGCGCACGCGCTCCAGCGTGTCCAGACGGTCCTGATAGGTGCGCGTCGAGATGATCTGCCCGTAGAACTCCGGCGACGTATCGAGGTTGTGGTTGTAGTAGTCGAGCCCGGCTTCGCGCAAACCTTCTGCCTGGTGCGTTTCGAGCATGCCGAGCGTCACGCAGGTTTCGAGGCCCATTGCCTTCACACCGCGGATCATGTCCTTGATCGGCTCGAGGTGGCGGTCTTTCGGATTGCGCCATGCGGCGCCCATGCAGAAGCGCGTGGCACCGTTCTCTTTCGCAACGCGTGCGGCTGCGAGCACGTCGTCGACGGGCATCAGCTTGTCCGCTTTCAAGCCCGTGTCGTGGTGAACCGATTGCGGACAGTACGCGCAGTCTTCTTCGCAACCGCCGGTCTTGATCGACAGCAGTGTCGAGAGTTGCACGGTGTTGGCATCGAAGTGCTCGCGATGGGTTTGCTGCGCGCGAAACAGCAAGTCGTTGAGCGGCAGTTCGTACAACGCGACGATGTCGGCGATGCGCCAGCGCGCGACCGTGGCTTCTGAAGCTGTCGCTGCGACGGCAGGTGCGGGGGTAGTTGTCGAACCGGTATGCAGTGAAGTCATGTCGTCGATCCTCATGAATGAATGACGGGGAGTCGGGTCGGGTGCTGTGCGATGCGTAACGTGCATAACGTGCGCAGCGTGTGCAGGAGTGCGGCGATGTCGAGATGTTCCGCTGCGACATCGGCGGACGTGGGGTTTAGATGCGGTACGGTGCCGAGCAGCGGTGCGTCGTATCGATGTTCGAGCCGCTCGCGAATCGCGGCGATGTTCTCGTCGGCGAAGCGCATGTTCGGATCGACACGATTCGCGACCCAGCCCGCGATGCGCAGGCCGCGTGCGGTGATTGCTTCGGCGGTGAGCAATGCATGGCTGATGCAGCCGAGCCGCATGCCGACCACGAGCACCACGGGCAGGTCCAGCAGGCGCGCCAGATCAGCGGTGTCGTGCGTGTCGGTAAGCGGCACGCAAAAACCACCGACCCCTTCGACGACCACCACATCCGCGGTGCGTGACGCCTGCGCATGACACTCGACGATGCGTGCGACGTCGAGCGTCACGTTTTCGAGTGCGGCGGCGACGTGCGGTGCGGCAGGTTCTTTCAACAGATACGGCGTGCGGATCGCGGGCGGCAGCAGCACGTTCGCGGCGGCGTCGAGTTGATCGGCGTCCTCGTTATGCCAGACACCATCCACTTCGAACGCGCCTGCTGCGACCGGCTTCATTGCCGCGGCGCGCAGTCCCGCGCGCACGAAACCGCGCAGCAACGCAGTGGAAACCAGCGTCTTGCCGATCTCGGTGTCGGTGCCGGTGACGAACAGCGACAGCGCGCTCATGCAGCCTCCGCGACCATGGTGGTGCCGAGTCGTGTGAGTGCTGCGTCGAGACGGTCGAGATCCTCATTTGAATGCGCAGCCGACAGCGAAATACGCAGGCGCGACGTGCCGACCGGCACAGTCGGTGGACGGATCGCGGGCACCCACAGTCCCGCGTGATCGAGTGCGTCGGCCGCAGCAAGCGCAGCTTCATTGCTGCCGATAATCAACGGCTGCACAGCGGTATGCGAATCGACCGGCAGCCACGGTGTCGTTTTGAGCATGGCGCGGGTACGCTCGATCAACTGCTGCAGATGCGCACGGCGCGCATCCCCTTCAGCGCCCGCGATGATACGCACGCTCGCCGACATCGCATGTGCAACAGCGGGCGTCGATGCAGTCGTGAAGATATACGGCCGCGCGCGTTGCACGAGCCATTCGACCACCGTTGCATGCGCAGTGACGAACGCACCCGACACACCAGCCGCCTTGCCGAGCGTACCGATCGAAATCAGATGCGGCGAACGCAATGCCGCTTGAGCAATCGCGCCGCGTCCCTGTGGGCCGAGTACGCCGAAGCCATGCGCATCGTCGACGACGAGCCACGCGCCGTGCCGCTCGGCCAGTTCGAGCAGCCGTGCCAACGGTGCAACGTCGCCGTCCATGCTGAACACGCTATCGGTCACGATCAGTTTCGTTTCGGCCGTGGATGCATCGAGCAACGCGCTCAGCGTATCGGTGTCGGCGTGCGGATAAATCTGCACTTCAGCGCGCGACAGCCGCGCACCATCGATCAGCGACGCATGATTCAGCGCGTCGGAAAAGAGCGTGGTGCCGCGACCCGCGAGCGCGGTCAGCGTGGCCAGATTCGCCATATAGCCGGTGCTGAAGTACAGCGCACGCGGCGCATCGACGAAGCCACCGGCAAATGCAGCGAGATCGTCTTCGAGTTGCGCATGCGCACGCGAGTGACCGCCGAGCAGGTGCGAACCACCGCTGCCCGCGCCATAGCGTTGCGCGCCTTCCGCAAGCGCCGCAACGAGCTGCGGATGCGCCGCGAGGCCAAGGTAATCGTTGCTCGCAAAGCCAACGATTTCACGGCCATCGACAGTCATGTGCGCCGCACACGGCGTATCCGCAATCCGCCGACGGCGGCGCAGGCCGCGCGCATCGATGTCCTTCAGGCCCTGTTCGAGGGTAGTGAGCAGATGCATCAGCGGGTCTCCTTCAGTGTTGCATCGAACGTTTCGTGCGTGCGCTCGGCGAGCAGGCCGAGTTCGATGTCGTCGAGAATGTACGGCGGCATCAGGTACACGGTCGTGCCGATCGGACGTAGCAGCAGTTCGCGTTGCAGCGCGTTTTCGAAGAAGCGGCGCGAGAATGTTTTCGCGGCGTTCGGGTCGTCGAGTGCGGCATCGAATGCGAAGATCGTTCCGCATTGACGCAGGTTGCGCACTTGCGGATGTTCGGCGAGCGGTGCGAGTGCTGCGCGCAGCGTTGCCGACTTGCGTGCGTTGGTTGCGAGCACATCGTCGCTGGCGAACAGATCGAGTGTCGCGAGTGCCGCGCGGCAAGCGAGCGGATTGCCCGTGTACGAATGCGAGTGCAGAAAGCCGCGCGCGGTGTCGTCGTCGTAGAACGCCGCATAGATCTCGTCACGCGACAGCACGATCGACAACGGCAGATAGCCACCGCTGATACCTTTCGACAGACACAGAAAATCCGGCCACACCTGCGCCTGTTCGCACGCGAAGAATGTGCCGGTGCGCCCGCATCCCACTGCGATTTCATCGGCGATCAGATGTACGCCGTATTGATCGCATAACGCGCGCAAACCGGCGATATACGACGCATCGTGCATGGCCATCCCAGCCGCACATTGCACGAGCGGCTCGACGATCAGCGCGGCGATCTTCGTACTGCGCGCTTCGAACAGCGCGCGCACGCCCTCAAGCGCGCGGCGAGCGACATCCTCCGAGTTTTCGCCAGGCTGGGCGTGTCGCGCATCGGGCGAAGCGACCACGTGCGCATGTCGGATCAACGGATCGTAGGCGTCCTTGAACAGCGCGACATCGGTGACGCCGAGCGCGCCGATCGTTTCGCCGTGATAGCTGTTCGCGACGCACACGAATTCGCGTTTCTCATCGAAGCCGCGATTGCGCCAGGTGTGGAAGCTCATCTTCAATGCGATCTCGACGGCTGAGGCGCCGTCGGACGCGAAGAACGCGTGGCCGAGCGTGTGGTTAGTCAGCGCGCCGAGCCGCTCGGCAAGTTCGACGGCGGGCTCGTGCGTGCAACCGGCGAGCATCGCGTGTTCGAGCGTGTCGAGCTGCGTTTTCAGCGCGGCATTGATGCGCGGATTCGCGTGGCCGAACAGATTGACCCACCACGAACTGATCGCATCGAGGTAACGATGTCCGTCGCGGTCGTACAGCCACGCGCCGGCGCCGCGCGAAACCGCCACGAGCGGCAGGCGCTCGTGGTGTTTCATCTGCGTGCAGGGGTGCCAGACAGCGCGCAGGCTGCGGGCGACCCAGTCTTCGGTTGATGCGGATGGGTTCACACGGACTCCGGGACATTGAAGCAGGCGAACGGGGATTGCGCAGCGCTCAGGTGAAGCGCGGTGCGATTCAGGTGCGCAATCTGAGGCTCGATACAGGTTGCCGGGTGGTGCCGTTCGCCATTCCAGGCGGAGATTAGCGTGTTAACGGGCCCGATGCACTACCCCGGAAAAAGGCCGCTGAGCCATGCTGGACGGGCGTTAGCGGGCGTTTTCGACAGCACGGAGCCGATCGCGCCAGAAGGGCAGAAAAGAGCGCAGATGACGACGGCAAAGTAGTGGGGGGTGACTAAAAAAATCGGGTGATGGATGGGGGGAATAGAGGGTTTTGGGTCAGAACGGGGGCGCAGCAGGTGAATTCGAGAGGCATGGAGCGGGCGCGATGCGATTTCTTTCGCATAGCGCCGTGGGGGATGCGGTGGGGAGGATGAGGTGAGAACCGGTAAGCGGGAGCGGCTGTGCGGAATTCAACCACCCGATGCGGCAACGATCACGCGTAACTATGCGCGACCACGCGCCGAAGATTGCTACGACGAAAACTAACGGCTCGCGAGCGCGGGCTTATGCACGGCGGGGTCGACCGCACCTGGATCGGATGCCGTGGCCGACGTGTCCTTCCACACGACAACGTCATTCACCGCATACAGCCGGCACGGATCGTTGCTGTGCTTCTGGCAGTTCGAGATGGCCACTGCCTTCGGATCGTCGCCGCCTTCGGCCCACGACCACGCCCCCGAGTTGGAGACTGCGAACGCGCGACTCGGATATTGATGCAGGAAGTTGCGATAACCCGCACGGCCGCCTTCGTCGACGAACGGCACGGCATCGATTGCCTCGACCGATGCGAAGCCGGTTGGCTTCGGCTCGGGCGCCTCTTCCACTCGATACTGCACGCTGGTCGGCATACCGACGCGCGCAAGGAAGCTCTCGACGGCGGGCCACCATACGCGCACGCCGTCACGATCGCCGACCAGGCGGTGCGCATCGTCCTTGTACGTGCCGAAGTCGATCATCGTCGAGCCGACACCGTGCCGCACATCGGGGCCGAGCGCCGTCGTGTACGTGGTGTACATCTTCGTGATCAACGCGGCGGGCCAGATCGAATCGTTGTCGCCATAGAGCCACAGCGACGGCACATGCGTCTTCTCGCCGTAAGCGCCGAACGCCTGCGTCAGGTTGCCCTGCCAGTCGTTGCAGGCATCCTGGCGCAGACCGCCCGAGAAATTGATCAGTGCGCGCACGCCGGATGCAGCCTGCGCACCGTAGGCGATCGTCGCGAGGCCGCCATGCGAGGTGCCGGCCACGACGATGTGCTGTGCGTCGACATACGGTTGCTTCGACATGTAGTCGATGGTCGCGGCAACGTCGGCGGCCTGGCCGATACCGTTGCGTTCGACATCGCAGCCGTCCTGCTCGTAGACGCCGCCCGATTCTGCAAAGCCGCGCCGGTTCGGTGCAACGACGACGTAACCACGGCGCACGAACTCGCGCGCGAACGGCAGCGGATCGCTGCGCGCCTGGTTACGCGGGTCGCCGGGCATCTTGCCGTGATTGAAGACGATCATCGGGAACGGACCCGCACCGTCCGGCTTGTAGACGGTCGTTTCGAGCGTGATGTCGCCGGAGGAATCGGTCGGGATGCGCAGGATCTGCTGGTTGAGGCGCGCGCTGGGCAGCCATGCGTCGTCTTCGAGCGAGAGACGCTGGACCTGCGCACTGGAGAGCGGGCCGACCGGTTGTTGAGCGGACGCTGAATTAACCGGCTTATCCGGTTTGACTGGCGCATTCGTCGATGAAGCGAAGAGCGGATCGGCGTGTGCGGACGACGCAGTGAGCGCAACGAGCGCCGCACATGCACAGACCGCCTTACATCCCGCCTGAACCCTTCTGAACGCCATCTGCTACGCCCACCTTGAAGATCTGCCTTGAAGCCCTTCGCCCGAGGTCATGCAACCGGATCGCCTTACGGACTCGTTACAGCGCCGTTTGACAACAACAAGCCACTGACATGCATGAGCGCTTGCACGCGCACGCTGCTGGAGATCGCAACGAGTGAACCGTCTGTCGACCGACGCGACCCCACGCGCCGAAGATGAGCGCTACGCGATACCGGATCTGCACTTCGGTATCGCACGAGGACGGTGTTGAGCCGCTCCTCGCGACGTAACGCTGCACAACCTGTGGAGCGATACTGGCACGACAATTTTGGTTTGTGCAATTCGGGACAAGCCCGCAGCGAAAAAATTGCCGAGTGGCACGTCGCGCTGGAATGACCGCCAGGTGGCGCCCGGAAGGCGCCGTGCAGAGGCGCAGGACCAAGTGTCGCGGCGATGACGGGAAAACCATGTGGCGTGCGGCCAACACCTGAACACTACGTGAAGGAGGCGTCGGAAGGGGCTTATGTAACGGGTGGTAACCAGGAGGCGAGCTGCGACACACGCAGCCCGACGATATCGCGTCGCTGTGTCAGTCTTCGCGGATGTCGCCGTCAACGTAGCGCCAGCCGCTGTCGTCGCGAACGAAGCGGCTCAGTTCGTGCAGCCGGTGCGCGCGACCGCCGATCTTGTATCGTGCGACGAATTCGACTTCGGCATGGGTTGCATCGAGTGGGGTGAAGCGCTTGATCTGCAGGCCAAGCCAGCGTGTGGCGTTGGATGCGTTAGATGCTTCGGAGGCATCGAGGTCGGCGGGACAGGTGTGTGGCGCCCAGGTTGCGCGCAGATATTGAGTCGCGCCGAGCACGTAGGCGCTGTATCGCGAGCGCATCAAAGTCAGCGCGTCCGGCGCAGTTGCATCGCCATCGATGAAACGGCCGCAGCATTGCGCGAACGGCGGCGCGGCAGTGCCGCTACGCTGGCCGGGTGTAGCGCCGCCGCAGGGGCACGCGGACGGCCGTGAGGTCGGTGGTGAAAAGCTCACCATTCGAGCGGCGTGCCGTCGTACTGATAGAAGCGGCCGTTGAATGTCGCATGCGCGCCCGCGGCCTGCGCGAGTACGTTGCGCATACCGCTGACGCTGTGTTCCGGATCGATCGCCGCCTGCGAGCCGCCCATGTCGGTGCGCACCCAGCCGGGATGCAGTGCGACGCAAACCGCGCGCCGTGTTTGCAGCGAAGCGATCTTCAACGCGTCGTTGAGCGCCGCCTTGCTCGCACGATATAACCAGCCAGTCGTACCGGTCGCTTCCGTGATGCTGCCCATCTTGCTCGACAGCACCGCGAGCACGCCGTCCGCCTCTTCGACGCGCGGCAGCAGCGCCGGCAGCAACTGCATCGGCCCGCGCACGTTGGTGATCATCACGTGATCGAAGTCTTCAGACGTGATCGTTTCGACGCCGTCGGTGCGCGGCCCGTACACCCCCGACACGAGAAGCGCGACGTCGAGCCGCTCGGCGGCGAGCTTGTCGCCGAGCGTAGCGATTTCGTCAGGCTCGGTGACGTCGAGCGGAAAGGTCTGCGCGCCGAGCGCGGCGAGCGCATCGAGCGCGTCGTCGTCGCGCGCGGTGGCGAGCACGCGCCAGCCCGCGTGCAGGTACTGGCGGACGAACTCGCGGCCGATGCCGCGCGACGCCCCGACGATCAACGCAGTTTTCATGCACTCACCTCATACGGTTCGTCGTGGCTGCGCTCACAGCAGCTCGATGCCCATCGCCGTCGCTTCGCCGCCACCGATACACAGGCTCGCCACGCCGCGCTTCAACCCGCGTTGCCGTAGTGCGCCGAGCAGCGTGACGAGAATACGCGCACCCGATGCGCCGATCGGATGACCGAGTGCGCACGCGCCGCCGTTCACGTTGACCCGGTCGTGCGGCAGATGGTGTTCCTTCATCGCGGCCATCGTGACGACCGCGAATGCTTCGTTGATTTCGTAGAGATCGACCTGATCCGCGCGCCAGCCGTTGCGCTCGAACAGTTTGCGCAGCGCGCCGACCGGTGCGGTGGTGAACTTCGCCGGCTCCTGAGCGAACGTCGAGTGGCCGACGACGCGGGCGAGCGGCGTCACGCCGAGTTTTTGTGCGGTCGACTCGCGCATCATCACGAGCGCGGCGGCGCCGTCGGAGATCGACGACGAGTTGGCTGCCGTTACCGTACCGTTCTTGCTGAACGCAGGCTTGAGCGTCGGAATCTTGTCGAGGTTGGCCTTGAACGGCTGCTCGTCGCGCTCGATGGTGACCTCGCCCTTGCGGCTCTCGACCTTCACTGGCGCAATTTCCCATGCGAACGAACCATCTTCGTTCGCGCGTTTCGCACGCTGCAGCGATTCGATCGCAAAGGCGTCCTGCGCCTGGCGCGTGAAATCGAACGACGCCGCGCATTCTTCGGCGAACGTGCCCATCAGGCGGCCGCGTTCGTACGCGTCTTCGAGGCCGTCGTAGAACATGTGATCGATCACCTGACCGTGGCCCATACGCATACCGCCGCGTGCCTTCGGCAGCAAATACGGTGCGTTGGTCATGCTCTCCATACCGCCCGCGACGATCACGTCGATCGAGCCGGCCGCGAGCATGTCGTGCGCGAACATCGCTGCGCGCATGCCGGAGCCGCACATCTTGTTGACCGTCGTGCTGCCGGTGGACAGCGGCAGGCCGGCACCGAGCGCGGCTTGCCGCGCGGGTGCCTGGCCGAGGCCGGCGGGCAGCACGCAACCGATCACCGCTTCGTCGATCTGTTCCGGCTTCAGTCCGGAGCGTTCGAGCGCAGCGGCAATTGCCACCGAACCCAGTTGCGGCGCAGTCAGCGTCGCGAAGTCGCCCTGAAACGCCGCCATCGGCGTGCGGGCAGCGGAAACGATCACGATCGGATCGCGCGAAGTTGCGTTTGTCTCACTCATGTTTCAGCTCCTTGATAACACCTGCGACGACAGCGGGCACGTCGCCGAGCTTCGCTGCATCGGCGGCGACCACGTCGTTGTCGGTCGAATGCGCGCGGCCCGCGGACGCGGCGGCCACACATTGCTTGTAAGCGGGATCGAGATCGTCGAGGCTCGCGATTGTCATGCCGAGATTGCGCACGCGGCCGTCATGTACGCCATACACCCAGCCATGCACGGTGAGGTCCTGGCCACGCGCCCATGCATCGTTGACGATGGTGGTGCGGCACACGTTGACGACCTGCTCGATCGTGTTCAGCTCGACGAGCCGGCGATGCCGCGCGTCGCCGATCGGCCATTCCTCGAGTAGCGCCGCGTGCTTGGTCCGCACGTCCTGCACGTGATGCAGCCAGTTGTCGGCAAGTCCGATGCGCCGGCCGTGCAGCGCGGCGCCGACACCCGAGCAGCCGTAGTGGCCGACCACCATGATGTGCTTGACCTTCAACAGATCGACGGCGAACTGGATCACCGACAGGCAGTTCAGGTCCGAGTGCACGACGACGTTCGCGATGTTTCTGTGCACGAACACTTCGCCGGGCGGCAGACCGATGATCTGGTTGGCCGGCACGCGCGAATCGGAGCAACCGATCCACAGGTATTCGGGGGTCTGCTGGTCGGCGAGTCGCGAGAAAAATTCGGGGTCTTCAGCGAGCTTGCGTTTGACCCATGCATCGTTGTTGTCGAATAGATGCGCGAGCGGGTGCGGCTGGTTCGGGTTTGAGTTCATGTGCTTTTATGTCGCTTCAACGCGGTTATGGGCCGGCGTATCGGTTGAATCGTGGCGGATGGCTTCGGCCTGGCTTCGCATGATGTCGTCAGGCCGCACGCGCAGCGCGGTCCGGCGGCTGCGCGGTTGTGTCGGCTGCTGTCGCTGCTGTGAAGCGCTCCGGGTAGCGCACGCGAAAGCGGACGCCGCGGTCGTAAGGGAAGAAGTCGGGCAGTTCGCCTTTCATCAGATGCTCCTTGTGCCGTTGCCACAGCGCAGGTTCGAAGAAATCGGCGTGATGTTTGAGAAAGTACTGGCGTACCCGCGGATCGCCGAGCAGGAACGTGCCGTAGGTTTCGGGAAAAATATCGTGCGGGCCGACCGTGTACCACGGCTCGCCGGACAACTCGTCTTCCTCGTTGCGTGGCGCCGGCACGGCGCGCACGTTGCAGTCGGTCAGATACTCGATCTCGTCGTAGTCGTAGAACACCACGCGGCCGTGCCGTGTCACGCCAAAATTCTTGTACAGCATGTCGCCAGGGAAGATGTTCGCCTGCATCAGCTCTTTCACCGCGTCGCCGTATTCCTTGATGCCGTGCTCGACGTCCTCGTCGGTGCCGTTCTGCAGGAACAGGTTGAGCGGCACCATGCGGCGTTCGATGTACAGATGGCGGATGACCAGGTTGTCGCCCTCGTACTCGATCATCGACGGCGCTTCTTTCTGGAGTTCGCGCACGAGCGCTTCGTCGAGACGCGATACCGGCAGCGCGACGCTCGAATATTCGAGCGTGTCGGCCATGCGTCCCAGACGATCGTGACGCTTCACCAGTTGATACTTCTCCTGGATCTGTTCGCGCGTGGTGTCTTTCGGCGGCGGGAAGCTGTCCTTGATCAGCTTGAACACATAGGGAAACGACGGCAGCGTGAACACGAGCATGACGAGCCCCTTGATGCCGGGCGCGATGATAAACGGATCGCTCGAATGCGACAGGTGACGCAGCAGGTCGCGATAGAACAGGTTCTTGCCCTGCTTCTGCAAGCCCACCGACGTATAGATTTCCGCCTTCGGTTTGCCCGGCATGATCGAGCCGAGAAACTCGACGAATGCGGACGGCACTTCCATGTCGACCAGAAAGTACGAGTGCGAGAAGCTGAAGATGATCAGCAACTGGTCGCGTTTGAGCAGCACGGTGTCGAGCGCGAGCACGCCCGGCGACACGTGATGCACCGGCAACGCAAACGGCAGCACGAGATCGCCGTTAATAATGCGTCCGATGATGTACGCCGCCTTGTTCCGGTAGAACAGCGACGACAGCACATGAATCTGGAAGTTGGCGGCTTCGTTGAATTCACCGAACGTATCGCGCACCGTCTGCATCACACAACCGACATCGCGTTGCAGGTCCTCGAACGGCGGCTCCAGCTGGAAGTTGGTGACGATGCGCTCGAGCGTCGCTTCGAGCCCGTCCTTACCCGGGTAATACGCGCGGTAAGTCGGCTTCGCGGCAGGCTCGTCGTTCTCGATGTATTCGGTCGAAATAGCCGGCCGCACAAAGATGAAATCGTTGTTGAAGTACGAACGATGCAGGATCTGACAGCACACCGAATTGAAGAACGTTTCCGCGCACTCGGGCTGACGGTGTGTGGTCAGCAGACCGATGTAGTGCAGCTTGATCTGTTGCCAGACTTCGTCGTCGATGTTCTCCGCATCGTATTCGTCTTCGAGCAACTCCACGCATTCCTTCACGCGCTCGTCATACGACGTGATGCGCTCGCGGGCAAGTCGTTGCAGCCCGTGCCAGTCGGCGCGCTCGAACAGCGTCTTGGCGTGGATCGCCGCTTCCCGAAAGATGCGGTAGTGCCGGTCGAAACCTTCGAGCATCGTCTGCGCGAGGTCGAAACCGATTTGCGACGACAGCAGTTTAGGAAAGTGATTCATGGTGACCGTGCATTCATCCAGTGTCGTGACGCCACTCGCGATTGTATCGTCCGGGCGATCCTGCCATGCCGCGCTCGCCGCGTTTGCGCTTGCCGTTGCATCAGCACGTTGAGCGGCGTTCGCAGCGGTTCCTGCTAACTCCGTGCAACGCAGCGATTAATCGCCGCGTTGTGCAGGAATCTCCGTGCGAAAAAATCTTTCGTCGTGAATCCACTCGCGTATTGCCTCAGGCTGTATGCCGCGCCGGTTTCGCCTGCGGTTTCGTCGCCACCGGTTGCGCGTCGTCTTTTTCCCGCGTGTCGCCGTCGAGCAGTGCGCGCGCCTGCGCTTCGTACTGCGCGAGATCTTCGAGCGTCGCATCGAGATCTTCCCGCTGACGTTCGAGTACGTCCCGATGGCGCTTGACCGTGGCGAGGAACGCATTCAATTGCGCAAGCGTGTCGGTCGGCGAATCGTAGAGATCGAGCAGATCGCGGATTTCGGACAGCGTGAAACCAAGGCGCTTGCCGCGCAGCGTCAGCTTCAGACGCGTGCGGTCGCGCCCTGAGTAGACGCGCCGCAAGCCGCTCGATCCTTCTCGACTGGGTGAGAGTAAACCCTGGTCTTCGTAAAAACGGATCGCACGCGGCGTAACGTCGAATTCGCGGGCAAGCTCGGTGATCGTGTACTGGGTATCCATTGGGGCATCTCGTAGACCGCCGTGGCTGCGCACGAAAGCGGATTGAACGATAGAATCGACGTTTACGTTATCGTCAACTTGAACGAAGCGCAACTACACCACACAAAGACACCCGCAATGAACGCACTCGAACATCAACTCGACTACCCGTTCGCCGATACCTTGCCCGAGCCCGGCGTTGCGCACGAGGTCGCGCCCGGCGTGCTGTGGCTGCGCATGCCGCTGCCGTTCGCACTCGATCACATCAACCTGTGGCTGTTGCGCGATGAAATCGATGGACAGCAGGGCTGGACGGCGGTCGATTGCGGGATCGCGTCGGACACCATCAAGGCGAACTGGGAGCGCGTGTTCGACACCGTGCTGGACGGCCTGCCGATCCTGCGCGTGATCGTCACGCACTGTCATCCCGATCACCTCGGCCTCGCGCACTGGCTGTGCAACGGCGGCGACCGGCAGCGCTGGAATGTGCGGCTCTGGATGTCGCTCGGCGAATACATGCTGGGTCGCGTGATGGCCGCCGGCGATGGCTCGAATGCGGGCGGCGAAGGTGCGGCGAGGCACTTCGCGCGCCACGGGCTCACCGACGAAACATCGCTCGATGCGTTGCGTAATCGCAAGAGCTATTACGGAAACCTGGTGCCCGCGGTGCCGGGGCAGTATCGGCGGATGCGTGAGGGTGACGTGCTTTCGATCGGTGGGCGTTCGTGGCGTGTCGTGACCGGCTTCGGACATTCGCCGGAACACTGCGCGCTACATTGCGAAGCGGCGGGTGTGCTGATCTCCGGCGACATGGTGTTGCCGCGCATTTCGACCAATGTGTCGGTGTTCGATATCGAACCGGAAGGCAATCCGCTCGCGTTGTATCTGCAGTCTCTCGGTCGTTATGAAACGATGCCCGCCGATACGCTCGCGCTGCCGTCGCACGGCAAGCCTTTTCGCGGAGTGCACACGCGCATTAAGCAGTTGCGCGATCACCACGATGCACGGCTCGCCGAGGTGCGTGAAGCCTGCGCGGCGAAACCGCAAAGTGCCGCGGACATCGTGCCGCTGATGTTCAAGCGCGAACTCGATATTCATCAGATGACTTTTGCGCTAGGTGAAGCGCTCGCACATTTGCATTTGTTGTGGCTGGCGGGCGAGTTGAAGCGAACCAACGATGCCGATGGCGTGATCCGCTTTACGGCGTAGTTTGCGCGACGCGGCGTTGTCAGATTGCTGAGCAAGCCGCGGTGAAAAAAGCAGAAGGCCCGATTGAGAGCAATCGGGCCTTCTGCTTTTCTGCCACGCAATGCCGTGACAACTACCGCTACGTTACTGCACGCTGACCGCCCCAAAATTCTGCCGCCCAAACGGGCTCACCTGATACCCGCTAACGTTCGTGCGCGTCAACGCGGTGGCCGTCGGATAGCCGAGCGGAATCCACAGTGCCTGGTCGTGAATGATTTTCTGCGCGGCTTCATATGCCTTCGTACGCTTCGCGAGGTCGGCCGTTGCCTTGCCGTCGGTGATCAGCTTGTCGAGCTGCGGATCGCAGTAGCGCGCGAAGTTGATACCCGACTTCACCGCGTTGCAGCTAAAGAGCGGCGACAGGTAATTGTCCGGATCGCCGTTGTCGCCGGCCCAGCCCATGAACAGCGTGTCGTGCTGCCCCTGCTTTGCCTGCTTGATCAGCTCGCCCCACTCGATCACCTTCACGTCGGCCTTCACACCGATTTTCGCGAAATCGGCCTGCAGCAGTTCCGCACCGACCTTCGGGCTCGGATTCAGCACGCTGCCATTCGGGCGCACCCAGATTGTCGTTTCGAAACCGTTCGGCAGGCCTGCTTCCGCGAGCAGCTTCTTCGCCTGCACCGGATCGTACGGCCATGGCTGGATCGCCTTGTCATAGCTCCACGTGTTAGGCGGATACGGATTGGTTGCGGGCGTCGCCGTGTTGTCGAACACGGTCTTCAGATACGTCGTGCGATCGAACGCGAGGTTCAGCGCCTGGCGCACCTTTGCGTTATCGAGCGGCTTTTTCTGCGTGTTCAGTGCGACGAACGCGGTCATGAACGCGGGCGTCTGTTCAATCTTGATCGACTTGTCGGACTTCGCTTCGGCGATGTCCTGCGGTTTCGGCGACAGCGCGATCTGGCATTCGCCGGCCTTCACCTTTTGCGCGCGCACGGTGGCATCGGGCGTGATTGCGTAGATGAGCCGGTCGATCTTCGGCTTCGGCCCCCAGTAGGTCGGGTTCACGTCGTAACGGATGATCGCGTCTTTCGTGTAGCTCTTCAGCACGAACGGCCCGGTGCCAATCGGCTTCGCGTTGAGGTCGGTCTGCTTGCCTGCCTTCAGCAACTGGTCCGCATATTCGGCCGAGTAGATCGATGCGAAGCCCATGGTCAGGATCGGCACGAAGGTCGCGTTCGGTTCGTTCAGCTCGAACTTGACCGTGCTGTCATCGACCTTCGATACCGACTTGATCAGCTTCACGAGTCCCATCGACTGCGCATGAGGAAATCCGCTCGCGCCCGTGACCTTGTGCCAGGGGTTGCTGTCGTCGATCATGCGGGTGAACGTGAACACGACGTCGTCGGCGTTCAGCGCGCGGGTGGGCTTGAAGTAATCGGTGATCTGGAACGCTACGCCCGGCCGCAGATGAAACGTGTACGTGAGGCCGTCGGCGCTGACATCCCACTTGTCGGCGAGCGCGGGCGCGACTTTCTTCGCGGCTTCGTCGTAGGAGACGAGCGAGTTGAAGATCACATCGGCGGAGGCGTTGGTGGTGACGAGCGAGTTGAACTGGACGACGTCGAAACCGTCCGGGCTCGCTTCCGTGCAGACGGTCAGCGGCTTGGCCAGCGCGAGCGCGGGTGCCGCGGCAAGTACAACGGCGGCGAGCAGTTTGAAGCGCATAAGATCTCCCAAAACAGGCGTGGTATCAGGCAGTTCGAGGCAGTTCGTCTTCGTTCCGGCAGCGACAACCCTGGCCGGGCATTCGATCGAGATGCGGGCGATGCGTGCAGTGCCTGTCTGCTTTTCGTTGCGATTCGTTGCGTTTCGCATCCCGCCTGGGAGAAAGCTTATCGAAGGGGAGTTGCGCCGACAACCACTTAAACCGCATATGCATATGGACGGGCCACGCCGCCGCGCACCGGGTCACGACACGCGCACCGTGACAGAAGGCTCGCTTCGACACGCGGCTCGCTTCGGCTGCGTGCGTTTATCGGCCTAACGGTCAGTCCTTCACAGTCCGTCAGTCTTCGGCGCGCGGCTTGTGCGGCGCTTTTTCGAACGCGCGGTCGTAGAGCCAGCGAGGCGTGACATGCAGCAGCATCGCGACCACGCGCATCTGCCACGGAAACACCGCGAACGACACCTTGCGTGCGACCGCATCGGCCACTTTCCTGGCGAAGCGATCGGCGTCCATCAAAAACGGCATCCGGTACGGATTGTGATCGGTCATCGGCGTGCGGATGAAGCCGGGCGCGATCGTCACGACGGCCACGCCGCGCGGCCGCATCTCGACGCGCAGCGCTTCGAGATACTTCATCGCCGCGGCCTTCGATGCGCTGTACGCGCTCGAGCCCGGCAACCCGCGCACCCCGGCGACGCTCGCGACACCGACCAGCGTGCCGGTACGCGCAGCGCTCATCGCGGCTGCGAACGGTTCGAAGGTGGCGACCATGCCGTAGTAGTTGATGTCCATGACTTCGCGGAAGGTCCGCAGGTCGCCGCGACCGCTGACCGCACCGCGGCTGATACCGGCGTTGGCGATCACGACATCGGGGCAGCCGTACTGATCGATGAACTGCTGGGCGGCCGAGGCGAGCGCTTCGGCGTCGCGGACATCGGCGGGATAGATCGAAACGGAAGTCTGGGGATGGGCTTGCTGGAACGCGGCGAGTGCGTCGCCGCGACGGGCGACCAGGCCGAGGATCGCGCCGCGCCGCGCATATTCGGCGGCGAGCGCGAGGCCAATGCCACTCGATGCGCCGGTAATGAAAACCTTCAGAGGTGTACTCATTCCGGCGCCTTTGGGGATTACATCTTCTTCGCGCGAACCTGGGCGACCAGGTAGTCGAGCACCTGAATCGTGCCCGGCAGATCGTTTGTGATGGCGGGGCTGGTTTCGTACTTGCCCTGCACTGCAAGCGTCGGCACGCCGTCGATCTTGTAGTCGTCGAGCAGCTTCTTGTCACGCGCCAGCGCGGTCTGCGTCGAGAACGAGTTGTACGCTTCCTTGAACTTCTTCGGATCGACACCCTTGGTGGCGAGGAATTTGGCCTGATCTTCCGGCGTCAGCAGGTAATCGTGGTTGACGTGGATTTCGTTGAAGATGGCCGGGGTCAGCTGCTGTGCGAGGCCGAGTGCATCGACAGCGTGGTACAGCTTCGAATGCGGAATGAAGTCGTCGCGGAACGCAACCGGCACGCGCTTGAATACGACGTCCGGACCTTGCTTCTTCACCCATGCTTCGAGGAACGGGTCGAACTCGTTGCAGTGCGGGCAGCCGTACCACATGAATTCGGTGACTTCGATCTTGCCGGCCGGCACTTCGACCGGCTGCGGCGCGGCGAGTACCTTGTAGTCCTTGCCTGCGACCGGTGCGGCCGGCGACGCGTGGGCAGCGCCCGCGACGATACCGACGGAGATGAAGAGAATGCCAAGCAGTTTTTTCATGTCGTGTGGACCTGATAAGGCGGAAATAACGGCGACGTGCGACGGCGGCTTGCCGTAGCGTACGTCGCCACTACGAAAGTTGTGCGACCCGGGTGACCCAGCGATCTGCGCCATCGTACAGGCTACGGCGCCGTTCTGCCGTGATTCAGACCTGCGCCGCGCACCGAAGGTTCAGCGGCGGCGCAGTGTGCTGGTTTACTGTTTGGTGAAGCGAATGACGGCGGTATCGACGCCCGCATCGGACAGCCGTTGACGCGCCGAATTCATGTCGTCGAACTTCGAGAACGGACCGATGCGCACGCGATAGTACGTGATGCCGCCCGCATCGCGCTGCGTCACCTTCGATTCGAAGCCCTGGAACGCGAGACGCGCGCGCTGCTGTTCGGCATCGGCGGAGGTCTTGTACGCGCCGACCTGCAGGAAGTAGCCGGTATTCGCGTCGGCTGCGGCGTTCGATGTACCCGTTGCCGGTTTGGCGTTGGCCGCATTGGCTGCGTTGGCCGTAGAGCCTGGCTTCGGCGCGGTGTTTGCCGCGTTGGCCGTGGCCGGTGCCGAAGCACCCTGCGGCTTCTTCGTCTGCGTGCTGTTGTCCTGCGCGGGCTTGGGCGCGACAGCGACGCCGTTGCTGGCCGCCGGCGGCACTTCGACGATCTGCGGTTCTTCGAGCATGCCGGACGACTGCGTCTGGTTGGTCGACTGTCCCGGTGCGGTATTCGGCGGCGCCGGCTGGGCGGCTTGCGGCACCGCGACGCCCGGCGTCTTGCCCTGCAGCGGCCGGTTGGGGTCGTATTGCGGCTGGCTCGCACCCGCGTCCGAGGCGGCGGCCGGCGCGACCTTCGCGACGAACGGCGTTGGCGCGCGCGTGATGTAGAGCGCGACCACCACCGCGATCGCCAGGCCGACGATCAGGCCCAGCACGATACCGAGAAAAGTGCCCCCGGTTTGTTTCGACTGCTTCGTAGTGCGGCGCGGTTTTGCCATCGTTTGAATCACCTGCGAAAAGAATCGTGGAACGGCCGTCGATTATAACGACGGCTGCACGCATCCCGCTGCGCAATGCCTACATCTTTGCGGGGGCGGAGACGCCGATCGCTGCCAGACCGTTGGCGAGCACCTGGCGCGTCGCCGCGAGCAGCGCGATGCGGGCATTGCGAAGCGCTTCGTCGTCGACGAGAACGCGTTCGGCATTGTAGAACGAGTGGAATTCGCCCGCGAGGTCGCGCAGATAGAACGCGACCGCGTGCGGCGCGAGTTCGTCGGCGGCGTGCGCGAGCATGTCGGGGTACTCGGCGAGCTTCTGCAGCAGCGCCATCGCCTGGTCGCTGACGAGCGGCGTGACGTCCACGGTGGGCAGCACGGCCTCGTCCGCGTTGAAGCGCGACTTCCATTCGTTGATCACCGAGCAGATCCGCGCGTGTGCGTACTGGACGTAATACACGGGGTTTTCGTCGTTCTGCTTGAGCGCGAGATCGATGTCGAAGACGAACTCGGTGTCGGCCTTGCGCGAGATCAGGAAGAAGCGCACCGCATCGCGGCCGCGTCGGATGGTCGCTTCGTCGAGCAGATCCGGTGCGGCTTCCGCACCTTGCGCAGCGCCACCCGACCATTCGATCAGGTCGCGCACCGTCACATAGCTGCCGGCCCGCTTCGAGATCTTCACTTCCTGGCCGTCGCGCATCACCGTGACCATCTTGTGCAGGATGTAGTCGGGATAGCCCTTCGGAATACCGACGCCGAGCCCCTGCAGGCCCGCGCGCACCCGCGCGATCGTGCCGTGGTGGTCCGAGCCCTGCACGTTGATGACCTTGGTGAAGCCGCGCTCCCACTTCGCGACGTGATAGGCGACGTCCGGCACGAAGTACGTGTAGGTGCCGTCGGTCTTGCGCATCACGCGGTCTTTGTCGTCGCCGTCGTCGGTGGTGCGCAGCCACAGGGCGCCTTCCTGCTCGTAGGTCTTGCCCGCGGCGATCAGCGTATTGACGGTCTTCTCGACGAGTCCTTGCGTGTACAGCGACGATTCGAGGAAGTACTGGTCGAAGATCACGCCGAATGCCTGCAGGTCCATGTCCTGCTCGTGGCGCAGATACGCGACCGCGAAACGGCGGATCGCATCGAGGTTTTCGATGTCGCCGGCACCCTTCACTGGTTCGCCGTCCTTGGCTGCCACGGTTTCGCCGTTCAGATAGTCGTGCGCGATGTCGGCGATGTATTCGCCGTTGTAGGCCGACTCGGGCCAGCCTGCATCGCCGGGCTTCAGGCCGCGCGCGCGCGCCTGGGTCGACAGGGCGAGCGTCTGGATCTGCACGCCCGCATCGTTGTAATAGAACTCGCGATGCACGGCGTAACCCTGCGACGCGAGTACGTTCGACAGTGCATCGCCGAGCGCCGCCTGGCGACCGTGGCCGACGTGCAGCGGGCCGGTCGGGTTGGCGGAGACGAATTCGATCAGCACGCGCTTGCCCGCTTCGCGCTGCGAGTGGCCGAAGGCGTCGCGTTCGGTGAATACAGCACCGACTACGGCCTGCTTTGCAGCGGCGGCAAGACGCAGGTTGATGAAGCCAGGACCGGCGACTTCGGCGCCGTCCACAAGACCTTTAGCCTGCGGGTGCGCGAGCACCGCGTCGACGATCTGTTGTGCGAGCTGGCGTGGATTGGCGCGCAGCGGCTTGGCGAGCTGCATCGCGACGTTGCACGCGACATCGCCGTGCGCGGCGACTTTCGGGCGTTCGAGCGTGATGGCGGGCGCGACGAACGCGGCATCGGCTTGGCCCTGGGCGGCCTGGGTAGTCTGGGCGACCTGCTTGACGATGTCGGCGAGCAGTGTTTCGAGAGTCAGTTTTTGTGCGGGCAGCATGCTTGTTGCGAGTCCAGTGAGGCAGTGCAGTAAGGCGACCGAGGCGCCGGATGGTAGTTCGGCCACGGCAGGCGGCTGGTCCGCTCGCGGCGGATGGTTCGTTTCGCCTGCGGTGGATCGTTCATCGGCCTGCGGTCGTCGCCACGGCCGCAGGCGGCGATCGGGGAGGCGGGAGCGGGCAGAGCGGCAAACGGGTCCGGCGCGTCGGGAGGTGCTTTTTCGGTCTAGACGGATTTTAGCAGGTGCTAATATGTCCATTGAGTGTCCACTGGATCGATGCCCGATCAAGGGCCGTGGCAGCCGGCGCGCGCCGGCCTTGCCAACGAAACCGTATGAATCACCGTTCTATGTCGTTTCGTACGCGAATCCAACATAACGAAAAGGGAATTGCCATGCTGGTTACTTTCAAATGTCGCGCCGCCCCGGACGTCGTGATGCTCGAAAATCTCGCACAGTATCTCGTCGGTATCGTCGGCAAACCGCTTGGCGAACGCGGTGTCATCATGCACGACGAACTCGATGCGGCGATCGCGAAGCTCGAGTCGGCCATCGTCACCGACAAGCAGGAGCGCGCCGAACACGACGGGCACTTCCACGAAGGTGAAGAAGGCCACGAGCATCATGAAATCCCGATCGGTCTCGCGCAGCGCGCGTACCCGTTCCTCGATATGCTGCGCCTCGCGAAGCAGGAAAACAACGACGTGCTCTGGGGCATCTGAACGGTTATCGGGTGGTGACCCGCGGTGCTGGTGCTGGCATTGACCAGGCCCGGAAAGAATCCCGCGGCCTGGCGAGCGCTGGATAAATAACCGCGCGCATCGAGTGCACCAAAGACATGGAGCCCGCTATAAGCGGGCTCCGTCGTTTCTGCAGGTCTGCAATGCGCCGCAAACCAAACGGTGCATTGCACGTGTCTTGATTACTGGCTGGCCGCTTCCGGCGTAGCGGCCGGCGCAGACGCACCCTTCTTCACCTTTTTCTTCTTCGCCTTCTTCACGTGCTTCTGGGTGGGCGGCGAGTATGAACTGACCGCGCTCGCTTCGGCGGGCGCGGCGGTTTGGGCGAGCGCCAGCGACGAGCCCGCAGCCAGCGTCAATGCAGTCAGTAACAGCGTCAGCTTTTTCATACGATTTTTCTCCGTGACGGTTGCAAGTCGATGAAGCCGGCGCGTTGTTGACCCCGCGTCCGGCGGGCACAGCTGCTTCAGCTTACAAAACCGAAATTCGTGCTGCGAGAAATATTCAGCCTTACACATCCGATATGTTGCCCATCCGTTGAAGCTTTACAGCAGCGGCGCGAGCGCCCGTTCCGCATCCGTTTTCGACAGCGCCATGCGCTGCGCGAAGTCTTCAACCTGATCCTGGTTGATCTTACCCACCGAGAAGTACGTGCTGTCCGGATGCGCGAGATAGAACCCGGAGACGCTAGCAGCGGGCAGCATCGCTAGCGATTCGGTCACGCTCATGCCGATCTCTTCGGCGCGCAGCACAGTGAACATGTCCTGCTTCACGAGATGGTCCGGGCAGGCCGGATAGCCCGGCGCGGGCCGGATGCCGCGGTATTTCTCGCCGATCAGCTCTTCGTTGGAGAGCGTTTCGGCGGCGGCGTAGCCCCACAGGTCGCGGCGCACACGCGCATGCATCGCTTCGGCGAACGCTTCGGCGAAGCGGTCGGCGAGCGCCTTCAGCATGATCGCGCTGTAGTCGTCGTGATCCTTCTCGAACTGCTTTTCCTTCACGTCGACGCCGAGGCCGGCCGTCACCGCGAACATGCCGATGTAATCGGCCACGCCCGAATCCTTCGGCGCGATGAAATCGGCCAGCGACCGGTTCGGCCGCATCACGCCATCCACCACCGGTCGCACGCTCTGCTGGCGCAGGTTGCGCCATGTCAGCGCGACTTCGGTACGCGATTCGTCGGTGTAGATCTCGATGTCGTCGTCGTTGACCGTGTTTGCGGGCAGCAGCGAGATCACGCCGTTTGCAGTGAGCCAGCGGCCCTGGATCAACCGCGACAGCATCGATTTCGCGTCGGAGAACACGCGTCGCGCCGATTCGCCGACGATCTCGTCGTTGAGGATGGCCGGATACGGGCCGGCGAGATCCCACGTCTGGAAGAACGGCGCCCAGTCGATATAGTTCGCGAGTTCGTTCAGATCGAAGTTCTTGAACACGCGCCGGCCGATGAATTTCGGCTTGACCGGCTGGTAGCCGGCCCAATCGACCTTCGTCTTGTTCGCGCGCGCCTCGGCGAGCGTGACCATCGGCTGAACCTTGCGGTTTGCGTGCTGGTCGCGGATGCGGTCGTAGTCGGATTTCAGGTCCTGCAGATACTTCGCCGCGCCCTCATCGGAGAGCAGGCTCGATGCAACCGATACCGAGCGCGACGCATCCGGCACATACACCACCGGGCCTTCGTAATGCGGCGCGATCTTGACAGCGGTGTGCACGCGCGAGGTCGTAGCGCCGCCGATCAGCAGCGGAATCTTCTTGATGCGGAAGTAATCGTCGCGCTGCATTTCGGAGGCGACGTAGGCCATTTCCTCGAGGCTCGGTGTAATCAGCCCCGACAGCCCGACGATATCCGCGCCCTCGACCTTCGCCTTCGCGAGAATCTCGTTGCACGGGACCATCACGCCCATGTTGACCACTTCGAAGTTATTGCACTGGAGCACGACCGACACGATGTTCTTGCCGATGTCGTGCACATCGCCCTTCACGGTGGCGATGACGATCTTGCCTTTCGCGCGCACGTCGCCGCCGGCTTCGGCGAGCAGCCGCTTTTCTTCCTCGATGAACGGGATCAGATGCGCAACGGCCTGCTTCATCACGCGCGCCGATTTGACCACCTGCGGCAGGAACATCTTGCCTTGACCGAACAGGTCGCCGACGATGTTCATACCGTCCATCAACGGCCCTTCGATCACGTTGATCGGCCGGCCGCCGGCCGCGTCGATCTTCGCGCGGACCTCTTCGGTATCCTCGACGATGAAGGTCGTGATGCCGAGCACGAGCGCATGCGACAGACGTTTCTCGACGGGCTGGTTGCGCCATTCGAGGTTTTCCTCTTTCTTCGCGGCACCGGTCTTGAACTTGTCGGCGATTTCGAGCAGACGGTCGGTGCCGTCGTCGCGGCGGTTCAGTACGACGTCCTCGACGCGCTCGCGCAGTTCGGTGTCGAGATCGGCATAGACGCCGAGCTGGCCCGCGTTGACGATACCCATATCCATGCCGGCCTGGATCGCGTGGTACAGGAACACGGTGTGGATCGCCTCGCGCACCGGGTCGTTGCCGCGAAACGAGAACGAGACGTTCGACACACCGCCGCTGATCTTCGCGTACGGCAGGTTCTGCTTGATCCAGCGGGTCGCGTTGATGAAGTCGACCGCATAGTTGTTGTGCTCTTCGATCCCGGTCGCAATCGCGAAGATGTTCGGATCGAAGATGATGTCTTCGGGCGGGAAGCCGACTTCGTTGACGAGGAAGTCATACGAGCGCTTGCAGATCTGGGTCTTGCGTTCGAAGGTATCGGCCTGGCCTTTTTCGTCGAAAGCCATCACGACCGCCGCCGCGCCGTAGCGGCGAATCAGCTTCGCGTGGTGACGGAACGCGTCTTCGCCTTCCTTCAGCGAGATCGAGTTGACGATCGCCTTGCCCTGCACGCATTTCAGACCCGCTTCGATGACTTCCCACTTCGACGAGTCGATCATCACCGGCACGCGCGCAATGTCCGGTTCCGACGCGATCAGATTCATGAAGCGGACCATCGCCGCTTTCGAATCGAGCATCGCTTCGTCCATGTTGATGTCGATCACCTGCGCACCGTTCTCCACCTGCTGACGCGCAACCGCGAGCGCTTCGTCGAACTGGCTGTTGAGAATCATCCGCGCGAACGCTTTCGAGCCGGTGACGTTGGTTCGTTCGCCGACGTTGATGAAGAGCGTGCCGGTCGTGACATTGAACGGTTCGAGGCCGGACAGGCGCAGGGTGTGATCGGTCATGGCGTTGTCTTTTTTATGGAGCGGTGCAGGAGCGTGGGTCAGCCGCGCGGCTCAGGCCGCGTCGCGATAGTGATTCGGCCACCTGCGCGGCTTGATGTCGGCGAGTGCTTTCGCGATCGCCGCGATATGTTCCGGCGTCGTCCCACAGCAGCCGCCCGCGATGTTGACGAGCCCGGCCTGGGCAAACTCCTTCAGCAACCCGGAGGTGTCGGCGGGCGTTTCGTCGAAGCCGGTGTCGCTCATCGGATTCGGCAGGCCGGCGTTCGGGTAGCACGACACATACGTATCGCAGAGCTTCGCGAGCTCGGCGACATACGGGCGCATCAGCGCCGCACCAAGTGCGCAGTTCAGCCCGAACGTGAGCGGCTTCGCGTGCCGCAGCGAATTCCAGAACGCCTCGACGGTCTGGCCGGAGAGGATGCGGCCCGATGCGTCGGTGACGGTGCCGGAGATCATGATCGGCAGGATTTCGCCGGTGTCTTCGAACAGTTCGTCGAGCGCAAACAGCGCCGCTTTCGCGTTCAGCGTGTCGAAGATCGTCTCGACGAGAAACAGGTCGACACCACCTTCGAGCAGCGCTTTCGCCTGCTCGTAGTAAGCGGTGCGAAGCTCGTCGAAGGTCACGTTGCGCGCGCCCGGGTCGTTGACGTCGGGCGAGATGCTGGCCGTTTTCGGCGTCGGGCCGATCGCGCCGGCGACAAAGCGCGGCTTGTCCGCGCTAGAGTAACGCTCGCACGCGGCGCGGGCGATCTTCGCCGATTCGAGGTTCATCTCGTACGCGAGGTTCTCCATGCCGTAGTCGGCCTGGGCAACGGTGGTCGCGCCGAACGTGTTGGTCTCGATGATGTCGGCGCTGGCCGCGAGGTACTGCTCGTGAATCTCGCCGATGACCTGCGGTTGCGTGATCGACAGCAGTTCGTTATTGCCCTTGATGTCGCGCCCGTAGTCCTTGAAGCGCTCGCCGCGATACGCTGCTTCGCCGAGCTTGTACTGCTGGATCATCGTGCCCATCGCCCCGTCGAGGATCAGGATGCGCGACTCGAGTAGCGCGGGCAGCGTTGCGCCGCGCGTGTAGACACGAGCGAGCGCATGGGTGCGGGCGGCAACGGCGGAGGAAGCAGGCTGGTTCATGGCGAAATAATGGCAAAAGCGCGTGGCAAAAGCGGCTTGCGCCTGATGGGACTCGGGAACCCGTCATTGTAGCCGCAGCCGCCTGGTGGCGCTGCGTGTGGCCACCGGGCTGAAAAGCGCCCCGTGCGGGCGAGCAAGATCTGTTTCGCAAGGACAAAGAAAAAGTCCTGTCCGGCACGAAGCCGGACAGGACTTTTGAGTAACGTGTCGCCGGGGCGTGGGTTAGTGAAGCACGACCGGTTGATTCATCAGACTATCGAATTGCCCGAGGAACTCGTCGACTTCGTCCAGCGACGGTTCTTCCTGGATCAGCTTCTGTACATGTTCGCGAAAGCGCGCAGCCATGGCGCCGTCGATATAGATCTCGCGTTGCATATTCTTGTCGACGATCTCATAACCGCCTGAGCGCATGGCGAGATGGCCATCTTCAGGCGGAAACTCGACAACACAATAATTGGGGCTGTTGTAGATCATTTGCATGGCGACACTCCTTCTTTCCGTGGGCTCCAGGCCGTTCCTGCGCCATACATGGAGCATATGGTGTGGAATTCAAGGGGTGGGTCCGGGCAACGCTAGTAAAAATTTCCGGACCTGAAGGTTAGACAGGGCTTTGTAGAAACGTTTCAAGCATGGCAGCAAATCGCTGTGATTGCTCGATCGGTGCAAGGTGCGCGGCATCGAGCAATTCGTACCGAGCCCCTTCGATCGCCTCGGCGATCGCCGCCGTCGCAGCTGGCGGCGTGCCCGTGTCGTGTCGACCGGCTATGGTGAGCGTCGGCATGCGCAGTGCGGCGAGCCGGTCGCGCACGTCGAAATCACGCAGTGCTTCGCATGCACGCGCATAGCCTTGTGGCGACGTTTGCAGCAGCACTTCGCGGATCTTGCTCGACTGCTTCGGGATGCGCCTGCTGGAAGTCCGGCGTGAGCCAGCGACCGATTGTCGCAGAGGCGAGTGCTGCAAGGCCGTCGTTGCGTGCCGAGGCCGCACGCTGGTCCCAGACCGCGCGGCCCTCGGGCGGCGTGCCCGCGGACGTATCGGCGAGCGTCAAGGTGTCGACGCGCTGCGGGTAATCGAGTGCGAACTGCTGCGCGATCATGCCGCCCATCGATATACCGACCAGATGCGTATGCGCTACACCCAGCGCATCGAGTAGCGACGCTAGGTCGTGTGCCAGATCCGCGACGCCGAAATGGGTATCCGTGACCGCGGTTGCACCATGGCCGCGCACGTCGTAGCGCAGCACCGTGTAGTCGTCACGAAAGTAACCGGCCATCTGATCCCAGATGGACAGATCGCCGCCCAGTTGATGGATGAACGTCAGCCAGGGGCCGCCGCCCTCGTTGCTCAGTACATAACGTGTGTCGATGCCGTCGATGTTCAGTTGCATGCGGGCTCCGTTAGTCGTGATGCGGTGAAGATGCGTTGAATGACGCAATGTCGCGAGATATACCGTCGCACGAAGCGGGCCAGCGGTGCCTTGCGGCGCGGCGTGCGATAGACGTCGTGGCGGCGTCGCTGGACGTGCGCCTGGTGGATGCGAGTGATGCCTCACGAGGAAGTTTCAGCGATCTGTGTAAGACCCGGTGAGGTTCAGGGGCTTGGCGCGCTGTTGCCCGAGGGTACGTTAGGGGCCGGTGCAGGCGCAGGTGAAGCGACGGGTGGCGTTGCGGGTGACGCGTCCGGTGAAGCAGTCGCCGGAGGGGCGGGGGAGGCAACAGGTGGGACAGCGGATAATCCAGCTGGAGATGTAGCGGGCGCGACAATGGACGACGAAGCCGGCGTGGCAGCGCTACCAGCGCTCCCGGCAGCGGCGTCGGGTTGAGGTGCGGCGAGATCGTTTGCCCCGTTTGCCCCGTTCGCCCCGCTCGCCCCGCCGACATCAGGCGCCGGTGAAGCTGCGCCGCCGGCCGCATCGCCATCGGGCGCACCAAGCTTGCCGCGCCAGACCAGCTCGATCTGCGTGCCGTTCGGTTCGGTCTGCACGAGCCGCACGGGCAACCAGCCTAGCGACGGCGCGAGCCATACGTCGATGCGCCGCTCATCGCCGGCGTGACGCGACAGTCGCATGAAGTGCCGCGCACCGACGAAGCCCTGTGCAGTGCGCACTGTCTCGTCGCCGATCGTTTCGATCGGCCAGATCTCGCCACTGTTGTTATCCGCGACGTAGAACTGCCGCGTGACGCCAGGCTTGTACGCATCGGGGTCGCCGCGCACGAGGCTCGCAAGCTGCATCACCATGCTGAAGCGGTCCTGCGCGCCATCGGGCAGCGCGAGCGTTGTCGGTGTGCGCGTGAAGGCGATCTGCTTGTCGGTGCGATTGAAGATCGTTACGTCTTCGGGGCGCCGGCCGCGTTTTTCGATGTACTGATCGGGCGCGAGACCGAATGCATCGACCCGGCCGTGGCTCGAATAGGTGAACGGGCCGATAAACGGTACTGGCATCGAGACGACGATCTCATAGTGCTGGCTATCGCTGGTCCAGTGGATCGTGCCGGGCTGGTTGCGTACGCCGTTGTAAAACGTGTCGTACTGCATGTCGCTGGACGGCGGTACCGAGAACTTCACGCCGGGCGTTGCCTGCGCGGCACTAGCGGCGCTCGGTGCGGGGGCGCCGGTGGCGGCCGCATTGCCGTTTGCGCCTGAAGCTGCTGTCGCACTCGCAGCGCTTGCCGCCTCGGGCACTGCGGGCGCTGACGCTGCGACTGGCGCCTTCGCGTCGGGTTGTGTAGCCGTCAGCACATGTTCTTGCGATGCATGGGGACGGGCGCGTTGAACCGGTGCAGGCTTCGGTGCGGCAGCAGCCGGTTCGGCGGCCGGCTTTTGCTCGATGCGCTCGGGCTGTAGCAGCGCGATTTCGACCGGCGCGTGTGCGGCGTCGGCGGGCTGGAATGTTTGCCGATTCCGCTCGATCCACTCTGCGGCGATCCAGTGCAGGCACAGCACGGCGATCAACACCGCGATCCAGCGCCCTGCGCGCGTGCTAGACCGTGCCGCGGCTACTGGCGGACGATTCGGACGAGGCGGGCGGTTCGGACCGCGACGGAGCGCAGATGACGACATGCAGGACGGGATAGGTGGGCGGTAATAACTCGTGAGGAATCGGGCGGCGAGTGGCTTCGGTCGATACCGTACACGCAATCGATGAGCCAGCGCGCCTGCGGGGTTCGACTGTACCGTTACCCGCGATGTTCCGGGCCCACGCGAAGCAACAGGCCAACACGCCCCGTGAAACTCGCCTCAGCGCGGCGTCGGACTATACCCCAGCTCGTACGACAGTCTGTCCGCGCATTCGCGCAGCGCTGTATCGATGGCACCACCCCAGCGAATGTCGAACGCGCCCTCATGACCGAGCGCGATCAGCCCCAGTGCGAGTTCGCCGGTCGAATCGAACACCGGCATGCAGAACGCGTGGATCGTCGCGAGCAGCATGCCCTCGACACGGGCCGCGCCATGTGCGCGCACTTCATCGAGCGCGCGCTCTACTTCTGCCGGCGTGCGCGGTGTGTCGGCCTGTGTGAACCGTTGCGCGCCGGCGAGTTCGCGCTCCATCAGCGCAGCGGTTTTACTGCGTGGCAGATAGGCGGCGAACAGCAGGCCGGTCGCTGAGCCGAGCAATGGCATCACGTCGCCGAGCTTCAGCGATGCCTTCGCCGGGTAGCTCGATTCCATCCAGTGCACGACCGTCGGCCCCTGGTTGCCCCATACGGCGATGCCGACCGTCATGTCGAGCCGGTCGCGCAGTTCGGCGAGCGCGACACGCGCAAGCTTCACGCCATCCACCCGCGCAAGCCGCGCGAGTCCCAGTTGCAACGCGAAACCACCGAGTTCGTAGCGGCCCGACAGCGGGTCTTGTGCGACCACGCCGAGCCGCAGAAAACTCACGAGGTAGCGATGCGCCTTCGCCGGGCTCATGCCCGCGCGTTGCGCGAGGTCGCGCAGCATCATCGCGCGTGGTTCGTGCGTCAGCACGTCGAGTAGCCGGAAGCCTACTTCGATCGACTGGATGCCCGAGCGCAGTTTCTCTTCGCCGGCGTCCGGCGTGTCGTCGTCGGCTTCGAATGGCTCCAGGGCATCGGCGGCCGCGGGCATAGCCGGCGGATCGATAGCATCGGCGGCGTTGCGACGGGCAGTGCGTGGACGAGTGGATGACGGCATGAGCGGGAGCAGGCGCGAGCCGCGAAGGCACGTGATATACAGCGGTGGAAAAACGCGCGTTTGGGTCGCGCCGATTCACCATCGTAGAATAGATTCCTTCTATCGTCATCCATACCGCTCATTTCCCTATGAAACTTGCCTCGCTGAAGGACGGCACACGCGACGGTCAACTGATCGTCGTATCCCGCGACCTGCACACCGCGGCGATTGCCGACGCGATCGTGCCGACGCTGCAACGCGCACTCGACGACTGGACCTTCTACGCGCCGCAACTGCTCGATCTGTACGACGCGCTGAACCAGGGCCGCGCGCGCAACACGTTCCCGTTCGATGCCGAAAACTGCATGGCGCCGTTGCCACGCGCGTTCCAGTGGGCCGACGGCTCGTCGTATGTGAACCACGTCGAACTCGTGCGTCGCGCACGCGGGCGGAGATGCCGCCCGAGTTCTGGACCGACCCGCTGATGTACCAGGGCGGCAGCGACGATTTCATCGGGCCGCGCGACGACGTGATCTGCGCCTCGGAAGCCTATGGCATCGATTTCGAAGCGGAAGTCGCGGTGATCACCGGCGATGTGCCGATGGCCGCAACCCCCGAGCAGGCGCTGAAAGGTGTGCGGCTCGTCACGCTCGTGAACGACGTTTCGCTGCGCAACCTGATCCCCGCCGAACTCGCGAAGGGTTTTGGCTTCTTCCAGAGCAAGCCGGCGACATCGTTTGCGCCGCTCGCCGTCACGCCCGACGAACTCGGCGAGCACTGGCGCGCAGGCCGCGTGCACCGGCCGATGATCGTCCACTGGAACGGCAAGAAAGTCGGCCAGCCTGACGCCGGCACGGACATGGTGTTCCACTTCGGCCAGCTGATCGCGCATGCGGCGAAGACGCGCAATCTGCGCGCGGGCACGATCGTCGGCTCGGGCACGGTCTCGAACAAGGATGCGAAGCGCGGCTACTGCTGCATCGCCGAGAAGCGCTGCCTCGAAACCATCGAACACGGCGCACCGCAGACCGAGTTCATGCAGTACGGCGATACGGTGAAGATCGAGATGTTCGACGAGGCGGGCAAATCGATCTTCGGTGCGATCGATCAGGCGATTGCACCGCCTGACGGGGCGCGCTGAACGTAACGATGGCGCGTACTGAACGGTTCGACTGCATGCGCCGAATCGGTGGACGGTGCGCGTTTAACCGCATCGGCAGGCACCAGACTGCACGCGCTTGACTGCCCGAAATACCGCCCCCGGCTGCGCGGCCTGCCGCGCCGATCCGAAAGGGTTTCGCCCGATGCCGGGCTGCCGGTGCGCCGCTACACTGGCTGACGCACGCGCCGGACGCGCACCGTGTCGCACGACGTCACGCCGTACGACAACGACAGTACGCAACAGACGGCCGGCATAGAGAACAACATCGCCAACAACAAGAACCATCAGGAGACTTCCATGCTGCGCTTGCGCCCGTTCGACATGACGACCCGGCGTGCCCGGGGCATATCGCTATCAACCGAAGCTTCGGCGAGCACGTCGTTACGCCGCTGGTTGCGCTGCGTGCCGCTACTCACAGTCGGCTTGCCCGCACTCGCACTCGCCCAGGTAAAAATCGGACTCGTGCTATCGCTGACCGGACCCGCCGCATCGCTTGGCATTCCTGCACGCGACACCGTCGCGCTATTCCCTAAAGAACTGGCCGGCCAGAAGGTCGAATACATCGTGCTCGACGATGCATCGGACACGACGCAGGCCGTGCAGGACACCAAGAAGCTGATCTCCGAGAATCATGTCGACGCGATCATCGGTTCGTCGATCACACCGAACTCGCTCGCGATGATCGACGTAGTGGCGGAGGGCGAGACGCCGGCTATTTCGCTGGCATCGTCCGCGAAGATCATCGAACCCGTCGATGCAAAACGCCACTGGATGTTCAAGACACCACAGACCGACGCGATGATGGCCTCGGCGATCGCCGAACACGCCAGCGATCACGGTGTGAAGACGATCGCCTACATCGGCCAGGCCGACGCGCTCGGCGAGACCTTCTATACCGAGGTCGCGAAGTTCGCGGATCTGCATCACATCCGCGTGGTGGCGAGCGAACGCTTTAATCGCACCGATCCGAGCGTGACCGGACAGATCCTCAAGATCATGGCCACGAATCCCGATGCAGTCGTGGTCGGCGCGGCCGGGACGCCGGCCGCGCTGCCGCCGCGGACGCTGATCGCGCGCGGCTACAAAGGCAAGATCTATCACAATCACGGGGTCGGCAATAACGACTTCCTGCGCGTGTGCGGCAGCGACTGCAACGGCACATTCCTGCCCGCAAGCCCGGTGCTGGTCGCCGCGCAACTGTCGGTCGATCACCCGGCCAAGCGTCTCGCGCTAGACTACATCGGCCGCTTCGAAGCGCTGCGCGGGCGCGGCAGCGTGTCGGCGTTCGGCTCGTATGCGTGGGATGCCAGCATGCTGCTCTCGAACGCCGTGCCGATCGCGTTGAAGAGCGCGGCGCCCGGCACACCCGAATTCCGCCACGCACTGCGCGACGCACTCGAAGCGACACGCGGCTTCGCGGATACCAACGGCGTCGTCAACATGAGTACGACCGATCACCTTGGGCTCGATCAGCGCGCACGGGTGATGGTGCAGATCCGCGACGGCAAGTGGGTGTATCAACCGCATTGAGCTGCAATAAGCCACATTCAACCGCATCGACCCGGATACCGCCGGCACGCAACCCTCGATCACGGAAAACCGCCATGTCGAATCAACCACCGGAGCCAGCGGCATCGCCCGATGCGCCCGACCGCAACCCCGCCTTCTACGCGCACTACGAGTCGCTGCAACTGCGCCGTCATCCGCACGGCATCCTCGAAATCGTGATGAACGGCGCGGGCGCGAATCGCAGTGGTCTCGCCACCGCCGACGAGCGCATGCATCGCGAACTGGCCGACATCTGGCGCGACATCGATCGCGACAACGAGACCCGCGTCGCGCTGATTCGCGGCGAAGGCAAGGGCTTTTCGGCTGGTGGCGATCTGGACCTTGTCGAGCAGATGGCGACCGACTTCGATGTCCGCACGCGCGTCTGGCGCGAGGCCCGCGATCTCGTCTACAACGTGATCAACTGCAGCAAGCCGATCGTCTCGGCGATGCATGGGCCGGCGGTCGGCGCGGGTCTCGTCGCGGGGCTGCTCGCCGATATTTCGATCGCGGCGAAAACGGCAAGCATCATCGACGGTCATACGCGCCTCGGCGTCGCGGCGGGCGACCATGCGGCGATTGTCTGGCCGTTGCTGTGCGGGATGGCGAAGGCCAAGTACTACCTGCTGCTGTGCGAGCCGGTGAGCGGCGAAGAAGCGGAGCGCATCGGCCTCGTGTCGCGCGCCGTCGATGAAAGTGCCTTGCTGTCCACCGCGTTCGAGATCGCCGAAAAGCTCGCGTACGGCTCGCAGACGGCAATCCGCTGGACTAAGTACGCGCTGAACAACTGGCTGCGGCTGGCAGGACCGACCTTCGATACCTCGCTGGCACTTGAATTCATGGGCTTCGCGGGGCCGGACGTGCGCGAGGGCGTGAGTTCGCTGCGCGAGCGTCGCCCCGCCGATTTTCCGGGCGGCGAGCCGTTCTGATGCGGTTTCGCCTGTGCGTCGCGACCGTGTTGCGGAGCGCGGCGCGCAGCACGGCCCGCGCGGTATGATCAGACGAAGCGCATCCTGTCCGTGAGCGGGCCGCCGCGCTTCAATCGTTTCCGGTGTGAGGAGAAAGTTATATGACCGATCAATCCGGCACCACGCCGCCTTTTCCTGGCTTCCCAGGTTTTCCCCCGGCCGGCATGCTCGACCGGATGTGGGAGATGATGCGTCTCACGCCGTTCGCGGGCGGTCAGCCCGGCGCGGCACAAGGCTTCGGACCGTCGCTGTCGATGATGTCCGACATGATGGCGCCGCTGACCAACGTCGAAGAACTCGACAAACGCATCACCGACATGCGTGCCGTCGAGCAATGGTTGAAGCTGAACCTGAACATGTTGCAGTCGGCGATCCAGGCGCTCGAAGTGCAGCGCGCGACGCTCGCAACGCTGCGCGCGTTCGGCGCGTTTGCGCAGGCGCCGCTGGGACCGAAGGAGACGTCGTCGGCGGCGTCGTCGCCGTTTGCGTTCTCGGCGGCAGCGGCGGCAGCCGCGTCGGGCAGCAAGCCGGCTGAGCCCGCCGCGAAAGCGGCCCCGGCGCCAGAGGAAGCAGCTTCGGCATCGACCGCCGGTGCAGAAACTGGCGCACCCGCGTTCGATACGTCCGGCTGGTGGAACCTGCTGCAATCGCAGTTCAATCAGCTTGCGCAGTTCGCGATGACGCAGCCAGGCGCAGCGCCCGATGCGCCAGCGGGCGCTGCCGCGCCTAAGGCAGCTGGAGCGAAGCAGCCGGCCGCGAAGCGCAAACCGGCGGCGAAGCGGGCGTCGAGCCCCTCGCGCGCGAAGAAAACCCCGCCGCAGCCCGAGTAAAACACCACCATCACCGACAACCCGATGCGTACCTCATGCGACTCGCACTGGTTCTGATGGGCGGCGGGGCGCGCGCGGCCTATCAGGCCGGCGCATTGCAGACACTCGCGAGCATTGCCCGCGAGGTCGCGCCCGCGCAGCGCGCGTCGCCGTTCACCGTGGTGTGCGGCACATCGGCGGGGGCGATCAATGCGACTTCGATTGCGAGCCACGCCGACGATTTCGCGCGCGGCGCCGAACGGCTCGTCGACGTGTGGTCGGGCATGCGCGCGAATCACGTGTATCGCACCGACTGGCCTGGTGTGGTCGGAGCCGGGGCGCGCTGGCTGGCGGCAATGACGCTCGGTTGGGCTGCGCGCCGCTCGCCGCGTGCGCTCTTCGACAACGCACCGCTCGCGAAGCTGCTGCATGAAACGCTCAACTTTCACCGCATCGACCAGATGCTCGAATCGCGTGCGCTGCATGCGCTGTCGGTGACGGCGCTCAGCTATTCGTCGGGGCGACACCTCACGTTCTATCAGGCCAGCGAGCCGATCCACGCATGGCGGCGCGCACAACGCACCGCGCGGATGGTCGAACTGACGCCTGCGCATCTGCTCGCTTCGTCGGCGATTCCGTATGTGTTTCCGGCTGTGTCACTCGAAATCGACGGTCGTCACGAATATTTCGGCGACGGCTCGGTGCGTCAGATCGCGCCGCTCAGCCCCGCGATTCACTTCGGCGCCGACCGCATCGTCGTGATCGGTGCGGCCACGCCGCGCCCCGAAGTGCCGGCGATCGAGCAGCAGGACAACTATCCGTCGCTGGCGCAGATCGGCCAGCAGGTGCTCGCGAGCGTGTTTCTCGATGCGATCGGCGCGGACATCGAACGGATCGAGCACGTGAACCGGATGGTCCTGCAGCTACCGCACGCCGTCGAACCCGAAAGCGGCTGGCGCCACGTGGACGTGCTCGCGATCGCGCCGAGCGAACGTATCGAGCTGATCGCGGCACGCCATCTAAAGCGCTTGCCGTTGACGGTGCGTGGGCTGCTCGGCGCGGTCGGCGGCAACCGGGCATCGGGCGCGTCGTTTGCCAGTTATCTGCTGTTCGAAAGCGAATTCACGAGCGAGCTGATCGAACTCGGCCGGCGCGACGCGCTTGCCCGGCGCGATGAAGTGGCTGCATGGATCGAACAGGCGGGCACAAGCGGGCACGCCGGCCGCTGACACAATCGGGATGTCGCCCCGGATCGACGCGGCAGACGGCTTTTCCATCCTGCATCCGGCGGTGAGCCGGACCGTCCCGGACGCGACCAGGTTTTGTCAAGTTCGCGTGCTATCATGCAACGAGCTTTCAGAATGTTCGGGCGCACAGAAAACAACCCACGAATCGCCCGTTTGTCGGCCCAGGCAAGGTAGTTCTCCACCCACGGCTGACCGCGTGGCGGTCGCCGCCCCGCGCAAAAACCGGCTTTTTTCGCAAACGCATAATCGTTTCCAGACGTTTCTTTGCGATACGCGTGCATCTGAGCGTCCGATTGCCGCGTAAAATCGAACATTGAGCACGTGAACAAGCGGTTTTCGTGCGTCAGCCGAAACAGTAACCAGATTCAACAGTCGTCGTAACGCGCAGAAACAGGGGTGGGAATATGAACACCATGCTTTATCCGGAACTTTACAGATCGCTCGAGTCCGTTCGATGGGACATGGAGAAGGACATTCCATGGGACTCGTTCGATGCTTCGCTGCTCACCGACGAGCAGGCGGCGACGATCAAGATGAACGCGATCACCGAATGGTCGGCGTTGCCCGCGACGGAAATGTTCCTGCGCGACAACCACCACGACAGCGACTTCTCCGCCTTCATGAGCGTATGGTTCTTCGAAGAGCAGAAGCATTCGCTGGTGCTGATGGAGTACCTGCGGCGCTTCAAGCCGGAACTCGTGCCGACCGAGGAAGAACTGCATGCGGTGCGGTTCACGTTCGATCCGGCGCCCCCGCTCGAAACGCTGATGCTGCACTTTTGCGGCGAGATCCGTTTGAACCACTGGTATCGCCGGGCCGCCGAATGGCACACCGAGCCGGTCATCAAGCACATCTACGAAACCATCTCGCGCGATGAAGCGCGCCACGGCGGTGCCTACCTGCGCTACATGAAGAAGGCACTGACGAACTTCGGCGACGTCGCGCGTGCGGCATTCGCGAAGATCGGCGTGCTGATGGCGTCGGCCCGCCGCACCGAAAAGCCGCTGCATCCGACCAACCTGCACGTGAACCAGGCGCTGTTCCCGCGCGACACGATCCAGTCGCGCCTGCCCGATCCGGAATGGCTCGAACGCTGGCTCGACGAGCAGATCCGCTTCGACGACGGCTGGGAGAAGAAGGTCGTCGAGCGCATCCTGCACAACCTGTCTATCTTGTTCGAACGCACCTTCAACACCGCGCAGGAACTGAATCGCTACCGCAAGGAAGTGGTCGGCCGTCTGCAGGTCGAGCAAGGTTCGGTGCAGCAACAACCGGCCTGATTGCGCCGGTAGCCGGTAGCAGGAATCAGAAGCCCGAACCGGCAACGGACACGAAACGGCCCGACAGGCGCAAACCTGCCGGGCCGTTTTTCTTTCTGCCGGCGTGCCCGCTTCGTGATTTCCCGATTTCCTCATTCGTCCGATATTTACCCGTCATTCACCTTCATTAGCCCGATTCCCATGCCTGTCATTTTCGAACGCAAGCTCACAACCCGCGACGCGCTCGCACAACTGCGCCCGTCGCTAACCGGCCCGGTGGTGTTCACGAACGGCGTGTTCGACATCCTGCACCGCGGGCACGTCACGTATCTCGCCGATGCGAAGGCGCTCGGTGCGTGTCTGATCGTCGGTGTGAATAGCGATGCGTCGGTGCGCATGCTCGGCAAGGGCGACGACCGGCCGATCAACGCGCAAGCCGACCGCATGGCGCTGCTCGCGGCGCTGGAAAGCGTCGACTGGGTGGTGTGTTTCGAGGAGCAGACGCCGGTGGCATTGATCGAGGCGCTGCGCCCGGATGTGCTCGTGAAGGGTGGCGACTACGACATGGACGCGCTGCCTGAATCGGCGCTGGTGCGCGGCTGGGGTGGCAGCGCGCTCGCCATTCCGTTCGAGCACGATCGCTCGACCACGTCGTTGCTGAAGAAAGTCCGCGCTCAGGGCTGACGCGCTCGTTTCGTCTGGGGAATCGCGCGCCGGTGGTGCGGCGGTAACGCGGATGCAGTGCGCCCGGTGCGAAAGTAACGCCGCAGTAGCCCAGTTTATTGCGCGAGCGCCGACGCCGCGATCGCCGGAGCGGGAGCCGGCCCGCCCACTACCGCCTGGTCCGCCGCATCCGCGGCCGACAACGCGCGAACCTTGAGCCAGTCGGGGTGAATCTGCCGGTTCAGATGATTCGGCTCGCGTATGCCGGCAGCCGGCAACGGACCGAAGACGCCTCGCATCGCAACGAACGCGAGCACATTGGCAAGAAGCAGGATGGCGATCAGCCAGCGCAGCATGGTCGAAGTCTCCGTCGAGAGGATGAGGCTGCGTTCATCGGGCGCGTGCGGGTCAGGGGGATGGTACGGGTGATGCGGTCCGCGCGGCATCGTCGGCGGCGATCAACGCGAGGCCGGACAGCACGAGCGTGTCATGGCGAGTATGCGGCACCTGCAGCGCGCCTGTCACTTCGATCGCTGCGCCGCCGCCCACTACGAGCCGCACCGGCACCTGCCACGCGGCCTGCAAGTCGCGCCACGCCCGCTCGATCAACCCCGCCTGCGCCAGCACGCAACCGGCCGACAACGAACGCAGTGTATCGCTCGCAAACGACGGGCCGGAGCCGTTCTCACCCTTGAGCAAACCTTGCGCGGACGGGATGTCGAGCGTCGGCAACTGGGCGGTGTGCTCGCCAAGCGAGCGCATCATCAGCGACCATCCGGGCGCAATCAAACCGCCGACGAAGCTCCCATCCGCGCGCAGCGCTTCGAGTGTCGTCGCAGTGCCGAACGTCGCGATCAACAGATGTTCGCCGGGAAACGCCGCGTGCGCGCCGATCAAGCCGGCCCAGCGGTCGCTGCCAAGCGCGGACGGTGTCGTGTAGCCATTGGTCACGCCGCATTGCCGGGCGACCGCGCGGATCGTCGTACGCGGCAGAGCGGGCCAGTGCGCATCGAGCAATGCGTCGATACGTTGCCCGACCGCGGCGCCCGCGACGTTCGACAGCCACGCGCCGCGCGGTACCGGAAGCTGCGACCAGTCAGGGCCATCCGCGGTTTCGTCGACCTCGGCCTGCGCCTTGCGATGTTCGAACGTGCCGGTCTGTACTTGCGTGCCGTCGGCCCGCACCAGCGCCCACTTCACCCGGCTATTCCCAGCATCGATCAGCAAAAACAGCGCGTCGCTCATGCGGCACCGTCGCTGGCGAGCCGCAGCGACACATCGCCGGTAGCGATCGTTTCGCGGCCGCTCGCGGTGTCGAGCAGCAACTGGCCGCTTTCATCGACACCCGCCGCCACGCCGCGCGCAATTTCCTTGCCCTGTTCGATCAACACTACTTCGCGGCCCGCGTACGCGTGGCAGCCGTTCCAGCGCTGGCGGAACGGCGCGAAGCCGTCGGTCGCGAAGCGCTGCAGCGCGGGTTCGAGTGCATTCAGTTCGGCGGCGAGCGTATCGGTGAGATTGGCAGTCGGCAACGCGCGCGACAGCGCGGTCGGCGCCGCGCCACGCACCTGCGCCGGCACGCCAGCATTGAGCGCACCCACCTTCGCGGCAAGCGCGTCCGCGCCCTTCACATTGGTACCGATGCCGATCACGACCGCGCTGGCATCGTCGGTGCTCCAGGCGGTTTCGATCAGGATGCCGGCCAGCTTGTCGCCTTCGAACAGCACGTCGTTCGGCCACTTCAGGGCGATCTGGCCGGCCGCCGGACCGAGCGGCAGCGAGCGCAACCCGTCGACCAGCGCGACGCCGACCGCGAGGCTCAACCCCGCGAGCCCTTCGAGCGGCCGCGGCAGCACGCAGGCGACCGAAAACAGCAGTGCATTGCCCGGTTCCGCGTACCACGTGCGACCGCGCCGGCCACGGCCGGCGGTCTGCAGATAGGCGACCCGCACGATCGGCCGGACGAGCGCGCCAGCTTTGCGCGGCAGCGCCTTGACGGTGGCCATCAGGTCGGCGTTGGTCGAACCGGTTTCTTCGACGATCTCGATCGGCCAGTCTTGCGCATGCGTGCCGAACAGCGCGACAGCGCGGGCCCGGTCGATGCGCCAGTCGTCTGCCGGAGCGCCGCTGGAGGGTTTTGTGGGAGCGTTCATGGCCCGTATTGTAGCCATAGGGACCAACCGCGGGCGCGGCCACGCTTTCGACGCGCTGCGTTCGTTACAATGGCCGCTAACCCGGGCGCGGACACCCGGGCCGCTGCCTCGAACCCATAACCACTTTCTTCCACGCACCCTTGAACTTCGACACTCCCCCCGGCCTCGACATCACCGCGGGCAACCAGGGCAAGGTGGTCCGTCTCTCCGGCCAGTGGACGGCGCTCGCGCTGGCGCGCTCGCGCAGCCACGTGGTGCCGCGTCTGCGCGCGCTGGCGGGTAGCGCGGAGCGGGTCGTGCAATGGGACCTGTCGCGCGTCGAGCGGCTCGATCACGTCGGCGGCCAGGCACTGTGGCGCATCTGGGGCCACCGGCTGCCGCCGGAACTCGCCGAGCTGAACGACACGCAGCGCGATATCTTCGAGCGCATCGCGCTACTCGACGCCGGCCGAGAACCGGTCGAGGCCGTGCCGCGCATCGATCCGTTCACGCGCCTCGGCCTGTCGCTCTTCTCGTTCTTCGAGCATCTGTCGGGCGGCATCGCGATGTTCGGTCGTGTCGTACTCGACCTGCTGGCCATCGCGCGCAATCCGAAGATCACGCCGTGGACCGAAATTTCCGCGAACGTCTATGGCGCCGGCACGAAGGCGCTGCCGATCACCGCGCTCGTCGCGTTCCTGATCGGCATCGTGCTGAGCTATCTGTCCGCGCAGCAGTTGCGGCTGTTCGGCGCGAACCAGTACATCGTGAACATTCTCGGGCTGTCGGTGATCCGCGAACTGGGGCCGGTGCTGTCGGCTATTCTCGTCGCCGGGCGCTCGGGCTCGGCGATCACCGCGCAGATCGGCGTGATGCGCGTCACAGAAGAGCTCGACGCGATGCGCGTGATGGGCATCCCGCACGGTCTGCGGCTGATCCTGCCGCGCGTCGTCGCGCTCGCTGTCGCGATGCCGCTGCTCGTGATGTGGACCAACATCATCGCGCTCACCGGCGGCGCGCTCGCCGCGAAAATCGTGCTCGGCATCGACATGTCGTATTTCGTGCGCGCGCTGCCGGGTGTCGTACCGGTCGCGAACCTGTGGATCGGCCTCGGCAAGGGCGTCGTGTTCGGCATGTTGATCGCGATTGTCGGTTGTCATTTTGGCTTTCGCATCAAGGCGAACTCGCAGAGTCTCGGCGAGGGGACGACGACTTCGGTCGTGTCGTCGATCACGGTCGTGATTCTCGCGGATGCGGTGTTCGCGATCCTGTTCCAGAACGTGGGGCTCGGATGATCGCGCCACTCACTTCCGCCGTGCGCGGCCAGCCGCTACCCTCGATCGCCGAACCGGTGATCGAGGTGCGCGACCTCACCAAGCGCTACGGCCGCAACATCGTCCACCAGCATCTGAACTTCGACGTGAAGCGCGGCGAGATCGTATCGATCGTCGGTGGCTCGGGCTCGGGCAAGACCACGCTCGTGCGGCAGATCCTCGGGCTCGAGCGGCCTTCGTCGGGGACCATCCTGGTGTTCGGCGAAGACACCTCGAAGATCGACCCCGAGGCCGCCCACCTGATGCGCAGCCGCTCCGGCATGCTGTTCCAGCAGGGCGCGCTGTTCTCGTCGCTGTCGGTGTTCGACAACATCGCGCAACCGCTGCGCGAACTCGGCAAGATTCCCGACGACCTGCTGCGCGATATCGTGATGCTCAAGCTCGAGATGGTCGGTCTGCCGTGCAAGCACGCATCGAAGATGCCGGCCGCGCTGTCGGGCGGCATGATCAAGCGCGTCGGCATTGCGCGCGCCATCGCGCTCGAACCCGAGTTGCTGTTTCTCGACGAACCGACCGCCGGGCTCGATCCGCGTGCCTCCGACGAATTCGTCGAACTGATCAGCACGCTGCATCGCGCGCTCGGTCTCACGGTCGTGATGGTGACGCACGATCTCGATACGATGGTCGCGTTGTCGACCCGCGTGGCGGTGCTCGCGGACCGCAAGGTGCTCGTCGCCGCGCCCGTCGAAGAAGCCGCGAACGTCGATCATCCGTTCATCCGCGAATATTTCCTCGGCCTGCGCGGCCGCCGCGCGCTGCAGGCATTGCCGCCCGAGCGCCGTGCGAAGCTGCCGCCGGCCGCGCTCGAGCCGGCGTCGTCCGAGCTACCGCTGTGAACCAGGGAACCTGACCATGGAAAACAAATCGCACGCCTTCTGGGCCGGGCTCTTCACCGTCGCGCTGCTGGTCGCGATCGCCGTGGCGGCGTTTCTGTTCAACGTCGACAGGTCGGTGCGCATTCCGTACGACCTGATCGCGCGGACCAATGTGACCGGGCTCTATACCGATGCCGCCGTGCGGTATCGCGGGCTCGACGTCGGCAAGGTGCAGACCATCAAGTTCGATCGCTCGCATCCGGGGCAGATCGTGATCCGCATCGTGGTCGACAAGAATGCGCCGATCACGCGCTCGACGTTCGGCAGCCTCGGCTTTCAGGGTGTGACGGGTATTGCGTTCATCCAGCTCGACGATACGGGCCACGATCCCGCGCCGTTGCCTTCGACGGTAAAGGACGTGGCGCAGCTGCCGATGCATCCGGGCCTGCTCGACCAGTTGCAGGAGCGCGGCGATGTGCTGCTGCGGGAGCTCGAAAAGGTCGCCGGCGACGTCGACGCAATGCTCTCCGACGACATGCGCAACCAGTTGCTCGCCACGGCCGCGAGCCTGCAGCACGCTGCCGACGGCGTGACGACGCTGAGCCAGCAGATGGGCCCGACGGTCAGCAAGCTGCCCGGCACGCTGACGCAACTCGACAGCACACTCGCCTCGACCAACCAGTTGATCACGAGCCTGAACCGCTCGGACGGCCCGCTCAACAAGGTCGGCACGGCGGCGCAGCAGGCGGGTATCGCGCTGTCGTCGATGGATAGCACGCTGCAGGATCTGTCCGCGCGGGTCAGCTACGAGACGCTGCCGCGCGTGAATTCGCTGTCGCAAGACGTGCGGTCGGCGGCGCGCTCGGTGGATCGCGCCGCCGATGCGTTTAGCAACAACCCGCGCAGTGTGCTGTTCGGCACGGCGCCGTCTGCACCGGGCCCCGGCGAGCCAGGCTTTAGCTGGCCGGCATCGCGCGTGCCTGCGGCGGCGCAATGATTTCAAAGGACTCTGCCATGTCACGCTTGCTTGACCGCTCCTTTTCCGCCGGCGTCGGTGCTGTGTTGTCTGCGCTGCTCGCCGTGAGTCTGCTCGCGGGCTGCAGCACACCGGCTGCAGTCGCCGATTTCCGCTACGACCTCGGCCCGGCCACGCCGTCAATCACCACTGGCACGCTGCCCGCCATCAAGGTGCTCGAGGTCACCGCACCGCAGACACTCGATTCCGACCACCTCGTCTATCGCCTCGGCTATGCCGACGCACAGCGGCTCTCGTCGTATTCGAACAGCCACTGGACGATGGCGCCCGCGCAACTGCTGACCCAGCGTCTACGCGCTGCGCTGTCGTCGCGCGGCACCGTGCTGACCGGCGCGGACGGGGTGCGCGCGCCGGTGCTGAAGATCGATCTCGAGGAGTTCGAGCAGGTCTTCGACGGACAGGCGCAAAGTCACGGCGCGGTCACGGCACGCGCGACGCTGATCCAGAACGGCAAGGTGATCGGGCAGCACACGTTCGTCGCTCGCGCGCCCGCTAGCTCACCAGATGCCGCCGGCGGTGCCGCCGCGCTCGCCGCAGCGAGCAACGATCTGATCGCGCAGATTGCCGCATGGCTCGGCGTGCAGCCGCTGGTGGCCGCGCAATGAGCGAGCGGCGATGAGCGGCGCGTCGTGAGCGGCGCGCCGCGCGGACCCTGGAGCGCAGCATGAGCGACAAGCCGTGGCAGCGCCGCCCGTCTGCGCTCGCGCGGCAGGCGCTGGGGCTGTATGCGGCGCTGATTGTCTACGGGTCGTGGTATCCGTTTTCCGGCTGGCGCTCGCTCGGCCTCGGTCCGTTCGACTATCTGAACGATCCGCTTCCCCGCTATCTGACCGCCTTCGACGTCGTGACGAACGTGCTCGGCTACATGCCGTTCGGTGCGCTCGTCGTGCTCGCGATCTATCCGCGCCGACGTGGCGCATCGGCCATCGCGCTCGGGTTTGCGCTGGGCGCGTTGCTATCGAGCGTGATGGAGGCAGTGCAGACCTATCTGCCGACACGTGTCGCATCGAACCTCGATCTCACGGCGAATGCGCTTGGCGCGTTGCTCGGTGCCGCGCTGATGGCGCCCGCGACCGGCGCGCTGCTCGATCGCGGCGCATTGCGCCGGTTGCGCTTTCTGTGGCTCGAGCGCGATGCGGCGGCGCTGGTCGCGCTTACCGGGTTATGGCCGTTCGCCACGATGTTTCCCGCGCCGTTGCTGTTCGGCATTGGCGACTGGCCGCGCGTGTTGTGGCTGAACTTCGATGCGACGATGCAGGACGCGCTGCTCGCCTGGACGCCGGCTTCGTGGCACGTCGCCGCATGGCCCGGATTGCTCGCCACGTGGATGCCGGACGACGTGTGGGAAGCCGTCGTCACCGCGTTGAACCTGTTTGCGGCGGCAGCGCTCGCATCGCTGCCGATCCGGCCGCGCGCACCGCGCGTGCGCCTGATGCTCGGCCTGATTGCGCTGACGCTGTTCGTGAAGGCCGGCGCGACGTTCCTGCAATCGCAGTCCGGTCTCGCCTTCGACTGGGCAACGCCCGGCGCGCTGGCAGGGCTGGTGGCCGGTACCGTGGCGGCGCTGCTGGCGCTCGTTCTGCCGCCTACGTTGCGGGCGACGCTCGCCGCATGCGCGCTGGTCCTCGCGCTGGTGTGCGTGAATCTCCTGCCGGTGAATCCGTACTTCGATGTCGTGCTTGCCGACTGGCGCCAGGGCCGCTATCTGCACTTCAATGGACTCGCACGCTGGCTCGCGTGGACGTGGCCGTATGCGATGCTCGTGTGGCTCGCGTTTTCGGCGGAACGGGCGTGGCTCACACGGCGGCGTGCCGGCCGCTGAGCAACCGTAGGGATCCACCGCCGCGCCGGGTCGCGGGGCGATCGGCACCTCCCGGCTGCGAGCGTCCACCGCGCTCGTTATAATCGACCGCACAACAAGCCGTGCGCAGCGCGCGTGCAACGTATCGCATCGTCGCGCCGCAGCGGTCCCCACATTTGCGCGTAACTTCCGGCCCATCATGGACTCGTTCTTCAAGCACCACGTCTTCTTCTGTCTGAATCAGCGCGATCCCGGCGCAGAACGCCCGAGCTGCGCGAACTGCAACTCGCAGGCGATGCAGGAGTACGCGAAAAAACGCGTCAAGCAACTGGGCCTCGCGGGTCCGGGGCAGGTGCGAATCAACAAGTCCGGCTGCCTCGACCGCTGCGAGGAAGGTCCGACCATCGTCGTGTATCCGGAAGGCATCTGGTACACGTACGTCGACGAGGCCGACATCGATGAGATCGTCGATTCGCATCTCGCGAACGGCAAGATCGTCGAACGGCTGTTGATCGACCGGTAAGCCACACGATGAACGTTCACACGCAGAATTTCCTGATCGACGGTCCGGTCGGCAAGATCGAGGTCGCGCTCGATCTGCCCGACGCCGTGCGCGAAGCCGGCGCCGCACCGCGCGGCATCGCGCTGGTGGCGCATCCGCATCCGCTCTTCGGCGGCACGATGGACAACAAGGTCGCGCAGACGCTTGCACGTACGCTGGTGCAGCTCGACTACGTCACGTACCGCTCGAATTTTCGCGGTGTCGGGCAAACGCAAGGCGAGCACGACAACGGCCACGGCGAGCGCGACGACCTGCTCGCGGTGCTCGATCACATGCGCGCGCAACCGGGTTACGCCGATCTGCCGCTCGTACTCGCGGGTTTTTCATTCGGCACGTTCGTGCTGTCGCATGTCGTGCAGCAACTGCGCGAGGCCGGCAAGGAGATCGAAAGAGTGGTGTTTGTCGGCACGGCGGCGAGTCGCTGGGAAGTCGCGCGAGTGCCGGAAAATACGCTCGTGATTCACGGCGAAACCGACGATACGGTGCCGATTCAATCGGTGTACGACTGGGCGCGGCCGCAGGAACTGCCGGTCGTCGTGATTCCGGGTGCCGAGCATTTTCTGCATCGCAAGCTGCATATTCTGAAGCGCATCATCGTCGACGCGTGGCACTGATTGCACTGGCGGGATGAACCCGTTTCTCGCATGATGTACGCTGTTTTCTCGCGGTTTTCCCTGATCGACCCGAATCGGTCGATACGGCGGCGCGTATAATGAGCGCTCTTTTTTGGGCGCAGCGCCGCCCATCCGGTAGTGCGCGGGCCCGATAGAGCACGTGCAGCGCCGGATGCCCGGCATCTGCGCGAACCGATCGCGTGGCCGCAAGTCCAATGGGCGCCGCACAGTTTTTGCGGCGCTGCGCTTGCCGACCGGCTCTACCCAACCATGCACTGCGCGTGTGCCCTTGTGTGCACGAAGCTCACCCTGCCCGAATCGATCCTATGCGTTTTTCCACTCCCGGCTCTTCGTCACTGTCCTCCCTCGTTCCGTCTTCCCTCAGCCGTGCCGTCACGCTTGGCGTGCTGCTGCCCGCTACGCTGGTCGCGAGCACGGCCTTCGCGCAGGTGCCGCCGCCGGCGGTGAACGCGCGTTCGTGGGTACTCGTCGATGCCACCAGCAACCAGGTGCTGGCATCGGGCAACCCCGACGAGCGCGTCGAACCCGCGTCGCTGACCAAGCTGATGACGGCCTACCTTGTCTTCGAAGCACTGCAGACGAAGAAGATTTCGATGGATCAGACGGTGATGCCGAGCGAAGCGGTGCGCCGCGTGCGCAACGACGAATCGCGGATGTTCATCGAAGCGAACAAGCCGGTCACGGTGCACGATCTCGTCTACGGGATGATCATCCAGTCGGGTAACGACGCGGCGATCGCGCTCGCCGAACTGGTCGGCGGCAGCGAATCGCAGTTCGTCAACATGATGAACACGGAGGCGCAGCGCCTCGGCATGGCGCATACGCATTTCGCGGATGTGAACGGCATGCCCGACGCGCAGCACTACACGACAGCCGGCGATCTCGCGCTGCTGTCCACGCGCCTCATTCGCGATTTCCCCGACTACTACAGCATCTTCTCGGTGAAGGAATTCACCTATAACAAGATCAAGCAGCCGAACCGCAATCGTCTGCTGTGGATCGATCCGACTGTCGACGGCCTGAAGACCGGTCACACGCAAGCCGCCGGCTACTGCCTGATCGCGACCGCGAAGCGTTCGCTGCCGGGCACGCCCGATGCATCGCGCCGTCTCGTCACCGTGATGATGGGCGAGGTGAAGGAACACGACCGCGTGCAGGACAGCCTGAAGATGCTGAACTACGGCTATAGCGCGTACGACACGGTGCGGCTGTACAAGGCCGGCCAGACGATCGAAACGGCGCGTATCTACAAGGGTGCGCAGGACACGGTGAAGGTTGGTGTGAAGAGCGACCAGTTCCTCACGCTGCCGAAGGGCGCCGCCGACAAGGCGAAGCCGCAGGTCACGCTGAATTCGCCGCTGATCGCGCCGCTCACGGACGGCCAGCAGGTCGGCAACGTGCAGCTCGTCGCCAACGGCAAGACGCTTGCGCAATTCCCGGTCGTCGCGCTCGAAGCAGTGCCGCAGGCGGGTGTAGCGGGTCGCGTGTGGGATTCGCTGATGCTGATGTTCAACAAGAAGAAGTAAGACCCGCGGCGTCCCGGGTTGCGCCGCGCGCGTCGTCGGGTTACGCCGTGCGCGGTGTTTCAAGGAGTCAAGGATGAGCCCTGTGAACGAAGAATCACTCATTGAGTATCCGTGCGATTTCCCGATCAAGGTGATGGGCAAGTCGCATCCCGAGTTCGCCGAGACGATCGTGACGGTGATCCGTCAGTTCGATAACAGTGTCGACGCTGAGCGCATCGAGGTGCGGCCGTCGAGCGGCGGTAACTACACCGGTTTGACGGTGACGGTGCGGGCGGTGAATCGCGAACAGCTCGACGACATTTACCGCGCGCTGACCGGACACCCGATGGTCAAGGTCGTGCTCTGAGCGGAACAGCCGTTCAGGGCTCGACCTGCAGCGACGGCCGGGCGGCTTTTTCCGCTTTGCCGGTCTTTCCGCCCTTCACCGCTTTCTGCGGACCTTCCTGACAGGCGCGCTCGAAGAGTTGCCGGAACCGTCTGACTTCCTCGAATACCCAGTTGCGGAACGCCATCACGCGTGCTGTCTGCAGCATCTGCGGCTGGCAGAGGAAATAGTATTGCCACGGGCTCGGCCCGTCGATGTCGAAGAGCCGTACCAGCCGGCCAGCGGCAACCTCGGGCATAGCCAGCGAGCGCCGCGTGAGCGCAGTGCCCTGACCTTCGATCGCAGCCTGCAGCAGGTTCGACGAATCCTCATACAGCACCCCGCGCTTGGGCTCCGGCCAGTCGTTCAAACCCGCCGCGTCGAACCACGGGCGCCACAACTCGTCGTCTGAGCGCAGCAGCGGAAATTTCGCGAGATCCGTCGGGACTTTCGGCAGCTTGCCGCCGTTGAAGGTCGGCGAGCACGCGGGAAAGAACACCTCCTCCAGCAGCAATTCAGCGTGTAACCCCGGATATTTGCCGTAGCCGAAGCGGATTGCCACGTCGATGTCGTCGCGCGTGAAATCGGCGAGCGCGTTGGTGGACAGCAACTCCAGGTCCCACTGCGGATTGGCTTCGATAAAGCTGCCGAGGCGCGGCGTTACCCAGCGCGCGGCAAACGACGTCAGCATCGATACCACCAGCCGCCGCTCGCGGTCGCCGCCGCGGATGGCCTGCGTCGCGTCGACAAGGGCCGTCAGCGCGGCGCGCACCTGGGTCGCGTAGCGTCGCCCGACATCGGTGAGCTGGACGCGCTTGCCGTCGCGGGAAAACAGCGCAATGCCGAGCTCCGCTTCGAGCGCGCGGATCTGATGGCTGACGGCGCCGTGGGTGACGAAGAGCTCGTCGGCGGCGCGCGAGAAGCTCTCGTGCCGGGCGGCGGCCTCGAATGCCTTGATGGCGTTCAGCGCGGGGAGCTGTCGTAGGTCCATGGTGGTCGGTCCATCGCAATCTGGCTCACATAGCCGTGAGAATTGATCGTTATGCGCAATCCCTTGTTACGCCTAGGATTGTAGTCAGTCAACGAGCCTTTGCGGAGTCTGTCATGCGAGAAATTTCCTCTAGTATCGTGTTCGAAATCAAGTCCGGCGAAACCGTACCGATGCGGGTCACGCGCAGCACGCGGCTGGCGATTAGCGGCGGCCCTGTCTGGGTGACGCGCAGCGACGACACCCGGGACTACTGGCTCCAGCCGGGCCATACGTTGCGGCTGCGCAGCGGCGAGCGGCTGTGGCTCAGCGCCGAGAGCGACCTGGCTGCGAACGTCGCCTTTTCGGTACCCGGTCGCTGCGACCAGCGCGTACGCGGCTGGCTGGGGCGGATCGTCGAGCGGCTGACGATGCATCTGCAGCGGGACGGCTGGCGCACGGTTTGAGCCGGTCTGAACCGACTTGAACCGGCCCGGACGTTCCGTAGCGATATGGCGTGCCTCCGGCGAGGTGCCACGGTTTTCGGTAAACTGCCGAAACTATGTGCGCTTCGCCGGTTTTGCCTTCCTCCCCCTCTCCCAGCCCGATTGCCCCTGACGCCGCCAGCGCGAACGTCCAGACGGCGCTTGCCGTTCCGGCTCCGGTGCTGCGCTGGCGCGGCGTGGAAGCCTACGAAACCAGCTTCGCGGCCATGCGCGCGTTCACCGACGAGCGTACCGCCGACACCCCCGACGAAATCTGGCTCGTCGAACATCTCCCGGTTTTCACGCTCGGCCAGGCCGGCGACCCCGCCCACCTGCTCGCCGCCGACAGCGACATTCCGCTCGTCAAGGTGGATCGGGGCGGGCAGATCACGTATCACGGGCCGGGGCAGGTTGTCGCATACCTGCTGCTGGACCTGCGACGGCGCAAGCTGATGGTGCGCGAACTGGTCACACGGATCGAGCAGGCCGTGATCGATACCCTCGCGGCGTATAATCTCGCCGGAGAACGCAAGGCGGGCGCGCCCGGCATTTATGTGGCGCCCGGCCCGCACGCAGGGCCGCATGGCGGCGCGAAAATCGGCGCCCTCGGGCTGAAGATCCGCAACGGCTGCAGCTATCACGGCGTCAGCCTGAATGTCGCGATGGATCTGCAGCCGTTTCTGGCTATCAATCCCTGTGGTTACGCCGGGCTCGAAACAGTCGATATGGCGACGCTCGGCGTCGCTGCCGGCTGGAACGACGTAGCCGGCACCCTTGCAGCCCGCCTTACCGCAAACCTCGACGGCAGCACCGCAGCCGCCCAACCGCAGGCCGGTGCCGTCACCGCCTGACTGGATCGAACGAATGACTGACGCTACCGCGAACCTCGCCGGCGCTACTGCCGCCCCACCGACGCTCCCGCTGTCTACGACGCCACGGCGAAACAGAAGGCACAGGCCAAGACCGCGCGCATCCCGATCAAGATCATCCCGATCGAAAAGCTGAAAAAGCCGGAATGGATTCGCGTGAAGGCCGCGACCGGTAGCTCGCGCTTCTCCGAAATCAAGCAGATCCTGCGCGAGCACAACCTGCACACGGTGTGCGAGGAAGCAAGCTGCCCGAATATCGGCGAATGCTTCGGCAAGGGCACGGCGACGTTCATGATCATGGGCGACAAGTGCACGCGCCGCTGCCCGTTCTGCGACGTCGGCCACGGCCGCCCCGATCCTCTCGATACCGACGAGCCCGTCAATCTCGCCCGCACGATCGCGGCGCTGAAACTGAAGTACGTGGTGATTACGAGCGTCGATCGCGACGATCTGCGCGATGGCGGTGCGGGTCACTTTGTGGAATGTATTCGCCAGGTGCGCGAGCAGTCGCCGGCAACGCGCATCGAGATTCTCACGCCCGATTTCCGCGGCCGTCTGGACCGCGCGCTGGGAATTCTCAACGCCGCGCCGCCCGATGTGATGAACCACAACCTCGAAACGGTGCCACGTCTCTACAAGGAAGCGCGCCCGGGTTCCGACTACGCGCATTCGCTGAAGCTGCTGAAGGACTTCAAGGCGCTGCATCCCGATGTCGCGACGAAGTCCGGCCTGATGGTCGGCCTTGGCGAAACCGAAGAGGAAATTCTTCAGGTGATGCGCGATCTACGCGCGCACGACGTCGATATGCTGACGATCGGCCAGTATCTGCAACCGTCCGAACACCATCTGCCGGTGCGTGCTTACGTGCATCCGGATACGTTCAAGATGTACGAGGAAGAGGCGTACAAGATGGGCTTCACGCATGCTGCGGTCGGTGCGATGGTGCGCTCGAGCTATCACGCCGATTTGCAGGCACATGGGGCGGGTGTCGTAGATCTGCACAAGTAAGTGAAGATTACCGGCAGCGAGATGGGTTGATTCGCTGCCGGGGGCCAACCCCGGCCATCTGCACTTTACGGATTGCTCCCGATGGGCGCGATATCCCGCTACTCCGGAAACGCTCCAGGCATAGTGCCGAGGGGGTGCGCCTCGGTTTGCTGATTCTCCAGGTCCCCCGCAGCGGGGACTTGTCTGCGACGGAGGTTGGCCATCCGTTCGCCCAGATTATTCATTGCGCCGGTCACCATCGGTCTCACCTCGGTCACAAAAGCGCTGGTCTTTTCTATCGCCTGCTCGCCGCCCCTGACGACGGCGTTGCCCGCGCTCACGAGTTTCTTGCCCGTGTAATCGGCGCCTTCCACCACCTTCTTCGCGGCTATATCGGAGCCATCGCCCACTACTTCTGCGCTCTTCAGTACCGACGTCGATACACCTCTGCGTGCGAGATCGCTCACCGCGTTCAATCCGCCGCGAATGGCACCCACGGCCGATTCGGTGCCCTCCGCGAGCGTGGTCCACGACCCGAACACAAGCGCTGACGTTCCAAGGTGTACTGCTTGCTCGGCGAACTCGGCGACCCCTTCGCTCGCGCCCTGACTCCGCGCAAGCGCACCCGTGGCCGTGGTCGCCAGGCTGACGAAACCGAGGCCGAGTCCGAGCGCACCGACGTTAGTCGCGACACTGGTCGCCGTCGTGTACGTATGCGGTGCGGCGATGATCGCTGCGGGAATCCTGGTCAGAGCGTCCGCGACGCGGCCGGCACCGTTCGCGGCCTCGCCCTTCCACGTCGCGGCCTTGAGCGCGGTGTACTGTTCTCGCCAGTCGTCTCGCGCCAGCAGGTATTCCGGGCCGATGAGATGGTCCCTCTTTGCGACGTAGCGGTCGCCCGCACTGGTGGCCGCGCCGGCGGCCATCGAGCCGAGAGCGGCTATCCCCGACGTAACCGTTGCCGCGGCCCCGGGGAAGCCCGCAGCGGCGATCCCCGGAACGACGGCGAGTTCCACGGCGTTGCGTGCCGTGAATGACTGGATCGTGCCAGCTTTGCGGATCATCTTTCCCAGCATGCTGGGCGTTGCCGCGTCCAGCGCGTTCTGCATGACCGGGTCGAGCCTGTCCCGATCGGGCGCCAACCAGTCAATGCCACCCCGCGCTTCCATTGCGGGATTGAGCGCCTCTCCGCTGACATGGTCCATGGCGCCCGAAAAGAGACCCGCGGCGACACCACCCTTGAAAGAGTCGGGCGCGTTCTTGACGCCCGGCAGCACGTTGAGGCCCGACACGATCGTATTGCCGATCTCGGGTTTCGTATCGAGCAGGCGCGACGCCGTGCCGAACGCGGCTGAGCCTATGGCACCCTTTGCGACTGCGCTCGTCGTGCCAAACGAGTCTCCCTTCGAGAATGTCTTTTGGATCGTTGCGTCTGACTCGCCCATTTCCAGAAGTCCAGCCACGCGGTTCTCGATTAAAGCATTGAGATCCGCACGGTTCGATTCATCGCCGCCCGCTTCGCCGCCCTTATAGTGCGGCTCGAAATAGCGGGTGAGCTGGTCGCGAATGCCCTGTTCGCGGGCAGTGCGCTGCTCTTCGCTCTCCACGGCGGGCGCCGCGGTGGTCTCCGCGATGGTCTCCGCGGCAGGCGTTGTTGTCGCCGTGACAACTGCCGGCAAGGATGCGCGGCGGCGTCGATCGCCGGGCGGTAGCCTGTTCTCCATAGGTCGCGGCGCGCCCTCGATCAATGCGCGCTGTGTCTGCTGCTGGTTCTGCGTCGTTAGCGGAGCCGTTCCCGTCGATTCGTTTCCCCGATGCAGATTGAGATCGGGCAGGCTCGAGGATCGTTCTGTTCTCATAGTACGAGCGAGTGGCGTTTAGGGATGGATCACGTTACTTCGCGTGGTGAGTGTATTTCGCGTGCAAACCGAAGTAATCGCGCGTCACGCGAACCAGTGGGCTACGCGACGACTTCGCGTGTTTCTACGATCACGCCGACATCCATGGCTCGTCGCGCTCTCGGGACATGCAACCCGCATCGCATCGTCTGCCGCATAGGGCCATTCATACGCCGCCGCCCTCGCGACCATCCACCCCAACGCGAAAAGCAATGCTCGAACGCCGTCATTAGCAATCGCGGATTAATTAGAACCGCGCGTCGGCAAACTCCCTATAGTCGGAAGCCTTTTAGACATCCTGATCCAACGGGGCTTCCAGATGAACCGATTCCTTCGTCCGCTCGCGGCTGCACTGGCGTCTTTAGCGCTGTCGGCGTCGCTCGCCAACACCGCGCACGCCGACACGCGCGAGGTCGTCATTGCCTATCAGGACATGGTCGTGCCGTGGCGCTATGCGCAGGCCACCGGCGCCGTCGAGAAAGCCACCGGCTACAAGGTCACCTACCGCAAGCTGGGCAGCGGCGCCGATGTGATCCGCGCGCTCGCGTCGGGCTCGGTACAACTCGGCGAAGCAGGTTCGAGCCCGATCGCGGCCGGCTTGTCGCAGGGCGTCGACATCTCGCTGTTCTGGATTCTCGACAACATCAACGATGCCGAGGCGCTCGTCGCGCGCGATGGTTCGGGGGTATCGAGCATCGCGGGGCTCAAGGGCAAGAAGATCGGTGTGCCGTTCGTGTCCACTTCGCATTTCCATACGCTCGTCGCGCTGCAGAATGCCGGCGTCAATCCCTCGGACGTGAAGATCGTCAACCTGCGTCCGCCTGAAGTCGCGGCGGCATGGGCGCGCGGCGACATCGACGCGACCTACATCTGGGATCCGGTGCTCGCCAAGGTGAAGCAGAACGGCAAGGTGCTGATCACGTCGGGGCAGGTCGCTCGCGAGACGGGCAAGGCAACCTTCGATGGCTTTGTCGTCGATCGGCGCTTCGCTCGCGATAACGCGGACTTCGTCGCGCGCTTCGTGAAGGTGCTCGCCTCGACCGATGCGGACTATCGTGCGCACAGTGCTGCGTGGAATGCCGCATCGCCGCAGGTAGTCGCGGTCGCGAAGGAGTCCGGCGCCAACGCGCAGGACGTGCCCGCGAGCCTCGCGCTCTACGCGTTTCCGACGCCGGCCGAGCAGGCATCGAACGTATGGCTCGGTGGCGGCGCGCAGTCGGGCGCGGCGAAATCGCTGGCGGCAACCGCGACTTTCCTGAAAGCGCAGGGCACGATTCAGAACGTGCTGCCCGACTATTCGGTGGGCGTCGATCCGCAGTTCGTGCAACATGCGACGCCTTGAGCCGGGCATGACATGAGCGGACTCGAAATCCGGCATCTATCGGTGGCTTATCCCGGTGCGCGCGGCACACCGCCGACCGTCGCGCTCCAGGACGTCGACCTGCATATCGAACCCGGCGAATTCGTCGTGGCGCTCGGCGCGTCGGGCTGCGGCAAGACGACGTTGCTCAACTGCATCGCCGGTTTCATTGCGCCCGGTGAAGGCGAGATTCTGCTGAACGGCGAACCGGTCGAAGGACCTGGCGCCGATCGCGGTGTCGTGTTCCAGAAGTACGCGTTGATGCCGTGGCTCGACGTGCTCGATAACGTCGCGCTCGGGCTGCGCTTTCAGCGGGTGCCGAAGGCCGAGCGCGAGCGTATTGCGCGTCGGGTACTCGCACTTGTCGGGCTCGAGCGGTATGCGCATTCGCGTGTGTATGCGCTCTCGGGTGGCATGCAGCAGCGGGTGGGTATTGCGCGTGCGCTTGCGAGCGATCCGCAGGTGCTGTTGATGGACGAACCGATGGGCGCGCTTGACGCAATGACACGCGAGTCGATGCAGGAGCTCGTACTCGACGTGTGGGATCGAACCGGCAAGACGGTGTTTTTCATCACACACAGTGTCGAAGAAGCGCTGTTTCTCGCGACGCGTCTCGTCGTGATGACGCCCGGCCCGGGTCGCATTGCGCAGACGTGGACATTGCCGTTCGCGCGGCGCTTCGTCGAAACGCGCGATGCGCGCGCGGTGAAGTCCGCGCCGGATTTCATCGAATGGCGTGAACGACTGGTTCGCCATTTACACAAACGTGCGCCGCAGGAGAGTGTGTCATGACGGCATCGCGCGATTCACTCAACCAGCCCGCGCTGGAACCCGCTGTCTACGTCAACACGTCGCATGCATCGCGACATACTCGCACTGCTACGCCCACCACACGTGCAAGGCGTTCCGCACGCGCATGGCGCATGCCCGGCGAAGGACCGACTGCCGCGTTGAGCGCGGCCTCGGTGGCGACGCTGGCCGCGCTGTGGTGGCTCGCCACGCATCTGCACTGGTTGCCGCCGCTGTTTTTGCCTACACCCGAAGCAGTATGGGCCGCGTTTATCGATGCGTGGCACGGCCGCATTCAAGGCGGTCTGCCGTTATCGGAGCATCTGGCGTGGAGCGCGCTGCGCGTGTTCGGCGCGTTCGCGCTGGCCGCGGCAACCGCGGTACCGGTCGGCATCCTGATGGGCGTGAGCCGGATCGCGCGCGGGCTGCTCGATCCGCCGCTTGAGTTCTACCGGCCGCTGCCGCCGCTCGCCTACCTGCCGCTCGTCGTCATCTGGTTCGGTATCGACGAGACCGCGAAGATCGTCGTCATCTATCTGGCCTGCTTTGCGCCGATCGCGATGGCCGCACGCGCGGGAGCGCGCAGCGCAACCGTCGAGCAGATTCATGCCGCGTATTCGCTCGGCGGCCGCTTTGCGCAGGTCGTGCGCCACGTCGTATTGCCGGCGGCGCTGCCCGAGATCTTGACCGGGCTGCGTATCGCAATCGGCTTCGGCTGGACGACGCTTGTCGCCGCGGAAATGGTCGCGGCGACCGCGGGGCTTGGACAGATGGTGCTCAACGCATCGAGCTTTCTGCGCACCGATGTCGTCGTGATGGGGATTGTGCTAATCGGTCTGATCGCGTGGATCTTCGATCTCGGGATGCGTGCGCTTGAACGTCGGCTCGTGCCGTGGAAAGGGCGTGCGTAACATCGCGCAACTGCGACATCACGCAACTACAACGTCACGCACTCGCTCACGCGCCGGATCAGGCAGCACCGAATAGCTCAAGCACCGGCCAGCCGCGTTCTTTCGCCACAACACGCAGCCGGTCGTCCGGATTCGTCGCGACCGGATCGGTAACGCGTTCGAGCAGCGGCACATCGTTGATCGAGTCGCTATAGAAGTAGCTCTTCGGAAAGTCCTTCAGCGTGTGCCCGAGCGATGCGAGCCATTCGTTCGTGCGCACGATCTTGCCTTCGCGAAAACTCGGTATACCGGTCGCGGCACCCGTATAGCGCGCGGCCGGGTCGTTGCCCTCGGTGCCGATCTCAATGCCGAGCAGGTGTTCGATGCCGAGCGCCTTGGCGATCGGCGCCGTGACGAACACGTTGGTCGCGGTCACGATGCAGCACAGGTCGCCTGCATCGAGATGCCGGCGCAGCAACGCAAGCGCGGCAGGACGGATGGCCGGGACGATCACCTGTTCCATGAACTGTGCATGCCACGCATCGAGCTGCGCGCGCGAATGACGCGCTAGCGGCGCAAGCGTGTAGTTCAGGTAGTCGTTCATATCGAGCGTACCGGCCACGTATTGCTGGTAGTACGCGTCGATTTCATCGGCGTGCTGCTGCGCCCCGTCGATCCCCAACCCTGCGATGAAATGCGCCCACGACTGGTCGCTGTCGAGCGGCAGCAGCGTGTGGTCCAGATCGAACAGCGCAAGATTGCGGCTCATTACTTCTCTCCCCAGCAGTGGTCAGTCGGCGCGGCATCGCGCCGCGTTACCGACGATATAGCGTGCCCGTCGCACGCCGTGGCGATCCTATATTTAAATGCACAAAATTACAATATGGCAAAAATGTGCAACACTACTGTCATAAACGCCGGGTCGCTTCAAGCCGGCCGCCGGAGACCGTTGTGGCCGAAGGTATCGAAAGCGTAGTCAGCCATGTTGATTCTTCTTAATCTGCTGTCCGGGGTTGCCCTGCTCGTGTGGGGCTCGCATATCGTACGCACCGGCATCCTTCGCGTACTCGGCGCCGATCTGCGCCGCGTGCTCGGGCGTAGTACCGATGGTCGTCTGAAGGCGTTTCTCGCCGGGATCGGTGTGACGAGTCTCGTGCAGAGCAGCAATGCGACCGCGGTGATCGTGATGTCGTTTGCGGCCCAGGGGTTGTTGCCGCTCGCATCCGGCCTCGCGATCATGCTCGGCGCGGACGTCGGTACGGCACTGATGGCGCGTGTGCTGACGCTCGATCTGTCCTGGCTGTCGCCGATCCTCGTGCTGTTTGGCGTGCCGGTGTTCCTGTCGCGCAAGCAGACGCGTCTCGGCCAGGTGGGCCGGACCGCGATCGGCCTTGGCCTGATCCTGCTCGCACTGCATCTGATCGTCGAAGCCGCCCAACCGATGATGAGCGGCGCCGGCGTACGCGTGATGTTCGGCGCGCTGACCGGCGACACGATGCTCGATGCGCTGGTCGGCGCGGCATTCGCGATGATCTCGTACTCGAGCCTCGCCGCGGTGCTGCTGACGGCGACGCTTGCATCCTCAGGCGTGATCTCGCTGAAGGTCGCGCTGTGCCTCGTGATCGGCGCGAATCTGGGTAGCGGCATGCTGGCGCTGTTCGGTACGCTGGCGCAGAACGCCGCGGCGCGACGCCTTGCGCTCGGCAGCCTCGCGTTCAAGTTCGCCGGCGCACTACTGATCCTGCCGTTCGCGCCGTTGCTCGCGCGCGGGCTGCCGGTGCTGATCGCCAATCCGCGCGAAGCGACCGTTGGCTTTCACCTGATCTACAACACGCTGCGCTGCTGCGCGTGCCTGCTGCTGATCGATCCGGTCGGGCGCATCTGCGAGCGCCTGCTGCCCGATCGTGCCGTGCCGAACGGCGAGATCCGTCCGCTGCATCTCGACGCGGCCGCGCTGTCTACGCCGAGCCTCGCGCTCGCAAACGCTGCCCGTGAAGTGCTGCGTGTCGGCGACATCGTTCGCGCGATGCTCGATAACGTCGCCGAGCTGCTGCACCACAACGACCTGCAGAAAGCGCGCGAAACGATCCGCATGGACGACGACATCGATCATCTCTATGCAGCTGTGAAGACCTACCTCGCGCAAATTTCCCGCGAACAGCTCGACGAGCCCGATAGCCGTCGCTGGACCGACATCATCGCGCTGACGATCAACCTCGAACACGCGGGCGACATCATCGAGCGCATCGTCAGCGATATCGAAGAGAAAAAGATCTCGCATCGTCTGTCGTTTTCGGAGGAAGGGCTCGGCGAACTCGAGGACCTGCATACGCGGCTCGTCAGCAATCTGCAGCTTGGGCTATCGGTGTTTTTGAACAACGACCTGCGCTGTGCGGAGCGTTTGCTGGCGGAGAAGGAACGTTTCCGCGATCTCGAACGCGCCTATTCGTATGCGCACGTCGACCGGCTAGCTGGGCAGACGCTGCGCAGCATCGAAACCAGTGCGCTGCATCTGGACCTGATCAGCGACATGAAGCGGCTCAACTCGCTGTTCTGTTCGACGGCCTACCCGGTGCTCGACGCAGCAGGCGCCCTGCGCGAAACGCGGTTGCGCAAGCGCGCGCTCGACACGATGCACGTGAAGGAATGAGCTACCTGTACGTCGCGCTCAGGCGATGATCACCTTGCGCACTTTCTTCTTCAGCGGTGCGAAGTCGGGCACGTCAGTCGCCTTGCTGTTGGTAATCAGCACGTCGATACGTTCGGCGGGGCAATACGACACGCGGCTACGCTGGCCGATCTTGCTGTAGTCCGCGAGGATCACGATCTTGTCCGCGCAGTCCACCATCGCACGCGCGACTTCCGATTCGGCGTGATCGAAGTTCGTCGCACCACTGCGCACGTCGACGCCGGTTGGCGACAGCAGCGCGACGTCGGCGCGATAGCGTCGGATGTCGAGTATCGTCGTCGCGCCCGTGGTGGCGAACGCGCGTTCGCTGATCGAGCCGCCCAGCAGGATGACTTCGTTCGACATTTCCGCCGGTTCGGCAGAGCCGCGCAGCTTCAGCGCGACATCGATCGAGTTGGTGACGATGGTCAGATTGGCGAGCTTCGCCAGTTCTTCGGCGAGTAGCGCAGTGGTGGTGCCCGCATCGATGAAGAGCGTCTGGCCGCTTGCGATCACTCCGGTTGCCGCTTTTGCGATCGCGTTCTTGGACTTGACGTGGGTATGCGCGCGCTCCGCGATCGGCGCTTCGTCACCGGGTCGTACCGCGCCGCCATGTACGCGCCGCAGCTCGCCCAACGCTTCGAGGTCGAGCAGATCGCGCCGCACGGTTTCGCGCGAAACATCGAGGTCCGCCATGATGCGTTCGGTGGATACCCGTTGCAGCGTCGACAGCAGGGCGCGGATTCGTTGATGACGGTCTTTCTGCCACATGCCTTGGATCCCGGCGCAAAGTTAGGAAGATTAAGCGTGCTGCGCATACCTATCACTGCCATTCGGGTATGTCAGACAGATGTCGAGCGTACTATTTTATCCGCCGCGTGTTGTATTTTTTTGGCAGCTTGCATAGTTGTGTATTTGAATTTAGCCTTCGCAGATTGGCGATTCGGTGCGCATTTCGAAAATCGGATGTTCGGAAAGGAAGGGATGTGTCTGCTTTCGAACAATCGATGTCGCTTTCGGTAAACTGCGTGTCGTTTTAGCTGGACATACTGCGATGGCGATCGGCGGGGCCACCGGTTGTACCGGTGCGCACGAACGCTTTAGGTGCACTGCAGCGCGGCGCCTGGCCGGCGGCTGCAGGAGGCTGGCAGCGGCGGGGCCGACGGGTCGATCAAGCTCATTGAAAAGGGTGACGGGACGTGAAAGAGGAGAGCACGCAGGATGCACGCGGCACGTGGCCTTATCCGGCGCGCGTTGCTCACCGGATTGGCGGATCGCTGACGCCCGAGAACACGCTGGCAGGATTCGACGCCTGTATCCGTTACGGCTACCGGATGATCGAGTTCGACGCGAAGCTTTCCGCGGATAACACCGTCTTCCTGCTGCACGACGATCTGCTCGATCGCACGACCAACGGCCACGGCGCTGCTGCGCAACATAGCTGGCAGCAACTCGCCGCGCTCGACGCCGGCTCGTGGTACGGACCGGACTTTGCCGGCACGCGGCTGCCCACTCTGGCCGACGTCGCCGCGCGCTGCGCGCGCGAGGGCATAGCCGCCAACATCGAAATCAAGCCGTGCCACGGGCGCGACGCGCTGACCGGGACGCTCGTCGCGCAGGCTGCGCGCACGTTGTGGCAATCGGCAACGCTGCCGCCGCTGCTGTCGTCGTTCTCCATCGAAGCGCTCACCGCCGCACGCGATGCCGTTCCGGAATTACCGCGCGGCATGCTGTTCGATGCGCTGCCCGACGACTGGCTGCGCATCGTGCGCGAACTGGATTGCGTATCGCTGCATACGGATCACAAGCGGATCACAGAAGAGCAGGTCAAGGCGATTCACGCGGCGGGCCTGCGCGTACTGACCTATACCGTCAACGATCCGGCGCGCGCGGAAGAGCTCGTGCGCTGGGGCGTCGACATGATCTGTACCGATCGCATCGATATCATCGCTGGCGACGCGCGCGCCGTTGCGTGAAGGCGCGAAGTCCGGACACATTCATCAACGTAGCAATTTTCGGCAGAGGATGGGAACACCATGAACCGCACGAAGTTAAGCCGTTTTGTTTCGCTGTCGGCCGTTGCGGGCGTCGCGGCGGGGGGTATGAGCGTTGCGTTCGCTGCGCCGTCCGACGCGCTGGTGGCCGCCGCGAAGCAGGAAGGTCAGTTGACCACGATTGCCCTGCCGCACGACTGGTGCGGTTATGGCGCGCTGATCGCGGGCTTTCAGAAAAAATACGGCATCAAGATCAATGAGCTGAATCCGGATGCGGGTTCCGGCGATGAAGTCGAAGCGATCAAGGCGAACAAGGGCAACAAAGGGCCGCAAGCGCCGGACGTGATCGACGTCGGCCTGTCGTTCGGACCGACCGCCAAGGCGCAAGGTTTGTTGCAGCCGTACAAGGTATCGACGTGGAACTCGATTCCGGCCGAATCGAAAGATCCGGAAGGTTACTGGTACGGCGATTACTACGGTGTGCTGTCGTTCGAAGTCAACGCGGACATGATCGACAAGGTGCCGACCGACTGGTCGGACCTGCTCAAGCCCGAATACAAGAACGCCGTGTCGCTGGCCGGCGATCCGCGCGCGGCGAACCAGGCGATCCAGGGCATCTACGCTTCTGGTCTGTCGCAGGCAAAGGGCGATGCATCGAAAGCCGCCGATGCCGGTCTGAAATTCTTCGCCGAACTGAACAAGCGCGGCAACTTCGTACCGGTGATCGGCAAGGCCGCATCGCTTGCGCAAGGGACGACGCCGATCATCGTGCGTTGGGACTACAACGCGCTCGCCGATCGCGACACGCTGAAGGGCAATCCGAAGGTCCAGGTCGTCGTGCCGAAGACGGGCGTGGTTGCCGGTGTCTACGCACAGGCGATCAGCGCGTATGCGCCGCATCCGAATGCCGCGAAGCTGTGGATGGAATACCTCTATTCGGACGAAGGCCAGATCGGCTGGCTGGCCGGCTACTGCCATCCGATCCGCTACAACGAGCTGGTTGCCGCCAAGAAAGTCCCGCAAGCGCTGCTCGACAAGCTGCCGCCGGCTAGCGCGTACAAGAACGCGGTGTTCCCGACGCTGTCGCAGCAGGACGCGTACAAGGACACGATCACGAAGCAGTGGGATACGGCGGTCGGCGCCAACGTGAAGTAAGCCCCGTCAGGTAAAAGCAGGAGCGGTACCGGGTGTCCGTGCCCGGTACCGGCAAACGCATCAGTCAGATGCATCGACCTGTCTTGCGAACGCAGGCTCGCGCTGTCGGCGAGCCGCGCAGCGCATGGCAGCCGCGGGCGATGTGCAGTCACTCTTGCACGCTAACCCGTAAGCCCTTTCGGGGTGAGCTATGAGCGCTTCATCCGAGGCCGGAGCCGGGCCCGCGGACCTACTGGTTCCGCCCGTGCCGAGTCCGACGCCGCAGGTCAACGGTCCAGGGCGCGCGTCGCCGCTCTGGAGCTGGATCGGCGTCATGCCGTTCTTCATTTTCGCGGTGCTGTTTCTGATCCTGCCGACCGGCTTCCTGATCGTCGGCGCATTCCAGGATCCGCAAGGCCATTTCACGCTCGAGAACTTTCGCGAGTTGCTGCAGCCAGGCGTGCTCGACGCGTACTGGATCAGCGTCAAGGTAAGCGCCGCATCGGCGCTTGGCGGCGCGTTCATCGGTTCGCTGCTCGCGTGGGCAGCAGTGCAAGGCAAGCTGCCTTCGTGGATTCGTCCGACGCTGATGACGTTCTCCGGCGTCGCGTCGAACTTCGCCGGCGTGCCGCTGGCGTTCGCGTTTATCTGTACGCTCGGTCGCGTCGGGCTAGTCACAATGCTGCTGAAGAAGTATCTCGACTTCAACCTGTATTCGACGGGTTTTAGCGTATTGAGCTTCTGGGGCCTCACGCTGACCTATCTGTACTTCCAGATTCCGCTGATGGTGCTGATCGTCACTCCGGCACTCGATGGCCTCAAGCGCGAATGGCGCGAAGCGTGCGACTGTCTGGGCGGCACACCATCGCAGTACTGGCGCTACGTTGCGCTGCCGGTGCTGTGGCCGAGCGTGCTCGGCGCAGCGCTGCTGCTGTTCGCGAACTCGTTTGGCGCGGTCGCAACTGCGTATGCGCTGACCGGCAGCTCGCTGAACATCGTGACGATCCTGCTGTACGCGCAGATTCGCGGCGACGTGCTGCATAACCAGAACCTCGGCTACGCACTCGCACTCGGGATGATCCTCGTCACCGGCCTGTCGAACGGCGGCTACATCTGGCTGCGCTCGCGCGCCGAAAGGGGCCGTCGATGAAACGCCAGTCGCGCGTAGGCGCATGGACCGCGATGATCGTCGGTTCGCTGTACTTTCTGATTCCGCTGATCGCCACTTTCGAATTCAGCCTGCGCATGCGCCGCGGCACCTACAGCTTCGACGCGTACCGCGTGGTGCTCGCCGATCCGCGCTTCCAGGCGTCGTTCGGCTACTCGATGCTGATGGCGGTGCTGACGATCATCGTCGGCATTCTGCTCGTCGTGCCGACCGCGTACTGGGTGCAGTTGCGCCTGCCTAAACTGCGCCCGCTCGTCGAGTTCATCACGTTGCTGCCGCTGGTGATTCCGGCCATCGTGATCGTGTTCGGCTATCTGCGCATCTACAACAGCAGTTCGATCCTGCCGCTCACCGGCAACGAACGCGCGACGGACTTATTGCTGGTACTCGGCTACGTCACGCTGTCGCTGCCGTACATGTACCGCGCCGTCGATGCGGGGCTACGCGCGGTCGATATCCGCGCACTGACCGAAGCCGCCGAATGCTTAGGCGCGAACTGGACGACGATCCTCTTCAAGGTGATCTTTCCGAACATCCGCTCGGGCATTCTCTCGGGCGCGTTTCTCACCTTTGCTGTGGTGATCGGCGAATTCACGCTGGCGAGCCTGCTCGACCGGCCCGCGTTCGGACCGTACCTGCAACTGATCGGTGCGAATCGCGCATATGAACCGTCGGCGCTCGCGGTGATCGCGTTCGTCGTCACGTGGGCCTCGATGGGGCTGATCCAGGTGTTCGGTTCGGCGCGCTCGCTGGCCGGACAGAAGACCTGAAGAACTGGGACGACGCATCATGGCATTTCTCGAGATCGACAACCTGCACAAGTCCTTTGGGACGAACATCGCGCTGCATCACTTCGACATGAAGATCGAGCGCGGCGAGTTCATCACGTTTCTTGGGCCGTCGGGCTGTGGCAAGACGACCGTGCTGCGCATGATCGCGGGCTTCGAAGGTCCGACACGCGGCACGATAAAGCTTGATGGGCGCGACGTTACGCATCTGCGGACGCGGCAGCGCAAGGTCGGTATGGTGTTCCAGTCGTATGCCCTCTTTCCGAACATGACGGTGGCCGACAACATCGGCTTCGGTCTGCGCGTTGCGCGCCGGCCGCAGGACGAGATCCGCGCGCGCGTCGAGGAGATGCTGAAGCTGATCAGCCTGCCTTCGCTTGGCGAGCGTTATCCGTGGCAGCTGTCGGGTGGGCAGCAGCAACGTGTGGCGCTGGCTCGCGCACTGGCCGGCAAGCCGCAGGTGCTGCTGCTCGACGAACCGCTGTCGGCGCTCGATGCGAAGATCCGCATTTCGCTGCGTCAGGACATCCGCGCGTTGCAGCGCGAACTCGGTATCACGTCGATCTTCGTCACGCACGATCAGGAAGAAGCGCTGTCGATCTCCGATCGCATCGTGGTGATGAACGAGGGGCGCGTCGAACAGGTTGGCACGCCGTCGGAGATCTACAACTATCCGCGCACGCGTTTCGTTGCATCGTTTGTCGGGACGCTGAATATTCTGTCGGGTCAGGTGGTGGATCCGGCGAAGGGGCGCATGGCAGTCGACGGGCAGGAGCTCACGACTTCGCGCGAACTGCCGGCTAACGATGCAGGCAAGCAGCGCCTGCTCGCGTTGCGGCCCGAAGCGATCGTGCTGGAGCCGGCAGCACCGGGACGCAACACGCTGAACGCAACGGTCGAAGAAGTGAATTTTCTCGGCGCGGTGGTGCGGATCAGGACGCGTGTGAAGGATGCGGTGATTTCACTCGATGTGTTCAACGATCCGAATCGCTGCCTGCCGGAACGGGGGCAGCCCGTTGCGCTGGGGTTCTCGCACGACAATCTGCTGGTGCTAGAAGAAGGCGCGTGAGCGTCGCGGCGGTTTAACAATAGTTATAAGACCCGCCGCAGGAAACCTCCTAACATCCCGCTGTGGGTTCGGACCGACCTCCGGGCTCACACGAAAATAAAGTCGCTGAGATCTCCCTGAAATGCCTTTCTCCCGCGAGAAAGGCATTTTTTTCGCCGAGTGACGACGAAAGGCACAGGGCCCACATCGTCCGGATTCTCCGACGCTCACGTTCCGGTTTTCCGGAAACCCGGACGGCGCACGCGAGTCGACACAAAAAAAACCATATAAATCAAAGCCAACGGCACATCATCAAGCTGGCATCACCCTTGCAAAAAGCGTAGGCGGCCGCCAAGGCCCGACAAACTAAAGCAAGGAGACAACCGATGTCCAAATTCACTTCCCGGTATCGCTAGAACCATCGTCTTGTCGCGGCCCGACTGCCGTGCACAGGCGTGCGTTGATTCGTTCGCGTGATGCGCAGCGTGGCAGGCCTCTGCTTCGGCTCATCCACATTGCAGGAACCATCGTGAAGAAACCCTTTTATAAAATTCTCTATGTCCAGGTGATCGCCGCGATCATCATCGGCGTCGTGCTCGGTCACTTCTCGCCGGCATTTGCCGTCGACATGAAGCCGCTCGGCGACGCGTTCATCAAGCTGATCAAGATGGTGATCGGTCCGATCATCTTCTGTACGGTCGTCACCGGCATCGCGGGGATGCAGGACATGAAGAAGGTGGGCCGGGTTGGCGGCAAGGCGCTGCTGTACTTCGAAATCGTCTCGACGTTCGCGCTGTTGCTCGGCCTGATCGCGACGCACGTGCTCAAGCCCGGTGTCGGCTTCAACGTCGATCCGACCACGCTCGATGCCAAGGCGGTCGCCTCGTACGCCGCGAAGGCGCACGGCCAGACGACCGTCGACTTCCTGATGCACATCATTCCCGACACGATTTCGTCGGCCTTCGCGCAGGGCGAGATTCTGCAGATCCTGCTGGTGGCGATGCTGTTCGGTAGCGTGCTGGCTACGCTCGGCGAGCGCGGCAAGGTGGTGACGGACTTCATCGAAGGGATTTCGACGGTGCTGTTCGGTGTGGTGCGCATCATCACGAAGCTTGCGCCGATCGGTGCGTTCGGTGCGATGGCGTTCACGATCGGCAAGTACGGTGTGGGGTCGCTGGTGCCGCTGCTGAAGCTGATCGGTACGTTCTATCTGACGTCGATCGTCTTCGTAGTGGTGGTGCTCGGCATCATCGCGCGCGCGGTTGGTTTCAACATCCTGCGCTTCGTCGCGTACATCAAGGAAGAAATGCTGATCGTGCTCGGCACGAGTTCTTCCGAAGCCGCGCTGCCGCAACTGATGCTCAAGCTCGAGAAGCTCGGCTGTTCGCGCTCGGTGGTGGGTCTCGTCGTGCCGACCGGCTACTCGTTCAATCTCGACGGTACCAACATCTACATGACGATGGCGGTGCTGTTCATCGCTCAGGCCACCAACACCGATCTCACGCTCACACAGCAACTGACGCTGCTGGCGGTGACCATGCTGACGTCGAAGGGCGCGAGCGGCGTGACCGGCGCGGGCTTCATCACGCTCGCCGCGACGCTTGCCGTGGTGCCGACCATTCCGCTGTCGGGCATGGTGCTGATCCTCGGTATCGACCGCTTCATGAGCGAGTGCCGCGCGCTGACGAACATCGTCGGTAATGGCGTGGCGACGGTTGTCGTGTCGGCGTGGGAGAAGGAACTGGACCGCTCGAAGCTGAACGCCGCACTGCGCGGCGAGGTGCGGGTCAACGAAACCGCCGGCGCATGACGCGATGAAACGCGCGGGGCGGCGCCGGCCTCGAATGGGCCCGTCCCGCGCGGCGGACGATGGTGCGGCAGCCTATGCCACAATGGTCGACTTCCACCGACCGGACACCGCCACCTTGACGCGCCGTCTGTTGATTTTCTTCGTGCTCGCTGCCGGGCTCGTGGCGGCGAGCGGGCTCACGTGGAGCTTCACGTGGCAGCGCGGCATCGACAACCTGCGGCGCAACGCCGCTGTGCGCGCGGACCGCACGACAAGCGCGCTGAAGAGCACACTCGAACGCTACGAATCGCTGCCTTATCTGCTCGCCGAACACCCGTTTGTGCAGGACGTGCTGGCCGAGCCGAATCCCTCGCGCGTGGACCGCGCTAATCGCTACCTCGAAGATCTGAACCGGCACGCACGCGCTACCGCGACCTACGTCATCGGAGCCGACGGTATCTGCGTTGCAGCCAGCAACTGGCACGACGCCGAGAGTTTTGTCGGTGTCGAGTATCGCTTCAGGCCGTACTTCGATGTGGCGGTGAAGGGCGGCGTCGGCCGCTTCTTCGGCATCGGCACGATTTCTCACGATCCCGGTTACTACATCTCGCAGCCTGTCTATCGCGACGGCAAGATCGTCGGCGTTGCGGTCGTCAAGTTGAACCTCGAATGGTTTCAGGGCGCCGACGCGTCCGAGCCGCTGATCGTCACCGACGATCACGGTGTCGTGTTTCTCTCGTCGGTACCCGCGTGGAAATATCACACGGTGCGGCCGTTGTCGGGGCCGGTGGCCGAGTCGATCTGGCAGACACGCCAGTATGCGCAGCAGCAAATCGCGCCGCTACCCGTGACGATCGAACGGACGCTTGAAGGCGATGCGCAGATCGTGCGAATCGGTGGCGGGCGCTATGCGCCGCGCTATCTCGCGTCGCGGCGCGCGCTCGGCGAACCCGACTGGCATCTGATCACGATGGCACCCGTCGATCCCGTCGACCGCGATGCGCGCAACGCGACTGTCGTGACCGGCTTCGGTTATATCTCCTTGTGTCTGTTTGCGTTCTACTGGCGCATGCGCCGGGCGCGCGTGCGCGAAATGATCCGTAGCCGCGCGTTGCTGCAAAAGGCGTATGCGGAACTGAACCAGCGCGTCGCGGAGCGCACCGCCGACCTGTCGCAAGCCAACGAACAATTGACGAAGGAAGTCGGCGAGCGCACGCGCGCCGAACAGGAGCTGCGCGCGGCACATGATGAACTCGTGCAGGCGAGCAAGCTGGCCGCGCTGGGCCAGATGGCCGCGGGTATCACACATGAGTTGAACCAGCCACTCGCCGCATTGCGCGGTTTCTCGGACAACACGCGCGTGCTGCTCGAACGCGGCGACCACGCATCGGCGCGCGAAAATCTCGAAGCGATTGCGTCGCTGACCGAGCGCATGGGCAAGATCACGAATCAGTTGAAGCTGTTCGTTGGGCGGGCGCGGCCGCGCAGTGCGCGTGCACCGGTTGCGCGTGCTTTGAGCAACGTGCTCGCGTTGTTGCAAAAGCGCCTGCTCGGTGTGGGTGTCGAAATCGTGTTGCGGGACCCGCAGACGGGGCACTCACGCCGTTCGATATCGGCGGCAGTTCCACGCACATGAACGAACAACTGGTCGCGCATTGCGACGAATTGCGTCTCGAACAGGTATTGATCAACCTGCTCGGCAACGCGCTCGATGCAACCAGCGGTGTGACGTCCCCACGCATCGTCATCGATATCGAGGCGGCGGAAAGCACACTGTCGATCGCCGTGCGCGACAACGGCCCCGGCATTCCCGACGACGTTTTACCGCGTCTCTTCGAACCGTTCTTCACGACGAAAGAGATGGGGCAAGGGCTCGGGTTAGGACTCGCGATCTCGTCGTCGATTGCACGCGACTGCGGCGGCTCGCTCGTCGCGCGCAACGCTCCGGATGGCGGCGCGCAATTTGTCCTTACGTTGCGCCGCGCCCGCGCGCTGGCCACAGACCCGCTTGTCGCGGGCTCCTGATTTCAGGTGACAACGATCATGGTGAACAACGGTTTGCAGGTGCTGTACATCGAAGACGATGAACTCGTGCGGCGGGCAAGCGTGCAGAGCCTGCAGCTCGCGGGCTTCGACGTGGTCGGGTTTGCCTCGGTCGAAGCGGCGGCACGGCTGATCGTCGCGGATTTCGCCGGCGTGATCGTCAGCGATATTCGTCTGCCGGGCGCGAGCGGGCTCGACCTGCTCGCGCAATGCCGCGAGCGTGCACCCGATGTGCCGGTGATCCTCGTCACTGGACACGGCGATATATCGATGGCCGTGCAGGCGATGCGCGACGGTGCTTACGATTTCATCGAGAAGCCGTTCGCGTCGGAACGCCTGATTGAAACCGTGCGGCGCGCGCTCGAACGTCGCACCCTCGTGCTGGAGAATCTCGCGCTGCGTCGTCAGCTGGCTGGGCAGCAGTCGGTGGCGCCACGCATCATCGGACGCAGTCCGGCCATCGAGCAGGTGCGCCGGCTCATCGCGAACGTTGCGCCGACCGATGCGTCGGTGCTGATCAACGGCGATACCGGAGCCGGCAAGGAGCTGATCGCGCGCAGTCTGCACGAACTGTCGCCGCGTCGCGACAAGCCGTTTATCGCTGTGAATTGCGGCGCGTTGCCCGAGCCGATGTTCGAGTCGGAGATGTTCGGCTACGAGCCCGGCGCGTTTACCGGTGCGGCCAAACGCCGCATCGGCAAGCTCGAACATGCGTCGGGCGGCACGCTGTTTCTCGATGAAATCGAGAGCATGCCGCTCGCGTTGCAAGTGAAGCTGCTGCGCGTGTTGCAGGATGGTGTGCTCGAACGGCTTGGCTCGAATCAGCCGATTCGCGTGAATTGCCGCATCGTTGCCGCGGCCAAGGGCGAGATGACCGAGCACGTGGCGAGCGGCACCTTCCGGCGCGACTTGCTGTACCGGCTGAACGTCGTGACGATCGCGCTGCCACCGCTCGCGGAGCGGCGAGAGGACATCGTGCCGCTCTTCGAGCATTTCCTGCTCGACGCCGCGGTGCGTTACGAGCGACCCGCGCCGCTGCTGACGGACCGGCAACGTAGCGCGTTGATGCAGCGCGACTGGCCCGGCAACGTGCGCGAGTTGCGCAATGCTGCCGACAGGCTCGTGCTCGGCATTGTGGATGAGCACGCGCCGCTATCGTCCACCGACGACGACGCCGTGCAGCCGCTAAAGGAGCGGGTCGAACAGTTCGAACGGGCGGCGATCGCGCAGGCACTCGATCAGGCGGGCGGCGCGGTTGCGCTCGCGGCAGACCGGCTGCAACTCGGCAAGGCGACGCTCTACGAGAAGATCAAACGATACGGCCTGGCGGCGCGTGGAGAAGGAGAACGTTGAGGCTGGGGGAGCTGAAGGGGCTGCGTGATTTGCGGCTTCGGCGAAGTGCGCTGAAGCCGCAAATTGAGTAAAACGAGGGGGAAAATCAGGCCGCGTTCAGCGCCTTTTTGAGCAACTCATCAAGCTCGGCAAACTGCGGTTCGCCGACATAGCGCTTGAGGATCTTGCCGTTCCTGTCGACCACGAACGTGGTCGGCGTCAACTGCACATTGCCGAACTGCTTCGCCGCCGAGCCGTCGTCCATCGCCACCTTGAACGGCAACTGACGCGTTTGCGTGTAGTTCGTCACGTACATCGGCGCATCGTAGTTCATTGCGACCGCAACGAACTCGAGGCCCTGGCCCTTGAAGCGGTTGTACGTGTTCACCATCTGCGGCATTTCCTTCATGCAGGTATCGCAGTTGGTCGCCCAGAAGTTGACCAGATAGACCTTGCCCTTGAGGTCGGAGGTCGTGACCTTCTGGCCGGACAGCAACGTGAACGACGCATCCGGAACATGCTGCTGGCTGCCGAACGCGAAATAGCCAGCGACCGCAATCGCACCAGCGACGACGACTGCCGCGATGTAGCGCAGCGGACTGGCGCGTCGGGAAACAGGAGTAGGGCTCATGAACAGGACCTCAGGAAGCGCATTGCGCTGAAACAGCGTGGGGTGGTCGGTATTGTAGCCTCAATCGTGTTGGGCAGCATCGACGTGCCCACGAGCGGATAATGCGGCTTTCCGTTTCTGTCTATCGGCTTTCAGGTCTTATGTTCCGGCTCGCTTTTTACTTGGCTTCTTACCTGGCTTCGCGCCTTTTTCCGTTCGTTCATGCGTTTCGCCGTCATGCCTCGCGCGCTGCTTCTTCCGGCGCGGGTACGGTGCTGCGTTCGGCGGCCTGCGTTGCCGTGACGGGCGCCGCGCTGATCGCCTGCTCGCCAACCTACGACTGGCGCACCGTCGCGAACGACGCGCAGGGCTATTCCGTCGATCTACCGGCCAAGCCCAGCAACGACGAGCGGCAGATCGATATCGCCGGAACGCCGATGAAGATGGCGATGCAGATTGCGGAGGCCGATCACACCGTGTTCGCCGTCGGCAGCGTGACGCTGCCCAGCGACGACCCGCAGGTGCAGCGCGCCGCGCTCGAATTCCTGCGTGCGGGACTGGCGCGCAACCTCGGCGCAACGCCCGATGCACACGCCACGCAGATTCCCCTCGCAGCAGGCGGCCAGGTGCCCGGCATCGAGATGACGTTCAGCGGCAAGGCAGGCGCGAACCAGGAGCCGCGCACGATGCACGCGCGACTGGTGGCACGCGGCCGGCATGTCTACCAGGCGGCGATTATCGGGAGCAAAAACCCGGCGCCGGAGCAGATCGATCAGTTTTTCCAGTCGTTCAAGCTCGATTGACGGTAGTTCACCGACGAAATGCGCGTTCTGCGAACTCTCCAGAGTGACCGCTACTGAAAGTTCCTTCGCAGGTTATCGCTCTAATAGACGGATTTAATGAGGGTTTTTAGGTTACCCACAGGACTTGTGGATAACTTTGTTGAAAACTCTCGCAAACCTCGCTCGAATGCCCGTCCGGTGGGGGTCCGTTAATTTGCCCGCGAACATGGCAATAAAAAATACTAAATAAAATCAATGTGTTAAAAGATTGACCCGACACAATCCTTTCAATTGTATCGAAATCTATCCGAAGCTCTTCTGTGTGTATAAGTCAAGTCTTGACAGGCCATTTTTTGCCTTTCTTGACCATTCATCGCGCGGAAAAAACGCGCCGATACTGCACGGCCTCGGCGACCTGCCCCCCATTGGGTACATCGTTTCCCGCGAGGTCGGCAATCGTTCGGGCCACTTTCAGCACGCGGTAGTAAGCGCGGGCTGACCAGCCGAAACGCTCGCCGGCGTCGCGCAGCAGCGCTTCGCCGGCGGCATCCGGCCGGCACACCTCGTCGACTTCGCGCCCGCTTAGCTCGCGATTGGTCTTGCCCTGGCGCGTGAGCTGGCGCTTACGTGCGCCGTGAACGCGCTCCGCGATCGGTGCGCTCGCCTCACCGGTGGTCGACGCGCGTGCCGACAATTCGGCGGGCGTCAGCGCGGGAATCTCGATCTGGATGTCGATACGATCGAGCAGCGGTCCGGACAGCTTGCGCAGATAGCGCGCGGCGATGTCCGGCGTGCAGCGGCAACGCCCATTCGGATCGCCGCGCCAGCCGCAAGGACAGGGGTTCATCGCGGCGACCAGCTGGCACGCAGCGGGGAAGTCCGCTTGCCAGGCTGCGCGCGAGATCGTGATGCGGCCGGCTTCCAGCGGTTCGCGCAGCGTCTCCAGCACGTGACGATCGAACTCGGGCAATTCGTCGAGAAACAGCACGCCGAGATGCGCGAGCGTGATCTCGCCAGGCTGCGGCGGATTGCGCCCGCCGACCAGCGCCCCGGCACTCGACGAATGATGCGGCGCGCGAAACGGGCGACGGCGCCAGTGCGTCGGAGAGAAGCCGGCGGCGCTAGCGGACAGCAATGCGGCGGAGGTGAGCGCCTCGTCGTCGGTCATCGGTGGCAGCAGGCTGGGCAGCCGGGCCGCGAGCATCGACTTGCCCGCGCCTGGCGGCCCGACCATCAGCACATGATGTCCGCCTGCCGCGGCGACTTCGAGCGCGCGGCGTGCGGCCCGCTGACCGATGACGTCGAGCATGTCAGGCAGGGTGGCGGACGACATCGCGTCGACGAAAGGGGGCGGCTGGACAGGCGAGAGCCGTCCGTCCTCGACACCTGCGAGATGTGCGCACAGCGACGGCAGGTCGGGCGCGCCATAGACGGCCACACCGGGCACCAGCGCCGCTTCAGCCGCGCTCGCGGCGGGCAGATAGAGTTCGGGCGTGCGCCTTGGCGCTGTGTCCGCGCTGTCTGCGTGCTGATCGCCCAGATCGCGTGCCGTGCCGCATGCCATCGCGAAGGCGCCGCGCATCGGGCGCAAGGCGCCGGTCAACGACAGCTCGCCGGCGAATTCACGATTGAGCAGCGATTCGGCAGGAATCTGTCCGCTGGCCGCGAGGATGCCGAGCGCGATCGGCAGATCGAAACGGCCGGATTCTTTAGGAAGATCGGCGGGCGCGAGGTTGACTGTGATCCGGCGCACCGGAAAGTCGAGCCCGCAGTTTTGCAGCGCGGCTCGCACACGTTCGCGGCTTTCGCGGACCTCGAGATCCGGCAGGCCGACGATCGAAAAAGAAGGCAGCCCGTTGGCGAGATGAACCTCGACGGTAACTTCGGGCGCGCGGCCAGCGGCCGGCGCGCGGCTGCGCACCACGGCAAGCGACATGTTTTCTCCCGTCGAAGGCGCGCTATGTAGCGTAGCGCCCCTTCCTCAATACACTGACGACGTCACGGCGCGCCTGCCGATGATGCGTAGGTCAGACCGGGCTCAGGAAGACTGCGTGACGGGCAGCTTCTGTTCGAGCTCGGCGACGCGGCGCTCGAGTTCTTCGAGCCGGGCCCGCGTGCGTACCAGCACCTGGGTCTGCGTATCGAATTCCTCGCGCGTCACCAGATCGAGCTTCGAGAAGCCCTGCGACAGCACGGCCTTGACGTTGCGCTCGACATCCTTCGCCGGCGAGTTCTTGAGCAGATCGCTAAAGCGCGCCTGCAGATCGTTGAAGACATCGTTGGGTTGTTTCATCGTGTTTCCCTTGATTGCACAAAGACTGTGCATGTTTCGTTACCGCTGTGCTCCGCGATGGCGCGTGAGCGAATGTGGTGCATCGATCGAGCTCTGCGTCCGTCCGATGAACGCGTTTGGTGCGTGCCATCACACCTCGATCACGCTTCGGGCTTGCAAACACTCTAGCAACGATCCACGCGGCATGCCACCGCGCCCCGACTACGTTAGCCATCCGGCCGAGCCCGCGAAGCAGCCCCGCAGCGCACGCAGCGCGACAGTCTGCCACACACATGGCATGCGAGTTGCTGTTACTGCCCCGCGCGCACTGCCGGGTTGCCCGGCGGCGCAATGGAGGCAGTTCGAAAGCAATTGCCCTGTCGACGCACCACGCATACGGGTTACCAGCAGGTCAGGCAAGGGTTACGGGTTAGCAAGGGTTACGCAACTAAAAGCGAGGATGTCATGAAACTCATTACCGCAATCATCAAGCCGTTCAAGCTCGATGAGGCGCGCGAAGCCTTGTCGGCCATCGGCGTCTCCGGGATCACGGTTACGGAAGTCAAAGGCTTCGGGCGTCAGAAAGGGCATACCGAACTGTATCGGGGCGCGGAGTACGTCGTCGATTTCCTGCCGAAGGTGAAGATCGAGGCCGCGGTCTCGGACGACCTCGTCGACCAGGCGATCGAGGCACTCGAACGTGCGGCACGCACCGGGAAAATCGGCGACGGGAAGATATTTGTCACCCCGATCGAACAAGTGATTCGGATCCGCACCGGGGAGACCGGCGCGGACGCCCTGTAAAAAAACAGCGACAAGAGAAGAGGAAACAGAGATGCGCAAATTATTGATGTCCTTGCTGATGGCCGGTTCGCTGGTCGCGGGCGGTATCGGGGCCGCGGTGGCGGACGACGCTTCGGCGCCGGTTGCCGCATCGGCGGCCGCCTCCGATACGACGGCGAGCGCGCCGGCACCGGACGCGTCGGCAGCCGCCGCCGCTTCGGCGCCTGCCGCCGACGCTTCCGCTGCTCCAGCGGCAAGCGCTGCCGCCGCGCCTGACGCATCGGCTGCTTCGGCTGCCGCTGCAGCCGCACCTGCTGCGCCGACCGCGCCGTACTCGGTCGATTCGTCGAAGATCAACTCGGGCGACACCGCGTGGATGCTGACCTCCACCGCGCTCGTGCTGTTCATGACGATCCCTGGCCTCGCATTGTTCTACGCGGGCATGGTGCGCAAGAAGAACGTGCTGGCGACGCTGATGCAAAGCTTCGCGATCACCTGCGTCGTGACCATCATCTGGACTGTGATCGGCTACAGCCTCGCGTTCACGCCAGGCGGTTCGTTCCTCGGCGGCTTCTCGCGCGTGTTCCTGGCGGGCATGAACTACATCAAGGGCGACAAGGCCACGACGCTGACCGTCAGCCATCTGGCAACGACGATTCCGGAGTCGGTCTACTTCGTCTATCAGATGACGTTCGCGATCATCACGCCGGCGCTGATCACCGGTGCGTTCGCCGATCGCATGAAGTTCTCCGCGATGCTGGTGTTCATGAGCCTGTGGTCGATCATCGTCTACTCGCCCATCGCGCACATGGTGTGGGAACCGACCGGCTGGCTGGCGAGCGAGGGCATCCTCGACTTCGCGGGCGGCACGGTGGTGCACATCAACGCTGGTGTGGCTGGCCTCGTGTGCTGTCTGGTGCTCGGCAAGCGGGTTGGCTATGGCAAGGACGTGATGGCGCCGCATAACCTCGTGCTGACACTGGTTGGTGCCTCGATGCTGTGGGTTGGCTGGTTTGGCTTCAACGCGGGTTCGGCTGTTGCGGCTGACGGCCGTGCCGGCTTCGCCATGCTGACGACGCAGGTCGCGACCGCAATGGCTGCACTGGGCTGGATGTTTGCCGAATGGATCGCGAAGGGTAAGCCGTCGGTGCTCGGTATCGTGTCGGGCGCGGTGGCCGGACTCGTGGCGATTACGCCGGCATCGGGCTTCGTCGGTGTGATCGGGGCGCTCGTGATCGGTCTGGTCGCCGGCGTGATCTGCTTCTGGTCGGCCTCGTGGCTCAAGCACAAGCTCGGCTACGACGATTCGCTCGACGCGTTCGGCGTGCACTGCATCGGCGGGATTGTCGGTGCGTTGCTGACCGGTGTGTTTGCGGTGAAGGACATCGGCGGTGCGGACGGCAGCGTGATCCTGCAGGCCAAGGGCGTGCTGACCACATTGATCTACAGCGGCGTGGTGAGCTTCATCCTGCTGAAGGTGATCGACATGGTGATCGGTCTGCGCGTGACGGAAGAAGAGGAACGCGAAGGTCTCGACATCGTGCTGCACGGCGAGCATGTCGAATAAGTTTTCGTAAGAGCAACAGCAGTCGTCCGGCATGCGAGACCCTGCCGGACGATTCAGGCAGCGACCTGGCCCGCCATCCGGCGGGCTTTTTTTCGTCCATCGCACAGCCCGGCAAGCCGCAAAAGAAGGCCGTCCCCGCTACGTCGCAGCACCTACAATCGAATAGACGGCGGTATGGGCGCGGCATACGGCGGCTCGGTGACATGGGCGGCTGCAACGCCCCGGCCGGCAGCACAACTGGCCGGATAACCCCCTTCCCGACAGTTCCCCACCGATAACGCGCCGCTATCGGGCCGATATAAAACCTTGTTTGCAGGAGGGTGGCCCCGGGCTTGCGTCTTGCGCGATCATCCCAACATGCAAGGGGCAAATGCCCCCGCTTCCCTCTACAATCGCTCCTTTAGCCCGTGAGTGCTCAATGGTTCCGCACCTAGTCACCGCGTTGAACGGTCCACTGCTCGATCTCGAGCGGCGGATTCTCGACGCTACGCCTGCCATCGAACGCTGGTTCCGGCTCGAATGGCAGGAACATACGCCGCCGTTCTACTGTTCGGTGGATCTGCGCAACGCGGGCTTCAAGCTCGCGCCGGTCGATACCAACCTGTTTCCCGGAGCATTCAACAATCTGCCGCAGGAGGTGCTGCCGCTCGCCGTGCAGGCAGCGATGGCGTCGATCGAAAAAATCTGTCCGGACGCGAAGAATCTGCTGGTCATTCCGGAGCGTCACACGCGTAACGCATTTTATCTGGAGAATGTCGCACGACTTGCGACCATCATGCGCCAGGCGGGCCTGCACGTCCGTTTCGGAACGCTCGATGAAACCATCGTCGGTCCGGTCACGATCGCGTTGTCCGATGGTCAGAAAATCGTGCTCGAGCCGCTTGAGCGTTCCGCTCGCCGGCTCGGTCTGAAGAATTTCGATCCGTGTTCGATTCTGCTGAACAACGATCTGTCCGGCGGCATTCCGCCGGTGCTCGAAAATCTGCACGAGCAGTACCTGCTGCCGCCGTTGCATGCGGCATGGGCCGTGCGCCGCAAGTCGACGCACTTCTCGTGCTACGACGAGGTCGCGAAGAAGTTCGCGAAGATGGTCGAAATCGACCCGTGGATGATCAATCCGTATTTCGCGCATGTCGAAGACGTCGATTTCGAGGCGCGTACCGGTGAGGCCGCGCTCGCCGACGCTATCGACGGCGTGCTGAAGAAGATCGCGAAGAAATACCGCGAGTACGGCATTTCCGAAAAGCCGTATGTCGTCGTCAAGTCCGATGCCGGTACCGACGGCAAGGGTGTGATGACCGTGCACGATGCATCGGAAGTCGCTGCGCTGACGAGCCGCGAACGCACGAAGATGTCGAGCGCGAAAGATGGGCTCGATGTGCACGACGTGATCGTGCAGGAAGGCGTCTATACGTTCGAGCGGATCGGCGAAGAAGTGGCCGAACCGGTGGTGTACATGATCGACCGCTATGTGGTCGGCGGTTTTTATCGCGTGCACGGCAGCCGCGAGCGCGATCAGAACCTGAACGCGCCCGGCATGCACTTCGTGCCGCTCGGCTTCGAACATACCGCGTTGCCCGATGCGCACGCGAAACCCGGCGCCGCACCGCCTAACCGCTTCTATATGTACGGCGTGGTCGCGCGGCTCGGGTTGCTGGCGGCATCGGTGGAACTGGAACGAACCGATCCGGAAGCGATTCAGGTTTAAAGGTCGCGCTGCAATCTGCGCTGCGGTTGGTAGTCCATTCCGCCGCGCAATCTGCAGTGCAGTCGATATTCAACGCCGAGGCCCGCGAGGCCGCAACAGGGACTTCATGGACATTCTCTTTATCGCGGATCCGCTGGACCGCTTCAAGATCTACAAGGATTCGACCTACGCGATGATGGCCGAGGCCGCGAAGCGCGGCCATACGCTGTATGCATGCGAGCCGGAAGATCTGGCGTGGACCGGCGGTGACGTCGAGGCGAACGTGCGGCGCTTTGCGATTGTCGGCGACCAGACCGACGGACACCGCTCGCCGTGGTATGCGGCGGAGCGGTCCGAGGTGCGCTCGCTGAAGCGCTTCGGCGCCGTACTGATGCGCAAGGACCCGCCGTTCGACATGGAGTACGTGACGTCGACGTGGCTGCTCGAACTCGCTGAACGTGGCGGCGCGCGCATCTTCAACAAGCCGCAGGCGATTCGCGATCATTCGGAAAAGCTCGCGATCGGCGAGTTTCCGCAGTTCGTCGCACCGACGCTCGTTACGCGCGATGCGGCGCGTCTGCGTGCCTTCCACGAGCAACACGGCGATGTGATCCTGAAACCGCTCGACGGCATGGGCGGCATGGGCGTGTTTCGCGTGAAGGCCGATGGCATGAATCTCGGCTCGATCATCGAGATGCTCAGCGAGGATGGCGCGCGCTCGGTGATGGCGCAGAAGTTCATCCCCGACATCAAGGACGGCGACAAGCGCATCCTGCTGATCGGCGGCGAGCCGGTGCCGTATTCGCTCGCACGCATTCCGCAAGGTAACGAGGTGCGCGGCAATCTGGCAGCGGGTGGACTCGGCGTCGCTCAGCCGCTCACCGCGCACGACCGCGAAATCGCCGCGGCGCTCGGCCCGGTGCTGGCCGCGCGCGGCCTGCTGCTGGTCGGGCTCGATGCAATTGGCGACTGGCTGACGGAAGTGAATGTCACGAGCCCGACGTGTTTTCGCGAAATCATGGATCAGACCGGCTTCGATGTGGCGGCGATGCTGGTTGACGCGCTGGAGCGCGCGGTCGGTTGAGTATCGCTGCAGGAGACGCGCCCGTTGCACGAAACCGAACGCGTGCCGGGCACGAACGCTGAAGAAGCGCGAAAATGGACTGGTACAATGCCCGCTCTCCGGAACCTGCGTCATCTGACAAAACGCTGACGACGCACCCGGCACAGGATATCGGGCATGGTTGCCGTGCCGTTGCCCATGGGCCCAGCCCGTGGCGCGACGCGTTCGGGCCCATTCGATCATCGGCCGGTCGGAAGGGCGAACAAAGGCAAACAGGCGCGCTGCCGGGCAACGCGTCTGGACCGCGAATCAGGCCGTTTTAGCTGCAAAACCGATATGGCAGGCATTCTGATCATTGCGCACGCTCCGCTCGCTTCCGCGTTACGCGAGTGTGTCGCTCATATTTACGGCGGGCTACCCGCACGCATCGGTGTGATCGATGTGATGCCCAACTGCGATCCGACCAATGTCGTCGCGTTCGCGCATGCGGAGATCGACCGGCTCAAGGAAGAGAACGGCGCGCTCGTGCTGACCGACATGTTCGGTGCGACGCCGTCGAACATCGCCGGCAATCTCGCGTCGCTGCCCGACGTGCGTGTGCTGGCCGGCGTGAACCTGGCGATGCTGGTGCGCGCCGTCTGTTATCGCGCCACGCCGCTCGACACGCTCGTCGACAAGGCGCTCGCCGGCGCGACCAAGGGCATTCACGCGATCACGCCGGGCACACCGGCCGCGGCTTCGATGGGCAGCCCGTGCGACTGTGTGGCGACTGCGCAGCCCGAGGCCGCGATCGCACAGAAAAGCACCACCCCGTAGTACCGTCACCATTTCGTTTTTAACAATACAACCTGCGCTTCGGACGATTACATGCTGCAACAGGAAACGACCATCGTGAACAAGCTGGGGTTGCATGCGCGTGCCTCGGCCAAGCTGACGCAACTGGCAGGCAACTATCAGTCGGAAATATGGATGAGCCGCAACGGTCGGCGCATCAACGCGAAGAGCATCATGGGCGTGATGATGCTGGCAGCAGGCATCGGTAGTACCGTGCTGATCGAAACCGAAGGCACGGACGAAAAAGATGCGATGGACGCGCTACTGAAGCTGATTGCCGACAAGTTCGGCGAGGGCCAGTAATCCGCCGGTCTCGATGCGTGTACTACGCAAGAAAAGCCGCGGCCTGCCGCGGCTTTTTTTATGGTCTTTTTAGCGCTATTACGCGGGTTTTTGCGCAACCTGCGATGTTGCGCCGCACATCGGCAACGCACGCATGAACGGGCTGCGGAATTTATAATGGCCGCCGGGGTCTGAGAGCTAGCTCTGCAGCGGTTTGCCGCGGCATTACACAACTAGAGGAGGTGCGCGTGTCTTTCACGCTGCATGGAATTCCCGTGTCACGCGGTATCGCCATCGGGCGGGCTTATCTGATCGCCCCGGCTGCACTCGACGTCGACCACTACCTGATCGAACCCGCCCAGATGGAAGGCGAGATCGAGCGTTTTCGCTCGGCCCAGCAACGTGTGCATGTCGAACTCGACGCGCTGCGCGCGGATCTCGCCGCCGACGCGCCCAGCGAAATGGGTGCGTTCATCAACGTCCATTCAATGATCCTGAACGACGCGATGCTCGTGCAGGAAACCATCGATCTCGTCCGCACGCGCCGCTATAACGTCGAATGGGCGCTGACTGAGCAGCTCGAACGTCTGTCGCGTCACTTCGACGATATCGAAGACGAGTACCTGCGCGAACGCAAGGCCGACATCGAGCAGGTGGTCGAGCGGCTACTGAAAGCGCTTGCCGGCGCATCGCCGTCGCCGCTCGACGGCGTGCATGGCAGCTGCGACGAGATGATCGTCGTAGCGCACGACATCGCACCTGCCGACATGATGCAGTTCAAGACGCAGACCTTTCAGGGCTTCGTCACGGACCTGGGCGGCCGTACGTCGCATACGGCGATCGTCGCGCGCAGCCTTGGCATTCCGGCTGCGGTCGGCGTGCAGCACGCGAGTGCGCTGATTCGCCAGGACGATCTGATCATCGTCGACGGCGATCATGGCATCGTGATCGTCGATCCGGCGCCGATCGTGCTCGAAGAGTATTCGTATCGGCAGAGCGAGAAAGCGCTCGAGCAGCGCAAGCTGCAGCGCCTGAAATTTTCGCCCACGCAGACGCTGTGCGGCACGCGCATCGAACTGTGCGCGAACATCGAACTGCCCGACGACGCAATCGCGGCCGTCGAAGCCGGCGCGATGGGCGTCGGGCTGTTTCGCACCGAATTCCTCTTCATGAACACGAAGGACCGCCTGCCTGAAGAGGAAGAGCAGTTCGCCGCCTACCGCCGTGCGGTCGAGCTGATGAACGGCCTGCCGGTGACAATCCGTACGATCGATGTCGGCGCGGATAAACCGCTCGAATCGATCAGCGGTGGCGACGGGTATGAGACCGCGGCGAATCCGGCCCTGGGTCTGCGCGCAATCCGCTGGAGCCTGTCCGAGCCGCAGATGTTCCTCACGCAGCTGCGCGCGATCCTGCGGGCGTCGGCATTCGGTTCGGTGAAGATTCTGATTCCGATGCTTGCGCACGCGCAGGAAATCGACCAGACGCTCGATCTGATCCGCGAAGCCAAGCGCCAGCTCGATGACGCGGGTCTTGCCTACAATCCGAACGTGCAGGTCGGCGCGATGATCGAGATTCCGGCTGCGGCGATCGCCTTGCCGCTGTTCCTGAAGCGGCTCGATTTCCTGTCGATCGGTACCAACGATCTGATCCAGTACACGCTCGCCATCGATCGTGCGGACAACGCGGTCGCGCATCTGTACGATCCGCTGCATCCGGCGGTGCTGCATCTGATCGCGTTCACGCTGCGCGAAGCGAAGCGCGCCGGCGTACCGGTGTCGGTGTGCGGGGAAATGGCCGGCGACCCGGCGCTGACGCGTCTGCTGCTCGGCATGGGGCTGACCGAGTTCTCGATGCATCCGAGCCAGTTGCTGGTCGTCAAGCAGGAAGTGCTGCGCTCCCACCTGAAGACGCTCGAGAAGCCGGTGGCCGATGTGCTGGCCTCGTTCGAACCGGAAGAAGTGCAGGCGGCGCTGAAGCGGGTCGCGGAAATCTGAGTACGCGTTTTGCGCAAAACCTCTCGCGCGCAACCCTCAGGCGATACGATGCCGTCCGCCGCACACCGGGCAATCCGGTTGCCGCGCGATGCGCATCGTGTTCCATTCCATCCGCAGTGAGTCGAGCATCATCAGCCGGCCGGTGAGCGTCGTGCCGACCCCGGCGATCACGCGCAGGGCCTCGGCGGCCTGCATCGCACCGATGATGCCGACCGTCGGCGCAAAGACCCCCATCGTCGAACACGCCACTTCTTCGAACGGTTGATCTTCGGGGAAGATGCACGCGTAGCACGGCGATGCGTCGTCGCGGAAATCGAACGTGCTGATCTGACCATCGAAGCGCAACGCCGCGCCCGACACGAGCGGCACGCGATGCGCGACGCACGCGCGATTGATTGCGTGGCGGGTCGCGAAGTTATCCGTGCAGTCGAGCACGACAGTGGCATGCGGCACGGCTGTGTCGAGCCACGCATCGTCTGCTCGCGCCGTTACCGCGTTCACTACGACATCCGGATTCAACTGACCGATCGCATCGCGTCCTGACTCGACCTTGCTGCGTCCCACCGACGCCGTGACGTGCAGGATCTGGCGTTGCAGGTTGGTCAGATCGACGGTATCGGCGTCGACGAGCGTGAGCTGTCCGACACCCGCTGCGGCCAGATACATCGCTGCCGGCGATCCGAGCCCGCCCGCACCGACGACGATCGCGTGCGCATCGAGAAAGCGCTGCTGCGCCTCGATGCCGAGTTCGTCGACAAGGATGTGGCGGGAATAGCGGAGGAGTTGATCGTCGTTCATGGCGGGGCGCGTTGTCGTTATCGTTATTCTAGTCGCGCGGGAGAAGTGTCTTCGCAGCGTGCGCTGCGAAGACACGGCAGGCTGAAGCGTTACTTGCCTTGCGAGGCCGGCACCGGTGCCGACGCGGGCGTCGCTGCTCCCGGCGTAACCGGCAGCGCAGGCTTCACGGCGACTGGCGCAGAAGCCGACTGGGCCGGCTTGTTCTGCGCGAGCCGGCGTTCCATGGCCGACTTCGATTCCTGCACCGGCTTGCCTTCCAGCTTGTTCAGCGCCTGTTGCAGCATGAAGTCGTCGGTGGAACCGAACTCGATCGGCTTGCGATCGCGGTCCTTCTGGCGTTGCTCCGGCGTCTTCTTGTCGTTCTGCTCTTCAAGCAGACGCAACTGGTCCATGCGTTCCTGTTCGCGCTGGTCTTCTTCCTTCTTCTCGTTCGGATCCTGCGTGTTCGCAAGGTGGTTCGAGTAGTCGACTTCGCGCGTGACGAGTGCGTCGTCCGGATCGCCTTCCGCGTATTGATCGACCGCGATGTCCGGGCGGATACCCTTGTTCTGGATCGAACGACCGCTCGGCGTGTAGTAGTACGCCGTGGTGAGGCGCAGGGCGGTGTCGGCGGTCATCGGGCGGACCGTCTGCACCGAACCCTTACCGAAGGTCGTCTTGCCGACGATCAGCGCACGGTGTTGATCCTGCAGCGCACCCGCGACGATTTCGGAGGCCGACGCCGAGTAGGCGTTGGTCAGCACGATCATCGGTACGGTCTTGAAGATTGGCGGCAGATCCTTCAGCGGATCGCTGTCGAACGAAGGCAGGCGGTAGTTATCGTAGTTGTCGCGATACACCTGCTTCGAATCCGGGATCTGGCCGTTCGTCGAGACGACGACCGAATCCGGCGGCAGGAACGCACCGGCCACGCCGACCGCGCTTTGCAGCAGACCGCCACCGTTATTGCGCAGATCGAGAATCAGGCCCTTCAGGTTCGGCTGCTGGCGCGCGAGGTCCCTGAGCTTGGCGGCGAGATCAGGCGTCGTGCGTTCCTGGAAGCTCGTGATGCGGATATAGCCGTAGCCCGGCGCGGGGATCTTCATCTTCACGCTTTGCACGTTGATGATCGCGCGTGTCACCGTGAGCGGGAACGTGCGGTCGTCGGTCTTGCGGAAGATGGTCAGCGTGACCTTGGTGCCCGGGTCGCCGCGCATCTGCTTGACCGCCTGGTCGAGCGTCATGCCGCGGACCGGCTTGTCGTTGATGCGCGTGATGAGATCGCCCGGACGGATGCCGGCGCGGAACGCGGGCGTGTCCTCGATCGGCGAGATCACCTTGATCAGCCCGTCTTCCGATGAAATTTCGATGCCGAGACCCGCGAAGCGGCCCTTGGTCTGCTCCTGCAGTTCCTGGTAATCGGTCTTGTCGAGATACGACGAGTGCGGATCGAGACTCGCGACCATCCCCTTGATCGCCGCGGTAAGCAGCTTCTTGTCGTCGACCGGTTCGACGTACTCATGCTTGATCTGTCCGAATACTTCGGCGAAGAGACGGAGCTGGTCGAGCGGCAGCGGGGCAGAGGCGGCTTGCTGGGCGGAGGCGGACAGTTGCAGCGTGGCAAACACGCCGGTGGCAAGGCCCGCAGCGATCAGGCCGATGTTTTTCAGATTCTTTCGCATAGAGTGGGGCAGTCGGGAGCGCGTGGCAGCGTCAGGTAGAAAGCGACGGACAAGTATAACTGCACACCTGCCCAGGCTGTGAGCGGTGACGCAATCGCGGTTCGACAGTCGCTGTCGAGGGTGGTTCGGGCTTCGGGCGCGGTTGTGCCAAAGAAATGTGCGGTAACGGTCGGGCGGGTGGCGCGGCGGTGTACGGCGAGCCGCCGCGCCTCGCGATCAACCCGCCTTGCCCTGCTTCGCGACCGCGGCCTGCGCCTGCGCGATCGCTTCCTGGTCGCCGAGGTAGTAGTGCGTGAGCGGCTTCAGGTTCTCGTCGAGTTCATAGACGAGCGGGATCCCGTTCGGAATGTTCAGGCCGACGATATCGTTGTCCGAAATACCGTCGAGGTACTTGATCAGCGCGCGCAGCGAGTTGCCGTGCGCCGCGATCAGCACCTTGCGGCCCGACTTGACGGCCGGCGCAATCGATTCGTTCCAGATCGGCAGCACGCGTGCGACCGTGTCCTTCAGGCACTCGGTGAGCGGCAGATCGGCGTGCGGCACCTTCGTGTAGCGCGGGTCGGCGTAGGCGGTGCGCTCGTCGGACGGTTCGAGTGCGGGCGGCGGCGTGTCGTAGCTGCGGCGCCAGACCAGCACCTGCTCGTCGCCGTACTTCGCCGCGGTTTCGGCCTTGTTCAGCCCCGACAGCGCGCCGTAATGGCGCTCGTTCAGACGCCACGAATGCACGACCGGCAGATACATCAGGTCCATCTGATCCTGCACGTGCCAGAGCGTACGGATCGCGCGCTTCAGCACGGATGTGTAGGCGATATCGAACGTGTAGCCCGATTCCTTCAGCAGGACGCCGGCTTGCTGCGCCTCGCGGTTACCCTGCTCGGTCAGGTCGACGTCGACCCAGCCGGTGAAGCGGTTTTCCTTGTTCCACGTCGATTCGCCGTGGCGGATGAGAACGAGTTTGTACATGGTGCCGGTCGGTAGTAAGGAAGCGGTAAAGCGTCGGGCCGAGGTGCCGAAAGCGGACGGTCGTATCGGCGACAGGCGGTTATTTTATAATGGCTGGATTCTCCTTTTCGATTTCTCTCTTTTTCGGCGGATTTTCCGTGAAGTTTTTCACCGATTACACAAACCTTGTACTCATCGCGATCGTCCTCATTTCTGGTGGGTTGCTCCTGTGGCCGGCGCTCAGCCGCCGTGGCCGCGGCGGCGTTACCGCCGGCGAAGCCACGCAGCTGATCAACCGGCGCAACGCCGTGGTCGTCGATCTGCGTTCGGCGGCGGATTTCGCGACCGGTCATCTGCCGTCGGCACGCCATGTCGAATTTGCCGAATTGCAGGCGAAGGTTGGCCAGCTTGTGAAGAACAAGAACAATCCGGTGCTGCTGGTGTGTCAGACTGGCCAGCAGTCGAACAAGGCGGTGCGCGTCGTGCAGGATGCGGGTTACGCCGAAGTCCATGTTCTGCAGGGCGGTCTCAACGCCTGGCAGCAGGCCGGCATGCCGGTCGTGAAGCAAGGAGCTGCAAAGTGAACAAAGTGATCATGTACAGCACGCAGGTGTGTCCGTATTGCCAGATGGCCGAACGTCTTTTAAAGTCGCGCGGCGTCGAGCATGTTGAAAAAGTGCTCATCGACAAGGATCCGACCCGGCGCGAAGAAATGATGACGCGTACCGGCCGGCGTACGGTGCCGCAGGTATTCATCGGCGACACACATGTGGGCGGTTACGATGATCTTTCCGCGCTCGACCGCAAGGGCGGTCTGACGCCGCTGCTGGAAGTCGCCGCTTAAGCGTCCGGTCGACGCGGTGCCAGACGACCCGGCGGCGCGGCGCGAGAGCCGGTCCTGTCGGGCCCCGTAACGGGGCGGCGTAGCAGTACACCGAACTGGCGGACCATGGAAACATGGCCCGCCGCAACTACATTCAGGGAATCACTTAATCATGTCCGACGAGAATAACCAGCCGTTCTTCAACATCCAGCGTGTCTACTTGAAGGACATGTCGCTCGAGCAACCGAACTCGCCGGCCATCTTCCTCGAACAGGAAATGCCGTCGGTCGAGGTCGAAGTCGACGTGAAGGCCGAACGCCTCGCAGAAAGCGTGTTCGAAATCCTCGTTACCGGCACCGTGACCGCCAAGGTTTCGGACAAGGTCGCGTTCCTGATCGAAGCGAAGCAGGCTGGCATTTTCGACATCCGCAACATTCCGGCAGAACAGGTCGATCCGCTCGTCGGCATCGCTTGCCCGACCATCCTGTTCCCGTATCTGCGCTCGAACATCGCCGACGCGATCACCCGCGCAGGTTTCCCGCCCATCCATCTCGCCGAAATCAACTTCCAGGCGCTCTACGAGCAGCGTCTCGCGCAGATTGCGTCGCAGGAAAGCGCGGCGCAAAGCACCGCGAAACACTGACGCTCGCGCACGGTGCCGGGTATGAAGGTTGCCGTCCTCGGCGCCGGTGCATGGGGCACCGCACTCGCCGGCCATCTGGCCGCGCGGCACGATGCGGTGCTCTGGGCGCGCGACAGCGCGCTCGTCGCCGAACTCTCCACAGCACATGAAAACGCCCACTATCTAGCGGGCGTTGCTTTGCCGCGCGCGCTGCGCTACGAAACGCAGCTTGCCGCCGCGCTCGCGCACGGCGCCGCTGACGACGCGTTGTGTGTCGTCGCGACGCCGGTTGCGGGGCTGCGCGGACTGCTGCGCGCGATGCGCGATGCGGCGGCGGTACCGGCGCATATCGTGTGGCTGTGTAAGGGTTTCGATGCGGACACGCAGCGTTTGCCGCATCAGGTCGTGGCAGAAGAGCTTGCCGGTCATCCGAGTAACGGCGTGCTGTCGGGTCCGAGCTTCGCGCGCGAAGTGGCGCAGGGCTTGCCCGTTGCATTGACGGTGGCGAGTACGTCGGCGCAGTGTCGCGAGCGCACCGTCGCTGCGTTTCATCACGGCGCGATGCGCATCTATACCGGCGACGACGTCGTCGGCGTCGAAGTGGGCGGCGCGGTCAAGAACGTGCTGGCTATTGCCACCGGCATTGCCGACGGTCTGGGCCTCGGGCTCAATGCGCGCGCGGCGCTGATCACGCGCGGTCTGGCGGAAATGTCGCGTCTCGGCGCGACGCTCGGCGGCCGCACGGAAACGTTCACCGGTCTGACCGGGCTCGGCGATCTGATTCTCACCGCTACCGGCGATCTCTCGCGCAACCGGACAGTCGGTATGCAGCTTGCGGCGGGTCGTCCGCTCGACGCGATTCTCGGCACCCTCGGCCACGTCGCGGAAGGCGTGCGCTGCGCGCAGGCCGTGCTAGCCATCGCCAATGCGCACGGCATCGACATGCCGATCACGCAGGCGGTGTGCGCGGTACTGTTCGAAGGCGTCGCACCGCGCGATGCGGTCAGTGCGCTGTTGCGGCGCGACGCGAAGGCCGAGTAAGGAGGTCCGCGGCTTATGCGGCATGGCTGCATGACCCGGACTCTCGAATGTCATCGTGCCGCGGTAGGTTCATAACACCGTACTATCGGTGTGTATCCTTTGGCCCGATCGACACCCCTGACCGATCGGCGACAAGAACCTCCTGTTTTTCGCAATGAATCCTCCGAGTCCTCGCTTAAGAAGGCGGTATTCCGCCTGGTTGATCACACTGTTCTGCATCTTGATCGCGCTTGTTGCGGTCATCGCAATCGCCGCCTGGGCGACCTTGCGTGCAAGCCTCCCGCAGCTCGATGGAACCCATGTGGTCTCGACGCTCTCCGCGCCGGTGACGATTAATCGCGATGCGCTCGGTGTGCCGACACTACAGGGCCGCACGCGCGCTGACGTGGCCTTTGGTATTGGCTTCGTGCAGGCGCAGGATCGCTTCTTCCAGATGGACCTGCTGCGCCGTGTCGCCGCGGGCGAGATGTCCGAACTGATCGGTCCGGCCGCGCTGCCACTCGATCGCCGCAACCGGCTGCACCGCTTTCGCGAACGCGCACAGGCGCTGATTGCCGCGCTGCCTCCCGAGCAGCGGCAACTGGTCGATCAATACACGGCGGGCGTCAACGACGGGCTCAAGTCGCTGGCTTCGCGCCCGTTCGAATACTGGCTGCTGCGCACGCAGCCCGCGGCGTGGCGTCCCGAGGACACGCTGCTCACTGTCTATACGATGTACTTCGATCTGCAGGGCGACGAGGAATACCGCATCCTGTCGCGTGCCGCGTTGCGCGAGCGCATACCCGCGGATCTGTTTGCCTTCATGCTTCCCGCAACCAGCCACTGGGACGCGCCGTTCGATGTCGCTGTGCCTGCACACGACGCGCTCGTGAGCCCGCCCGCAACGCGCCCGGACTGGTTGTCCACGTCGAAACCGGCGAGCGTCGCAGCGCATGAAGCCGGTTCGGTGGAAGACGGCGCGATGATCAACCGCTCGATGATCGGCAGCAACAACTGGGCCGTCGACGGCGCGCACAGTGCGCACGGCGGCGCGCTGCTCGCTAACGACATGCACCTCGGCTTGTCGTTGCCGAACATCTGGTACCGGCTATCGATGACGTGGCCGGGACCGGATGGACAGATGCGTCATGTCACGGGCGTCAGCCTGCCCGGTGTGCCGCTCGTGATCGCCGGTAGCAACGGGCAGATCGCGTGGGGCTTCACCGATAGCTACGGCCGCTACATCGATCTGATCGAACTGCAGCGCAATCCCGCCGATCCGTTGCAATACCGCGTCGCGGACGGCAGCTGGGCGCGCTCGACTGTCTACCATGAGCGCATCGCAGTTAAAGGTGCTGCACCGGTCGACCTGCCGGTGATCGAGACGCAATGGGGACCGCAGATCGTCGTCGGCTCGCATGCTTATGCGCTGCGCTGGGTCGCGCACGATCGCGAGGCGATCAACATGAACCTGCAGCAGCTCGAAGGGACCACGAGTGTCGCGGATGCGCTGCATGTCGCGCAAATCAGCGGGATTCCTACGCAGAATTTCACCGTCGCGGATGCGCACGGCAAGATCGGCTGGACGCTTGCCGGACCCGTGCCGCACCGTGACACAGCGACCGATCTACCGAACGGACCGCTTAGCGATCTGCCGTTCGATTCGGCTACCTATCGCGGCTGGCAGGGCTATCTGGCACCGGACGCGTATCCGTCGCGAATCGATCCGCCGCTCGGGCGCCTGTGGACCGCGAACAATCGCACCTTGCCGCTCGACGAGGCGGCGCTGTATGGCGACGGCGGCACCGACCTTGGCGCACGTGCCTCGCAGATCCGCGACGATCTGCTCGCGCTGCCCCACGCGAGCGAGCGCGACCTGCTGGCGATCCAGACCGACGACCGCGCGCTGTGGATCGAAACCTGGCGCCACGTCGCCCTCGACGCCCTCGATGCCGACGCGTTGAAGGACCATCCGCAACGCGCCGCATTTCGGCAAGCGATCGAGCAGTGGAACGGCCGCGCGGACGTCGATGGGACGGGCTACCGGCTGGTGCGCGGGTTCTACTTTTCGCTCTTCGACGCGTGGTTCGGCAAGCTCGACGCGACGCTCAAGGCAACCGACCCGAAGCTTGGCTATCGCGCCGCGAGTTCGCGTCACGAGGCGGTGATGGAGGCGCTCGCGGCTCACCACGCCTGGGTGCCGGACGGCTTCGCCGACTGGCGTGCCTTCATGCTCGACCGTATCGACCATACGATCGGTCAGTTGCCGGCCGGCACGAAGGTCGAGGACGCCCGCTGGGGCGAGCGCAATCGCTCGGCGATCGCGCACCCGTTCGCGCAGATGATCCCGGCGTGGCTGCCGTGGGTACGCGACTCGCTCAGCGCGCCGCACGATGAACTGCCGGGCGACTTCTACATGCCGCGCGTGCAGTCGCCGACATTCGGCGCATCCGAGCGGATGGTCGTATCACCGGGACGCGAGCAGGATGGCATCTTCGAGATGCCGGGCGGACAGTCGGGGCATCCGATGTCGCCGTACTTTCTCGCGGGGCATGAAGCCTGGGTGCATGGCGAGGCGACGCCGTTTCTGCCGGGCAGTGCGGTTCATCGGCTGGAATTGAGGCCGTGAACTGCTGTTGATCTTCATATCAGGTGCAGGTGCATGAGCATCGCGTGCTTCAACGACGCGATGCGCACGCACCGCGTTATCTCGCCGAAGCCACGCGCCCTCACTCGCCCCCTTCGAAGCCCGCCTGACGCCACGCTTCGAACACCACGATCGCCACCGTATTCGACAGATTCAGGCTGCGGTTGCCTGGTCGCATCGGCAGGCGCACGCGCTGTTCGTTCGCAAAGCCGTCGAGCACCGCATCGGGCAGACCGCGCGTCTCCGCGCCGAACACGAACCAGTCGCCAGGCAGGAACGCATGCGCATGAAAACGCCCGGCGCCGCGTGTCGTGAACGCAAACATGCGTGCGGGGTCGGGTGTCTCGGTTGCGAGGAACGCGGACCAGTTCGCATGAACATGCATCTGCGCGTACTCGTGATAGTCGAGGCCAGCGCGACGCATTTTTGCGTCGTCGAGCGGGAAGCCTAGCGGCTCGATCAGATGCAGCCGCGCGCCGGTGTTGGCGCACAGGCGAATCACGTTGCCGGTATTGGGCGGAATTTCCGGTTCGACAAGAACGACGTTGAACATGGCGGTAGCTGGGAACAGATAGAAAGCGTTGGAGGACTAGTCTTGCGGTGTGCGTAGCGCAACGAGGCCGGTCACGCGTTGCGCACCTGCTGTCTTGAGCGCGCGCGCGAGCGCATCGAGTGTGGCGCCGCTCGTCATCACGTCGTCGACGACCGCGACGTGCAGACCGCTCACTGGCTTTGTCACGACGAATGCTGTCCCGACGTTCCGATGCCGTGCAGCGCGATCGAGTCGCGACTGCGGCGCGGTATCGAGCGTGCGAACCAGCAGCGTTGGATCGGCGGGCAGCTGCAGCGCGCGGGCGAACGGCTTCGCGATTTCCCACGCCTGGTTGTAGCCGCGCTGCACCAGCCGCCGCCGCGCGAGCGGTACCGGCACCACGAGGTCGGGCCGGGCGGTCGCTTCGAGCGCGTCGTCGGCCACGCGTGCGAGGCGCGACGCGAATTCCCGCGCGAGCATCAACCGGGCGCCAAACTTCAGACCAGTGGCGAGCGCATCGAGCGGCGGCCGATAGTCGGCCAGCGCGAACGTCGCATCGAACGACGGTGGTTCCGCGACGCAGTCGCCACACCGATAGCCGGCTGTCGCCGCATGCCGGAATCGTCCGAGCGGTACCGCGCAGACCCGGCAGCGCAGACGTGCTTCATTCCAGTAAGCGGCGTCGCAGTCGGTACAGATCACCTGCTGCGACAAATTGCCGCATAACGCGCACAGATTGGGTAGCAGCGCGTGGGCGAGGGACGGCAACGCGGTGCCCACGCGTCGCGCGATACGCGCAACCCGCAGGTTCAGCGATGGAGAAACGGATGACAAAGCCGGCAATGGCATGACTGGACCGCCCGCGAAGGCCTCCTGCGCTGAACGGATAGGAGCGAGCGAGTATACTTCGCACACTTCGCCCGTACGACTCCCATGCCCCCACAGCCTGCAAAATCCAGCCGTCCGGCCTACGATTCCCGGCGCCTGCGGCGGATTTTCGACCGCCGCGCCGCCACCTTCGACGACGTCGCCTTTCTCCCGCGCGAGATCGCCCAGCGCATGCGCGAGCGTCTCGACTACATCAAGATCAATCCGGCCAGCGTGCTCGACGCCGGCTGCGGCGCGGGCGAGGACCTGCCCGCGCTGCGCGAGCGCTTTCCCGAAGCACCGGTGTTCGGCACCGATCTGTCGCATGCGATGCTGAGCCGCGCGCTCGATCACGATGGCGGCGACACGAGCTGGCGCCGCTTCCTGCCGGCGTCGATCGGCAGGGCGCTCGGTACCCGCGGCCCGCGCTTCGCGCAGGCTGACTTCTCCGCGCTGCCGTTCGCCGCAGGCGCGTTCGAATTCGTCTGGTCCAATCTCGCGCTGCACTGGCACTCACGTCCTGATCTGGTTTTCCCTGAGTGGCAACGCGTACTCAAGGTGAATGGCCTGCTGATGTTCAGCACGCTCGGTCCCGACACACTGAAAGAATTGCGCAGTGCATACGCCCAGGTCGATGCCGCGCACGGACTCGGCGCGCGCGCGCACGTGATCGATTTCGTCGACATGCACGATCTCGGCGACATGCTGGTGGAAAGCGGCTTCGAGATTCCGGTGATGGACCAGGAAACATTGACCATCACCTATCGTTCGCCGGAGTCGCTGCTCGCCGACGTCCGTCGCTGGGGCGCCTACCCGTTCGTGCGCGATGACGCATCGCCGCAGGCCGCGCGCCGTCTGCATCGCGCGCTGCTGGCCGCGCTGGAAGCGCGCCGCGGCCCCGACGGCACGATCGCGCTCACCTTCGAAGTGATCTACGGCCACGCATGGAAAGCCGTGCCGCGCACCACGGCCGAAGGACACGGCATCGTTCGTCTCGAGGACATCGGGCGAGGCTTGGGGAAGAATCGTTGAAGCGGTAAAGAGGGCATCTGTTATGTCTGGAATTCGCGGCCAAAAAGCGCTTGCAAGACTGCGTCGAAATGGCGCAGAGGCTTGTCGCGCCTGGCTTGCGAGCCGATAGACGCTTGCTTGTGGATGCCATTGAACCCGCCTATAATGCGTCAGTTTGTCGCTCGGGGTTCCCACACTTGAGCGGCAGGCCCGCAGCGCCGAAGGGCGGTATGCCTTGCCGCTGGCGGTGCTTGCAGCAGTCGGCGCCGGTTCGCAGGAGACAGCGATGGATGCTACAGATCTGCTGACAGATTCTGAGCCGGTCCTGCGAGACTGGCTCATGAAGCGCAACTGTTCGGTATCGCCACGGCAGTTCGTGTGTTTCTATATGTCGCTTGCGGCGTTCTCGTTGTTGATTGCATTGGTACTGGTCTTGCGCGGCGCCTGGCTGGTGTTGCCGTTTACCGGTATCGATTTGCTGGCGGTTGGAGTGGCTTTTGCAATATACGCGCGCCATGCTGTCGACTACGAGCGCATCCGGCTGTTTCCCAACCGGCTCGTCGTCGAACAGGTCAGCGCCGAGCGGGTCACGCAGTTCGAATTCAATCCGCGCTGGGTGAGGATTGAGCCGGGCGCAACGCCGCGGGACCGCATCAAGCTGGTGTCGCGTGGAGAGACGATCACGATCGGGCTGCATCTGGCGCAGTATCGGCGCGCGCAGTTCGCCGCCGAGCTGCGTATGTGGCTCAGGCGTTGCTGATACGGCGAGCCGTGCCGTTGCGAGGAGGCGCGGCACAACCTTCCTGCGGGGTCGAGGGTTTGAATGGAAATTTTGGGTAAGGAAGCTATGAAAACAATCAAGCGAGCCCTCTCGGGCGTGCTGGCGTGTGGCGGATTGCTCTTCGCCGGCGCGGCCCTGGCGGTAGGCGACAGTCCCGGCGGTCCCCGCGTCAACGAGATCAATATCCAGGCGCCCGCCACGAAGATCGCCGAGGAGCTCTACGGCCTCCATACGTTCATGCTGATCCTCTGCACGGTGATCTTCATCGGCGTGTTCGGCGTGATGTTCTATTCGATCTTTGCGCACCGCAAATCGAAAGGCCACAAGGCGGCCAATTTCCACGAAAGCACCACCGTCGAAATCATCTGGACGATCGTCCCGTTCATCATCGTCGTGCTGATGGCGCTGCCCGCCACCAAGACCGTCGTCGCGATGAAGGACACGACCAACGCCGACCTCACCATCAAGGTCACGGGCTACCAGTGGAAGTGGGGTTACGACTACGTGAAGGGTCCGGGCGAAGGGATCAACTTCCTGTCCACGCTGTCCACGCCGCGTAGCGAAACGGACGGCACATCGCCGATCAGCGATACCTATCTGCAGGAAGTCGATCATCCGCTCGTCGTCCCGGTCGACAAGAAGATCCGCATCATCACCACAGCGAACGACGTCGTGCACTCGTGGTACGTCCCGGCGTTCGGCGTGAAGCAGGATGCGATTCCGGGCTTCGTGCGCGACACGTGGTTCAAGGCTGACAAGACCGGTACGTTCCGCGGTTTCTGTACTGAGCTTTGCGGCAAGGAACACGCGTTCATGCCGGTCGTCGTCGAAGTGCTGTCCGCCGACGACTACGCGAAGTGGGTCGACGATCAGAAGAAGCTGATGGCCGCCGCCGCTGACGATCCGAACAAGACCTATACGCTCGCCGAACTGCTCGATCGTGGCGGCAAGGTGTACACGGCGAACTGCGCGGTCTGCCACCAGCCGAACGGCAAGGGCGCGGGCGCGTTCCCGGCGCTCGACGGCAGCAAGATTGCCAACGGCCCGATTGCGCAGCACGTGAGCATCGTGCTGCACGGCAAGGGTGCGATGCCGGTATGGGGCAACACGCTCAACGACGTCGAGATCGCTTCGGTGATCACGTACGAACGTAACTCGTGGGGCAACCACACAGGCGACATTCTCCAGCCGAAGCAGGTCGCGGATGCCCGTAACGGCAAGATGCCCGAAGGCGGCGACCATCTCGCGAGCGCAGCAGCCGGTGCAAGCGATGCTACTGCGGCAAGCGGTGCAGCAGCGGCGAGCGGCGCGGATGCCGCGGCATCGGGGGCAACTGCAGCGCCGGCCGCGTCGGGTGCCTCGGATAGCGCAGCAGCTTCGCAAGCCGCGTTGCCCGCCAGCATCTACTTCGACATCGGCAAGAGCACGCTGCCGGCCGACGCGAAAGCGGCGATCGATGCCGCATCGGCCTACGCGAAAGCCCATCCGGATGCGAAGCTCACATTGTCGGGTTTCACCGATGCGAGCGGCTCGGCCGCGACCAATGCCGAACTCTCGAAGCATCGCGCGCAAGCCGTGCGCGATGCATTGAAAACGGCCGGTATCGCCGAAGACCACATCATCTTGAAGAAGCCGGAAACCGTCACGGGCGGTAGCGACGCGAAAGAAGCCCGGCGTGTTGAGATCAGCCCGGCCGCCTGATGCATACGCACACAGCCGCAGCAGTATTCGTTTTAGGAGATTGTCATGTCTAGCATCGGACACGATGTAGCCGCGGGTCACGAGCACGTGCACGGCGACCATGCGCACGAGTTGCCCCATGGCTGGCGCCGCTGGCTGTTCGCGACCAACCATAAGGACATCGGTACGCTGTACCTGTTGTTCTCGTTCATCATGTTCCTGTCCGGCGGCGTGATGGCGCTGCTGATCCGCTCGGAACTGTTCGAACCCGGACTGCAGATCATGCGTCCCGAGTTCTTCAACCAGTTGACCACGATGCACGGGCTGATCATGGTCTTCGGCGCGATCATGCCGGCGTTCGTCGGCTTCGCGAACTGGATGATCCCGCTGCAGATCGGCGCATCGGACATGGCCTTTGCGCGGATGAACAACTTCAGCTTCTGGCTGTTGCCGGTTGCAGCCGTCCTGCTGGTCGGTTCGTTCTTCGCACCGGGCGGCGCGACCGCTGCGGGCTGGACGCTGTATGCACCGCTCTCCACGCAGATGGGCCCGGGTATGGACTTCGCGATTTTCGCGATCCACATCATGGGTGCGTCGTCGATCATGGGTGGGATCAACATCGTCGTGACGATCCTGAACATGCGCGCACCCGGCCTCACGCTGATGAAGATGCCGATGTTCGTGTGGACCTGGCTGATCACCGCCTATCTGCTGATCGCCGTGATGCCGGTTCTGGCCGGGGCGATCACGATGGTGCTGTTCGACCGCCACTTCGGTACGTCGTTCTTCAACGCGGCAGGCGGCGGCGACCCGGTGATGTATCAGCACATCTTCTGGTTCTTCGGTCACCCCGAGGTGTACATCATGATCTTGCCGGCGTTCGGGATCGTCTCGCAGGTGATCCCGGCGTTCGCGCGCAAGCCGCTGTTCGGCTATAGCTCGATGGTGTACGCAACGGCATCGATCGCGATCCTGTCGTTCATGGTCTGGGCGCACCACATGTTCGCGACCGGCATGCCGGTGACGGGCCAGCTGTTCTTCATGTACGCGACGATGCTGATCGCTGTGCCGACGGGCGTGAAGGTGTTCAACTGGGTCGCGACGATGTGGCGTGGTTCGTTGACCTTCGAAACCCCGATGCTGTTCGCGGTCGGCTTCCTGTTCGTGTTCACGTTCGGCGGTCTGACGGGGCTGATGCTCGCGATGGCGCCGCTCGACATCCAGTATCACGGTACCTATTTCGTGGTCGCCCACTTCCACTATGTGCTGGTGGCGGGCTCGCTATTCGGCTTGTTCTCAGGGTGGTACTACTGGGCGCCGAAGTGGACCGGCTGGATGTACAACGAGACGCGCGGCAAGATCCACTTCTGGGCGTCGATGATCTTCTTCAACCTCGCGTTCCTGCCGATGCACTTCGTCGGGCTCGCCGGGATGCCGCGTCGTTACGCTGATTACCCGGCGCAGTTCACCGACTGGAACCAGGTCATCACGATTGGCGCGTTCGGCTTCGGTCTCGCACAGGTGTACTTCCTGTTCGCGGTTGCGCTGCCGGCCTATCGCGGCGGTCACGGTCTCGTAGAGGCTGGCGACAAGCCGTGGGACGGCGCGGAAGGTCTCGAGTGGACGGTGCCGAGCCCGGCCCCGTTCCATACCTTCGAGCATCCGCCGACAGTCGAGTAAGCCGTATTCCCGCGCGGCGTTCCGGTCCCGCTGTGAGTCTGACCGGAGCGCCGCGCAAACATGGCGCCGTTATCGATGAATGAAGCAGCATGAATGAAGCAACAAGGCAGTCCAGCATGAGCGGGAATCCACAAAAAGGGCGTACGCCGGAACAGATCCGTGCGAGCAACAAACGGCTGGGCTTGATACTGCTCGGTGTTGCCGCCGCTTTTTTTGTGGGTATCTTCATCAGGCAGGTGTTTTTCGCCTGACGCATTGGCGAAGTTTTCGCGTGTTGGTTTCGCAGGTAAGTTCGTTAAGGACGTTCGATGTCGACGCAGGACCCGGCCGAGGCCGATCGCTCTTTTAACCGTTCGATGCTGGTGAAGCTCGTCGTGGTTGCCGCGCTGATGTTCGGCTTCGGGTTTGCGCTGGTGCCGATGTATCGCGCGATCTGTCAGATCACCGGCATCAACAACCTCGTGCAGCGCGATGCCACCGCACGCGAAGCGAAGAACACGCAGGTGGACATGAGCCGCACGATCTCGATCGAATTCGATGCGAACGCGCGCGGTCCGTTGGGTTTCAGGCCGGAGCAGCGCAGCCTCGATGTGCACCCTGGCGAAGTGACGACGGTGATATACGAAGTCTCGAACGAGCAGGCGCGCACGATTCAGGCGCAGGCCATTCCGAGCTACGCGCCGAAGCAGGCGACCGAGTACTTCAAGAAGATCGAATGTTTTTGCTTTACGCAGCAGACGTTGACTGCGAACGAGACGAAACGGATGCCTGTGGTGTTCGTCGTCGATCCGAAATTACCGAAGGACGTGAAGACGATCACGCTGTCCTACACGTTCTTCGAATTGAATACGCCTGCGCCGGTTGTGCGCGGGACGGCGGCGAATCCCGCCTGAGCGGACGCGGAACAAAGCAAAAGCGAGGCGAGACAGATGGGAGACGACAGCGGGCGCAGCAAAAGCAGCTTCGGCCGTTCGATGAAGGCCGTGATGTGGTCGTTTCTGGGTGTGCGCAAACGGCGCGATCTCGAAGCGGACGCAACGGAGCTGAACCCGCTGCATGTCGTGCTCGCTGCGCTGATCGGCGCTGCAATCTTTATCGGTGCGCTGATTCTGATCGTGCGCGCCGTGGTGGGATGAAGCAGTTATAAGCGTGAACGGCGCAGCACCTGGGCGCCGTATAAGATACAGCCGGAGCTTCCGGAACAACTGGACTGAAGTGGAGAATCAAGCATGAGCGGTCAAAACGAGAGCCCGTACTATTTCGTACCGCACCCGTCGCGGCATCCGATCACCGCAGCCCTTGGGCTGCTGGTCATTCTCGGTTCGCTGGCGGCATGGGTGAACGGTGAAACGTGGGCGCCGCTCACCGCGCTCGCCGGTCTGCTGTGGTTGCTGTATGTGCTGTATCACTGGTTCGGCGATGCGATCTCCGAGTCCGAAGGCGGGATGTACGGCAAGCGCGTCGATCTGTCGTACCGCTGGAGCATGAGCTGGTTCATCTTCTCCGAAGTGATGTTCTTCGGCGCGTTCTTCGGCGCGCTGTTCTACGCGCGCCAGATCGCGCTGCATGAACTCGGCAGCCTCGACTACAAGTTGATCTGGCCGGACTTCTCGGCGGTGTGGCCGAACAACGGGCCCGCTGCGCTCGTGTCGAGCTTCAAGTCGATGACACCGTGGCCGGTACCGACGATCAACACGGCGCTGCTGCTGTCATCGGGTGCGACGCTGACGGTCTCGCACCATGCGCTGCGCGAAAATCATCGCAACAAGGCGATCGTGTGGCTGGCGGCGACCATCCTGCTCGGCGTCTGCTTCCTGTTCCTGCAGGGCTTCGAATACTTCCACGCGTATAACGAGCTGAACCTGACGCTCGCATCGGGTGTGTATGGTTCGACGTTCTTCCTGCTCACCGGTTTTCACGGTTTCCACGTGTTCCTCGGCGGTACGATGCTCACGGTCGTGCTGGTGCGGTTGATCCGCGGGCACTTCACGGCGGATCATCACTTCGCATTCGAAGGCGCCGCGTGGTACTGGCACTTTGTGGACGTCGTGTGGCTCGGGCTGTACGTCGTCGTCTACTGGCTGTAACGTTGGCCCGGCCGCGCGCATGCAGTGGCCGGCGCGCGCTGCAGTACGTTGCGCCGCGGCGGTAAAAGCTGCTGAGCGCAGTACAAGGATGCAGGAATGACTCATCGCCGCCCTCGACCGTGTCAGGGCGGCGTTTTGTTTGATGGGGCGATAGTGTGCGCGGCGAGCGCGTTGCCTGTTACGTGAAGGGCCGCGTAAGGCGCGACATGCTGTCGCAGGTGTGGGTCTTTAACGCAGCGTAGAGTCGCGTAGCGCGACGTATCGGCGTTGCGCTGCACTGCGAGCGATGCGAACAGCCCTAGCGGCCGATCGGAATGCCGGTGGACTGAATCCAGCCCATCCAGTGCGCGAACAGGATGAACAGGAACAGCGAGATCGACAGGCCCACACGGGTCGCCAGCGACCAGACCATACGCTTCGTCTGACCGCGGTCGTGCATCATGAAGTAGAGCGCCGAGGCCATGCTGGCAATGATCAGGGCAAAGGCGATAGGAACGAGTATGTGCATGAAACCCACTATGAATCGAGAGCGCCGGAGCGACGTGCTTATTATCGCACCGCGCATTGTCCGCCGTATGCAGGCAGGGCGCGTAAGGCACGTGACGCACGTAGGGCAGGCCCGATGAAGATCCGCTGGCTCCCGGCCCTGCTGATTCTCGTGGTCGTCGCGCTGACAGTGCGGCTCGGCTTCTGGCAGCGCGATCGCGCGCATCAGAAGGAAGCGCTGCAGGCGCACATCGAGCAGTTCGAACATGCGCCGGCGCAGACGATCGGTGGCGCACCGGTCGCGCTGAAGGACATCGAGTTTCATCGGGTGCGCGCGCTTGGGCAGTTCGTGCCGGAACGGGTCGTCTACCTCGATAATCGGCCGTATAACGATCAGGCGGGCTTCTATGTCGTGATGCCCTTTAAACTCGCGGGCGGCGGCTACGTGCTCGTCAATCGCGGCTGGTTGCCTCGCAATGCTAGCGAGCGCACGGCAATCGAGCCGTACGACACGCCGAAGGGCGAGATCGAGATCGAAGGCATTGCGCGTGCCGATGCGAGCAAGGCGTTCGAGTTGGGGCAAGGCGGATCGGCCGCGCATCAGGTGATTCGGCAGAATCTCGACGTCGCGGCGTATGCGGCGGAAACAGGTCTGCCGCTGCAGCCGTTCGTGATCCAGCAGGTGAGCGACGACGGCGACCGGCTCGTGCGCGACTGGCCCGCGCCGACCACCGGGGTCGAGCGCAACTACGGCTACATGCTGCAGTGGTGGGGCATGGCGATCGCGGCGCTTGTGTTTGGTTTGTACGCGGCGCGGCGCGCGGCGAAGAAAGAGCAGTTGTCCGGTGCGTGACGCGCCGGATCATTATTGAAAGAGGACAGCAGTGTCGATACAAACTTCCCGTTCGCCGCAGTCCGGCAAACCTGCGGCAAACGCCGCGCAACGCAGCAAGCCGGCAGGCTCATGGCGGCGCGGTCGCTGGATGCTGCTGCTGCTCGCCGTGATATGCGCGGCGCCTGTCGTCGCGTCCTATTTCACCTACTACGTGATCAAACCGACTGGCGGCACGACCAGCTACGGCACACTGATCGACCCGCAACGGCCGATTCCGGAGTCGCTCGTGGTGACCGGCGAGGACGGCAAGCCGATCAAGCTCGCTTCGATGCATGGCCGCTGGCTGATGATCGCCGTCGACAGCAGCGATTGCGACAAGGCGTGCGTGACGAAGCTCTTTTTCATGCGGCAGATTCGCGTCGCGCAGGGCGGCGAACGCGAACGCGTGGTCAGCGTCTGGCTGCGCACCGATGCGAAGCCGGTGCCCGACGTGATCCAGAAGGCGTATCCGGAGACCGGCATGCTGGTAGCCGATCCGGCGGCGATCGCCGCATGGCTGCCGGTTGATGCCGGCACGAAGCTGACCGATCACATCTACGTGGTCGATCCGAACGGCAATCTGATGATGCGTTTCCCGAAAGATCCGAACCCGAGCAAGATCAAGGGCGACATTACGAAGCTGCTGAAGTGGTCGAGCATCGGTTGATGTACGCATGTAGCAAGTGCGAAGCGCGCGACAGGTGTGACGTATTGCGAGAAGGGTAGACAGATGTTCGTACTGCAACTGGGCTTGATCGGCGTGTGCATCGCGCTGTTGCCGCTGTCGTATGTGTGGGTCAAGGCCGACGACAACAAATTCCGCAAGCTCGTGTGGGTCACGACGTTCCTGACGCTCGACCTCGTGATGTTCGGCGGCTTCACGCGGCTGACCGACTCCGGGCTCGGCTGCCCCGATTGGCCAGGCTGCTACGGCACGTCGTCGCCGTTCATCGCGCATGCGGCGATCACGGCTGCGCACACGGCGCTGCCAACGGGTCCCGTCAGCATGAGCAAGGCGTGGATCGAGATGATTCACCGCTACTTCGCGATGGCGATCGGTGTGCTGATCATCGCGCAGACGCTGATCGCGTGGAGTGCGCGGCTGCGTCGCCGGCCTTTGCACGTATCGCCGTGGTGGCCGACGTCGCTGCTGCTGCTGATTCTCGTGCAGGGCGCGTTCGGCGCGTGGACCGTCACGATGAAGCTGCAGCCGGTGATCGTCACAACACACTTACTGCTCGGGCTCGCACTTCTGGGCGGACTCGGATGGCTTGCCGCACGGATGACACCATTGCCCGTCTATGAGCCGGAAATCTCACGCTGGCGCGCTGCGGCGCTCGCCGGGCTGGTGCTGCTGATCGTGCAGATCGCACTCGGTGGTTGGGTCAGCACGAATTACGCAGTGCTCGCCTGCACCGATTTCCCGACCTGCAACGGCCAGTGGCTCCCGTCGATGGACTTCGGCCACGGCTTTCATTTGTGGCGCGCACTCGGCATGACCGGCGATGGCGATGTGATCACCCAGGACGCACTCGTCGCGATCCACTGGACGCATCGCACCTTCGCCATCGTCGTCATCGCGTATCTGGTCTGGCTCGCGTTGAAGCTGCGCCGCTTCGACTCGTTACGGCGCCCCGCGAACGGTGTATTGCTCGTGGTTGCCGTGCAATTCGCCACCGGTCTGTCGAATATCGTGCTTCAATGGCCGCTACCGATCGCAGTCGCGCACAACGGCGGTGCCGCAATCCTGTTGCTGCTACTCGTTATGCTAAACTTTCGAACCGCTTATAGCCGTCCCGGCCGCGCCGTGTTGCCCGCGCGCGATGCCGCGCCAGCGTGACCCACATGGACAGCACAACTCTCCCCCATTCGCCCGGTAGCCGGATCGCCCAGTACATCGCGCTGACCAAGCCGCGTGTCACGCAGCTTGCTGTGTTCTGCGCGGTGATCGGTATGTTCCTCGCGACACCAGGCATGGTGCCGTGGACCGTGCTGATCGGCGGTACGGTCGGTATCTGGCTGCTGGCGGGCGCGGCGTTCGCGATCAACTGTCTCGTCGAACAGAAGATCGACGCGATGATGCGTCGTACCGCATGGCGGCCATCCGCACGCGGCGAAATCACCCCGGTGCAGATTCTTACGTTTTCCGCAGTGCTCGGCGGTGCGGGCATGTGGACGCTCTACACCTTCACCAATCCGCTCACGATGTGGCTCACGCTCGCCACCTTCGTCGGCTATGCGGTCATCTATACGCTGCTGCTCAAACCGGCTACGCCGCAGAACATCGTGATCGGCGGTGCGTCGGGCGCAATGCCGCCGGCGCTCGGTTGGGCCGCGGTGACCGGCGCGGTGCCGGGCGATGCGTGGATTCTCGTGCTGATCATCTTCGTGTGGACGCCGCCGCATTTCTGGGCGCTCGCGCTCTATCGCCGCAAAGACTACGAAAACGCCGGTCTGCCGATGCTGCCGAACACGCACGGCGAGAAGTACACGCGGCTCCATATCCTGCTGTACACGGTGATCCTGTTTGCCGTCACGCTGATGCCGTTCGTCTCCGGAATGAGCGGCATCGTGTATCTCGTCTCGGCCGTGCTGCTCGGCGCCGTGTTCCTCGCTTACGCGTGGAAGATCTATCGCGAGTATTCGGACGCGCTCGCGCGCAAGACCTTCCGCTATTCGATCGTGTACCTGTCGCTGCTGTTCGCCGCGCTGCTGATCGACCACTATGCGCGCGTCCTGATCGGCGCGTAACACCATGCTTACTTCCCGGCTTGCGCGCGCGTCGCGCGTCGCCCTGATCGCCTGTGTACTCGGCGGTGCGGCGCTCGTTTCTGGTTGCAACAAGGAACCGGCGTTCGAGAATCTCGACCTCACCGGCAATACGCAGTTCGGTAGCGATTTCGCGTTGCCCGACACGGGCGGCAAGACTCGCACGCTCGCCGACTACAAGGGCAAAGCCGTCGTGCTGTTCTTCGGCTATACGCATTGCCCCGATGTATGTCCGACGACGATGGCCGAACTGTCGCAGGCGCTACAGCAACTCGGCCCTGACGAGGCAAAACGTGTCCAGGTGCTGTTCGTCACCGTCGATCCGCAACGCGACACCGCCGCTTTGCTCGGGCAATACGTGAGCGCATTCAATCCGACGTTCGTGGGTCTGCGTCCGACGGACGATGCGCAACTCGTCAAGGTGACCAAGGACTTCCGCGTGTACTACGCGAAGGTGCCGGGCAAGACACCCGACAGCTACACGATGGATCACACGGCTGCGAGCTATGTCTTCGATCCGGAGGGCAAGCTGCGTCTCTTTGTTCGCGACGGCCAGGGCGCTGCGCCGTGGGTGCACGATCTCAAGTTGCTGCTGGGTTGATCGATCGCTGAGCTGATGGCGAGGTCTACGCCGGTAGCGGTAGATTCAATCCTGCCGCAAGCCGTGTCGCCTTGAACTCCGTCACGTCGTAACGCGCGAGTTGTTGTTGTGCGAACGGATCGGTCGCGAGAATCTCGTCGAGCTTGTCGCGCTCGATTCCTGCTGCAACGATAACGCCGCCGTTGCGCGGCACCTTCGGCCCCGCAGCGATGAAAACCCCTGCTTCGAAGTGCTGAGCGAGAAACGCGCGGTGAGCTTCGAGCGCATCGTCGACACGTTCGAGCGGTACGGTGTAGGTAATTTCAATAACGTACATGGTGTTCCTCGCGATAAAGAAGAAAGCGGGCGAGCGGGCAAATCCGCAGACGCACATTATCGTTCAGCGCCCTTGCCGTTGCTTGTATCCACGCACCGAGCAGATACCGCCGGCGCCGAAGCTGGCAAACCCACGCCGGCCATAGCGCATACCCATATACGATCGCGATATTTCACTTCCCGCGACGCGTATGAGACCATTTGCGGTCAAGTTGGCGACGGGACAGCGCCGCCAGCTTTCACCCGAATCCGACATCGAGCGGAAAAAGCGAGAAAGACATGCAGCGCAGAAATATCCTCAAAGCCCTCTCGGCAGTGGTCGCAGTTGCGGCCGTTATTACCAGCGCCGGCGCGCACGCCGACGATAAAGTCATCAAGGTCGGCACGATCAGCGGACCCGACGCGCAGATCTGGGCAGTAGTCCAGAAGGTCGCGAAGCGCGAAGGGCTGAACGTGAAGGTCATCGAGTTCAACGACTACGTTCAACCGAACGCCGCACTCGACGCCGGCGATCTCGACGCGAACAGCTTCCAGCATCAGCCGTACCTCGACAGCCAGGTGAAGCAGCGCGGCTACAAGATCGTCAACGCGGGTTTGACGTACATTTCGCCGCTCGGCATCTATTCGAAGAAACTGAAGTCGCTGAAGGACTTGCCGCAGGGCGCGAAGGTCGCGGTGCCGAACGATCCGTCGAATGAGAACCGCGCAATGCTGTTATTGCAGGCGCAGGGCGTGATCAAGCTGAAGGCGGGCGCAGGTACGAGCGGCAGCAGCGCGACACCGCTCGACATCGCGGAGAATCCGAAGAAAGTGAAACTGATCGAACTCGATGCGGCGCAACTGCCGCGCTCGCTGGCGGACGTCGACGTCGCTGCGATCAACACCAACTACGCGCTTGCCGCCAACCTGCAGCCGACCAAAGATGCGATCGCACTTGAAGACGTGCACAGCCCGTACGCGAACCTGATCGCCGTGCGCACGCAGGACAAGGACAAGCCGTGGGTGAAGAAGCTGGTGGCCGCATATCAATCGGAAGATGTGCGCCAGTTCATCAAGACGGAGTTCAAGGGTTCGGTGGTGCCGTCGTTCTAATGTGCGACGCCTGACGCTACCGGCAGCGATGAATGCGAGGCGCCACGGGAAACCGTGGCGCCTTTTTCTTGCGCGCTTCGAGCGCGTGCTAGAGGCTACGTTCCCACTGCTCGATCGAGAGATCGTGGCCGAAGCGCCGCTCCGGTATCGTCGATGCGCAGATGAAGCCTTTGCGCTCGCAGAGCCGCTGCGCGTCGCGCATATCGGCGGTGGCCCACAGCAGCAGCTTTGCATAACCGGCCCGCGTCGCGAAGCGCACGCACTCGTCGATCAACTGTGTGCCGACGCCGGCGCCCCGCACCTCCGGCTCCACATAAAACAGCCGCACGCGCGCAACGGTCGTCGATACGCACGCCACGAGCGCCGAGCCGACGATCACGCCTTCCTGGTCGGCGATCCAGCCCGCTTCGCGCAACGGATCGCGATGCCGCGTGAAGTCGCCGGCGATCTTCGCAAGCAATCCTTCGAATGAAGCGTCCCAGCCATATTCGTTCGTGAACAACTGCGCCTGGCGATGCACGAGCCAGCCGTATTCGCCCGCGGTGGGCGGGCGCAGTGTGACGGCGCGGTGCCGAAGCTGCGGATCGAGCAGCCACTCGATCTGCTTCATCGCGTCGATCAGACGTTCCTGCGAAGCGGCCGACAACTGGATCAGCAACGCCGACACTTCCGCGACTGCTGCCGCATTGAGCGGTTGCCAGGCAGTGAGTCCTTCCTCGGTCAGCGACAGCAGGGACTGGCGCGCGTCGGTGTCGGACGGGCGACGCGTGATCAGGTTGCGACGTTCGAAACTGGTGAGCAGCCGGCTCAGATAGCCGGTATCGAGCCCGAGATTGCGGGCGAGCACCGCCGCAGTCTGCGCATGTCCGCCCGCGAGTTCGTGCAGGACACGAACCTCGGTGAGCGAAAAGACGCTTTTCTGCAGATGGTCGTGCAGCACGCCGATGTGCTGCGTGTAGAAACGGTTGAAGTGGCGGACGGCCTCAGCGCGCCGCTGCGCTGCCGAATCGTTCAAACGCGTGCCCCCGGAATCATGCGGATTAAGGCAGCACTATATTGCATTGCACGCGATTGTTAAAACGACCGATATTTCATGGCTTTGCAGCAACTGGTATTGGAAAGGTATCTCAACTGGTGCGCGCATCGCGCATAGGTGCGGACCACTTCGCAGTATTGGTCCTTTCAAATGGCTTGAATACGGGTAAATCCTGGGCACGTTGAACCTCACCCAGAAGGCCATCTATGGCCCGAAACGGCCCGTCCAGCAAGGCTCTCGATCGTTTCCACGAAATAGATACCAGTTCGTTGACTGGTATTATTGTGGTTATATAATGGGCTCGAATTTGAAGAACCCGGGTGAGCTTCTGCGCTCGCCTCTCGGCCACGCTCTTCTGGACGGATTTGCCGGAGCCCCATGGAAACACGCTGGTCCGCGCTCGTGCCCGACGCGCGCAACCTCACGCCGCTCTACCTGCAGCTCGCACGCAATCTCGCGACCGCGATCCATTGCGGCGTCTGGTCGGCAGGCGAGGCGCTGCCGTCGGAGCGCACGCTGTCCGATGCGATCGGCGTATCGCGCATTACCGCGCGCAAGGCCATCGAGCTGCTGGTCGAGCAGGGCTTGATCCGGCGCGCGCGCGGTGCCGGCAGTTTTATTACGCCGCGTGTCGAAGATCCGCTGTCGCGGCTCACCGGCTTCACGAAAAAGATGGAGCAACGCGGCTTCAGGCCCGATTCGATCTGGCTCGAGCGCGACGTGCGGCCGGCGAATCGCGACGAGATCGTCCATCTCGGTCTGTCGCCAGGTGCGACGGTCGCGAGCCTGCGGAGGCTGCGGCGCGCGGACGGCATCGTGATGGCGGTCGAGCATTCGACGCTGCCCGTGTCGATCGTGCCGGACCCGCAGGCGGTCGGTGCGTCGTTGTACGGTTATCTCGAGCAGCGCGGTGCCTCTGTGGTGCGCGCGCTGCAGCACTTCCGCGCGGTCAACGCGACCAGCGAGATCGCCGCATTGATGGACATGGAGCCGCGCTCGGCGCTGCTCGTCATCACGCGCATCGGCTATAGCGCCGACCAGCGCGCGATCGAACTAACGGACACCTATTGCCGCGACGACTACTACGACTTCGTCGCAGAACTGCGCAGCTAGCAGCGGCGAGTTTTTCGTCGAGGGTGCGGAACACTGGGCCGCGCCGAACAGTCATGCATTGCATTACGCATCATCAGAGAGACTCATGCTGACCGGAAACATACTGACACCCGATGGTTGGATTCACGGCAAGCTCGAATGCGAGAACGGCCGCATCACGTCGTTGACGGGCCGAGCCGTCGATCCCGCGAACAACGACGCGCCCTACATCCTGCCGGGCTTCATCGATCTGCACGTGCACGGCGGCGGCGGTGCCGACGTGATGGAAGCGGGCAACGCAATCGAAACGATCACCCGCACGCACGCGCGTTACGGCACGACGAGCCTGCTCGCGACGACGATGACCGCGCCGCGCGACGAGTTGATGAACGTGGTCGCCGGTCTCGGTGAAGTGACGCGCAAGCGCACGTCGGGTGGCGCGCGCGTGCTCGGCGTGCATCTCGAAGGACCGTATATCAATCCCGGCAAGCTCGGTGCGCAGCCGGACGCGGCGGTGTCGGCGGTGCTCGACGAAGTGCTGAAGTATCTGTCGATTGCACCGATCCGTGTCGTCACGCTCGCTCCGGAAATTGCCGGTCACATTGAGATCATCTCGGAGATGGCGGCGCGCGGCGTGCGCGTGCAACTCGGCCACTCGCTTGCAACTTACGACGATGCGGTCGCGGCACTGAAGCACGGTGCCTGCGGTTTCACGCATCTGTTCAACGCGATGTCGCCGCTGCATCACCGCAACCCGGGTCTCGTCGGCGCGGCGCTCGCGCATGCCGAGTACGCAGAGATCATTCCCGATCTGCTGCACGTTCATCCGGGCGCGATTCGTGCGGCGATGCGTGCGATTCCGCGTCTCTACGTGGTGACCGACAGCACGTCGGCAACCGGCATGCCCGACGGCGAATATCGCCTGGGCAGCCAGCACGTCACCAAGTGTCTCGGCGGCGTGCGTCTCGCCGACGGCACGCTTGCCGGCAGCACGCTGACGATGGATCAGGCGCTGCGCAACCTCGTCTCGCTCGGCCTGCCGATGGCCGACGTTTCAAACCGTCTGTCGCGCTACGCCGCCGATTATCTCGGCATCGAAGACCGCGGCCGTCTCACGCGTGGTGCGTGGGCCGACGTCGTCGTGTTCGATCGCGAACTGGCACTGACTGCGACTTACGTCGAAGGAGAATCGATTGTCGAATATGCTTAAAGAGGCGCTGGCGTCCGCCGATGCGGTCGCCGCGCAACTCGCCGATACGTCGCGTGTGGAAGCACTCGCGGCACGGCTTGCCGAAGCGCCGCGCGATGTCGCGCTCACGGTGGCGCGCGGTAGTTCCGATCACGCCGCGAGCTATTTCGCAAGCCTAACGATGAGCCGCTTAGGCGTGCCGGTTGCCTCGCTGCCGATGTCGGTGGCGACGTTGCAGCAGGCGCCGTTGCGTGTGCGCGGTCAGCTCGCAATTGCATTCTCTCAATCGGGCAAGAGCCCCGATCTGATCGGCACGATGGTTGCGCTGCGCGATGCCGGCGCATTGACCGTCGCCGCAGCGAACGCACCGGGTTCGCCGCTTGCCGCGGCATGCGAATGGGATCTGCCGCTGTCCGCTGGTCCTGAATTGAGCGTTGCCGCGACGAAGAGCTACATCGCGATGCTGTCGTTGTCCGCGCAACTGGTCGCTCACTGGCAGCGCGACGAAGCGCTGCTCGGCGCGTTGCGTACGTTGCCCGATGCGCTGCGTGCAGCAGGTACGCTCGACTGGTCGAGCGCGGTCGTAGAGCTGCGTGGTGTGGAGCGGATGATCGTGATCGGTCGCGGTCTCGGTCTCGCGATCGCGCAGGAAGCCGCGCTGAAGCTGAAGGAAACCTCGGGCATTCAGGCTGAAGCGTTTTCGAGCGCGGAAGTGCGGCACGGTCCGATGGAACTGATCGATCGCGACTACCCGCTGCTCGTGTTCGCACCGCGTGGCCCGGAACAGGAAGGGCTCGTGCAGCTCGCGCGCGACATGAAAGCACGCGGCGCCCGCGTGCTGCTCGCGGCCCCCGACGACGTCGCCGAAGCGACGCTGCCCGTCGTGCAGACCGCACACCCGGCGCTCGATCCGATCGCCACGATCCTTTCTTTCTACGTGATGGCCGCGGCGCTCGCCGCCGCACGCGGACGCAATCCCGACGCGCCGCGCCATCTGAACAAAGTCACCGAAACTCACTGATCGAGAAACCAGATGCGTCGTGTCGAGGAGTCACGTTTGATGAGCCCTGCCCAAGGCCATATAGTCCTGCTTGCGCCGCTGACCGGTCCTGTCGTGCCGCTCGCGAACGTGCCCGACCCGGTGTTCTCGGGCGGCATGTTCGGCGACGGCATCGGGATCGATCCGCTCGTCGGCAAGCTTGTCGCGCCGTGCGATGCGACCGTCACGCATCTTGCGCGTACGGGCCACGCGGTCACGCTGCGCACCGACGATGGCGCTGAAATCCTGCTGCACATCGGTATCGATACGGTCGAGCTGAACGGCAAGGGCTTTGCACCGATGATCGAACAGGGCGCGCAAGTGCGTGCCGGCGATGTCCTGATCGAGTTCGATCAGGATCAGATTGCGTGTGCGGCACCGAGCCTTGTGTCGGTGGTGGCGATCGCTAACTCGGATGCCTTCGAAGTGGTCGAGCGCGCGGCTGGTGGCATGGTGGTGGCAGGCGAAACGCCGCTGCTCGTGCTGCGTGCCCGTCAAGGTGCCGCCGCGGATGCTTCGCGCGAAGCGAGTGTTGTGGTCGATGAAGCGCGTCGTCATGTGACGCTTGCGCACGCCGGCGGTCTGCATGCGCGGCCCGCCGCACGTGCGCGTGAAGCTGCGCGCGGTTTCGATGCGCGTGTCGAAGTGCGCTATGACGGTCGTAAGGCGCCAGTCGAAAGCGTGGTCGGTCTGCTCGGTCTTGGTGCCGGTGAAGGCGCCACGATCGAACTGCTCGGCATCGGTCGACAAGCCGATGCTGCGGTGGAAGCGGTCGCGCGCGAGTTGCTGCGCGAAGCGCATGGCGAAGTTGAAGAGAAGCCGGCGCGGCATAGCTCGCCAGCGCCTCTTGTCGCCGCAGCTAGTGGCGGTGCAGTGCTTGCACCCAACACGCTGGCCGGTGTCTGTGCAGCGCCTGGTGTCGCAGTCGGCAAGCTCGTGCGCTGGGACGACGCAGACCTCGATCCGCCGGAACAGGCGAGCGGCACGTCAGCAGCGGAGAGCCGTCTGCTCGACAAGGCGCTCGCCACCGTCGATGCAGAACTGAACACGACCGTACGCGACGCATCGCAACGCGGTGCGGTCGGCGAAGCGGGCATTTTCACTGTGCACCGTGTGCTACTCGAGGACCCGACGCTGATCGATGCAGCACGCGATTTGATCAGCCTAAGCAAGAGCGCCGGTTTTGCGTGGCGTTCGGCGATCCGCGCACAAATCGCGGTGCTGGCGAAGCTCGACGACGCATTGCTCGCCGAGCGCGCCGCCGATCTGCGCGACATCGAGAAGCGCGTGCTGCGCGCACTTGGTTATACGAACAGCGCCGCGCGAACGCTGCCCGACGAGGCTGTGCTCGTAGCGGAAGAATTCACGCCGTCGGACCTGTCGTCGCTCGATCGCACGCGCGTCACTGCAATCGTGATGGCACGGGGCGGTGCGACCTCGCATGCGGCGATCATCGCGCGGCAGATCGGCATTCCCGCGCTGGTCGCGGTCGGCGATACGCTGCTCGCGATTCCCGACGGCACCCAGGTGGTAGTCGATGCATCGGCGGGCCGGCTCGAATATGCGCCGAGCGCGCTCGACGTCGAACGCGCGCGACTCGAGCGCACACGGCTTGCCGACGTACGCGAAGCGAACCGTCGCGTGTCGCAGCAAGCCGTCACGACCCGCGATGGCCACGCAGTCGAAATCGCCGCGAACATCGCGACGCTCGACGACGCGAAGGCCGCTGTCGACAACGGCGCCGATGCCGTCGGCCTGCTGCGCACGGAATTGTTGTTCATTCATCGCCAGACGGCGCCGCGCGTCGACGAACATCGCGACAGCTATCAATCGATCGTCGATGCGCTGAACGGTCGCACGGCAATCATCCGCACGCTTGATGTCGGCGCCGACAAGGAAGTCGATTACCTGACGCTGCCGCCTGAACCGAATCCCGCGCTCGGCTTGCGCGGCATCCGCCTTGCGCAGGTGCGCCCCGATCTGCTCGACGATCAATTGCGCGGCCTGCTGGCCGTGCGGCCGATCGGCGCAGTGCGCATCCTGCTACCGATGGTGACCGACGCTGGCGAACTCATACGCTTGCGCGCGCGTATCGACGAACTCGCGCGCGAAAGCGGCCGCACCGAGCCGATCGAAGTGGGCGTGATGATCGAGGTGCCGTCCGCTGCGTTGCTCGCCGACCAGTTGTCGCAGCACGCCGATTTCCTGTCGATCGGCACCAACGATCTCACGCAGTACACGCTCGCCATGGACCGCTGCCAGGCCGATCTCGCGGCGCAGTCCGACGGTCTGCACCCAGCCGTGCTGCGGCTCATCGCGACGACCGTCCAGGGCGCGCAGAAGCATGGCAAATGGGTCGGCGTGTGCGGCGCACTCGCCGGCGATCCGCTCGCCGTGCCGCTGCTCGTGGGCCTCGGCATCACCGAACTGTCGGTGGATCCGGTCGCCGTGCCGGGCATCAAGGCGCGTGTGCGCAATCTCGACTATCAGCTGTGCCGGCAGCGCGCGCAGGATGCGCTCGCACTCGATTCGGCGCAGGCAGTTAGAGCAGTAAGCCGTGAAGTCTGGCCGCTGGACTAGGTCCGGCAGCGTTCGCGACAGGCTTCGCATCAATACGTCAAGCAACGACTTAACGACGATTCGACAACGAGAAGAGGATTGGAGAGACCAATGGATGGAAATCCGTTTCTGAAGGTACAGCGGCTGGGCCGCGCGCTCATGCTGCCGATTGCAGTGCTGCCGGTGGCCGGCCTGCTGCTGCGCCTCGGCCAGCCCGATGTGTTCAACATCAAGATGATCGCCGACGCGGGCGGCGCGATCTTCGACAACCTGCCGCTGCTGTTCGCGATCGGTGTGGCCGTCGGGTTCGCGAAGGACAACAACGGCGTTGCGGCGCTCGCCGGTGCGATCGGCTATCTGGTCGAAATCGCGGTGATGAAGGACATCAACGACAAGCTGAACATGGGCGTGCTGTCGGGGATCATCGCGGGCATCGTGGCGGGGATGCTGTACAACCGCTACAAGGACATCAAGCTACCGGACTACCTCGCGTTCTTCGGAGGGAAACGCTTCGTGCCGATTGTGACGGGGGTGGCGTGTCTCGCACTCGGCATTGTGTTCGGCTACGTGTGGTCGCCGATTCAAGGTGCGATCGACAGCGCTGGTCACTGGCTCACAACCGCCGGCGCGCTCGGCGCATTCGTGTTCGGCCTGCTGAACCGGTTGCTACTCGTCACTGGCCTGCATCACATCATCAATTCGCTGGCGTGGTTCGTGTTCGGCACGTTCACGCCGCCGGGCGGCGTCGCGGTGACGGGCGATCTGCACCGCTTCTTCGCGGGCGACCCGACTGCGGGCGGCTTCATGACGGGCTTCTTCCCGGTCATGATGTTCGGTCTGCCGGCCGCGTGTCTCGCGATGTTCCACGAAGCGCCGAAGGAGCGTCGCGCGGTGGTCGGCGGCCTGCTGTTCTCGATGGCGCTGACGTCGCTGCTGACCGGCGTGACCGAGCCGATCGAGTTCAGCTTCATGTTCCTCGCACCGGTGCTGTACGTGATCCATGCGGTATTGACCGGGCTGTCGATGGCGATCTGTTCGGCGCTTGGCATCAAGCTCGGCTTCACGTTCTCGGCGGGTGCGATCGACTACGTGCTGAACTACGGCCTGTCGACGAAGGGCTGGCTCGCGATTCCGATCGGCATCGTGTATGCGGTGGTGTACTACGGCCTGTTCCGCTTCTTTATCCGCAAGTTCAACATGGCGACGCCGGGGCGTGAGCCGGCATCGGCCGAAGCACAGGTCGATTCGTTCACGACCGGTGGTTACGTTGCACCGACCGCGGGGGCGAGCGTGCCGCGTGCGGCGCGCTACATCGCCGCGCTCGGTGGCGCGGCTAATCTGACGCTCGTCGATGCGTGTACGACGCGGCTGCGTCTGTCGGTGGTCGACCCGGCGCACGTGTCTGAGCCCGAGTTGAAGACGATCGGTGCGCGTGGCGTGCTGAAGCGCGGCGGTAACAGCGTGCAGGTGATCATCGGGCCGGAAGCGGACATCATTGCCGACGAGATTCGGGCGACGCTTGCTCAAGGTGGTGGTGCGGCGGACCTCGGTGCGCAGCCGGCGAGCACCGCGGCGGCAGCGGCCGCGACCGCGACGCGTGCTGCCGTTGCACCGGTGGCGCAAGCAGCCGGCAGCGGCCCGCTCGATCCCGACCCGACACGCTGGCTGGCGGTGTTCGGCGGCGCGACGAATATCGTGTCGCTTGATGCGGTGGCTGCTACGCGGCTGCGGATCGTGGTGCGCGATCCGTCGTCGGTGGATCGGCAGCGGCTTGCGGCGCTCGATGTGGCGTGGGTATCGGCGGATACGTTCCACATCGTTGTCGGCGACGCGGCGCAGCGCTACGCGCAGCAACTGACGGCGCGGCTGCCTGCTGTGGATGGCGCGAGCGGTGCAACACCGTTGCCTGCATGACGCGATAGTGATTAGAGGCTCAAGCGGTTTGCGCACGATGCGTGAATCGCGGCGATACGAAAAAGCGCTGCCCTTTGCGAGGCAGCGTTTTTTTGTCGGCTGAGATTGTGCAATACGGGTACTGGTGAAGTCTGCTGCGTCGGCAGCTCAGTTCAATTGACGTACGCAAAAAGAGCCGCGCCGCCTTTCGAGGGCGAGGCTTCGGTTCAGCACCCTGCGGCGCCAGACCGTGGCCATACGTTATGCGTAGCCACGCGTACTCACCCAGTGCAATCAACGTGCGCAGAAAAAAGCCCTGCCGTCTTTCGAGGGCAGGGCTCCGACTCGGCACCTTGCGGCGCCAGACCATTTTCATGCGCTATGCGTCGTTACGCATATTCGTTCAGCGCACCACGCATCTTCTTCATCGCACTGGCTTCGATCTGGCGAATGCGCTCGGCGGAAACACCGAATTCGGCGGCAAGATCGTGCAGCGTCGAGCCACCCGAGCCGTCGTCCTCGACGTGCAGCCAGCGTGCTTCGATGATGCGGCGGCTACGGGCGTCGAGCGAGTCGAGCGCGGCGGCGATGCCGTCGCTCTGCAGCTTGTCGCGCTGACGCGCGGCCAGCACGGCGGTCGGCTCGTTGTGCGAATCGGCGAGGTAGGCGATCGGCGCGTACGACTCTTCACCGTCTTCGATCTGGCCTTCCAGTGCGATGTCGCCACCCGACAGGCGCGTTTCCATCTCGGCGACTTCTTCGCGCTTCACGTTCAGTTCTTTCGCGAGACCTTCGATCTCTTCCGGCGTGAACGCCTGCAACCCCTGCTTGTGGCTGCGCAGGTTGAAGAACAGCTTGCGCTGCGCCTTCGTGGTGGCGACCTTCACCGTGCGCCAGTTGCGCAGGATGTACTCGTGAATCTCCGCCTTGATCCAGTGCATGGCGTACGACACCAGCCGTACGTTCTGCGTCGGATCGAAGCGCTTCACGGCCTTCATCAGGCCGATGTTGCCTTCCTGGATCAGGTCGGCATGCGGCAAGCCGTAGCCAAGATAATTGCGCGCGATCGACACGACGAGCCGCAAGTGCGACAGCACCATACGACGGGCGGAATCCAGATTGTTTTGTTCCCGGAACTCCGTGGCGAACTGGCGTTCTTCTGCTGGCGTCAGCATCGGGATCCGGTTCACGGCCTGGATGTAGGCGTCGATGTTGCCCAGCTGGCCGGGCAGCAGCGAAGATTGCGCGAGCGCCAGTGCACCTGCCGGAGCGGCCTTAGCCGACGACGGGCTCAGAGTACTCGGAAGGGTCATTGCGTTGCTCACGTAGGAAACTCCTTTGAAATCAGCAAAAAAGCGTAGTCCGAATACGACTCCACGCGGGATGTTAGCACTCTCAATAACGGAGTGCTAACACTTAGAGTGTGTGGGGTCTTCAAGGTTCCATTCCGCCTATTGGAATTCATATTCTAATAGCATTATACCCCTCTTGTACCCTCACTGCAGCATTCGCGCGATGGGCGTAGGATCTACCCGCGGAGCACGGCCAGCCTTGTAGAAAGAGCGATTTTTTCGGAATTTGAGGTAGCTATTTGCCAGATTTGGCATTCCTCAGATGATCTCTTACTTATGGCCTGCTTCAGGATAACGGCTTCCTTCCACTCGACGATTTCGAGTTCGACCGGGCATTTAGAGGTGTTCGATGAAGAAGAAGAACGATGCGGCGCACGCACTGGCACTCAAAATTACCTTGCTTGGCGGTCTATTGGCAGCATCCGGCGCGGCGTGCGCCGATCAATCCGGCAATCAGTTCGGCATTCAGATCGCCGGCGGCACCGCCGACCATCATGTCCATAAGCTCGACCTGGGCGGGGTGTGGGACCCCGGTCTGACCTGGTGGTATATCGGCGACTGGCATTTCACGGTGGTGGCGGAGGCGCACGCGGCGTGGTGGCACACCGACGAAGGCAACGTCCACGAGAACATCGGCGAATTCGGCTTCACGCCGGTATTTCGCTTCATCAAGGGTTCGGGGACCATCCGCCCATTCTTCGAAGCGGGCTCGGGCATCCGGCTGCTGACGAGCCCCACGATCTCCCGTCGCTACAACCTCGGGTCGGCGTTCCAGTTCGCCGATATGGTCGGTGTGGGCGCGCAGTTCGGCAATCATCAGCAGTATCAGGCGGGCTACCGGTTTCAGCACGTATCGAACGGCGGTATCAAAGAGCCCAATCCTGGTATAAATTTCAGCCAGCTATATTTGCAATATAACTTCTGACGACCGCGGCCGCGTGCAGGCTCAAGTCGGTGTAAAGGGGCTGAGCAATGGCGGCAAAAATGATCGAGGCGATTCGCGAACTTGAACGCGACCGCTTTCGGGCGATGGTCGACGGCGACGGGCCTTTGCTCGACTCGCTGCTTTCGGACGGCGTGAGCTACGTGCACACGAACGGCAAGCGCGAGACCAAGCGGCAGTTCATCGACGCGATCACCGCGGGCCGCCGACGCTACCGGCAGATCGAGATCCAGTCGCAGGACGTTCTGCCGGTCGGCGACACCTGCGTCGTGACTGGCCGCGCGCTGATCGAGATGGAAGCGAATAACGGCGCGCTGCTGTTTCCGATCGCGTACACCGCGATCCATACGCAGGAAGGCGGGCAGTGGCGGCTCGTCGCCTGGCAGGCAACGCGGTGTGCGATCGAATGATGCCTGGCTGAGCCTTGGACCCCTCGCGCTGCTGGCGCCTACTCCGTTCTCTTACCCGCAATCTCGACGATCACGCCCACCTGCCGCGCAATCGCATCGGGCACCGGCGCGTCGCCGCGCAGTACCGCATCGATCCACCCAGCCGTCGTCGCGGCGTCGCGTGCTTCGGGGAGCGCCACAGCAGGCGCGTCGGGCGACGAACGCTCGGCCACCAGCAGCGTTTCGCAGACTCCGTCGTGTAACCAGTCCACCTGCACCTGGCGACGCGTATCCGCGACCGCTTCGCCTTCCGTGCCGCGCGCGAGCAGCGCGCCGCCCGCGGCGGCATCCAGGTGCGTGCTGAACAACTGCGTGAGACTTTCGCGGTAGGGCGGGTGCGTGTAGTTGACGAGCCGCAAGCCGACGGGTGCAAACGGCTGGAGAATTTTCACGAGCGTATGCGTCGAATTGCGCACGCCCATGCGCGCGCGCAACGCGAGGAGCCGCGCGAGCTTCGGTGCGAGTACCGCAGTCGGGGCAAACGCGACGCGCCGCGCAGCGAGTCCGCTTTCGATGTCGCCGTGCGACTGTGCCGCCGCGATACCCAGTTGCGCGAAAATCTCGGCGCTCGTGACGCGACCCGGATCTTCGACGACCCCGTGCACGAGGACCGGCACGCCTTCGCGGGCGAGCAGCAGCGCGAGCAGCGGCACGAGGTTCGGCTGCTTGCGCGCACCGTTGTAGCTGGGAATCGACACCGGTCGATAGTTTCCGTGTGTGCCGTGTACGACCCGGACCGGCTCGAACGATGCGTGCGCCGCGGCCAGCATCGCGGCGAGTTCGTCGGCGGTTTCGCCTTTCACGCGATAGGCGAGCAGCACCGCGCCCAACTCCAGATCGCCCACGCGGCCGTCGAGCATCGCGCTGTAGAGCGCATGGGTGTCCTCGGGCGTTAGCGCGCGTGCGCCGTTCGGTCCGCGACCGATCTCCTTGATGAAGCGGGCGCACGGAAACACGGACGAGGCGGCGGTAGCGGAGGAGTCGGTCATGGGTGGCGTGCAGCGGCGTAGCGCGGTCGGCAAGGGGAGCGAACCTGCATTGTAGGGCCATCGTGCGTCGGGCCAGCGGTGGTGTCACACCCGCCGCTTCGCTGCCCGCCCCGCCGACACCGCCCCAGCCCGCGCGTTACACTCGCTACTTCCGGCGCCGCGCGGGCGGCGCCCTGTCCAGAACGGAGAATGGGATGAGTTACGTGTTTGCCCCGGCGCCGGTTGTCGCGGTGCCGGTTGCCGGGACCGGCGATCAGTTCGCGGTGCGCCGCATCTACTGTGTGGGCCGCAATTACGAGGCTCATGCGCGTGAAATGGGACACGATCCCGACCGCGAGCCGCCGTTCTTCTTCTGCAAGCCCGCGGACGCAGTCGTGTATGTCGCGCCCGGTGCGACCGGCGAATTTCCGTACCCGTCGCAATCGAAGAACGTGCACTTCGAAATGGAACTGGTCGCTGCGATCGGCAAGGCCGGCAAGGACATTCCCGTCGATAGCGCACTCGATCACGTGTACGGCTACGCGCTCGGGCTCGACATGACGCGCCGCGACCTGCAAGGCGAAGCGAAGAAGCTCGGCCGTCCGTGGGATACGGGCAAGGGCTTCGATCATTCGGCGCCGCTGGGCCCGATTCATCCGGTGTCCGAGGTCGGGCACATCGGTAGCGGCGAGATCTGGCTGACCGTCAACGGCGAAGACCGCCAGCGTTCCGACGTGTCGCAACTGATCTGGTCGGTGGCCGAGACGGTTGCCTATCTGTCCACGCTGTTCGAGCTGCAACCGGGCGATCTGATCTTCACCGGCACGCCCGAAGGCGTCGGCCCCATCGTGAAGGGCGACCGGATGAAGGGTGGCGTGGCCGGGATCGGCGAATTCAGCGTGCGCGTGGTCTGAGCCGCGCGTGGAGGAGACACGGAGCATGAAGCTTTACAGCTATTTCCGCAGCTCCGCATCGTACCGTGTGCGGATCGCGCTGAGTCTGAAGAACCTGCCGTACGACTACGCGCCGATTCACATGCTGCGCGACGGCGGCGAGCAGTTCAAGCCGGAATACCGCAAGCTGAATCACGACGCCGTCGTGCCGACGCTGGTGGACGGCGACGACGTGCTGACGCAGTCGCTGGCGATCATCGAGTATCTCGAGGAGACGCATCCGCAGCCACCGCTGTTGCCCGCTGCATCGCGCGATCGCGCATATGTCCGTTCGATCGCGCTGCAGATTGCCTGCGAAATTCATCCGATCGATAACCTGCGCGTGCTGCGGTATCTGAAGCACACGCTCGGGGTGGAAGAGGAGGCGAAGGACGCGTGGTACCGGCACTGGGTCGAGGCGGGTTTCGCGACGCTGGAAGAGCATCTGGCAAGCGATACGCGCACAGGCACGTTCTGCTTCGGCGATACGCCGACGATGGCCGACGCGTGTCTCGTTCCCCAGGTGTTCAACGCGCGGCGCTTCAAGATCGACACGGTGCCATTCCCGACGATCCACCGCATTGCCGATCATGCGGCGAGCCTTGAGGCGTTTGCGCGGGCGGCACCCGGTGCGCAGCCGGACGCGGAGTGAGCGACGGTTGTACGACGGTTTAAATGATGTGAGCGATGTAAAAGCGAAAAGGGCAGCTCAATCGTGAGCTGCCCTTTTCGCATGCAGTCGCTGTCGTGTTGCAGCGAGCGTGATAGCTAGCTGGTCAGTTGTCGAGCAACGCGTCCGCGAACTCTTCCGCGCTGAACGGTTGCAGATCTTCAACCTTCTCACCGACGCCGATGAAATAAACCGGCACCGGGCGTTGCCGCGCGATCGCCGCGAGGATGCCGCCCTTCGCCGTGCCGTCCAGCTTCGTGACGATCAGACCCGTGAGGCCGAGCGCGTCGTCGAAGGCTTTCACCTGGGCGAGTGCGTTCTGCCCGGTATTCGCATCGATGACGAGCAGCACTTCGTGCGGCGCGCCGTCGAGTGCCTTACCGATCACGCGCTTCACCTTGCGCAGTTCTTCCATCAGGTGGAGCTGCGTCGGCAGGCGGCCCGCAGTGTCGGCCATCAGCACATCGATCTTGCGCGCGCGTGCCGCGCCGACCGCATCGAAAATCACCGCCGCCGGATCGCCGCTTTCCTGCGAGACGACCGTCACGTTGTTGCGCTCGCCCCAGATCGCGAGCTGTTCGCGCGCGGCGGCGCGGAAGGTGTCGCCGGCGGCGAGCAGCACCGATTGATCGAAGCGCTGCAGGTGCTTGGCGAGCTTGCCGATGCTGGTCGTCTTGCCGGCACCGTTCACGCCCGCGATCATCATCACGAGCGGCTGTGCGCGGCCGAGCATCAGTGATTTTTCGAGTGGCTTCAACAGATCGACGAGCAGCGTGCGCAGCGCGCTTTTGACTTGCTGTGGATCCGTGAGCCTTTCCGCGCGTACTTTTTCGCGCAGCGATTCAAGCAGGAATTCGGTGGCTTCGACCCCCGCGTCCGACATCAGCAGCGCGGCTTCGAGTTCCTCGTACAGGTCCTCGTCGATGCGCGCGCCGACGAAAATGCCGGTCAGGCTCGAACTCGTTTTCGACAGACCGGTTTTCAGGCGCGTGAGCCACGATTTCTTTGCGGCGGGCTCGGGTACGGGCGGCGGAACGATTTCGACGGCTTCGAGGGCGGTCTCGTCGGGTTCTGGCTCGAACTCAGGTTCGGATTCGAACTCGGGTTCGGGTTTGCGAGCTTCGGCGGCGGCGACTGGTGCGGAAGCCGCGGGCTGTGCAGGTGCGGCGGCCGGCCGTGGCGCCGGGTCCGACGGCCGTGCGGCTGCAGGCGCCTCGGGCACCGCAGACTCCCGCGCCTCCGCTGATTCTTCTACCGCGGCATCAGGCGCTTTCGAGCCCTTGAATCGTTTGAAAAAGCTGAACATGTTCTGGCGTGGCCCAACGGCGCGAAGCGGCACGCCATACGGGATGCAAGGCGTGGAAGGCAAGGCGCGAAAACCGCACATTTTATCAGGCATGCCCTACCGCGTTGTGGCAGCGACCTTGCGGCGCGCCTGCGTGTGGGGTTGCCCGCCTCCGAGGCAGTGCGATATCTGTACGTCGACGCCGCGGCCCCGGCCCACGAAGGCCGTGTGGTAACGTTGGCGCTCCGGTGCGCGTACGCGCTGCACCGTTCCATCCATTCACACCGAATCTGCATGTCCCGTTCCTCCCCTTCTCACGCGCAGAGCGCTTCTTCCGGTCGCGGCAAGACGCATGCGATCCGCATCATCGGGGGCGACTGGAAGCGTTCGCCGCTGCCCGTGCTCGATCTCGACGGGCTGAGGCCTACGCCCGATCGTGTTCGCGAAACCCTGTTCAACTGGCTTGGTCAGCGTCTCGACGGCCAGCGCTGTCTCGATCTGTTCGCCGGCAGCGGTGCGCTGGGCTTCGAAGCGGCGTCGCGCGGCGCTACGCGGGTGTTGATGGTGGAGCGCCATGCGCGCGCCGCGGCACAACTGCGCGCCAATCAGACGCGCCTCTCTGCCACGACGATCGAAATCGTCGAAGCCGACGCGTTGCGTCTCGCGGCAAGCCTCGCGCCGGGCTCATTCGATGTCGTGTTTCTCGATCCGCCGTTTGGCGACGACCTGCTCGGCCGGGCGCTTGCACTAGCCGTGCCGCTCGTTGCGGCAGGTGGAATGCTCTACGTCGAGGCGGGCGAACCTCTCGATGTCGCGCAAACCGATGCGCTCAACGGCTGGCGCGTCGTGCGCCACGGCAAGGCGGGGGCGGTTCACTATCATTTGCTGCAACGCGAAAATGAGGGTTTTTGACCCTCTTCTTTCCTCCGTTTGGCTTCGTCCGCTAGCATCTTGAAGGCTTCGCCGGGTGGTACGCCAGCCTCTTCGGCCATCCTGAAGGCGACGTCATAGTTCGGGATTTGCGTCCCCTTCACGTAGCGATCGAGCGATGGTTGGGGTATCCCGAGGATCTTCGCGACGCTGTTCACCGAGCGTCCCTTGAGTGCTTTGCTTATCAGTTCTTGGTAGCTCATTGAAAACTCCTATTTGCGGCTATACGGATTGGTGTAACATCCGACTTATACCATTTGGTGTAACTCGGCTTGGTGTTACTCTGATTTGAGTGTATCCAGGCCCGGCCAAAAGGTAAACCCAGCATTACCCAAGGGTTGTAAGCCAACGTTACGGGGGTAGCGGTGCCTGCATATCGAGTTCACGCCTACACGCAGCATGCGCATACGCGTGTTGCAACCGTCGAAGTCCGCGCACGCGATGGCGAAAGCGCGCGAGACAAGGCCCGCACTGAGTTGTACCGGCAGGGTCGTCAACCCAATTTCCTTACCCTGGTGCCCGTTGAAGTCGGTGCACCGTTCAATCCTTTCCGTAGTTAATCGACATGTCCAGATGCCTCGCCGATCACGTCACGCCTGACCTGTTCAATGGTCGGACTGGCGACCCTTCGCGCGGGTGTGCGGTGGAAGTGCGCCGTCGTGATTTCTGTTCGGTGCCCGTCGAAGTTGTTGACGAGTTGTGCGCATGGTGCGGTGTCGACCGTGCGGGTGGTTGCGGTGCGTGTAGTGACGTTAAGGCAATGACGCGGTAAGCGTTCCGGTCGCGGCGAGTTCGCGGCTCTGTTTTCCCTTCATGGGTTTATCCAGTGCAAATAGCACTACTAATCAAAGGTGATCGATATGAACAAGCAAAAACTGACGATTCTTGAAGTTGCACACCGCTCGGGCGTTTCGAACAAGACGGGGCGTCCGTGGGCGATGCACGAAGCGCAGTGCATCCTCGAACAGGAGGACACAGAGGGCAAGAAAATCGTCGTCGGCACGATCAACCTGCCGGATGTGTTGAAGGATTCCGCACCGGGCGACTATCTCGCGGAGTTCTCGTTCTTCAAGTCGATGGAGGGCAAGCTCGAACCGCGCGTTGTCTCACTGGTGCCGTTCGGCATGCAGGGCGCGAAGGCGAAACCGGGTGCCGGTGTTACCGCGTAGTGCGCGGTTGATCTGGAGGGGAGATGCAAAGCATTCCGTTTGATGCGCTGGACAGGATCACGGCTGAGTTGATGCTGCTGAACGTGATGCTGGCCGTGTATCTGATCTGCAAGGGTGTGGCGTTCGTGGGGACCGTGTTGGGTCGCCGTGATCCGCCAAAGAAGTCGAATCGTCCGAATCTGGCCCGGCCGGACGGTTCCTAACTCGTGGGCTAAATCAGGGAGTAGAAAAAAATGTTGAAGATGAAAGAAGTGATGTCGGCGGTAAAGGGTGCGGCGAAGCGTGCCGCTGTCGGTGTGGCGGCGGCTGGTGCATCGGTCGGTGCTTTTGCACAGACTCCGACCGGGTCGGGTGCGACGTTCGATACCACGGCGATTGTGTCGTCCATCAATAACGTGGCTCCGGCCATCGTGGCGGTGGGTGGTGCGGTCCTCGGCGTGGTTGCTGTGGCGTGGGGTATCAAGATGGTCCGCTCGTTCCTGGGTCGTTGATCGTGCGGTAGCAGTGCGGGCGGCGTCTGTTGTGGGCGTCGCCCTTTTTTGTTCTTGCGGGGGTCGTGATGCGGGGTCTGCGTGGTGTTGTGTTCGTGGCGCTGGTGTTGTTCGCGATGTCGGTGGCTGCACAGACTCCGTGCGCCGATTGTGCGCCTGTCGGCGCGTCTTCGGTTCCTTGCGGTGACTGTTCGCCTCCGTCGTCAGGTCCTGCTTTTGATAGCGGCGGCCCTGGCGTTGTGGTGTGCGGGATTGCGGGTGTCGCTGGTGTCGACTATGTGCGGGTGAGTGGTGTTCCGGTGTCGTGCGGTGAGGACGTGAACGGCGACGCGATGGCGCTGTTGCGTGTCGATGGTGGCTCGTCCGGCTCGTCGGCGGATGGCACGGTGGCGGGCTTTGCGATAGGTGCGGCGGTACTGGGTGCGATGGCGATCGCGTTTGGCTTTCGGGTGCTGCGCAATTTCTTCAATTCATCGGCGGAAGGGTGATCGCGATGGGCTTCTGGATACCGCTGTTGATTGTGGTGGTGACGTTGTGGTCAGTTGGGTTGATTCTTTTTCTTTGAACGGTTCGGGGGTTGTATGGGTGCCGTGTCTGCGTTGTTCGTTCCGTTGTTGATGTGGGTAACGTTGTTTTGTGCGCCTGTGTCGGTGGCGTATGCGCAGACAGCGGGTGGTGGTAATTCGGTGATAGCGCAGTTGATTAGCAAGGGGACTGCGTTGAAGCTGGCGGAGCTTGGTTTTACTGACGCGGAGCAGTCGACTATTGCGGCGACGTACGCGGCTATGTCGGAGGCCGCCGCTGCGAGTGCTGCTGCGTCGTGGATGGGGCTGGTCGGGAAGATTGTCGGGCCGTTGGGGCTTATGGCGGTGTCGACGGACCTTGGTGACGATACGTTGACGGCGTGGGCGTTGAGTCATGCGGGTTTGGTGACCGTGTTGAGTAAAGGTGGTGCGTCTAATGTGGGTGGTCACTGGCAGTTTTACGAGTTGGAAGTGTGGACGGACCCGTTGAGTTCCGATCCGGATGTTGCGAAACAGATGAAGTTGGAGGATTTCGCTAGTCTGGCCGATGCTGCTGCGACTTATGCAAAGACGTGGACTGATCATGATGATTATGAAAAGCAGCGTTTTGGTACGTGTCCTGCTGGTCAGACGTGTTCTCCGTACGGTGATATCCATATGCAGTTCGTTGGTCCGTGTGATGAGAGTCGCGTTACGGCGAGTTTCGATAACGTTGGGTGTGTTTTTTCGAGTCACGATCTTGACGGCGTTAGTGCGGATCAGACGGGCATGAGTTACTTTGCTCAGGGGATGAACGGTACGCCGTCGAATTTGCAGCCGCCTGGCGCGTATGCGGCTTCTCTTGCACCGCCTCCTATGTCTGTTGACGCTGCTATCGCCGCTATCCCTGCCGCTGATCTGGCGAAGCCACTTTCACCGCAGGTTGTTGCTGATCTTGCTAACGCGTTGTGGGAGCAGGCGTCGGAGCAGCCGGGTTATCAGGGCGTGCCGTATCCGTCTACTGCGCCGATTACTTCGGGTGATATCACTACAGCGAACGGTCCTGATACTGCGGCCGGTTGGCCTACGGTTGGTACTGCTGTTGCGCCTGTAACGGCTCCGACTGGTGGCGGCAATCCGTACGCGATTCCGGTCACGACGGGTACGCCTTCGGGCGGTACGGGTCCGGCGAGTGGTGCGTCCGGTACGTCGCCGTCGAATGCTCCGGGGCTGTGTGATGAGTTTCCTTCGATCATTGCATGTCAAACGCCGGGGTCTGCCAGTGCGCCTGACCTGCCGTCGAGTAGTGGCTCGGTGTCCGTTTCGCCGGTAACGGTGGGTGCATCCGATGGTGTGTGTCCGTCGCCTGTTTCCGTGTCTGTCTTCGGTAACGACATTTCCTTTTCGTATCAGACGGAATGCGACTTCATGACGCGTGTGAGGCCATTTCTGCTTGCGATGTGCGGGATTATTGCGGCGCTGGTTTTTGGTGCGGGGCTTAAATCATGACGGGACTAGCTGCGTGGTTGATGTCGCTTGCGGGGCCGCTGCTGATTCAGGCACTGGTGGCGCTCGGGGTGGGTGTGCTGACCGTCGTTGGTGTCGATGCGGCGTTTAGTCAGCTTGTTAGCTGGATCACGACAGGCGTGTCGGGTATTCCGGCCGATCTGGCGAATGTGCTGGCGATGGGCGGTGTTTTTCAGGGCGTCTCGTACATCCTCGGTGCTGTCTCGGCCCGTGTGGCGATGGTGGGATTCAGCGCTGCCAAAAGGTTCTTCATCAAATGACGATCACGTTGATAACCGGTGTGCCCGGTAGCGGCAAGTCGCTGTATGCGGTGTCGTCGCTGCGGCGTGAGGTGAACGCCGGTCGCCGGTTACTGGTTGATGGCGTGAAAGACCTTGCGCTCGATCATGTTGACGTTGACGAACCGTGGTTGCGCAAGTGGTTCGATCACGTCGTGCCGCTCGATCTGATTGTGGTGGATGAAGCGCAGCGCGTGTGGCCCCCGACGTCGGTGAGTGTCAAGCCTGGTGAGGACGTTGAGAAGCTGCACGTGCATCGACATATGGGCGTCGATTTCGTGCTGATTACGCAGCATCCGCAGCGCATTAACAAGACTGTGCGCGATCTCGTCGGGCGTCACGTGCACGTGCGCAAGCTGTTCGGTCTGAACCGCGCGATGCTGTACGAATGGGACCATTGTCACAACATCGGCAGTCTGAAAGATGCGGTGAAGACGATGTGGAAATATCCGCGCGACGTGTTCAAGCTCTACACGAGTGCAGAAGTCCATACGAAGCCGAAAGCGGTTATTCCTAAAGCACTGTTTTTGATTCCCGTTGCGCTCGCGGTAGTGGTGGCGGGGGCGTATTACGGTGTCAAGAGTCTGAACGGCGGGTTCGGTGCTGGTGCGCATGGTGCGTCGGTGTCAACGGCTGCGGCGTCTTCGGCGGGGGCGCATGGTGCTGCTGCTGGCGCTGCGTCGGATAACTGGCGGGTTGCGGGGCGGTACGTGTCAGGCGGTCTTGCGTTCGTGGTGCTAGCGAATGGAAAAGGCGTGCTGCGTCTCGTTGATGCGAGCGGGTTCAAGGGCGATGGGTTGCGCACAACAGGCGTGGTCGACGGGGAGCGGGTAGCGTCCTGGACCGGCTCTATCGCGGGTGCAAGTCCGGCTGGTGGTGGGGGTGTTGGCGGACTCGTCGGGGAGCGCAAATGAGGCGTCTAGTGTGCTGGCTCGTTTTTGGATGGGTCGGTGTTGTGCATGCGGAGGTGCCGACGTTACCGCCGTTGCCGGGTGGATCTGTTACGCCAGTTCCGCCGATTGCTGCATTACCTCGTGTACGTAACGGTGTGTTTGATCTGCGGTTTGTGAATGTGGGTCAGGTGGTCGACCTGGTGTACGGCGATGCGCTGCACGTGCCGCACGTGATTTCGTCCGACGTGTTGCAGGATAGCCGCGTCGTGTCGTTCCAGTTCGATAGCAGCAAGGGCGATCTGCGTGCGTTCGTAAAGACCTTTCTCGATTCTCAGGGGTTCGCCGTCGATACGCGGGATGGTGTTGATTTCATCTCGAAGAAAATCGACGTTGCGCGTCCCGCTGACCGGGCGACGTATGTGTATCAGCCGCGGCATCGTAGTGCGGCGTATCTGTCGAATCTTGTGCTACCGCTATTCGATGGCGCCTCGCGGGCGGTAATGCCTTCGCCTGCGCCGATGTCTTCTCCTGCATCTGCGCCTGTCGGTTCGTCTGCTGTGGCTGCTCCAGTCCCTCCGGTTGTGTCTCAGGCTGCTACTGCGGCCGTAGCCGATCAGTTCGTGTTTGCGGGCACGGCGGCGCAGGTTGAACAGGTCAAGGCGCTGTTGCCGCAACTGGATACGGTGGCCGGCGAGGTGGTGGTGCGTGGCTGGGCGTATGAGGTCAGCGACACCGACAACACCAATTCGGGATTCAGCATCGCATCGAAGCTGCTCGGCGTTGGCGTAAAGGTCGGTGAGGGGTCGACGGTGGCTGACTCGAACGCGTTGCAGTTTGGTGCTGGCCGGTTGAGTTTCGCTATCTCTGCGTTGAACGCTGATTCACGATTCAGGCAGGTCTCATCGCCGAACGTACGCTGTGTCTCCGGTCAACAGGTCAGGCTCAACGTCGGGCAACAGGTGCCGACCGTATCGAGCGTGAGCTATCAGGGGGTGAGCGGCACGCCTGTGCAGTCGATTGAGTATCAGGATGCGGGCGTGATTTTCAACGTGACGCCGCTCGTCATGGAGGACGTGATTCAGTTGAGCGTGGATGAGGAAATATCGAGCTTCGTCAGCACGACAACAGGCGTCAGCGGCTCGCCCACAAAGAACACGCGTTCGTTGCAGACGGTGGCGAATCTGCGCGACGGTGAGGTCGTGGTACTCGGCGGATTGATACAGGATTCGGACACTGCATCGAACAGTCGCGAGCGGTTTCTACCGGCGTTCCTCGGGGGGCATGGGACGTTGAAGGGGCGCACTGAGGTCGTGCTGGTGTTGCAGGTCCAGAAAATATGATGCAGCTCGTCCTTTCCCTCTTTCCCGGTATTGATCTGCTCGGGCGCGGCTTCGAGCATGAGGGCTTTTGTGTTGTTCGAGGCCCGGATCTCATTTTCGGCGGTGATGTGTGTCGTTTCGATGCGCCTGCGGGCCGCTTCGATGGGGTCATAGGTGGCTCGCCCTGTCCGGATTTCTCACGCGCGCGACGTAGCGAGCCGTCCGGCGATGGGCTTCGCATGCTTGGCGAGTTTCGTCGTGTGGTCGAACAGGCGCGACCGTCGTGGTGGCTGTTGGAGAACGTGCCGGGATGTCCGGATGTGAGGATCGACGGTTACGGTTTTCAGCGGATAGACCTTGATGCGCGCGATGTGGGCTTGTCGCAGCGGCGCTTACGTCACTTCCAGTTCGGTCACGTTGACGGCGTGCAACTGGTGTTGCCGCGTGCAGCTGGTGCGCGTAGAGGCGGCGAAGCGACGTGTCTCGCATCGGAGAGTGGCCGGACTGCCCGGCGTGATTGGGCGACGTTCTGTGAGCTGCAAGGGTTGCCGGGTTCGTTTGAGCTACCGTCGTTCACGCTTTCGGCCCGGTATCGGGCGGTTGGTAACGGCGTTCCTGTTCCAATGGCTCGTTTTCTTGCGTGCGCAGTGACTGAGCTGGGTCGAGCTGGCGATGTTCGGCTGTGTCTGTGCGGTTGTGCGCGGCCGGTGTCGGGTGGTGCGTTGTATGCCGGTGTCGCATGTCGCAAACGGGCACAGCGCAAGCGTGACTCCGCCGGCGTCGTTGACTCCAGCTCGGTCACGGTGGCGTCGTTGTGACTGAGCTGCCGTCGTCGGTGCCTGGTTGGTCACGCTTCGATGTGACCGAGCTGGGCGCACTGGCGATCGCGTGGTCACAGCGTGACTGCTCGATCGCTGCCCGGCACCAGCGAGTCACAGCCTTACCGGTTCTCTGTGACTCGCCGGCGGTGGTTCGCGGCTGCCGGGTCACGGTGTGGTTGGCGTCTAGCGTCAGGAGTGTCCGGCACGTTGTCGGAGCGATGGACCGTTGTGGCGTGTTTGCGAAGTGCTGGCGGTTATCGCGCGGCTCAGCGCGGCCCGCCGGACCGAGTAGCGGGTACGACCGGGAGCGGGGAAACGAAGGCATTGCGGTTGGACGGGCAACCCCTCACTGCAAAGCCGCTGTTGTAGGGCGTTGGCGTACCGCTGTGGCTTGTGAGTGAGGCGCGCGTGCGCCGCGCCGCAAGCGAGCCCGTGGGCCGCAGCGGTGGGGCGCGCGAAGCGCGGCCCTAAACTTGAATCAGGGACACTTAACGTAGAAACACCGCTGACAACGGCGCAGACCGGGACACAGTGAGTAGGTGGGGGTAGGGAAGGGTGGTTGCAGGAAAAAGAAAAGCCCACATCGCAGCAACGGTGTGGGCTTGGTGAAACCGCGCATCACAAGGGATATTTGCAATGCACGACGAAAGTATAGGGGATTTCTCGGCGTTCCGGCGTGAGTGGGTGATTCGTGGCCGTAACTTCGGTGATGGGCAGGTGGAAATCACGGCAACGCGGTTTGATCGCTACCTGGGCGCTCAACGTCTCAGTGCGATGCCGAAAGCTAAACGCGGTGAGTCCGAGAACACCGAAGACAATTTGATGGACGCGGCGAAGCGGGCAAAGCAGCAGGTTCGACTTCGCTGCAAGGCGATAGGTGCGGACCGGATGATTACGTTGACGTACCGCGAGAACATGCAGGATAAAGCCCGTCTGAAGCGTGATTTCGACTTGCTACGGCGTCGTCTCGGGGCACTTGGCGGTTTCCCGTACGTGGCCGTAGCGGAACGGCAGAAGCGGGGCGCCTGGCACCTTCACATAGCCGTCTGCGGGCGGCAGAACTACCGTGTGCTGCGCTCGATCTGGAAAAGCATCGTCGGGTTCGATAACGGCAATATCCATGTGCGCAACCCGTTCAAGGAAAGGGGGCTGCGGCACAAGCTGGCGGCCTATCTCGCCAAGTACATCACGAAGGGCTTTTCAGAGCACGCGATGAACGAAAAGCGCTACTGGACCAGTCGTGGTGTGGTGGTGCCGGAGCGCATGCCGATCGATCACATTCTGTCGGATGATCCCGTGCAGGCGTTGAAGATCGCGTTTGCGGCGGCCAAGCGCGTTGGCGCAACACTGGACCGGTGTCAGACGTTCTGGCGGCAGGAGTTAGGGTGTTTCTGGCTCTCGACTCGGGAACAGTAGTGCAGGTCGGTTGATGTTGTGTAAAAGCGGGTGAGCGGTGAGGGCTGGGCTACAATCGTGCCTAACCGCTTGAGGATAAACCACATATGCTGACAAGGCTCGAGGCGAACGGTTTCAAGAATCTTCTCGATTTTTCGGTATCGTTTGGTCCGTTCAACTGTATGGCCGGGCTCAACGGCGTCGGCAAGTCGAATATATTCGACGCCATCAGATTTCTATCGTTGTTGAGCGACAAGCCAATTATCGAGGCTGCATTGGCTGTGCGGGACTCCGATTCTTCGGACCCGCTGGACATTTTCTGGACGAATGGCGAATTTCGCGTTGATCGTCTGACGCTGGCGGTCGAGATGATCGTGCCGTTTGACTTGGTGGATGACTTTGGGCGTGTCGCGACGGCGACCTCAACGTTTTTGCGGTACGAGGTGGAGCTCGCGCGAAGTCCGATAGATGAAGCGTCAGCGTCGTTGGGGATCTATTTGGTTCGAGAAGCGTTGACGGCTATCAAGAAGGGCGAAGCGACGAACTCCTTGCGTTTTCCGTTGAGCGTGTCGGATTTTCGCAATCAAGTTGTAGTGAACAAGCGCAAGGGCAAAGGCTTCATTTCGACTAACGTGTTGCATGATGGGATTATCGAGATCCATCTGCACCAGGACGCGGGTAGTGGTGGCAAACCGCAGGCGATTCCCGCAAAAAATATTCCGAAAACGGTGGTCGCGAACACAAATAGTTCCGTCTGGCCGACCGTGCTAGCGGCGCGCAGAGAGATGCAATCTTGGCGCTTTTTGTCGCTTGAGCCGCGCGCGATGCGTAGATCGAACAAAGTACACGAGGAAGGCAGTGTTGGTTCGGACGGGGGTAGGCTCGCAGCTACCTTGTATAGGCTGTATCGGCGTGATTCGAATGTCTATTCGCGCGTCGCGAGCAGGTTGTCGAGAATAGTGCCTACGACCGATTTGCGGGTGGACGTCGATTCCGTTCGTCAGCTATTGACTGTGGAGGTCAAAGAACGTTCGGGCGCGTTTTTGCCTGCTCGGGCACTGTCGGATGGCACGTTGAGATTTCTTTCACTGTGTATCGTGGCGGAGGACCCTGACTTCAAGGGATTGCTCTGCTTTGAAGAGCCTGAGAACGGAATTCATCCAGCGAAAATGGGTGCCATGCTGGAATTGTTAAAAGAGCTCGCGGTTGATGCGCATGCACCGAGTGATGATGACAATCCGATGCGGCAGATTTTGATCGCGACGCATTCGCCTGTACTGGTGAAATTGGAAGCACCCGATGATCTTATCTATGCGGATGTAGTGAAGGTCGTCGGTCCTGATGGCAAACCTGCGTCAACGATTCGCTGTAAGAGTTTGCGAGATAGTTGGCGGGCTAGGGCTGGCGCGGAGTGTATCGATAAGGGCTCGATCATCGCATACCTGAGTCTTCCGCCGAATAGTCAGATTGGGATTGATTTTGAAGAGTGAGGCTGCGTAAAAATAAAATGAAGATAAGCTTTATTCTGACCGGGGAAGGCTCTTCGGACTTGCGGCTGGTCGAGCATATCGAGACCATATTTATTTGCGAAGGTTTTGCGGAGGCGAGCGGAGAGGCGCCCGACCTCAGTGTTTTGGGGGGCGGCGTCGGAAGAACTGTCCGGGAGAAATTGACGGTACTGTTGAAGTTTTATCCTAACGTAGACGTCATTTTCGTACATCGAGATGCTGATAACGCAGGTGCCGACGTGCGAGAGCAAGAGATTTGGGCCGGCGTTGAAGGGGTAGTAGCGGCCGAAAGGATAATACCGATAATCCCGGTAACGATGCTGGAGACGTGGCTGCTTGCTGACCACGATGCCATAAAGCGGGTGGCGGGAAATAGTGGGCACGTTGGTGCTTTGCAAGCGATTCCCGCGATGCGGCAGTTGGAAGGTATCGTGGATGCGAAATCGGTCTTGCTTGATGCCTTGTGCGAGGCCAGTGAAGTGGAAGGCCGGCGACTTCAAAAATTCAAGAAGCGTTTTTTTGACATGCGAGCGCGGTTGACGCTTGATCTTGACCCGGGTGGACCGGTTCAAAATCTTCCCTCATACGCACGCTTCCGGTCGAAGGTTAGCGCTTTCTCAAACGCTAGGTTGGAGCCGCCGGTTGAAGAGGTCTAGGCCGACAGTGGAAGCCTGAGCTGTATTCGAGAGCGTTCGATTGTCCTGTCTATGGTCCGAGGGTGCGTTCCGTATCGTCTGGCGAGCGCGGCCTTACTGAAGGTGTTTGCCCGCCATAATTTCAGTAATTCGGTTTCCTGCTCTCTGGTCAGCGATTTCGGTCGGCCAACCTTTGCCCCTCTTCTGATGGCAGCGTGAATGCCGGCAGTTGTGCGTTCGCGTATGATTTCACGCTCGAATTCTGCGAACGCGCCGAGCATCTGGAGCATCATTCGTCCGGCTGGCGATTTTGTTTCGATGGTCTCGCTGAGGCTTTTGAAGTCGGCGCCCGCTGCGGTGAGTTCGTCCAGAATGTTTAGTAGATCGCGCAGGGAACGGGCGATGCGGTCGAGCTTGTATACGACTAAAGTGTCACCGGGTTTGATGGTCGCCATGATTCCGTGGAACACAGGCCGTCTGCGGGTGGCTGCGGAACGTTTTTCGTCGTGTATTTCTTCGCATCCTGCTTTTTCTAGCGCGTCGATTTGCGCGCGCGTGTCTTGGTCCCTCGTTGATACCCGTGCATAACCAATTAGCATGATTTTTATGTTGGAGTGGGTGGAGTCAACAGTCTATGGACGATCATCGTTCGATAGTTTTTCCATGCGCGCGAAAATGAGGAATAATGCGCGTTCCAAAACCAGCACCGGACGGTTTACCGTTACCGGTGCGATCGGCGGCAGGCGCGTTCAGCGGACGCGCATTGGCGTGCCCATTTGTCTGAAGACAGGAGAAGCCTCATGGTAGTCGCCGTGTACCCGGGTACCTTCGATCCATTGACGCGTGGTCACGAAGACCTCGTGCGGCGCGCGTCGAGCATTTTCGACACGCTGGTGGTGGGCGTCGCGGACAGTCGCAACAAGAAGCCGTTTTTCACGCTGGAGGAACGTCTCGACATCGCACACGAGGTGCTCGGCCATTATCCGAACGTGCAGGTGATGAGTTTCAAGGGACTGCTGAAAGACTTCGTCCGCAACAACAATGCGCGGGTTATCGTGCGCGGTCTGCGCGCGGTCTCGGACTTCGAGTACGAATTCCAGATGGCCGGCATGAATCGCTATCTGTTGCCCGATGTCGAAACGATGTTCATGACGCCGTCCGACCAGTATCAGTTCATCTCCGGAACGATCGTCCGCGAAATCGCGCAACTGGGCGGCGATGTCAGCAAGTTCGTTTTTCCGTCCGTCGAGAAGCGACTGCAGGAAAAGGTCGCCGTGCTCGAAAAGCAGCGTGGCGGCTGAGCTGCCCGGCGGCATAGTCGTAACCAGCGTAAACTGGCGGCTTGACGGAACGAAAGCCGGCTGTGTGCCGGCGTGAAGTGAGAGAAGTATGGCCTTGATGATTACCGACGAGTGCATCAACTGCGACGTCTGCGAGCCCGAGTGCCCGAACGACGCAATTTCGATGGGCGCGGAAATCTATGTGATCGACCCGGGCAAGTGCACCGAATGCGTCGGCCATTTCGATGAGCCGCAATGTCAGCAGGTGTGCCCGGTCGAGTGTATTCCGCGCGATCCGCAGCATGTCGAGACGCCGGATGGGTTGATGGCGAAGTATCACGCGTTGCTGGCGGCGAAGGCTTCTTAGCCGATTCGGCCGGTGCGCCGCGTCGCACCGGGTTGCCGTTATGTTGTTGCGATCAGATCGTTGCGCAATCGTTCAACCGCTCAATCGCGCGATTGCGTGAGCAAGCCGTTAAACGGCAAGCACGTCATGCAGTGCATCGAGCAGCGCGTCGCATTCGGCGTCGGTGCCGATCGAGATGCGTAGATGCTGATCGACACGCGGCAACTTGAAGTGCCGCACGAAAATTTCCCTTTCTTTGAGTTGCGCGGCGAGCGTCGCTGCGTCGTGCGCGCGATGCCGTGCGAGCACGAAGTTCGCAGCGGACGGCACGACCTCGAAGCCAAGCGTGCTCAATCCAGCTGATAGACGCGTGCGACTCGCGATCACCTTCGCACACGTGTCGCGAAACCATTCACCGTCTTCGTACGCGGCCGTCGCCGCAGCCTGCGCGAGCCGATCAAGCGGGTAGGAGTTGAAACTGTCCTTCACGCGATTCAGCGCATCGAGCAGCAGCGGATCGCCGAACGCAAGGCCGATGCGCATGCCCGCCAGTGAACGCGCCTTCGACACCGTCTGCACGACAAGCAACTGCGGATACCGGTCGATCAGCGACACCGCCGATTCCGCGCCGAAGTCGACATACGCTTCGTCGATCACCACGACCGATTCCGTATTCGCCGCGACGAACCGCTCGATCTCCGCGAGCGACAGCGGTCGTCCGGTAGGGGCATTGGGGTTCGGAAACAGCACGCCGCCGTTGGGTATCGCGTAGCCGTCGAGGCGCAGCGTGAAATCGGCATCGAGCGGCACCGTACGATACTCGACCTCATAGAGCCGTGCGTAGGTCGGATAGAAGCTGTAGGTGACGTCGGGGAACAGGATAGGGTGAGCATGCTTTAGCAACGCCTGAAACACGAGCGCCAGCACTTCGTCGGAACCATTGCCAGCGAACACCTGTTCAGGCCGAATGCCGTGGTGAGCGGCGACCGCTTCACGTAGCCTGCGTGCAGTCGCATCCGGATAGCGCCGCAGTGAATCGCCAGTCGCGCCGAGTTCTTCACGGATCGCGTCGAGTACACGAGGCGAGGGCGGATAGGGGTTTTCGTTGGCGTTCAGCTTGACCGGATGCGCAAGCGCAGGCTGCTCGCCCGGCGTATAAGGCGTCAGGCGCTGAACGATGTCACTCCAGTAACGGCTCAAACGAACCTCCCGCAAAAAGGCTCACACATCCAAAACGGCAGAACGCAGTCAAGCGTTGCGATGCAACTGCATCATCGCGCGTTCTAACTCGCCTTTGATTATCTGCGGCATCACCGCAAGGCCGCGCTCGATCGATGCATCGATCACATCCTGCTCTTCCCTGCGCGGCGGCTTCAGCACGAAGTTCGCAACATCCGGCTTCGCGCCGGCGCGCGCACTTTCGGGAATCAGATCGCGCGGATGGCCGATGCCGATACGCAAACGCCAGTACTGCTGCGTCGTCAGGTGCGAGGAAATGTCCTTGAGCCCGTTATGGCCGCCGCTACCACCACCGAGCTTCAGCTTCACGGTACCGGGCGGCAGATCGAGTTCGTCGTGGGCGACGAGAATCTCGTCAGGCAGGATCTTGAAGAAGTGCGCAAGCGCCACGACCGATTGCCCCGAGCGGTTCATGTACGTCTGCGGTTCCAGCAGATGCACCTCTTCGCCATGCAGCCGGGCCTTCGCATAGAAGCCATGAAAACGCCGCTCGTCGCGCAGTGTCGTGCCTGCCTCGCGGGCGAGTTGATCGACCAGCCAGAAGCCGGCGTTGTGTCGCGTCGCGGTGTACTCTGCGCCCGGATTGCCGAGCCCGACGATCAGCTTGATCATGATGAAAGCATGAGCGAAAAAAGAGGCGAAAAAAAACCCGCCGGGGCGAACCTCGGCGGGTTACGTCGTCCGTTTCATGGAAACGGATCGAGAGGATCGCTAGCTTGTACTGGATCAGGCGGCGGGTGTTTCGCCTTCGCCTGCTGCAGCTGCGCTACCTGTAGCTGCGTCGTCCGAGACGGCGCCAGCCGGAATCGTCGCCGCGGCGATCACCGGGTTTTCTGCTTCAATGTGCGCGACGAGCGCGACACCCTTCGGCAGTGCGATGTCCTTCGCGTGCAGCGAATGACCGGCTTCGATTGTCGCCAGATCGACTTCGAGGAATTCCGGCAGATCGCCCGGCAGACACTCGATTTCGACTTCGTTCAGCACGTGCGAAATGACCGCGCCCGACAGCTTCACAGCCGGGTTGGTTTCCTGGTTCATGAAGTGCAGCGGCACCTTGGTGTGCAGCTTCTTCTTCGCGTCGACGCGCTGGAAATCCACGTGCAGCACGATCTGACGGAACGGGTGGTACTGCACATCGCGCAGCAGAACCTGTTGTTCCTTGCCAGCCACTTCCAGGTCGAGAATCGACGAGTGGAAGACTTCTTTCTTCAGCGCGTGCCACAGCGCGTTGTGATCGATCTCGATCAGTTCCGGTTCAGCACCAGCGCCATAAACGATACCCGGGGTCTTCCCCGTGTTACGCAGGCGGCGGCTCGCACCCGTACCATGCAGATTGCGCTCGAAAGCGACTACTTTCATGTTGTTTCTCCATTAGCTGCCCGCGACCAGGCAGTAAAACGGGGCCACTCGCCTTGCGGCTCGCGACCCCAAACTAAGCGGCATGAACCTTCGTCCGTTCATGCCGATTGTGCCGGCATGCAGCGGGGAACCCGCTGCATGCCGGCAAATGCTTTAACTCTCTGCGAACAGCGACATCACCGAGTCGCCGCGGCGAATCCGCGAGAACGTCTCGGCCAGCAGACCCGCGCTTGTCAGCGAGCGGATCTTCGCGCAAGAACGTGCTTCTTCGCCGAGCGGGATCGTATCGGTGACGACCAGTTCGTCGAGCGCCGATGCGGCAATACGCTCGCCTGCACCACCCGACAACACCGGGTGCGTTGCGTACGCAAACACCTGCTTCGCTCCGCGTTCTTTCAGTACCTGCGCAGCCTTGCACAGCGTGCCGGCCGTATCGACCATGTCGTCCATGATCACGCAGGTCCGGCCATCCACTTCACCGATGATGTTCATCACTTCGGCGATGTTCGCCTTCGGCCGACGTTTGTCGATGATCGCGAGATCGCAGTTCAGTTGCTTCGCCAGCGCCCGGGCCCGCACCACACCGCCGACGTCCGGCGATACGACCAGCAGATCTTCGTAGTTCTGCTTGCGCAGATCGCCGAGCAGCACAGGCGTCGCGTAGATGTTGTCGACCGGGATGTCGAAGAAACCCTGAATCTGGTCAGCGTGCAGATCCATCGTGATGATCCGCTCGACGCCCGCGATTTCCAGCATGTTCGCGACGACTTTCGCGGAGATCGCGACACGCGCCGAGCGCGGCCGGCGGTCCTGGCGGGCATAGCCGAAGTACGGGATGGCTGCGGTGATCCGGCCTGCGGATGCGCGCTTGAGCGCATCGACCATGATCATCAGTTCCATCAGGTTGTCGTTCGCCGGTGCGCAGGTGGACTGCAGCACGAAGACGTCCTTGCCGCGGACGTTTTCCTGGATCTCGACCTGGATTTCGCCATCCGAAAACCGGCTGACCATCGCCTTGCCGAGTGGAATACCGAGGATTTTGACGACTTCCTGTGCAAGCTCGGGATTAGCGTTGCCAGTAAAAACCATCAGGCCGTCATGGCTGCTCATCGTGCACCTGTGTCAGGCTGGGGGCGAGGAAATGCGAGAATTTTTGGCAGGGGAGGAAGGACTCGAACCCTCGAATGCCGGAATCAAAATCCGGTGCCTTAACCAACTTGGCGACTCCCCTACACTAACTTTGAGCTTCGCCGGATGTGTAGGACTATCCGACGACGCAAAACTTTATGACGCGAAGTCAAAGAGTGGATGCGTATCCAGGCTTGCGGTGACTGCGCTGTTCCAGCCGGCTGGCAGTCTGGCTTGTGCCAGTTCTGCTTCGCGCTGATTCTGGAACGCTGCAAAGACACTAGCGCCCGATCCGGTCATCCGCGCGGGTGCGATGTTATCAAACCACCTGAGCACCTGCGCAACTTCCGCGTATTTTCCCACGACAACCGGTTGCATGTCATTTCGGCCGAAACTGTCGGGCCAACCTGTTTTGCAACTGTCTCGTGCAAGGAAGTCCGCAATTGTGAGGGGTTTTGAATCCCTTGTCAACGCTCTCTCGGAAAAAATCACCGCTGTCGGAACGTGTACTTGCGGGGTCACGACGAGGAAATAACGCGGCGGCAATTGTACCGCCTGTAAGGCTTCGCCGACACCCTCGGCGAACGCGTTTTTACCGAAGACAAAGAACGGCACATCCGCGCCCAGCTTAAGCGCGAGCGTCTGCAGTTCGGTGCGTGGCAGGTCGAGTTTCCAGAGGCGGTTCAGGGCGAGCAGCGTCGTTGCGGCGTCGGAGCTGCCACCGCCGAGCCCAGCACCCATCGGCAGGCGCTTGTCGATCTCGATGTCGACGCCTGCGCCGGTGCCCGTATGGGCTTTTAGCAGCGTGGCGGCGCGTACGGTCAGGTCGTGTTCGGCAGGGACGTCGGCGACGGCGGTGCGGCGCACGATCTGGCCGTCGGCGCGGTGCGTGAAGTGCAGCGTGTCGCCCCAGTCGAGCAACTGGAAGACGGTCTGCAGCGCGTGGTAGCCGTCCGGGCGCCGCCCGGTGATATGCAGGAACAGGTTCAGTTTCGCTGGTGCGAGGCAGTCGCGCAGCGAATCGGTCGTTTCGATCATGAGCGGGGTGAAATACGGGCGGTTACTGGTCCAGCACGAGCTTGATGGCGAGCGGCGGGTCCTGGCGGGCGAGATTGACGCGTTTCAGCCCGGTGGCCGGGGCGTCCGCGTAGGCCACGTAATCGATGGTCCAGCCGTCCTGCTCGATTTCCTTGAGCCGCGTGGGTTGCTGCGGGTCCGGGACAGTGGTGGCGTGCGACGTTGGCGCGACGGACGGCTGCAGCCAGTAGCGCAGCCCTTCGACCGGCAGCGCGAAGCCGATCGCGTTCTGCATCAGTGTGGAGACGTTATCGGCGGTGAGCGGCTCGCGATTCGGCAGCTCGAGCGATGCCGAAGCCGGCGACGAAGTGATGATCGCCAGCGTCTGGCCGAGCGGACTGCGCAACTGCACGGTGACGGTGTCGCCGGTTTCCTGCCAGTCGAAATTGCCGTACGCGTTGCGCTGCTGGCCGTTCTGGTCGTCGTACTGAACGGCGAAGCGGCCGTGATAGGCGCGGGTGGTTTGCGTCGAGAGCGCGGTGGCCGCGTTCGACGTGGACGGTCCCCGCGGCTGCACCGACGCGCAGCCCGACAGCGCAACGACGGCCGCCGCGCAGAGCGCGAGGCCGAACGAAGCGCGGCGCGGCGGTTGAAGAAAGGCCGGCATCAGAGATTGTTCACCTGAAGGCGTTTGAGTGTATTCACGAGTGTGTCGTTGTCCGGTTCGAGCTTTAGGGCTTCGCGCCATGCGGCACGCGCCTGATCCTGAGCGCCGGTCTGCCACAGTACCTCGCCGAGATGCGCGCCGATTTCCGCATTCGGCTGCAGATCGTAAGCCTTGCGCAGCAGCTTGATTGCAGTGGCGGTGTCGCCGAGGCGGTACTTCACCCAGCCGACGCTGTCCATGATGAACGCGTCGTCAGGTGCGAGCGCCGACGCTTTCTCCACCAGCCTGTCTGCTTCCGGCAGACGCTGATTGCGATCGGCAAGCGAATAGCCGAGCGCGTTATACGCCTGCGGGTTGTCCGGCTGCGAGCGGATCAGCTTGCGCAACTGGCCTTCCATCACTTCGTAGTGGCCGTTCTTTTCGGCGGCCATGGCGTAGTCGTAGGTCAGATCGGGATCGTCCGGGAAATCGGCGGTGGCCTGGGCGAGTCGCGTCTCGGCTTCCGGGTAGCGTTTCGTATCGAACAGGATCGCCGCATCGGTACGCGCGAGCAACGCCTGGTCACGCGGGTCCGTCGCCTGGACGCCGGCGAGCAGCTTGCGCGCATCGTCCGGTTTGCCTTCTTTTTCCAGCAGCTGCGCGCGCGTGACCTGCGCAGGGAAGTACTGCTGGCTGGCCGGCGAAATCTTGTCGAGCCAGCCGCTTGCTGCCGCGTCGTTCTTCTGCTCGAGCGAGAGTTGCGCGAGATAGATGTACGCCTGGCCCGCATCCGCGCCCGGCGTGGTTTCGGCTTTCTGCGCATACTGCGTCAGATACGTCTGGGCTTCGGCGGGTTGCTTCTGCTGGATCTTGATGAGGCCGAGCGCCATCAACGGCGTGAGGTCGTTCGGATTGTCCTTGTGCATGATCTCGAACTGCTTCTGCGCGTCGTCGAGACGATTGCTTGCCAGGTAGACCTGGGCGAGCGCGAGGCGCGCATTATGCGACTTCGGATTCTGCTGAACGTACTTTTCGATCGACGCGGTGCCTTCCTTGCGTTCGTCCGGACCCATCTGCGTCAGCGTCAGTGCGGCGGGCAGATAGTCGGGCTTGAGCGTGAGCGCCTGTTCGAGCGATTTGCGCGCGCCCGGTGCGTCGTCCGCGACGAGTTGCTGGCGAGCGATCGCCAGCTGCGCTTCGGGCCGGTTCAGATCGTTTTTGAGCAGATCCTGCAGCACATGCAGACCGCCGACACGATTCGGTCCGCGCGACAGCAGCAGTTGCAACGCGAGAATGCCGTTGCCGCGATTGTCGGCGGGAATCTTGGCGAGTTCGCGGGCCAGTAGCGGCTCGGCGTCGTCGGGCTTGCCGGACAGCACGAGCAGCGATGCGTCGAGCTGGGCCGCACGTTCCGAGCTGGGCGCGTATTGTTGCCACAACTGCGCAGCGGTAAGCGCATCGGACGGGCTCTGGGCGGCCAGCGCAATTTCGGTCGCGCGTTGCGCCATGCGCGGGTCGTGCGTGTCGCGCGCCAGCGCGAGATATGTCTGATAGGCCGGCGCCGGCTGGTTCCGCTGTAACGCGACTTCGGCTGCGAGCACCTGGAAGACGATCTGGCTATTCAGCGCGATGCTCGGCAGATCCTTTGCTTCGTCGGACGTTTGCGGACCGAGCGCGTCGGGCAGCGTCACCGATGAGTCGTCGGAATCCGGCGACGGATCCTGCGCGTGCGCGGGCAGCGCGACAAGCGTCCAGGCAGCGAGTACGGCGGCGCCGAGTAGCCGGCGCGGGGAGACGGCGTGCGGCAGATGCGAAGCGCGAGCGGCGCGCTTCATCGAAAGCAGCTTCACGAAGGACAGGTTCATGGAAATCCGTTCAATGTTTCGGACGATTGTAACGCGCTCGCTACAATACGCGCACAACCACTCACGCAAGTTGCAGACCAGTTAGACATGCCAGAGTTGCCAGAAGTTGAAGTTACCCGTCGAGGAATCGAACCCTATGTGGCCGGCCGCCGCGTCGAACGCGTCGACGTGCGCACGCCCGCGCTGCGCTGGCCAATCCCGGCGGGACTCGCCGCGACCTTGCGCGGCCGCATCGTCCACAAAGTCGAGCGGCGCGGCAAATACCTGCTGTTCGAAGTCGACGACGGCTGGTTCATCGTGCATCTCGGCATGACCGGCACGCTGCGGGTCATGCGCAATATGCCGCACCCACCCGCCGCCGCGAAGCACGATCACATCGACTGGATTTTCGACGAGTTCATTTTGCGCTATCGCGATCCGCGCCGCTTCGGAGCTGTACTGTGGCACGCGCGCGCCGACGGCGATGTGCTCGGCCATCCTTTGCTGGCGGGGCTCGGCATCGAGCCGTTCGCCTCGGCGTTTAACGGTGCGCTGATGCATCGCGAGACGCGCGGGCGCAAGGTGTCCATCAAACAGGTGCTGCTGGCCGGCGAGGTGGTCGTGGGCGTGGGGAATATTTACGCTTCCGAAAGCCTCTTTCGCGCCGGTATCCGTCCGACCACGCCCGCCGGCCGCATCTCGCTGGTGCGTTACGGTTTGCTTGCGGATGCGGTGCGCGTGACGCTCGCGGCCGCGATCGAAAAGGGCGGTAGCACGTTGCGCGATTTCGTCGGCAGCGATGGAGAGAGCGGCTACTTCCAGCTCGACTATTTCGTCTATGATCGCGCGGGGCTGCCATGCCGCGTGTGCGGAACGCCGATCAAACAGATCGTGCAGGGGCAGCGTTCCACTTACTACTGCCCGACCTGCCAGCGCTAGGCGCTCACTATCCATGTACGTTTCGTCCTCTTCGCGACGCGCTTCGTCTGCCGCCGCCGATGCTTCCGGCAATGCCGCGGTTTTGCCCGCACCGGCGGTGCGTGCCGGTTTCGCCGCGCGCCTGATTGCCTGGCAGCGCCAGCACGGTCGTCATGACCTGCCCTGGCAAAACACGCGCGATCCCTATCGCATCTGGTTGTCGGAAATCATGTTGCAGCAGACGCAGGTGTCGACGGTGATTCCGTATTACGCGCGTTTTCTTGCGCGTTTTCCGGACGTCGCCGCACTTGCCGCCGCACCGCTCGACGATGTGATGGCGTTGTGGGCCGGGCTCGGCTACTACTCGCGTGCGCGCAATCTGCATCGCTGTGCGCAGGCGGTCGTCGAGCAGCATGGCGGCGCGTTTCCTGCATCGGTGGAAGCGCTCGCGGAATTGCCCGGCATCGGTCGGTCGACGGCGGCGGCGATCGCCTCGTTTGCATTCGGTGCGCGGGCAACGATTCTCGACGGCAACGTGAAGCGCGTGCTGGCGCGCGTGTTCGGTGTCGAAGGATTTCCTGGCGAGAAGCGCGTCGAGAACGCGATGTGGACGCTCGCCGAATCGCTGTTGCCATCGAGTACCAATGACGCAGACGTAAGCGCCTATACGCAGGGTTTGATGGATCTCGGCGCGACGTTATGCGTGCGCGGCAAACCTGAATGCGGACGGTGTCCGTTCGCAGCCGACTGCGTTGCGAATGCGACCGGACGTCAGCGCGAGTTGCCCGCCGCGCGCCCGAAGAAAACCGTGCCGACGCGACGCACATGGATGCTGGTGCTGTGCGACGGCGATGCCGTGATGCTGGAGAAGCGTCCGCCTTCGGGTATCTGGGGCGGCCTGTGGAGCCTGCCCGAAGCCGCCGATGAAACCGCGCTCGTCGAGCGCGCGCATGCATTCGGCGCGAACGGCGGTGTGTCGCCGCTCGCGCCGCTTACGCACACGTTCACGCATTTCAAGCTCGACATCGAGCCGCGCATTGCGGAACTGGGACGTGGCACTAGCGTTACCGTTACCGCGGGCGATGCAGAAACCGCGTGGGTCTCGTTACGCGATATTGATGCGTACGGTGTGCCCGCGCCGGTTCGCAAGCTGCTCGATGGCTTGCAGGGATCGTTGTTGTAACGTGAAGTGCGAAGCGCGGAATTAAAGCAACTGATGCTGCTGCATGTAGTGATGAACCACGTCGATACGCGCTCCCGCATCCTGCAGTTCCATCAGCTTTTGCCGTGCGCGCAGCGCGATCGGCAGCACTTCGGCCAGACGGTTCGAGACCCACGATGGATCTTCGAGTCTGAACGGTTCCGCGAACGGCAGGCTGTCGGCATCGCGTTCGCGGATTGTCGCGATGATGCGTTCAAGCACTTCCGCGCACGCGCCGAATTTCGCCAGTTGTTCGTTTCCTTCCAGCGGCATATCGTCGCCGAGCGGCTCGGCCATGCCGACCAGCAAACCGCCCGTTTCCACGCGATGCGACAGTAACCGGAAGCGCCGCGTACCGCGCGCGCGGATCAGCAACACGCCGACGGTTTCGACATCGCACTGCGAGATTTCAGCGAGGCAGCCGACCGCTTCAGGTACCGACGGTTCATCGGGCTTCGCGACTTCGCCGCCGCTTTTCAGCAGACACACGCCGAACGGCGTTTTGGCGCGCAGACAGTCGCGCGCCATGTCCATATAACGCGCTTCGAAAATCTTGAGAGGCAGCAGCCCGTCGGGGAACAGCACCGTATGCAGCGGAAAGAGCGGCAAGTCGGCAAGCACGGCAGGGGTAGGCATGGCGCAACGCTTCGGTTAGGGCCGCGCGATACGGCCGGTTAAGCGATCAGCTTCGACGATTCGCCGACATCGATCGGCGCGTCCCTGTGCCGCACGATTACGTTTGCCGCTTTCGCGAGACGCGCGGCGAGCGTCTGCGCGATGAACACCGAACGGTGCTGTCCACCGGTGCACCCGATGGCGACCGTGAGGTAACTGCGATTGTCGTCGCGGAAATGCGGCAACCATTTCACGAGAAACGCTTCGATGTCGTCGATCATGTCGTGCACGACCGGCAATGCGTCGAGGAAATCGATGACCGGTTTGTCGAGACCCGTGAGCGGGCGCAACTCGCGGTCGTAATACGGATTGGGCAACGTACGTACGTCGAAGACGAAATCGGCATCGAGCGGCACGCCGCGTTTGAAGCCAAACGATTCGAACGTGAGCGCAAGGCCGTTGCGCTCCTGTTCGACGAAGCGCTTGACCCATGCTCGAAGTGCGTTAGCGCGCAGGTTGCTCGTATCGATCTGATGACCGAACTCGGCGAGACCCGCGACCAGTTCGCGTTCGCGCTCGATTGCTTCGCCGAGCGACGTGAGCAGACCGACGTCGGCGTCGTGCGCGGTCGACCCCGACAGCGGATGGCGGCGCCGCGTTTCGGAAAAGCGCTGAATGAGCGACTGCGTACTGGCGTTGAGGAACAGTACACGGACATCGTGTTCGCGGGCGAGATCGCGGATGATGGCGGGCATTTCGTCGAGCGACGCGCTGGAGCGCGCATCGATGGCGACGGCAAGTTTGTCTTGCCGGTCGTCGGCGAGGTAAGCCGCGAGTTCGGGCAGGAAACGCGGCGGCAGGTTGTCGACGCAGTAATAGCCCGCGTCTTCGAGCGCGTTCAGTGCAACCGATTTGCCGGAGCCGGAAATGCCGGTGATCAGGATAATGCGCATGGAGTCGTGAAATCCGTTCGTTTCATCATAGCATCAGCTCTCCGCGCCGGTACCCCGCAGAAGCCCGTCAGATCAGCTTGCCGGGGAACTGGCTGTCCGGGTCCTGCATCGCGAGACGCTGACGATCCATGAAGTCGCGCAGCGTATCGATACCGCGCAGTTGCAGGATCGTATTGCGCACCGCCGCTTCCACCAGCACCGCGAGGTTGCGGCCTGCCGCGACCTGAATCGTGACCTTGCTGATCGGCAGGCCGAGCACATCGACGGTCTGGCTTTCCAGCGGCAAACGCTGGAATTCGCCGTCCGGACGCCGGACCAGTTGAACGATCAACTTCAGCTTCATTTTGCGGCGCACCGCGGTTTCCCCGAAGATCGTCTTGATGTCGAGCAAACCAAGGCCGCGCACTTCGAGCAGGTTCTGCAGCAGCGGCGGGCAGCGACCTTCGACGAAATCCGGCCCGAGGCGTACGAAATCGACCGCATCGTCGGCGACGAGGCCGTGGCCACGGCTGATCAGTTCGAGACCGAGTTCGCTCTTGCCGAGGCCGGAGTCGCCGGTCAGCAGCACGCCCATCCCGAGAATGTCGAGGAATACGCCGTGCAACGTGGCGCGCGGCGCGAGAATCCGCGACATGTAGAGTCGCAGACTATCGATCACCGCCGCCGGCGACATCGGCGTCGTAAAGAGCGGCGTGGAAGAGCGCGTGCAGCGCAGCACCAGTTCCGGCGGCGCGGCAACACCGCCGGCGACGACGAGGAACGGGGGTTCCAGCGCGATCAGTTCGGCCATATGGCGCGACCGGTCTTCTTCGCTCTGGCGCTGGTAGTAGTTGGTTTCGGCATCACCAAGTACCTGGATCCGGTTCGGGTGGATCAGGTTCAAGTGGCCGACGAGGTCGGCGCTCGAGGTCGCGGTGGTGACCGTTTCAGCGGAAAAACCGCGTTCCCAGCCTTCATGCCCCGTCAGCCAGCTGAGTTTCAGCATGGCGGCGTTGTCGTCGAAGATGCTTTGGGCGTTGATGCTGGACGTGTCCATGAGTCCGTGACTCCAGTGGGGGCCGTGGCGGCTGCTCGCTTCGTGCAGCCCGCCGCGTTAGCGCGGCGATTCCGGCCAGACTGCGCCGGGTGCGGCAAGAAGCGTCGCCCGCGTGACTGCGGGCTGCCAATAATGCATCAAGGTTGCCACTGAGTCAGCAACTGGTGCAATGCCTCGCGGTTTTCTTCGGTATGCAGGCGTTCGCGTGTGCCGCGATCGGATAGCAATTGAGCGATCTCCGAGAGAATCTCGAGATGCTGCTGGGTGGCCTGCTCCGGCACCAGCAGGAAGATCAGCAGCGATACCGGCTGGCCGTCCGGCGATTCGAACGGGATGGGTTCGGCGAGGCGCACGAACGCCGCCAGCGGCTGCTTCAGACCCTTGATCCGGCCGTGCGGAATCGCGACGCCTTCGCCGAGTCCGGTCGACCCGAGGCGCTCGCGCGCGAACAGATTGTCAGTGACCGTGCTGCGGGCGATACCGTTCTGGTTTTCGAAAATCAGGCCCGCTTGCTCGAAGACGCGTTTCTTGCTGGTGACGGTGAGGCCGAGGACGACGTTCTCGAGGGGAAGAAATTTGGCTAAACGATTCATGTTGGCAGGCGAAAACGTGGCCTGGATTCTCCTCGCTGTGGCATTTGAGTGGCGTTCTGCGCCCGACGCAGGCTCGCAATGACGTGCGATTGGGCCTGAAGGCGCGGAACTCCGGCTGAGCGACCCCGACATAGTACGACCGGAAGTAACCGGGACATTATAGAACAGGGTTGCTGTAGATGGTGCGGCGCGCAATCGTTGCTGTGCATAGCGAGAACGCCTGTGGAAGGCCTTGATAAAGCGGCCGCGGAATCAAAAAACCGCCCTTGCGGGCGGTCTCTTCCGGGGTGAGGTAAACCCTCTAATCTTGCCTATTATTGCGGCGGCACATCGATTTGCGGCGCCAGCGGCTGATACTTGATCGCGTCGTGCTGGTGGCCTTGCAGGCGGTCTTTGTGCTGTACCACCTTGCGGTCGAGCTTATCGATCATCAGATCGATCGCAGCGTACAGATCGCCGTTCGCGCTCTCGACAAATATATCCTTGCCCTTCAGATGCAGGTTGATTTCAACCTTCTGTCTCTTGTCCTTTTCCTTATGATTGTCGACCGAGAGGACCACACTGCCGTCGATCACCTGATCGAAGTGCCGTAGCACCCTATCCAGTTTGGTGATCACATATTCTCGCAACGCAGGCGTTACTTCGAGATGGTGTCCACTGATCTTCAGATTCATAGTGCTTCTCCAAGCTAGTGGCCGCTTGTCCGCATGTTGCGGGAGCGCTGGTCGATCTGTCGCCCGTTTCGTCGTCCCCGATGACTGACTGCTAACGGGTCCTATCGGCCAACCTGCTCCGCATACAGCGGGGCGGCCGGAAAATGCCCGCCGCACCACGCAGCAGGCTACAGAGACTTGCGCAGATTCACCGCTGGAATTCGGAGCGCTTCGCGGTACTTCGCGACGGTACGCCGTGCGACCACGAAACCCTGCTCTGCCAGCAGTTCGGCTATGCGGCTGTCTGAAAGAGGAGATTTCGGGTTTTCCGCTCCTATCAGTTGCTTGATGAGTGCGCGAATGGCCGTTGAAGAGGCCGCGCCCCCGGTGTCGGTGGAAACGTGCGATCCGAAGAAGTACTTAAATTCAAGCGTCCCAAACGGGGTAAGCATGTACTTGCCGGTTGTTACACGCGAAACCGTCGACTCGTGTAACCCCAGCGTATCAGCTATTTCCCGCAAAACCAAGGGGCGCATGGCAATTTCGCCGTGCACAAAAAAATTCTTCTGACGTTCGACAATAGCCTGCGCAACCCGCAGGATCGTCTCGAAACGCTGCTGAATATTTTTGATAAGCCAACGTGCTTCCTGCAGTTGCTGGCGCAGTGAACCGCTGCCAGGATCGCTGCGGTTATTGCGCAGGATGTTCGCATACAGATGATTGATACGCAGTTTCGGCACGACTTCAGGATTCAGTTCGGCCTGCCATCCTTGTGCGGTTTTGCGCACCATGATGTCGGGCACCACGTAATCCGCTTCGGCCTTGCCATACGCTGCACCGGGGAACGGTTCGAGCGAACGGATCAGTGCGTGAGCGTCGCGCAGGTCGTCGTCGTTGGCTTTCAACTGCTTGCGCAGCCGCGTGAAATCGCGTGCGGCCAGCAACTCCAGGTGATGCGCGACGATATCGATTGCAAGTGTACGGATCGGTGTCGCAACGAGTCGAACTAGTTGCAGGCGCAAGCATTCCGATGCCGACCTTGCACCGACTCCGGCGGGATCGAAACTGTGCAGCAACGCGAGCGCTGCATTCAGTTCGTCGACATCGACTTCGAGTTCTTCGGGTAGATCGGTCAGTATTTCTTCGAACGTTGCGGTCAGATAACCGTCGTCGTCGAGCGATTCGATGAGGAACGTAACGAGCGCGCGGTCGCGTGGACTTGCCTGCGTAACGCGCAACTGCGCCATCAGATGATCGCGCAGCGAAGTGCTCGATTCGTGGATTTGCAGCGGCGGCAGGTCGTCGTCGTCGGATGCGTTGCCCGAGCGGCCGTAATCGTCGAGATTCCACTGGCTTGCGTCGGAGTTGCTGTCGTTGCTGAGACCGTTGTATTCGTCGACGCCGCGTGGTTCGCCATCGTCGCTACGCTCGCTCGATGAAGTGGACGAGGTCGATGACGAGGGGCCGTTCATCGATTCCGGTGCCGATGTGCTCTGCGTCTGCGTGATCAGCGAACCATCTGCCGCGACGCGCAACGGACTGGCAATCCAGTCGTCCTCGTTCTCGAGCAACGGATTCTGCGCGATGGCCATTGCCACCTCCTGCTGCAATTCGAGCGTCGACAGCTGCAGCAGCCGGATGGACTGTTGCAGTTGAGGTGTCAGCGCAAGATGCTGCGACAGGCGGAGTTGGAGGCTGGCTTTCATGGCAATGTGAGATTCATTGTAAAGAGTTTGCCACGACCGCGATACCTTGCGACATTCGCGAAAACGCGTGTGCCCGGTTTCGGTGCGACAGGGCGCGCCGCGGGGCAGCTCGTCAGAAATAACCGGAGACCAGACGAAGGGACAGGCGCGACAGTGCGTCGCACTGCCGCGCCTGGTAGACGGGCCCGCGCAGTTACATGCGGAAGTGTTCGCCTAGATAGACGCGCCGAACGTTTTCGTTTTCAATGATGTCGCCGGGCGCGCCGGCGGCCAGCACGCTGCCGTCGCTGATGATGTATGCGTGATCGCAGATACCGAGCGTCTCGCGCACGTTGTGATCCGTGATGAGCACGCCGATATTGCGCTGCTTCAAGAACTTCACGATCTTCTGGATTTCCAGCACCGCGATCGGATCGACGCCCGCGAACGGTTCGTCGAGCAGGATGAAGCTCGGGTTCGTTGCGAGCGCGCGGCAGATTTCCACACGCCGGCGTTCGCCGCCTGACAGCGATAGCGCAGGGTTTTCGCGTAGATGCGCGATCTGCAGTTCGTCGAGCAGCGCTTCGGTGCGCTGCGAAATCGCATCTTTGGTGAGGCGCTTGCCGTTGTCGTCGGTTTGCAGCTCCAGCACCGCGCGGATGTTTTCCTCGACGCTGAGCTTGCGGAACACCGAAGCTTCCTGCGGCAAATACGACAGACCGAGCGAGGCGCGCTTGTGAATGGGCAGCAGACTGATCGACTTGCCGTCGAGATCGATCTCGCCGGCATCGAGCGGCACGAGGCCGACGATCATGTAGAACGACGTGGTCTTGCCGGCGCCGTTCGGGCCGAGCAGGCCGACCACTTCGCCGCTTTTCACGTCGAGCGATACGTCCTTGACGACCGTACGCGAACCGTAGCGTTTCTTCAGGTTGCGCACGACCAGCGAGCTGCTGGTGCCGGCCGGCTTGCGATGGGGGAGCGTGGGCGTATTCACGGCTGGGTCGCTCCGGGTGCCGGGAATTGCGTGGCGGGCACGAGGGTGGCGGAAGCGCCGGTGAGCGGCGCGGGGCCGCCGTTACGCGGCGACAGCATCGCGCGCACGCGGCCATTCGGATTGCCCGGGCCGGCGACATCCTTGCCGGCCTTTGCGGTGTAGAAGTCGTTCTGGCCGTCGTAGGTGATCACGCTGCCGTGCACTTCGTCCATAACCGTCGACAGACCCTGCAAACGGCGCACGGTGGCGCGCGTCGTCAGTGTGGTCAGATCCTGCTTGCCGTCGTAATCGATCCGCTCGGCTGTGCCTTCGATGTATTCGTCGACGCCTTCGCGTTTCTGCCGGAAATAGGAGAGGTTCTGGCCGGTCGACGTACCAGTCGCGTACTGGTAGCCCTGCGGGTCCTGAGACACCTCGACACGATCGGCCTTGATGACGATCGTGCCCTTCGTCGCGACCACGTGGCCGGTGAAGATGGTGAGTTGTTTCAGGTCGTCGTAAGTCATGTTGTCCGATTCGATGTTCATCGGCTTGTCGCGGTCGGCGCGTTCGGCGTGCGCGAGCGGCGCGAAGCCGGCCAGCGGCAGCGCGACGAGCAGCGCTGCTAGCCCGGCGCGCCATGCGGCGAGGGACGAGGCCAGCGTGCGCGGACAGCCGGTATCAAAACGGAGGAGCGATTCGTTCATGCAGTCACGCCTGGAATGGATTACCCGGGTTGCCTCAGGGAGCCGCCGGACGAATCTGACGGGGCGATCGCGCCGCGGACGTTGCCGAAGAGCTGTATGACCCGGGTGACGTTGTTGTAGTTCATGCCGCTGGCCGTCATTACAGACAGGCCGCGCTGAAGTTTAACCGGCTTTTCGGTCTCGATCACATCGTCGTTCACGAGCACGCGGAAATGTTCGGAATTGGCCTGCATCTGCGGGTCGCCGTCGCCGGGGGCCCGCAGGATCTGCGCGTTGCCGTACAGATTGACGATCGACGCGTCGCCGTTGACCGTGCCGGTATCGCCGGTCGCCGTGACGATCGGCTTGCCCGGCTGGAACGCGCGCAGGGCCGGCAACGTCAGATCGCTGTCCTCGTCGTCTTCGTAGTGGATCAGGTGCTTCGCCGTCAGGCGATACTGCGTTGCTCCTGACTGATCCAGTTCGGAAACCGAGAAATTATCGGCGAAGTAGTCGGGTGTATGCGTTTTCGGGCGTACCAGGCCTTCATTCGGCGGTGGCAGGGTGGCCTGCAGCAGCCACCACGTAATCCCGGCGAGGGCGGCCATGGCGACGAGCGGCAGCAGCGAGGTCAGACGAAACCGGTTCATCCGTTCACCCTTCGCACGCGGCTTTCAGCAGCGCATCGTAGCGCTGTTGCGCATGCAGCAGCGTGTCGCACAGCTCGCGCACCGCGCCGTGGCCGCCGCGTGCCTTGCTGACCCAATGCGCGCGCGCGAGGATCTCGGGGTGCGAGTTGGCGGGTGCGGCCGCGAAGCCCACTTTCAGCATCACGGCGAGATCGGGCCAGTCGTCGCCCATATAGCCGCATTCTTCGGCCGCAATGCCGGTTTCCTTCAGCAACTCGTTGAACGCGACGAGCTTGTGCTCGACGCCCTGATACAGGTGTTTGATTCGCAGTTCCTTCGCGCGCACGGCGACGATGCCCGACTGCCGGCCGGTGATGATCGCCGTGTCGATGCCGGCTTCGCGCAGCAATTTCGCGCCGTGGCCGTCCATCGAGTTGAACGACTTCATCGTGTCGCCTTCCGCGGTGAACATCAGGCCGCCGTCGGTCAGCACGCCGTCGACGTCGAAAATCATCAACTTGACGCGGCTCGCGCGTTCGGTGGCGCTTGGAGTGGAGGCAGGCGAGGAAGCCATCAGATCACCTTCTTCGAGAACAGGTCGTGCATGTTGAGCGCACCGATGAGTTTGCCAGCGTCGTCGACGACCAGCATCTGGTTGATGCGGTAGCGCTCCATCAGTTCGACGGCTTCCACAGCCAGGTGGTCCGCCCCGATGGTACGCGGCGCGTGTGTCATCACCGATGCGATCGGTAGTTCGCGGAAATCGCCGTCCCGTTCGAGCACACGGCGCAGGTCGCCGTCGGTGAAGATGCCTTCCACGTGATCGTGATCGTTGACGATCGCGGTCATCCCCATGCGTTTTGCGGTCAGCTGGAACAGTGCATCGCGCACGGTGGCCGCGCCGGTGACCTTCGGTATCTGGTCGTCGGTGCGCATCACGTCGCGTACGTAGGTGAGCAGGCGCCGGCCGAGCGCACCGCCCGGATGCGAACGCGCAAAGTCGTCGACGCCGAAACCGCGCGCATCGAGCACCGCGACCGCAAGCGCATCGCCGAGCGCAAGTGCCGCTGTGGTGCTGGCGGTGGGCGCGAGATTCAGCGGACACGCTTCTTTCGATACGAACGCGTTCAGGTGCACGTCGGCCAGCTGCGCGAGGCTCGACTGAGGGCGGCCGGTCACGGCGATCAGCTTCACGCCGAGCCGCTTGATGGTGGGCAAGATCGCGACCAGCTCTTCGGATTCGCCGGAATTCGACATCGCGACGAATACGTCTTCAGAGGTGATCATGCCGAGATCGCCGTGGCTGGCCTCGGCGGGATGGACGAAGAACGCCGGCGTGCCGGTGCTGGCAAAGGTCGCCGCGAGCTTGCGGGCGATATGGCCGGATTTGCCGATGCCCGAGACGACCACCCGGCCGCGGCAGCTCAGGATGAGGTCGATCGCTTCGACGAAGCCTTCGTCGAGCTGATCGCGAAGCGCGCGCACGGCGTCCGCTTCGATGTCGAGCACGTCGCGAGCGAGCGCAAGTGCCCGGTCGCCATTGATTTTCGCTATCATTCGCGGAGTATAGCAAAGGCGTATGTTCGCCGCGCCGGGCCGGACCAGCCTGGCGGCTGCCCTCAGGGGCCTCTCGACCCTGCCGCGCATGCCCTCGCACCGGGCCCGCGCGCCGGTTCCGCTGACGAACGAGGACGCTTTTCCGATGCGTTTCTGCCGATGATTTCCCCGCTCGAAATGACGCTGTTTTTGCTGCTGGCTTCAGTGGCGGGCGTCGTCGTGTTCCGTTACCTGAATCTGCCGCCAATGCTCGGCTATCTGAGCGTCGGCATTGTCGTTGGGCCGCATGCGACCGGCGTCGTGCCGGATTCGGTGGGCGCGCAGAATCTCGCGGAATTCGGCGTCGTGTTCCTGATGTTTTCGATCGGGCTGGAATTTTCGCTGGCCAAGTTGCGCTCGATGCGCCGGCTCGTGTTCGGTCTCGGGCTGCTGCAGGTGCTCGGCACCATCGCGGTTGCGGTGTCGCTCGGCTTCGTGCTGGAGCGCTGGGTGCACATCACGTGGCAGGCGAGCATCGCGCTGGGCGGCGCGCTCGCGATGTCGTCGACGGCGATCGTCAGCAAGATGCTCGCCGAGAGGATGGAGATCGAGACTGAGCACGGTCGTAATATTTTCGGCGTGCTGCTGTTCCAGGATCTGGCCGTGGTGCCGCTCCTGATCATCATTGCGGCGCTCGGTGGCGATTCGAAGGATCTGGTCGCGGCGCTCGGGCTCGCATCGGTGAAGATCGTCGTGGCACTGGCGCTGCTGCTGATCGTCGGGCAGAAGTTCATGACGCGCTGGTTCAACGTCGTCGCGCGGCGGCGCTCGCAGGAACTGTTCATTCTGAACCTGCTGCTCGTCACGCTCGGCGCCGCGTTTATTACCGATAAATTCGGCCTGTCGCTCGCGTTGGGGGCGTTTATCGCCGGCATGCTGATCGCCGAGACGCCGTATCGCCACCAGGTGGAAGAGGACATCAAGCCGTTTCGCGACGTGCTGCTCGGGCTCTTCTTCGTCACGACCGGCATGCTGCTCAATCCGCGCGTGGTGTGGGAACACCCGTTCATCGTGCTCGGCTTCCTGGTCGGGCCGTTGTTGCTGAAGACCGTGATGATCACCGCGCTGTCGCGCCTGTTCGGCGCGACACCGGGCGTGGCGATGCGCACCGGCCTCGGGCTCGCGCAGGCCGGCGAATTCGGCTTCGTGCTGCTGAACCTGATTCTCGACAAGCATCTCGTCGACGCGACGCTGTTGCAGGCGATTCTCGCCGCGATGCTGCTGTCGATGCTCGCCGCCCCGTTCCTGATCCAGAACGCCGATCGCATCGTGCTGCGGCTGTCGTCGACGGAATGGATGCAGCAGTCGTTGCAGATGACGCGCATCGCGACGCAAAGCCTCAAGCAGAGCGGTCACGTGATCATCTGCGGTTATGGCCGTTCGGGGCAGAACCTCGCGCGTATGCTCGAACACGAAGGGCTCTCGTATGTCGCGCTCGATCTCGACCCCGACCGTGTATCCGCGGCTGCGACGGCCGGCGAATCGGTGGTGTTCGGCGATGCGGGGCGGCGCGAGTCGCTGCTTGCAGCCGGTATTCATCGCGCGGCGACGATCGCGATCACCTATGCGAACACGCCGTCGGCACTGCGCGTGCTGCACAACATCCACGAACTCGAACCGACGCTGCCCGTGATCGTGCGTACCGTCGACGACGCCGATCTCGAGAAACTGCTGGCAGCGGGCGCGACCGAGGTGATTCCGGAGATCGTCGAAGGCAGCCTGATGCTCGCGTCGCATACGCTTGTGCTGATGGGTGTGCCGATGCGGCGCGTCGTGCGTCGCGTCGAGGAAATGCGCGACGAACGCTATAGCCTGCTGCGCGGCTATTTTCACGGTGCCGACGACGTCGAAGACGACGACGGCCACGAACAGGTGCGGCTACAATCGGTGCCGGTCGACGAAAAAGCGGATGCGGTGGGCCGCACGCTCGCCGAGCTGGGCCTGTTCGATGTCGGCGTCGAAGTGACGGCGATTCGCCGCCACGGCATTCGCGGCGTCGAGCCGGACCCGTCCACCAAGCTGCGAGCGAGCGATATCGTCGTGCTGCGCGGCTTGCCGGAGGCGCTGGCGCAGGCCGAAGAGCGTCTGTCGAAGCATCGGCGGGCCGGCGCCACGACCGCCTGAGTTCACAGCAATCGAAGCCCCTTCGCGACCCTTGGGGCGCACAGCGAAATCGTCAGGGAGACATCATGTCCAACGTGCCAGCGAACCCGCCGTTCGACGCAGCCGGCTTCGTCAACAGCCAGATTCGCACGGTGCCGGACTGGCCGCAGCCGGGCGTGCAGTTTCGCGACATCACGCCGCTGTTACAGCACCCGAAGGCGCTGCGCGTGCTGGTCGACTTGTTCGTGCAGCGGTATATCGAAGCGAAGCTCGATTACATCGCGGGTCTTGATGCGCGCGGCTTCATCATCGGGCCGATCGTCGCGTATGAGCTGAACCTCGGTTTCATCCCGATCCGCAAGGCCGGCAAGCTGCCGTACCGGACCGTGTCCGAATCGTACGATCTCGAATACGGTGCGGCGACCGTGGAGATGCACGAGGACGCGTGCGGTTCCGGCGACCGCATCGTCATCATCGACGATCTGATCGCCACGGGCGGCACGATGATGGCCGGCAAGAAACTGCTTGAGCGGCTCGGCGCCGTCGTGGTGGAAGGCGCGGCGATCATTGATTTGCCGGACCTCGGTGGTTCCGGCCGGTTGCGCGCAGCGGGTTTGCCGCTCTATACCGTCACGGAATTCGGCGGCCACTAGGTCGCGCCGGTTCAACTTCGTTCAACGCCGTTCAACTCGCTCAGGTTATCGACCATGCCCAATTTCCTGCTGTTTCTCGCGACTTCGGTTGCGATCACTTTTGCGCCCGGTCCGGACAATCTTCAGGTGCTTGCGCGCGGCATTTCGCAGGGCCGCGCCGCCGGCCTCGTTGCTGCCTTCGGTTTTGCTGCCGGCCTCACGTTCCACACCACGCTAGCCGCGCTTGGCGTCGCCGCGGTGCTGCGCTCGTCGCCGGTGGCGTTCGAGATCATCAAGCTCGCAGGTGCTGCGTATCTGGTGTGGATCGGTATCAAGGCGCTGCGTAGTCGCGGGCTTTCCACCGCTCATGAGCGCCCGCCGCAGCCGCTTTCGACAGTGTTTCGCCAGAGCGTGCTCGGCAACATCCTGAACCCGAAGGTCACGTTGTTCTTCATCGTGTTCCTGCCGCAGTTCGTCGATCCGCACGGCTCGCAGGGCGTCACGCTGCAGATGCTCGAACTCGGCTTGCTGTTCATGCTGCAGACGGTCGTGGTGTTCTCGATCTTCGGCGTGTGTGCGGGGATGATCGGCGGCTGGCTGCGGCGCCGGCCGAGTGTCGGCGTGTGGCTCGACCGGCTTGCCGGTGCGACCTTCATCGCGATCGGCATCCGCGTGGCGCTGCGCGACTAGACGGCGTACCGACACAAGGAGTTCGCATGAGCTTGCCCTGCATTGCCGATGCACGTCGTTTCGATCCGGCTGCGCATCGACCGTTCTGGATCGACACGCAGCAGGTCGGCTGGATTCGCGCAACCGACGTACCGCTGCTGACGCGCTGGCCCGATGTGTTCGAGATCGACGCAACGCGCATCGTGCTTGCGCCGCAATTCACGACCGCCGACGAACGCAGCGCAGCCCTCGGCGCGGTAATCGGCGCGTTGGCTGCGGATGGCCGGATTCCTGGCTGGCGCGACGAAACTTACGCGATCCGCAATGCATTCGATGCGCCGCCGCTCGCGTACATCGAACGCGCGGCGTCGCGCTTCTTCGGCACGATGACGTATGCGGTGCATCTGAACGGCGTCGTAGAATACGCAGACGGCGCGCCACAGATGTGGATCGCGCGGCGCAGCGACACGAAGGCAACCGATCCGGGCATGCTCGACAACGTCGTGGCGGGTGGTATCGGTTGGGGTTTCGGGATTCGCGAGACGATCGTCAAGGAATGCTGGGAAGAAGCGGGCATTCCCGAAGACATCGCCGCGCGCGCGACACCGGGCCGCACGGCCCACGTGCTGCAGTCGCTGCCGGAAGGCACCCAGGCCGAGCAGATCTTTATTTACGACCTCGCACTACCGGCCGGCTTTACGCCGCGCAATCAGGATGGCGAAGTGGGCGAGCACCGGCTCGCGCGCATCGACGACGTTGCACGCAGCATCGAAGAGGGCGCGATGACAGTCGACGCGAGTCTTGCAACGCTCGACTGCCTGCTACGCCGCCGATGGATCGACGAAGAGGCCTGCACGGGTATCGACGCGGTATTTGCGCCGCCGGTGCTGCGCTGAATGCACGCTATCCATCGAACATTGAAATCAGTCAACGATTAACCCAGGGAGCCCCCAGCGCATGTCGACCGATCACAGCTTCATTCTCAAACTTTCGTGTGCTGATCGGCCGGGCATCGTCCATGCGGTATCGGGTTTTCTGTTCGAACTGGGCAGCAATATTCTCGACTCGGCGCAGTTCGGCGATAGCGGTACTGGCGAGTTCTTCATGCGGGTGCATTTTCAGCAGGTGGGCGGCGATCCTGGGCTGGATGTACTGCGTGCGTCATTCGATACGCTCGCGCAGCAGTTCGAGATGCGTTGGGAACTGCATGACGCGACGGTGAAACCGCGCGTGGTGATCATGGTGTCGAAGATCGGGCATTGCCTGAACGATCTGCTGTTTCGCTATCGCACGGGGCAACTGTCGATCGAGATTCCCGCGATCATTTCGAATCACAAAGAGTTCTATCAACTGGCTGCGAGCTACGACATTCCGTTTCATCATTTTCCGCTGCTGGGCGGCACGCCTGATGCGAAGGCTGCGCAGGAGGCGCGTGTGCTGGAAGTGATCGAAGAGCAGCGTGCGGATCTGGTCGTGCTTGCGCGGTATATGCAGATTTTGTCGCCGCAGTTATGCGAGCGGCTGGCTGGCCGGGCGATCAATATTCATCATTCGTTTCTGCCGAGTTTTAAGGGGGCCAAGCCTTATTACCAGGCGTTCGATCGTGGTGTGAAGTTGATTGGTGCGACTGCGCACTATGTGACTACCGATCTCGATGAGGGGCCGATTGTCGAGCAGGAAGTGGAGCGGGTGGATCACAGTATGACGCCGGAGCAATTAACGGCTATTGGGCGTGATGTGGAGTGTGTGACGTTGGCGCGTGCCGTTAAGTGGCATGTGGAGAATCGGATTTTGATCAACGGGACTAAGACCGTTGTATTCCGGTAGGTTTTTTGCCTTGGCCGGCGGCTGTCTTTTGCCTGTGCCGGCGGCTTTGTTTTGGCGCCTCGCGGCGCAGGCGTTGCCCCTGTGCGGGGCGGCACTTACTTTCTTTGCGCGGCAAAGAAAGTAAGCAAAGAAAGCCGCTCGAGACGATAGCGGGTCGTTTCCGCGTGTGACCTAAGTGGCCCGCGCCCAAGTGTCGCCCTCGTGCTGACGCGGTAGTGGTCCGAGACGAGATCATCCCTCGCGCTTCCAACGGTAGTGACAAGGCCGTCATTCATCCCACTCGCACTACGTGCTCGCAGTTGGGTGACCACTTGGGAAGCCGGCCCTTCGTGCGTTCTGCGCGGTGTTTCGTTGGCGGCAAAAAAACAGCCCCGAATTCATCTTCCAAATACTAGATTTGAAAGAAGAAGCCGAGGCCTGCTTTACAGCGAATTGAAATATTCCGGTTAGAACGGAATATCGTCATCCATCTCATCAAACCCGCCACCCGCCGGCGCGCTCGGACGGCTCGATCCACCGCCGCCGCCGCTACGCGCCGCGCCACCACCACCCGACGATGCAGCACGCCCACCACCCGAGCTACGCTCCGACGGCTCACCGCGGCTATAACTGGCGCCGCCGTCATCGCCCGCACCGGCTGCACCGCCGCGCCCACCCAGCATTTGCATCTGGTCAGCCACGATTTCCGTCGAGTAACGGTCGGTGCCGTCCTGAGCCTGCCACTTACGCGTACGGATGCGGCCCTCGATATATACCGACGAGCCCTTCTTCAGATATTCCGACACGATCTCCGCGAGCCGCCCGAAGAACGACACGCGATGCCATTCGGTGGCTTCCTTCATTTCGCCGGACGCCTTTTCCTTATAGCGGTCGGTCGTAGCAAGGCGGATATTCGCCACCGCGTCGCCGCTCGGAAGATAACGGACTTCCGGATCGGCGCCGAGATTGCCGACGAGAATGACCTTGTTCACGGATGCCATGAGTTTCTCCTGTTGATCCTGATTCCGTTTCGGGCGGCGTTGCGCTGCGCGGTTTTCGCGTCGCGGCCGCCTGTTGACAGGTCGCCGGCAGCGGAAAAAACCACAGCCGGCGGCCCGGTAAGTTCTGTTACGCCTTGCGCGGCGGCTGCATATTTGCGGCGATTATAAGCCAGCAGAACACCAGAGCAGAACACGCGTAAAACACCACACTCGCCCCGTCCGCCTTGAGCAGCCACCCACCCACCACGCCGCCGAGCGCGAGCCCAATAGACTGCGTCGTGTTGTACACGCCCACGGCCGCGCCCTTGCGCGTACCCGGTGCGAGCTTCGACACCAGCGACGGCTGCGACGCCTCGAGAATATTGAAGCCCAGGAAATAGACGAAAAGGATAGTGGCCACGCTCAGAATCGTATGCGGAGCGGCGCCGAGCAGCAATTGGCCGATCAGGATAAGAGCGATCGCCGAAACGAGGACGACCTTCATTTTTCCGCGCTTTTCTGCGGCGATAATCGCCGGCACCATCATGACGAACGACAGGCCCATCACCGGCAGATAAATCTTCCAGTGTGACGCAACGGGTAAGCCACCCGCTTCGAGGATGCGCGGCACGACGAGAAACAACGCGGTCTGGGTGGCATGCAATACCAGCACGCCGAAATTGAGTCGCAGCAGTTCGACGTTATGCAACACTTCCGCGAACGGCGCCCGCACGTGTACGGGCCGCGGCGCATCGGGCACGATCCACAGCACGACGCCGACCGCGAGGACCGACAGCGCACCGACAATCGTGAACAGCCCGCTCATGCCGACCCAGTGGAACACGATCGGCGCACCGACAATCGCTACCGCGAACGACACGCCGATGCTTCCGCCGACCATCGCCATCGCCTTCGTGCGATGTTCCTCGGCGGTCAGGTCGGCGATGAACGCCAGCACCGCTGAAGAAACCGCGCCCATCCCCTGAATCACCCGCCCGACGATGATCCACGTCATGTCGTGCGCACCCGCCGCGACGAAACTGCCGAGCGCGAAGATCAGCAGGCCCGTGGCGATCACGGGCTTGCGGCCCACCTTGTCGGAAATCCAGCCATAGAAGATGTACAGCATCGACTGCGTGACGCCGTACGCGCCGAGCGCGATACCGACGAGCAGCACGTTGTCGCCGCCGGGAATCGTCTTCGCGTAGATCGAGAAGACCGGCATGATCATGAACAAGCCAAGCATGCGCAGCGCGAAGATCGCGGCCAGCGACACGGTCGCGCGCAACTCGGGCGCGCTCATGCGTGAGGAGAGAGCGGTCGGATTGGTGGACATCGGGGACGATTTTCGGATGATCGGGCAGCGTGCGGAGCGACGCTTCGGCTGCGAACCCGCCGCTACCTTGCAGTCGCGGGAAATGACCGCAACTACCGGTGGAACGCCCCGATCACGAAACCTGCGCGCGACGCTGGGCCGTTGCCGCGCCGCCTGCGTCGCGCCTTCACGCGCCGTCAGGACGCCGTAACGGCGGTCTGGAAAAGTCGTTATAGTAGCAGGTTTGGTTTCCTCCTCTTTCCGCCAGTTCAGGAATAAATGCGTGGAACAAATCCGTATCCGTGGGGCCCGTACCCACAACCTGAAGAACGTCAACCTCGACCTGCCGCGCCATAAGCTGATCGTGATTACCGGGCTGTCCGGCTCGGGAAAATCGTCGCTGGCGTTCGACACGCTCTATGCAGAAGGCCAGCGGCGCTACGTCGAAAGCCTGTCCGCGTACGCCCGGCAATTCCTGCAATTGATGGAAAAACCGGACGTCGACCTGATCGAAGGGCTGTCGCCGGCTATTTCTATCGAGCAGAAGGCGACCTCGCACAACCCACGCTCCACGGTCGGCACTGTCACGGAAATCCATGACTACCTGCGGCTGCTGTACGCCCGCGTCGGTACGCCTTACTGCCCGGATCACGACATTCCGCTCGAAGCGCAAAGCGTGTCGCAGATGGTCGACGCGGCGCTCGCGCTGCCGGAAGACACCAAGCTGATGATCCTCGCGCCGGTGGTCGCCAACCGCAAAGGCGAGCACGTCGAGCTGTTCGAGGAAATGCAGGCGCAGGGTTTCGTGCGCTTCCGGGTGCGTTCGGGCGGCGGCACGGCCAATGAAGGCGTCGCGAAGATTTACGAAGTCGAGACGCTGCCCAAGCTGAAGAAGAACGACAAGCACACGATCGACGTCGTGGTCGATCGTCTGAAAGTGCGCGCGGACATGAAGCAGCGTCTCGCGGAATCGTTCGAAACCGCGCTGCGCCTTGCCGACGGCCGCGCCATCGCGCTCGAAATGGACAGCGATGTCGAGCATCTGTTCAGCTCGAAGTTCGCGTGCCCGATCTGTTCGTATTCGCTGCAGGAACTGGAGCCGCGGCTCTTCTCGTTCAACAACCCGATGGGCGCGTGCCCCGAGTGCGACGGGCTCGGGCAAATCACGTTCTTCGATCCGAAACGAGTGGTGGCGCACCCGTCGCTGTCGCTGGCGGCGGGCGCGGTGAAAGGCTGGGACCGGCGCAACCAGTTCTACTTCCAGATGTTGCAAAGTCTTGCGGCGTTCTACGAGTTCGACATCGATACCGCATTCGAAGACCTGCCGGAAAAGATTCGCAAGATCCTGCTGTACGGCTCGGCCAAGCAGACCATTCCGTTCTCGTACATCAACGAGCGTGGCCGCACATCGGTGCGCGAGCACGTGTTCGAAGGGATCATCCCCAACCTCGAGCGGCGTTATCGCGAGACCGATTCGGTCGCGGTGCGCGAAGAGCTCGCGAAATACCAGAACAACCAGGCCTGCCCGGCGTGCGAAGGCACGCGGCTGCGCCGCGAGGCGCGCTTCGTGCGCATCGGCGGGGGCGGCGACGCACGCGGCATCTTCGAAGTCAGCGGCATGCCGCTGCGCGATACGCTCGGCTACTTCCAGATGCTGCGGCTCGAAGGCTCGAAGCGCGAGATCGCCGACAAGGTCATCAAGGAAATCGTCGCGCGGCTCACGTTCCTGAACAACGTCGGGCTCGACTACCTGTCGCTCGATCGCAGCGCGGAAACGTTATCCGGCGGCGAGGCGCAGCGCATCCGTCTTGCTTCGCAGATCGGCTCCGGCCTGACCGGCGTGATGTACGTTCTCGATGAACCGTCGATCGGTCTGCATCAGCGCGACAACGACCGCCTGATCTCGACGCTCAAGCACCTGCGCGACCTCGGCAATTCGGTGATCGTCGTCGAGCACGACGAAGACATGATCCGGATGGCCGATTACGTAGTCGACATGGGGCCGGGCGCAGGCGAACACGGCGGCATGATCATTTCTGAAGGTACGCCGAAGCAGGTAGAAGCCGATCATGCATCGATGACCGGTCAGTACCTGTCCGGCGCGCGCACGATCGAATACCCCGATGAGCGCAAGACGCCCGACGAGCGTCACCTGCGCATCGTCGAGGCGTACGGCAACAACCTGAAACACGTCACGCTCGATCTGCCGGTAGGCCTGCTCACCTGCGTGACAGGTGTGTCCGGTTCGGGCAAGTCGACGTTGATCAACGACACGCTGTATCACGCGGTGTCGCATCACCTGTACGGTTCTTCGACTGAGCCTGCGCCGTATGAATCGATCGAAGGACTCGAGCATTTCGACAAGGTGATCAGCGTCGACCAGTCGCCGATCGGTCGTACGCCGCGCTCGAATCCGGCTACCTACACCGGTTTGTTCACGCCGATCCGCGAACTGTTCGCGGGTGTACCGGCCGCAAAGGAGCGCGGCTACGACCCGGGCCGTTTCTCGTTCAACGTGAAGGGCGGCCGCTGTGAAGCGTGCCAGGGCGATGGCGTGCTGAAGGTCGAGATGCACTTTCTGCCGGACGTGTACGTGCCGTGCGACGTGTGCCACGGCAAGCGCTACAACCGCGAAACGCTCGAAGTGCAGTACAAGGGCAAGAACGTCAGCGAAGTGCTCGACATGACCGTCGAACACGCGTACGAATTCTTCCGTGCGGTACCGGTCGTCGCGCGCAAGCTGAAAACGCTGCTCGACGTGGGGCTCGGCTACATCCGCCTCGGCCAGTCGGCCACGACGCTATCGGGCGGCGAAGCGCAGCGGGTCAAACTTTCGCTGGAACTGAGCAAGCGGGATACCGGTCGCACGCTATATATACTCGATGAACCGACTACCGGCCTGCACTTTCACGACATCGCGCTGCTGCTGGAAGTGATTCACCGGCTTCGCGATCAGGGCAACACGGTCGTGATCATCGAGCATAATCTTGATGTAATCAAAACCGCCGACTGGGTCATCGATCTCGGTCCGGAAGGCGGAGCGGGGGCGGCCAGATCATCGCGCAAGGCACGCCGGAGCAGGTGTCGAAGTCGAAGGCAAGTTTTACCGGCCGATATCTGGCGCCGTTGCTGAAGCGCGCAGCGGCTACCCAGCAATAAGATTCGCGCAAACCTGAAGCTGGAGACTGGAAGGAGCCATGACCAAGCGTAACGAGGCGCCCGATGAAGGGCAGGTGCAGGACCTGCGCCCACGCCAGGTCAGGCTGACGAGCGATATGAGCCTGCCGAAGCTGTCGGCGGTCGAAGTCGGCAGCTATGTGGTCGCGCTGTTCGCGATGTGGGCCGTGCTGTACCTGAAGCTGCTCGGTGCGCTTCTCGCGGGCATGCTTGTCTATCAACTCGTTCACACGATAGCCCCGCGTATCGAGCGACATATGTCGAGCAAGCGGGCGCGCTGGCTGTCGGTGGTGCTGTTGTCGGTGGTGATTGTCGGCGGGCTGACTGGATTTACGCTCGGCATCATCGGGCACTTCGAGAACGATGTGCCCAGCGTGCAGGCGCTGCTCGACCAGGCGATGCAACTTATCGACCAGGCGCGCGGCCGCTTGCCGGAATTCGTTGCCACCTACCTGCCGGTCGACACCGACCAGATGAGACAGAAGGCAACCATGCTGATGCAGACGCATGCGAGCCAGTTGCAGCAGGGCGGCAAGAGTGCCGCGCGGGTCTTCACGCATGTGCTGATCGGCATGATCATTGGCGCGATCATCGCGGTCGGTGCGCAAAAGCAATCGCAGCGGCTGCCTCTGTCGACGGCCTTCGTCACGCGCGTGAGCCGGTTCGCCGATGCGTTTCGCCGCATCGTCTTCGCACAGATCAAGATTTCGCTGTTGAACGCGGTGTTTACCGGTTTGTTCCTGCTCGTGCTGCTGCCGTTGATGCATGCGCAGCTGCCGCTATCGAAGACGCTGGTGATGGTGACGTTTATCGTCGGATTGCTGCCGGTGATCGGCAATCTGATTTCGAATACGTTGATTGTCGCGGTGGCGTTGTCGGTGAGTTTTCCGGCGGCGATTACGTCATTGGGCTTTTTGATCGTGATTCACAAGCTCGAGTATTTTTTGAATGCCCGGATTGTGGGTGGGCAGATCGAGGCGCGAGCGTGGGAGTTACTGGTCGCGATGCTGGTGATGGAGGCTGGGTTTGGGATTCCGGGGGTGATCGCTGCGCCGGTGTTCTATGCGTATATCAAGCGTGAGTTGATTTATTTGCGGTTGGTGTAGGTTTTGGGCTTTGCCTATGCTGACGCCGGCTCGGCGGTGACTGTCTGCGGCAAATGTTCCTCCAGCATCTTCACGACAAGTTGTGTCTTCGTGGGAACGGGTCGTGCGACAGGAAGTAGCGCATGCAAGTCAAATCCGGGGACAAGATAGTTCGGCAACAACCTGATTAGCTTCCCGGTCTTCAGTGCGTCGAGACATACGATTTCCTGAAGCACCCCAATCCCGACACCGTTGAGCAGTAGCTGATACACCGGGCCCCAATGGCTGACTGAAGCGACGATATTGATAGGAGTCGGTCGTACTGCTTTGTGTCGATTCAGGAGATGAAGTTGTCCATCGCCGAAGAGTCCAGCAACGCGAATAAAGGGATGTCCAACCAGCTCGGTCGGTTCTTTGGGCAGACCGTGCTTCTCAACATATTCCGGAGAGGCCACGAGAACCCGGCGGATATGGCCGAGGCGCCGCGCCACAAAATTTCCATCTCCCATTTGACCGAGGCGCAGCGATATATCCACTCCTTCCGTGACCGGATCGGTTACCTCGTCATTCAGTATTAAATCGATATGCAGTTCAGGGTTTTGATCCCGAATGATTGCAATGATGTCGGGTAAAACAACATCCCCGAGCCCATGAGGCGCTGCAATCCGTATTCGTCCCCTGACTATCTTATTGCCGACTGTCACAGCCGCTTGCGCCTCGTCGGCCGCGTCAAGAACGACCTTGCTCTTTTGATAGAAAAGCGAGCCTTCGTCCGTGCAGGATAGGGCACGTGTACTTCGCAGCAGGAGCTTGACGCCGAGATGCCGCTCAAGGCGCTCTATCCGGTCGCTGACTGCCGGTTGGCCCAGACCAAGATCTTTCGCGGCTCGCGATAGATTACCTCGCTCAACAACCCGCACAAAAATACGCATTGCGGCTAGCAAATCCATGATTTTCCCAGCGGTTTTTTGAGCATCGTAACGAACCTGTCATTCATCAGTATCTCTGATAGCTGAGATTGAAAGCGCGAATCTACTCTCAAGTGAGACCGTCGGCTACTGTGGGCACCAAGTTCAATCGGTAGAGGTCCCGCATGTCGAAATTAAATTTGAAGTCATTAGGCCCATGCCTGCTCGCGATCGCGATCGATGCAATGGGATTTGGTCTGGTCTATCCGATCATGGCCGCCATTTTCTCCGATCCTCACTCAGGAATTATCAGCGCAGACGCCAATCAACATCTGCGCAATTTCTACCTCGGACTCGGATATGGCGTCTATCCACTGTGCATGTTCTTTGGTTCGTCGCTGATGGGCGAACTGTCTGACGGATATGGGCGCCGGAAAATTCTGCTGCTGTGCGTTTTCGGTCTGGCGCTCAGCTATCTGTTGATGGCGGTGGGCGCGTTGATGCCGAGCATTGCGCTCCTTCTCATCGGACGTGGTCTGAGTGGCTTGATGGCAGGATGCCAGGGCATCGCGCAAGCGGCCATTACCGATGTGAGTACGCCGGAGACCAAGGCGTACAACATGAGCATCATGTCAATCGCGTTCAGTGCGGGCGTCATCGTCGGGCCGGTGCTCGGTGGTGTGACCTCGGATCGGACGATCGCGCCGTTCTTCAACTACGGTACGCCGTTTCTGCTCGTCGCCGCGCTGTCGGTCGTGTGCGGCCTCTGGACCTTCTGGTTCTATCGCGACGCCGTCGCACCCAAAGGCGGTGCCCGCATCGATCTGTTGCTGCCGCTGCGCATCATCTACGAAGCGGGCAAACACCATCGCGTGGCGTTTCTCTCCGTCGTGTTCTTCCTGATGCAGGTCGGCTACGGCCTCTATCTGCAGACCATCATGCTGGTGCTGCAGACCCGGTTCCAGTACACCAGCTCGCAACTGGGTCTGTTCAGCGGCCTGATTGGTATCTGCTTTGTATTCGGGCTGATGGTCGTCGTCCGGCTGATGTTGAAGGTGTGGGGCGTCGTCGACATCGCGAAGACCGGGCTGCTGATTGCCGGCATCGGACAGATTCTCTCGGCGCTGCTGCCACACGAAGGCATGCTGTGGGCGCTTGGCATGGTGGTGGGCTGCTTCGACATGGTCGCCTACACGACGATGTACACCGCTTACTCGGACGCTGTCGCCGTCGAGCGGCAAGGCTGGGCACTCGGCGTCGCCGGATCGGTGATGGCGATTGCATGGGTAGTGACGGGCTTCCTGACCAACCTGTTGCCCGTACTCGGCGAACTCGGCCTGCTGACGGTGGGTGGTGTCAGCTTCATTCTCAGCTTCTTGATGATGATGGCGTACGGCCGCAAGTGGTCGAGGCCGACCGTGCGTGTCGGTACGCGCGTCTACGACTGACCTTGGGCGGTTGCGACGTGCCGCTCGTCTCTCAACATTGAAGGATCAACATGCTGACTATCGCTAAGGAAGAACAACGCTACGACATGGTCATCGTTGGAGCGGGTGTCGCCGGTCTGTACATGCTATATCGCGCCATGAAAGCTGGATTGACCGCGCGCCTGTTCGATGCGGCCGGCGGTATCGGTGGAACCTGGTATTGGAACCGCTATCCCGGCGCTCGTGTGGACATCGAGAGCTTCGAGTACTCGTACTCGTTCTCAGACGAACTTCAGCAGGAATGGCAATGGTCGGAACGCTACGCTTCGCAACCTGAACTGCTGCGCTACCTCGATCATGTCGCGCAACGCTTCGCGCTCCATGAACACATCCAGCTCGATACGCGTATCGATTCAGTCGTTTTTGACGAAGCACGTGCTGAATGGACGGTCGAGACACAGACGGGAGAAACATTCCAGGCATGCTTCTGCGTCATGGCGACCGGTTGCCTGTCTGCGCCGAAGGTACCCGACATCCCCGGATACGGGCGCTTCGCGGGCGAGAGCCACTTCACGTCGCGCTGGCCACATGAGGCGATCGAGTTTGCCGGCAAACGGGTTGGCGTGATTGGTACCGGCTCGTCGGCGATCCAGCTGGTTCCAGTCGTCGCTCAATCGGCCAGCCACCTGACGGTTTTCCAGCGCACGCCGAACTACAGCATTCCGCTTCGCAATCGCCCGATGGATGCTGCGTATGAGAAGCACATGAAAGCGAACTACGCGGCATTGCGTGACATGGAGTGGCGCTCGTTTGGCGGTTTCGTCTGCGTGGGCGGCGAGCCCCGGCAGCCGCTTCAGTGCTCGGCGCTGTCGGTGTCGACCGACGAGCGTCGGCGTGAGTATGAAGCGCGCTGGGAAGCGGGCGGGCTGTGTTACTACACGTCCTACAGCGATCTACTGACGAACGATGAAGCTAACGCCACGTTATCGGAATTCGTGCGCGCGAAGATTCGCGAGAAGATCAACGATCCCGCCATCGCGGACAAACTTGTTCCGCGCGATCATCCGATCCTCGCCAAGCGCCTGTGTGCAGATAGCGGTTACTTCGAAACCTTCAATCGCGACAACGTCTCGCTCGTCGATCTTCGGGAAGGGCCGATCGAAGCGATGACGGAACGCGGCATCGTCGTAGGCGGTGTCGAAATCGAACTCGACATGATCGTGTTTGCAACGGGATTCGATGCGGTGACCGGGGCCTTGCTGAACATCGATGTTCGCGGCCGGCACGGTCAGTCTTTGCGAACCGCATGGCACGAAGGACCGCAGACGTATCTGGGTCTGATGAGCGCCGATTTTCCGAATCTGTTCAATATCGCGGGCCCGGGCAGTACCGCATCGCTGAGTAGTGCGATTCCGTGCGACGAGCACCAGGTCGACCTGGTCGCGAAGCTCGTCGAACGCGCGCGGCGTGCTCGCAGACCGGTCGTCGAGCCGACCCACGCGGCCCAGGCTGCATGGACCACACGGATTCTTGCCATCGCGGAAGGGTCGCTGATCCATCGCGGCAATTCATGGTACGTCGGTGCCAACGTGCCAGGTAAGCCGCGCGTGGTGTTGCTGGATCTCGAGGGATTCGACTCGTATATGGCTTTCTGCGATGGCGTTCTGGCGCGCGATTATGAGGGGTTCGTGTTTGGTGAGGTAGAGGCACCCAAAGTCGGGATCGAAAAGCTGGTCGCGGTTTGACGTCGGATTACGCACTTCGCAAACGACGTCGTCAGGCAGCGACGTCACGTAGCCCGTGTCTGATCAGCGCGACGTCGTCGTACCCGTAGTTCCATCGGAGCTCCTCATCCGCTTCGATCTCATTCGCTGCGAAGAAAGCGACGAGCGAAAGCGGTATCCCGTTCGCTGTCTGGCACCTGAACGACTGCGCATGCACGTTATGAGGCCGGGTATCCTGGGCGACAGCTCGTCCTGTGTCGTCGAACAGCAGCATCGTGTTCATGAGGCTCAGGATATTTTCCCCATTCACGAAATAGTCGGGTCCACCGGGAGCGGTCACCTTCGCGAGATAGCGTTTGTCCGACAACATGATCAGGCTCTCGCTGTCCAGCAACGTACCGCCATAGACGCCTATGCAAGTGCCTTCGGCAATGTGGTGTCTGGCAAACACGCCCCATTGACCCATCAGTGCGCGTTCCTGCGGCTGAAGCAAATCGCTTTCGATGATTGGCCGGCAATAGAGATTCCCGGCATACAAACTCGCGCGATCCGCGTTGGACGACGCCGGATCGACGTAGGGCTTGATCCGATCGGATTGAGCCTGACTGAGATCGTTAGCGGGATCCGCATCGATCGTCACAGCGGCCTGCTCGCCATCGAGCCAGCGGAACGGATAGGCTCCGTCCAGCTCAACGTCGTAACTGCGCCTTGGGTCGGTGAACTCGTTGGGCGCGATGCTCCACAAGACGTGGTCCACCGTGGCCAGTACCAGGTTAAACAGGCGCAGTTCGTGCCTCGCACGCACTGTGGGATCGCAATCTTCGGGGCTGGCAAACGACGGCGGTCCGATCTCGCTGCTCGCCTTCTCAACCCACGGCCAACTCGGGTTCCAGAAGAGATCGCTTCCGCCGAGCGTATTGAGTACCGCCCAACTCTCCTGAGAGATGAGCCGCTGACTTTGCTGAAGCATCTCGCGGGTCATCGACCAGAATGCGTCCTTTTTCGCCGTTACGTCGCGCGTCTCATGGATTGCCGCAAATTGCCGTAGTACCTGCGCCTCTAGCGCATGTATCTGATCATCGGCGGAGCGATATCGCGCGACGGTTTCCGCCAGCCCGGTGAGGTCTGGGTCGAGGGCGCGAGCGTTCGTTATCGGAGATGAGGTGGGTGTCGACATGGGCATTCTCCTCAGCGATATTCCGGGTCGAGCATTGACGCAACGTTACCCGGAAAATCGCTACCGATCGGTTTTATCTCCAGATTGTCGCGCTTGAGCGGCGAAGCTCAGCCAGGAGATGTGACGTGGATCTAGCGATTCCATCGAGAGAGTAACGCGCAGATTGGCGAGCCACCAGGTGAGCTTCGCAAACCGGCAAAGAATTTCCGATTGTGTTTCGATTCGCCATGTCGGCTGCGGGTTCTAGCTCGCCTGCCGGCTATCCTTAACATTGGTGACCGTAGATGAGCCCGCGTCAGCAGGGCGATCGCATACGCCAGCGTCCGGGCATCTAGCAATGGTGCGAATCTTTCACGTGCCTGACATGCAGAAAACGCCCACGATGCCAGATCGGACATTCTCACCTTTCGGCGTCACGGGCATCGGGAACCTGTGCGCCCTCGGCGAACTGCGACCAGGTGCATGTGTTCCTGCGAGTGCAGGGTCTGGTCGTCGGGCACTCCTTTGAGCGAACGGCCGGTCTCTGGAATTCTGGAAGATCGCTACGCGGGTTTATCAAAGCCCGTACCCGCACGATCACTGCACGTTGAAATGCACCCGCACGTCGCGACGACTTTCGACCGGATGTCCGTTGTCTAGCGCAGGGAAGAAGCGCCAGTTGTGTAGTGCTTCGAGCAGAATCTGATTGAGGCGTGGATTCTGTGTCGGCTTGATCAACTCCACATCGCAGGTTCCATCGACGTGAACCGCGAAGCGCGCAATTGCTACTGTCTGATAGGCGACTTCGCGCAGATCGTCGGGTAGTTCGGGCAACGGTTGCGATAGCAGGCGTGCTTCGGCGAAACCGGTTGGTTTCGGAGTATCGGTGGCGGCAGCGGCAGCGGCGATGGGCTGGGTTGGAGCGGCGCTGGGTGCATGTGCTGTGGGTGCCTCAGTGGCTGCGGCCGCCGGCGCTGGCGATGGGGCAGGCTCCGCAGGCGCCTCCGTCCGCGAACGATGTGCCACCGCAAGCTCGCGTACTGCAGGCTGCGATGGGTGGGGCGCGGTCGTATGGGGCGGCGATTCAACGGGAGACGGCGCAGGCGATGGCGATGGAGCCGGCGGTAGTTCGACCAGTTGCATCTGCAGCGCGGGCGGCGGCGTGACGGATTTCGCGTCGTCGCCGAGCCATCCACCGATCCGCATCAGCAGCAACGTCCACACGATTGCCGCAACAACGAACGCACCGGCAAAACGTGCGCCCGATCGGTCCATCACCGCGAGCATGTACCGCATACCGCTATTCACGATGCACGGCGACGAGGAAATGCTCGGCACCTGCCTGACGCGCGGCCAGCATCGCCTGCACGACGATGCCGTGCGACGCCGCGTCGTCGGCGGCGACGATAACGTTGCCGTCGCGCTGCAGCAGCTTCGCGACCGCCTGCGTCACCTGATCGAGCCGCACCGGTTGACGGTTGATGTAGATCTGGTTGGTGCGCGTGACGGCGAGTGTCAGCGGTCCGTCCGCGGACATCTGTTGCGCCCGGCCTTGCGGCAGATCGACGCGCACGGCGTCGAGCCGTTGCATCGCCAGCGATGTCAGGATGAACGTCGCAAGCAGGAAGAACATCACGTCGATCATCGGAATGATCTCGATGCGACCGCGCTTTGATGCGCGCGTGCGACGCAGCTTCATGACCGCGCCGAGCCCGGTTGTCCCGCCAGATGGACATCGGCGTTGCGCTCCTCCACGAGACGCATTTCGCCGAGGCACTCGTTCGAGAACGATTCGAGCTCATCCATCAGCCGGTCGATACGGCGCGACAGATAGTTGAACGCGAACAATGCGAGCAGTGCGATGACGAGGCCGATCGCGGTCGCGATCAGCGCCTGTGCGACGCCGCCCGAAACGCCGGCGGGATTGACCAGACCGTCGCCACCGATCAACCGGAACGAATGCATCATGCCGACGATCGTCCCGAGCAGCCCCAGCAGCGGCGCAGCCGTGACGATCGTTTCGAGCAACCAGAGGCCGCGGCTCATGTCGCGTTCTATTGCGGTGGCAGCGGTCTGAAGCCGCGCTTCGATTTGCCAGAGCGGCGCACGGCCATCGAACAGCCGGCCGATGCGACGTAGTGCGTGTCGCTGCGGCAGTGCCTCGTGGATGCTGGCGAGGCGCGCGTAGCCCGCATGGTTCTCCACGTCTCCCGCCAGGTTCGATTCAGACATGCGCGCGAAACGCCACAGCGCGTATGCGCGGTCGAGCACAATCGCGAGCGCGAGCACGGCGAGCAGCGTCAACGGATAGATCACCCAGCCGCCGAGGCGCAACGCATCGGCGAGACTTGTCCAGTCATTCATCTTTAGTCCTTGCGCGCGATGCGTCAGAAGTGTTTCGTGATGCCCGCATAGATCGCGCGCTGCGGACCGTACTGCGGTGCGCCGACGCCGATGCCGGAGCCGTCGCGCAACTGGTACACGCGCCCGAATGCGTTCACAAGCACGAGACGGGCATCGACTTTGCCGATGTACGGTTCATTGAGGTGCTGGATCACGCCGAGATTGATCTGCGCATACCAGGGAAGCTTGTCGGTATTCGCAAAGCCGCTGCGCAGTCCGCTGCCAACAATGCCGTCAGCGGTCAGCGTAGTCTGGCCAAGCGTGTACGAGCCACCGAACGACGCCGTCACGCGCTGATCGTGATCGAGAAAGACGGAGTTACTCGCGATGAAGTTGAGTTCGTCCTGCCCGAAATTGAACTGCGCCGACTCGATGTTCTTGCCCTGCGCTCGGCTATACGCAATGTTCAAATAGGCGGAGACGTTGTCCTGCCGGTAGCTCGTGGTGAATTCGAGCCCGTACACGTGACCGTACTGATAGTTGAACGGCGTGTAGATCAGCGCCGATCCGAATTGCCCTTCGTCGAGCAGATCGGACGCCTTCTTGTAGTACGCGTCGAGCCCGACAGTCAAGGCAGGCGTGAGCCGCTGCGTGACGCCGATGTCGAAATAGTGACTGCGTTCGGGCTTGACCGGGTTGTTCTGCGACGTCGGGCTCTGGTTCGTCGTACCGTTGAACAGGCTCACCGTCGAATTCGACACGAGTTCGAACGCGGGCGGCGTGAAATAGCGCGAGTAGCCCGCATGGATCGTGGTCGCATTGGTCGGCTGGTACACAAGCCCGATTCGTGGGCTCAACTGGCTCGCCTGCACGTATTCGTCCATACGGTCGTAGCGCAGCCCGTAGTTCAACGTGAGCTGGCTCGTCAACTTCCACTCGTCCTGCACGTAGGCGCTATACAGGTAGCCGGTCTTGTGGCTCGAATCGTTGATCGTGAACGGCACGTCGGATAACTGACCGCCGTCGGCATTCGTAGCGAAGACAGAGACGCTGTCGTCGAACACGGCGTGTTCCTGCTGGAACATGAGCCCCGCGCGCACCGTGTGCGTATCGTTCAGACGCCAGGTCGTATCCGCCTGCACGCCGTTCGCGCGATTGCTGTGGAAGTCCTTCGACGCGACGCCATTGAACATCAGATCGCCGATCGGATCGGGATTGAACTGGGTCCGCGTGTACCGTGTGAAGAGCGCGACCTGATAGTCGAGCGCACCGCCGTTCGTGCCTTGCAATGCCAGCACGGCGAAGTTGTTCAGCTCCGACTGGGTCTCGTTGAGATCGGCTGAATTGAACGACGTGCGGCCGTCCAGTGTGAATTGAGTCGGCAGGTTTGGCGTATTCGGAATCTGGAACTGGTTGCTCGCGGTGCCGAACATCAGGCTTACGCGTGTGAGCGGATTGATCAGGTACGACATGTAGCCGAACCCGTTGCCTTGCCGCGTGTGATCGTGCGGCGGACTGCCATCGGCGGTTGGCGATTCGATACCGAGGTTGTTCACGCCGAGCGAGCCCGTGAAGTAGTAGCTGAACGGTCCCTGCGAACCGAAGACGTCGGCGCTGGTCTTCAACGTCTGGCGACTGCCGCCGTAGACATCGATCGATCCGCCGTTGCCGGTGTCGCCGGATTTCGTGCGAATGTCGACGACGCCGGCGATGCGATAGCCGTACTGTGCCGGCAGTGCACCGGTAATCAGGCTCACCTGGTCGACGATGCGCGTATCGAACGACTGGCCGAAACCGCTGATGGGCTCCGGCACGACAATGCCATTGATCCGGTATTGCAGGTCTGCGTGGTCGCCGCGTACATGAAGCTGGCCGTAGGAATCGTTGGCCACGCCGGGTGCCTGCAGCAGCACCTGGTTGAGCGGCGTGTTAGCGCCCTGCGGCAGCGTCGCGATGTCGGCCTGCGTGATCCGGTACACGCTGGCACCGACTTCCGGCAACAAGCCGTTGCGCGCACGATCGAGACGCTGCGCGTTGACGGTGACGTCGAGCGTGGCGTCCTGTTTCAGCACCACGTTCAGCGGATGAGGCGCCTGCCCGGCTTCGACTGTCGCGATGCTGGTAGTACTGCCGAAGCCCTTTGCATCGATAGTTGCCGAGTAAGTACCGGCTCCGACGCCAGGTAGACCGAAGCGACCGTCGCTGCCGGTTTGCGTATGGCCGACTGTATTCCCGCTGGCATCCTGAATCGATACCTGTGCATTGGCGACGCCGTGTCCTTGCGCATCTGTGACGGTCCCAGCGAGTTCGGCGGGGGTGCCGGCGGCAAAAACATGAGCGGAAAATGCCTGAGCGAACAGCAGCATGCTGGCGCGCGCAATCAACGTGCGATGGTTCATTTTTCTGGTTCGGAGCGGGTGGAAAGAAAATGCGGGCGTGCGACGGCAGCGCGATGCCCGGGCGGCTCATCGCGATGTCATGAAACGAGGTCGAACGAAATTTTTACAAGATGTTATAACATAACAATTGCGCGTTGCAATCGAAATGATGGCGGCTATTTCCGCTATCCAGCCTCGTTCGCGAGTGCTACACGCGCCTTGGCTTCCGGGCTGCCGTCGACAAAATATTTCGCCGACCAGCGGTTGTCCGGCTGCAGGATCAGCCGTTCGCGCGTGCCGTGTTGGCGTTGTTCTTCGATGGCGATTGCACGTGCCCGGTAGTGCTCATACAAACGTAGAAATTCCGCGAGATAGATACCAGCGATCCGCTTGTCGCGAATCTCCAGCAGGTTTTCGTCGTTGTAGTGTTCCGAGTTCTGGCTCATGTTGGCCGAGCCCGAATACACGATAGGATCGGTGCCTTCCGCGTCGATCACGAGAAACTTGTGGTGCACGATGACCGGTGCGTATGGGGGTGCCTTCTCACCGGGGAACACCTGCATTTCCGGCGTGAAACCCTCCGGCGCGGTAGCAGGTGAAAAGTAGTTTGCGTCGATGACGTCGCGTTCGTCGCGGCTGCGGTGATACAGCTCCAGATTCGCCAGTTGCGTCGTGCCGACGATCTTGCCCTCGCGCTGCGCAGCCTCGGCCGCAACGGCGGATGTCGCGCTGATGTGATTGACGAGCCCGAACATCATCAGGTCGCGGGCGCCGGCACTGAAGCAGGCATCGCGCAACGGCGCGTCTGTCGGCATGAACAGGCAGAACATGACCGAGTGTTTCGCGCGGCCGATCGCGGCCACGATCGTGTCGATCTGCGTGCGCCGGTCTTTCGGTTCGGGCGAATAGCAGACGCGCACCTTTGCGCTTCCCACGGTCACACTGTCCGACCATCCCGGCGTGAGTTGTGCGGTGGCTGCGATCGTCGGGTTGCTCGACAGCGCTGCGGCGCGATCGCTATAGAACTGCGCCAGCTGCGGTGATTCGAACAGATGCAGCACGTTCGCCTGTTCGGTGATGCCTTCGGTGGTGAAGTTGGCGGAGCCGGTCAGCACGCGCGAGGGCGCCGTGCCCGCGTGCGCATCGCCGGCGACGATGAACTTGTCGTGCATGATGTGCGTCTTGTCGCGCGGCAGACAACGCGCGATGTCGCGCAGCGCATCGATAGCGGGCTGGTTCGGCGACGGCTCCGATGGCTTGCCCTTCATCTCGACCCGATGTGCGTCGTACACCACCGCGAGCGCGTCCTTGCCGTGCGCGTTGCCGAACACCTCGAATGCGGGAAGCGCCCATAGCGTGTCGGTCAGGTGATACACCGCCGATGCCGCCCGCGCTGCGCCGGCGAAGACGGTTTCGAACACCTGCTCCAGATCGTTGGCAAGCCAGGTGCGCAGACGTAGCGCCTGTTCTGCCGACGGCACGTCGCCCTTACCAATCCGCATCGCCGCCACCTGGTGCGCGAATGCCTGCGAACTCACCACGGCGCGATTGAACCACGTACCGATGCCGTCCTCGATATGCGCGGGCAGCGTCACCGAACAATGGCCGACATCGCCCTCGAGCCGCTGCGGTGCGGCCGGCGTGCCCACCACCGGATAGACATCGTAGGTGAAGGTCTTTTGCCGGTCTGGAGGATCGATACGCGCATCCCACCACATGAATTTCTGGATCGGCGCTTCGGTGGTCGGCGCATCGTGTTGCGGGTCGGCGGCGGGGCCCGCGAAGGTCACTCGGTTCGGCAGCCAGCTGCTGGCTTCGCGCGTATGTCCGCTAACGCTCAGGAATCCCGGTGTGCGCCGGATCGCAAAGCCGAGGAAGTCGCTGCGCGTATGGCCTTCGGGCCAGTCGAACGCAAGCAGTACGAGTGTCGGGGAAACATAGCTCCGAACGCTGACCTTCATCCTTCACCTCCGCCGTTATCGATCGGGTGAAGTATGCCCGCGCTGCTTGTTGAAAAGATGACGGCGAGGGGTCGTCCGAATGGCTAATCGTGAAAGACCCCCGTCCGATGATCTCAACTAAAAAGCCGCGTCAACGCATCGCGTGCATTGGTGACCAGTGCGCTTTCGCCAGGCCGCCCAGGTAGCAGATGAAACTCCACCGACGGCAACGCCGGCAACCCGCTACCCGCGGCACACGCCACGACACCCGCGCCAAGCGACGATTCGTTCAGACAGGAAATGCCCAGTCCCGCTTTCAGCGCGAGCAGCAATCCGGCCACCCCCGATGCCGAATGCGAAATCAGATACGGCACCTTACGTTCATCGAGCAGCTTCACGACGAAACGTTGCAACTGGCAGCTCGAGGGCAGCAAGACCAGCGGGTAGGGCCGTACCGCACGCGGATCGGTATCTGCCGCACTGACCCACAACAACTTCTCGCGGCGGACCACCGTGCTACGCGCGTGTGCACTGCCGCCCGACGCATGTCCGCGGCCGGGCGTAAGGAGCCGCAGCGATAGGCCGATATCGTAGGTCGTGTTGTCTTCGGCGCTGCTGTCGATGGTCGCGCTCGGCATCACCGTCACGTGCAGCCGCAGACGCGGATGCTGTTCGGAGAAAGCCTTTAGCACGCGGGCGATGTCGTGCGGACGGTAGTAGTCGGTGATCGCGATGCGCAGTTCGCCGTCGAGCGAGCGGCCTTGCAGGTCTTCGAGCGCCGCCTCGCTCATCGCCAGAATGCGGCGCGCGTGATCGAGCAGCTTCGCGCCCGCCGGAGTAGCGGTCACGCCCTGCTTGCTGCGCACGAAGAGCGGCTGGGCCGCGCGCTCCTCGAGCTTCTTGAGCTGCTCGCTTACCGACGACTGCGACAGAAAAACCCGCTCGGCGCCCGCCGACACGCTGCCCGCCTCGGCCACGGCGACAAAGGTCCGCAACTGGTTCAGATCGAATCCACGCTGGCTCATGATTCGGAATATCCGATGGAAGGTATCCTATTTTCCCGCTTTTCCGATGATAGGTCCATCCCTACGATAACGCCATCGATCATCGAAACAGGAGGCAATCGTCATGGAATCGAACCGCTCAAGGGCCGGCGCACTTACCAGCAATCATCGGTGGAAGGTGTTGGGCGTGGGTTTTGCCGCGAACGCGAGCTTTTCGGCCGCGTTTTCCGGCATTCCGACCACTGCGGTCTTTCTGCGCTCGGGCTATCACCTCGGCAATGGCGGCCTTGGTCTCGTGCTGGGGATGCTTGGGCTCGGCATCGCGATCAGCGAATTGCCGTGGGGCTTGCTGACCGACCGCTGGGGCGACCGGCGCGTACTGCTGCTCGGGCTCGGTGCGACGGCGCTGGCGCTTGCCGCGATGGCGCTGTTCGTCGTGCCTGGCGCGGCGTCGGTACCTGGCGTGTCCGCGCTGGCGCTGTGGTTGCTGCTGGTCGGACTGCTGGGCGGCAGTGTCAACGGTTCGAGCGGGCGCGCCGTGATGGCGTGGTTTCGCGAAGGCGAGCGCGGCCTCGCGATGAGCATCCGCCAGACAGCGGTGCCCGCCGGCGGCGGTCTCGGCGCGCTGGTGTTGCCGGTGCTTGCCGTGCACCTCGGCTTCAGCGCGGTCTTTGGTCTGCTGGCGATCCTGTGCGCGGTAACTGCAGGGTTCGCATGGCGCTGGCTGCATGAGCCCCCAGCTGCCGACACAACCGACGCAACCGACGCCGCACGCACCACGCAACGTCGCCGCGTGGACACCGCACCGGCCGTGTCGGCTTCGCCGCTGCGTAACGTCGGCGTATGGCGGGTGGCGATTGCGGCTGGCATGTTGTGCGCGCCGCAACTGGCGGTCGTCACGTTTGCGACGGTCTTTCTGCACGACTTCGGTCATGCGAGCATCGTCACGATCAGCGCGACGATGGTGGCCGTGCAGACGGGCGCCGCGATCGCGCGTGTCCTGAGCGGCCGCTGGACCGATCGTAAGGGCAACCGCCGTGCCTATATGCGGGCATGCAGTCTCGTTACTGCGGTGTTGTTTGCTGCGCTCGCGCTGATATCGGCCGCGGTCGGCATGCAGCATGCAGCGATGGTCGTGGTGTGCGCGGCGATGATCGTGGCCGGTGGCGTATGCGCGTCGGCATGGCACGGTGTGGCGTTCACGGAACTCGCGACGCTTGCCGGCACGAGTCGCGCCGGTACCGCACTCGCAATGGGCAACACCTGCGTGTTCATCATGCTGTTCCTGACGCCGCTCGCCATTCCGGTGTTGCTGTCCATCACGTCGTGGCCGGTGGTGTGGGCAGTCGCGAGTCTCTTTGCGCTGATTGCGCTGCCGGTGTTTCCGCGCGCAGTCGCGGTGCGCGAGACAAGCACGGCTCACGCTTGAACACGCAGCATCGTCCGCCGCAGGGCGAGCGATGCTGTCCGTCCAAAAGTATCGTCACGTTTTTCTTCGAAATACCCAACTGATTCAGACATCTCCTATTTCTGCAGGCCGAAGGTGGTGATCTGATGGCAAAGCGCGCCGCCTGTGCGGCGCGCTTTGCGTCAGTAAGGTACTAAGAGAAAAACATGGGGAACCTTCGCGTCATCGTTGCGGACGATCATCCGTTCGTGCTGCTGGGAATTCGGGCCTCGCTCGCCGCGCAGGAGGGCATCGAGATCGTCGGCGAAGCCGACAGCGCCACGACGCTGATCGCCCTGTTGAAAACCACACCCTGCGACGTACTGGTTACCGACCTCACGATGCCCGAGGCCGGCGCGCTCGCGGAGGACGGTCTGCGCCTCGTGCGGCGCGTGTGTCGCGACTGGCCGCAGGTGCGCATCGTCGTGCTGACTGCTCTCACGAATGCCGCAATCCTGCGCGCGATCATGTCGCACGGTGTGACCGGCATGCTCAACAAGACTGAATCGATGGAAGATCTGGTTGCGGCGATTCGCTGCGCCGGGTATGGCCGTCCTTACGTTGGCCAGCCGATACTCGATGCACTCGCCACCGCGAGTGGCGACCCAGTCGGCCTCGCGCCGATACGCCGGTTGTCGCCGCGCGAGATGGAAGTTGTCGGTCTCTTCGCGGGCGGTCAGTCGATCTCCGAAATCGCGCGTACGCTCAAACGCGATATTCGTACCGTCAGCCGGCAAAAGCGCAATGCGATGATCAAGTTCGGCGTGAGCAACGATGCCGGGCTGTTCATCTACGTGCGCGCCTACGGAATTTCCTGATGTCTTTCATGTCGGGCTATCTCGGCTCAACGCGAATTCAGAACTGTCTTATATCGACGAGTTAGCCGATACCGCACGCTTCTGCACGGACTCGCCGCTACGAACACACAGCGCGAGCTGACGACGCGGGGTCGCCGCGTGCAGGCCCGTCGACGGCCCGCATCGTAAAGACGCGACACCGTGAGTTCTATACGTCCCGGGGATGCACCCCACCTGGTGCAGGGACGTCATGGGTATAACGACAATCAAATGAAACAGCCTATCCGTGTCATCGTTGCCGACGATCACAGCGCTATTCGCGCTTGCGTACACCATCTGCTTTCCACCGCTCCACATATGTCGCTGGTCGGCACCGCGTGCGATGCCGGGTCGCTCGCCGAGCTCTACGATACCTGCCGTTGCGACGTGATCGTCGCCGATATCGGTATGCCGGGTGCCAACGGCGAAAGCAGTGCGGTTTCGCTACTGCGCCGGATCTTGCGCGATCCCGCTTGCCCACCGGTCGTCGTGCTCACGATGCTGCGCCATCCGCCCGTGTTGAGCGGGCTGCTGGTGCTTGGCGTGAGCGCGATCGTCGACAAGCGCGATACCGTGCATGAACTGATCGATGCGATCGAAGCGGCCAGAACCCGCACGCCTTATCTGTCTGAACGCGTACAGCTCGTGCCGGAGTCGGACGACGCGTCGCCACAGCCGCGTGTCGGAATGCTGAGCGTGCGTGAGTGGGAGGTGTTCCAGTTTTACGCGCGCGGTTTTGGCGTGTCGCAGATCGCCACGACTTTGGGTCGTAGCGTGAAAACGGTCAGCACGCAGAAGCGTAATGCGATGCGCAAGCTTGGTCTTGAGACCGACGCTGAACTGATCGGTTATGCGAATCAGATAGGTTTGGCGTAACGATTTGCGTCGATAAACAACACGCTGTGAATCGGGCATCGACGGATACGACACACAGATTGCCATTTGCGATTCTTCCTATTAGTTCTGGGTAGACGGAACCGCATACCCGTCTGTCGCTGGCGGCAGGCGTGGGGACGGTGCCGCTGCAAAGCGCTGAATGGAGGTTCTATGGCAGGTGTGGAAAAGGGAGTGCTGATTGAGGGCGCGGGTTCGATGCGGGTCGCGTGGGCCGGTGATCTGGGTTTGGGCGCATCTGGTGTGATTCGGGCACGGGTGGCCGGCGTGTCGCTTCTATCAGGTATGTCGCAATCGCTGTTGCGCATTCTGACAATGGCGTTCGTGTTCTTGACCGGCGATATTGCCGAGGCGACGGGCGACCCACGCCGGAGCGTTGAGCGGACAACCGGCGCATTTCCATCGATACACACGGCGACGACGGTCGACGACGCAGGCACACGAAACACCGATCGTCCGACGATCAACCGGCGCTGTGACGATTGCCACCTGCCGGTGTTTGCCGTAAGCGCGCAACGCGTGGTCGCGGATGGCACGCTGCGGATGTACAAGCGTGATGCCCGTGCTTCGATGGTCACGACTGTTCGAGCCGGCGACGACGGCCGGTGGCGTATCTACACGCTGTGCCTGCTGCCGTTGCTGCTCGCGCTCAGCACCGCGCTACCGATTGCGCTGCGCAAGCTCCACCTGTTGCGGCGTGAAATCACTGAGCGCAAACAGCATGAGCGGCAGCTCACGTCGCAACTCGATCTCGTCCAGACCACGTCGCAAACAAAGGACGACTTTCTCGCGACGATGAGCCATGAATTGCGCACCCCGATGAACGGCGTACTGGGTCTCGTCGATATGCTGGAGCGTATGCCGCTTACTGCGGAACAGCGCGAGATGCTAGGCACGATCAACGTCTCGGCAATCACGTTGCTGCAGATTCTCGACGACCTGCTCGACTACTCGAGAATCGAAGCAGGGCACCTCACCGTCGAATCCGAACCGCTCGACCTGCGGCAACTGATCGACAGCACGGTGACCATGATGGTGACCCGCGCGCACGAGAAGGGGTTGAGTGTGCGGATGAACATCGCCTCTGATCTTGCGGCGACATTGCGCGGCGACAGAGCCCGGTTGCGGCAGGTTCTTCTCAACCTGCTCGGCAATGCGATCAAGTTCACGTCTAGCGGCCGCATCGAAGTGGATGTCTCGGCTACCTATGCCGACGCCCAGCACCAGATCGTCGAAATCGCGGTGACGGACTCCGGCATCGGCATCGCGCCGGATGTGCAGATGCAGATCTTCGAGCCGTTCGTGCAGGCCGAGCCGTCGACGAGCCGCCGCTTCGGTGGTGTGGGTCTCGGTCTTGCGATCTGCAGACGGCTTGTGCATCTGATGGGCGGCACGCTTGAGTTGCGTAGCGCTCCCGGTGTCGGTACCTGCGTGACATTGCGCGTCGTCCTGCCGGTCGAAGGGCAATGCTACCTGCCCGATGTGCTGGGGGATGATCGACTGGCATCTCCGTCGTCTACGCTCGCTGGTTTATCCGTTGATGACATACCCGCGTTGCCCGATCGCGAGCTGGCGATCGCCCGCGGAACGCTCGTGCTTGTCGCCGAAGACGATCCGGTTCACCAGGCGCTGATCCGTCATCAACTGGCGTCGCTCGGTTTTGCCTGCGATGTCGTGGACGACGGTACGCAGGCGCTCGCCGCACTTAAGCAAACTCACTACGGTTGCCTGATTTCGGATTGCCACATGCCGGGGCTATCGGGCTACGGCCTGGCACGATGGGTACGCGAGAACGAGTGGAACGCGTGCGGCGTAACGGGACGAACGAAGATTCTCGGCATCACGGCGAACACCGGCCCCGACGATCCACGTCTGTGTCGTGAAGCCGGCATGGACGACTGCATCGTCAAACCCGTGCGCCTCGCCGCCTTGCGCGAGCATCTGGGCAAATGGTTCGGCGAGCCTGGTGCATACGCATCGTCCGCACCGCCGGCGCAAGAAGCGCCTCGGCCGAGTGCGCCCATCGATCTGACCTACATGACAGAATTGTGGGGCAGCGAAACCACAGTGAAGACGCTACTGGAGGCGTTCGTCTCAGCGGTACGCGACGACATGCGCGCGCTGCATCCGTTACTCGACGATCCCGATGTAGAGCGTCTGTTGGCGTGGCACCACCGCGTCGCGGGTGCCGCGAGCGTGCTGCAATATCCGCCGCTACTCGACGTGCTCGAAGCGTACCGGCGCGATATTGTGACGAAGCCCATCGAATCTCTGCGCGCCGATGGGCTCGCGCTACTCGATACCTGCAACGCGCTGCTGGACGACATCGAGGCGCAGGCAACGTCGCTCGCATAACGAAAAAAAACGCGGCCGAAGCCGCGTTTAAACTTGGAGACATCCTTCGATGAAGGAGTCACTTCTCGCATGCGTAGCCTAGCAGGGGTTTGCCATGGCATTCAGTGCGAATCGCGCAATTCTCTATTGGAGAATGTGGAGGGTATCGTCGTCAGGCAGCGGGAATTTGCATTACCGCATGCCTTTGCGCAGGCTCGATCGAGCCGCGCGGCGGGTCTGAAATTGCCCTAGTATGTGTTCACCCGCGCGGGCAACCGCTTGTGCGGTGCGATACGAGTCCGGAGAAAAAGATGATTGCGATACGCAAATTGAATCTGGCTGTCGTGTTGTGGGCGCTCGCAACGGGCGTGGCGTTTGCCGATACGGTGGCGCTCAAGGCCGATCTCGAGCCGTCCAGCGAAGTGCCGCCGCGTGTGAGTCATGGGCACGGCATGCTGAATGCATCATTCGATACGTCGACGAAGGCGCTGCAATGGACCGCGACTTACGAAGGCCTGACGGGCCCCGCGACGATGGCGCATTTCCACGGGCCTGCGCCGGTCGGACAGAACGCCAAGGTTCAGGTGCCGATCGACAAGAACGCGCTCGCCAGTCCGATCAAGGGCGCAGCGACGTTGACCGATCAGCAGGCCGCCGATCTGATGGCCGGCCAGTGGTACTTCAATGTGCACACGGCGCAGAATCCGTCGGGTGAAATTCGCGGGCAGGTCCTGCCTGCCAACTAGTCGACTTCACGGCCGCTGCATTTAGAGCGGCCCATCGAGCGGTGCGTTGCCGATCGCACGTACCATGACGGCCTCGCCGTCCGAGGAGCACGTTCCAATGAGTTGGCAAAGCACGATCGCCTGCTGGTTCATACGCAGGAAATTCCGTCCGCACACGTTACGCACGACAGTCAATGCAGAGGCTGCGCGCGCCGTGATGAACAAAGGCGCGCGGGTGCCGCGCGTGCCGGCGGGCTGGACGTTGCGCGAGCAGTACGGTCCCAGCGATGCGCCGCTGTATGGCGAATGGTTCGAGCGGGCAGGCGCGGCGCCGACGGCGCCTGTCATCCTGTATCTGCACGGTGGCGGGTATTACTTCTGTTCGCCGCGTACGCACCGTGCCATCACTTTCGGGTTGGGCACACGCACCGATGCGCGCGTGTTCTCGCTCGACTATCGCCTGGCTCCAGAGCATCCGTTTCCCGCTGCACTCGACGATGCGCTCGCGGCCTATCGCCAACTGGTTGCGCAGGGCACGTCGCCGGAGTCGATCGTGATTGCCGGCGACTCCGCGGGCGGCGGACTCGCACTGGCGACGCTCGTCGCGCTGCGCGATGCCGGCGATGTGTTGCCGGCCGGCGCGATCCTGTTTTCGGCGTGGACCGATCTCGCCGCGACAGGCGCGACGATCCGCACCAACGACGGCGCCGACCCGATGTTCAGCGGTCCGGCAATCGGCCGCGCAGCGAAGCTCTATCTCGGCGATACGCCCGCCACGAATCCCTATGCATCGCCGCTGTATGCCGACCTGCACGGCTTGCCGCCGCTCTTCATGCAGGCTGCGAGCACTGAAGTGCTGCTCGACGATTCGCGCCGGGTCGCCGACAGCGCTCGCGCAGTCGGCGTGACCGTCGACTTCGAAATCTGGCCGAAGATGCCGCACGTCTGGCAGATCTGGACGCCGTTTATTCCCGAGGCTCGTCGCGCACTCGATCGTGCGGCCGATTTCGTGCGTCAGGTCACGCGCGTAGAGACCGCTCAGTCGGCGAGCGAAATGTCGATCGTCTGATACGCGGCTTCGACGGTTTCCGTGCCGTACTGACGCTCCAGCCTGCGCACGGTGAAGTGGCCGTGCGCGACCTGCTGGAAGTGATCGATGAAGACCGTGTTGACCATCGCGCCCAGTACCGCGCCGATCGCCGGAATCGATTTTGCCGCGACCTGCTCGCTGACCTGCACCGAGAAGCGCGCGGCAATCGTGTTCACGAGCCGCAGCAAAGCGGCCGAACCGTGCGTGGCAAACCCCTTGCTCGCAATCTCCGACGATGCCTTCGACACCGCCTGCGCCAGCGCGCCGCGCATGATGAAGTAGCCGAAATCGGCATCGTCGTCGGCCTTCGATGCGCTGCCCATGCCGAGCACGGTCAGGCACTGCAACTGCGTTTCCACCGACGACAGATCCTCTCCTTCGCTACGCGCGATGTCGCAGATCGAGCGAAACATCAATGTCGTCGTGACCGGCAATTCGACCGGTAGTGCAAACAGGCCGAACGCGCCGCCCGCCGCGCCGGTCGTCGCGACCGCGAACTTGTGCAGCAGGTTGCTTGGCTTATCCGGCGTAGCCGAAGCAGCCGCCGGGTCCGCCCGGTTAAGCGTGCGCAACGCGAGTTGCAGGCATTTGCGCAACGCGAGCTGGGTCGCATCGCCGACCTTCTCGTTGGCGAACGCGGGCATCCGCGCCAGCAGTTTTTCCAGCGGCGCACCGACAATACTCGCGAGCTTCATCGTCAGCGCGGGGCTTTCGAGCTCGTGTTTCGCGCGCCGCAGCGCGTTCAGATCGTCGGGTGACAGGACGGGTGTGGCGAGCGGATTCGACTCCATGGACCTCCCGGTCATCGTTGCAAACGTTGCAGGCACGGATTGGCCGACTTTAACCGCCGACCCGAGCCAGTTTAGAACTTCCCGCTATGGTATGATTCCCCATCGTTTGACGAGTCAACTGTTGCGCGATCAAAAATGGCTGTCCATACCGCGGCCCACCACTCGAGTGGGCAAGTTTTACCGTTCCGTGAATCGCTACTAGCGATGCTCGGCATCTCCTTCGTGACGATGCTCGTCGCGCTCGACCAGACCGTGGTCGGCACGGCGCTGCCCACCATCGTGTCCGAGCTGAAAGGCTTCGATCTCTACGCGTGGGTCGCGACCTCCTATCTGCTCACCTCCGTCATCACCGTTCCGATCTTCGGCCGGCTCGGCGACTATTACGGGCGCAAGCCGTTCGTGATTGCGTCGATCGTCCTGTTCACCGGTGCGTCGGTGCTGTGCGGCGCCGCCAACAGCATGCTGTTCCTCGTGCTCGCGCGCGGGTTGCAAGGGATCGGCGGCGGCATGCTGGTCGGCACCGCGTTCGCGTGCATTCCCGACCTGTTCCCCGATTCGGTGGTGCGTCTGCGCTGGCAGGTGATGATGAGTTCGGCGTTCGGCATCGCGAATGCGGTCGGACCGTCGCTGGGTGGCTTTCTCACGCAGTACTCCGGCTGGCGCTCGGTGTTCTACGTGAATCTGCCTGTCGGTCTGCTCTCGTTGTTTTTCGTCTGGCGTTATCTGCCGCATCTGCGGCACATCGAGCATAAAGACAAGATGCGGCTCGACTGGCCCGGTGCCTTGCTGATCGCCGCCGTGCTCGGTTGCCTGCAGCTCTTCGTCGAAATGCTGCCGAAGCATGGTGTGTCGGTCGGCACGGCGGCGCTGCTCGCAGTCAGCGTTGCCTCCGCATACGGTTTGTGGCGCTGGGAAAAGTCGTTCCCGCAAGCCATCCTGCCCATCGATATGTTCCGCAATCGCAGTCTGTCCGCGCTGTTTACGCTCTCGGTGCTCGGCGGCTTCACGATGTTCTCGATGCTGTTTTACGCACCGCTGCTGTTTCAGGGTGGGTTCGGCATGTCGCCGAAAGAGGCGGGTCTCGTCATCACGCCGCTCGTCGTGTTCATTACGATCGGGAGTATCGCGAACGGCCGGATCGTGTCGCGGGTGCGCAATCCGAATCTGATGCTGTTTATCGGCTTTGCGCTCGTTGCGATCGCGTGCCTCGGCGTCGTCGTCGCGACGCGCTCGATGCCGCAATGGCTACTCATGTCGTTCATGATCATCGGCGGCCTGGGGCTCGGCTTCGTGATGCCGAATCTCACCATCTTCGCGCAGCAGACCGCGGGCCGCGAACACCTCGGCATCGCGACTGCGCTGCTGCAATCGCTGCGGATGATCGGCGGGATGCTCGGCACAGCGCTTACCGGTACGCTCGTCACGCACATGTACGCGAGCGGTGTGCGCAACGCGCTGGAAAGCGATCACGCGATGCAATGGAGCAGCGATCTCGGCGACCCGCAGATCCTGATCAATCACGACGAGCAGCAGACCTTGCTCGGCCAGCTCGCGCATGCCGGACACAATGGCGGCATGCTGCTGGAGTCGGCGCGCGAAGCGCTCGTCGGTGCGATCCATGTCGGGCTCGCACTGGCCGCGGTGATCGCCGTCGTGTCGATCTGGCAGAGCCGGCGCGTGCCGCCCATCAAGCTGCATCGCCAGGTTGAACCGACGGTTCACGTGGACTGATACACCGATTTCGCCCAGGCAGATTCTTATGGAAGTACACGACCGCGTCGCCATCGTTCAGCAGTTCGGCCGCACGTATCGCGCGTTCATGGCGGCGTTCGAACAGTACGTCGGCCATCCGATGCCGCGCTGGCGGATTCTGCTCGCGCTACACGAGCAGGACGGGGAATCGTCCCAGAAGCGGCTTGTCGAGCGCTTGCACATTGACCCGGGTGCGCTCACGCGTCAGCTCAAGACACTCGAACAGATGGGCTGGATCGCGCGCAGCATGGACACACGCGACAACCGCGTCACTAACGTGAAGCTCACCGACGAAGGGCGCGCCGTCACGGAAGCGAGCATGCCGCAGCGGCAGGCGTTCTTTGACGACACGATGGGGGCACTGCCGGACGATGCGGTGGTTGCGCTGTCCGGCGCGTTGAAGATGCTTGAGGCACGCATCGGCGAGGTCGCCGCGACAGTGCCTGCAGAGGCCGACGAGAGCTGAGCCGCGTGGCTCACCGTCTAAGGCGAGCTTCGCCGTGCAGACGCGCGACGCGTCAGAAAAACGTCTCGATCACTTCCGTCACGCGGTAAGCCGGATCGACAACCAGCAACTGACGCCATTTGTCGAACGTCAGGCACGGATGCGAGATGTCGAAGGCGATCATGTCGCCGACTTTCAGATCGGCGCCTGCCGGAATGCGCAGATACGCATGCTGGTCCATCAGCCCGAATATTTCCCAGCCTTCGCTCGCGGCGATGTCGCGCGGCTGCCCACCGGTGCCCGGCCGATAGTGGCGCGCCGGCTCCGGCATGCCCGAATCGAAGGCGGAATCGCGCTTGCCGAGACCGATAATCGCGCGATCGGGTTCGGGAATCGATTGCACGTAGGCCCACAACTGCAACGCCGGCAATAACCCCTCACCCATTTTCTTTGCCACCGGATTGCGCGCGAAGATATCGGTCTGCGCCTTCCGGTACACGCCGACGTCGTGCGTCAGATAGCAGCCGGGGCGCAGCACGATCTCGATGCGCTCGCCATCCGACGCCTTCGAAAATTCTTCCGCGACCACGTCGTACCACGCCGATCCCGCACCCGACAGCACTGCCGGCGTGCGCGCGAAACGACCGGCATCGGCGAGTGCGAGCGTCGTCGTTACCGCGCTGCGCAGAAACGCGCGCACTTCATCTTCTTCCTTCAACACGCCTTCATACAGTTCGACGCCGGCGAGCTTCAACGCATCCGGATAACGCGCAATCGCGTCGAGCACCGCGTTGCGCTGCGCCTCGTCGCGCACGCCGGTGCGACCGCCCGGTACACCGAGTTCGAGCAGCACCTGCAGCGACTTGCCCACCGAGCCGAAGAACTTGCCCAGTTGTTCGACACCATCGACGGAATCGACGAGACAAAAGAATTCGAAGTCCGGATCGCTCAACAGCTCCGCGATCATCAGCATGTTGTGTTTGCCGACCAGTTGATTCGCCATCAGCACGCGCGATACGCCGCCGCGATACGCGGCCCGCACCTGATGCGCGGTAGCGAGCGTGATACCCCACGCACCCGTTTCGATCTGCCGGCGAAACAGCTGCGGCGCCATCGTCGTCTTGCCGTGCGGTGCGAGCTTGAGACCGTACTCCGCGACGAACGCCTGCATCCATTTGAGGTTGTGTTCGACACGCTCCGCATACAGCACCGCGGCCGGCAGACTGACGTCTTCGTCGAGCAGATTCCATTCGAGACGCGCGGCATCCGTCAACTGGATGCTGGTACCGGGAACCATGCCCAAGCCCTTGCTATAAGGATCAATCGTCGCGCCCTGATAGTTTGTAACTTTCATGTAATCCGGCTCCATCATCCAGTTAAATCGATTCGAAGTTGACTTTAATATGGTACAGAAAGTACGATGATCTGCGAAATGTTATTTAGTACCAGCGTTCGTGGTACCCCACCCACGGCCTTGCCGATGAATTCAACGACCGAACCACTCGCCTTCGATATCGTCGCGCGTATCGCCGAATGCGCGCCCGATCTGCGTTCGGCCGAGCGCAAGGTGGCGGCGCTGATTCTCGACGATCTGACCGGCGCGTCGCGCGCGAGCATCGGTGCGCTTGCGCAGCAGGCGGAGGTGAGCGTTGCGACCGTGACGCGCTTTGCGAAGGCGGTCGGGTGCCGCGACGTGCGCGAACTGAAGCTGCGGCTTGCGCAGGCGGCCGCGGTCGGGCAGCGTTTTCTGAAAGCCGGCGCATCCGCGGATGCCCCCGAGCCGCTCGCCACGCGCGTCTTCGACGAAGTGCAGACGGCGCTCACGCACAACCACGCGTTGCTGCGCCAGGCACCGCTTGCCCAGGCCGCAGCGGCGTTACGCGAAGCGCGCATGATCTACGTGTTCGGCATGGGCGGTGGCTCGACCGCGCTCGCCGATGAAATGCGCTTCCGGCTCGTGCGCCTCGGCCGCCCGGTCGCAACCTACCAGGAAGGGTTGCTGCAGCGGATGGTGGCCAGCACGGTGTCGCGCGAATGTGTGGTGATCGCACTGTCCGCGACGGGCCGCGTGCCTGAGATTGTCGAGAGCTGCCGGATCGCGCGCAGCTACGGTGCGACGTTGATCATGTTGACCGCGCCAGCCTCGCCGCTTGCAAAGCTCGCGGACTGGCTGATTCCGATCGTCGCCTTCGAAACCGATTTCATCTACAAGCCGTCGTCATCACGCTACGCGATGATGATGGCACTCGACGTGCTCGTCACCGAACTCGCCGTCAGTCTCGGTGACGAGAGCCGCGAACTGCTGCGTCGCATGAAGCATGCGCTCGATGCGCATCGCGGCGGCGACGACCGACAACCAATAGGAGACTGATTCATGCACTCGCATCCCGAAGCTGCCGATACATTGATCGTCGGTGCGCAGTTGTACGACGGTACCGGCGCGCCGCCGGTCGAACGCGATATTGCGGTGCGCGACGGTCGCATCGCCGCGATCGGCAATCTGTCGAACTGGCTCGCGGAAGAGGTCGTCGAAGCGAACGGCCGCGCGGTTGCGCCGGGCTTCATCGATGTCCACACCCACGACGACACGCACGTCATCCGCTCGCCGCAGATGCTGCCGAAAATCACCCAGGGCGTGACGACGGTGATCGTTGGCAATTGTGGAATCAGCGCGTCGCCGGTCTCGCTGAAAGGCGAGCCGCCCGATCCGATGAGCCTGCTCGGCGAGCGCGATGCGTTCAGCTACCCGACGTTTGCCGCTTATGTCGAAGCGGTGAATGCAGCGCGGCCCGCGGTCAATGTCGGTGCGTTGATCGGCCATACGGCGCTGCGCAGCAACCATATGGACAGGCTCGACCGCGGGGCGACACAAAGCGAAATTGACGGCATGCGTGCGCAGCTCGAAGAAGCGCTCGCGCATGGCGCGCTCGGTCTGAGTACGGGGCTCGCGTACAGCTCCGCATTCGCCGCGCCGACCGAAGAAGTGATGGCGCTTGCCGAGCCGCTCGCGGCAGCGGGCGCGTTGTACACGACACACATGCGTACCGAGTTCGACGCGATCCTCGATGCAATGGACGAGGCATACCGCATCGGCAAGCACGCGCATGTGCCGGTCGTGATCTCGCATCTGAAATGCGCGGGGCCGTCGAACTGGGGGCGCAGCCGCGAAGTGCTCGAATCGCTGGAAGGCGCGCGCCGGTTGCAGCCGATCGGTTGCGATTGCTATCCGTACAACCGCAGTTCGACGACGCTCGACCTGAGACAGGTGACGGGCGATATCGACATCACCATCACATGGTCGCAGCCGCATCCCGAGGCAGCGGGCAAGCTCGTGAAGGACATCGCAGCGGAGTGGGGCGTGACGCAGCAGGAAGCAGCGAAACGTCTGCAGCCGGCCGGGGCGGTCTATCACAACATGTCGGAAGACGACGTGCGTCGCATCCTCGCGCATCCCGCGACGATGGTTGGTTCCGATGGCCTGCCGAACGATCCGCTGCCGCATCCGCGGTTGTGGGGCGCGTTTCCGCGCGTGCTCGGCCACTACGCACGCGATGCAGCGTTGATCCCGCTCGAAGAAGCCGTGCGCAAGATGACCGGCTTGTCGGCGCGGCGCTTCGGGCTCGCGCAGCGCGGCGAAGTGCAGGTCGGCTATCACGCGGATCTGGTGTTGTTCGATCCGGCGCGGGTACGCGATACGGCGACGTTCGAAAAGCCGCAGCAAGCCGCCGACGGCATCGACGCGGTGTGGGTGAACGGCGTGCTGTCGTATCGCGACGGCCAGCCGACCGGCGAACGCGCGGGGCATTTCGTTGCGCGCGGTGCCGCGTCGCGCGGCGATGCGCACGGCGCATTCTGAAATCAAAACGGTGCGCGGGGATCGATCCGCGCGCACCTTGTCATGAACTTGAGGAGTGAAACGATGAAGCGATATGGAGTGGAAGGCGGTAAAGGAACGGGCGGACAGCACATGCCGTTTGCGCGCGCAGTCGAAGCCGATGGCTGGCTGTACGTGTCGGGCCAGACGCCGATGGAAAACGGCGAAGTGATCGACGGCGGTATCGTCGCTCAATCACACAAGGCGATCCAGAACGTGTTCGCGATCCTGACGGAAGCGGGCTACGGCGCGGAGCATGTCGTGCGCTGCGGCGTGTGGCTCGACGATCCGCGCGATTTCGCTTCGTTCAACAAGGTGTTTCGCGAGTACTTTGGCGAGAACCCGCCGGCGCGCGCGTGTGTCGTGTCGAGCATGGTGATCGATTGCAAGGTCGAGGTGGATTGTGTTGCGTATAAGGCGGCTGCGGGAGCCTGATGGGGGCGGTCGGAGCCTTGATCCCGTCGCCGCGTTATCCGTTGCGTAGAAATACGACGTAGCCACGAAACCACGGGTTTTCGGTGAGATAGCGCGGTGCGTCCCATTCACCGCCCTGGATCAGGCCGATCCGGAATGGCAACTGCAGCTGTTCGACACGCGACAAGTACCTGTCGGAATCGGCAATCGTGTGACGACCCTGATACGTCTGCACAACCACCTCATCGACGATCCGCTTCAACTGGTTCACCTGATCGACGCCGATGCGACTGCTCCAGTCGAGCAGACCGGTGATGCTCAACCGGCAATCGGCGGGTAACCGCTCGCGCAGGCTCCGCAGGAAATCGAGGTATTCCTGGAGATGGTGTGTGCGCGCGTCGAAGTCGATCTGAATTCCAGTAATCGTGCGGCCCGACGCGCGCCAGCGGGCAAGTTGCGCCAGCATGATGTGCTCGATGCGTGGCGTCCAGCGCAACGTATGCGCCCGGTAGACGAGCCAGACGTCCGCGTGCGGCAATGCCGGCAATGACACACCCTGCGCGATGAGGCGCACTTGCGCGTCGTCCTGTGGGGACGCTTCGATCTGTCCTTGCAGCACGTAGACGGTGCGCGCGTCGTGCAGCACGGGCTGAGGCTTCACGCCGGCCCATAGCCAGAATGCGTCATATTGTGCCGCGTCGACTGTGCCGGCAAATGCGAGCCGCGCACACAGCAGCAAGCCGGCGCAGAACAACCGCTTCATGTCCGGTTCACCAGTAATATTTCGACGACTGTGCCCACTTGCTGCGTGGATACTCGGACTTCAATGTGGTGAACCATTGCTTGCGCGCGCTTTTCGGAATGTCGTTGCCGCCGCACTCACTGAAACCCCCGGGGGCGAAGCAGTTGATCGCGCGATATAGCGCGTAGGCTCGATCGTCGCTTGGTGCCTGCGCGGTGCCGATCACCTTCTGGTAACTCGACATCCGTTGATAGCTTCCGCCTGGGAATTGCGACGGCACGCTGCCGAGTGTTACCGGCACGTTCTCGGTCCCTGCGGGCGCTGGAGGTACGACGGTCACAACCGGATATTCGTCCAGTCCCCCAGCGGCCGGATAGGTTCGGACGAACTCAGCCAGACAGTTCAGACCTTTCGCGTCGCCGGGGTCTTGCTGCAACGTCGTCGCGATGTCGCGTACGGATGGGCACGCGTAACCACCATCATTGGCAAGGCGAGATAGCGCAAACGGTTTCAGCGCATCGGACGGCGTGGCCGGAATCAATGCAAGGTCCGCGATGAAGTCGGCGTAATGCGTGCGCGTCAATTCTTTGTACAGCAGCGTGTACAGCGCGATGTCGCGCAGTGCGCGACTGGTCGCGGTGTTTTGCGCCTGCGCGCGCAGCAGGTCTGCGTCCGCCCCGCGATACAACAGGATGGCGCGGATCGCTGCGTTCTGAATCGGTGAATCGTCGGCGAATACACGGTCGAGGAGGCGCGCCTGCTCGAGATTGATTGAGAGTGCAAGCTCCAGCGCCTCGCGCTGCAACCGGTATTTCGCAAGCGGGATCAGTTCAGCCCAGAGTTGCCGCGCCTGATCCGCCTGGCCGCTGTCTTCGAGCGCGAAACCACGCAGTGTCTGCTGGCTCAGACCGAAGTAGTCGAGCGACGCGGCGGGCGCTTGCGGCAGCAAGGCGAGCGCCTGCTCCGGCTTGTGGCCAAGGTACACGTACCAGGCGGCAACCAGATAATCGTATAGCGCCGGTGCACTGGCAAAACGCGGCTTCTGCGCCTGCAACTCATTGAGCGTCAGTGATTTTTGTCGGCTCGATTCGGAGTCGCCTCCCGATGTGCGCATCTGCATCAAGTCGACGATCGCGAGAACCGATGGTGACTCCAGTTGCCTGGTGTCCAGGTTAGACGTCTGTAGCAGCTTGCTGTCGAGTTCGTTTGCGAGTTGCACGAGCGGTACGTTGGACGTCGACGGCGACCAGTTCGCAAATGCCTTGCTATAGAGGGCGGCTTGCTGCGCGGTATTGCTGCCGAGCCACGCGACGCGACGTTGCAGTCCTGTCGCTGACGCCGCGTAACGGCCGCGTGGATAGACCTTCAGATAGGCGCGGAACACCGTGTCGGCTGCGCCGAGTTCCAGCTTGTTGACTTTGGTGCTATCCAGCGCGTAGCTGTTCGCGTCGAACGCGCCCGCTTGAGCGGCGTTCAGTTGTGCACGGCCGGCCATGTAGAGCGCAGTTTCCCTTAGCCACGGATTGGTGCTGTGCGATGCATCGGCGAATGCCTTCGAGGCGGAGACGAAATTGCTCTCGTAGAACGCGTACGCGCCGTCGACATAGGTCGCGAACTGACGCCCGAGCGCGGACTTGAGATCCGATGGTTTCGTCCACACAGTGCCGGTCTTGCCAGCAGCGCACTCGAAAGCCGCGCGGCCCGCGATCAAACGCGTGGCGTCGTCAGCGGGAAGGTCCTTCGCAGCGTGCACCGCGTCGTTAAACGCTGCGCTTCCCGACGCGTCGCTAAGACAGATGCTGCCCTCGCCATCCGCGTAGAGATTCGACGGGCTGGCGCCGTCCGACGTGTCGCTCGAAGTGTCCGGCATCTTCTGGCCGATGTTGATCCATCCAGAGAAGTCATACGCAAACGGGACGACCAGCTGATTCGTCCTGTCAGCGAGCGGGACGCTTTTGGGATCGGGGAAGACTGGCGAGAGTCTGCTGCTGTCGACCATCAGCAGCATCGCATTGATCCGGGTGTCGTTGCCCGGGCTCAAAATCGGCACGCCCCCGCACATATAACTGGGCTGCCTGAGTGCGCTGATGGGATCGCAGGACATGTCCCCACTCGCGTAGGCGGCCGAAACCGGAAGCAGGACCGCCATCAGTGTTGTGATCAGGTGTCGATGCAGCAATCTGGTTCTCCGGATCGTTCTTATGCTGTCGTTGTATCGAATGCATCGCGGCGAACAGCCGCGTGATGCTCCCCTTTTTCGAAACCGAACCACTATAACGACCCGGCGAATCGCTCGTCTACACGGCGCAATCGAATTCATAATATCCCAATATATGAATCGAACACTCACATATTGGAGATTCTGAAAACTCCGTCCTACAATCCGAACCAGCAAGCCCGCCGCAGGACACATCGCCATGCGGCAGAGGCAGCAAACACGGAGACAACCCGGCCATGCCGTTCACCTCGAGACAGGAAGTACGCGTGCAGCCCGACCTGCCGTCCCGCACACGCAGCAGCGCGACTGCCCCCCAGGCGACGTCTGCCACACCAGCCCCGCACGATCCCGCCGACTCGATCGGTCTGCCCAGCACGCTGCTCGACATCACGCCGCAGCAGGCCGGCACGCAGACGTTGTTGCGCGGTCTCGCGATACTCGAAGCCGCTGCCGCGGGCGTGCGCGATCTGCGTACCTTCGGCGCCGCACTCGGGACGACGCGTAGCACGACGCACCGGCTCGTCAGCAGCCTCGTGCAGGCGCGCTATCTGCGTCAGGTGCAGGGTGGCTATCTGCTCGGCCCGAAGCTGATCGAACTTGGCACGATCGCGCTCGAACAGATGCCGCTCACCGCGGTCGCGCGTCCGCATCTCGAGTCGCTGGCTGAGCAGACGCTCGACACGATCCACCTCGGCGTGCGCGACGGCGACGATGTGCTGTACATCGACAAGATTCCCGGTACACGCGGCCTCGAAATGCGTTCGCGCGTCGGCCACCGGATGCCGCTGGCGTCCACGGGCATCGGCAAGGCGATGATGCTCGACCTCGCACCGGAGGTATGGCAATCGCTCTTCGATGCGTCGCGTCGCGCACTTGCCAGCGTCAGCTTCAAGCCCGACAACCGGCCCGATTCGCCGACCTTCATGCAGCGCATGACGAACTACGCATCAGGCGGCTTCACGTTCGATCTCGAAGAAAACGAAGCGTCGATTCGCTGTGTCGCCGCGCCGGTGCGCGATGCGTCGGGTGCGATCGTCGCGGCGGTGTCGGTGGCGAGCACGATTCCCTACATGTCGCTCGAACGCATGGACGAACTGATTCCGGTCCTGCAACGCGAAGCGCGCGCGATCTCTGAAGAGCTCGGCTGGCGTGCGCCGCAACCCGTCACACGCAGGATCAAACGATGACAAGATCGGGTTCACCCGTGCCGGCAGACGGTACGGCGACAGACGCAATTGCCGTCCCTTTCGCACCCGCCGACGACGTCGGCGCCCATTCCAGCCGTGAGCTTGCCGCGCGTGCCGCATTGATCGCGCTCGACTGGGGCACCACATCGCTGCGCGCGTACCTGTTCGATGCAGACGGCGAGGTGCTGGCGACGCAGGCATCGGGCGCGGGCATCATGAATCTGCCGCATGCGGCGAGCGCCGGCGGTTTCGACGCGGCGTTCGATGCAGTGTGCGGCGCGTGGCTCGAAGCTGCACCTGCGCTGCCGGTGATCGCGGCGGGGATGGTCGGTAGTGCACAGGGGTGGGTGGAAGCGCCGTATGTCGACGCGCCCGCTGCTGCGGATGCATTGGTAGCCGGCATCGTCCGCGTGCAGTCCGCGCGTGGCACGACGCTGCATATCGTGCCCGGCGTACTCGAGCGCGGCGAACTGCCGAACGTGATGCGCGGCGAGGAAACGCAGATTTACGGTGCACTTTCCGGTGACGCGACTTTTGCAGACGACAGCGATAGTGAAACCCGCACGCTAGTCGGCCTACCCGGCACGCACGCAAAGTGGGTCGTCGTGCAGGACGGCAGGATCGAACGGTTTCATACGTTCATGACCGGTGAAGTATTCGCGGCGCTGTCCGAGCATACGATTCTCGGTCGCACGATGAAGACGCCGGACTACCCCGATACCGATGCATTCGTGCGCGGCGTGAATATCGCGCGGCAACGAGGCGAAGCCGGTTTGCTTGCCACCGTGTTCAGCACCCGCACGCTCGGTCTGACCGGGCAGCTCGCCGGCGACCAGCAACCCGACTATCTGTCCGGCCTGCTGATCGGTCACGAACTCGCGGGTCTCGAAGCCGTGCTTGCGCAACAACACACGACACTCGCCGGTCGACCGCTGCGGCTGATCGGTAACGAGGCGCTGTGCGAACGTTACCGTCTCGCGCTCGAACAGTTCGGCTGCCATGAAGCGGTGCTGGTGAAGCAGGCCACCGAACGCGGCCTCTGGCGTATCGCTAGCGAAGCAGGCCTCGTCGCACCGGTTGCGGGCGCGGCGCACGCTGCGCACGCCGGCTAACGGCAGCGCAAACGACCCGACGACATTCAAAGGAACCGACATGCAACCCCACATCAATCTGCCCGCACCGTATCTGCCGCACACGGGTCTGATGGCGGCCTTCGAAGCGTGTCCGCTGATCGCAATCCTGCGCGGCGTGACACCCGTCGATGCCGTGGAGCATGCACGCGCACTCTACGAAGCCGGCTTTCGCATCGTCGAAGTGCCGCTCAACTCACCGCGACCGTTCGACAGCATCGCGGCAATCCGCGAAGCGTTGCCGGTCGATGCGATCGTCGGTGCGGGGACCGTGTTGCATGCGAGCTTCGTACACGACGTGAAGGCCGCAGGCGGCGAACTGATCGTGATGCCGCATAGCGATCCCGAAGTCGTGTCGGCAGCGAAAACACATGGCATGGCATGCGCGCCGGGCGTCGCGACGCCGACCGAAGCATTCATCGCGTTGAAAAACGGCGCCGACGTGCTGAAGATGTTTCCCGCCGAGCAGCTCGGCGTACACGTGGTCAAGGCATGGCGCGCGGTGATCGCCGCCGAGGTGCCGCTGGTACCGGTCGGTGGAATTGCGCCGGACAACATGGGGCCGTTCCTGTCGGCAGGCGCGAATGGTTTCGGGCTCGGCTCCGCGCTGTATAAGCCAGGCCAGAGCGCAGCGACGACGGCGGCACACGCAAAAGCGTTCGTCGATGGATTGCGTGCTGCCAGGGCGGGTGCGAAGTCATGAATCGACTGACCGGCAAAGTCGCGCTGATCACCGGTGCCGGTCGCGGCATCGGTGCGGCGATTGCCGATACGTTTGCGCGCGAAGGTGCGGCGGTTGTGCTCGCTGAACTCGATCTCGAGACTGCGCAGCGTACCGCGCGGGAAATCGAAACGCGGCACAGCGCACGCGCGCTCGCCGTGCAGACCGACGTGACGCAATCGGCGTCGGTGCAGCACGCAGTCAGCGAAGCCGAGCGCGCATTCGGCCCACTCGACATCCTGGTGAACAACGCCGGCATCAACGTGTTCTGCGATCCGCTGACGATGACCGACGAAGACTGGCGCCGTTGTTTCGCTGTCGATCTCGACGGTGTGTGGAACGGTTGCCGCGCGGTATTGCCGGGCATGGTCGAACGCGGCGCAGGCAGCATCGTGAATATTGCGTCGACGCATGCGTTCAAGATCATTCCGGGGTGCTTTCCGTACCCGGTAGCGAAACACGGTGTGCTCGGCCTCACGCGTGCGCTTGGCATCGAGTACGCACCGCGCAACGTGCGCGTCAACGCGATCGCGCCGGGCTACGTCGAAACGCAGTTAACGCGCGACTGGTGGAATGCGCAACCCGATCCGGCCGCTGCGCAGCAAGCAACGCTCGCGTTGCAACCGATGAAGCGCATCGGCCGTCCGGAAGAAGTCGCGATGACCGCGGTTTTTCTCGCATCGGACGAGGCACCGTTTATCAACGCAAGCTGCATCACGGTCGATGGCGGGCGCTCGGCGCTGTATCACGACTGAGACGCGAGAATGCAACAGGGCAGGACGCGCGCAACGAACACGGGAGAGCGCGCGGCAGGCGTAGTAGAAAAAGTGTGAACCGGTTTAACGCACGGGCCGCGTGTGTCGAACCGGCAACAAGAAGACGCGGCCGATACCTTCTCGTTACCAATTAGTCAGGAGACACGCATCATGAAACGTAGAATTTTCCTCACGCTGGCCGCCGCGGCGACAGGAGTGCTTTTCAACGCACCGGTCGCGCAGGCCGCAGACCCGGTGAAGATCGGCTTCCTCGTGAAGCAACCGGAAGAACCCTGGTTCCAGGACGAGTGGAAGTTCGCTGAAATCGCAGCGAAGGAAAAGGGCTTTACGCTCGTGAAGATCGGCGCACCGTCCGGTGAAAAGGTGATGAGCGCAATCGATAACCTCGCCGCGCAAAAGGCCCAGGGCTTCGTGATCTGCACGCCCGACGTCAAGCTCGGACCGGGCATCGTCGCGAAAGCGAAGGCCGACGGCCTGAAGATGATGACGGTCGATGACCGCCTCGTCGACGGCTCGGGCAACCCGATCGCGAGCGTGCCGCACATGGGTATCTCGGCGTACAACATCGGCAAGCAGGTCGGCGACGGTCTGGCTGCGGAAATCAAGAAGCGCGGCTGGGACATGAAGGATGTCGGCGCGATCGACGTGACGTACGAGCAGCTTCCCACTGCACATGACCGCACGAGCGGGGCGACCGATGCACTGGTTGCCGCCGGTTTCCCGAAGGCTAACGTGATCGCAGCGCCGCAGGCGAAGACGGACACGGAAAACGCGTTCAACGCAGCCAACATCGCGCTGACGAAGAATCCGCAGTTCAAGCACTGGGTCGCTTACGCGCTGAACGACGAAGGTGTGCTTGGTGCAGTTCGTGCAGCAGAAAGCCGCGGCTTCAAGGCCGACAACATGATCGGCATCGGCATCGGCGGTTCGGATTCGGCGCTCAACGAGTTCAAGAAGGGCTCGCCGACGGGCTTCTACGGCACCGTGATCATCAGCCCGAAGCGCCATGGCGAAGAAACCTCGACGCTGATGTACGACTGGGTCACGCAAGGCAAGGAACCGCCGCTGCTCACGCTGACGACAGGCATGCTCGCCACGCGTGACAACGTCGCCGACGTGCGCGAGAAGATGGGCCTCGCGTCGAAGTAAGCGATGGTATGTGGCAGATGCGCGATGCGTCTCGCCGCTGGCTAAGCAGTGCAGGCCTGCGCGCGGTACGAACGAAGGTTCGCGCCGCGCGCACGCAGGATGAGACAGGCCGTCGCCGGCCGCGCAGACAATCTGCGTGACCGGACTCCGGCGGCGTATGGATGCAACAGGAGGCGAAGTGTCAGCGACGCTACGTTTTGATGAGATCGGCAAGGTGTTTCCAGGCGTGCGTGCGCTGGACGGTGTGTCGTTCGACGTGTACGCAGGGCAGGTGCACGGCTTGATGGGTGAGAACGGCGCCGGCAAATCGACGCTGCTTAAAATTCTCGGCGGCGAGTATCAACCGGATTCGGGCCGCGTGCTGATCGACGGTAATGAGGTGCGCTTTTCGAGCGCAGCCGCGTCGATTTCAGCCGGTATCGCGGTGATTCACCAGGAATTGCAGTACGTGCCGGATTTGACCGTCACGGAAAACCTGCTGCTCGGTCAGCTGCCGAATTCGCTCGGCTGGGTCAACAAGCGCGAAGCAAAGCGCTTCGTGCGCGAACGGCTCGCCGCGATGGGCGTGGCGCTCGATCCCGATGCGAAGCTCGGCAAGCTGTCGATCGCGCAGCGGCAGATGGTCGAGATCTGCAAGGCGCTGCTGCGTAACGCGCGCGTCATCGCACTCGATGAGCCGACCAGCTCGCTGTCCCACAGCGAAACCGAAGTGCTGTTCAAGCTCGTGCGCGATCTGCGTGCGGACAATCGCGCGCTGATCTACATCTCGCACCGTATGGACGAGATCTATCAGCTGTGCGACGCGTGCACGATTTTCCGCGACGGCCGCAAGGTCGCATCGCACCCGAGTCTCGTAGACGTGAAGCGCGACACTATCGTGAGTGAGATGGTCGGTCGCGAGATTTCGGACATCTACAACTACACGCCGCGGGCGCTAGGTGAAGTGCGCTTCTCGGCGCAGGCGATCGTTGGCCATGCGCTGGCTGAGCCAACCAGCTTCGAAGTACGGCGCGGCGAAATCCTCGGCTTTTTCGGCCTGGTCGGCGCGGGCCGTAGTGAGTTGATGCACCTCGTGTACGGTGCGGATCGCAAGAAAGGCGGCGAACTGAAACTCGATGGCAAGCCCATCAAGGTACGCAGTGCCGGCGAGGCCATCCGTCACGGCATCGTGCTGTGCCCCGAAGACCGCAAGGAAGAGGGCATCGTCGCGATGGCGAGCGTGTCGGAGAACATCAACATCAGTTGCCGTCGCCACTATCTGCGCGCGGGCATGTTTCTCGACCGCAAGAAGGAAGCCGCCACCGCGGACCGCTTCATCAAGCTGCTGAAGATCAAGACACCCGGTCGGCGGCAGAAAATCCGCTTCCTGTCGGGCGGTAACCAGCAAAAAGCGATTCTGTCGCGCTGGCTCGCGGAGCCCGATCTGAAAGTGGTGATCCTCGACGAACCGACGCGCGGTATCGACGTCGGTGCGAAGCACGAAATCTATAACGTGATCTATCAGCTCGCGGAGCGTGGCTGCGCGATCGTGATGATTTCGTCGGAATTGCCGGAAGTGCTGGGCGTCTCGGACCGCATCGTCGTGATGCGCCAGGGCCGCATTTCCGGGGAGCTCGCGCGCGGCGAAGCGACCGAACAGTCGGTGCTGGGCCTTGCATTGCCGCAAAGCTCGACCGCGCCCGAAACCGCTCAGGCGGCCTGAATCTGAAGTCCAACCCGTGGGGAACGGGAGGAGTATTGACATGCAAGCTAGAGAAAACCTCGCGCAACAGGCCGCCGCAAGCGCGACCGAAGCGCTGATTCCGCAGGGCAACGACCGGCAGAAGTGGTGGCAACACGTCACCGAGTACAGCCTGATCGTCATCTTCGCGCTGATGTTCATCACGATGTCGCTGACCGTCGATCACTTCTTCTCGATCGAAAACATGCTCGGCCTCGCGCTGTCGATTTCGCAGATCGGTATGGTTGCCTGCACGATGATGTTCTGTCTCGCATCGCGTGACTTCGATCTGTCGGTGGGCTCGACCGTTGCGTTTGCTGGTGTGTTGTGCGCGATGGTGCTCAACGCGACCGGCAATACGTTTATCGCGATCATTGCGGCGGTCGCGGCGGGTGCTGTGATCGGTTTCGTGAACGGCGCGGTGATTGCGTATCTGCGCATCAACGCGCTGATCACGACGCTCGCGACGATGGAAATCGTGCGCGGCTTCGGCTTCATCGTGTCGCACGGCCAGGCGGTCGGCGTGTCGTCGGATACGTTTATCGCGCTCGGCGGCCTGACGATGTTCGGCGTGTCGCTGCCGATCTGGGTCACGCTGCTGTGCTTCATCGTGTTCGGCGTGATGCTGAACCAGACCGTGTACGGCCGTAATACGCTCGCGATCGGCGGTAATCCGGAGGCATCGCGCCTGGCCGGTATCAACGTCGAGCGCACACGCGTCTACATCTTCCTCGTGCAGGGCGCGGTGACCGCGCTGGCCGGTGTGATTCTCGCTTCGCGTATTACGTCGGGGCAGCCGAACGCCGCCGAAGGCTTCGAGTTGAACGTGATTTCGGCGTGTGTGCTGGGCGGCGTGTCACTGCTCGGCGGGCGTGCGACGATCTCGGGTGTCGTGATCGGCGTGCTGATCATGGGCACGGTCGAGAACGTGATGAACCTGATGAACATCGACGCGTTCTACCAGTACCTGGTGCGCGGTGCGATCCTGCTGGCCGCCGTGTTGCTCGACCAGTTGAAGAACCGCGGCTCGCGCGACTAAGATTCATTCCCAAAGCTTACGAAGGAACCGAACGATGTCTTCTCCGGCTAATGCAACCGCCCGTCAGGCCGACGACCTGTACGCGCGCTATCCGAGCCTCGTCGATCGCACGGTGTTGATCACCGGCGGCGCGACCGGCATTGGCGAATCGTTCGTCGAGCATTTCGTCGCGCAGGGCGCGCGCGTCGCGTTCTTCGATATCGATGCGGGTGCCGGCGAAGCACTGGCCGACCGGCTCGGCGATGCGCGTCACAAGCCGCTGTTCCTGACGTGCGACCTGACCGATATCGATGCCTTGAGAAAAGGCATCGCCGACGTGAAGGCGGCGCTCGGCCCGATCGCGGTGCTCGTCAATAACGCGGCCAACGATCGTCGTCATACGGTCGCCGAAGTCACGCCCGAATCGTTCGATGCGGGCATCGCCGTGAACATCCGCCATCAGTTCTTCGCGGCGCAAGCTGTGATCGAAGACATGAAGGCTGCGCACAGCGGCGCGATCATCAATCTCGGCTCGATCAGCTGGATGCTGAAGAACGGCGGTTACCCGGTGTACGTGATGTCGAAATCGGCGGTGCAGGGGCTCACGCGTGGACTCGCGCGTGATCTCGGACCGTACGGTATTCGCGTGAATTCGCTGGTGCCGGGCTGGGTGATGACGGAGAAACAGAAGCGTCTGTGGCTCGATGACACCGGGCGTCGCGCGATCAAGGAAGGCCAGTGCATCGACGCTGAACTGCTGCCCGCCGATCTCGCGCGCATGGCGCTGTTCCTCGCCGCCGACGACAGCCGCATGATCACCGCGCAGGACGTGATCGTCGATGGAGGCTGGGCGTGAGCGCAACGGCGCATACGTATCGCGCGGCGCTGCTCGTCGACGCGAAATGCACGCTCGGTGAGGGTGCGACGTGGTGTGCGCGCAGCGGTCGCTTCTACTGGACCGATATCGAAGGCGCGCGACTGTGGCGCTACGATCCGCGCGACGGCAGCAGCACGTCGTGGTCGATGCCCGAGCGGCTTGCCACCTTCGCGTTGTGTGCCGATGAGCATGTGCTGCTGCTCGGCCTCGCTACGCATCTTGCGTTCTTCGATCTCGTCAGCGGCGAGATTCAACATATCGTTGACGTCGAGCCGGGAACGAACACGCGCGTGAACGACGGTCGTTGCGATCGTCAGGGGCGCTTCGTGTTCGGCACGAAAGACGAGAGCACACCGGTGCGACCGGTAGGCGGTTTCTACCGGCTGAATCACGATTTAACGCTGGAGCGTTTGCCGTTGCCCGCGCCGGCGATCTCGAACAGCATCGCGTTCAGTCCGGACGGCGCGACGATGTACTACTGCGATTCGCCGACCCGCGAGATTCGCACGTGCCGTTACAGCGCGCAGGGCCAGGTGTCGCACGATCATGTATTCGTGCGCTTGAGCGATATGACGGGCGAGCCTGATGGCTCTACGGTCGATAGCGACGGCGGTTTGTGGAATGCGCAGTGGGGCGGTAGCCGGGTTGTGCGCTACGACGCGCACGGTGTCGAAACCGCACGCGTTGCCGTGCCGACCGTGCAACCGAGTTGCGTTGCGTTCGGCGGTCCGCGGCTCGGCACGCTGTATATCACCAGTGCGCGCATCGGTCTCGATGCCGCAGCGCTCGCTGTCGATTCGCGGGCCGGTGGCGTATTCGTCGCAACACCTGCGCGACGCGGCTTGCCGGACGCAGTTTTTCGGGGACGCCCGCGCAGTGCGTTTGGCGCGGCACGTGGACGTCGCCGCAGTAACGTGTCGTTCTCCGGGTAGTACGAGTACGGTAGTACGTTTCGTAGCAGCGCACGCAGTACAGACCTGAAGAGGCGGCAACGTAGACGAGCCGCCCGCAGACGCAGCCGTCGTCGACGGTTGCCGTGTTCTACGCCTCTCGATGGAGCCTGATATGACAGTCGCGAATCCTGCCGGCCCGTCTACTTCACCGTCGTCGCGGCTGCGTCGCGCGCGGCTCGCGTCTACTTCACATCCGGTGCTTCCCGGACCCAGCACGTCGGCGGTCGCGATCGGCGCTGGCATCGAGAGCGATATCGCGGGCGTGACGCTGGCCAATGCGCATCTGCGTCTCGATGTCGCGCCGCTACTTGGCGGCGGCGTGACGCGCTTCGACTGGCGCAGCGACGGCAACTCCGTGCCGATCTTTCGCCGTTGCCGGCACGTCACCGCCGACACCGATCCCAACGAACTCGCCTGCTATCCGCTGCTGCCGTTTTCGAATCGGCTGGGCGGCGGACGCTTCAGCGTGGCAGGGCGCGTGATCGACGTGCCGCGCAATCGCGCGGCCGAAGCGCTGCCGATTCACGGCGACGGCTGGCTCGCGCAGTGGCAGGTCGATGCAGCGAGCGACGAAAGCGTGCGGCTGACGCTCGACCGCAGCGACGGCAAGCCGTACGCCTATCGCGCGGTACAAACCTATACGCTCGAAGGCTCGACGCTCGCGATCGCGCTGGAAATCGAAAACGTCGGACGCGATGCGTTGCCGTTCGGTCTCGGCATCCATCCGTTTCTCGTGCGCGATGACGATACGGTGTTGTCGGCTGCGGCAGGGGGGCTCTGGCTATCCGGCGACGACTGGCTCCCCGTGCGCCACGTACCGGTGCCGCCTGCGTGGCAGTTCGGCGTCGCGTATCCGCTACCCGGTGCGGTCGTCAATCATGCTTTCACGGGCTGGAGCGGTCAGGCGACTGTTGCATGGCCGAAGCGGCGGCTGTCGCTGACAGTGGCGGCGAATACCGATTACTACGTGCTGTACACGCCGCCCGGCGAGACGTTCTTCTGCTTCGAACCGGTCGATCATCCGATCAATGCAGCCAACTTGCCAGGTGGCGCAACCGAGCATGGCATGACCCTGCTCGCACGCGGCGCACGACTCAGGCGCGAGTTCCGCTTTACGGTTGAGCCGATCGGATTACGCGCGACGGCGACGGCCGGCGGTCGCGCGAAGCGGCAAGCGCACACGGACAACTGACAGCTCGCAGTTAACGCGCGCCGCATCTTCGCTGGGCCGCGACGCGGGCCGGGTAAAATACAGCCCCTACCCGTCATTCCGCCGCGAGCCCTCCCCATGCCTTCTTTCATCCAGACGCTCAACGACGCTTGGCAGCGCACGAATTCGCTGCTGTGCGTCGGTCTCGATCCCGATCCCGCGAAGTTTCCCGGCGCGCTCGCGAACCGGGCCGATGCGATCTTCGATTTCTGCCGCGCGATCGTCGACGCGACTGCGCCTTACGCTTCGTCGTTCAAACCGCAGATCGCCTATTTCTCGGCACATCGTGCCGAAGATCAACTCGAACAACTGATCGCGCACATTCACGCGCATCATCCGGGCTTGCCGGTTGTGCTCGACGCGAAGCGCGGCGATATCGGCAGCACCGCTGAGCAGTACGCACGCGAAGTCTTCGAGCGTTACGGCGCGGACGCGGTCACGGTGAATCCGTACATGGGTTTCGATTCGATCGAGCCGTATCTTGAGCATGACGGTAAGGGTGTGATCGTGTTGTGCCGCACATCGAATGCGGGCGGCTCCGATCTGCAGTTTCTCGACACGGCGGGGCGCCCGCTGTATCAGGTGGTCGCGCAGCTTGCGGCAGAGAAGTGGAACGCTAGCGGGCAGCTTGGGCTGGTAGTCGGCGCGACGTTCCCGAAGGAAATCGAAGTCGTGCGTGGGATTGTCGGCGATATGCCGCTGCTGATTCCCGGCATCGGCGCGCAAGGCGGCGATGTGGAAGCGACCGTGCGCGCAGGGCGCACCGCGTCGGGGGCGGGGATGCTGATCAACTCGTCGCGCGCAATCATCTATGCGGGCAAGGGCGACGATTTTGCGCAGGCTGCTGCGGCTGCCGCGCAACTGACGCGCGATACGATCAACGCATCGCGCTGAAGCGGTACATCGGGTTACGCGTCGGCTATGCGGCTGGCGCGGCCGATTCCCGCGCAGATGCCCTGCGTTAAAGCTCAGCGCAACGGCTCAGCGTTACAACCAAGCGTTAACGCGGCCCAAGCCGCGCGATGAGCGCATCGTGCTGTGGCCACGCCTGCCGCAGCGCTTCTGCATCGGCCAGTTCGAACTCACTGAACTCGAACCCAGGCGCCACCGTACAACCGACGAGCGCAAAGCTCGCCGGATCCACGCATTCCGCGGCAAACCACAACCCAGCCGGCACCACTGCCTGAAACACCGTGTCCGGATGCGTCAGCGCATTGCCGAGCCGATGCGTGGTGAGCTGTCCGGCGTTATCGAGTACATGCACGTCGAGCGGTTCGCCGGCATAGAAATGCCAGACTTCGTCGGAGCGAATGCGGTGCCACGAGGAATGGGCGCCGTCGCATAGCAGGTAGTAGATCGCCGTCGATGCCGAGCGCCGCTCGTTTGAGCCTTCGCGATGCACGCCGTCTGCGGCCCGATAGGTTTCGCTGAAGAAGCCGCCTTCCGGATGCGGCTTCAGGTCGAAGCGGCGGATCAAGGCGTGTCGGTCGAGATCGTTGGTCTGCATGGGAGTCGTGAGAGAGGCCAAGGTGGCGGCCCGCAGCAAGGGCCGGCGGAAGTCACACAACAAGAATACTAAGAGACGACGAGCGGCGCTTCAGCGTTCCTGCTCGTCGAGCAGCGCAAGCACGCCACGCAACGCATGCGCGGCAGCCTGCACGCGGATCTGCTCGCGACCGCCCTTGAACACGACGGTTTCGACGGCGGTATGCAGACGGTTGCTCCAGCCGAACGACACCATCCCGACCGGCTTCGTTTCCGTACCGCCGCCCGGCCCGGCGACGCCGGTAATCGATAGCGCGACCTGCGCGCGGCTGTTGCGCAGCGCACCCTCCGCCATCGCACGCGCAACCGGCTCGCTGACTGCACCATGACGGTCGATCAGCTCGGCCGGCACGCCGATCATTTCGCTCTTCGCCTGGTTCGAATAGGTGACGAAGCCGCGCTCGAACCAGCCGCTGCTGCCGGAAATATCGGTGATCGCGGTGGCCACCATGCCGCCGGTGCAGGATTCAGCGGTGGTGAGCATCAGGCGCCCGTCGCGCAGCCGGTTGCCGACGCGGATGGCGAGCTGATGGACGACGGAATCGGTAGGCATGCGGGGGTCCGGTAACGGGTGTCGGTCAGACCGACATGCGCCACAGCGCAATCACGAGCAACGTGTAGAACGCGGCGGCAAGGTCGTCGAACATGATGCCAAAACCACCTTTCAGCTTGCGGTCGAAATAACCGATGGGCGGTGGTTTCACCATGTCGAAGAAGCGAAACACGACAAACGCCCACAACTGCCCAATGAACGTGACGGGTGTCACCATCAGTAGAACGAGCCAGAACGCGACGATTTCGTCCCAGACGACCGGCGACGGATCGTCGGTGCCGAGCCGCTTCGCGGTGAAACCGGTGATGGCGATGCCGGCGAAGAATCCGATGACGATCAGCAGGCCCCAGTCGATCACCGTCAGATAGCGACTGAACGCATCGAACGAGGCCCATGCGAACAGCGTGCCGACGGTGCCGGGCATGATCGGCGAGAGCCCGCTGCCGAACCCGAGCGACAGGATATGCAGCGGGTGCGACAGCATGAAGCGGGAGTTCGCTCGGCGCGGTCCCGGCTTGCCGGGGTTCGGGCCGGAGCCGCCGGGGAGATCGTCGGTGGGGACGAGCGGGGGTTCAGTCTGCATGGAAATGATCGAAGCCTTGCAACGTCAGGGTGAGCGGTGTGCCGGTTGCGTCGCGCCAGGCGATCGCGGGCGCGGTTGCAGGTGCGCCTGCAACCGCTTGAAGAGCGGTTATTGTACCGATGCGCGTCACGGTTACGGCGGCCTCGCGGCCCGCGGCTTCAACCGCCGCGCGCGCTGCTTGCGGAGCAGTAAAGCAGAGTTCGTAGTCGTCACCACCGGCGAGCGTGCAGCGCCGCTGTATGTCGGCGGGGAACTGGCGCAATGCGGCGGAACGCGGTACGGCGTCGACATCGACGGTCGCACCGACCTGCGAGCGCTCGAGGATATGCAGCAGATCGCCGGCGAGCCCGTCGGACAGATCGAGCGCCGCGTGCGCGATGCCGCGCAACGCGAGACCGAGCGCGACACGCGGCTCGGGTCGCTCCATTGCGTGACGGAAAAGTGCGGCATCGGCGTCGTTCGTCTGCCATTCGCCACGCAACACACCCAAACCAGCGCGCGCATCGCCAAGTACGCCCGAGATCCAGATGTCATCGCCAGGCTGGGCCGCATCGCGCCGCAGCGCATGCTGAGGCGGCACCGAACCGAACACGGTCAAACACAGATTGAGCGGCCCGCCCGTGGTATCGCCGCCGATCAGCGGGCAATCGAATCGCTCGGCCAGTTCGAACAGGCCGTTGCTGAATGGCTCGAGCCACGCTTCGCTCGCTTGCGGTAGCGAGAACGCCAGCGTGAACCCCTGCGGCCGCGCACCCATCGCCGCGAGGTCCGACAGGTTGACCGCCAGCGCCTTGTGACCCAGCGCGTGCGGATCGACATCGGCGAAGAAATGGCGCCCTTCCACCAGCATGTCCGTCGAAATTGCCAGCATCTCGCCAGCGCGCGGTGCGAGTAGCGCACAGTCGTCGCCGATGCCGAGCGGCACGTCGGCGCGCGGCGCACCAGCCGCGGCACGCCGGGCAAAGAAGCGGTCGATCAACGAAAACTCGGAGAGCATGGCGATGTCCGGCGTACGCGAAAGCGAAGGCAAATGCGGTTAAAAGCGCGCATGGTAGCGCGTACTGCACGGTAAAACCAGGCAAACAGCGCGGTTGCGCGGCTACTGTGGCGGTTTCTTCAGAGTTATTTCGGGTGCGGCAGTTGTACCCTTTCCGACGGAATTGGGCCGGAGATTGGGGCTACAATGCCGTCGAATATCCATTCTAATCCGCACCTCGAAGCCCGCCTCATGTCCAATCCCACCGATAGCAAACTCCGCGAAGCCGCACTCGATTATCACGAGTTTCCCACTCCGGGAAAGATCGCGATCGCGCCGACCAAGCAGATGATCAACCAGCGCGATCTCGCGTTGGCGTATTCGCCGGGCGTCGCCTTCGCGTGTGAGGCGATCGTCGAGAATCCGCTGAACGCTGCCCGCTTCACCGCGCGCAGCAACCTGGTCGGCGTCGTGACGAACGGCACCGCGGTGCTCGGCCTCGGCAACATCGGGCCGCTCGCGTCGAAGCCGGTGATGGAAGGCAAGGCGGTGCTGTTCAAGAAGTTTGCCGGCATCGACGTGTTCGACATCGAGCTGAACGAGTCGGACCCGCACAAGCTGGTCGACGTGATCGCCGCGCTCGAACCGACGTTCGGCGGGATCAACCTTGAAGACATCAAGGCGCCCGACTGTTTCATCGTCGAGCGCGAGTGCCGCAAGCGCATGAAGATTCCGGTCTTCCACGATGACCAGCACGGCACGGCCATCGTCGTCGCGGCGGCGATCACCAACGGTCTGAAAGTGGTTCAGAAGGACATCAAGAGCGTGAAGCTGGTCGCATCGGGCGCAGGCGCTGCGTCGCTTGCGTGTCTGGACCTGCTCGTCGATCTCGGCCTGCCGATCGAAAACATTCTGGTGACCGACCTCGCTGGTGTCGTCTACAAAGGCCGCGTCGAACTGATGGACCCGGACAAGGAACGTTTCGCCCGTGAGACCGACGCGCGCACGCTCGCCGAAGCGATTGGCGGCGCGGATATTTTCCTGGGGCTGTCGGCGGGCGGTGTGCTGAAGCCGGAGATGGTCAAGGGAATGGCCGCCAGGCCGCTGATCCTCGCACTCGCGAACCCGACGCCGGAAATCCTGCCGGAACTGGCGCTCGAAGTGCGCCCGGATGCCGTGCTCGCAACGGGCCGCACGGACTATCCGAATCAGGTCAATAACGTGCTGTGTTTTCCGTTCATCTTCCGCGGTGCGCTCGATGCGGGCGCCACGACGGTGACGCGCGAGATGGAAATTGCCGCGGTGAATGCGATTGCCGAGCTGGCGCGCCAGGAGCAGAGCGATATCGTCGCGACCGCGTATGGCATTCAGGATCTGTCGTTCGGGCCGGAATACCTGATTCCAAAGCCGTTCGATCCGCGCCTGATCGTCAAGATCGCGCCGGCTGTGGCGAAAGCCGCGATGGATTCGGGCGTGGCGACCCGGCCGATCGAAGACATGGATGCGTACGAACAACATCTGCAGCAGTTCGTCTATCACAGCGGCACGACGATGAAGCCGATCTTCCAGCTCGCGCGCAGCGTCGAGCCGGAGAAGAAGCGCATCGTGTTCGCGGAAGGCGAAGAAGAGCGCGTATTGCGCGCGGTGCAGATCATCGTCGACGAGAAGCTCGCGAAGCCGATCCTGATCGGCCGTCCGTCGGTGATCGAACAACGCATGACGCGTTATGGACTGCGGCTCACAGCCGGCCAGGACTACACGGTCGTCAACACCGATCACGACGAGCGCTATCGCGCGTACTGGCAGGAATATCACAAGATGATGGCGCGCAAGGGCATCAGCGAGCAGATGGCCAAGCTCGAAATGCGCCGCCGTACGACGCTGATCGGCTCGATGATGGTGAAGAAGGGCGAAGCCGACGGGATGATCTGCGGCACGATCAGCACGACGCATCGCCATCTGCACTTCGTCGACCAGGTGATCGGCAAGCGCGCAGGCTGCAGCGTCTACGCGGCTATGAACGCGCTGGTGCTGCCAGGCCGGCAGATCTTCCTCGTCGACACGCACGTGAACGTCGATCCGACGCCGGAACAGCTCTGCGAAATCACCATCATGGCCGCCGAAGAAGTGCGCCGCTTCGGCATCGAACCGAAGATCGCGCTGGTCTCGCATTCGAACTTCGGCACGAGCCACGCGCCGTCCGCGCAGAAAATGCGCGACACGCTGGCGTTGCTGCGCGAGCGCGCGCCGGATCTGGAAGTGGACGGCGAAATGCACGGCGACGTCGCGCTCGATGCAAACCTGCGTCGTGAAGTGCTGCCGGAATCGACGCTCGAAGGCGACGCGAACCTGCTGGTGCTGCCGAACATCGACGCGGCAAATATCTCGTACAACCTGCTGAAGACGGCCGCCGGCAACAACATCGCAATCGGCCCGATGCTGCTCGGCGCGGCACAACCGGTGCATGTGCTGACTTCGTCGGCGACGGTCCGCCGGATCGTCAACATGACCGCACTGCTGGTCGCGGATGTGAGCGCCGCGCGCTAATTTCCCGTAGAAATTTCGCCCGGATAAAAAAGAAAGGCGTGCCTGCCACGGCACGCCTTTGGGCGAACAGGGGAATGTCGCCCGAAAATGGCTCCGGCGCTGCAGCGCCAGCTCCGGGTGGCCCTGACAGTCGAGAGGGAAAAACCTTTGTGCGAGGCCCTTTCGACGCGTCATTGGGTTAATTTTATCTTGATCCAGATAGGGTATTTGTCAAAAGTCGTCAAAACTACCGTTTTACGAGGCTTTTCTGTGCCAAAGGAACCTTGCATACGGCGCACGAACATTGATTCCAAAGGCTATTAGCGATACCCTTACGGCTTTCATGGTCGTCGAACTCGTGATTCAACAACGGGAATCCTGATTCATGGCACGCAAGTGGCTCCGCAACGGCGTGCTCAACGCCGCCCTGACGGTCAGTCTGTGCGGGGGGCTAGTCGAAGGCGCTTTGGCGCGAGACTATGCGGTTCCAGCCGGGATTCAGGCGCAGGGTACCGTCGCGGTGGCGCAACTGCCCCGCGAGGCAGTCAATACATTGAACTTGATTGCGGCAGGCGGGCCTTATCCGTATGAGAAGGACGGCATCGTATTCGGCAACTACGAGCGGTTGCTGACGCCGCAGCGGCGCGGCTATTACCACGAATACACCGTTCCTACGCCCCGTGCGCGCAACCGCGGTGCGCGGCGCATCGTCTGTGGCGGTCCGCTCAGGCAGACCGATAATTGTTTTTACTCCGACGACCACTACACCAGTTTTAAACGTATTGTTGAATGATATTGGGATGAACGGCATGAGCGACAACGTCTACGCGCACGACACCGGAGTCGCGACGGATCTTTTCGCGGCCGGCGACGGCAATCTGTTCCAGCGCGTCATGCAGATGCGCGCCGCCGGTCACGACGGGGACAACCAGAGCGAAGCCAGCACGGTGCTTTCATCGAATGAGGAGCCCATGAGTCTTTTCAAGACCGTACGACCGAACATCGTACAGTCGATCCGCGCGTTTCGCGTGCAGGATCTGGCCGACGAGGCGAACCAGCTCGGTCAGCATTTTCTGTATGCGCAATGCGCGTGCGCACAATCGAAGCAGGAAGTGCTCGAAACGATTGCGACGTCGTTTTTGTTTCCGAAGCATTTCGGCAAGAACTACGACGCGCTTTTTGACTGCCTGACCGACCTGGTTCAAAAGGCCGGCACGCAGCCTGGTTTCGTGATCGTGCTCGAGGCACTGCCGGTGGCGCAGAAATTCGACAAGGAAGGTCGCGAAACGCTGCTCGACGTATTCCGTGAAGCCGCCGAATTCTGGGCCGAGCGGAAGGTCGCGTTCCGGGTGTTCTATTCGTTTGCCTGAGCGCCTCGCGATTTGACAGCAGGCGTGACTGGATGACGCGAGCGTCGTTCGATACCGCAGACAGGAAGCACAGGGCCCGCCAACTGGCGGGCCCTGTGCTTTTCTACGTGCAGCGATAAGCGACAAGCGAACTAACCGCAATCACCATCCGCCCCAACGTGCGGCCAGCGCGGCGAGCACCGCGATGCCGGCGGTTTCCGTGCGCAACACGCGTGGTCCGAGTGCGACGGCGGTGAACCCGCGGGCCGTAGCAGCTTCCTCTTCTTCGATCGACAGGCCGCCTTCCGGGCCGATCAGTACGATCGTTTCGCCGCGCGGTGGCTCGGCTGGCAATGCGGTGAACGCGATGCTTGCGCGCGGCGACAGCAGCAGCCGCGATTCGCCGTTGGCGGGCGTTGTGCTCAGCGCGTCGAGCCACGCGGTGAATTCGCGAACTGGCGCGACAGCCGGCAGCCGGTTGCGCCCACACTGCTCGCACGCCGCCCGAACGATGCCTTCCCAATGCGCAAGTCGTCGTTGTGCACGTTCGCCGGCAAGACGGACGACGCTGCGTGTCGTTGTCAGCGGTACGAAGTTCGAGGCACCGAGCTCGACTGCCTTCTCGATCAGCCAGTCCATCTTGTCGCCACCGGCGATGCCCTGCGCAAGCGTCAACCGATACGGCGGCTCCGCTTCCGCGGCGTCGAATGCGCCGATCTTCACCGATGCCGAGCGGCGCTCCACCTCGATCAACTCAGCCTGATACGCGCCGCCTTCGCCGTTGAATAGCGCGAGCGGGCCGCCGGCCTGCAGACGCAGTACCTGGATATGACGGACGACATCGTCGGGAAGCGATACGACATCGCCGGACTGAAACGATTTGCCGACGAAAAAACGGGGCATTGATGCAACGCTCATAAATTCACGAAAGGCGCCGGGCGAGTGCCCAGCGGTAGCCGTCCAGATCTTCGATCTGGGCAAAACGGTCGCCCCAGAACTGGTCCTGCGGCTCGCTGAGGGACTTCGCGCCGGCAGCAAGCGCCCTGGCATAAACCGCATCGACATCGTCGACGTACAGATAGAACGATTGCGGTGCGATTGCGCCTGCGCTCTTCGGCGTCTTCGCTGTCGAGCCGAACGCGCCTTCGGGTGCGAACATCACGATCAGTTGATCTTGCCAGGTCATCTCGACGTGCATGATCACGCCTTCGTCCTGCACGCTGTCGCGTAGCGCAAAACCGAACGCCGCTTCGTAGAACGCGATCGCGGAGCGTGCATCGCGCACCGTCATGTAAGGGGTCAACCAGGGCACACCGGCTGGGCGAGGCGCGGTCATCAAATTCTCCGTATCCAGGGGGCGTCCATGCAGTGCACCGGTCGGACGGCTGTCGCGCGATGACCGTCGATGGCCGGCTGCGGCAACGTCCGCCAACGTCACCGCGATGGCTGTAAGACTCCGCTTAGTTTATCGCGCACTGCGTAAGGTTCTGCAAATAATGCGGCGTGCAGTGCCGGGTCGTACCACTTCAACCCGGCGATGCCTCGCGTGGCGAGCCGGGCGGCCGCTTGTTCGGCGGTGAGCGCGGTGGGGTCGAGCGTGTCGCTTGCCGTTGCCATCAGCCACAGCGAGCCGTAGAGCGGCACGAATGCCGCCATCGTGCGGACCACCGCGAACGACGCGCGCAGATCGTCGAGCAGGGTCTCGATGCGCGCGGCGTGAAAGTACGGAGCGCCGAGATGGATCGACAGCGCGGCTTGCGGCGCCATCGTGCGTTTGAGCGCGGTGTAGAAGCTTCGCGTGTACAGGCCGGCTGCGGGCGAGTCGGGCGGCGTCAGATCGAAGACCACGAGATCGAACAGCTCATGCGACTGCTCGACGAAGACCGCCGCATCGCCGATCGCGAGTTCGACGCGCGGATCGTCCCACGCGCCGCCATGCACGTCGGGCAGATGCTCGCGAGTCAGGCGGACGACTTCCTCGTCGAGTTCGGCGACGACAATCCGCTCGATGCCGGGATGCTTCAGCAGTTGCTTCGCCGCACCGCCATCGCCGCCGCCGAGCACGAGCGCCGCGTGGGGCGCCGGATGCACAAGCGCCGCTGGATGAACCATGCATTCGTGATAGATGAACTCGTCGCCGGCAGATGTCATCGGTCGACCGTCCAGCGTGAACAACCGGCCGAGCGCCGACGTGTTCCAGACTTCGATGTGCTGATAGCGCGAATCGACTCGCTCGATGCAGCGTGCGTCTGGAAAACCGTAGACGGCATCGGGCGAAGGGCGGAACAGCAGAGGAGGGTTCACGGCGGCGAGGCGCAAGGGCGCGGCGTTTCGACGGGCGGATTATAGTGCCGCGGATTGCAAGCCGAATCGCGGCAAACTCACGGCTGAGCAGCGGTCAGAGCGCTACCAAAGCGCTACCAAAGCGCTACCAAAGCGCAACCGACGCTCACAGCCGAGGCTTGCAGTACGTGCCTGCCACCGCGGCTCGCCCAGCCCCCACCCGTCCCGGTTCGCAGCGAACGATCTGCTAGAATGACACGCTTTGCAGCCCCGTCCGTTTGCTCTGCCCGTCTCGCGTCTTCAGGCGCCGCACCGTGCGCGCCAGCGGACTGCCGTCGAGCTTCCGGACACCGCCCGCGCCCCGCTTTTTGGACCCGTTCTCCGGACTCGACATGACGACCCCATCTCCCGCTCCCACCTCCCTGATGGCCAACGCGATCCGCGCGCTCGCGATGGACGCCGTTCAACAAGCGAATTCCGGTCACCCCGGCATGCCGATGGGCATGGCCGAGATCGGCGTGGCACTGTGGTCGCGTCATCTGCGCCACAACCCGGCCAACCCGAACTGGACCGATCGCGATCGCTTCGTGCTGTCCAACGGTCACGGCTCGATGCTGCTGTATTCGCTGCTGCACCTGACCGGCTACGACCTGCCGATCGAAGAGCTGAAGAACTTCCGGCAGATGCATTCGAAGACGCCGGGTCACCCGGAATACGGCATCACGCCGGGCGTCGAAACCACCACGGGTCCGCTCGGCCAGGGTCTCGCCAACTCGGTCGGCATGGCACTCGCCGAAGCACTGCTCGCCGCCGAATTCAACAAGCCCGATGCGAAGATCGTCGATCACCATACGTACGTGTTCCTCGGCGACGGCTGTCTGATGGAAGGCATCTCGCACGAAGCCTGTTCGTTTGCTGGCACGCTGAAGCTGAACAAGCTGATCGCGTTCTACGACGACAACGGCATCTCGATCGATGGTGAAGTCGTCAACTGGTTCCACGACGACACGCCCAAGCGTTTCGAAGCGTACGGCTGGAATGTAATCCCGCACGTGAACGGTCACGATGTCGACGCGGTAGACGCGGCAATCGTTGCAGCGAAGCAATCGAACAAGCCGACGCTGATCTGCTGCAAGACCGTGATCGGCGAAGGCGCACCGACCAAGGCCGGCAGTCACGACGCGCACGGCGCGCCGCTCGGCGCCGAAGAAATCGCGAAGACGCGTGCGGCGATCGGCTGGAAGTGGGAGCCGTTCGTGATTCCGCAGGAAGTCTATGCCGCGTGGGACGCGAAGGAAGCGGGTCAACGCTTCGAATCCACATGGAACGACGCATTCGCGCAGTACAAGGCAAAGTATCCGCAGGAAGCGGCCGAATTCACGCGCCGCACCGGCAAGAAACTGCCCGCCGACTGGGCAGAGAAAGCACAAGCCATCATCGCCGCCGCCAACGAACGCGCAGAAACGGTCGCGTCGCGCAAGGCGTCGCAGCAAACCATCGAAGCGCTGGCTGCGGTGCTGCCGGAACTGCTCGGCGGTTCGGCCGACCTGACCGGCTCGAACCTCACCAACTGGAAGGCCTCGAAGCCGGTGCGCGCGGCGCATGACGGCGAAAGCGGCATCCAGTGGGGCAACCACGTCAACTACGGCGTGCGCGAATTCGGCATGAGCGCCGGGCTCAACGGCATTACGCTGCATGGCGGCTACAAGGCATTCGGCGGCACGTTCCTGACGTTCTCCGACTACAGCCGCAACGCGCTGCGTATGGCCGCGCTGATGAAGGCACCGTCTATCTTCGTGTTCACGCACGACTCGATCGGCCTCGGCGAAGACGGCCCGACCCACCAGTCCATCGAACACGTCTCGAGCCTGCGGCTGATTCCGCATCTGGACGTGTGGCGTCCGGCCGATACGGTCGAAACAGCGGTGTCGTGGACGCAAGCTGTCGAACATCACGGTCCGTCGGTCCTGATCTTCACGCGTCAAAACCTGCTGTTCTCGGCGCGCACCGATGCGCAGATCGCGAACGTCGCGAAGGGCGGCTACGTGCTGCGCGACTGGGACGACGAGATCGTCGCGCGCAAGGTGATCCTGATCGCGACTGGCTCCGAAGTCGAACTCGCGCTGAAAGCGGTCGAGCCGCTCGCGCGCGACGGCATTGCGGCACGTGTCGTGTCGATGCCGGCTACCACCGTGTTCGACCGGCAGGATGCCGAGTACCGCGAACGCGTGCTGCCGAAGGGCGTACGCCGCGTGGCGATCGAAGCCGGCGTGACGGATTTCTGGCGCAAGTACGTGGGTCTGGAAGGCGGCGTGGTCGGTATCGACACGTTCGGCGAATCGGCCCCGGCTGGCGTGCTGTTCAAGCATTTCGGCTTCACCGTCGAGCATGTTGTCGAGACGGCGAAGGCTGCACTGGGCTAATCGACATTGTCGAGACGCACGCGGCGTGCTTCACGCCGCGGCGCCTGCCCCGCAGGACCGATCGAACGTATTTTTTTCAGCCATCAGGAGATAGACCATGACGATTCGCGTCGCAATCAACGGCTACGGCCGGATCGGCCGCAACACGCTGCGCGCCTTCTATGAAAACGGCAAGAAGCACGACATTCAGATCGTGGCGATCAACGACCTCGGTGATGCGAAGACCAATGCTCACCTGACGCAATACGACACGGCGCACGGCAAGTTCCCTGGCGAAGTCGCAGTGGATGGCGAGTACCTCGTCGTGAACGGCGACAAGATCCGCGTGCTCGCCAACCGCAACCCGGCCGAACTGCCGTGGGGCGAACTCGGTGTCGACGTCGTGCTGGAATGCACGGGCTTTTTCACGACCAAGGAAAAGGCTAGCGCCCACATCAAGGGCGGCGCGAAGAAGGTGATCATCTCGGCACCGGGCGGCAAGGATGTCGATGCGACGATCGTCTACGGCGTGAACCATCATGTGCTGAAGGCCGAACACACGGTGATCTCGAATGCATCGTGTACGACGAACTGCCTCGCGCCGCTCGTCAAGCCGCTGAACGACAAGATCGGCCTCGAAAACGGCCTGATGACGACGATCCACGCGTACACGAACGATCAGGTGCTGACCGACGTGTATCACGAAGACCTGCGCCGCGCGCGCTCGGCCACGCACAGCCAGATTCCGACGAAGACGGGTGCTGCTTCCGCAGTCGGCCTGGTGCTGCCGGAACTGAATGGCAAGCTCGACGGCTACGCGATCCGCGTCCCGACGATCAACGTGTCGATCGTCGATCTGTCGTTTATCGCGAAGCGCGACACGACGGTCGAAGAAGTGAACGCGATCATGAAGGAAGCGTCGGAAGGTTCGTTGAAGGGCATCCTCGGCTACAACGCGGCGCCGCTGGTCTCGATCGACTTCAACCACAACCCGGCTTCGTCGACATTCGACTCTACGCTGACGAAGGTGTCGGGTCGTCTCGTGAAGGTGTCGAGCTGGTACGACAACGAATGGGGCTTCTCGAACCGCATGCTCGACACGGCGGTTGCGCTGGCGAACGCGAAGTAAGCGGATTGTCGGTGTCGTAGCACGTCAAAAAGCCGCTCTTCGGAGCGGCTTTTTATCGGGCTTATCGAGGCTAAGAGCGACGACGGTTCAATGCTTGCGATGCGGGCAATTCTCTTTTATGCAGGCGCCGTACAGCGCAAGCGCGTGTTCCTGTAGCTTGAAGCCACGCTCTTTCGCAATGGCCTGCTGACGGCTTTCGATCTCCGCGTCGAAGAACTCTTCGACGAGCCCGCAGTCGAGACACACCAGGTGGTCGTGATGCGTGCCTTCGTTCAGTTCGAACACGGCTTTGCCGGATTCGAAGTTGCTGCGCGACAGCAGCCCCGCCTGCTCGAACTGTGTAAGCACGCGGTAAACCGTGGCGAGACCGATGTCGAGCTCTTCGTGAAGCAGGTTCCGGTAGACGTCTTCTGCTGTCAGATGGCGGACTGGGCTATGCTGGAAAATCTCCAGAATCTTGAGGCGCGGAAGGGTCGCCTTGAGCCCGATATTCTTGAGATCGGTCGGATTGGTCATGACAAGGGATCCCTAGAGTACAATGCACGGCTCCAATAGTAATGTGTTTTTGCGGTTCAAGGCCATCTTCGGCGGAATGAAACTCGCGCGGCTTGTCATCGAGCCCGCACGGTGATGAGTGAAATGATTTCTAAATCTTTATCGATCTACCGGGGGAGCCGCATGCGGGGTACCTTGAGCGCGGTTGCGGCAGTTGCGGTTATGACCGTACTCGTCGGATGTTCTACCTACGACAACCTGACGCAGCGCATCGCGCAACGCATCACACCGTATCGCATCACGGTCGTGCAAGGCAACTTCGTATCGAAGGAAGCCGCGGCGCAGATGCAGGTCGGCATGACGCGGGCGCAGGTTCGCCAGGTGCTGGGCACGCCCCTGCTGGCCGACATGTTCCATGCCGACCGCTGGGACTACGTCTTCTACTTCAAGCGCGGCTCGACGTCGATCGTCCAGCAGCGCGATTTCGTCGTGATATTTGCGGGCGATAACGTCGCGAGCTGGTCGGGCGGCGAGGATCTGCCGTCTAATCTGGAACTGCTGGCGGAGATCGACGGCGACAGGTTGGGCAAGAAATACAAGGCAGCAGCGGCTAGCGCGGCCAGCGCGCCGTCCGCAGCAGCAGCGTCGGACACGGCTGCAGCCGCCGCCGCGCCTGTCGCCACCGATGTCGATGCCAACGCACAGGCCGCGCAAGCCGCGAACCGTGCGACTAGCGCGCCGGACACGCCGTCTCAAAGGCCCACGGTGCGCGCAGGCGTACCGCAGTCGAACGGCGGCGTGCCGCAAGGCGCAACGGCGCCGGGGCAGCCGCAGTTCCAGTTCCACCGTCCGCCGCCGCCGACCGTCCAGGGCGTGCCGCAGGACAACCCGGTGGGTCCGACCGGTTCGAGCAGCGGTGGTCCGACGCTGAACGCACCGTTGACGGCGCCCACGTCGGGAACAAGCAACTAGGCTTTCGCGGGTTACTCATGAAGATTGCCATCGCCGGTGCATCGGGCCGTATGGGCCAGATGCTCATCGAAACAGTCCTGAACGATTCCGCCACGACGCTCTCCGGTGCGCTCGACCGTGCCGGCTCGCCGCAGCTCGGCCAGGACGCGGGCGCGTTCCTCGGCAAGCAGACCGGCGTCGTGCTGACCGACGACCTCGACCGGGTGCTGGCCGAATCCGACTACCTGATCGATTTCACGCGTCCCGAAGGCACGATGCTGCACATCGAGGCCGCGCTGCGTCACAACGTGAAACTCGTGATCGGCACGACTGGCTTCGATAACGCGCAGAAAGCGCAGCTGCATGCCGCCGCCGACAAGATCGGCATCGTCTTCGCGGCGAACATGAGCGTGGGCGTCAACGTGACGCTGAAGCTGCTCGAATTTGCCGCGCGCCATTTCGCGACCGGCTACGACATCGAGATCATCGAAGCGCACCACCGTCACAAGGTCGACGCGCCGTCGGGCACGGCGCTCATGATGGGCGAAGTCATCGCCGATGCGCTCGGGCGCAATCTCGACGACTGTGCGGTCTATGGCCGCGAAGGCGTGACTGGCGCACGCGATCCTTCAACCATCGGTTTTTCCGCGATCCGCGGCGGCGATATCGTCGGCGATCACACGGTGCTGTTCGCCGGTATCGGCGAGCGCATCGAGATCACGCACAAGTCCGCGAGCCGTCTGTCGTATGCGCAAGGCGCATTGCGCGCCGTGCGCTTTCTCGGCGACCATCCCACCGGTCTTTACGACATGCAGGACGTACTCGGCCTGCGCTGAGCACGGCGGGCATTTTCCGGCAGCCGGCGGCGCACGGCCGCCGCCGCGCTTCATCCAGACAGCGAGGCCCGATGGCAAGCACCGGCATCATCCATTACCTGCAAACCAGCGACGCGATCACGCATGCCGTCGCTTATGTGCTGCTGGCCATGTCGGTTGCGAGCTGGTGCTTTCTGATCGTCAAGAGCTGGATGCTTGGCCGCGCGAAACGGCAGGGGCCGCGCGCAATCGCGAAGTTCTGGCAGGCGCCGACGCTGTCTGACGGCGTCGACGTGCTGCGTCGCGCCGATCGCGAGCGGGTTTTCACGCCGCTTGCCGAAGCCGCATTGCAGGCCGCCGAAGCCGATATTCCCGGCATGCTGCTGGCGCGCGTCGATCGTAGCGAGCGGGTGATGCGCGCGCTGCGGCAAGCGCTCAACGCATCGCAGCGCCGGCTCGAATTCGGCCAGGTGCTGCTCGCCTCGGTGGGCAGTACCGCGCCGTTCGTCGGGCTGCTCGGCACGGTCTGGGGCATCTATCACGCGCTCGGCAGCATTGCTTCGAGCGGCCAGGCGATGATCGAAAACGTCGCGGGCCCGGTCGGCGAGGCGCTGATCATGACCGCGTTCGGTCTGGTCGTCGCGATTCCCGCGGTGCTCGCGTACAACGTGCTCGGACGGATGGTGCGGCAACTGTCCGAGGAACTCGACGGCTTCGCGCACGACCTGCACGCGTACGTGTGCGCGCCGGCGAACTGACGCATCCCGGCAGCGCGGCAGGCGGAGGACGACGTGGCATTCGGCGGATTCGACAAGAAGCAGCAGGCCGCGCCGATGGCGGACATCAACATGACGCCGCTGATCGACGTGATGCTGGTGCTGCTCGTCATCTTCATCATCACTGCGCCGCTTTTCACGCACGCCATCCGGCTCGACTTGCCGCGCGTCGCCGCCGATTCAGCGCGCCAGACGCCGCAAACCATTTCCATCTCGATCGATGCCGCGGGCAAGCTGTACTGGAACGGCAACCCGGTCGCGCTCGACCAGCTGCGCGCGCAACTGGTTCAGGCCGGGCGTAGCACGGACCAGCCGGAGATCCATCTGCGGGCGTCGCGCGACACGCGCTACGAGGTGATCGCGCAGGTGATGGGCGCCGCGCAGCAGGCGGGGCTCGAGCGGCTGGGTTTCGTGACCGATCCGCCGCCGCCGGGACAGAAGCCTTGATGCACGCGGTGTCGGCGGCCGTCACGCCGTAACCGCCCGGCCCCGCAGCTGTCTGGTATTTGCCGCCGCGCCCGCGGTACGGCACCGGCCGTGCGCAACCCACGGTGTAGACCCCGTCGGACGGTATAATCAGCGCTTTCCCCATTCACGGGGAGCCGACGACATTTCGTTACGCAGAGCACCACGTCCGGTGCGAAAGCATCGAACCCAGCGATCCATCACACCATGCAAGAAAAATACGTTCCCTCCGACGTCGAATCTGCCGCGCAGTCCGAGTGGCGCGCCAGCGACGCCTACAAGACGACGGAAATCGCCAGCAAGCCGAAGTTCTATTGCGTGTCGATGCTGCCGTACCCGTCGGGCAAGCTGCACATGGGACACGTACGCAACTACACGATCAACGACGTGATGTACCGCTATCTGCGGATGAACGGCTACAACGTGCTGATGCCGATGGGCTGGGACGCGTTCGGCATGCCCGCCGAAAACGCCGCAATGGCGAACGGTGTGCCGCCCGCGCGCTGGACCTACGACAACATCGCGTACATGAAGGGGCAGATGCAGTCGATGGGACTCGCCATCGACTGGTCGCGCGAAGTCGCGACTTGCAGCCCGACGTACTACAAGTGGAACCAGTGGCTGTTCCTGAAGATGCTCGAGAAGGGCATCGCGTACAAGAAGACCGGCACTGTGAACTGGGACCCGGTCGACCAGACCGTGCTCGCGAACGAACAGGTGATCGACGGGCGCGGCTGGCGCTCCGGCGCGCTGGTCGAGAAGCGCGAAATCCCGATGTACTACATGCGCATCACGCAGTACGCCGACGAGCTGCTAAGCGACCTCGAAGGCCTCGGCTGGCCCGAGCGCGTGAAGGTCATGCAGCAGAACTGGATCGGCAAGAGCTACGGCGTGAATTTCGGCTTCCCGTACGAGATCGACGGTGAGGAAAAGCTGCTGCGCGTATTTACGACACGGGCCGACACGATCATGGGCGTCACGTTCTGCGCGGTCGCCGCCGAGCATCCGCTCGCCACGCGTCTTGCGCAGGACAAGCCGGAACTGCAGGCATTCATCGAAGAGTGCAAGCGCGGCGGTGTCGCGGAAGCCGACGTTGCGACGATGGAAAAGAAGGGTATCGGTACCGGCTTTTACGTCACGCATCCGCTGACGCAGGAACGCGTCGAAGTGTGGATCGGCAACTACGTGCTGATGAGCTACGGCGAAGGCGCGGTGATGGGCGTGCCCGCGCACGACGAGCGCGACTTCGCGTTCGTGAAGAAGTACGGTTTGCCGATCAAGCAGGTGGTAGCGGTGGAAGGCGAGTCGTTTTCCGCCGACGCCTGGCAGGAGTGGTACGGCAGCAAGGAAGGCTGCGTTTGCGTGAATAGCGGCAAGTACGACGGCCTGAACTACACGCAGGCCATCGATGCCGTAGCCGCCGATCTGAAAGCGCTCGGCCTCGGCGACAAGCAGGTCACCTGGCGTCTGCGCGACTGGGGTATCTCGCGCCAGCGTTACTGGGGCACGCCGATCCCGATCATCCATTGCGACACATGCGGCGACGTACCGGTTCCGGAGCAGGATCTGCCCGTCGTGCTGCCGGAAGACCTCGTGCCGGATGGCACCGGCAACCCGCTCGCGAAGTCCGAAGCGTTCGTGAACTGCGTGTGTCCGAAGTGCGGCGCGCCGGCCAAACGCGAAACCGACACGATGGACACGTTCGTCGATTCCGCGTGGTACTTCTCGCGTTACGCCGCGCCCGATGCGAAGACCATGGTCGACGAACGCACCGACTACTGGATGCCGATGGACCAGTACATCGGCGGCATCGAACACGCCATCCTGCATCTGCTGTATTCGCGCTTCTGGGCCAAGGTGATGCGCGACATGAACCTCGTGAAATTCGCCGAGCCGGCGAAGAACCTGCTTACGCAGGGCATGGTGCTCAACGAAACCTATTACCGCGAGAACGATGCCGGCAAGAAGGCGTGGTTCAATCCCGCCGATGTCGTCGTCACGCACGACGACAAGGGGCGCCCGGTCGGTGCGACGCTCAACGCGGACGGTCAGCCTGTGGTGCTCGGCGGCATCGAGAAGATGTCGAAGTCGAAGAACAACGGCGTCGATCCGCAGATCCTGATCGACCTGTACGGCGCCGATACCGCGCGCCTCTTCACGATGTTCGCGTCGCCGCCGGAGCAGCAGCTCGAGTGGTCGGGTGCGGGCGTCGAGGGTGCGAGCCGGTTCCTGCGTCGCGTGTGGTCGTTTGGACAGAGCAACGAAGCGGTGCTGCGCGGCGGTTCGTCGGCGGCCGCGCATGCGCCCGGCGATGTCGACAAGACCGTGCGCCGCGAGATCTACAGCGTGCTGAAGCAGGCCGATTTCGATTATCAGCGGCTGCAGTACAACACAGTGGTCTCGGCGGCAATGAAGATGCTCAACGCACTCGAAGGCGCGAAGGGCGCGCAGCCCGCCGTGCTGCGCGAAACCTACAGCGTGCTGCTGCGCGTGCTGTACCCGGTCGTGCCGCACGTCACGTTCCAGTTGTGGCGCGAACTCGGCTATGCCGACGAATTCGGTTCGCTGCTCGACGCACCGTGGCCGAAGGTCGACGAAGCGGCGCTCGAGCAAACTGAGATCGAGCTCGTGCTGCAGGTGAACGGCAAGGTGCGCGGCGCTGTGACGGTCGCGAAGGATGCGCCGCGCGAAGCGATCGAAGCGGCAGCGCTCGCGCACGAGATGGTTGCGAAGTTCAGCGAAGGCAAGCCGCCGAAGAAGGTGATCGTCGTGCCGGGCCGGCTCGTGAACATCGTCGTTTGATATCGACGCACCGCGGGATTTACTGCGAACCAGGGAGCTAATGTGATTCGCAAATCGTTTCTGATGCTGACGTGCAGTGCGCTGATTCTGTCCGCGTGTGGTTTTCAGCTGCGCGGCCAGCAGGACTATGCGTTCAAGCGCCTGGCGGTCGCCGGCGGAGCGCCAGCCGGTGTCGCGCGCCTCACGCGGATGGTGGAAGGCGGCAGCGACACGGTGGTGGTGAACAACGCAGCCAACGCCGACGCGACGCTGCGGCTGTCGGAAGGGCAGGGCACCAGCGTGTTGACGCTGAATTCGCTGGGCGTTGTCGAGGAATACCAGATCAACTACACGCTGAACTACTCGCTCGTGGGCGCGGACGGCACGCTGCTCATTCCACCTAGCGCGATCGCGCTGAACCGTGCGATGACCTATAGCGACCAGTACTCGCAGGCGAAGTCGGCGGAATACGACCTGCTGATCGCCGACATGCGCAACGACGCCGTCGACCAGTTGATGCGCCGTCTCTCGGTCGTGCACACGCTGCATCCCGGCCCTGGCCAGCAGGTGCCGGGTGTCTCGCCGCGCGCACCGCTGCCGCCGCCGCCGCTGTGAACGGCATGACGATTTTCACCGGCATCTAGTCATGCAACTGCGACTCGACTCGCTCGACACACACCTCGCGAAAGGACTCGCGGGCCTCTACGTCGTGTACGGCGATGAGCATCTGATCGCGCAGGAAGCGTGCGACCGCATTCGTGCGGCGGCGCGCGCGGCCGGCTTCACCGATCGCTCGGTGTTCACCGTCGAGCGTGGCTTCGACTGGAGTTCGCTGCTAGGCGCGAGCCAGTCGATGTCGCTGTTCGGCGACCGGCAACTCGTCGAACTGCGGATTCCATCGGGCAAACCAGGCAAGGAAGGCGCGGATGCGCTGAAGACGCTTGCTGCCGCGGTGAATGACGAAGTGCTGACGCTCGTCACGCTGCCACGGCTCGACGCCGCGACGCAGAAGGCCGGCTGGTTCACGGCGCTGTCCGAAGCAGGCGTCGCATTGAAGGTCGATTCGATCGAACGCGCGCAGTTGCCGAACTGGATCGGCCAGCGGCTCGCGCAGCAGGGGCAGCGGATGGCAGCCGGGGAAGACGGGCGACGCGCGCTGCAATTTATCGCTGAGCGTGTGGAGGGCAATCTGCTCGCCGCGCATCAGGAAATCCAGAAGCTCGGGCTGCTCTATCCAGCCGGTGCGTTGAGCTTCGAGCAGGTTCACGATGCCGTGCTGAACGTGGCGCGCTATGACGTATTCAAGCTGAACGAAGCGATGCTTGCCGGCGACGTCGGGCGGCTTTCGCGCATGCTCGACGGTCTGCGCGGCGAAGGCGAGGCGGCGGTGCTGGTGTTGTGGGCCGTGGTCGAGGAAGTGCGCACGCTGCTGCGCATCAAGCGCGGTGTCGCTGCGGGCAAACCGCTCGCGATGCTGCTGCGCGAGAACCGTGTCTGGGGTCCGCGCGAACGGCTCGTCGGACCGGCGCTGTCGCGCATCACAGAGCCCGCATTGGAAAAAGGCCTCGCGCTTGCCGCTCGGCTCGACAGGCAGGTGAAGGGACTGTCGGGCAACACGCCGGGCCAGCCGCGCGACAATCCGCCGCCTGATCCATGGGACGGGCTGTTCGAACTGGCGATGAGTGTTGCCGCGCCGCGCAATGCACCATCGGGCGGTGCGCCGGCGCGTCGCGCGGGTTAGCCGACGCGTCGTAGCACGCCTGCCGCAACCTCCTGCGGCAGTACGAACAAGTCAGCCCGACACTACGGAGCGGCCGCTGACAAACCCGCGCCACAAGACTTACAATCGACGCATCTCCTGCTCAACCCCGCAGTACGCCGCGCCGGCCGCAATTTGCAGTTTGCGGTTCGCGTGGGCACCCGAGAATCACGAAGATGGATATCGATCAGTACATGACGGACCTCGGCCGCCGCGCCCGCCACGCATCGCGTGCGATGGCACGGGCGTCGACGGCGGCGAAGAATGCCGCGCTCGACGCGGTCGCACACGCCATCGAGCGCGATGCCGCGCTGCTCAAAACCGCCAACGCACGCGATGTCGCGCGGGCCCGCGAGAAAGGGCTCGACGCCGCGTTCATCGATCGCCTCACGCTGTCCGACAAGGCGCTGAAGACGATGATCGAAGGCTTGCGCCAGGTGGCTGCGTTGCCCGACCCGATTGGCGAAATCACCAACCTCAAATATCGTCCGAGCGGCATCCAGGTCGGCCAGATGCGCGTACCGCTCGGCGTGATCGGGATCATCTACGAATCGCGTCCGAACGTAACGATCGATGCGGCCGCGCTGTGCCTGAAGTCCGGCAACGCGACGATCCTGCGCGGCGGTTCCGAAGCACTCGAATGCAATACGGCGCTCGCGAAGCTGATTGGCGAAGGGCTGGAAGCAGCCGGCCTGCCGCAGGACGCGGTGCAGGTTGTGGAAACGTCGGACCGCGCAGCCGTTGGCGTGTTGATCACGATGACCGAATACGTCGACGTGATCGTGCCGCGCGGCGGCAAGAACCTGATTGCGCGTCTGATGGAAGAAGCTCGCGTGCCGATGATCAAGCATCTCGACGGTATCTGCCACGTGTATGTCGACGATCGCGCGGATCTCACGAAGGCGCTGACCGTGTGCGATAACGCGAAGACGCATCGCTACGGCACCTGCAACACGATGGAAACGCTGCTTGTCGCCCGCGGTATCGCCAAGGAAATACTGCCGCCACTCGGCACGCTGTATCGCGACAAGCAGGTCGAGCTGCGCGTCGATCCGGCGGCGCGCGCGGTACTCGAAGCGGCGAAGATCGGCCCGCTCGTCGATGCCACCGAAGAAGACTGGCGCACCGAATATCTCGCGCCAGTGCTCGCGATCAAGATCGTCGATGGACTCGATGCGGCGATCGATCACATCAACACGTACAGTTCCGCGCACACCGACGCGATCGTTACCGAAGATCACGACCGCGCGATGCGCTTCCTGCGCGAAGTCGATTCGGCGAGCGTGATGGTCAACGCGTCGACGCGTTTTGCCGACGGCTTCGAGTTCGGTCTCGGCGCGGAGATCGGCATTTCGAACGACAAGCTGCATGCGCGCGGACCGGTCGGACTCGAAGGGCTGACTTCGCTGAAATACGTCGTGCTTGGGCATGGCGAAGGGCGGCAATAGATCGCCTGTAAAACCGCGCGCACGCTGCATTCATTGCGTTGATTGCATTAGCGCGCGATCTGCTTCTCGTACCCGCAGTCAATCATGCCGCGGGCGGCCGCGCCGGTCGCCACAAGGCAACAACATCTCATCGAGGACCGCCGATGCTCTGGGTCAAGACGTTTCACATCGTTCTGGTGGCTGCCTGGTTTGCCGGATTGTTCTACCTGCCGCGCATTTTCGTGAACCTTGCGATGGAGACGGAGCCCGCGGCGATCAAGCGTCTGCTCATCATGGCGCGCAAGCTGTTTCGCTTCATGACGTTCATCGCGGTGCCTGCATTGCTGTGCGGACTGTGGTTGTGGCTCGTGATCGGCGTTGGACGCGGGCAGGGCTGGATTCACGCGAAGGTCGGTGTTGTCGCGCTGCTCGTGATCTATCACGCGTATTGCGGCAGGTTGCTCGCGACTTTCGAGCGCGGCGAAAACCGTCGCTCGCACAAGTGGTATCGCATGTATAACGAGCTGCCTGTGCTTGGGTTGCTAGCAGCCGTTGCGCTGGTGGTGATCAAGCCGTTCTGAGCGGCTTGAGGCGGCCGGCCCCGCCGGCCTCTTGCCTGCAACATGCCGCAACGCCAGCAAGCGTTGCGCGCCTCCGCTTCACTCCTTCGGACCAATACGCCTGCGCGTAATCAGGTCCTTCGCTCCCGCCAGTTTTTCAGTCAACGCCGGCCCGCACTGCAGCGCGACGCCGACCGCGAGAATATCGCCGATCGCGAGATGCGACGTTCGCGAAGTCATCGGTGAGAACACGTCGGTGTCTTCATCGACGTTCGCATGCAGTCCGACCGATGCGAGCCGTGCGAGCGGCGAATTGCCGTGCGTGACCGCGATCACTTTTGCGCCGCCGTCGAGCGCCGCTTTCGCCGCGTCGACGATGTCACGTGTGCGCCCGGTGTTCGAGATCGCGACGACGACGTCGCCAGGACCGAGCAGCGCCGCGGACATCAGATACGTCTGCGGGTCCGAATACGCGACGCTCGGCATGCCGAGCCGGAAGAACTTGTGCTGCATGTCCTGGGCTGCGATGCCGGAGCCGCCCGCACCGTAGAACTCGATGCGCCGCGCGCCCGCGAGCAGCGCGATCGCATCGGCGAGTGCATCCGACGAAAGATTGTTGCGCACCTGGATCAGCGCGCCGATCGTCCGGTCGAGGACCTTCGCCGCTACGCCGGGCACCGGTTCGTCGGGGCGCACGTCGCGGTAGACAGCGGGTACATCGGCGGCGACGCCTTGCGCGAGGCGGATCTTGAATTCGCGGAAGCCCGAAAATCCGAGCGCGTGACAGAAGCGCGCGATGGTCGGTTGGCTCACGCCGGCACGCTGTGCCACTTCCGTCATCGACAGATCGAGCACCTCGCGCGGCGCTTCGAGCACGTAATCGGCGAGCTTGCGCTCGGACGGCCGCAACTGGTCGCGCATCGCTTCTACCTGGGACAGCATCATCGGAAAACTCGCACTATGCTGAAAGATCCGTGGACTATAGCGGATTCGCCGGTTTGTACAAATACTACATATTCGGCGTAGGTGTATTCCCTATGCCCCATGGGAAAAAGCCGTAAGCGCCGCGTGTGTTGGGCTTAGGCGAAAAGAGAGTGCGGCGACCAGGAGCAGAATTCGCGTTGCAGGCGTGTAGTTTTTCTACTAACATTCGAATCAAGATGCCGGGACCACCCGGCCACGCCTTACCTGTGCATCACGTCCCCGCCAGAAGACGAAGGAGATTCGATGGTTTCCCCGCATTCGCATTTGATGAAGGTCACGCGACGCGTGATCGAGCGCAGCAAGCCCACGCGCGCAGCCTATCTCGCCCGTATCGATGCGGCGCAGGGCAAGTTCCCGGCGCGCGGCGCGCTCTCGTGCGCGAACCTCGCACACGGATTCGCGGGCCTCGAAGGCAACGACAAACTCACGATCAAGGCCATTCGCGCGCCGAACATCGGCATCGTCTCCTCGTATAACGAAATGCTGTCGGCGCATGCGCCGTACAAGGACTATCCCGATCTCATCAAGCAGGCCGCGCGCGAAAACGGCGGCGTCGCGCAGTTCGCAGGCGGCGTACCCGCGATGTGCGACGGCGTGACGCAAGGCAATGCGGGCATGGAGCTGTCGCTGTTCTCGCGCGAAGTGATCGCGATGAGCACGGCGATTGCGCTGACCCACAACATGTTCGATGCCGCGCTGTGTCTCGGCATCTGCGACAAGATCGTGCCGGGCCTGCTGATCGGTGCATTGCAGTTCGGTCACCTGCCCACGATCTTCGTACCGGCCGGCCCGATGGCGAGCGGTCTGTCGAACGATGACAAGGCGAAGATCCGCCAGCAGTTCGCGACCGGCAAGGTCGGCCGCGACGCGCTGCTCGAAGCCGAAGCTGCCGCATATCACGGCCACGGCACGTGCACGTTCTACGGCACCGCGAACAGCAACCAGATGCTGATGGAAGTGATGGGCCTGCATCTGCCGGGTTCGGCCTTCGTTCATCCGCATACGCCGCTGCGCGACGCACTCACGGCTGCCGCGGCGCGCCGCGTGCTCGATCTGACTGTCGAACGTGGCCACTACACGCCGATCGGCCACGTGGTCGACGAGAAGGCGATCGTCAACGGCATCGTCGCGTTGCTCGCAACCGGTGGCTCGACCAACCACACGCTGCACCTCGTCGCGATTGCGCGGGCCGCCGGCGTGATGATCGACTGGGACGACTTCGACGAACTGTCGCAGACCGTGCCGCTGCTCGCGAAGATTTACCCGAACGGCAAGGCCGACGTGAATCATTTCCACGCGGCGGGCGGCGTCGCGTTCCTCGTGCGCAACCTGCTCGAAGGCGGCTTGCTGCATGAAGACGTGACGACGGTCGCGGGTCGTGGCCTGTCGCACTACACGCAGGAACCGAAATTGCTCGATGGCCAGTTGACGTGGGTCGACGGCGCACCGAAGAGCGAGGACACGACCGTGCTGCGCGGCATCGAAGATCCGTTCCAGGCGGACGGCGGTTTGCGTCTGATGCAGGGCAAGCTCGGGCGCGGCGTGATCAAGATTTCGGCGGTGGCCGCGGCGCATCGCAAGGTGACTGCGCCCGCGATCGTATTCGATTCGCAGGAAGCGGTGCAGGAAGCATTCGATAACGGCGAGCTGAAGCGCGACTTCGTCGCGATCGTGCGGTTCCAGGGCGCGCGTGCAAACGGCATGCCGGAGCTGCATCGTTTGACGCCGCTGCTCGGTGTGTTGCAGGATCAGGGTTTCCATGTCGCGCTCGTCACGGACGGGCGTATGTCCGGCGCGTCGGGCAAGGTGCCCGCGGTGATCCACGTGTCGCCCGAAGCGCTGCTGCAAGGGCCGCTCGGCAAGGTGCGTACCGGCGACACGATCGTCATCGACGCCGAAGCCGGCGTGCTGGACATCGATATCGATGCAACGGAGTGGGCCGCGCGTCCGGAAGCCGAACCGGTACATCAGGCGGGCAACGAAGTCGGCTTCGGCCGGGAACTGTACGGTGTGTTTCGCGCGGCGGCGGCGCCGGCGGAACTGGGTGCATCGGTATTCGGCCCGCTGGTCGGCGAGCGCCCCGAGATCCATCACACCCTCGAAGAATTGCAGAAACAAGGAGCATGACCATGACGACAAAAACAGTAAGCGACATCGTGCGCCTCGGCCCGGTCATTCCGGTCCTCGCATTCGATTCGGCGGAACAGGGCGAAAGCGTTTCGCGCGCGCTGCATGCTGGCGGTGTGAAGGTTCTCGAGATCACGCTGCGTACCGAAGCGGGCCTGAAAGCAATCGAACGCGCGAGCGGACTCGCCGACGATATCGTCGTCGGTGTCGGCACGATCACGCGGCCCGAGCAATGCGCACTCGCGAAGAAAGCGGGCGCGCAGTTCGGCGTGTCGCCGGGTCTGACGAAGGAAATGCATCAGGCCGCGCTCGATGCGGGTCTGCCGCTGCTGCCCGGTGTCATGACGCCGACTGACATCATCGCGGCGCTCGAACTCGGCTACGAGATCGTCAAGTTTTTCCCTGCGCAACCGGCGGGCGGCGTGCCGATGCTGCAAGCGTTTCACGGTCCGTTTCCGACGTTGAAGTTCTGCCCGACGGGCGGCATCACTGCGGAATCAGCGCTGAATTTCCTCGCGTTGCCGAACGTGGTGTGCGTCGGTGGCTCGTGGTTGACGCCGAAGTCCGCCGTGGCTGCGCAGAACTGGGCGGAAGTCACGCGCCTCGCACGCGCGGCCAGCGAACTGGCGCCGCCTGTGCGTTGAACGTAGACGTGCGTACGGATCGAAGCTAGCGGGAACGACGCTTGCATACAGAGCCTCGCCGATGCAGCCGACAGGCTGTGTGGCGAGGCTCTGTGCTGTTGTGGCGCCACGCCGTACGCAATTCGATTCAGCAGTTCGGGTAACGGCTGCACTGTGCCGTGCGCTGCACTGCAGCGACGTCAGCCCGCATCCAATGCAATGTTCGCGCGCCATCCACCACAACAAACAGTAGAATTCAGCGACCACGCGGCGATTTCATCGGCGCTGCGTCGAGTTGCCACGCAGGATGCCCGCGCGTTGCATCCATATCGATAACGCAGAGGAGGCGCTTCACTCATGGACGCAGTTCACGGCAGCATGCTGCTCGTTTACGCCTTGATCGCCATCGCGGCGCTGATCCTGTTGATCACGCGCTACAAGGTGTATCCCTTCCTCGTCCTGATCATCGTCTCGCTACTGCTCGGGCTTGCGGTCGGCATGCCGATGAGCCAGATCGTGAAGTCGTTCGAAACCGGCAACGGCAATACGCTCGGACACATCGCGATCGTCGTCGGCCTCGGCACGATGCTCGGCAAGATGATGGCCGAATCGGGTGGCGCGGAGCGCGTCGCGACGACGCTGATCGACTGGTTCGGCGAGAAGCATATTCACTGGGCGATGGTGTGCGTCGCGGTGATCGTCGGCTTGCCGGTGTTCTTCGAAGTCGGCTTCGTGCTGCTGATCCCGATCGCGTTCAACGTTGCGAAGCGCACTGGTAAATCGCTGCTGCTGATCGGGCTGCCGATGGTCGCGGGGTTATCGGTCGTGCACGGACTGATTCCGCCGCATCCGGCCGCGATGCTTGCGGTGCAGGCGTATCACGCGGACATCGGCAAGACCATTCTGTATGGGTTGATCGTCGGTATTCCGACGGCGATTGTCGCAGGTCCGTTGTTCGCGCTGCTGATACACCGCTATATCAAGCTGCCGGAACACAATGCGCTCGCGGCGCAGTTCACTGATTCGAGCTCGCAGGACGGCGCAAAGAGCAATGCGAAGAGTGACGCAAAAGACGATGGGAAGCCGGCCGCAAAGCGCACGCTGCCAAGCTTCGGTGTCACCCTCTTCACGATCCTGCTGCCGGTGATCCTGATGCTGATCGGCAGTTGGGCCGATCTTGTTTCGGCACCGAAGACCCTGCCGAACGATCTGCTGAAATTCGTCGGCAACTCCGACGTCGCACTGCTGATCTCCGTACTCGTGAGCTTCTGGACCTTCGGTGCAAAGCGCGGCTTTAATCGCGAGCAGATCCAGAAATTCTGCGGCGACTGTCTCGCGCCAATCGCGGGGATTACACTGATTGTCGGTGCAGGCGGCGGCTTTGGCCGTGTGCTGATGGACAGCGGCATTTCGAAAGAGATCGTCGAAGTCGCGACGAACGCGCATCTGTCGCCGCTGTTGTTCGGCTGGTTCGTCGCTGCGCTGATCCGCCTCGCAACCGGTTCCGCGACGGTTGCCATGACGACCGCGTGCGGTATCGTCGCGCCGATCGCGTCGGCGGCCGGCGCGCAGGTGAGCCCGGAACTGCTGGTGCTGGCCACCGGTTGCGGCTCGCTGATCTTTTCGCACGTGAACGACGGCGGTTTCTGGCTGGTCAAGGAATACTTCGGCATGACAGTGGGGCAGACCTTCAAGACATGGTCGCTCTGCGAAACCATCATTTCGGTGATGGGACTCGGTTTGACGTTCGCTCTCGCGGCGGTCCTGTAAGGAGCAGTAGATGATCTTGATAGCAATGGGCGTGTCGGGCGCAGGCAAGACGCGCATCGGCGAGATGCTGGCGGAGCGCCTGCACTGCGACTTCACCGATGGCGACGCGTTTCACAGCGCCGCCAACAAGGAGAAGATGCATCACGGCATTCCGCTGACCGACGAAGACCGCTGGCCGTGGCTGCGCACGATCCGCGAAGCGATCGAGGAAAAGCAGCGGGCCAGCGAGACGGCGGTGTTCACGTGTTCGTCGCTGAAGCGCTCGTATCGCGACATCCTGCGCAATGGCGATCGCGACGTAGTTTTCGTGTATTTACATGGCTCGCTGGAAACGCTGCGCGAACGGTTGAAGACGCGCACCGGTCATTTCTTCGATCCGTCGCTGCTGCAAAGCCAGCTCGATACTTTAGAAGAACCGGACGCTGAAGAAGCAATCACGGTGAGCATCGATCTGACGCCGGAACAGATCGTCGACGAGGTGCTCGCGCAACTGAAGACGCGCGATGGAGCGTAACTAGCTAGCGGTAGCGCGGCAGGCAGCGCATCGGGCGCACGAAGAAAAGGCGCTTCCTGAACTGCACCTTCAAAGCATGGATCAATGTCCAACTTTGAGGTGCACTTCAGGAAGCGCCTTTTTTATTGCCGGCGGCGTGTGCGTTACGTTACTTAAAGCCGCCACCGCTCATGCCGAAGAACGACCGTTACTTGATCCGCTTCGCGAGTTCAATCGCCTTGCCGACATACGACGCCGGCGTCATCGCAAGCAGACGCTCTTTCGCATCGGCGGGAATCTGCAAACCGCCGATGAACGTCTGCAACCCTTCGCGCGTAATGCCCTTGCCGCGCGTCAGTTCCTTCAACTGCTCGTACGGATTCTCGATGCCGTAGCGGCGCATTACCGTCTGCACCGGCTCCGCAAGCACTTCCCAGCAGTTGTCGAGATCGTCGTTCAGACGCTGCGGATTGACTTCGAGCTTGTCGAGACCGCGGATCAACGCGTCGTAGGCAAGCAGCGAGTAACCGAACGCGACGCCGATATTGCGCAGCACCGTCGAGTCGGTCAGATCGCGCTGCCAGCGCGACACCGGCAGCTTGTCGGCGAGGTGCCGCAGCGTTGCGTTCGCGAGGCCGAGATTGCCTTCCGAGTTTTCGAAGTCGATCGGATTGACCTTGTGCGGCATCGTCGACGAACCGATTTCACCGGCCTTCGTTTTCTGCTTGAAATAGCCGACCGAGATGTAGCCCCACACGTCGCGGTCGAGATCGAGCAGGATCGTGTTCGCACGCGCGACGGCGTCGAACAGTTCGGCCATGTAGTCGTGCGGCTCGATCTGGATCGTGTACGGATTGAATTTCAGCTTCAGGCGCTGCTCGACCACATCGCGCGAAAACGCTTCCCAGTCGAACTCCGGATACGCGGACAGATGCGCATTGAAGTTGCCGACCGCGCCGTTCATCTTGCCGAGCAGTTCGACTTTGGCGATGCGTTCGATTGCACGTTCGAGCCGCGCGGCGACGTTAGCGATTTCCTTGCCGAGCGTCGTCGGGCTGGCAGGCTGACCATGCGTGCGCGACAGCATCGGCTGTTCGGCGTGCAGGTGCGCGAGCTTGACGAGGCGTTCGTACACCGAGCGCAGTGCAGGCAGCATGACGTGTTCGCGCGCACCGGCAAGCATCAGGCCGTGCGACGTGTTGTTGATGTCTTCCGACGTACACGCGAAGTGGATGAACTCGCTTGCGCGTTCCAGCTCGGGCTGGCCCTTCACCGATTCCTTCAGCCAGTATTCGACCGCTTTTACGTCGTGATTCGTCACGCGCTCGATGTCCTTGATGCGCGCGGCGTCGTGTGCGGTGAAGCGCTCGACGAGTTGCAGCAGGAACTGCTCGGACGCATCGGAGAAACGCGGCACTTCGGCGAGACCGGCGCGCGACAGCGCGATCAGCCAGTGGATTTCGACGGTCACGCGATGGCGCATGAACGCAGCCTCCGAGAGCCACTCGCGCAGGGCTTCGGTTTTCGACGCATAGCGGCCGTCGAGCGGGGACAGCGCGGTAAGCGCGAACAGGGTGTCGGGGCGGGTGTCGGACATGATGGGGCGGACCGGAGGGTGAAGATCGGAAGAACCGCGAATTTTACCACCGTGCGGGCTGCGGCCCTGCGAGGCCCCGCTTTGTACCTGCGCGGCGCCGCCCGAATCGCGCCGCGCCGCTAGAATGCCGCTACTTACTGCCCGCCGCCCAAGGTCCCATGGAACTGAAATGGCTTGAAGACTTCGTTTCGCTTGCGGAAACCCACAGTTTCAGCCGCTCGGCGGAACTGCGCCATGTCACGCAGCCGGCGTTCTCGCGCCGCATCCAGGCGCTCGAAGCGTGGCTCAGCACGGAACTGATCGATCGTTCGGTCTATCCGACGCGGCTCACGGGGGCCGGGCAGGTGTTCTACGAGCAGGCGCTGGCGATGCTCTCGCAGTTCCACGAAGCGCGCACGCTGCTGCGCGGGCATACCGGAACGCCCGCGGCGACCATCGAGTTCGCCGTGCCGCACACGCTTTCGCTCACCTACTTTCCGGGCTGGCTGCAGCGCATCGAATCGCGCCTTGGCCCGGTTCACACGCGGCTGCGCGCGCTGAACGTGCACGACGCGGTGCTCTCGCTGGTGGAAGGCGGCTGCGACCTCGTGATGGGTTATCACCATCCGAGCCACCCGGTTGCTCTCGACCCTGCGCGCTACGACATGCTGACCATCGGCATCGAGACAATCAGTCCGTTTTCGGCGGCTTCGCGCGCCGGGCGGCCCCGTTACACGCTGCCAGGTACGCCGGATGCACCGGCGCCGTATCTGTCGTACACGGCGAATGCGTACCTCGGACGGATGACCGAGGTAATCATCGCCAACGCGCCGGCGCGGCTCTATCTCGACCGCGTGTATGAAACCGATATGGCCGAAGGGTTAAAGGCCATGGCGCTGGCCGGGCACGGCATCGCCTTCCTGCCGCACAGCGCGGTCGAGGACGCGACCGCCGACGGGCGTCTCGTCCGGCTCGATCGCGCGACGCGCGGCGTCGCTGAAGGCCAGTTCACACTGACGATGGAAATCCGCCTGTATCGCGACAAGATGGCGGTGCAGGGCGACGATCCGCGCCATGTGCTAATCCGCAAGCTGTGGGATATCGTGAGCGCGGAACTGACGGAGCGTACCGGCTGAGTGCGATTGCGGCCATACCGTTTCGCGACCGCTTTTTTCGACTTTTTCGACGTTATGCGTGAAAAGCATAACGGGATGAACAAACGGCATTGGATTTCACAACGGCGTTTTTCGACAATGTGCGCACCCGATCGACGCTGGAGCGTTCATGTCATCACAACCGCAGTCCGCATCATCTTTGCAGTCCGTCCCGTCCTACCTCAATAGCGACAATCTCGGCCCGTGGGGTAACTATCTGCGGCAGGTCGACCGCGTCGCGCCGTATCTCGGCCCGCTGTCGCGCTGGCTCGAAACGCTGAAGCGCCCGAAGCGGATCCTGATCGTCGACGTCCCTATCGAACTCGATAACGGCACCGTTGCGCACTTCGAAGGCTACCGCGTGCAGCACAACGTGTCGCGCGGTCCGGGCAAGGGCGGCGTGCGTTATCACCAGGATGTCACGCTGTCGGAAGTGATGGCGCTGTCGGCCTGGATGTCGGTGAAGAATGCGGCGGTGAACGTACCGTACGGCGGCGCGAAGGGCGGTATCCGCGTCGATCCGCGCACGCTGTCGCGTGGCGAACTCGAGCGTATGACGCGTCGCTACACCAGCGAAATCGGCATCATCATCGGACCGAACACCGACATTCCTGCGCCGGACGTGAACACGAACGAGCAGATCATGGCGTGGATGATGGACACCTACTCGATGAACCAGGGCCAGACGGCCACGGGCGTCGTGACGGGCAAGCCGATCACGCTCGGTGGTTCGCTGGGTCGTCGCGAAGCGACGGGTCGTGGCGTGTTCGTCGTCGGCTGTGAAGCGGCGCGCCGCATCGGCTTCGACATCGAAGGCGCACGCATCGCAGTGCAGGGCTTCGGCAACGTCGGCGGGATCGCTGCACGTCTGTTCCAGGAAGCCGGTTCGAAGATCGTCGCGGTGCAGGATCACACGGGTTCGCTGTACAAATCGACCGGGCTGGATTCGGCCGCGCTGCTCGAACACGTGGCGAAGACCGGTGGCGTAGGCGGTTTTGCCGGTGCCGATCCGATCGCGAACGACGAATTCTGGACCATCGAAACGGACATCCTGATTCCGGCCGCGCTCGAAAACCAGATCACCGAAAAGAACGCGCACAAGATCCGCACGAAGATCATCGTGGAAGGCGCCAACGGCCCGACCACGACCGCCGCCGACGACATCCTGCACGACAAGGGCGTCCTCGTCATTCCGGACGTGGTGGCCAATGCGGGTGGCGTGACGGTGTCGTACTTCGAGTGGGTGCAGGATTTCTCGAGCTTCTTCTGGACCGAGGACGAGATCAACCAGCGCCTCGAACGCGTGATGCGCGAAGCGTTTGCAGCGGTGTGGCAGGTATCGAGCGAACAGAAGGTGTCGGTGCGCACGGCGGCGTTTATCGTCGCGTGTAAGCGGATCCTGCAGGCGCGCGAAATGCGCGGACTGTACCCTTGATCGACCTGCATCCAGGCTGATTTCCGGCTTGGTTCTCTAGGTTCAGACGCGGTCGACAAGACCGCGCGCAGTACCGGCGGGCGGCATCCATGCGATGCCGCCCGCTTTTTTATACCTGCGCATTACCAAAGCACTACGACAAGCTGTCGAAGCCGACATGGTTTACAACAATTACTTTCATATTGGTTACTTTGCTAAACTGGCGCGGTTATGCCAAGGAGATCACACATGAAGGTTAAAAAAGCTGCGCTGCTGCTCGCCACCCTGGGGCTGTTTACGGTGGGTGCACACGCACAGGAAGCCGGAACGCTGAAGAAAATCAAGGATACGGGGGTCATTTCGCTGGGCCACCGCGAATCGTCGATTCCGTTCTCGTATTACGACGACAAGCAGAACGTCATCGGTTACTCGTATGAGTTCCAGATGAAGGTTGTCGAAGCAGTGAAGCAGAAGCTTAATCTGCCCAACTTGAAGGTCAAGTTCACGCCGGTCACGTCGCAGAACCGGATTCCGCTGGTCCAGAACGGTACGGTCGACATCGAGTGCGGCTCGACGACGAACAATCTCGAGCGCCAGCAACAGGCAGCATTCTCGAACACGATTTTCGTGATCGGTACGCGCCTGATGACGCGCAAAGATTCGGGCATCAAGGACTTCGCCGATCTGAAGGGCAAGACCGTCGTCACGACGGCAGGCACCACGTCCGAGCGGCTGCTGCGCAAGATGAACCAGGACAAGAGCCTGGGCATGAACATCATCAGCGCGAAGGATCATGGCGAGTCGTTCCAGACGCTCGAAACGGGCCGTGCCGCTGCATTCATGATGGACGATGCACTGCTCGCAGGCGAACGCGCCAAGTCGAAGTCGCCGAACGATTTCGTGATTGTCGGTACGCCGCAATCGCATGAAGCGTACGGCTGCATGATGCGCAAGAACGATCCTGAGTTCAAGAAGGTGGTCGACGACGCAATCGCGAAGGTCGAAACCTCGGGTGAAGCGGACCAGATCTACAAGAAGTGGTTCGAAACGCCGATTCCGCCGAAGGGTCTCAACCTGAACTTCCCGGAAAGCGACGACATGAAGGCGCTCTTCAAGAGCCCGAACGACAAGGTAATCGATTAAACCCTAGTTGGTCAGTTCAGTACGCTGAACGAAACGGAAGAGGCCGCGCGCTTCTTCCGTTTCTTTTTGTTGTGGAGTCTTCGTTATGTCATATCACTGGAACTGGGACATTCTGCTAAGTCCGGTTTCCACCGGCGAGCCGACTACCTATCTCGGCTGGTTGATCTCCGGCTTCTGGGTGACGATCACGGTGTCGCTGGCGGCATGGGTGATCGCGTTGATTGTCGGGTCGTTGTTCGGGGTGCTACGCACCGTGCCGAACAAATGGCTGTCCGGCATCGGCACCCTCTACGTCGGGATCTTCCGGAACATTCCGCTGATCGTGCAGTTCTTCATCTGGTATCTGGTGATACCGGAGCTGCTGCCTGCTTCGATCGGTACCTGGTTCAAGCAACTGCCGCCCAACGCGCAGTTCTTTTCTTCGGCGATCATCTGCCTCGGTCTCTTTACCGCCGCGCGCGTGTGCGAACAGGTGCGCTCGGGGATCAACGCACTGCCGCGCGGCCAGCGTGCCGCGGGCCTCGCGATGGGCCTCACGCAATGGCAAACCTATCGCTACGTGTTGCTACCGGTTGCGTACCGGATCATCGTGCCGCCGCTCACGTCGGAGTTCCTGAACATCTTCAAGAACTCGGCGGTTGCGTCGACGATCGGGTTGCTCGATCTGTCCGCGCAGGCTCGCCAGCTGGTCGACTACACCGCGCAGACCTACGAGTCGTTCATTGCGGTCACGGTCGCATACGTGATCATCAATCTCGTCGTGATGCAGCTCATGCGCTGGGTCGAACGCAAGAGCCGTCTGCCCGGCTATATCGGAGGTAAGTGATGCATCATTTCGACTGGAGTGGTATTCCGGGCGCCTTGCCGACGCTGTGGACCGGAGCGATCGTCACGATCCAGATCACCTTGCTCGCCATCGTGATCGGTATCGTTTGGGGCACGGTGCTCGCCATCATGCGGCTGTCGTCGTTCAAGCCGTTCGAGTGGTTCGCGAAGGGCTACGTCACGGTGTTTCGTTCGATCCCGCTCGTGATGGTCCTGCTGTGGTTCTTCCTGATCGTGCCGCAGGTGCTGCAAAACGTGCTGGGTCTTTCGCCGGACATCGATATTCGCCTCGCGTCTGCGATGGTGGCGTTTTCGCTGTTCGAAGCGGCGTATTACTCGGAAATTATTCGTGCGGGAATTCAGGCGGTGCCGCGCGGTCAGGTCAATGCGTCGTTCGCGCTCGGCATGAGCTACAGCCAGGCCATGCGCCTCGTGGTGCTGCCGCAGGCATTCCGCGCGATGGTTCCGCTGCTGCTCACGCAAGCCATCGTGCTGTTCCAGGATACGTCGCTCGTCTACGTGATCAGCCTCGCCGACTTCTTCCGTACCGCTACGAATATTGGCGACCGTGACGGTGTGAATGTCGAAATGGTACTGTTCGCGGGCGCGTGTTATTTCGTGGTTTGCGTGATTGCGTCGAGCCTTGTCAAAGGTCTTCAGAAAAAGGTCGCACGATGATTTCTATCAAGAACGTCTCGAAGTGGTACGGTCAATTCCAGGTACTGACCGACTGCACGACGGAAGTCAAAAAGGGTGAAGTGGTGGTGGTTTGCGGACCTTCGGGGTCGGGTAAATCGACGCTCATCAAAACGGTGAACGGGCTTGAGCCGTTTCAGTCAGGCGAGATCCTGATCGATGGACAATCGGTCGGCGACAAGAAGACGAACCTGTCGAAGCTGCGCGCAAAAGTCGGCATGGTGTTCCAGCATTTCGAACTGTTTCCGCATCTGTCGATTACCGAGAATCTGACGCTGGCGCAGATCAAGGTGCTTGGTCGTTCGAAGGATGAAGCGGCGGCGAAGGGGCTCAAGCTGCTCGATCGCGTGGGACTGCGTGCGCATGCGGACAAGTTTCCGGGGCAACTGTCGGGCGGTCAGCAGCAGCGCGTGGCGATTGCACGGGCGCTGTCGATGGATCCGATCGCGATGCTGTTCGACGAACCGACCTCGGCACTCGATCCGGAAATGATCAACGAAGTGCTCGACGTGATGGTCGAACTCGCGCAGGAAGGTATGACGATGATGTGCGTGACGCACGAGATGGGCTTTGCCCGGAAGGTCGCGCATCGCGTGATCTTCATGGACCAGGGGTTCATCGTCGAGGACGATCGCAAGGAAGAGTTCTTTGCGAATCCGAAGTCGGATCGTGCGAAGGAGTTTTTGGCGAAGATTCTGCATTAAGTGTGGTGTCGCGTCGAACGGCGCGATAGCGTGCAAGGCCATAAAAAAAGCCGCTTCTCTTGGGAAGCGGCTTTTTTGTCGTCGTAACGGATATAGCGCAGTCTGCGCGTCAGGATTCGAATGCCGCCGCGTCGTCCGCTTCGAGATCGAGTGCGACCGGCTCACGGATCATGGTCGCCGACGCAGATGCGTCGCATGCCGGGTTGCGCGCTTTTTCGAGCACGGCCGGCGGCACCGGCACATTCACGCGGCCGATCACTTCGCCGTGCTGGAACATCAGCAGATCGCCGGGTTCAAAGGCGGTCCACACTTCGTCGTCGGTGAGCGGCTGCGTCGCGATGACCGCAACGCGGTCTTCCGGTGTCGTGTACTTCGCGAAATCGATCGATACGTCCGTGTCCACCAGATGCGCGGTCGAGAACGGCCAGCGGCGCACGAGGTAATGCAGATGCGTCGAGCAATGCGCGAACAGCGCCTGGCCATTCGACATCAGGAAATTGAACACGCCGAACTGCGTGATTTCGCGCGTTAGCGTTTCGAGCGCGGCGAAGAGTTCGTCGAGCGGCGGCTGGCTACCGGGAAACTGCTTGCGCAACCCCTGCAGCAAGGCACAGAACGCGAGTTCGCTATCGGTAGTGCCGACCGGCTGATAAACGCCGGTTAGAAACGGCTGATAGCCCTGCAAGTCGCCGTTGTGCGCGAAGATCCAGTGGCGTCCCCACAGTTCGCGCATGAACGGGTGGCAGTTTTCCAGCAGGATGTGGCCTTGGGTCGCCTTGCGGATGTGCGCGATCGTGTTCTTCGATTTGATCGGATAGCGCTTGACCATCTCCGCGATCGGCGACGTAGCCGACGACTGATGGTCGATGAACAGGCGGCAGGCCTTGTCTTCGAAGAACGCGATGCCCCAGCCGTCGGCGTGGTGGTCAGTGACACCGCCGCGCGCTGCGAAGCCGGTGAAGGAGAACGTGACGTCCGTCGGCGCGGCGCAGTTCATTCCGAGGAGTTGGCACATGATGCTGAGGCGGGGCCTGTGAACGGGATCGACCCGTTACAATGATGATTTTCCAAGCATATCACCGAGCCAGGCGCGGCAAATAAGCAAATAGCAAAATTGACGGGAGTGCGATCCGTCATGTTGCAGTTTGTCCACGTCGCATGGCCACGCGGTGAACGCCATCCTTCTCGCCATGACCGCTTCTACCGCTCCTATCGATTCCCTGACGCTGGCCCGCCCCGACGACTGGCACCTGCATGTACGCGACGGCGCGATGCTCGCGGCGGTGCTGCCGCATACCGCGCGCCAGTTCGGCCGCGCGATCATCATGCCGAACCTGCGGCCGCCGGTGACGACCACGGCGCAAGCGCTCGCGTATCGCGAACGGATCGTCGCGGCGATTCCGCCGGGGGTGAAGTTCGAACCGTTGATGACCCTCTACCTCACCGACAACACGCCCGCCGACGAGATCCGCCGGGCGCGTGAAAGCGGGGTCGTGCATGGCGTGAAGCTTTATCCGGCGGGCGCGACGACCAACTCGGACGCCGGCGTGACGAGCATCGCGAAGTGCGCGAAGACGCTCGAGGCGATGCAGGAAACCGGTATGCCGCTGCTCGTGCACGGCGAAGTCACCGATGCGTCGATCGATCTGTTCGATCGGGAAAAAGTGTTCATTGATCGCGTGATGACGCCGCTGCGGCGCGACTTCCCGGCACTGAAGGTCGTGTTCGAGCACATCACGACGAAGGACTCAGTCGACTATATCAATGGTGAAAATGCGGCGCCCGGACTGCTCGGCGCGACGATTACCGCGCATCACCTGCTGTACAACCGCAACGCGATTTTCCTCGGCGGTATTCGGCCGCATTACTACTGCCTGCCGGTGCTCAAGCGCGAGACGCATCGCGTGGCGCTGGTCGAAGCGGCGACGTCGGGCAATCCGCGTTTCTTCCTCGGCACCGACAGCGCGCCGCATGCGAAGGGGCTCAAAGAACATGCATGTGGCTGCGCGGGCTGCTACACCGCGTTGCATGCGCTCGAGCTGTACGCGGAAGCGTTCGACAATGTTGGCGCGCTGGCGCGCCTCGAAGGCTTCGCGAGCTTCTTTGGCGCGGACTTCTACGGCTTGCCGCGCAGTACCGAACAGGTGACGCTGCATCGCGAACAATGGACGCTGCCCGACGAAATCACGGTCGGCGAGACGCCGGTCGTGCCGTTGCGCGGCGGCGAGGCGATCGGCTGGCGCCTCGCCTAACGGCGGAGCGCGGCGCTGTGTCTTCGGTCGTGCGCAAGGTGCCGGGCTTTGCCGACATCGACTGGTCGATGCCCTGGTTTGCACCGTTCGCAGTACGCGGTAGACGCTGGCAACAGGCGGCACTGACCAGCGAGGCCGCTTTGCTCGACGCTATGAACGCAGATGCGCAGCTATCGCGGCATACAGTGCTCGATGGCAGGCAGCTCGCGTTCGTCGCGCAATCCGAATTGCCCGCGCATACCGCGTACGAAGCCCATATCGGCGCGACCGGCTGCGTACCCACGCGACACAACCTGCACGATTTCTTCAACGCTTTATCGTGGTTTCAATTTCCACGGATGAAGGCAGCGCAGACAGCGCGTGGTTCGGCAGCGGTGGGCTCGATGGGCCGCGGACCGACGCGTGGCAGTACTCGCGACGCACTAACGCTCTTCGATGAAAACGCCGTGCTGTTCGCGACCGCCGATCCGGCGCTGAGCGCAGCATTGCGCGCATTCGACTGGCAGCGCCTGTTCGTCGCGAACCGGGACGCGTGGGGACAGCGCTGCGAGGCGCGTTGCTTCGGACACGCGCTGCTAGAAAAACTGATTACGCCGTTCAAGGCCTGCACCGCGCATGCGTGGATCGTCGACGTACCGCCTGAGTATTTCGCGTGGCCCGACGAGCGCCGCAGCGCCTGGCTCGACGACACGGTCAGCCGCGAATTCTCCACCGATGAGCCGCTAAGCAGTCAGGCATTTGCGCCCTTGCCGGTACTCGGTATCCCCGGCTGGTGGCCCGAAAACGAGGAACCGTCGTTCTACGACGACGTGTCGGTGTTCCGCCACGGCCGGCGCACCCGATCCAGCGATGCTAGAATCGCGCCCAGCAAAGCGAGCCAGGCAGTCGCGGCTTTTCCGGTTTCGACCGGGAAGGGCGAGGAAAGTCCGGACTCCACAGGGCAGGGTGATGGCTAACGGCCATCCGTGGTGACACGCGGAACAGGGCAACAGAAAGCAAACCGCCGATGGCCCGGCGCAAGCCGGGATCAGGTAAGGGTGAAACGGTGCGGTAAGAGCGCACCGCGGCTGCTGCGAGGCAGACCGGCACGGTAACCTCCACCCGGAGCAATTCCAAGTAGGCAGGCTAGCATCTTCGAGATGCAGGATGGGGCCCCCGTCACGTCTGCGGGTAGGAAGCTTGAGCGCGTCAGTAATGGCGCGCCTAGAGGAATGACTGCCACGCGTTGGTATCTTCGGATGCGGGCGTGCACAGAATCCGGCTTATCGGCTCGCTTTGCCACTAAACAAAAAATGCCGGCGTCCAGTGATGGACGCCGGCATTTTTCCTTGTGACTTCCTTGTGGCGGGCGCGATGCCCCGAACGTCGGCTCAGCCTGCGACGATATCGAACGAGTGCGTCAGTTCGGCCGTCTTCGCGATCATGATCGACGCGGAGCAGTACTTGTCGTGCGACAGGTTGATGGCGCGTTCGACGGTTGCGGGGTTCAGGTTCTTGCCCGTTACCGTGAAGTGAAAGTGGACCTTGGTGAACACCTTCGGGTCTTCGCTCGCGCGCTCGGCCTTGAGCGTGACCGAGCAACCGGCAATTTCCTGACGGCTTTTCTTCAGGATCATTACGACGTCGTACGCCGTGCAACCGCCGGTTCCGAGCAGGACCATTTCCATCGGGCGCGGCGCGAGATTGCGGCCACCGCCTTCCGGCGCACCATCCATTGCGACCAGATGACCGCTACCGGTCTCCGCCGCGAACGCCATGCCATCCGGCCCCATCCAGCTTACTTTGCATTCCATGCCTGTACTCCAGCTCGCTTTGCTTACATTCGAGACGGCATTGTAGTCCTTCGTTTACGGGTCTGCCCGAGGTCATCCGGCATGTCGGATCGGCGCTGAGGGCCTTGTGTGTTGCGTTGCCGCATGCTGGGCGCATAAGGGATTGCCCGACAATTTTTAGGGACATTCCTCTACTCTGGGTCTTCTTAAAAGGCAGTGATGAAGCACGGATGACTGTTTTTAAAGGAATTTTTCCGTGTGACGCGCATATTACGTATTTTTCAAATGATGAAATCACTTTTCGTAATGCAACCGTTCTTGCGTCGCACAAGGTCTGTTCATATACTGCATCTCATTGGTCGTCGACGTCTGACAACCTCAGCATGTCTCCTCCACCCTCCTCCTTTGGTGGATTAAACCCGAACCGCGAGTTCGGGTTTTTTTTGCCCGTCTTTTTACCCGCCCAGTTCCCCGATCCACCGACATTTTGACTTGGCCACTAGATTTCCTTTATAATTCAGGGCTTTTCCGCATATGCCCGCGGGAGAAGAACAGGGAGAGCCTGCACAGCGCCTCGATGCGCTACACACCTAAGCAGGAAAAAAACACAGGGCACAGCATTTTTATTTTGGATCGATCATGAAGACGTTTTCCGCAAAAGCCCATGAGGTGACGCGTGAATGGTACGTGATTGACGCGACGGATAAGGTTCTCGGACGTGTCGCCAGCGAAGTGGCACGCCGTCTGCGCGGCAAGCACAAGCCCGAGTTCACCCCGCACGTCGACACCGGTGATTTCATCATCGTTATCAACGCCGGCAAGCTCAAGGTCACGGGTAACAAGACCACGGACAAGAAGTACTATCGCCACTCGGGCTACCCGGGCGGTATCTATGAAACGACGTTCGGCAAGATGCAAGAACGCTTCCCGGGCCGCGCGCTCGAGAAAGCGGTCAAGGGCATGCTGCCGAAGGGCCCGCTCGGCTACGCGATGATCAAGAAGCTGAAGGTCTACGCCGAAGCAACGCACCCGCATTCGGCGCAACAGCCGAAAGCGCTTGAGATCTAAGGGGAGCCCAGATGATCGGTAACTGGAATTACGGAACGGGCCGCCGCAAGAGCGCCGTCGCACGTGTCTTTATCAAGGCAGGCAAGGGCGACATCGTGGTGAACGGCAAGCCCATCGCCGACTACTTCTCGCGCGAAACGTCGCTGATGATCGTGCGCCAGCCGCTGGAACTCACGAACCACACCGGCACGTTCGACATCAAGGTCAACGTGACGGGCGGCGGTGAAACGGGTCAAGCCGGTGCGGTTCGCCACGGCATCACCCGCGCGCTGATGGACTACGACGCAACGCTGAAGCCGGAACTGTCGAAGGCCGGCTTCGTGACGCGCGATGCCCGTGAAGTCGAACGTAAGAAGGTCGGCTTCCACAAGGCACGCCGCAGGAAGCAATTCTCGAAGCGTTAATCGTTTCGGGAAGCCGGTTCCGCTTTCGGGCGGGACCGCTGCGAAAAAGAACCGCCTGCGCATCCGCAAAGGCGGTTTTTTTGTTCTTGCGGCAAGCGTGCGGAAAGCTTCGCCGGTCGCAATACCCCTGAAGAACCTGTTGATTTCATGGGCTTCAGCACGATATTGGGATCAGCCCTACAATAGCGGCTAGCAGCATTTTTTGGAGAGTTCGAATGAACGCAGTCACCGACACCCCCGTGGCCGAGATGCCGGGTCCGTTTGTCTTTACCGACGCCGCGGCTGACAAGGTCAAGCAACTGATCGAAGAAGAAGGCAATCCGGACCTGAAGCTGCGCGTGTTCGTGCAAGGCGGCGGCTGCTCGGGCTTTCAGTACGGCTTTACCTTCGACGAAGCGGTCAACGAAGACGATACAGTGATGGACAAGAGCGGCGTGCAGCTGCTGATCGATTCGATGAGCTACCAGTATCTGGTCGGCGCTGAAATCGATTATAAGGACGACATCAACGGTGCGCAGTTCGTGATCAAGAATCCGAATGCGACGACGACTTGCGGTTGCGGCTCGTCGTTCTCGGTCTGAACGACTGGTTTTACCTACCGGTATGGTTGTAAAGAGAAACGGGGCTTCGGCCCCGTTTCTCTTTGTTGTGCTACCTGCGCCATGCATGCGCACGCACTCAATGCGGATAGATCGCCCCGAGTATCCGTTCACCCGCCGCACCCGTGACGGACGGCACATTCCCCGGCAGGCGCGCGACGCAGCGCATCGCCAGCCAGGCGAACGCGAGCGGTTCCACCTGATGCGGCGGCACGCCGAGTGCCTCGGTGGTCAGGACCGGTATGCCGCTGACGCCGCTTTCTTCCAGCGCACTCTGCAGAGCCTTCAGCAGCTCAGGATTGCGAGCGCCGCCGCCGCACACGTAGACCGCCCGGCAATCCGGCGCATGTCGCTCGATCTCGCGCGCAACCGTCACCGCAGTCAATGCGGCGAGCGTCGCCTGGACATCGGCGGCGGGGAGTGACGCGAACGGCTGGAGCTTCGCATCGAGCCATGCGGGGTTGAACAGGTCGCGGCCGGTGCTTTTCGGTGGTTTTTCCGCGAAGAACGGCTCGTCCAGCAGCGCATGCAGCAGCGGCCGATGCACCTGCCCGCTCGCTGCGAAATGTCCGCTTTCATCGAACGGTTTGCCGAGATGCCGGTGCGCCCATTCGTCGAGCAGCGCGTTCGCCGGGCCGCAATCGAAGCCGCGCACGTTGCCCGATGCGCCGAGTATCGTGATGTTGCTGATGCCGCCGAGATTGCAGACGACCCGCGTTTCGCCCTTCGCGCCGAACACCGTCGCGTGAAACGCCGGGACGAGCGGTGCGCCCTGGCCACCGGCCGCGACGTCGCGGCTGCGGAAGTCGGCGATTACGTCGATGTGCGCCATTTCGGCGAGCAACGCTGGGTTGTTGATCTGTCGCGTGTAGCCCTTTTCCGGACGGTGCCGCACGGTTTGTCCATGCACGCCGATCGCCCGCACTTCGCTCGCGGTCAGGTTGCCGCCGCGCAGCAACTCGTGGCAGCAGACCGCGTAGCGTGCGGCGAGCGCATTGGCGGCCAGCGCTTCACGCTCGATTTCGTTGTCGCCCGGTTGCTGCAGTTCGAACAGCGCGTCGCGCAGGCCCGCCGAAAAGCCCACGAACGCTTCGGCGCGCACGACCGGCGGTTTGCCCGCGGCGAACTTGACGGCGATGCCGTCCACGCCGTCCATGCTCGTGCCCGACATCAATCCGAAGTACACGCCGTCTACCGTGTCTTGCGCCACGTTTTGCTCCTCTCGGTGGTCGTTGCGAACGTTGTATGTTGTAGCAGATTATCCGCGCAAACGAGGGGCCAGGCCACGCGCTTCCGCGTTGGGACGCTCGCCGCGCTATCTATGGGACAATCTCTCCTTTTGCGACCTTCCGTATCCAGCATGAGCACCGAGTCCACGTCCAAACCCAGCGCCGCGTTCCCGATCACCGACGAAGTCCGCCACGCGCTTGCCGTCACGAAGCGCGGCGTCGACGAACTGCTGATCGAAGAAGAGTTCGCGCAGAAGCTCGCAAAGAGCGCCGCCACCGGCACGCCGCTGCGCATCAAGCTCGGTCTCGATCCGACCGCGCCCGACATCCATATCGGCCACACCGTCGTGCTGAACAAGATGCGTCAGTTGCAGGATCTCGGCCATACGGTGATCTTCCTGATCGGCGACTTCACGTCGCTGATCGGCGATCCGTCGGGCCGCAACGCGACGCGTCCGCCGCTTACGCGCGAACAGATCGAATCGAACGCGAAGACGTACTTCGATCAGGCCGCGCTGGTGCTCGATCGCGAAAAGACCGAGATCCGCTACAACAGCGAATGGTCGATGCCGCTCGGCGCCGACGGCATGATCAAGCTGGCGTCGCGCTACACGGTCGCGCGAATTCTCGAGCGTGAAGACTTCACGAAGCGTTTCCAGGGCGGCGTGCCGATCTCGATCCACGAGCTTCTGTATCCGCTGATGCAAGGCTACGATTCGGTCGCGCTGAACGCCGATCTCGAACTAGGCGGTACGGACCAGAAGTTCAATCTGCTGGTGGGCCGCGAGTTGCAGAAGCAATACGGTCAGGAGCCGCAGTGCATTTTGACGATGCCGCTGCTCGAAGGGCTCGACGGCGTCGAGAAGATGTCGAAGTCGAAACACAACTACATCGGCATTAGCGAGAAACCGAACGACATGTTCGGCAAGTTGATGAGCATCTCGGACGTGTTGATGTGGCGTTACTTCGAACTGCTGTCGTTCCGTCCTATGGACGAGATTGCCGGCTTCCGCGGCGAAATCGAAGCCGGTCGCAATCCGCGCGACTTCAAGGTGATGCTCGCGCAGGAAATCGTGACGCGCTTCCACTCGCAGGCCGATGCCGAACGCGCGCTCGAAGACTTCAATCACCGCGCGAAGGGTGGCGTTCCCGACGATATCCCGTCAGTCACGCTGGCGGGTGCGCCGCTGGGCATTGGCCAGTTGTTGAAGCAGGCGAACCTGGTACCGTCGACGAGCGACGCGTTGCGCAACATCGAGCAGGGCGGCGTGAAAATCGACGGTGCGACGATCTCCGACAAGGCGCTGAAGGTCGAGGCTGGCGAATACGTCGTGCAGGTCGGCAAGCGCCGCTTCGCACGCGTGACGCTGACCGCGTGACGGTACGCCTGTCGAGGCTGCGCACATGATTGCGTCGATTCAACGGGTGACGGTACGCTTACCGGAGCTGCGCGCATGATCGCGTTGATCCAGCGGGTGACGCGCGCCGAAGTACGCGTCGCTGACCGCGTGACAGGTGCAATCGGCGCGGGCCTGCTGGCGCTAGTCTGTGCCGAGCGCGGCGACACCGAAGCCGCCGCCGATCGTCTGCTGACCAAGCTGCTCGGCTATCGCGTGTTTAGCGATGCGGCCGGCAAGATGAATTTGCCGGTGCAGAACATCGACGGCGCGGGGCGCGCGGGTGGCTTGCTGCTGGTATCGCAGTTCACGCTCGCCGCCGATACCAACAGCGGCCTGCGTCCGAGCTTCACCCCAGCCGCCGCACCCGACGAAGGGCGGCGGTTGTTCGATTATTTTGTGGCGGCCGCACGTGCGAAGCATCCGGTGGTCGAGACCGGTGAGTTCGGTGCCGACATGCAGGTATCGCTCGTCAACGACGGCCCCGTCACGTTCTGGCTGCAAACACACGCCTGACCCGCGTCTGACTTTTCGCCGTCGCTTTTGCGACAATAGCGGCTCGCTGTTCCCCCTCCGCTTCGCAACAACCCAACCGCGTCCGGCATTGCCAGACCCGACCACAGGTGCGCACTGACATGTCCACGCAGATTCTCTTCATCCGGCACGGCGAGACCGGATGGAACCGTATCAAACGCATCCAGGGCCACATTGATATCCCGCTCGCGGCGAGTGGCATCGAGCAGGCCGGGCGACTGGCGCAGCGCCTTGCGCGTGAGGCAGAGCATGGCGCACGTCTCGATGCGATCTATTCGAGCGACCTGTTGCGCGCGCAACAGACCGCCCAGCCGATTGCCGACGCGCTCGGCCTGCCGCTGCAGTTGAACGAAGGTTTGCGCGAGCGCTCGTACGGCGCGTTTCAGGGCTACGACAGCGAGCAGATCGCCGAGCGCTTTCCCGACGAGTACGCGCACTGGCAAACCCGCGACGCCGGTTTCGCACCGCCCGAAGGCGAGTCCCAACGCGAGTTCTATCACCGCGTCCTGCACACGCTGGAGCCGATCGTCGCGACGCATCCGCAGGGCAGGATTGCGTGCGTCGCGCACGGCGGCGTGCTCGATTGCGTGTACCGATTTGCACACGGCATGACGCTTGATATGCCGCGCAGCTACGCGCTGCTGAACACGAGTATCAACGTGGTGGAGATGGACGGTGGCAAGGCGACGGTGCTGTCGTGGGCGGATGTTGCGCATCTGGATGCGCGCAGCGAGGACGACGGTTTGCGCAGGGTGCCCGAACCAGGACGTTGATTCAGCCGATTCAATCAGGCTGCGCGGCGGCGCGCCGTCGTGCGCGCTTCGACGCACCGTTGTTCAGCGCCCAGCGCAGCACGGGCGCAAAGAGTTTGACGCCGGGCCGAACCATCGCGCGACGTACGCCTGCAAGCGTGTCGAAGCCGAGCATTTGCTGAGCCCAGTCCGGTAGCAGGTCCACGCCTGCGTTCAGCATGAGCGCGCCGGCCGGCCGCATCGCGGCACTGGGCGCACGGGCGTTCATCAGAATCCGCACGACTTCGTCGGTGCGCGGCCCGGTTTCGAGTACCGGGCGCATGTTCAGCAGATACGCTTCGATGGCCGCGCGCGACTGCGGCACGTCGGCTGCGCCCAGCATCGCTGCAATCCGCGCGGTTTCCGCAAAATACTGGTCCTGTGCTTCGGCGGGCAGCGTCGGATTCACATAGCGCAGGTATGCCGCGAGAAAGCTCGACACCTCGGCTACGTGGACCCAGGTAAGCAGCGCAGGGTCGCTGGCGCGATACGGCCGGCCGTCGGGCGCGGTGCCGGTCACACCCAGATGAATCTGCCGCACCCGTTCGATCAGCGCCAGCGCATCGCGCCGGTTGCCGTACGTCGTGCCGGTAATAAACGTTGCGGTGCGGCGCAGTCGCCCGAGAATGTCGGTGCGAAACGTCGAATGATCCCAGACACCCGCGAGTGCGAGCGGATGCAGCGCCTGTAGCAGTAGTGCGCTGACGCCGCCTGCCATCATCGATGTGAAGTCGGCATGCACTTTCCAGCACACCGCGTCGGACCCAAACAAGCCGGGGTCGCCGGGCGGCGACGACAAATCGAGTTGCGGGCCGCTCGCGACCGTGAGTTGCGTCACACCGTCGACAATCGCCATACGCACACGTCGGGCAAGCGATGCGCCGAGGCCGATGCGGGGTTCAGATTGACGACTGGCTGGGTCGGACATTGCGGAAGGCTCCTTGCGACCCTATGCGCGGCTCAGGTTTCGCCGGCTTCCCACAGACCCGGCAACGGATTCGACGCATCGGGTGCGGCGAGGCCGAAGTGCCGGTACGTCAGCAGCGTCGCGACGCGCCCGCGCGGGGTGCGCTGCAGGAAGCCTTGCTGGATCAGATACGGCTCGAGCACGTCCTCGATCGTGTCGCGCTCTTCACCGATCGCGGCCGCGAGGTTATCGACGCCCACCGGGCCACCGTTGAATTTGTGCAGGATCGCTTCGAGCAGCTTGCGGTCCATCAGGTCGAAGCCGACCGGGTCGACGTCGAGCATCACCAGTGCGTCATCCGCCACCTTCGCCGTGATGTTGCCGTCGGCCTTCACTTCGGCGAAGTCGCGCACGCGCCGCAGCAGGCGGTTCGCGATACGCGGCGTGCCGCGCGCACGTTTCGCGATCTCGAAGGCGCCGTCCGGATGGATCTGCGCGTTGAGCAGCGAAGCCGAGCGCGTGACGATGCGTGCGAGTTGTTCGGCGGTATAGAACTCGAGACGCGCGACGATCCCGAAGCGGTCGCGCAACGGGTTGGTCAGCATGCCGGCGCGGGTAGTCGCGCCGACCAGTGTGAACGGCTGCAGATCCAGCTTCACGCTGCGCGCGGCCGGACCTTCGCCGATCATGATGTCGATCTGGTAGTCCTCGAGTGCCGGGTACAGGATCTCCTCGACGACCGGCGAGAGCCGGTGGATTTCGTCGATGAACAGCACGTCGTTGGCTTCGAGATTGGTCAGCAGCGCGGCGAGGTCGCCTGCGCGTTCGAGCACGGGCCCGGAGGTTTGCCGCAGGTTCACGCCCATTTCCCGCGCGATGATGTGCGCGAGCGTGGTCTTGCCGAGGCCAGGCGGCCCGAACAGCAGCACATGATCCAGCGATTCCGAGCGGCGCCGGGCTGCTTCGATGAAGATTTCAAGCTGACCGCGCACCTTTTCCTGCCCGATGTACTCGTCGAGCTGCTTCGGACGCAGCGCACGCTCGAACGCCTCCTCGTTCGGCGACACGGGCGTGGCGGCGATGATGCGTTCGGCGGCGAGTTTGTCGGTTTCAATCATGGTGGGGATTGTACCGCGCGCCGCGCTATCGCAAACCCGGCCAACCCGCTAACCAGGCCAACACGGTCGATCGGTCAGGGTGTGGGCCGCGCGGCGGCATGTGGAGCTCTATCCACGGCACGCGGCGAAGCCGGATGTCAGACTTTCGAGAGCGCCTTCAGCGCCAGTTTGATGCCGTCGGAAACCCCGGTACCGGCCGGCACGTTCTTGATTGCGGCCAGCGCTTCTTTCTCGGAGTAACCCAATGACAGCAGTGCATTCAGGATATCGGGTGCATGGCCCGAAGCCGATGCTGCACTCGCCATCGCGCCCAGATCCGCACCGAGCTTGCCCTTCAGTTCGAGCAGCAGGCGCTCGGCGGTCTTCTTGCCGATTCCCGGTACGCGTGTCAGACGCGCGGCGTCCTGCAGCGTGACGGTTTGCGACAGCTCGTGCACGCTCATGCCCGACAGCACGGCCAGCGCCATGCGCGCACCGATGCCGCTGATCTTCAGCAGTTCGCGAAACGTGGTGCGTTCTTGCAGGGTCGCGAAACCGTACAGCAGATGCGCGTCCTCACGGACGATCAACTGGGTCAGCAGAACCACGCGCTCGCCGGTGGAAGGCAGGTTGTAGAACGTGCTCATCGGCACGTCGATTTCGTAGCCGACGCCGTTGCAATCGACCAGCAGGTGAGGCGGATTTTTTTCCAGCAGGACGCCGGCAATGCGACCGATCATGGCGGGTTCAACCGATTGAGAAAGCGCGAGTGTAGCGCAGCGCGCAGGTTAGCCGACAAGGCGCCCGCGCCGCACGCGCAGGCCTTTTTTGGCAAGCGCCGGCGCGAGGCCGCCCAGCGTGCTCAACGTGTTGCCACTGTGAGCGTGGCAGATCGCCATGCCGAGCGCGTCGGCGGCGTCGGTGCCCGGCAGGCCCGACAGGTTCAGCAGGCGCACGACCATGTGCTGCATCTGTTCCTTCGTTGCGCGGCCGTAGCCGACCACCGCTTGCTTCAACTGCAGGGCGGTGTACTCGGCCACCGGCACGCCGCCCGCGACGAGCCCGCAGATCGCCGCGCCGCGCGCCTGGCCGAGCAACAAGGTGGACTGCGGATTGACGTTCACGAAGACTTTTTCGATTGCGGATTGATCGGGCGCGTGCTGGCGGATCAATGTCGAGATGCCCTCGAAGATCGTGCCGAGGCGCGACGGCAGGTCCGCGTCCGACGTCTTGATGACGCCGCTCGCGACATACGCAAGCTGATGGCCGGACTGGTCGATGACGCCGAAGCCGGTCACGCGCAAACCTGGATCGATGCCGAGAATTCTCATGAAATGCGCTGGGAAAGGACTGCTTGCGATACTACAACGAATCGCATGAAAAACGGCCGGCGGGGCGTGCAGCCCGGCCGGCCGTGTTCATCGTGCCATTCGCGCAGGGTAGGTGGCTACCCGTGCATGGACGTGGGAAACCCGGTTACGTGCTCAGTGATGTCGTCAATGACGGAAATGCCGCACACCCGTCAAAACCATCGCGATGCCGTGTTCATCGGCGGCGGCGATCACTTCGTCGTCGCGCATCGAACCACCCGGCTGGATCACGCAGGTCGCGCCTGCGTTGACCACGACGTCGAGGCCGTCGCGGAACGGGAAGAACGCATCCGACGCCACCGCCGAACCGCCCAGCGACAACCCCGCGTTCTGCGCCTTGATGCTAGCAATCCGAGCCGAATCGACACGACTCATCTGGCCGGCGCCGACGCCGAGCGTCATGCCATTGCCGCAGAACACGATCGCGTTCGACTTCACGTACTTCGCCACGCGCCAGGCGAACAGCAGATCGTCCGTTTCCTTCGGAGTAGGCTGGCGCTTCGTGACCACGCGCAGTTCGTCCGGTTGCACGTTGCGCGCATCGAGCGATTGCACGAGCAGGCCGCCGCCCACACGCTTCAGGTCGAACGCATTGTGACCGTCGCCGAGTGCGATTTCGAGCAGGCGGACGTTCTGCTTCGCGGCGAACACCTGCTTTGCCGCAGCGCTGAAAGCGGGCGCGATCAGCACTTCGACAAACTGCTTCGCCACGGCTTGCGCAGCCGCTTCGTCGACTTCGCGATTGAACGCGATGATCCCGCCGAACGCCGAAGTCGGGTCCGTCTGCAGCGCCTTCAGATACGCTTCGTGCGCACCTGCGGCGACTGCGACACCGCACGGATTCGCATGCTTGACGATCACGCAGGCGGGCACGTCGAACGTCTTCACGCATTCCCATGCTGCGTCGGAATCGGCGATGTTGTTGTACGACAGTTCCTTGCCCTGCAACTGGTGGTAGTTAGCAAGCGCGCCCGCCGGTGCTGCGAGGTCGCGGTAGAACGCCGCACCCTGATGCGGGTTTTCGCCGTAGCGCAGGTCCTGCACCTTGTCGAACGCGAGGTTCAGCGTAGCCGGGTACGCGTTGCGCGACTTGTGTTGCAGTTCGTCGGTGAGGCTTGTCAGGTAGTTCGTGATCGCGCCGTCGTACTGCGCGGTGTGCGCGAATACTTTCGTGGCGAGCCGGAAGTTGGTCGCATAGCTCACCGCGTTCGCGTTCGCGCGCATTTCGTCGAGTACCTTCGCGTAGTCGACCGGATCGACCACGACCGTCACGTCGCGATGATTCTTCGCAGCCGAGCGCAGCATGGTCGGCCCACCGATATCGATGTTCTCGATCGCGTCTTCCAGCAAGCACTCTTCCTTCGACACCGTTTGCACGAACGGGTACAGGTTCACGACGAGCAGGTCGATGGTAGGGATGCCGTGCTTGTCGAGCGCCGCCATGTGCTCGGGCAGATCGCGGCGCGCGAGGATGCCGCCGTGCACCTTCGGGTGCAGCGTCTTCACGCGACCGTCGAGCATTTCCGGGAATCCTGTGTAGTCGGCGACTTCAGTGACCGCGAGGCCCGCATCCGCGAGCAGTTTTGCCGTGCCGCCTGTCGACAGGAGCTTGACGCCGAGAGCGGACAGCGACTTCGCGAAGTCGACGATGCCGGACTTGTCGGAAACGGAGATGAGCGCTTGCTTGATCATGGTGGGGACGGGGAGCCGAAAAGGGACGAGGCGGGGCGCGCGACGCTACAGCAGGCCGTGCTGTTGCAGCTTCTTGCGCAGCGTATTGCGGTTGATGCCGAGATACTCGGCGGCGAGCGACTGGTTGCCGCCCGCCTGCTGGAGTACTACCTCGAGCATCGGTTTTTCGACGCACGCCATCACCATTTCATAGACGTCGTGCGGATTGGAGCCGTCGAGATCCTGGAAGTACATCCCCAGGCTATCGCGGACGCATTGTTCGATGTTGTGCTTGCTCATGCTGCCAGTCGGTCGGTATGGTCCGGCTCGCCGTCGTTGTTCACGTCGTCGTCGACGTACACGAGGCGCTCGGAAAGCGCGCTCTGTGCGTCGAAAAATTCGTTGACGGCGAGCAGTTGTTCGCGCGTCGTGTCCAGCGTATTCATGCGATGCCGGAACACGTTGGCGCCAGAAAGGCCGCGAGTGTACCAGCCGATGTGCTTGCGCGCAGTACGGACACCGGTGAATTCACCGTAAAACGCGTAGTGATCTTCAAGATGCTCGTTCATGATCTGCTGGATTTCGACCACGCGCGGCGCCGGCAACAGCTCGCCGGTACGCAGGTAATGCTCGATTTCGCGGAATAGCCACGGGCGCCCCTGGGCCGCGCGGCCGATCATGATTGCATCCGCGCCGGTGGCGGCCAGCACGGCCTGCGCTTTCTGCGGCGTCGAGATATCGCCGTTCGCCACCACGGGGATGTGCGCCGCGGCCTTGACGGCGGCGATCGTGTCGTATTCAGCATCGCCGCGATAGAGGTCGGCGCGCGTGCGGCCGTGCACCGTGAGCATCGAAATGCCGGCTTCTTCGGCGATGCGCGCGATTGTCAGCGCGTTGCGGTTGTCGCGATCCCAGCCAGTGCGGATTTTCAGCGTGACCGGCACGGCATCTGGGCCGATGCCCACGGCGTCGACCACCGCGGACACGATGCGCTGCACGAGCGGTTCGTTCTGCAGCAGCGCGGAGCCAGCGGCGACGTTGCACACCTTCTTCGCGGGGCAGCCCATGTTGATGTCGATGATCTGCGCGCCGTTCGCAACGTTGTAACGGGCCGCTTCGGCCATCATGGCCGGATCGGCCCCCGCGATCTGCACTGCGATCGGCTCGACCTCGCCGGCGTGATTCGCGCGGCGCATGGTTTTCTCGCTCTTCCACAGCTGCGCATTCGACGCGACCATCTCCGACACCGCATAGCCCGCGCCCAGCCGCTTGCAGAGCTGGCGGAACGGCCGGTCCGTCACGCCGGCCATCGGGGCGACGAACAGGTTGTTGCGCAGATTGTGGGAGCCGAGAGTAGGCATCGGGCGAGTCGAAAAAAAGGAGCGCAAAAGCCGTCCGCTGCGCGGACGAATTGACAATTTGCGAGGGAAAACCGCCATTTTACCGTTAACGGATTCCTGGCAAACCCCTTGAGTCTGCTGTAACCCATTAAATCTTCTATGAAAGTGCCCGCGCTCATAGACCAACATGCGGACCCGGATGCGTGGGCTATGAGCGCTCGTGCGTTCAGCGGCGCTGGCCAAACATCATCTGGCGGGCGAGGGCGGTCTTTACTGGCGGCGCAAATTCAAGCGCGGTGAGCGCGAGGCCGCGCAGTGTGGCGAACGGTGCGAAATCGACGGTAAAGACGCGGGCGAGCGTGTCGGTGGCGCGGATCGTGAGGCGCCGGTCGAGCGCGCGACGCTGCGCGAAGGTGGCGAGCGCGAGCGGCGTTGCGCCGTGCAGCGACAAGGCATCCGCGAGCGCGTGCGCATCGCGCAGACCGAGATTCAACCCCTGGCCCGCCACCGGATGCAGCGTCTGCGCCGCATTGCCCACCGCGACGATGCGGCCCTTGACGAGCGTATCGACTGCATTGAGTCCGAGCGGAAACGAAGCACGGCCGGTGATTTGCGTGAAACGTCCCATGCGGTTGCCGAATGCCGTGCCGAGTTCGCGTAGAAACGCGTCGTCGGGCAACTGTGCGCGGCGTGCGGCGAGTTCGGGCGCACAGCACCAGACGAGCGCGAACTCCGCGCCGCGCGCACCGCCGATCGGCAGTAGCGCGATCGGCCCTTCCGGTGTGAAGCGTTCCCACGCGACGTGCCGTTGCGGAGCCGAGACGCTGACAGTCCCGACGAGTGCCGTTTGTCCGTAGTCGCGTGAACTGCCGCTGTCGGCGTCGCGTGCTCCTTGTTCGTGAAACAAGCCACCTTCGGCATTCACGAGGATGCGGGTGCGCAAGTTGCGTGAGCCGTGCGCGCCGGTGATGGGCAGCGTTACGCCATCGTCTTCCTGCACCGGCGTTTGCGCGGCGGTGGACGTGAGCCAGTGCACTGCGGTCGGCCGGACCGCATCGGCGAGCGCGCCGACAATCGAGCCGTAGCGCAGCACATAACCGAGCGCGGGCAGACCGTGTTCCTTGTGATCGATCAGCGTGCGCCCGAAGTGACCGCGCTGCGATACGTGAATGCGCTGGATCGCGGTTGCATCGTCGGGCCAGCGCAGCGGCTCGAGAATCATCCGGCTGCCGTGCGAGACGGCAATCGCGCGCGGATCGGAGCGCGCGTGTTCCGGTTCGCGCGCATCGATGAGCGCCACCGACAACGCCTGTGTCGCGCTACGCCGCGACAGCCAGCCCGCGAGCGCGAGACCGACCGGACCGGCGCCGACGATCGTCACGTCGTAATCGAATGGGGTGCTGGCCGTGGCGGAAGAGGGGGCTGCGGACACTTCGCTCATGGCTGCTGGTGGTTAGCACCCGCCGCTGCGCGCGCTTCCTGCATCAGCGCTTCGATTTCATCGGCGGTGACGGGGACGTCGCGCGTGAGCAGCTCGCAGCCGTCGGCGGTAACGACTGCGTCGTCTTCGATGCGGATGCCGATGTTCCAGTATTGCTCGGGGACATCGTCGGCGGGGCGGATGTAGAGACCGGGTTCGATGGTCAGTGCCATCGACGGCTGCAGGGTGCGCCATGGCAGCGCACCCTGTTCATCGCGTTCGGCGCCGCGCTCGCGATAGTCGCCGCAATCGTGCACGTCCATGCCGATCCAGTGGCTGGTGCGGTGCATGTAGAAGCGTGCGTATGCGCGTTCGGTAATCACGTCATCAACGGATGCATAGCGCTGACGATCGACGATGCCCGTATCGAGCAACCCTTGCGCGAGCACCCGCACAGCCGCCTGATGGGGCGCATCGAAGGTGACGCCGGGACGGGTCGCGGCGACGGCAGCCTGCTGCGCGGCGAGCACGATGTCGTACAGCTCGCGCTGCGCGGGCGAGAACCGGCCGCTCGCGGGGAACGTGCGCGTGATGTCCGACGCATAGCCGTCGAGTTCGCACGCGGCGTCGATCAGGATCAGGTCGCCGTCCCGCGCGATCGTGTTGCCCGCGGCGTAATGCAGCACGCACGCATTCGCACCGGCCGCGACGATTGAACCGTACGCCGGCGCCTGTGCGCCATAGCGGCGGAATGTATAAAGCAGTTCGGCTTCGAGTTCGTATTCGTGCACACCGGGGCGGCATACCGCCATCGCGCGGCGATGCGCGAGCGCGGAGATCTGCCCGGCGCGACGCATGATCGCGAGTTCGTGGGTGTCCTTGAAGAGCCGCATGTCGTCGAGCAGCGGCAGCAGGTCGTGTGCGCTCACCGGTGCGGCGGTTCCGCTGCGGCTCTGCGCGCGCACCGTGTCGAGCCAGCCGCGTACCTTCGTGTCGAGTTCCGCCGAGGCGCCGAGTGCGTAGTGCAGCGCGGGTTTGTCGGCGAGGATGCGGGGCAGTTCGGTATCGATGTCGTCGATGGCGAATGCTGCGTCGAAGCCGAAAGTTTCGCGTGCGCCTTCCGGGCCGAAGCGGAAACCTTCCCAGATTTCTCGTTCGACATTTTTTGCGCGGCAGAACAGGATCGCCGCCGGTTCGCCCGGCTGTGCGCTTGCGTCGAGGACGAGTGTCGCCTGGGGTTCGGTGAAGCCGGTCAGGTAATAGAAGTAGCTGTCGTGGCGGTACGGGTATTCCGCGTCGCGGTTGCGGATCGCCTCGGGTGCGGTTGGCACGAGGGCCACGCCGCCGCCTTGTGCGCGTAGTGCGGCGAGGACGCGTTCGCGGCGGGCGCGGTAGAGGTCGATGGCCGGGGGCGCGGCGGGCGTCGGGTCGCCCTGGAGTTCGGTGAGCTTGTTCATCGTGCGATTGTAGCGCTCTATGCGCTGGTCGTTCAGGGGCTGCCGGGCGCTGGCGGCGGTGCCTGTTGCCGCCGCGCGGCTAGTCGTGCTTTTGCCTGGGACGGGGGCTTTGTTTTGGCGCCTCGCCACTGGTTCTTGTTTGCCTCTGCCGGCGGCTTTTCGTTAGCGCTTCGCGGCGGGTTCTTGTTTGCCTGGGCAGGCGGCTCTCCGTTAGCGCCTCGCGGCGCGGGCGTTGCCCCTGTGCGGGGCGGCACCTACTTTCTTTGCGCGGCAAAGAAAGTAGGCAAAGAAAGCCGCTCGAGACGTTACCGAGTCCTTTCCGTGTGCAGCCGTCGTGGCCCGCATCTAAGTGTCGTCCTCGCATTGACGCGGCAGTGGTCCGAGACGAGATCACACCTCGCACATTCAACGACAGTGACAAGGCCATCATCCGTTCCGGCGGGCTTCGCCGCCGATGGGCATAACCCTCTCCGTCTTCGTTTGGCGCCTCGTTCCGTCTTCGACTTCAGGCTTGCTTGTTACCCTTCAACTTGCCATCTTAAATTCGTTGCCAACATCGCGGTCCGCGTGCGCCTGGAACCGTCCTTCAGCGTTCGCCTTCGGCTTTGACGTCGCGCTCTTTGGGCCGGGTTTCCGCGGTGGTCACCCAACCGCGAGCACGTAGTGCGAGCGGGGTGAATGACGGCCTTGTCACTGATGTTGGGGGTGCGAGGGATGGTCTCGTCTCGGACCACTGCCGGGTCACCGCGAGGGCGACACTTAGATGCGGGCCACTTCGGCTGCACACGGAAAGGACTCGATAACGTTTCGAGCGGCTTTCTTTGCCTACTTTCTTTGCCGCGCAAAGAAAGTAGGTGCCGCCCCGCACAGGGGCAACGCCTGCGCCGCGAGGCGCTAACGGAGAGCCGCCTGCACAGGCAAACAAGGACCAGCCGCGAGGCGCTAACGAAAATCCGCCGGAGAGGCAAACAAACCAGCCAGGAGCCACCACCCCGCCCCCGCGCAGGGCCAAACCGCAAAAAAAAACCGCCCCCTGAGCCAAAACCCCAAACCCTGTAAAATACGCCCCCATGGAAACATGGGCCCCCCACGTCACAGTCGCCGCCGTCATCGAGCGCGATGGCCGCTTCCTGCTGGTCGAGGAACATACGCCCGCTGGGCTGCGGCTCAACCAGCCGGCCGGTCACCTCGAAGCAGGTGAAACGCTCGTCGAAGCAGCAGCCCGCGAGACGCTAGAAGAATCGGCGCATCCGTTCGCGCCCGACGCACTGGTCGGCATCTACATGACGCACTTCGAGCCGACAGCAGGCAGCAGCGACAGCACAGGCACCACGTACCTGCGCTTCACATTCTGCGGGCAGGCTGCAGAAGCGCTGGATGAACGAGCACTCGATCCGGACATCGTCCGCACTCTGTGGATGACCGCCGACGAGCTCCGCGCCTGTCCCGAACGGCATCGCACGCCGCTCGTGATGCGCTGCGTCGACGACTACCTCGCGGGCCGGCGTTTTCCGCTCGATCTCGTCCACACGCACGCGGTCGCGCCCTCCGCATCAAGCAAGTCAGGCAACCCATGAGCAAGCAGAAAGTCGTAGTAGGCATGTCGGGCGGCGTCGATTCGTCGGTCACCGCGTGGCTGCTCAAGGAGCAGGGGTACGACGTCGTCGGTCTCTTCATGAAGAACTGGGAAGATGACGACGACAGCGAATACTGCTCGACCCGTGAAGACTGGATCGACGTCGTCTCCGTCGCCGACCTGATCGGCATCGACGTCGAAGCCGTAAACTTCGCCGCCGAATACAAGGACCGCGTATTCGCCGAATTCCTGCGTGAGTACTCGGCCGGCCGCACCCCGAACCCCGATGTGCTCTGCAACGCGGAAATCAAGTTCAAGGCGTTCCTCGATCACGCGATGTCGCTCGGTGCGGAAACCATCGCTACCGGCCACTATGCGCGCGTGCGCGAAATCGACGGTCGCCATGAGCTGCTTAAAGCGAAGGACCTCACGAAAGACCAGTCGTACTTCCTGCACCGTCTGAACCAGGCGCAACTGTCGCGCACGATGTTTCCGCTCGGCGAAATCCCGAAGACGAAGGTCCGCGAGATCGCCGAACAGATCGGTCTGCCGAACGCCAAGAAGAAAGACTCGACGGGCATCTGCTTCATTGGCGAGCGACCGTTCCGCGATTTCCTGAACCGCTATCTACCGACCCAGCCAGGCCCGATGAAGACCCCCGACGGCGAGCTGGTCGGCGAGCACATCGGTCTCGCGTTCTATACGTTCGGTCAGCGCAAGGGTATCGGCCTCGGCGGTAGCCGAGACGGCAGCGGCGAACCGTGGTTCGTCGCCGGCAAGGACATGGTGTCGAACACGCTGTACGTCGTGCAGGGCCACGATCATCCGTGGCTGCTGAGCCGTACGCTCGTCGCCGGCAACACGAGCTGGGTGGCAGGCCATGCGCCCGCGGAAGGCTTCGCGTGCGGTGCCAAGACGCGCTACCGCCAGGCCGACGCGGCATGCACATTCGGCGCAGCGGACGATAGCGGCCGCACCTTCGAACTGCATTTCGACGATCCGCAGTGGGCTGTCACACCGGGGCAATCCGCGGTGCTCTACGATGGCGACGTGTGCCTCGGCGGCGGCATCATCGAGCATGCAACGACGGCGCAACCTGCTGTACGCCGGCCGCAGCAAGCAGCGCTATTGACCGCGCGCTGAGCTTCAGGAAGTTTCGTGCGCGGCAGCTTAACGGCGTGCCGCGCGCATCTGCGGTACGCTGCACCTTCACAACAAAATGAGCAGTCGTTCGTCCCACCCCGCAACGGATCCCTGCCGTACCCGAACCTGACGATCCCGCCGCGGGGACTCACTGCAACGGAGCCCCCATGTTTTATCGACGCTATCTGGCCATGTGGTGCGCGGTGCTACTGGTCGTCGCCTGCGGGGCGCTTGCCTCGCTGCATCACCTGTCATGGTTCTGGATCATCGTGCCCGTGCTGCTGGTCGGGCTCGGCATTTTCGATCTGACGCAAGAGCACCACGCAATTCTGCGCAATTACCCGCTGTGGGGCCACTTCCGCTTCATGTTCGAGTTCATTCGTCCGGAGATCCGTCAGTACTTCATCGAGGACGACACCGACGAAAAACCGTTCTCGCGCGTACAGCGCAGCATCGTCTATCAACGCTCGAAGAACGAAGTCGACAGCCGTCCGTATGGCACCGAACTCGATGTGAAAGCGACCGGTCACGAATGGATCAGCCATTCGCTTGCGCCGACCAAAATCGACGGTCACGATTTTCGTATCCTGGTGGGCGGGACGCGCGAGCAGCCGTATTCGCTGTCGATCTTCAACGTGTCCGCGATGAGCTTCGGCTCGTTGTCGGCGAACGCGATCATGGCGCTGAATCTCGGCGCGAAGAAAGGCAATTTCGCGCACGACACGGGCGAAGGCTCGATGTCGAAGTATCACCGCGAGCACGGCGGCGACATCATCTGGGAAATCGCGTCGGGCTACTTCGGTTGCCGTAACGACGACGGTAGCTTCAACCCCGACAAATTCGCGAAGCAGGCGCACGAGCCGCAGGTGAAGATGATCGAGGTGAAGCTGTCGCAAGGCGCGAAGCCCGGGCACGGCGGTGTGCTGCCGGCCGCGAAGATCACGCCCGAAATCGCCGAAACGCGCGGTGTGCCGATGGGACGCGATTGCATTTCGCCCGCTACACATTCGGAGTTCTCGACACCGCGCGGGTTACTTGAATTCGTCGAGCGGCTACGGCGTCTGTCCGGCGGCAAGCCGACCGGCTTCAAGTTGTGTATCGGCCATCCGTGGGAATTTTTCGGCATCGCGAAGGCCATGCTGGAAACGGGCATCCTGCCGGACTTCATCGTTGTCGACGGCGCGGAAGGCGGCACCGGCGCGGCGCCACTCGAATTCACCGATCACATCGGCGTGCCGCTGCAGGAAGGGCTGCTGCTCGTGCACAACACGCTCGTCGGCGCGGGGTTGCGCGATCGCATCCGGATCGGCGCGAGCGGCAAGATGATCACCGCTTTCGATATCGCCAAGACGCTCGCGATCGGCGCGGACTGGGTCAACGCGGCGCGCGGCTTCATGTTCGCCGTGGGCTGCATTCAAGCGCAGACCTGTCATACGGGCCGCTGTCCGACCGGCGTCGCGACGCAAGACCCGGTGCGCCAGCGCGCGGTCGTCGTGCCCGACAAGTCGGACCGCGTGTTCAGCTTCCATCACAACACGCTGCATGCGTTGCAGGAAATCATTCAGGCAGCGGGTCTGCATCATCCGTCGGACTTGCGGGCGCATCACATCGTGCGGCGCGTGTCGTCGCATGAAGTGCGTCTGATGTCCGATCTGCTCAAGTATCTCGAGCCGAACGATCTGATCAATGGCAATTACCGGTTCTCGCTCTACGAGAAGTGGTGGCCGGTGGCGCGCAGCGATTCGTTTGCGCCGGCGCTCGAAACTGCAACGGCCTGAGCGTTAATTCGGCAACACGGGAAAATCGCCTGCGGCGTTGAGTTCGCTCTCAGGCGGTTTTCCCCGCACAGCGACGAGCGGCCGCAGCGTGACCGCAACGGTCATGCTGCGGCGACGGCTTCAATCTGACGGGAAGGTATCGATGAACGACGGGCGCTGCGCCAATTTCTGAAAGTGTTTGTCGAGATTCGGATGTGCTTCGCGCCAGTTGATCTCGGGCATCCGGAAGTCCAGATAACCCAGCGCGCAACCGAGCGCGATATCCGCCAGCGTGTAGTGATTGCCGGCGCACCACGTCTTGCTGCCGAGCCCCTGCGTCATCGCAACCAGACCTTCATCGATCTTGCGCTGCTGGCGGACGAGCCACGCATCGTCGCGACGGTCGGCAGGACGCAACACATTTTCCAGGCGGATCAGCACCGCTGCTTCGAGTATCCCGTCCGCGAGCGCCTCCCAGCAGCGCACTTCGACACGTTCCCGGCCCGACTGCGGAATCAGCTTGCCGACCGGCGACAGCGTATCGACGTACTCGCAGATCACGCGCGAATCGAACACGGCCTCGCCGTCTTCCATGATCAGGCACGGCACCTTGCCGATCGGATTGAAGGTGTGAATGGTGGTATCCGGTGCCCAGACGTTCTCGAGCACCAGCTTGTAGTCGATCTTCTTTTCGGCGAGTACGACCCGCGCCTTGCGGACAAACGGGCTCGCCAGCGAACCGATGAGTTTCATCACATCTGCCTCGTATGGAATCCGGCGAAAGTATACGTTGGATATCGGTCGTCCAGACGACGGCGGGCGATCTTCCGGAAGCGCGCCCGCCGCAGCTGTGGGCGGATTGCAACATTGCCCTGGCACGGACGGCCTGGCCAGACGGCCGGATGGCCAGGTCGCCCGGGCAAAAACAAAGCCGACACTCGGGCAAAAACCCAAACCCAGCCGATTGGCATAAACCCCATGCCAAGAGAAACCCCAGGCCGCCGGCCGGGGCTGGAATTTCGGTTAAAGTGGACACCCGTAGCCGTTGCACCAGCAAGCCGGCGGGCCTCGTCGGCAATTCACAGGAAGGTCGAGGAGGATTCAACGATGCACATCGGAGTGCCAGCCGAGACGCGCGCGCATGAAACCCGCGTCGCCGCGACGCCCGAGACCGTGAAGAAATACGTCGCGCAGGGCCATCGGGTCACGGTTCAGAGCGGTGCCGGTAACGGCGCCAGCTTTCCCGACGAAGCCTTTACCGCTGCCGGCGCCGAGATCGTCGATGTAGCCGCCGCATTCGGCGCCGATCTCGTCCTCAAGGTCCAGTCCCCCACCGAAGCCGAACTCCCGCAGCTCAAACGCGGCGCCGTACTCGTCGGCATGCTCGATCCGTTCAATGCCGACAACGCCGCGAAACTTGCTGCGGCCGGCGTGACTGCGTTCGCGCTCGAAGCCGCGCCGCGTACCACGCGTGCACAAAGCCTCGATGTGCTGTCGTCGCAGGCGAATATCGCGGGCTACAAGGCCGTGCTGCTCGCCGCAACGCTGTATCCGCGCTTCATGCCGATGCTGATGACCGCTGCCGGCACCGTGAAGGCCGCCCGCGTGCTGATCCTTGGCGCGGGTGTCGCGGGTCTGCAGGCGATCGCCACGGCGAAGCGTCTCGGCTCGGTGATCGAAGCCTCGGACGTGCGCCCGGCCGTGAAAGAGCAGATCGAATCGCTCGGCGCAAAATTCCTCGACGTGCCGTATGAAACCGACGAGGAACGTGATGCCGCGCAAGGCGTCGGCGGCTATGCGCGGCCGATGCCTGCGTCATGGCTCACGCGCCAGTCCGCACTCGTCCACGAACGCGCAAAGCAGGCCGACATCGTCATCAGCACCGCGTTGATCCCAGGGCGTCCCGCACCGACACTGATCTCCGTCGAAACCGTCCAGGCGATGAAGCCCGGCTCCGTGCTCGTCGATCTCGCGGCCGGCCGCGGCGCGGAGTACGAAGGCCGACGTGGCGGCAACTGTCCGCTCACCGAGGCGGACCAGGTCGTGACGAAGCACGGTGTGCAGATCGTCGGCTACACGAACCTGGCGTCGATGGTCGCCGCCGATGCATCCTCGCTCTACGCGCGCAACCTGCTCGATTTCCTGAAGCTGATCGTCACGAAAGAAGGCACCCTGAACATCGATCTCGCGGACGACATCGTCGCGGCCACGCTGCTGGCCCGCGACGGCGCCGTCACGCGCAAACCATAAAGAGGAGCGGCGATGGAAGTCATCAACCACACCGTGATCGACCTGATCATCTTCGTGCTGGCAATCTACGTCGGCTATCACGTCGTCTGGAACGTGACGCCGGCCCTGCACACCCCGCTGATGGCCGTGACCAACGCGATCTCGGCGATCGTGATCGTCGGTGCGATGCTGGCGGCCGGGCTTACCATCGGCGGGCCGGGCAAGTTCTTTGGCACGCTGGCGGTGCTGCTAGCAGCCGTCAACGTGTTCGGCGGCTTCCTTGTCACACGACGAATGCTCGAGATGTTCCGCAAGAAGGAACCGAAGAAGCTCGCCAGCGCGGCCAAGGAGGGTGCGTAAATGAGTATCGACGTCGTTACGCTGCTGTACCTCGTCGCATCGGTGTGTTTCATCCAGGCGCTCAAGGGGCTGTCGAATCCGAAGAGTGCGCGCGCCGGTAACGTGTTCGGCATGACCGGAATGGCGATCGCGATCCTCACCACGGTTGCGCTGATCGTCAAACAGGCCGCGGTGCTCGGCTCGAACCTCACGCTCGGGCTGTCGCTGCTGCTGGGCGCGCTGGTAGTGGGCGGAGCGATCGGCGCGTTCGTCGCCGCGCGCGTCGAGATGACGAAGATGCCGGAACTCGTCGCGGCGATGCACTCGCTGATCGGTCTTGCCGCGGTCTGTATCGCGTATGCGGTGGTCTGCGAACCGGCCGCCTTCGGGATCGGCCTCGAAGACGCCCCCTATCCTGGCTTCCTGCCGTACGGCAACCGGATCGAGCTGTTCATCGGGACGTTCGTTGGGGCGATCACGTTCAGCGGCTCGGTGATCGCGTTCGGCAAGCTGTCGGGCAAGTACAAGTTCCGCCTGTTCCAGGGCGCGCCGGTCGTCTACGCGGGGCAGCATCTGCTGAACCTGATGCTCGCGATCGCGATGGTCGGCTTCGGCGTGATCTTCTTCCTGACGCAGGCATGGTTGCCGTTCATCATCATGACGGTGATCGCGTTTGCGCTCGGGGTGCTGATCATCATCCCGATCGGCGGCGCGGACATGCCGGTGGTCGTGTCGATGCTGAACTCGTACTCGGGCTGGGCTGCGGCGGGGATCGGCTTCTCGCTGAACAACCCGATGCTGATCATCGCCGGGTCGCTGGTCGGCTCGTCGGGGGCGATCCTGTCGTACATCATGTGTCACGCGATGAACCGTTCGTTCTTCAACGTGCTGCTGGGCGGCTTCGGCGCCGAACCGGGCGCGGTGGCGGCCGGTGCGCAGGAACAGCGGCCGGTGAAGTCCGGTTCCGCCGACGACGCATCGTTCATGCTCGGCAACGCAGAAACCGTCGTGATCGTGCCGGGTTATGGACTTGCGGTGGCGCGTGCGCAGCATGCACTGAAGGAGCTCACCGACAAGCTGATCGCGAAGGGCATCGACGTGCGCTACGCGATCCATCCGGTGGCGGGGCGCATGCCGGGGCACATGAACGTGCTGCTCGCCGAAGCCGAAGTGCCGTACGACCTCGTGTTCGAGATGGAGGACATCAACAGTGAGTTCGGTCAGGTCGACGTCGTGCTCGTGCTTGGTGCGAACGACGTGGTGAATCCGGCGGCGAAGAACGACCCGAAGTCGCCGATCGCGGGCATGCCGATCATCGAGGCGTACAAGGCGCGCACGGTGATCGTCAATAAACGATCGATGGCCGCGGGTTACGCGGGCCTCGACAACGACCTGTTCTACATGGAGAAGACGATGATGGTCTTCGGCGATGCGAAGAAGGTCATCGAGGATATGGTTAAAGCGGTCGAGTAAAGCGGTAAGTGCGGCACGTCAGCGTATCACCGGCTCGTTCGGTGCGTTGATGTGCCGCAGATAATCGGCGAGGCGCCGGCCGCTCATGTCCGGAAAGGTCTCGTGCAGCGCCACGCCGCCCATACGGGCGATGTCGAAGTTGCGAAAGTCTTCGCGTAGTTCGCACCACGCGCCGACCATCCAGCGTCCACCCAGATAGATGAGCCCGAGCGGCCACACGCGCCGTTCCGTGTGCGCACCGAGCCGGTCGCGATACGGGAAGCTCACTACGTGGCGCGAATCGACCGCACGATGCAGCGCATCCACCTTCACGAAAAATTCCTGTTCGACATGAAACGACGGTGCGAATACCGCGAGGCGTTCGAGTGCTGCGCGCTTGTCGGCGGGCATTGCCGAGGCGATCTTCGCGAGCGCACTGCGCGCGCCGCCCGCAAAGCTCGCACCGCCCCATGATTCGAGTATCCGCGCGCCGGCTGCGAGCGCGGCCAGTTCTTCGGCGGTGAACGTAAGCGGCGGCAGACTGGCCGCGCGACTTAACCGATAGCCGATGCCCGCTTCGCCTTCGATCGGCACGCCCGACAGCTGCAGGTCACGGACATCGCGATAGACAGTGCGCAGCGAGATGCCGAGCCAGTCGGCGAGCTGCTGCGCCGTGGTCAGGCGGCGGCCGCGCAGCAATTCGGCGATCTGGAACAAGCGGTCGGCGCGACGCGTCATCGGAGGGACAGGAGCGAGTGAACAGTCCTCCGATGATAGCGCCACGCCGGGCCCTGCAACCAACGCTTCTTCAGGCAAGCTTCAACGAATGCAGGCCGACGCGGTTGCCTTCGGTATCGATGAAAAAGCCAACGTAGCCGAAGTTGTTCGGCAACTCGACCGCCATGCCGTCCTTCTTGCCTCCCGCGCGCTCGACGCGCTCGAGTGCTTCCCGCACCGATGGCTCCGCGTTCAGATACACGAGCACGCCATCCGAAACGGGTTTGATTTCACGCGGGTTGTAGACGATGCAGCCGCCCGTTGCGCTTTCTTCGTGGCCGAATATGGCCATCGGCACGCCGCCCATCACTTCGCGCTGAAGCTGCGTGTCGAGCGCGGCCTCATAGAAGCGCGTCGCACGATTGAAGTCGGTGGACGGGATTTCGAACCAGGCGATGACGCGGCTCGCGGCGGCTGTTGCTACTGCAGCTTCTGTTGCGGTGCTCGTTGACATGACTCTCTCCTGTGTTGACCGGAGTTAGCGCTTCAGCGCTTACTCCGATCCCATGCGACGTTGCGGGATCGCAGTGGGCCGTGGACGGTGTCGGCGACACCGCTTGGCATGGAGAGGAGTGTGCGACCGGGCTACTGCCAGCGTGCTGTCAGTAGCCTCGGTGCCATCGAGCAGAAGGTGAGCCGTGCATCGGGTGATACAGCGGCGTTCTGTGGTGCCGTTTTCAGGCCGCTGGCGTGTCGCCAGCCGGGCGTTGCCGCACGCTGCCGGCGATCAGATCGAAGCGGAACAACCGGCATTCGAGCGCACCGTTAAAGAGCGGCGTCTTGGTCGACTCGCGCAGTCGCAACTGGCCGGGCAGCTTGCGGTCGGAGGTCAGGATGAAGGCGTGCCAGCCGGTGAAGCGCTGCTTCAGCGAATCGCCGAGTGCCTTGAAAAACTCGCTGTCCGGCGGTGCGTCGGTATGGACGCGGCGAAATCCGTCGTCGTCACGGGAATCGCGGGTATCACGTGCTTCGCGCGAATCACGGTCTTCGCGCCGGTCACGCCCGGTTTCGCGGATTTCACCGCGTGGTCCACGGCCGCGCACTTCGATCCGTTCGCCATACGGCGGATTCGCGACGAGGATGCCAGGCGTCGCAATCGGCGCGCTCATGCCGCGCGCGTCGACCTGTTTGAGCACGATGCTGGGCAAGCCGGCACGCTGAAAATTCGCGCGAGCCTTGTCGAGCATGTCGCCAGAGATGTCGCTGCCGAAAATCTGCAGATCCTTGCGCGACGACGCGGCCGCCTTCTTTGCATCGAGCGCGGCGGCCTTCAGACCTTGCCACACGCTCCGGTCGTACTGGCGCAGTTTCTCGAAGCCAAAGCGGCGCTCCGAACCCGGGGCTACGTTCAGTGCCACCTGCGCCGCTTCCGCGAGGAACGTGCCGCTGCCGCACATCGGATCGTAGAGCGGCGTGCCGGGCGTCCAGCCGGTCAGACGCAGGATGCCCGCGGCGAGGTTCTCGCGCAGCGGAGCCGCGCCCTTGTCGAGCCGCCAGCCGCGTTTGAACAGCGGTTCGCCGGATGTGTCGAGGTACAGCGTGCAATCGGTGGCGGTAAGGAAAGCGAAGACGCGCACGTCGGGCGCGGCGGTATCGACGTTCGGCCGTTCGCCGCTGACTTCGCGCAGGCGGTCGCAGATGGCGTCCTTGACGCGCAGCGTCGCGAATTCGAGGCTGCGTAGCGGCGACTTGATCGCCGTCACGTCGACGCGCAGCGTTTCGTTGGCCGAGAACCACTGCTCCCAGCGCTGTTCGAGCGCGAGCGCGTAGATGTCCTGTTCGCTACGGTACGGCTGGTGCGCGAGCTTCAGCAGTACGCGGCTCGCAAGGCGCGAATGCAGGTTCGCCGCCATACCCGCGGCCCAGCCCCCGCGGAAGTGCACGCCGCCCGGCACCTGGGCGCCGGCCGTGAAAGGCGCGCCGTTCAGGTGGCGTGCGGCGATCTCGGCGAGTTCGGCGGCAAGCGCGGCTTCGAGGCCGCGCGGGCAGGGGAGGAAAAATTCGAAGGACATTGAGCGTGCCGGGAGGCGTTGAATAAGGCGCTATTGTACGCGGTCGGGGTGGGCGGGCTGGGCGCGTAGCGGGTATGCGACCCTGCCGGCGCGGCACGAGCCTGGTGCGCTTCTGCCGATATGTCAGGGATACGGGCGCAGGGCGCCCCAGGGCGGACTAACCGCTAGCCTGCCTCGCGCGAACGCCGCACCGGCCAGACGAGATCGAGCGGATGGCGCAGCACATGCCGCAAGAACGCCCCGCGCAGCGAGCGCACGTCCTTCGCGCGCAAGTCGCGTGAACGCACCGCCATCAGGAACGCCAGCGCAAAGCTCACAGCGACGTTCAGCACCGCCATGCTGAATGTGCCGGCCAGTGCCCACCACAGCTCGGGCGTATGGAATGCGCCTTTACCGAGCACACCGAGCGCGACGCCGATCGAACCCGAACTGAGCGTGACGTGCCGCACTTCGAACCCGAAGGCGAGTGCCGTGACGATTGCCGGAACGAGGCCGAGCATCAGGCCGAGCGTGAGGTTACCGATCACACCGGCGACATTCGAGCGACAGAACCCCGCGAGCCGCGTGGCGCCCGCGACGCCGAGTGTCATCCGCAGCCGCCGGTTGTAGGCGAGCGCGTCGCCGACCCGGTGCAGCACGAACCAGTTGTCGGCCCAGCCCGCGAGCAGGCTCGACGACCACAGCAGCACGCCGGTCAGCGCCGCATAGAACGGCGTCGGGCCGAGCAGCGAGAACGAATGCAATGTTGCGTGGGCTTTTTCCGGCGAGATCAGGTTCGCGCCGAAGATGCCGTGCCACAACAGCTGCACGACGAGGCACACGGGAAACACGACCGCGACATTGCCGAACACCGCCGCCGACTGCGTACGGATCAGCGCAACCACCGACGCGACGAAGTTATCCATCCCCTCGCGCGTGCCGGTCCCATCGAGTTCGCGCGCGAGCGTCGGCGCCGTCATCGCGGGCTGCTTGGTGGCGAGCGAGAAGTGCAGGAAGTGCATCAGCAGGAAGCTCGCCGCGTAGTTGATGCCGGCGAGCAGTCCTTCGAACATCGATTGCAGATGCGCTCCCGTGATCGCGAATTTCACGCAGACCGTGACGACGGTCACGAGGCCGCCGCCGGCCGCCATACGCAGCATCTTCAGATACTCGGCGCGATCGCGTGCGATGTAGTGCTCGCCGGTGTCCGCGCTGTACTCGACGACCTTGCGTGCGAGCAGCGAGAAATTGCTGCGCAACAGATGCGCCACGCTCTGGCTTGCGTGATTCGCGTTGACGAGTTCGGCGACGAGGCGTGCGCCCGCGTGCAGGTCGTCGGCGGCCATCCAGGCATCGAGCAGCAACTCGGCGCGCACGATGCGCATGCGCATCCGCTCGACCTGGAAGACGATGTCGACACTTACGCCGTTGCGGTAGAGGTGCGAAAAGACGTTGTCGGTGGCGATCCGGCATTCGTCGAGCAGGATGCGTAGATAGTTGACTTCGTGCAGTAGCCGGACTGCTTCTGTGCCTGTGCCCGGGTTCTCGCCGTCGGTGCTTGCCTCGACGGCGTGATGTGCGGCCTCGACCGCAAGCATCGCGCGGGTGAGCCGGTAGAACGGCTGCTTTTCGAGTGCCTTGCGAACGTCGAGCGCATCGGGCGTATCGGTCTCGCCCAGGCGACTGCGGACCGTCTGCGACAACCCCGTCGAACTGATCTGGCAGGTCAGGTTATGCATCGCCGCGAGCAGATCGAGCGACAGTGCGCCGCCGGGCTGCAGGTTTGCCTCGCTGGATTCGTAGTCGAACAGATCGCGAATGCGCGCGAGCAGATCGGCAGGCAATGACGAAATCCATTCGGCGTCCTGCTGCGACCTGAACATCAGCGTGAACAGCGCCGACAGTTCGCGGCGATTCGGCGCGGGTGGAATCAACGACGATTGCGCGCGCTCGAACAGCGCGCCGAAGAAACCCGAATGCACCGGCATACCGGCGTCGCACAGCAGCGAGATGCCGTCGCTTTCGCGCAGCACGGCACGCAGGATACCCGCGACGTTGGTCTTCCACGCAGGGTTGCGATCGAGCACGTGCAGCAGGTAGCGCACGCGCGTATGCGCGGGGATGGGGCGCGACTCGTCGTCGGCGATCTCGGAGGTAGCCGATGCGTCGGTCTGCAGACTGCCACCGCGATGCAGCCAGTGCGCGAGTTCGATCAGCCATTCGCTGCGCTCGGCGTAGGGCGCATTCATGTCCGCGATCGCGAGCAGCGCATCGAGTTGATGGCCGCCGTTGCGCGAGGCACGCCATTTTTTCAGGAACGTCTTGAGGGAACGAAACATGGGTCAGAGCGTGTCGAGCATGGTGGGCGGTGGGGGCGGGCGAACGGTGCGCTCGCCGGTGCCCCGGGACCCTTCCTAGCCACTCACCCCGTGAGCTGTGTCCGCCGACGCACCGGTCGACGCAGGCAGCGGGCACGGCACTGTGACGGGCTGCACGTTGGCCGGTGCCGCCGCGCCTTTCTTCGCTGACGCTGACGTTGAAGCAGACGCAGCGCGCGGCTGCGGCGCAGCCGCTAGCGCACCGACGGCCGTGGCGATCTGCGCGGACATGTCCCGCACCGCGCGCCGGTGACCGTCGACGAGCGCGTCGTAGCCACCCGTCACCGGTTCGCTGACCACACTGCGGCAGGTCATCACGGCCTGCGTGCGCACTGCGCGCACGCTCCACACCGCGTCGATCAGCGCATGCGAACCGGGCCACGATTCGAAACGCTGCACATTCACGCTGACCCGGTATACGGGTACGCCGTCCGGATACGCGGTGCCGGCTACGTCGATGGTGCCGAGCCGCTGCGTCAGATCGACCGATAGCGCGCGCCGGATCTCGTCGCCGGGCAGCGACGCCCAGCGCGTCTGCTCGAGCACGTCGACCTGGTTCGCGCCGGTCTGCACGACGAACGATGTCTTTGCGACCTGTGCCGGCACATCGACGGGCGGTACTTCGATCAGAAACGGCGCGTGCATCGCGCTGCGAGCGGGCGCCGTGGTCGCGTCGGAGCCGAGCGTATAGAAGCGGCTTGGCGGTGACGAACAGCCGGCGAGCGCTACCAGTCCCGCACAGGCCACGATACCGCCGACCGTGCGCAGCGAACGTGACGAACTCGAGAACAGGCCGGGAAGCCAGGTTTGTGTCATGGTTTATCTCCTGGTTTGCCGCGCAACAGCGATTCGGGATGACGCTCCAGATAATCCGACAGCGCGTTCAGCGACTGCAGCGTGCGGGTCAGTTCCTGCAACGCCTGGTGCACGTCGGACTGCAATGGCGAATCCTGCTGCAGCGTTGCTTCTGCCGAACTGAAGGTGTGCTTCGCGGCCGACAGCGTGTCGCGCGCCTCAGGCACCACTTCGGTGTTGAGTCGCGAGAACAACTGGTCGGCGTTTTTCAGCGAGCTGTTCAGATTCGTGCCGATCTCGTCGAACGGTATCTTGTCGAGTTTCTTCGCGATGTCCGCGACCTGCAGTTGCAGTTCGTCGAGCGTGTTCGGGATGGTCGGTATCTCGACCGGATCGCGCGACACGTCGATGGTGGCAGGCGCAACCTTCGGGAACAGATCGAGTGCCACATACAGCTGGCTCGTGATCAGGTTACCCGTGCGCAACTGGCCGCGCAGTCCGTGCTGCACGAGACGCTGCAACAGATCGCGGCTCGCCGGTGTGCCCGCCGCGGGCACGGTGCCGCCCGCGCGCTTGCTCAAGCGGTCCGGATACAGGTTCATCGTGACCGGCATCGTGAAGTTGCGCGCCTTCGGATCGTATTCGACGCCGATCGCGGTCACCTGGCCGAGCACGATGCCGCGGAAGTCGACCTGTGCACCCACCGACAGCCCGCGCAGCGACTGGTTGAAGTTCATCACGACACGCACCGGCGGGCCGTCCGGCTCGCGCATGGCGTCGGCTTCGTCGGCGCCGAGGCGGAACGTGGCGTTGTCGACTGCCTGCTGGCCGATCGGTTGCCCCGACGGCGACTGGAACGCGAGGCCGCCGGTAATCACGGTCGCGAGCGACTGCGTGTTCAGCGTGAAGCCGCTCGAATCGAGCCGCAGATCGACACCGCTCGCATGCCACCAGCGCGAATTCGTGCCGACGTATTGATCGTATGGCGCGCTGACGAATACCTGGATCGTGACGCCGGTGCCTTCCTTGTCGAGCGAGAAGCCGACCACCTGACCCACCTGCACACGCCGGTAGTAAACCGGCGAACCGATGTCGATCGAGCCGAGCGATTCGCCACGCAACGTGAAGCGGTGGCCGCGCTGATCGCCGGTGACAGGCGGCGGCGTTTCGAGGCCGGTATAGAGCTTCTGCGTGTCCTGCGAGTGACCCGCATCGACACCGATGTAAGCGCCGGAAAGCAGCGTATTGAGGCCCGAGACGCCGCTCGTGCCGACCCGCGGACGCACGACCCAGAAACGCGTGTCCTTCACCGCGAAGTCTTCGGCTTCCTTGGTGAGCTGCACGACGACTTCTACCTGCGTGTGATTGTTGATCAGCTTGATCGTTTTCACTTCGCCGATGTCGACGTCCTTGTACTTGACCTTGGTCTTGCCGGGTTCGAGCCCTTCGGCGGAGCTGAACAGGATCGAGATGGTCGGCCCGCGGTCGACGACCGACTTGACGACGAGCGCGATGCCGATCAGCGCGGCGATCAGCGGAATGACCCAGACGAGCGACGGCAGCCAGGTCCGGCGCGGCTCGATGTCGGGCTCAGGCAGGTCGGGCGGAACGATGGGGCCTTGCGGGCTAGTCATGGTTGGGGTCCTGAGCGGTAGTTCCGGTACGGCGTTCGGCGGCGTTAGCGTTGGTGTTGTCGGGCCGTTTTGCGTTATCGATGTGGTCCCAGATGAGACGCGGATCGAACTGCATCGAGGCCAGCATCGTCAGGATCACGACCGAGCCGAACGCCAGTGCGCCCGGCCCTGCGGTGATCACGGCAAGCGACTTGAAGCGCACGAGCGCGACCGTCAGCGTAATCACGAATACGTCGAGCATCGACCACCGGCCGATGCGCTCGACGATCCGGTACAGCTTGGTGCGCTCGTGCGGCCGCCAGGTGGAGCGGCGCTGCGCGGTGACGGTGAGCAGTAGCAGCACCGACAGCTTCAGCATCGGCACGAGAATGCTCGCGACGAACACGATGACGGCAAGCGGCCAGTCGCCCGAGGTCCAGAAGAAGACCACGCCGCTCATGATCGTGTCGTCCTCGGAGCCGACGAGCGACGAGGTGTGCATGATCGGCAGCAGGTTCGCCGGAATATACAGCAACGCGGCGGCGATCAGCAGCGCCCACGTGCGCATCAGGCTATCGGGGTTGCGTCGGTGCAGGACCGCGCCGCAACGCGGGCAGTGTTGCGGGACCACCGAGCGCACGCGCTGCGACACGCGTCCACACGCGTGACAGGCGACCAGACCGGCGCGCGACGCCGTGAGGTATTTCATCGGCGGCTCATCCCTGGCGCGGCGTGGCTGGCGCGCTTGCGCTGGCCGGGCGGTTCGTTACCGCAGGACGACCCGGATGGACCGGCCGTTTGCGGCGCGGCGCGGGGCGTGCGCGCAGATCGTCGACGACGTCCCACAGCGTGCGTGGATCGAATGTGACGACGACGGCGAGCATCAGCGTCAACGCACCGAACGCGAATAGTGCGGCCTCGGGCATCACGCGCGCGAGGCTGACCATCTTCACGATCGTCACCAGCACGCCGAGCATGAACACTTCGATCATGCCCCACGGCCGCACGAACTGGATCGCGCGCAGCACCAGGTTGAAGCCCGGCGGCACATGGCCCCGGCGCACCGGGATGAGGATGTAGAGCAGTGCGACGAGTTCGGTGAGCGGAAACAGCGTCGTCGCGCAGAACACGATGACGGCCACGATCTGCATGTTTTCGTCCCACAGCGCGACGAGCGCGCCGAACAGGCTCGTCTGCGACGTGATGCCGTTGGTTTCGAGTTCGACGATCGGAAAGCCCTGCGCGATCAGGAACGTGATCAGCGCGGCAATGGTCAGTGCCGTGATGCTGTCGAGCCGGCCCGAGACGCCCCGGTACAGTGTTGCCCCGCAACGTGGACAGCGCGCGGTGGCGCGGCCGGATAACCGCGGTTTGCGAAACAGTGTGTCGCACTCGTGGCACGCAATCAGGTGTTGGTCATGTTCCATGCGGGCTGAAAGGCAAACGACGTGAATGGGGACACGCGCTGCCGGGATCTCCGGCAAGCAGTGGGGCAATAGTACCAAACGCGCCTGTGGCGGGCATTTGCGGCGGGTGAGCGAAACTTTTTTGCTGGCTCTCCTTCGGTAATTTTGCAGACCGACCCGGTTCGGACAGTGGACCTCCCTCATCGTTCCAGTTCCGCTGCGGCTTGCCGGACGCCGCTACGGCGGCGTTTTTGGTACATACCGGCTTTTACGGCTTGCGGTAGCATGGCGGCCTTAGTGCACGTTGCGTGCCTGACCCATGCGTCGCGCATCGGGAATAACAGTACCTGCTGAATCGTTCAACTCTTTTAGCCTGCCTCGAGCCGCCATGCCTCACGACCCTTCATTCGCCTCACGCGAGTCGTATACGCGCACAGCGATTGCGTTTCACTGGCTGATTGCGCTGCTTATCGTCTGCGGTTTCGCGCTCGGCTGGGTAATGACCGATATCCCCGGTTTTACGCCGACCAAGCTGCGCTATTTCTCGTGGCATAAATGGATCGGCGTGACGGTGTTCGCGCTGGCCGTGCTGCGCATCCTGTGGCGCGCAACCCATGCAGCGCCGCCGCTGCCGCGCGAGACGCCGATGTGGCAGCGCGGTGCCGCGCACGCGGTGCACGGGCTGCTCTATGTGCTGATGGTGGCGATTCCGGTGTCGGGCTATCTGTACAGCTCGGCGGCGAACGTGCCGGTCGTGTATCTCGGCCTGATACCGCTGCCCCGGCTGATCGCCCCCGATCCCGCTTTGAAGGTTTTGCTGAAAACCATCCACGTGACGTTGAATTACGGACTGCTCGCACTCGTGGTGATGCACGTTGGCGCGGCGCTCAAACATCAATGGCTGGACCGCGACGGGCTGTTGTCGCGGATGATCCCTTTCCTCAAATAAGGACGACCATGAAGGTTTCGTTTTATCGATACATGCTCGCGGCGTTTGCCGCCGCGTCATTGACCGCTGCCGGCAGCGCGTATGCGCAGGTCGACGTGACGAAGAGCACGATCACCGCGATCTCGACGCAGATGAACGTGCCGGTGGAAGGCAAGTTCACTAAATTCACCGCCCAGGTATCGTTCGATCCGGCCAAGCCGGCGGCGGGCAGTGCGCAGTTCACGATCGACGTCGGCAGCTACGATCTCGGCGACGCGTCTTACAACGACCAGGTGCGCGGTAAGGACTGGTTCGACACGAAGACCTATCCGAGCGCGACGTTCGTTTCCAGCGCGATCGCGGCGGCCGGCGGTAATCAGTTCAAGGTGACCGGCAAGCTGACCATCAAGGGCAAGTCGCAGACCGTGGTCGTACCCGTGACGGTCACGCAGCAGGGCGCGACGCAGACCTTCGACGGTTCGCTGCCGATCAAGCGTTCGCAGTTCGACATCGGGACGGGCGAGTGGAAGGACACGTCGGTGGTCGCCGACGCGGTGACGATCAAGTTTCATATCGTCGCGGCACATAAGTAAGCGCAGTCGTTTGCTATAACCGAAAGCACCGCACTACACGCGGTGCGCTTTCATCAAAGAAGGAGCATCACTTGAAAAAGACCCTCTTGATCGCTGCTGGCGCACTCGCGGCGTCGCTGTCGTTTGGCGCATCTGCTGCTGATACCTATCAGCTCGATCCGTCGCATACCGCCCCGAGCTTCGAGGCCGATCACTTCGGTGGCCTGTCGGTGTGGCGCGGCAAGTTCACGAAGAGCTCGGGCACGGTCACGCTCGATCGCGCAGCGAAGACCGGCACGGTCGACGTAACGGTCGATCTCTCGTCGGTGCAGATCGGCAATGCCAAGCTCGACGCCGAACTGGTCAGCGACAAGTTCTTCGACGTCGCGAAATTCCCGACGGCAACGTACAAGGGCACACAGATCCGCTTCGACGGCGACAAGCCTGTCGAAGTGATCGGCGCGCTGACGCTGCATGGTGTGACCAAGCCGCTGAACCTCGAGATCGATTCGTTCAAGTGCATCCAGCATCCGATGCTCAAGCGCGAAGTGTGCGGCGTCGAAGCGGAAGGCACGTTTAACCGCGACGACTTCGGTGTCGACTACGGTAAGACGTACGGTTTCAAGATGGCAACGAAGCTGCATATCCAGGCTGAAGGCATCAAGCAGTAAGTCGCAGGACGGCTTTGTGCCGAAACCGCTTCGAGCGCTGTGGCGCCGAAGCGGTTTTTTTATGACTTCTCCGGAGACAGGTGGATATGAGGAAGTACTCGCGCAGCTTTAATTTTTGCGGTAAATAGTGCGTTGACGCCCGACTGTTGTGCGTGCAACCAGTCGCGGCCCGCGAGGCGATCTTGACCGCCCGCACTACATAATTCGCGCGCGACGGAGATCTGCATGAGTGCAACGACAGCAGCAAACCCTGCGGCGGTGCGCCGCGGCACGTGGCGCGCGGTGGTCGCCGCGTCGATCGGCAACGCGCTGGAGTGGTTCGACCTCGTGGTGTACGGTTTTTTCGCCGTCATCATCTCGAAGCTTTTCTTTCCGACCGGCAACGACACAGTCTCGCTGCTGCTCACGCTCGGCACGTTCGGCGTGTCGTTCTTCATGCGCCCGCTCGGTGCGGTCGTGCTGGGCGCGTACGCGGACCGCGTCGGCCGCAAGGCGGCGCTCACGCTGTCCATCCTGCTGATGATGATCGGCACGCTGATCATCGCCATCCTTCCGACGTACGAGACCATCGGCGTCGCCGCTCCGTTGATCCTCGTCGCCGCACGGCTGATGCAGGGTTTTTCCGCGGGCGGCGAGTTCGGCAGCGCGACTGCGTTTCTGGCCGAGCACGTGCCGGGAAGGCGCGGATTTTTCGCGAGCTGGCAGGTCGCGAGCCAGGGGCTGACCACCTTGCTCGCAGCCGGATTCGGCGCGGTGCTGACCGGTGAACTGTCGCCTGCACAGATGGTCGCATGGGGCTGGCGCGTGCCGTTCTTCTTCGGGCTGCTGATCGGCCCGATCGCGTGGTACATCCGCACGAAGCTCGACGAAACGCCCGAATTTCTCGCCGCCGAAACCACCGATACCCCGCTGCGCGACACGTTCGCGAGTCAGAAGCTGCGGCTTCTCATCGCGATCGGGATCGTGGTGCTCGGCACCGTGTCGACGTATCTGGTGCTGTTCATGCCGACGTATGGCGTCAAGCAGCTGGGGCTCGCGCCGTCGGTGGCGTTCCAGGCGATCGCGTTGACCGGTGTGATCCAGCTCGTGTTTTCGCCGCTGGTCGGACATCTGTCGGATCGCTATGGACGCACGTCGATCATGCTGATATCGGCGGTGCTGCTGCTCGTGCTGATCTATCCGGCGTTCGCGTGGCTCGTCGCGAATCCGACCTTCGGTGCGCTGATCATCGTGCAGGTCGTGCTCGGTTTTCTGATGACCGGTTACTTCGCGGCACTCCCCGGCCTGCTGTCGGAAATCTTCCCGGTGCAGACGCGCACGACCGGTATGTCGCTCGCGTATAACATCGCGGTGACGATCTTCGGCGGATTCGGGCCGTTCATCATCGCGTGGCTGATTCGCGCAGCCGATACGAAAGTCGCGCCGAGCTTTTACATGATCTTTGCCGCGCTGGTGAGTCTGGTTGCGCTGATTGCAGCGCGCCGCAAGCTGGGATTCAACTAGTCGGGCAGGGCGCCGTAAACGACAAAGGCCGGTTCGAATGAACCGGCCTTTGCGTTTTAGCCTTGCAGCCTCAGATAGATCGCATCGCAGCGCTTAAACCTGCGCGCCCGCGTTCGGATCGTTCGGATCGTGGCTTTCCTTCTTTTCCTTCAGCAGGTCTTCCCGCTTCACGCCGAGCCACATCGCGAGCGCGGCCGCGACGAACACCGACGAATAGATACCGAACAGAATACCGACCGTCAGCGCCAGCGCGAAGTAGTGCAGCGTCGGACCGCCAAACAGGAACATCGACAGCACCATCATCTGCGTACTGCCGTGGGTGATGATCGTGCGCGACATCGTGCTGGTGATTGCGTGGTTGATGACTTCGACCACGGTCATCTTGCGTTCGCGGCGGAAGGTCTCGCGAATCCGGTCGAAGATAACGACCGATTCGTTCACCGAGTAGCCGAGCACCGCCAGCACCGCGGCGAGCACCGACAACGAGAACTCCCACTGGAAAAACGCGAAGAAGCCGAGAATGATCACCACGTCGTGCAGGTTGGCGATCACGCCGGCCACCGCGTACTTCCACTCGAAGCGGAACGACAGGTACAGCACGATGCCGATCACCACGCAGGCGAGCGCGAGCAGACCGTCGGTGGCGAGTTCCTTGCCGACCTGCGGGCCGACGAACTGCACACTGCGCAACTCTGCCTGCGCGTCGGCGCCCTTCAGCGCGCCCATCACCTGGTCGCTCTGTTGTGCGGACGTGAGGCCCTGCTTGGCCGGCAGGCGGATCAGGATGTCGCGCGAGGTGCCGAAGTTCTGCACCTGCGCGTCGGCGTAGCCGAGCTTGCCGAGTGTGGCGCGCACGGGTTCGAGCACGACTGCCTGCGGATACTGCACCTCGATCACGGTGCCGCCGGTGAATTCCACTGACAGATGCAGCCCGCGATGCAGCAGGAAGAACACGGCCGCGGCGAACGTGAGCAGCGAGATCGTGTTGAACAGCAACGCCCGCTGCATGAGCGGCAGGTCTTTACGGATGCGGAAAAATTCCATGGTGTGTTTCTCCGGGACTCAGCGGGACGAGCCCGGTTTGCGCGGCGTACTGCCCGCGTCGCGACGGCGTACAACCGGCTTGCCGGGGCGTGCCGGTGCTTTTGCCTTGGCGGCGGTGGCGGTAGCGCTGATTGCCTGCGCGGTGCTGGTGTCGGCGTCGCTGCTTTCCAGATAAGCAGCGGCACCGTCGACGGCGACCGCGACCGCATCGGGACGCCATACCTGGCCGATTGCAAGCGACTTCAGTTTCTTCTTGCCGCCGTACCAGAGGTTCACGAGACCGCGCGAGAAGAACACCGCCGAGAACATCGACGTGATGATGCCGATACAGTGCACGACCGCGAAGCCGCGTACCGGACCCGTACCGAACGCGAGCAGCGCGAGACCGGCAATCAGCGTCGTCACGTTCGAGTCGAGAATCGTCGCCCATGCATGCGCATAGCCGTTCTGGATAGCCAGTTGCGGCGGCGCGCCGTGGCGCAGTTCTTCGCGCACGCGTTCGTTGATCAGCACGTTTGCGTCGATCGCCATACCGAGCGCGAGCGCGATAGCGGCGATACCGGGCAGCGTCAGCGTGGCCTGCAGCATCGACAGTACGGCGACCAGCAGCAGCAGGTTCACCGACAGACCGATCACCGAGATCACGCCGAACAGCATGTAGTACGCGATCATGAACACGGCGATCGCGGCAAAACCCCAGACCACCGAATGGAAGCCCTTGCGGATGTTGTCGGCGCCGAGGCTCGGGCCGATCGTGCGTTCTTCGATGATGTCCATCGGAGCCGCGAGCGAACCGGCGCGCAGCAGCAGCGCGAGATCGGTGGCGGCTTGCGGTGTGGGCTGACCGGTGATCTGGAAGCGGTCGCCGAGTTCGGACTGGATCGTCGCGACCGTCAGCACTTCGCCCTTGTTTTTCTCGAACAACACCATCGCCATCGGCTTGCCGATGTTGTCGCGCGATACGCTGCGAATCGCACGGCCACCTGCTGAGTCGAGACGGATGTTGACCGACGGCCGCTGATGTTCGTCGAAGCCGGCGGACGCGTCGATGATGCGGTCGCCGGTGAAGATCACCTGTTTGCGCAGCAGCACCGGTACCTGGTTGCCTTGCGTGAACAGTTCGTCGCCCGGCGGCACCGGGTCGCCCGGATTCGGATGCAGGTTGACCGGATCGGCGAGGCGCGCTTCGAGCGTCGCCGTACGACCGATGATGTCCTTCGCCTTGGCCGTATCCTGCACACCCGGCAGTTCGACGACGATGCGGTCCGAGCCTTGTTGCTGGATCACCGGTTCCGACACGCCGAGTTCGTTCACGCGGTTATGCAGCGTCGTGATGTTCTGCTTGAGCGCGGCGTCCTGCACCGTTTTCTGCACGGCCGGCGAGAAGGTCCCCACCACCTGGTAGCCGCCGCTTGCAGCCGGCTGCGTGACCCACTGGAGTTCGCTGACGCCCTTGGCAAGTTGCGCGCTGGCGCTGTCGGCGACGCTCTGGTCGCTGAAATTCACCACCACCGATTGGTTGACGCGGTTCACACCGCCGTCGCGGATGTTGTTGTCGCGCAGCAGCGTGCGCGCATCCGATGCATCGGAGTCGAGTTTCTTGTTCAGTGCGCCGGCCATGTCGACCTGCAGCAGGAAGTGCACCCCGCCGCGCAGATCGAGACCGAGATACATCGGCAGTGCGTGCAGCGCGGTGAGCCAGTGCGGCGACGCGCTTTGCAGGTTCAGGGCGACGATGAACTGCGGATCGCTCGGATCGCTGTTCAGCGCCTTCTGCAGCAGGTCTTTCACGCGCAGCTGCGTGTCGGTATCGCCGACGCGCACGCGGATGTTGGCGTTGGCCACCGCGTTGTCGAACGTGACTTCGTCAGGCTTGATCTGGTTCGCGGCGAGCGCGGCTTCGACCTGTGCGAGCGTGCCTGAATCGAGCTTGACCGTTGCCTTGCCGCTCAGCACCTGTACCGCGGGCGCTTCGCCGAAGAAGTTGGGCAATGTGTACACGAGGCCGATGACGAGTGCCACCAGCATCACGACATATTTCCAGAGGGGGTAACGATTCATGGGGGTGGTCCAACGGGAAGGTTGGCTTGGAAGTGCAGCGTCCGGCGGTGGGCGCGGCGGCGAAGCATCGATGACGATCGTGCTTCACGCACCTGCCGGGCTGGCCGGACGCGGGGGAGAGCCGTCTTACAGCGACTTGATCGTGCCCTTCGGGAGAATCGTGGTCACCGATGCCTTTTGCACGGTGATCTCCGTACCTTCGGAGATTTCGACGCCGACGTATGCGTCGCCGACCTTCGTCACCTTGCCGACGATGCCGCCGTTCGTCACGACCTCATCGCCCTTCGCCATCTCGGCCAGCATGTTGCGATGCTCCTTCTGGCGCTTCATTTGCGGGCGAATCATGATGAAGTACAGCACGCCGAACATCAGGATCAGCGGCAGGAAGCTCATCAGACTCGATTCTGTGCCACCTGTGCCTTGAGCGAAGGCGTTGGAAATGAACGACACGTTGGTCTCTCCGTTATAACGATCAAAAAAATCAGCCGGTCATTCTACCACCGGCACTTCACGCGACGGCACGCCCAAATGGGCTTTGCGATCAAGCTGTTACCACCGACGGCAGCAGCCTGGGCCAATTGCGAAAGGCTATTGTAATGTTTTGCGCGCAGATGACGATGCAGCCGCAGCCGATGCCTCCTCGACGCCGCGCGCGCGATTCTCGTGAAAGGCGATCCGGAAAGCATCGAAGGTGTGGGTTTCGATGGCGCTGCGAATCTCGCCCATCAGTTCGAGGTAGTAGTGCAGGTTGTGGATCGTGTTCAACTGCGCGCCGAGAATTTCGCCCACGCGGTGCAGATGGTGCAGATAGCCGCGCGAGAAATTGCGGCAGGTGTAGCAGCCGCATTGTTCGTCGAGCGGGCGCAGCGAATTGCGATGCGTGGCGTTACGGATCTTGATGTCGCCGAAGCGCGTGAACAGCCAGCCGTTGCGCGCATTGCGCGTCGGCATCACGCAATCGAACATGTCGACGCCGGCCGCCACGCCGGCAACCAGATCTTCCGGCGTACCGACGCCCATCAGGTAATGTGGTTTGTGCGCGGGCAGCTTCGGACCGATGTGGTTGAGCACGCGCATCATGTCTTCCTTCGGTTCGCCGACCGACAGCCCGCCTATTGCGAGGCCATGAAAGTCCATCTCGGCGAGACCCGCGAGCGACTCGTCGCGCAGGTCTTCGAACATGCCGCCCTGCACGATGCCGAACAGCGCGTTCGGGTTGTCGAGCCGTCTGAATTCATCGATTGAACGCTGGGCCCAGCGCATCGACATACGCATCGAGTCCGCGGCGTCCTGGTGCGAGGTCGGCACGCCGTTCGTCGCGTACGGCGTGCATTCGTCGAACTGCATCACGACGTCCGAGTTCAGCACCTTCTGCACCTGCATCGACACTTCCGGCGACAGAAACAGCTTGTCGCCGTTGATCGGCGACGCAAACGTGACGCCGTCTTCGGTGATCTTGCGCAGATCGCCGAGCGAGAAGACCTGGAAGCCGCCCGAATCGGTGAGGATCGGCCGTTTCCAGCCCATGAAGCCGTGCAGGCCGCCGTGTGCGGCGATCGTTTCGAGGCCGGGACGCAGCCACAGGTGAAACGTATTGCCGAGGATGATCTGAGCACGGATTTCTTCGAGCTCGCGCGGCTGGATCGCCTTGACCGTGCCGTAGGTGCCGACCGGCATGAAGATCGGTGTTTCGACGACGCCGTGATTCAGCGTCAGCCGGCCGCGGCGTGCGGCGCCGTCGGTGGTGAGCAGTTCGAACGCGAGGCCGCCTTGCGGTGGCGTGTGCGTGTCGCCGGCGGTGGGCGTGGGGCGAGCGTCGGTCATGGATTGCTCCTGTGCTGCAGGAATACGGTTTTGCATGGGACTGGCGTCAGTTTTGCGCAGCGTCGTCGGTGCGGGTCAGCAGCATCGCGTCGCCGTAACTGAAGAAGCGATACCGCTCCTCGATCGCATGACGATACGCCGCGCGAATCGTCTCGATGCCGGCGAACGCGGACACGAGCATCAGCAGCGTCGACTTCGGCAAATGAAAATTTGTCACGAGCCGGTCGACCACGCGAAAACGATAGCCTGGTGTGATGAAGATATCGGTCTCGGCACTGGTCGCCGCGAGCGGCCGGCCGGCGGCTTCGGCGTCGCGCGCCGCGGCTTCGAGCGCGCGCATCGATGTCGTGCCGACCGCGATCACGCGATTGCCGCGCCGGCGCGTGGCTTCGATCTGCTCGACGAGTGTTTGCGGCAGTGCGTACCACTCGCTGTGCATCTTGTGTTCAGAGAGATTCTCGACCCGCACCGGCTGGAACGTGCCCGCGCCGACATGCAGCGTCAGCGTCGCGCGTTCGACGCCACGCTCGTCGAGCCGCGCGAGCAGCGCGTCGTCGAAATGCAGGCCCGCGGTCGGCGCGGCAACCGCACCGGGGTTCTGTGCGAAGACGGTCTGATAGCGGGTTTCGTCGGTTGCGTCCGGATCGTGTTCGATATACGGCGGCAGCGGCAGGCGGCCGTACTGCTCGATCAGCGTCAGGCAGTCGGCGGGAAAGTGCAGCGTGTAGAACGGCTCGACGCGTTCGCCGACGGTGACGTCGAATGCATCGGCAAGACGCAACGTCGTGCCTGCCACCGGGGTCTTGCTCGCGCGAATCTGCGCGAGCGCGGTCCGCTCGCCGGTCAGCCGTTCGATCAGCACCTCGATCTTGCCGCCGCTGGCCTTCTGGCCGAGAAAGCGTGCCTTCAGCACTTTGGTATCGTTGAACACCAGCAGGTCGCCGGGCGCGATGCAGTTGGGCAACTCGGCGAAACCACGGTCGGTGAAATGGGCCGGCGTGCGCGTGCCGTCCACCTCGAGGAGGCGGCTTGCGCTGCGCTCGGGCAACGCGGTTTGCGCGATCAACTCGGGCGGTAACGCGAAATCGAAATCGGAAAGCGTGAACATGCGGACTGAACGGATACGGAACGAGAAACTGGAGAGCGGATCGGGCCGCCGCGAGGCGGCGAGCGGCTATGATTGCGGGACGTTGTCACCGCGGCGGCAGCGGTGACTGCAACCCGGCCTGCGCCGCTGCAAGGCGGCCGCTGGAGCCGTTGAACCCGTTGAAAGCCGATATTGTACTTGCGAAGCGACTCATGCCCTTGTCCGAACGCCGTCCGCCTGCCGAACCCGACGATGCGAATGCCGAGCCGCCGCGCCGCGCGACGCGCGGCCGGAAGGCGAGCGGCGCCGATACGGCCGGTGCATCCGGTGCATCCGGCGTAGCCGATACGAAAAAGCCCGCGCTAGTCAAAACCGCCGACAAGCTCGCGAAGCTCGGGCTGACGCGCGACATCGATCTCGTGCTGCATCTGCCGATGCGTTACGAAGACGAAACCACCCTGACGCCGATCGGCGAACTGCTGCCGGGCGGCGTCGCGCAAACCGAAGGCGTCGTGTTCGATAACGAGATCGCGTACCGCCCGCGGCGCCAGTTGCTTGTCAAATTGCGCGACGACACCGGCGATGAACTCGTGCTGCGCTTTCTCAACTTCTACGGCTCGCAGGTCACGCAGATGGCGATCGGCAAGCGGCTCCGCGTACGTGGCGATGTGCGCGGCGGTTTCTTCGGTATGGAGATGGTGCACCCGGCCGTGCGTCCGGTCGAAGAGGGCGCGCCGCTGCCGCAGGCGTTGACGCCCGTTTATCCGAGCACGGCAGGCGTGACCCAGGCCTACCTGCGCAAGGCAATCGATAACGCGCTGACCCGTACCGCGTTGCCCGAGCTGCTACCCGAACCGGTCGCGCGCGCTTACATGGACCCGCTCGGTGTGCCGCCGCTGATGGACGCGGTGCGTACGCTGCATCACCCGGCCGTCGATGCCGACGAAACCGCGTTGATAGACGGCACGCATCCAGCGTGGCTGCGTATCAAGTTCGAGGAACTGCTTGCGCAACAACTGTCGCTCAAGCGCGCGCACGAAGAACGCCGCACGCGTGCGGCACCGGTCATGCCGCGAGCTGCAGCGAACGACGAGGCATCGCTATACGCGCGGCTTTCCGCTGCATTGCCGTTCGGCCTGACGGGCGCACAGCAGCGTGTGGTCGGAGAGATCGGACACGAACTGACGCTGTCGCATCCGATGCAACGGCTGCTGCAAGGCGATGTGGGCAGCGGCAAGACGGTAGTGGCGGCGCTCGCCGCCGCACAGGCAATCGATGCCGGCTACCAGGCTGCGCTGATGGCGCCGACCGAAATCCTCGCCGAGCAGCACGCCCGCAAGCTGCGCGGTTGGCTCGAACCGCTCGGCGTGCAGGTAGCGTGGCTGGCCGGCAGCCTCAAGGCCAAGGACAAGCGCGCCGCGCTCGAAGCGGCCGCACTCGGCACGGCGCAGCTCGTGATCGGCACGCACGCCATCATTCAGGACGCGGTCGAATTCGCGCGCCTCGGGCTCGTGATCGTCGACGAGCAGCATCGCTTCGGCGTCGAGCAGCGGCTCGCGCTGCGCGCGAAGGCGCTGAACGCAGCAGATGGCGCACGCGACTTCCAGCCCCATCAACTGATGATGTCCGCGACACCGATCCCCCGCACACTGGCGATGACCTACTACGCCGATCTCGACGTCTCGACGATCGACGAGTTGCCGCCCGGCCGCACGCCGGTCCTCACAAAACTCGTCGCCGACGGGCGCCGCGAGGAAGTAATCGGCCGGGTGCGCGAAGCGGCGCTAACGGGGCGTCAGGTGTACTGGGTCTGCCCGTTGATCGAGGAAAGCGAGACGCTGCAGTTGCAAACCGCCGTGGAAACCTATGAAACGCTGGTCGCGGCGCTGCCCGAACTGAAGGTCGGGCTCGTACACGGCCGGCTCGCGCCCGCCGAGAAAGCGGCTGTGATGGAAGCGTTCACGCGCAACGAAGTCCAGTTGCTGGTGGCGACGACCGTGATCGAAGTCGGGGTCGACGTGCCGAATGCGTCGTTGATGGTGATCGAGCACGCGGAGCGCTTCGGTCTGGCGCAGTTGCATCAGTTGCGCGGCCGGGTGGGACGCGGCAGCGCGGCATCGGTCTGCGTATTGATGTACACGGGGCCGCTGTCGCAGACTGCGCGCTCGCGCCTGCAGACAATGCGCGAAACCACCGACGGCTTCGAAATCGCGCGTCGCGACCTGGAGATTCGCGGTCCCGGCGAATTTCTCGGCGCCCGGCAGTCGGGCGCCGCGATGTTGCGGTTCGCCGATCTGGAACAGGACGGCTGGCTGATCGAGCCGGCGCGGGAGGCTGCCGCGCGGTTGCTCGACAGTTATCCGGAGGCGGTCACGCAGCATCTGGCGCGCTGGCTCGGCGCGCGGGAGCAGTATCTGAAGGCTTAGCGGGAGCGGGTTCCCGGGGCATATCCGGGCATCTCCAGGCACCCAAATATGCTGATCCGACGATGAAGTTGGCGAATTGGCCCCATGGGTGTATAACAGAAACCTATCGACTTCACTATATTGATTGGTCCCCAATGACGCTCACTGAATTGAAATACATCGTCGCGGTTGCCCGCGAACGGCATTTTGGCCGTGCCGCCGAGGCGTGTTTCGTCAGCCAGCCGACCTTGTCGGTGGCGATCAAGAAGCTCGAGGACGAGCTGAACGTACAGATCTTCGAGCGCGGCACGAGCGAAGTCAGCGTGACGCCGATCGGTGAGCAGATCGTCACGCAGGCGCAGCGCGTGCTCGAACAGACGCTCGCGATCAAGGAGATTGCGAAGCAGGGCAAGGACCCGCTGGTCGGGCCGTTGCGGCTCGGCGTGATCTATACGATCGGGCCGTATCTGCTGCCTACACTCGTCAAGCAGATGATCCAGCGCTTCCCGCAGATGCCGCTGATGCTGCAGGAAAACTACACGCTCAAGCTGATCGAGCTACTCAAGCAGGGTGAGATCGACGTCGCGATCATGGCGCTGCCGTTTCCCGAAACTGGTCTGATGCTGCGGCCGCTGTACGACGAGCCGTTCGTCGTCGCGCTGCCGTCCGGCCACGCGTGGGAAAAGCGCGCCAAGATCGACGCCAGCGACCTTAAGCAGGAAACGATGCTGCTGCTCGGCAGCGGCCATTGTTTCCGCGACCACGTGCTTGGCGTGTGCCCCGAGTTGATGCGCTTTTCGCAGAACGCCGACGGCATCCAGAAGACCTTCGAAGGGTCGTCGCTGGAAACGATCCGGCATATGGTGGCGAGCGGCGTCGGCATCACCGTGCTGCCGCGCATGTCCGTGCACGAAGTGAAGCCGCATGCCGGCGGCGTCGACTCCGGGTTGCTGTCCTACGTGGCGTTCGACGATCCGGTGCCGGATCGCCGGGTCGTGCTGGCGTGGCGCAAGAGCTTCACACGGATGCCCGCCATCGAGGCTATTAGCGATGCCATCGCGGCGTGTAATCTTGCGGGCGTCGCGAAACTCGATCTGCCGGTCGCGGTGAACTGACGCCGGGCGCTGCGCACGGGGTGGAGCGGGGCGACAAACCCGCGCCGCCCCGCCCGGCGCAGGACAACCTTTCGACGCAGCACCTATTGAATAGATAAAATTAATCAAACAACGATATTCGATAGTATTTGTTATAGTGTCCTCTATGGATCAACCGATCCCCAGCCCCTGGAGGAACTCATGACGCAGCCTCAATCGCAACAGCCCCAATCCTCGCTCCCGCAGACCCAGCCGGCCGCCAGCTTTGCCGCGCCGCTATCCGGCGCGCGCACGGTTGCGCTGTCACTGCTGGTCGACCGCGCGCTGTCTGCCTGAATGGCCTGAGCCGCACCTGCCGCCGTTACGCCCCGCTTCTTTCAAGACCCGATACCCGATACCCAGGAGTTCAGGATGTCCGAACGCAAACTCACCACGGCGGCCGGCGCGCCCGTCGCCGATAACCAGAATTCGTTGACCGCCGGCGTACGTGGCCCGGTCGCATTGCAGGACGTGTGGCTGCTCGAAAAACTCGCGCACTTCGATCGCGAGGTGATTCCCGAGCGCCGTGTGCACGCGAAGGGTTCAGGCGCATTCGGTACGCTGAAGGTCACGCACGACATCTCCCGTTTCACGAAGGCGAAGGTGTTCGCCGAAGTCGGCAAGGAAACGCCGCTCTTCATGCGCTTTTCGACGGTAGCCGGCGAGCGCGGTGCCGCCGATGCCGAGCGTGACGTGCGCGGCTTCTCGATCAAGTTCTACACGGAAGAAGGCAACTGGGACGTGGTCGGCAACAACACGCCGGTGTTCTTCATTCGCGATCCGCTGAAGTTTCCCGATTTCATTCACACGCAAAAGCGCGATCCGTACACGAACCTGCGCAACAACATCGCGGCATGGGATTTCTGGTCGCGGCATCCGGAGTCGCTGCATCAGGTGACGATCCTGATGAGCGATCGCGGGATTCCGAAGAACTACCGGCAGATGCATGGTTTCGGCTCGCATACGTTCTCGTTCCTCAACGCGAATAACGAGCGCTTCTGGGTGAAGTTCCACTTCAAGTCGCTCAACGGCCTCGAGAACTACAGAGACGCCGAAGCGGCGCAGGTGGTGGCGGGCGATCGCGAAAGCGCGCAACGCGATCTCGTGACGAGCATCGATGAAGGCCGTTTCCCGAAGTGGGCGTTCCGCATTCAGGTGATGCCCGAAGCCGATGCAGCGAAGGTGCCGTACAACCCGTTCGACATCACGAAGGTGTGGCCGCACAAGGACTATCCGCTGATCGACGTCGGCACGATCGAGTTGAATCGCAACGCGCAGAACTATTTCGCGGATGTCGAGCAGGCCGCGTTCACGCCGGCTAACGTCGTACCGGGCATTGGTTTCTCGCCGGATCGGCTGTTGCAGGGGCGGCTCTTTTCGTACGGCGATACGCAGCGCTACCGGCTCGGCGTGAATCATCACCAGATTCCGGTGAATGCGTCGCGCTGCCCGTTCCATCACTCGTTCCATCGCGATGGCGGCATGCGTACCGATGGCAACCTCGGCGGCACGGCGAATTACGAGCCGAATCGCTACGGCGACTTCGCGCAGGACCGCAATGCGATCGAGCCGCCGCTCGCGGCCGGCACGGTCGATCACTACGATCATCGCGAGGACGACGATTACTACAGCCAGCCGGCCGCGCTGTTCCGGCTCTTCGATGCGGCGCATCGCCAGCGTCTGTTCGCGAATATCGCGCGGTCGATCAAGGGCGTGCCCGATGAAATCGTTGCACGGCAGGTCGAGCATTTCCGCCGCATCGATCCGGCGTATGCAGAAGGTGTCGTCGCCGCGCTCGTGAAGCTCGACGAAGCGGTGGCGGCGCAGTAGCCGTAGCGCGCAGGCCGCAGGCCGCTACGGCAGCACAAGGTCATTGCCGGGCGGCGTGGCTGTGCAGGGTGGGGCGCTGCGGCGCCTCGCCGGTTTTGCAGATGAAACGAAGGAGAACGATCATGAGCCACTTGATGACGATGATGAGCACCAGCGGCACGGGATTTGCGCAGCAGGCAGTCGCAATGCGCCGCACTGCGCTCGTGCAGAAGATCATGGGATTCGCGATTGTCGGTAGCGGCTTCGCGGTGATCTTTGCACATGGTCTGCAGCATCTGGTCGGTGCATGACCTGACGACCTGCGAGTGACGCGGCGCGCCGCCGCAGCACGCAAAAGCGCCGTGCTTCTACGCTAAACTGTCGGACGTTTAAATGTCCGGAGTCGCCGCAGCAAGGCAGTCCGGCATCCGCTAACCGGTTCGTATCACTCTTCAAGGGAGTCATCATGGCCAAGAAAGGCACCACCGTACCGCACGTGAATATCGGCATCAGCGACAAGGATCGCAAGAAAATTGCAGATGGCCTGTCGCGTCTTCTGGCCGACACGTACACGCTGTATCTGAAGACCCATAACTTCCACTGGAACGTGACGGGTCCGATGTTCAACACGCTGCACCTGATGTTCGAAGGGCAGTACAACGAACTCGCGCTCGCCGTCGATGCGATCGCCGAACGGATCCGCGCACTCGGCGTGGCTGCACCGGGCAGCTACAAGGAATTCGCGAAACTGTCGTCGATTCCTGAAGCGGATGGTGTGCCGGCTGCGGAAGAAATGATTCGCCAGCTCGTGGAAGGTCAGGAAGCGGTCGTGCGTACGGCGCGCGCAATTTTCCCGGCAACCGAAGCGGCACACGACGAACCGACCGCCGATCTGCTGACGCAACGCATGCAGACGCACGAAAAAACCGCGTGGATGCTGCGCGCGATGCTGGCCTGAGTTCGCACCTCGCGCCACCGTGCTGCTGAGGTACGGCAGCGCGGTGCGTGCCTGCTCTAGAATACGGGCATCGCCTCAGACCGTACCATCATGTTCGCCCGACTCCCGCTCTATTTACGGCTCGTCCGCATGGACAAGCCGATCGGCAGCCTGCTGCTGCTATGGCCGACGCTCAACGCGCTATGGATCGCATCGGGCGGCCGTCCGTCGGCGCAACTGCTGGTGATCTTCGTGATCGGTACGTTGTTGATGCGCTCGGCCGGCTGCGCGATCAACGATTACGCCGATCGCGACTTCGACCGCTATGTGAAGCGCACGGCCAACCGGCCGCTGACCTCGGGCAAGATCAAGGCGTGGGAAGCGATTGCGCTGGCCGTGGGACTCTCGCTGCTCGCCTTCCTGCTGATCCTGCCGCTCAATGCGCTGACGAAGGAACTGTCGGTGGCGGCGCTGTTCGTCGCCGGATCGTATCCGTTCATGAAGCGCTTCTTCGCGATCCCACAGGCGTATCTCGGCATCGCGTTCGGCTTCGGCATTCCGATGGCATTTGCGGCCGTGCAGAACCATGTGCCGACGCTCGCGTGGGTGATGTTGCTGGCCAACGTGTTCTGGTCTGTTGCGTACGATACCGAGTACGCAATGGTCGATCGCGACGACGACATCAAGATTGGCATTCGCACTTCGGCGCTGACGTTTGGCCGCTTCGACGTGCTGGCCGTGATGCTCTGCTATGCGGGGACGCTCGGCATCTATGCGGGGATCGGGGCGACGCTGCACTTCGGCGTGCTGTACTGGCTCGGCTGGGCCGCGGCTGTGGCGTGCGCGATCTATCACTACACGATGATCCGCGGCCGCGACCGGATGCAGTGCTTCGCGGCGTTCAGGCATAACAACTGGTTGGGCGGCGCGCTGTTTGCCGGGATTGCTGCGCATTACGCTGCCGCCGTTTTCTGATCTACTGCCGGCCGGATTCGTCGCACATCTCGTTGATTCGTGCATCCGCCGCCGGCATTGCGGCCGACTACTGCCGGCCGAATTCATCACCCATTTCTTTCGCTCGTGCATCGGCAGCCAATGCGCCACGCACGATCGCATCCTTCACGCCGTTCGCATCGAACGCGGCGAGCGCAGCAGCCGTCGTACCGCCTTTCGACGTCACCCGTTCGCGCAGCACGCCAGGCGACTCGGACGATTGCGCGGCAAGCTGCGCGGCACCCGTGAATGTCGCCACTGCGAGTGCGCGACCCTGTTCGTCGTCCATGCCCAGCTGACGCGCCGCTTCCTGCAACGCCTCGATGAAATAGAACACGTAGGCTGGACCGCTCCCCGAGATCGCGGTCACCGCATCGATCTTCGCTTCGTCGTCGAACCACACCGTCTGGCCGACCGCACCCAACACCTGTCCAGCAAGCGCGCGGCCCGCTTCGTCGACGCCGGCCGTCGCCACCAGACCCGTGACACCCATGCCGATCAGCGCAGGCGTATTCGGCATGGTGCGCACGATACGCGCGTGACCGTTCAACCAGCGCGACAGATCGGCGGAGCGAATGCCCGCGACGATCGAGATGACGAGTTGGCTCGAGCCAAGATACGGCGCGAGTGCCTGCGCAACGCTTCTGACGACCTGCGGTTTGACCGCGAGCACGATCGCGTCATACGACGAGAGCGATGCATCGGCGGTAGCGCCGGTGCGCACGCCGAACTGCTGCGTGGTGCGCGTACGGGCATCTTCGTTGGGATCGACCGCGTAGAGATCGGCGGGCGCGACACCACGCTTGATCAGACCGCCGATGAGCGCCGCAGCCATATTGCCGCCGCCGATAAAGGCAATTTTCATGATGAGGGTAAGGACGAAGAGGAAAGGTCAGTGAGAGTAATCGCGTCCGCCGAAAATCGCGGTACCGACGCGCACGATCGTGGCGCCTTCCAGCACGGCGGCTTCGAGATCGGCGGACATGCCCATCGATAGCGTGTCGAGATCGAGGCCACCCGCGCGCAATTGCTCGAACAGTTCGCGCAGCAGCCGATGCGGCACGCGTTGTTCATCGATGCTACCGGCGGGTTCGGGAATCGACATCAGCCCGCGCAGCCGCAGCCTGGGCAGCGCGGCGATCTGCTGCGCGACGTCCGCTGCTTCTGCAGGCGCCACACCGCTCTTCGATTCTTCCCCACTCACGTTCACCTGCAGGCAGACATTGAGCGGCGCGAGCGTATCGGGGCGCTGTTCGGACAGACGCTGCGCGATCTTCAGACGATCGACGGAATGCACCCAGTCGAACAGCTGCGCCACCGGCTTCGTCTTGTTCGATTGCAATGGGCCGATGAAATGCCATTCGAGCGACGCGCGCAGATCGGCGAGCGCCTCGATCTTGGCCGACGCTTCCTGCACGTAGTTTTCGCCGAACGCGCGCTGGCCTGCGGCGTGGGCGGCGCGGACGTCTTCGGCGGGAAAGGTCTTCGACACGGCAAGCAGCGCGATGCTGCGCGGTTCGCGGCCGGCCTGCTGCGCGACGCGCGCGATGCGCTGCTGGACGGCTTCGAGGTTGTGAGCGAGATCGGGCATGACGGACGCGGTCGACGGAACAATGCGTCGATTATACGGACGCCGCCGCCATGAACGCGATCGGCCGAACGGCCAGGTGGCGGCGTCGATATGTTGTGGCTACGCTGACAGCATGTGCTCGACGAGTTCGATCCAGTGCGCGACCGGCATCGACGTGCCGCTTTGCAGATGCGAAATGCAACCGACGTTCGCCGATACGATCATCTGCGGTTCGAGCGCATTCAGCTTTTCGAGCTTCTGGTTGCGCAGCGTGTACGACAGCGCTGGCTGCGTGAGCGAATAGGTACCTGCGGAGCCGCAGCACAGGTGGTTGTCGGCGGGCAGGCGCACCTCGATGTCGAGCGCTTCGAGCAGTTGCTCGACCTTGCCGCGTATCTGCTGACCATGCTGCAGCGTGCACGGCGGGTGAAACGCGACGGTATGTACTGCGCGGCGGCGGGTGAGGGCGATCAGCGGTTCTTCGAAATCGGGCAGGATTTCGGCGATATCGCGGGTCAACTCGACGATGCGTTTCGCCTTGGCGGCATAGGCCGGATCGTCGCGCAGCAGGTGTGCGTATTCGATCACGGTGGAGCCGCAGCCCGACGCGTTCATCACGATCGCTTCCGCGCCCTGCTCGACGTACGGCCACCATGCGTCGATGTTCGCGCGGATGTCGTCGAGCGCTTCGTCGGTGTAGCCGAGATGCAGACGGATCGCGCCGCAGCAGCCCGCTTCGGGCGCAACGATGGTTTGAATGCCGAGCGCGTCGAGCACGCGTGCGGTCGCGATGTTGACGTTCGGCATCATGGACGGTTGCACGCAGCCCGCGAGCATCAGCATCTTGCGCGTATGCGTGGTGGTCGGCCATTCGAGCATGCGTTGTCGCGCCGGTACCTTGTCGCGCAGCTTCTTCGGCAGCAGCCGACGCACATGCTGACCGAGCCGCATCGTCGGCGTGAACAGCGCGCTGTTCGGCACGAAGCTCGCCAGCACCCGGCGCATCACGCGTTGGCCGATCGGCCGCGTAATTTTCTCTTCGGTGATCTTGCGGCCGATCTCGACGAGCCGTCCGTATTGCACGCCGGACGGACACGTTGTTTCGCAGCTGCGGCACGTCAGACAGCGATCGAGGTGAGTTTGCGTACTGCGCGTAGCGGGCGCGCCTTCCACCAGCTGCTTGATCAGGTAGATGCGGCCGCGCGGCCCATCGAGTTCGTCGCCAAGCAACTGATAGGTCGGACAGGTCGCTGTGCAGAAACCGCAATGCACGCACTTGCGCAGGATGGCATCGGCCTCTTCGCCATCCGGTGTGTTGCGCATGAAGTCCGCAAGATTCGTCTGCATCGTGTGGTTCAGAAGTCGGGGTACAGACGGCCGCGGTTGAAGACGCGGGCTGGATCGAAAGCGGCTTTCAAACCACGATGGATTTTCATCAACGGTGCGGGCAGCGGTGTAAACACGCCTGCGCTGCGGTCATAGCCGTGACCGGTGCGAAAGATCGTCGCGTGGCCGCCGGCCTGTTTCGCGCTCATGCGTACGGTTTGCGCGTCGGTGTCGGTGATCCACCAGCGCTGACCGCCGCCCCATTCCATCAGTTGGGCACCGGGCAGTTGCAGCGGTTCGGTGATGGTTGGGAGTGCGAGACGCCAGAGTGCGGCCATCGGTGCGATAGCCGAGAAGAACGGATCGGTCTGCTCGCGCAGACCGCTCCAGAAACGTTCGGCTTCGACTGCGTCGACTACTTCGCCGCCCAGCACGGACTTCGCCGCTTTCACGGCAGCTTCCGCCCCACCGAGGCGCAGCGCAAGCGTGCCGTTGCGCCACGCACTGGCTGTGACCGGCAGCGGCCGGCCGCCCCATTCGTTGAGCTTGCGTACGGCGTCGGTGCCGTTCATGTCGAACTTGAGCGTGGCTTCGACCTTCGGCCGCGGCAACACCTTCACCGATAGTTCGAGGATCAGCGCGAGCGTACCGAGCGAGCCGGCCATCAGGCGCGACACGTCGTAGCCGGCGACGTTCTTCACGACTTGACCGCCGAAGTGCAGCACCTGGCCGTGGCCGTTCATCACGACCGCGCCGAGCACGAAGTCGCGCGGTGCGCCGGTAGCGGGGCGCCGCGGCCCGGCGATACCCGCTGCGATGCAGCCTCCGAACGTAGCCTGCGCGCCGAAATGAGGCGGCTCGAACGGCAGCATCTGATCATGCTCGGCAAGCGTTGCTTCGATCTCGAGAAGCGGGGTACCGGCCCGTGCGGTGATGACGAGTTCGGCCGGGTCGTAGGCGATGATGCCGCGGTGGGCGCGCGTATCGAGGATTTCACCTTCCAGCGTCTGGCCGTACCAGTCTTTCGTGCCGCCGCCGCGAATGCGCAGTGCGCGTCCGGCGGCAGTGGCCGAGCGGATGCGCTCGGACCAGTTGGCGACGATGTCGTCCTCTTCCATGGTGTCCTGCTTCGTTGTGTTTCGCTCGATTGTACCGGTCGGCGCCACTCTGGCAACCCGGAGCGGACCCGTAGCGCGAAGCGGGGAAAGACGCGACGGCAAGGGTCTTCGCGCCGGCGAGCACGCACCAGGGATGACCCGCGGAGCGCGCTTGCCAGTGGACGACTCGCGCGCGCAGGCTAGAAACGCGGCAGATCGGGATGCGGCAGCAGGCCGCCGCGCACATGCATCTTGCCGTACTCGGCACAGCGCGCCCGCGTCGGGATGCCCTTGTCGGGATTGAGCAGGCCGGGGGGATCGAAGGCACGCTTGACCGCGTGAAACGCATCGCGTTCTTCGGGCGAGAACTGCACGCACATCGAATTGATCTTCTCGATGCCGACGCCGTGTTCGCCGGTCACGGTGCCGCCCAGCTCGACGCAGGTCTCCAGAATGTCGGCGCCGAACGCCTCGGCGCGGTGCCATTCGTCGAGATCGTTGCCGTTGAAGAGGATCAGCGGATGCATGTTGCCGTCGCCCGCATGAAACACGTTCATGCAGCGCAGGCCGTACTTTTCTTCCATCACTTCGATGCGCGCGAGCAGCGGTCCGATGCTGCGACGCGGCACCGTGCCGTCCATGCAGTAGTAATCCGGCGAGATGCGTCCGGCGGCTGGAAACGCGTTCTTGCGTCCGGACCAGAAGCGCAGCCGCTCGCTTTCCGAGCGCGAAATCTGGATGCGTGTCGCACCATGCTCACGTAGTACCGCCGTCATCCTGACTATTTCGTCGGCGACTTCTTCGGGTGTTCCATCCGACTCGCATAACAGGATCGCCGCGGCATCGAGATCGTAGCCTGCGTTGACGAAACCTTCGACGGCGCGCGTCGCCGGTTTGTCCATCATTTCGAGGCCCGCGGGAATGATGCCCGCCGCGATGATGCCGGCAACCGCATCGCCGCCCTTCACGACATCGTCGAAACTCGCCATCACGACCTGGGCGGTTTGCGGCTTCGGAATCAGTTTCACGGTGACTTCGGTGACGATCGCGAACATGCCTTCGCTACCGATCAGCACAGCAAGCAGATCGAGCCCAGGCGCGTCCGGGCTCAGCGAACCGAACTCGACGATCTCGCCTTCCATCGTCACCGCGCGCACGCGCAGGACGTTATGCACGGTGAGACCGTACTTCAGACAATGCACACCACCGGAATTCTCCGACACGTTGCCGCCGATCGTGCAGGCGATCTGCGACGAAGGATCGGGTGCGTAGTAGAGCCCATACGGCGCGGCCGCTTCCGAGATCGCGAGATTGCGCACGCCCGGTTGCACGGTGGCGATACGCGCGTACGAATCGACTTCGACGATCTTCCTGAAGCGCGCCAGCGACACGACCACGCCATGGCGTATCGGCATCGCGCCACCCGACAGCCCGGTGCCCGCACCGCGCGGCACGATCGGCACGTCGAGCCGCTTGCAGATCTGCACGATGCGCTGCACCTGCGATTCCGTTTCCGGCAGCACCACGGCGAGCGGCAGGCGACGGTAAGCGGCAAGGCCGTCGCACTCGTAGGCCACTGTGTCTTCTTCGCGATAGAGCAGGCAGTGCGTCGGCAGTACGGCCATCAACGCCTGCACGACTTCGCGCTGGCGTTGCGCGAGCACTTCAGCCGAGAGTTCGGCGGGTGCGTTCATGTCTCCTCCTGCTGCGACCTCTTTCATCTGCGACACGCTCCGTTGCGTCATAGGTCAGGCGGCCCACGAGAAAATCTTGCCGGGGTTCATCAGGTTGTGCGGATCGAGCGCGTGCTTGATCGAGCGCATCGTTTCGATTGCGACGGGCCCGTGTTCTTCGAGCAGGAAGTTCATCTTGTGCAGGCCCACGCCGTGTTCCCCGGTGCAGGTGCCGTCCATGCGCAACGCGCGTTGCACGATGCGGTGATTCAGACGTTCGGCTTCGGCGAGTTCTTCGGGCTTGTGCGGATCGATCAGGATAGCGACGTGAAAATTGCCGTCGCCGACGTGACCGACGATCGGGCAGGGTAGCGGCGAAGCGATCAGGTCCCGCTCGGTTTCGACGACGCATTCGGCGAGTCGCGAGATCGGTACGCAGACGTCGGTGGTCACCGCGCGGCAACCTGGCTTGAGTTGCAGCATCGCGAAGTACGCGTTGTGTCGTGCGTTCCATAGACGACTGCGATCTTCGGGCCGCGTCGCCCATTCGAAGTCTTCGCCCGAGTGCTGCGCGACGATGTCCTGGACCTGTTGCGCCTGCTCCTTGACGCCGGCTTCCGTGCCGTGAAACTCGAAGAACAGCGTCGGCGCTTCGCGCAGTGTCATCTGTGCATGCTTGTTGATCGAGCGGATCGCGAGTGAATCGACAAATTCGACGCGCGCGATCGGCACACCCATCTGGATCGTTTCGATCACTGCGCGTACCGCATCGCCCATCGACGGAAATGCGCAGACTGCGGCGGACACCGCTTCCGGCTGCGGATAAATCCGCAGCGTGATTTCGGTGATAACGCCAAGCGTGCCTTCCGAGCCGACGAAAAGACGCGTGAGGTCGTAACCCGCCGACGATTTACGCGCCCGCGTGCCGGTATGGAGCACACGGCCATCGGCGAGGACCACGCTCAGGCCGAGCACGTTCTCGCGCATCGTGCCGTAGCGCACGGCGTTAGTGCCCGACGCGCGCGTCGCCGACATACCGCCGATGCTTGCATCGGCGCCCGGATCGATCGGGAAGAACAGGCCCGTGTCGCGCAGCGCTTCGTTCAACTGCTTGCGCGAGACGCCGGGTTCGACGGTGACGGTGAGGTCTTCGGCGTTGATCGACAGCACGCGGTTCATCGCGGACAGGTCGATCGACACGCCGCCGTGCACGGCCAGCAGATGGCCTTCTAGCGACGAGCCGTTGCCGTACGGAATGATCGGTGTGTCATGTTGCGCGCACAACTTCACCACGGTCTGCACGTCTTCGGTGTGATTCGCGAAGACGACGGCATCGGGTAATTGCGGATCGAACGGCGACTCGTCGCGGCCATGATGGGTGCGGACCGCCTCGGCGGTCGAGACACGCTCGCCGAACGCGGCTTTTAGCGAGGCGAGCAGCTCGGCGGGGAACGGGCGGCGCAAAGGTGCCGGCGGCACGGGATGGTTCACGCATGTCTCCTGAAAGCGGGCGATGTGTCTTATGGTTGCGGGTCATTTTACGCCGATCGTCTGTGGTGGGCGTGATGGGCGCGCAGGGTAACACCGGCACCTATAATGCTGCGATCGACCGCGCGGGCTTTCTGGCTTGCTGCCGCGGCGCATGGCTTCAATCAGCGGGTGCGCACTGCACGCGCTGCGACCGACCGACTGAATGGGACTCCATCATGGGCAACCGCTTGAGCAAGATCGCCACCCGCACCGGCGACGACGGCAGCACCGGGCTCGGCGACGGCCGGCGGGTGCGCAAGGACGACGCGCGGATCGCGGCGATCGGCGACGTCGACGAACTCAATTCGAATCTGGGTGTGCTGTTGTGCGAAGCGCTGCCCGACGACGTGCGGGCCGCACTCACCGCGATCCAGCACGATCTCTTCGATCTGGGTGGCGAGCTGTGCATACCGGGGCACACGGTGATCGCCGAGGCGCATCTCGCGCAACTGGACAACTGGCTTGCGCACTACAACGCAACGCTGCCGCCGTTAAAGGAGTTCATCTTGCCCGCAGGCTCGCGGGCCGCGGCGCTTGCACATGTCTGCCGCACGGTGTGCCGGCGCGCTGAACGCACGATCGTCGCGCTCGGCGAACATGAAACGATTAACGCGGCGCCACGACAGTATGTGAACCGGCTGTCCGATTTGCTGTTCGTGCTTGCGCGTGTGTTGAACCGGAGCGGTGGCGGCAGCGATGTGCTCTGGCGGCGGGATCGTTCTATCGGTTGAGCATGCGCTACTGAAGAAGCACGCGGCACGCGCGCTGCACGGCGATCCGTGTGCGCGAGTGCCTGTGCGAGACCAGCTTCGTTTTAGCTGTCGCGCGGCCCGCACTGGGTTGCCGCTACCGGGTCTCAACAGCCGCAGTTGAGTCCCAGTTGCGACTGCCCGATCTTAGTTACCGCTGCCGCGCGCAACGCGCCGCTGTTTCACCGAATCGGCCAGCCCTTCGAGCACGCCGATCGTTTCATCCCAACCGATACACGCATCGGTAATGCTCTGGCCGTATGTGAGCGCGCAGCCTTCCTGCAAATCCTGGCGTCCCGCGACGAGATGCGACTCGACCATCACACCGATGATCCGCTCATCGCCCGCAGCGATCTGGCGGCCGATATCCGCGCACACCGGAATCTGGTTCTCATGCTTCTTCGAGCTGTTCGCGTGGCTCGCATCGATCATCAGGCGCGCGGCGAGGCCGGCCTTGCCGATGTCGGCGCAGGCTGCGTTGACGCTTTCGGCGTCATAGTTCGGCGTCTTGCCGCCGCGCAGAATGATATGGCAGTCCTCGTTGCCGGCCGTCGACACGATTGCCGAGTGGCCACCCTTCGTCACCGACAGGAAATGGTGCGGCTGCGACGCCGCCTTGATTGCATCGACGGCGATCTTGACGTTGCCGTCGGTGCCGTTCTTGAAGCCGACCGGACACGAAAGCCCGGAAGCCAGCTCGCGGTGCACTTGCGATTCGGTGGTCCGCGCACCAATCGCGCCCCACGAGATCAGATCGGCGATGTACTGCGGGCTGATCATGTCGAGGTACTCGGTACCGGCCGGCAACCCAAGCTCGTTGATGTGCAGCAGCAGCTCGCGCGCGGTGCGCAGGCCGTCGTTGATCTTGAAGCTGTTGTCCATGTGCGGGTCGTTGATGAGACCCTTCCAGCCCACCGTCGTGCGCGGCTTCTCGAAGTACACGCGCATCACGATTTCGAGTTCGCTGGCGAAACGCGTGCGCTGCTCGACGAGGCGGCCGGCGTATTCGAGCGCGGCCTTCGTATCGTGAATCGAGCACGGCCCGACGATCACGATCAGCCGGTCTTCCATCCCGTGCAGGATGCGATGCATCGACCGGCGAGCGTTATAGATCAGGTTCGACACCGGCTCGTCGCAGGGGAACTCGCGAATCAGATGGGCGGGCGGTGTGAGCTCTTTCAGCTCTCGAATGCGGACATCGTCGGTGTTGTGCGGGGGCATGGTTTTTCTCCAGGATTCGACTTGTAGCGTGCTCGCGCGGTGGATAGCGGACCGCAGCGGAAACTCGTCAGGCTAGTTAAAAGGGTTAGGTGGATAGAAGCGAGAGGCGAAAAAAAACCGCCAGACTCGCTGGCGGTTTTTTCGGGAATTTCGGGTGCCTTACGTGCACTAACACCCCTCTCGATCCGCCAGCGGTCTGAGATGCCAGAAAAAATAAAAGTAAAACTTGGCGGACATGGCGTGAAAGGTGCTCGGTGATCTGAAAAAGGTGTCGTGCTTTATAACCCGGCCTTGGGCAACTGGCAAGCCGGGGGACATGAAAATGCGGATAATCCGCACATTTCTCTTAAGTTGCGCAAGAAATGTGCGGATTGGGCGAAGCTCAGGCCGTGCCGCCCACAGTCATCTTCTCGATGCGCAGCGTCGGTTGGCCGACGCCGACCGGCACGCTCTGGCCTTCCTTGCCGCACACGCCAACGCCGGAATCGAGCGCCATGTCGTTGCCGATCATGGTCACGTACTTCAGCGATTCCGGGCCGCTACCGATCAGCGTCGCACCCTTCACCGGGTAGCTGATCTTGCCGTTCTCGATCATGTACGCCTCGGAGGCCGAGAACACGAACTTGCCGTTCGTGATGTCGACCTGACCGCCGCCGAAGTTGACCGCATACAGGCCGTTCTTCACCGATTCGATGATTTCCTGCGGATCGCGGTCGCCGTTGAGCATGTAGGTGTTGGTCATGCGCGGCATCGGCAGTGCGGCGTACGATTCGCGGCGCGCATTGCCGGTGACGGGCATTTTCATCAGACGCGCGTTCAGCGTGTCCTGGATGTAGCCCTTCAGGATGCCGTTCTCGATCAGCGTCGTGCACTGCGTCGGATTGCCTTCGTCGTCGATATTGAGCGAGCCGCGGCGATTGGGCAGCGTGCCGTCGTCGACGACCGTGACACCCTTCGCGGCGACCTGCTCGCCCATGCGCCCAGCAAACGCCGACGAGCCCTTACGATTGAAGTCGCCTTCGAGCCCGTGACCGATCGCTTCGTGCAGCAGCACGCCGGGCCAGCCTGGCCCGAGCACGACGGTCATCGCGCCGGCCGGTGCGGGCCGCGCGTCGAGATTGACGAGCGCTGCGTGCACCGCGTCGTCGACATACTTCGACAGGATCGCGTCGGTGAAATAGCCGTAGTCGAAGCGCCCGCCGCCACCGCCGCTGCCAATTTCACGGCGGCCGTTCTGTTCGGCGATCACCGTGACCGATACGCGTACGAGCGGGCGGATGTCGGCGGCAAAACCGCCGTCGCTACGCGCTACCAGCACGACGTCGTATTCGCCGGCGAGCCCTGCCATGACCTGCGTGATGCGCGGATCGCGGCTGCGTGCGATCTGTTCGACACGTTCGAGCAGCTTGACCTTGGCGGTCGCATCGAGCGAATGCAGCGGGTCGGACGGCAGGTACAGATCGCGCCCGGCGATGCCTGTCAGTGACGACGCGACCTTCACCTTCTGCTTGCCGCCGCCGGCCTTCGCGATCGAGCGCGTCGCGATCGCAGCCTGACGGATAGCTTCGGGCGAGAGATCGTCGGAATAGGCGAAGGCGGTGCGGTCGCCGGACACGGCGCGCACGCCGACGCCCTGGTCGATGCTGAAGCTGCCCGACTTGACGATGCCCTCTTCGAGGCTCCATGCCTCGCTGCGGGTCGCCTGGAAGTACAGGTCTGCGTAGTCGACGCGGTGCGTGAAAATCTCGGCGAGCGTGCGGGTGAGCAGGGACTCGTCGAGACCGTAGGGCGTCAGAAGCACGTCCTTCGCGGTCGCGAGATTACGAATTCCGGGTTCGATGATGTTCATGCGGATGTGAGTCGATTAGATCGGGTCGTAAGTTTGGGGATATCGCGAGCTGGCGGTTCGGATTGCTGCGGTTGTCCGCAGTTGCCATTGTCATTCGATACGCATATTCGATGCGGATAGGTTATCAGATGGTTCGAATGGGCCGGATTTCAATGGTTGTATCGGACTTGTCAGGCAAGCACGCGGTGACGCAAGGCGGGCAGGCTCGCCCGGACTTCGTCGATGCGCGCACGTTCGATATTGCCCGCGACCACTCCGGCACCTTCTTCGCGTACCGAGACGATTTCGCCCCACGGATCGATCAGCATGCTGTGGCCCCACGTGCGGCGGCCGGTTTCATGCGTGCCGCCCTGCGCAGCCGCGAGCACGTAGCACTGGTTTTCGACCGCACGTGCGCGCAGCAAGGTTTCCCAGTGCGCCCGACCGGTCGTGTAAGTGAACGCCGACGGCACGACGATCAGCGCGCAATCGCCGAGCTTGCGATACAGCTCGGGAAAGCGCAGGTCGTAGCACACCGACAGGCCGACGCGGCCAAACGGGGCTTCGAAGGTCGTGACGCTGTCGCCGGGACGGATCGTGCGCGCCTCGTTGAACGATTCGGCGCCTTTCTCGAAACTGAACAGATGAATCTTGTCGTAGCGCGCCGCTTCGTTCCCCTGCGGATCGAACACGAGCGTGGTATTCAGTACGCGCTCCGGTTCCGGCGCAGTAAGCGGCAGCGTTCCACCGATCACCCACACGCCATGCCGGCGCGCGGCGTCGGCGAGAAAGCGCTGGATCGGGCCGTCGCGATATGCTTCGCGGATCGACAGTTTGTCGGTGTCCTTGAAGCCCATGAAGCAGAAATATTCGGGCAGTAGCACGAGCTGCGCGCCATCGGCGGCGGCTTCGGCGATCAGGCGTTCGGCTTCGGCGAGATTGCGCTCGCGATCGGGCGTCGTCACCATTTGCAACGCGGCAACGCGGGTGGACGACGCGGCTTCGGATGGGGAATGGGCGTGTTGATCGCTCATGAGATTGTCGAAAGGTTCCGGGCAGGGCCGCGGCGCTGATAGCGCGTGCCGCGGGCGAGAACGAGACTGGCCGCCTCGGCGCCGCGCCGCATGGAACAAGGGTTCAAGGAGCGGTCGCCGCAGAAGCGGGTGCGTCCATCTTACCCCGATCGCCATGGACCCGCTCGACATGCGGTTTGGACCAAGAACCGGTAATCGCGTAGTCGAGTGCGAAGGCTTTGCCGATCGAATGCGATAGCGCCAGATCCGCCGCCAGCACGCCGAGTCCGAGCAACGGATTGATCACGGCGACCGCTACGGCGGCGGCGCCCGCGCTGACCGTTGGGATGACGTGGACGTTCAGATTCTGCGTTTCGTGCGCGAGGTCGACCGTGCCGCGCATATCGGCGCGCGCCGGCGCGGTGATCATCTCGAAGTTGTCGGTGCGACCGATGCCGTTGTTGATCTCGCCGGTGCCCTTGATGCTTTCGAACGGCAGGCCCTTGCCGATCACATCCTTGAAGTTCAACGTCGCGAAGCGCGCAAGACTTTGCAGACTCAGCACGCCGAGCAGCTTCGCCGCGCCCGGATCGACCTTGAGGATCTGGCCGTGATGCAAATCGAGCGACAGGTTGCCGTTGAGCGTCGGGTAATCGATTGCAGTCGGGCCGCCGCGCCAGCCAACCTTGCCCGCCAGCACGCCCGAACCGCCCTTGACGGTGCGCGGCAGTCCCGCGCGCTCGAGCAGTTCGCCCGCGTCCTTGATGTCGAGCTTGAAGTCGAACACCGTGCGGCGCGGTGTGTCCTCGTCGGCGTTCGAACCGAGCCGGCGCGACGTGCGCCAGTTGCCGGTCGCGGTCAGCTTCGCGGCCGGATTGCTGACTTCGAGCGTATCGAGTTGCCACACCGGCACGCCGTCTTCGTCGCTGTTGTGCGCATCGACTTCGAGCCGGCCGAAGTTGCGGCCGCGCACGATCAGTTCGTTGACGACCAGATCGATCGTCGGCATGTTCTGCGCCGGCGCCGAGATCGCCTGGCCGAGCAGATCGTTTTCCGACGCGGAGGGAATGACGAGGCGTGCGAGGCGTGCCTGCAGCGTGCCCGGCGAATCCTTGCTGGCACCAGGCAGCCACGACACGTGACCGGACACCTGGTTCGACGCGATGTTGGCCTGCCACTTGTTGTCGAGGTGTGAGGCGCCGACCACCACGCTTTCCCAGTGGCGCTTGAGCAGCGTGAGTGTGCCGATGTGTACGGCGAAGCGGTTCGGCAGGAACTGCGCGACGCTCGCCGACGGTACGCCAGGTTGCGTGCCGTCGTTGCCGTGGCGCATGTCGGTGACGAATGTGCGCCATGCGTCGGCATCGAGGGCGTCGATGTCGACCGCGGCGGTGACGCCTTCGGACGGCAGCTCGGCGGGCCGGTTGACGCCGATCGCGCCGCGCACGACGGTGGGTTTTTCGTGCGGTGCGAGCTGCAGCAGATAGGTTGCGGCGATCGGGCCGAATGTCAGGTCGGCGCGTTGCTGGCCGGTTGTGGTGGTCGTGCCAGCCGCGCTTGCTGCACTTGCCGGCTCGGCGGACGCTACCGCGGACTGCGGTTGCAGCGTGAAGTGCAACGGCATCGGTGTGCCGAGCGGTTTGTTGAGCGGCGCGGGAAAGTTCAGCGCGAGTCCGGTCAGATCGGAATTCGCCGTGACCTCGGGTAGACGTCCCTTGCTGCCTTGCACACTCAGGTCGTACGGCGCGCTACCCGTCATCCGCGTCAACACCTGCGCGGCGGGACCATGCAGATCGAGACCACGCGCGGCATCGACGGCGATGTGGCCCGCGACGTCGAGCGCATAGCTGCCGTTTTGCTTCAGGCCGCCGTTCGCCCGCACGTCGCCGCCGAGAAACCGGCCCGACAGCCTGTCGAGCGCGGCGGTGTGCTCGGTGAAATGAACCTTGCCGCGCAGGTCGGACAGCGGCGGCACGTTGTTCATCGCGAGGCGGTTGTTCTGGAAGCCGACCGTTCCTTCAACGGCGATGTGCGGCTTCGGCGTGCGCGGCACCGTGAGTTTCAACGCGAGCGTGGCGGGACCGTCGGCATGGATCTTTTCGGCCACGTGTTTCGACATGCCGCCGAGCGCGCTGCTGTTCACATAATCGAGCAGGTCGGCGAGCGGACCGCGCCCGTCGCCGGCGATCACTAGGCTCGACGTCTTTGTACCGAGATCGTCGATGCGGCCCGTCACCTTGTTCAACGCGACGCGCCGGTACTTCGCGCGGTCGATGTCGAAGCGCAACAGGTTCTCCTTCAGCTCGAACACGCCATTGATGCCTTCGAGCGCGGGCCACACGCTCGGTGTGCCGTCCTTCATTTTCTTCGGCGGGTATGGCGATGGGTCGAAGGTGCCGCCCTTGAACGGCGCGACGATATGAAAGATCCCAGCAGAAGGATTGCGCGAATACGGAAACTGCGTCAGGTCGCCGTGCACTTCGATCGTGCCGTTCTGTGCGGTTCCGGCCTGCAACGCGTGGCCAAGATAGATGCGCAGTTTTTCGCTGATGCTGGTGGGCAGATAGCGCACGACGCGCGACACCTGAGCATGATCGATGTCGGCCTTCAGATCGAGTGTGCCGCGGCCGTGGCCGGGGTTCGAATAGTTAGCGACGAGTTTGCCGTGCAGGTCCGCGTTCTGCACGGCAAGCGACGACACCGACATGGCGAACGGCTTGTGCGTTTCGCCGGGCACGGCCGGGTTCACGGTCCAGGTGCCGGTGCCCTGCAGGCGATCGAACGTGAGTCTCGGGTCGTCGAACACGCCCGGCAGCGTAACGGCTGCATTGGCGGTGTCGAGCGTAACCGAGCCGTGGGTTTCGTCGGCGTCGACGCTGCCCCACAGATTCTCGAAACCGGGGATCCCGGCGCGCGGGTGGTTCAGCGCGGTGAGCCCCGGCGGCGGTTCCTGCGCGGCGACGCTGATGCCCTGCAGGTCGCCCTTGAACCGGTAACGCACGATCGGTTCGGCGCCGGTCGCGCTGCGTTCGCTCGCGGCTTCCCCACCTTCCGGCGTGGCGCGCTCGATCTTCATTTCGTAATTGGCGACCTGGCCACGCGGATTGAACCGCACGAGTTCGTTCAGCAGACGCCGCGGCAGTGGCAGCGCGCGGCTGAATTCCGCGAGGATGCCGAGGTCGACGCGATCGCCGGCCACGCTGACCAGCTGGCCGTGCTGCACGCTCGGCATCCGGTAGTGGCCGGTCAGCGTGGTGAGCGCGAGCGTGCGTGTGAGCGGTGTGCCGTCGTCGAGCGGCGGCTGGCCGAGTTCCGCGCGCAGGTTGCGCAGCATCAGCGTGTAGTCGCCGCGCGCCGGGGCGTCGAGCGACCAGGAAAAGCGCGCCTCCGGCATCTCGAGCTTCGGTTGGGTGGGGCGTACCCGCAGCGAGACGTCGGTACCCGACAATTCGCCGCTGGCCGATTTCATGCGCCCCTGACCGAACGCGATCCAGATGGCGTTGTCGACGCGGCCCGCGAAAGTCTCGATCGGGAAATCGATGTAGTGGGAAAGTGTAGGCAGATCGACAGGACCGGTCGACACGTAAGCCGTGCCGCTCCAGTTGACCGGCTTACCTATCGGCTCCATCCGCGCATGCCGGAACTGCGCGCGGAAATCGAGTGGGCCGTGCAGCACGGTGCCTTCGGCGGGCGCCTGCAGCGCGATCCGGTGGTCGTAGCCGTCGTTCAGAATGGCGAGTCGGATGTCCTGCAGGGTCAGCTCGGGTGCGTCGTGGCGCGCGTCGCGCCAGCGCAGCGTGCCGCCGCGCAAGACGATCGCCTGCTGGCGCAGCAGCCAGGTAGTGAACGTGTCATTGCCGGTGTGCGTACTCGGCATCGGCACCCCGGCCACCGACAACGTGCCGTCCGCAGAGCGCGCAACGAGGACGTCCGGCTTGTCGACGATCAGGCTCGAAAGCAGCGGCGTGAGCTGCACGAGCGAGCGCCACGACACCGTGGCGGTAGCGTGCGGGACCGTTAGCGCAACGTTACCGTCGCGATCGCGAATGGTGAGATTGGTGACGTCGACGCCGGGCTGGAAGCCCAGCCAGTGCGGCGCCAGCTTGCCGATGCGGACTTCGGTGTGGAGTTTGTCGGAGACGAGTGCTTCGATGCGCGGCCGGAACGAGTCGACGTGCGGCAGGACGCCGTAACGCAGACCCAGCACCAGCGCGGCCACGATGAAATAAACGACGAGCGCGATGCCCAGCACCACCCGCAGCGTATGGCGCAGAACCACATGGTCGTGTCCGCCGGCCGGCCTGGTATTTCCAGCATTGTGCGGGTCGGCGGAGTCGTTTCGCTCGGACATGCTGCGGCGGTTGGCGGGTATGGTAGTTTTGCTGTCAGACGACGAAATGTAACACACGGGCCGGTACCCTCGAACTTCCTGCAAACCCTTGCCCATACCGGTTTGCAGCCCATGTTGCGGGTGCGAACCATGATGCGCCGGGGATATCCGGGACCGGTCTACGGGACATAGCAACGAGCGAGCCAGACCTTTGATGACTGATGTAACCCTGCTGAGTTCCAGCTATTCACATTACGTTGCACGGGCCGTCGCTGCGCGTCCGGATCTCGCGGCGCGCATTGCAGCGCTGGCCGCGACGCCGCTCACGCGCGAACGGATCGATGCGCGGCTCGACGCGCTGTGCGCCGAATCGGCGGCTTGTGTGGCGGGCGCCACGAGCGGCGACGATGCACTGAAACGGGCCTTGCGGCAGTTGCGCACCGAGGTGTTCTGCGCCGTGATGGAGCGCGATCTTGCCCGCACTGCCGATGTCGCCGAAGTCACAGGCACGATGACCGATCTCGCCGAGGTGACGATCCAGCGCGCGCTGGCCGTTGTGTCCGCCGATCTCGAAGCGCTCTATGGCGAGCCGCGCGGACCGCAAGGCGAACGGCTGACGCTCGGCGTCGTCGGGATGGGCAAGCTGGGCGGGCGCGAGCTGAATGTATCGTCGGATATCGACCTGATCTTCGTCTACGAGGACGACGGCGAAACCGCGGGCGGCCAGCGCGCACCGATCGCGACGCAGGAGTTTTTCACGCGCGTCGGCAAGCGCCTGATCGGCGCGCTCGCCGAAGTCACCGCCGACGGCTACGTGTTTCGCGTCGACATGCGGCTGCGTCCGAACGGCGATTCGGGACCGCTCGTGTGTAGCCTCGGCATGCTCGAAGAGTATTTTTACGTGCAGGGCCGCGAGTGGGAGCGCTATGCGTGGATCAAGGGGCGGCTCGTGTCGGAAGGCCGCAGCGAATCTGCGCGGCGTCTCGCGAAGCAACTTGCCGCCCTCACGCTGCCGTTTATCTATCGCCGGTATCTGGACTTCGGCGTGATCGGCGCGATTCGCGCGCTGCACGTGCAGATTCGCCAGGAAGCGCAGCGCCGCGCGTCGATGCGTCCCGACAAGGCCGACGACATCAAGCTCGGCCGCGGCGGTATTCGCGAGATCGAGTTCAGTGCGCAGGTGTTTCAGTTGATTCGTGGCGGTCAGGACACAGGGTTTCGCGTGCGGCCGACGCTCGCCGTGCTGCGCTATGCGAACGTGCGCGGATTGATCGCGCCGGCGGTGTGCGATGAGTTATCGCACGCGTATCGCTTTCTGCGCGAACTCGAACACCGGCTGCAGTATCGCAACGACGCACAGACACACGCGATGCCGGTCGATCCCGACGAACGCGCCTGTCTCGCCGCCGCGATGGGCTTCGACGATTACGCCGCGTTGATGGTGGAGCTGAACGCGCAGCGCGATCGCGTCGAGCATCAATTCGACCAGATCTTCTCCGACAAGGTGACCGGTCATCGTGGCTGCGCCGTGCGCGAAGACGGTGCGGCTGCGTGGGTATGGAGCAGTGCGCTTGCCGACGACAGCGCCGGTGAAGCGCTCGAAGCCCGTCTCGTCGAACTGGGTGTTACGGAGCCGGCCGAGCTGCTCGCGCGGCTGCGCGCCATGTGGCAGTCGTCGCGCTATGCGGGGCTCGCCGAGCGCAGCCGGCAGCGCTTCGACATCGTCGCCCAGCGTGCGCTCGAGGCAGCGCGCACGCTCGAGCCGCCCGAGCGGCGCGGCGACACAGTCGCGCGTTTCTTCGATCTGCTCGAAGCGGTGAGCAAACGCGGTGCGTATCTCGCGCTGCTGACCGAATATCCGAGCGCGTTGCATCGCGTGTTGTCGGTGCTCGGCGCGTCGCACTGGGCGGCGGGTTATCTGATCCGCCATCCGCAGTTGCTCGACGAACTGCTCGACGACGAAGCGATCGCGAGTCCATTCGACTGGCCCGAATTCAAGCGGACGCTGCGCGCGCATCTCGCAGCCGCCGACGGTGTCGAGCATCAGATGGATCTGCTGCGTCATGCGCACCAGGCCGAAGTGTTCCGCATCCTGCTGATCGATCTGGCGGGCAAACTCAGCGTCGAGCACGTCAGCGACCGGCTGTCCGAACTCGCCGATGCGGTGCTCGACGTGACGCTCGAAGCGGTCTGGGCGCAGCTCGCGAAGCGTCATCGTGAGGTGCCGCGTTTCGCGGTGATTGCGTACGGCAAGCTCGGCGGCAAAGAGCTGGGCTACGCGTCGGACCTCGACCTGATCTTCCTGTACGACGACACCGACGATGCCGCCGCCGATGTCTACGCGACCTTCACACGCCGTCTGATCACCTGGCTCACGATGGCGACTGGCGCGGGCACGCTGTTCGATGTCGATCTGCGGTTGCGGCCGAACGGCGAGTCGGGTTTGCTCGTCACCGATCTCGACGCATTTCGCCGCTATCAGCTGCGCGAGGGCGATGCCGCGAATACCGCGTGGGTCTGGGAACACCAGGCGTTGACGCGGGCCCGCTATTGCGCCGGCGATGCCGAGATCGGCGCGCGCTTTGAGGCGATTCGCGAGCAGGTGCTGACCACACCGCGTGAAGCTGCACCGCTTGCGCGCGAGATCGTCGATATGCGCGAGCGCGTCGCAGTCGGGCATCCGAATCGTTCGCCGCTATTCGACCTGAAGCACGACCGCGGCGGCATGGTGGATATCGAATTCCTTGTGCAGTACTGGGTGCTGCTACATGCGGCAAGCGACCCGGAGCTGATCCGCAACACCGGCAATATTGCGCTGCTGCGCGAAGTGTCGCGCTTCGGGCTGATGAGCGAGGACGAGGCCGAAACGGTTGGCGCCGCGTATCGCACGTACCGGAAGATGCAGCACCGGTTGCGGCTCGACGGAATGGAGAAGGCGCGGGTCGATCCGGATGCGGTGGCGGGGAGCGCGATGTCGTGCTGAAGCTTTGGCAGCGGGTGTTTGGCTAAGGCGCGGCTAGTGCGCGATCTGCTACGGCCGCGGTTAGCACCTTGAAGCTGTGGGTTAGCGAGTGTTGGGCTAACGCGCGGTTGGCGCATGACGTGCAACGCCATGCGCTCGCCTTACGCCGTCAACATTTCCTTCGCGTGCTTGCGCGTAGTGGCGGTGATCTCCAGACCGCCAAGCATCCGCGCCACTTCCTCGATTCGGCTCGTCTTGTCGAGCGGCGTGACGGTGCTGACCGTACCGCTCTTGCCGCTCGATGCCTTCGCCACCTGGAAATGATGATCGCCGCGCGCCGCGACTTGCGGCAGGTGCGTGACGCACAACACCTGGCGATCGCGCCCGAGCTGATGCAGCAAACGCCCGACCACTTCGGCAACCCCACCGCCGATCCCGGTATCGACTTCGTCGAAGATCAAGGTCGGCGTCGGGCTCGCGGCACTCGCGATCACTGCGAGCGCGAGGCTGATCCGCGCGAGCTCGCCGCCTGATGCAACTTTGGCGAGCGGCCGCAGCGGCACACCCGCATGACCGGCGACACGAAACTCGACCTGCTCGAGTCCGTGCGCCCCGCCTTCCGGCAACGCGACGAGTGCGACCTCGAAGCTGCCGCCCGCCATCGACAGTTCCTGCATCCCGGTCGTCACCGCGGCGCCGAGCGCCTTCGCAGCCTTCGCGCGGGCCTTCGACAATTGCCGCGCATCGGCGAGATATGCTTCCTTCGCTTTTGCTTCGGCGGCGCGCAGGCTGTCGATGTCGGCGGCCGCGTCGAGCGCGGCAAGTTGCGCGCGACGTGCTTCGTGTTCTTCGGGCAGTGTCTGCGGTTGAAGGCGGAATTTGCGCGCCGCCGAGTGCAAGGCTTCGAGCCGCTTTTCGACCTGGGCGAGCCGGTCCGGATCGAGTTCGAGCCGCTGCGCGTAATGCGACAGCGAGTAGGCAGCTTCCTGCAACTGGATTTCGGCGGGCTCGAGCGCGGCGAGCGCATCATTCAGCGCCGGGTCGATCTCCGCGAGATCGCGCAGCTTCGAGACGATCGTGCCGAGCTGCGAAAGCATCGCCTCGTCGGATTCGGACAGCGCATTGAGCGCACCCTGTACGCCGTCGATCAGATTCGCCGAGTGCGACAGCCGCCGATGCTCGGCATTCACGTCTTCCCATTCGCCGGGCTGCGGCGCGAGCTTGTCGAGTTCGGCGAGCTGCCAGGCGAGGCGCTCACGTTCGAGCTGTAGTTCGCGATCGCGGGTTTGCGCGAGTTCGACAGCCTGAGCGGCGTCGCGCCAGCCGCGCCATGCGCGATTCACGACGGCGGCCGTTTCGAGCAGGCCGGCGTGCGTATCGAACAACTGACGTTGCGCATCGGGCCGCATCAGCAACTGGTGTGCATGCTGCCCATGGATATCGACCAGCATCTCACCGAGTTCGCGCAGTTGCGTGAGCGTGGCCGGCGTGCCGTTGACAAACGCACGCGAGCGACCGTTTGCATCGAGCACTCGCCGCAGCAACACGGTGTTGCCGGCGGCATCGCCAGTCGTGCCGAGCGCCTGGTCGTCGAGCCATTGCTCGACTTCGCCGTGCGTGTCGAATTCGGCGGTGATATCGGCGCGCGCTTCACCGGTGCGCACGACGCTCGCATCGCCGCGTGCGCCGAGCGCGAGCGCTAGCGCATCGATCAGGATCGATTTGCCCGCGCCCGTTTCGCCCGAGAAAACCGTGAAGCCGCTGTCGAATTCGAGATCGAGCGCGGCGACGATGACGAAGTCGCGTATCGAGAGATGGCGAAGCATGGAGGTGGTCTGGTTGGCAGGCGGTGACGGGCGAGGCGAGCGTTCAGTTCTCAGCTCAGTTTTCAGGATCGTCTTCGTGCGACGGGTACTCGTTCCAGTGCAGCTTCTTGCGCAGCGTCGCGAAATAGCTATACCCGACCGGATGCAGGAACGGCACCGTATGGCGCGAGCGGCGCACCTCGATCGTATCGTTCAGCTCAAGCGCGGTGAACGACTGCATATCGAAGTTCACATTCACGTCGCGGCCCGAGATGATCTGGATGCCGACCTTCGAGTCGTCCGGCAACACGATCGGCCGGTTGGACAGCGCATGCGGCGCGATCGGCACGAGCACGAGGCCCTGCAACTGGGGATGCAGGATCGGTCCCGCCGACGACAGCGCATACGCAGTCGAGCCGGTCGGCGTCGCGACGATCAGACCGTCGGAGCGCTGGTTCGACATGAAGCGCCCATCCACCGAGACGCGCAGTTCCGCCATCCCCGAGAAGCCGCTGCGATTCACGACAACGTCGTTGAACGCGAGCGCGTGATAGATCGGTTCGCCGGCGCGCATGATGCGCGCTTCGAGCAGCGTGCGTTCTTCGCGCTCGAAGCTGCCCGCGAGCATCTGCGGGACGGCCTCGTACATGTCGGAAATCGGGATGTCGGTGATGAAGCCGAGCCGGCCGTGGTTGATGCCGATCAGCGGGGTACGGTAGGGCGCCAGTTGCCGACCGATGCCGAGCATCGTGCCGTCGCCACCGAGCACGACCGCGACGTCCGCGCGCGCGCCGATCTCGGCAAGCCGCAGCGCGGGGTGGCCGGACGCGCCGATCTCGGCGGCTGTGTCCGCTTCGAACACGACCTCGAAGCCACGCTTCTCGATGCAGGCGGCGAGCTTCGTCAGCGGCTCGCCGATGCCGGGCGTGTTGCTGCGCCCTATGAGCGCGACGGTCTTGAACTGGGTGGTAACTTGCATGCCGGCATTACACCATAGGTAGGTGTCGAAAAGAACCGTGGCCAATCCTGGCGGCGCGCCGGGACCGAAAGCGGGCTTGCATGGACAGGATTGTCGTTAGAATGGTGAAGCGCCGATGACAGGACCGCATCGGGCGCGCGGCGGCACCTCTGCCATGCAACTGCTGACGGGCGACAAAGCCGGCTGGGATAGATGGCGACATCCCGGTCATATCGTTTGTAGCGCCATTGAGCTAAAATTTTTCGTCATGCTAGATCCCCGCGCACAAACCCTCCTCAAAACGCTGATCGAGCGTTACATCGCCGAAGGTCAGCCGGTCGGCTCACGCACGCTGTCGCGTTACTCCGGGCTGGAACTGAGCCCCGCGACGATCCGCAACGTGATGTCCGACCTCGAGGAACTGGGACTCGTAATCAGCCCGCATACGTCGGCGGGCCGGATTCCAACGCCGCGCGGCTACCGGCTCTTCGTCGACACGATGCTGACCATGGAGTCCGCCGCCGACGAAGAAGCCGTTACCCGCACTGTCAAGACCACGCTCCAGGCCGGCGAGCCGCAAAAGATCGTCGCGGCCGCGGCCAGCGTGTTGTCCAGCCTGTCGCAGTTTGCCGGCGTCGTGCTGACGCCGCGCCGCAGTCACGTGTTCAAGCAGATCGAATTCATGCGTCTGTCGGACAAGCGCATCCTGCTCATCATCGTGACGCCCGAAGGCGATGTGCAGAACCGCATCATGGCGACGCAGCGCGATTTCTCGCTGTCCGAGCTGACCGAAGCGTCCAACTACATCAACGCGCATTTCGCCGGTCTCTCCTTCGACGAGGTGCGCCGCCGCCTGCGCGAAGAGATCGATGCGCTGCGCGGCGACATGACGACGCTGATGCACGCTGCGGTCACCGCGAGCACCGACGACACCGATACCGGCGAAACCGTGCTGATTTCCGGCGAGCGCAACCTGCTCGAAGTGGCCGACCTGTCGTCCGACATGGCGCGGCTGCGCAAGCTGTTCGATATATTCGACCAAAAGACCAGCCTCCTTCAGTTGCTCGATGTTTCGAGTCACGCGCAGGGCGTGCAGATTTTCATCGGTGGCGAATCGAACCTCGTGCCGATCGAGGAAATGAGCGTCGTCACTGCGCCGTATGAGGTGAATGGCACGATCGTCGGCACGCTCGGTGTGATCGGGCCGACGCGCATGGCCTACAGCCGCGTGATCCCGATCGTCGACATCACCGCGCGGCTGCTCTCGCTGACGCTCAGCCAGCAGTAGGGCGGTTTCCGCAGTCTTCCCTTGCAATGGTGGATGATGCCGCGCCGGCTTCCGCGCCACCAATCGGCCGGATGGCCAACGGGCGCGGTAAGCGCGGCGGTTGCGGGTTGGTCCGGCGAGCCGCGCCGCTATAATGGCCGCTTTCGCCTCTCACTCCGCGCCCCGCGCGCCGACCCGTTGCCTATGCGTTTCGATCTCGAGCGGCCTTCGCAGCCTGCCGCGGCACATCGCGTCGGCGTGCTGCTGATCAATCTCGGCACCCCCGATGCGCCCACGCCCCGCGCGGTGCGGCGCTACCTCGCGCAGTTTCTGTCCGATCCGCGTGTCGTCGAGATTCCCGCCGTGCTGTGGCAGATCATCCTGCGTCTGCTGATCTTGCCGTTTCGTGGCGTTTCGTCGGCGAAGAAATACGCGGCGGTCTGGATGCCGGAGGGCTCGCCGCTGCGCGTGCACACCGAGAAGCAGGTCGACGCGTTGCGTCAGTTGCTGCAGGCGAACGGCTATACGACGATCGTCGAGTACGCGATGCGCTACGGCACGCCGGGCATTCCGGCGATGCTGAACCAGTTGAAGCTTGCCGGCGCCGAACGCGTGCTGCTGATGCCGATGTATCCGCAGTATTCGTCGTCGACGACCGCTACTGCCTTCGATGACGCGTTCGCAGCGTTGCGACGCATGCGCAACCAGCCCGAGATCCGTACCGTGCGCCAGTACGCGGATCATCCCGCGTACATCGCGGCGCTCGCGGCCCAGGTGCAGCATTACTGGCACGCGCACGGCCGCCCGGATTTCGCTGCCGGCGACAAGCTGATCCTCAGTTTCCACGGTGTGCCCAAACGCACGCTCGATCTCGGCGATCCGTACCACGAGCAATGCCAGCAAACCGGCGCGCTGCTGATGCAGGCGCTCGAGCTGAGCTCGGTCGAATGCCGGGTGACCTTCCAGTCGCGCTTCGGCAAGGCCGAATGGCTGCAGCCATATACCGCGCCGACGCTGAAGGAACTGGGTGCGGCGGGCGTGCGGCGGGCGGACGTGTTCTGTCCGGGCTTCACCGCCGATTGCCTCGAAACCATCGAGGAAATCGGCATCGAAGTTCGCGACGAGTTTGTGCACGCGGGCGGCAAGGAGTTTCACCGCATTCCCTGCGTCAATACGGCGCCGGCGTGGATCGCGGCGCTTGGCGAAATCGTGGCGATCAATCTGCAGGGCTGGCCGGTGCAGGCGCCGCACACCCACGGCGCGGCGGCGGCATGAGCGCTGCCGTTGCGTCGCCGGGCTGGACAACAGGCCCGGCACCTGAATTTCGCAGCGCCTCGCCGGCAGGTGCCGCTGCGACCAGGAGCAACCGATGAACTACCGCATTTCAACCGACGCAGGCGCACGCCTGCGGATCGACAAGTGGCTATGGGCGGCGCGCTTCTTCAAGACGCGTTCGCTCGCGGCCACGGCGGTCGAGAAAGGACAGGTGAGGATTGGCGGCGCGACGGTCAAGCCGGCCAGAGACGTGCGCGTCGGCGATCTGGTTGAGATCGAGATCGAACGGATGGTGTGGCAGGTGGAGGTGCTGGGCCTGTGCGACGTGCGCGGGCCGGCCAGCGTAGCCCAGACGCTCTACGCGGAAACCGCGGACAGCAAGGCGAAACGGCAGCAGGAGCTGGAACGCCGCAAGACGTACCGGGAGCCGGCAGAGGCGTTGCAGGGCCGGCCGACGAAACGCGACCGGCGCATTATCGACAGACTTTCAGGTGGGGATTGAACAGCTTTTCCATCGTCGCGTGCACGCCGCCATATTCGGTCGTGCTCTCGTTGACGGCCCCGGACATGCAGATGGTCGTGGTCCCCGCGATGAGTACCAAGGCGACCGCCGATATTGCAAAGGTCAGTTTCACGGTACCCCCTGAACACAGGATGGAAACAGGCAATTGGGACGGACGGTGATGGGCTCGCGTAAGCTCAGGGTAAACCTGCCTTTTCTGACGCTTGAATGGAGTTTAGGCCACTCGGAAATGCCGCTCAATCTCAATCTGATGAAGGCTGGGTAATGGTTGTAACCGGGCGTTTCCGCAGCACGACTGCGGTGCAAAAACCGTCCCGGAAGGCTTGAAAACGGCGTTTTCGCACCTATTTGCACTGCTAGCGAGCGGGGGACAGGTCGTTGCGCGTCGCGCATTAGCAACATGACAATGCGCCGGACGCGAGCGACACGCCCCCGCCTGGTTTTTTGGCTTCCGTTTTTATATTTCTAACGACTTTCAGCGACATGGAAAACACGCAAGAGAACCCGACAGGCCAGAATCCGGCGTCCGCCGACCCGGCGAAGCTGGACGAAGCCGCAGACGCCGCCTTGCAGCAGGACGCAGCCGCTGCTCAAGGCTCGGCCGGCGAGGCCGAAGCCGCACTGGCCGAAGCCCAGGCAAAGATCGTCGAGCTCCAGGAAAGCTTCCTGCGGGCCAAAGCCGAGACCGAAAACGTGCGGCGCCGCGCGCAGGAAGACGTCACGAAAGCGCACAAATTCGCGATCGAGAGTTTCGCCGAACACCTGCTGCCGGTGGTCGACAGCCTCGAAGCGGCACTCACGCATTCGTCGGATGACCTCGTGAAGGTGCGCGAGGGCGTCGAACTGACGCTGCGCCAGCTCACCGGCGCGCTCGAGAAAGGCCGTGTCGTGCCGCTCAACCCGGTCGGCGAGAAGTTCGACCCGCACCGTCACCAGGCCATTTCGATGGTGCCGGCCGAGCAGGAGCCGAACACCGTCGTCGCCGTGCTGCAAAAGGGCTATGTGATCGCGGACCGCGTGCTGCGGCCGGCGCTCGTCACCGTTGCCCAGCCGCAGCCGAAGTAACCGGTTGGCATCGGCTGGCGATTGAAAATATTTAAAGACCGTATCGCGTAAAAGGTCTTGAAAACGATGCGGATGCACTCACCTTGGGTGCAGGTATGAATCTGGAGGCGGAATCGGCCGTAAAGCCAGCAGGCACAAGGCGTTCCGCAGCGATCGAAATACAGGAGATTGGTAAAAATGGGCAAAATTATCGGCATCGACCTCGGCACTACGAACTCGTGCGTGGCGGTGATGGAAGGCAATCAGGTCAAGGTGATTGAAAACTCGGAAGGCGCCCGTACGACGCCGTCGATCATCGCCTACATGGACGACAACGAAGTGCTGGTCGGCGCACCGGCTAAACGCCAGTCCGTCACGAACCCGCGCAACACGCTGTTTGCCGTGAAGCGCCTGATCGGTCGTCGCTTCGAAGAAAAGGAAGTGCAGAAGGACATCGGCCTGATGCCGTACAAGATCGTCAAGGCAGAGAACGGCGACGCTTGGGTCGAAGCCCATGACCAGAAGCTCGCCCCGCCGCAAATCTCGGCGGAAGTGCTGCGCAAGATGAAGAAGACCGCTGAAGACTACCTCGGCGAGCCGGTCACCGAAGCCGTGATCACGGTTCCCGCGTACTTCAACGACAGCCAGCGCCAGGCCACGAAAGACGCCGGCCGCATCGCCGGTCTGGAAGTGAAGCGGATCATCAACGAGCCGACCGCAGCCGCGCTCGCGTTCGGTCTCGACAAGGCCGAAAAGGGCGATCGCAAGATCGCCGTGTTCGACCTGGGCGGCGGCACGTTCGACATCTCGATCATCGAGATCGCCGACGTTGACGGCGAAATGCAGTTCGAAGTGCTGTCGACGAACGGCGATACGTTCCTCGGCGGTGAAGACTTCGACCAGCGCATCATCGATTACATCATCAGCGAGTTCAAGAAAGAGCAAGGCGTCGATCTGTCGAAGGACGTGCTCGCGCTGCAACGCCTGAAGGAAGCCGCTGAAAAGGCCAAGATCGAACTGTCGTCGGGCCAGCAAACCGAAATCAATCTGCCGTACATCACGGCCGACGCCTCGGGTCCGAAGCATTTGAACCTGAAGATCACCCGCGCGAAGCTCGAAGCGCTGGTCGAAGACCTGATCGAACGCACGATCGAACCGTGCCGTGTCGCGATCAAGGACGCTGGCGTGAAGGTGAGCGACATCGACGACGTGATCGTCGTTGGCGGTCAGACGCGTATGCCGAAGGTGCTGGACAAGGTGAAGGAAGTCTTCGGCAAGGACGCGCGCCGTGACGTGAACCCGGACGAAGCCGTTGCCGTTGGCGCCGCGATTCAAGGCCAGGTGCTGTCGGGTGATCGTAAGGACGTGTTGCTGCTCGACGTGACTCCGCTGTCGCTCGGCATCGAAACGCTCGGCGGCGTGATGACGAAGATGATCAACAAGAACACGACGATCCCGACGAAGCACGCTCAGGTGTACTCGACGGCCGACGACAACCAGGGCGCCGTGACGATCAAGGTGTTCCAGGGCGAACGCGAAATGGCAGCCGGCAACAAGCTGCTGGGCGAGTTCAACCTCGAAGGTATTCCGCCGTCGCCGCGTGGCGTGCCGCAGATCGAAGTGAGCTTCGACATCGACGCGAACGGCATCCTGCACGTCGGCGCGAAGGACAAGGCGACCGGCAAGGAAAACCGTATCGTCATCAAGGCGAACTCGGGTCTGTCGGAAGCCGAGATCGAGAAGATGGTGAAGGACGCCGAAGCGAACGCCGAAGAAGATCACAAGCTGCGCGAGCTGGCCGATGCCCGCAACCAGGGTGATGCACTGGTCCACAGCACGAAGAAGGCGCTCACGGAATACGGCGACAAGCTCGAAGCCGGCGAGAAGGACAAGATCGAAGCCGCGTTGAAGGACCTCGAAGAGACGCTGAAGAGCGGTGCGAGCGACAAGGCTGCAATCGACGCGAAGATCGAAGTCGTGGCAACGGCATCGCAGAAGCTCGGCGAAAAGATGTACGCCGACATGCAGGCCGCCCAGGGTGCCGCAGGCGCGGCAGCGGGTGCGGCAGGTGCGGGTGCGTCGGCAGGTGGTGCCGGTCAGCCGGAAGACGACGTCGTCGATGCCGAGTTCAAGGAAGTGAAGAAGGACTAAGCCGGGTTGTCTCTAACCGTAACGCCGGGCGCAGCCATGCCGCGCCCGGCCGGCTACAAAACGGTCTGCGCCCATCCGGCGCATGAACGGTGACTACGCCTGGCGAGCCTTCCGGCTCCCCGGGCACATTTGTTTTATGGAGGACGCTGTGCATGCCGTGCAAACGGCACGGTGCGCAGCGCCTGGAACGAGTCGAGAGACTCCAGCATTCAACAGGAGCCGCTGCGCTGCACCGCGCGGTTGGCGCTGAAACGATATGGCGAAACGGGATTACTACGAGGTTCTGGGCGTCGCGAAGAACGCGAGCGACGACGAAATCAAGAAGGCTTATCGCAAGCTGGCGATGAAGCATCACCCCGACCGCAATCCGGACAGCAAGGATTCGGAAGAGCGTTTCAAAGAGGTGAAGGAAGCCTATGAAATGCTGTCGGACACGCAGAAGCGCGCGGCCTACGACCAGTACGGCCACGCCGGCGTCGATCCGAACATGGGCGGTGCAGGTGCGCAGGGGTTCGGCGGGTTTGCCGATGCATTCGGCGATATCTTTGGCGATATCTTCGGCCAGGCCGCGGGCGGTGGTGCACGCGGCGGTCGTAGTGCGGGCCCGCAGGTGTATCGCGGCGCCGATCTGCGCTACAGCATGGAAATAACACTCGAGCAGGCGGCTCATGGCTACGACACGCAGATTCGCGTGCCGAGCTGGGTGTCGTGCGAGATCTGTCACGGCTCGGGTGCGAAACCCGGTACCAAGCCCGAAACCTGCCCGACCTGTAACGGCTCCGGCGCGGTGCGCATGTCGCAGGGCTTCTTCAGCATCCAGCAGACCTGCCCGAAGTGCCACGGCACCGGCACTTATATTCCCGAGCCTTGCACGCATTGCCATGGCGCCGGCAAGACCAAGGAAACCAAGACGCTGGAAGTGAAGATCCCGGCGGGTATCGACGACGGCATGCGCATCCGCTCCGCGGGCAACGGTGAGCCGGGTATCAACGGTGGCCCGTCGGGCGACCTGTATGTCGAGATCCACATCAAGCAGCACTCGGTGTTCGAGCGCGACGGCGACGATCTGCATTGCCAGATGCCGATTCCGTTCACGACCGCGGCGCTTGGCGGCGAGATCGAAGTGCCGACGCTGGCGGGCCGCGCGACCTTTACGGTGGCCGAGGGTACCCAGTCGGGCAAGACGTTCCGTCTGCGTGCGAAGGGCATCAAGGGGCTGCGTTCGAGCATCGCCGGAGATCTCTACGTGCACGTGCAGGTCGAAACGCCGGTCAAGCTCACCGACCAGCAGCGCGAACTGCTGCAGCAGTTCGAGAAGTCACTGGTCGAAGGCGGCGCGCGTCATAGCCCGCAAAGCAAGAGCTGGTTCGATCGGGTGAAGAGCTTCTTCGATTGATGTGCTGTGGTTGATGGCGGTTTGATGCCGGTGGTCGAGATGGCGGCTGAAGAACGTGATGCGGTATTCGCGTTGCTTGACGATAGCGAGGCGACGGCGCTTTGTCCGTCGACCCGTTTGTACACCGGGTTTGTGCGCGAGCGTGTGTGTACCGATGCCGCGCAACTCGATGCGGTTGTGGCCGATGTCGTAGCGGATCAGCGGGCGGGCTTGCATGTGGTCGTGCTCGCGGACTATGAGTTTGGCCACGGCCTGGCCGGTATCCATACCGACACTGGTAGTGCGCAGTTTCAAGCAACGCAGCGGGGCGACGCCCCGCTGCGTTTTTTATTGTTCGAACGATGCGCCAGGCTGTCGCGCGAAGCCGCCGATGCATGGCTCGCGCAGCGCGACGGCGGCGCAACGCAGCCGTCGGTGGCTGGCACGGCGAACCTGCGGGCGAGCGTCGATAACGAGCAGTTCGCCGCCGCGATCGAAGCGATCCACGCGGCGCTGCGTGACGGCGATTCGTATCAGGTCAACTACACCTACCGGCTTGCATTCGATGTGTTCGGTGCGCCGCTCGCGCTCTACCGGCGTCTGCGCGACCGTCAGCCGGTGCCGTTTGGCGCGCTGATTGCATTGCCGGATGGCCGTTGGGTGCTATCGTGTTCGCCGGAGTTGTTCGTCGGCAAGACGGGAACGACGTTGCTCGCGCGCCCGATGAAGGGCACCGCGCCGCGTGCCGCCGATCCGCTGCTCGACCGACGCGCCGCCGACTTTCTAGCCAGCGATCCGAAGAACCGCGCCGAAAACGTGATGATCGTCGACCTGCTGCGCAACGATCTGTCGCGAGTCGCGCACATCGGTTCGGTGCGGGTGCCGGCGCTGTTCTCGGTTGAGCCGTATGCGTCGGTGTGGCAGATGACGTCGACGGTGACGGCTGCATTGCGTTCACGCACGTCGTTCGCCGATGTGCTGCGCGCGCTGTTTCCTTGCGGATCGATCACGGGTGCGCCGAAGCACCGTACGATGCAGCTGATCGACACGCTCGAAACGACGCCGCGTGGGTTGTACACAGGTGCGATCGGCTGGCTCGATGCACCTGTGCCTGATTCAGTCGAAGAAGAGCTTTGTGGTGATTTCTGCCTGTCGGTTGCGATTCGCACCTTGACGCTCGAGGCCGCCGATCGCACCGGCAAGCGCCATGGAACCATGGGCGTCGGTGCGGGCATCGTGCTCGACAGTGTCGCCGCCGACGAATACGAGGAGTGTCAGTTGAAAGCCCGTTTCCTGACGGAAGCCGATCCCGGCTTCGAGCTGTTCGAGACGATGTACGCGACGCACGAGGACGGTATTCGCCACCTCGAACGCCATCTCGCGCGCGTGTCCGCGAGTGCGCGCTACTTCGATTTTCCCTTTGACGTCGACGCAGTGCGAGAGCAGCTCGAGGCGCAACGCGTTGCGTTGCCACCGGGTGTCGAGCACCGCGTGCGGCTCGCGGTTGGCAAGAGCGGCGACGCGCAGATCGTCGCTGCGCCACTCGCGGTGTTGCCCGCCGGCGAGGTCGGCGTGCTGCTCGCGCCCGAGCGCGGATTCGCCGCGACGCAGGCCGACGACCCATTGCTGCGTCACAAAACGACACGCCGCGCGGACTACGATCGTGGCTGGCGCGAAGCGGAAGCGCACCACGCATTCGACACGCTGTTCTTCAACGAGCGCGACGAGTTGACCGAAGGTGGCCGTACGAATGTATTCGTGAAGCTCGATGGGGCGTGGTGGACGCCGCCGCTGGATTCGGGCGTGTTGCCAGGTGTGATGCGCGCAGTGTTACTCGAAGACCCGACGCTTCGCGCGGCGGAGCGCGTGCTCACACGCACAGACCTGCTGCGTGCCGACGCGCTGATACTCAGTAATGCATTGCGTGGTGTGTTGCCGGCTCGCATTGTCAGCGCACCGGCAACGACCTAACGGAAACGGCCGGGGACCTGCTTCACCCCGACGCGCTAGTGCCCGGCAACGCATTGTGCGGCCCACTGTCCGTCGGTGTGACGAGTGCGTAACCGGCGGCGCCCTGCCGCAAACGCAGCAGACACCACTGCTCAAAACGTATGTTCAGGGCCCGGAAACGACCGATCCTTCACCGCACGCACATACGCATCGACGGCGGCGAAGATGCCCGGTTGCCCCTGCGTGAAGTCCTTCACGAAGCGCGGCCGTTTGCCGGGGAAAATCCCCAGCATGTCGTGCAGCACGAGCACCTGACCGGAGCAGTCGACACCAGCGCCGATGCCAATAGTCGGAATGCGCAGTTGCTGCGTGACTTCGGCGGCGAGCAGCGTCGGGATCGCTTCGATCACGACCAGTTGCGCGCCCGCATCCTGCAACGCCCGCGAATCACGTAGCAACTGGCTCGCGCCGGCTTCGGTCTTGCCCTGCACCTTGAAGCCGCCAAAAGCGTGCACGGACTGTGGCGTAAGCCCGACATGCGCACAGACCGGCACAGCGCGTTCGATCAGAAACCGCACGGTCTCCGCAAGCCACTCCCCACCCTCGAGCTTCACCATCTGCGCACCGGCGCGCATCACCTGCGTCGCGCTAGCGAACGCATCGGCAGGCGTGCCGTAGGTACCGAACGGCAGATCCGCGACGACGAGCGCCGCTGGCCGCGCACGCGCGACACACGCGGTGTGATACGCGATGTCGTCGAGCAAAACCGGCAGCGTCGTCGCATGTCCCTGCAGCACGTTGCCGAGCGAATCGCCGATCAGCAGCACGTCGACGCCCGCGCGGTCGAGCAGCGCGGCAAAGCTCGCGTCATAGCACGTGAGCATGGCGATTTTTTCGCCGGCGTCGCGCATCGCCTGAAGCTTCGGGACCGTGATCGCGTTCCGGGCCGCTTCCTGCAGATAGGTCATGAATAATCCAGTGGAGGTGCGTTGAAAAGTCGTCGTGCGGATGCGCGGTGTCTGGCGCGACGTCGCTTATAGCGAGGTGCCCTTCACGAAGAACTCCTTGCGTCCGCGCATCGTCTCGATACGTTCGACCAGCAGCGCGAGGTCCGCATCGGAGTCGAGCGGGTTCAGATGTTCCGCGTTGACCGTCAGCACCGGCGTGCGGTCGTAGTGGTAGAAGAAGTCGTTGTACGCATCGCACAGCGCGCGCAGATAGGCATCCGGAATCTGCAGCTCCATCGGTACGGCGCGTTTCTGGATGCGCGCGAACAGCACCTCGGGGCTTGCCTGCAGATAGACGACCAGATCGGGTGAGGGCGCCGTACGGGCGCTTCCTTCGAGCGCGCCGCGCGCATTTCCTTCGCTTGCGGAAGAGTGCGCATCGATGCGCGTAGAGAGCGCGCGATACAGATTCCATTCGTCGTCGGGCAAGGTCAGCCGCGCGAAGATGTCGTTCTTCTGCGTCATGAAGTCGGCCACCAGCGCGACGCCGCTTGCGTGCGCAGCGGCGATTTCCTGCGCCTGCTGGGCGCGCTGCAACGCGAAATGCAACTGCGTCGGCAACGCATAGCGCGCGGTGTCGCGATAGAAGCGCTCGAGGAACGGGTTGTCCTGCGGCCGTTCGAACAGCGTGCGCATCGACCAGCGTTCGGCGAGTCGCCGCGTCAACGAGGTCTTGCCGACGCCGATTGGACCTTCGATCGCCAGATAGCGGAACGGCGGACGCAGAACGGGGGCGGTGACGGTCAGCGGTGTGCTCATCGGCGGTTTATCCGGCGAGTGATGGAAGAAGGGGAAGACGGACTCACAGGCGCTCGCCCTTGTCGGCGCTCGCGCCAAGCATCGGGCACTGACACGGGTTCTTCATCTTTTCGATGCGTTGATCGGCCACCGCGGCGAGGAACGTGTCCGCGCGGCCGTGCTGCGGGATGATCAGCTGCGGGGCGATTTCAATGAGCGGCACCAGTGCAAACGCGCGCTCGACGAGCCGCGGATGCGGCACGATCAGATCGGGTTCTTCGATGGATTGCTCGCCGTATAGCAGGATGTCGAGATCGAGCGTGCGCGGCGCGTTGCGAAACGGGCGCTCGCGGCCAAAGTGATGCTCGATCTTGTGGCACAGCGCGAGCAGATGCCGCACGGGGAGCGTCGTGTCGAGCTGCACGACACAGTTGAAGTAATCGTCGCCGCCCGCGTCGATCGGGGCGGTGCGATAGAGGCTCGACTTCGCGAGCACGGCAATGGTGTGCTGCTGTGCAAGGCACACCACTGCGTCTTTCAGGGTCTGGCGCGCGTCCCCGAGATTCGCGCCGAGGCCGAGATAAGCAACCGTCATGGCATAACTTCCTACGACTTTCGTTCGACGGCGAGTGCCGGTGCCGCCTCAATCCTCGTGAGCGCCGCCGCCGGGGCTCACGTCGTTTGCTGCGCGAGTACCTGCTGTCGTACCGCCCTCCATTCCGCCACCCTCATTGCGGTTTCTGGCGCCACCGCGCCGCCGTCGTTTTTTGGGTGCCCGGTCCTTCCCGCCCTGCGTGAGCAATGCCTCGCGCGCGGCGATGTCTCCTTCGATGAACTCCGTCCACCACGCCCCCACCGACTCGTCGAGTTCGCCGGATTCGCAGCGCAACAGGAGGAAATCATACCCCGCTCTAAATCTTTGGTGTTCCAGCAGCTTGATGGCGCCGCGACCCGAGCGTTTTTCGAGGCGCAACTGCAGGCCCCAGATCTCGCGCATGTCGGACGAGAAGCGCTTATGAATCGCGAGTTTTTCGGTCTGCATGTCGAGCACGTCGTCCATCGCGCGGTGCAGCGCGGGCACCGGATACTCGCCGTTTGCTTCGTATTGCTGCCAGCGCTGCTGCATGTCGTGCCATAGCAGCGTCGCGAACAGAAAACCGGGCGAGACCGGTTTGCCGGCGCGTACGCGGTCGTCGGTGTTGGTGAGCGCGAGCGTGATGAATTTCTCGCCCTGCGGCTGTTCGAGCACGACGTCGAGCAGCGGCAGCAGGCCGTGATGCAGGCCCTCCTGGCGCAGCCGCTGCAGGCACGCGAACGCGTGGCCCGAGAGCAGCAGCTTGAGCATTTCATCGAACAGGCGCGCGGCCGGCACGTTGTTGATCAGGTCGGCGAGTGCCTTGATCGGTGCGCGCGTGGAATCTTCGATCTCGAAGCCGAGCTTCGCGGCAAAGCGCACGACGCGCAGCATCCGCACCGGGTCTTCGCGGTAACGCGTGGCCGGGTCGCCGATCATCCGCAACAGGCGCGCGCGCATGTCGGCCATGCCGTTGTGATAGTCGAGCACCGTCTGCGTGGCGGGGTCGTAGTACATCGCGTTGATCGTGAAGTCGCGGCGTGTCGCGTCTTCGTGTTGCTCGCCCCACACGTTGTCGCGCAGCACGCGGCCGCTGGCGTCGACGGCATGGGTGCGGCGATCGAGTTCGTCGCGGCGCAGGCGTTTCTGCGGCGGAGCGTCGGCGGCCGGCGGGTCGACCAGTGCGCGGAACGTCGAGGTCTCGATGATTTCCTGGCCGAACTGCACGTGCACGATCTGAAAACGCCGGCCGATGATGCGCGCGCGGCGGAACAGCTTCTGCACTTCGTCGGGTGTCGCGTCGGTGGCGACGTCGAAGTCTTTCGGCGCGATGCCGAGCAGCAGGTCACGCACCGCACCGCCGACGATAAACGCCCGGAACCCGGCCTGTTGCAGCCCGTCGGTGACGCGGATCGCGTTCTTCGAGATCAGCGAGGGATCGATGCCGTGAATCTCGGACGGGATGATGACGGGCACGTCCGGGTCGCGCTTGGCCGGCGCGGCTTTACCCGCTGGCTTGCGACGCGTTTTCGTGGGCGCCGTGGACGTCTCGGCGGCTTCCGCCGGGGATGCGTCGGCGGGCGTCGTGTCCTGTCCGAACAGCTTGCGAATGAGTTTCTTGATCACGTGGATTGAAAGAGTTCCAGGATGCGCCAGCCGTGCGCCTGCGCGTGGGCGCGCAGCGTATCGTCAGGGTTGGTCGCGATGGGGTCGGTCACCCGTTCGAGCAGTGGGATGTCGTTATGCGAATCGCTGTAAAAGTAGCTGCGTCCGAAATCGGACCATGTCTTGCCAAGCGATGCGAGCCATGCCTCGGTGCGCAGGATTTTGCCTTCCTTGTAGCTCGGCGTGCCCGTGGGGCGGCCGGTGTAGGCCGAGTGCGGATCGCCGTCGACGGTTTCGACTTCGCAGGCGATCAGGTTGTCGACGCCGAACACTTCGGCGATCGGCGCGGTGATGAATTCGTTGGTTGCGGTGACCACGCAGCACAGATCGCCGGCATCGCGGTGCTGACGCACGAGTTCCATGGCGGCCGGCACGATGGCCGGGCGGATCACTTCATGCATGTACTGGTCGTGCCATTCCTTCAGTTGCGCGCGCGAACGCCCGGCCAGCGGCGTCAGCATGGCGACCAGATAGGCATGGATATCGAGCTTGCCGGCCTTGTAGTCGGCATAGAAGCGGTCGTTTTCACGCGCGAAGCTGGCACCGTCGACGATGCCGAGCTTGACCATGAAGCGGCCCCATTCGTGGTCGCTGTCGGTGGGGATGAGCGTGTGATCGAGGTCGAAGAGTGCGAGATTAGCCATGGGGGCACATTTTACTTGAAGCGGCTACCGGCAGCGGGCGAGGCTGCCGCGCGCAGGTCTTCGGCCCCGGAGGGTGAAGCCAGCATCGTGCGCAGCAGCGGCAGCGTGACCGCGCGTTTCTGCTCGAGTGAGAAGCGGTCGAGCGCGTCGAGCAGCGTCATCAGGCTCGGCATGTCGCGGCGGAAATGGGTGAGCAGGTAGGCGGGCACGTCGTCGGCGAGCGCGATGCCGCGTTCGCGCGCCGCGTGTTTCAGCACTGCCGCCTTGCCTTCGTCGGGCAGCGGCGCAAGATGGAACACGAGCCCCCAGCCGAGCCGCGTGCGCAGGTCTTCGCGCACAGTAAGGCCGATCGGCGCGGCGTTGCCCGCGGCGACGAGTGCACTGGAAGGCTGCGCGCGCACTTCGTTGAACAGGTTGAAGAGCGCGATCTGCTGCGCTGCCGACAACCCATCGCAATCGTCGACCGCATACAGCGCGACCCGCGGATCGAACGCAAACGCCGCGAGGCTGCTCTGCGGACTGACGAAGCGCGCATGCCCGGGCGCCGCTTCGTGGATGAACGCCTGCAGCAGGTGCGTGCGGCCGCTGCCGGCTTCGCCCCACACATAGAACGTGCGATCGGCGACCGGGCCGGCCGCGAGTGCGCCGTCCAGTTCGCGCAGGCGCGTCACCAGCTCGGCGTTCGCACCGGCGAAGAAGTTGTCGAATGTCGATGGCGGCGGAGTGCCGAGATCGAGCGTCAGCTGTCGAAGCACGATAGGTCGGGTGCGTAGGGGTGGGCTGAAAATGAAAACAATCAGTTGTTCTTGTAGAGCGTGCTCGACAGGTAGCTCAGCCGCAGCTCGCGCACTGCGACCGACAGGATCGCACTGACGGGCAGCGCGAGCAGCACGCCGAAAAAGCCAAACAGTTGACCGAATGCGAGCAGGGCGAAGATCACGGCGAGCGGGTGCAGACCGATTCGTTCACCGACAAGGCGCGGCGTCAGGAAGAAGCCTTCGAGCACCTGGCCGATACCGTAGATCACCGCCACCGCGCCGAAGCCGTACCAGTTGCCGAATTGCAGCAGCGCGGCGAGCAGCGCAAGGACGAGACCGGTGGCATAGCCGATGTACGGAATGAACACGGCGATGCCGGTGAAGATGCCAACCGGCAGCGCGATCTCGAAGCCGGCGATCCACAGCGCGAGCGCGTAGAACACGGCCAGCACGGCCATCACGAGCAACTGGCCGCGCAGGTATTGCGACAGCATCTGGTCCATGTCGTGGGCGAGTTGCAGCGTCTTGTCGAGCCAGCGACGCGGCACGAAATTCTGGGCGCGCCGCAGCATGTCGTTCCAGTCGTACAGCAGATAGAACAGCACGAGCGGCACCATCACGACGTTGCCGATCACGGTGATCATCACGTTGCCGCTGGTGCGCACCGAGGTCCACGCATACAGGGCGACGGTCTTCGCGCTGCCTTCGAGCTGACCCATCACGAGATCGCGGATGCTCGCGAAATCGAGCGAATCGGCCAGACCGAGCACCGCGAGTTTCGGCTGCACCCAGTCGTGCAGGTGGGTGAAAAAGCCAGGCACCTGCTGGCGCAATTGCGGCCCTTCCTTCTGTACGACCGCGAGGATCAGCAGGACGAGGAGGGTGATCAGCAGCGCGAACAGCAGCATCATCAGCAGGGCGGCGAGACCGCGCGGCACCCGCCGTCGCACGAGCCACGCGACGCCCGGCTGCAGGATGTACGCGAGGATCGCGCCGAGCAGGAACGGGGTCAGCACCGGGCTCAGCAGCCATAGCAGGATGCCGGTGCCGAGCGCGATGGCGAGCCAGATGAAGACGTGGCGCTGGTACTGGGTCAGAAGCGGAGAGTTTTGCTGCAAGGCGTATTTCCCTGGTGATTGGGCAACTGCATGGACAGCTGCGCAGGCAACTGAGCGGGTAGATAGGGCGACAGCCGGGCGCGGTTGCGGTACGTCGCGCGGGCGGCCGCCGGGCCGACAGCCAGGCTGACCGCTGGCCGGCAACCGGACTAACCCGCAGTCAAATTCCAGCCGACCGGTCCGCATCGGGTAAAATCGCATTTTACCGACCTTCTCGCGCTTCCCCATGAATCAACCGAAATCCGCCTCTGACGCCCAAGGTTTGTCGTATCGCGACGCCGGCGTGGACATCGACGCGGGCGACGCCCTTGTCGACGCCATCAAGCCCTTTGCCAAAAAGACGATGCGCGACGGCGTGCTGGGCGGCATCGGCGGCTTCGGGGCGCTTTTCGAGGTGCCGAAGAAGTATCGCGAGCCGGTGCTCGTGTCCGGTACCGACGGCGTCGGCACGAAGCTGAAACTCGCGTTTCACCTGAACCGCCACGACACGGTCGGCGAGGATCTCGTCGCGATGAGCGTCAACGACATCCTCGTGCAGGGCGCCGAGCCGCTCTTCTTCCTCGACTACTTCGCCTGCGGCAAGCTCGACGTTGGTACGGCGGCGACGGTCGTCAAGGGCATCGCTCAAGGCTGCGAGTATGCGGGTTGCGCGCTGATCGGCGGCGAAACGGCCGAAATGCCGGGCATGTACCCGGATGGCGAATACGACCTGGCGGGCTTCGCGGTCGGTGCGGTCGAGAAGAGCAAGATCATCGACGGCAGCACGATCGCTCCCGGCGACGTCGTGCTGGGGCTCGCGTCGAGTGGCATTCATTCGAACGGGTTTTCGCTGGTGCGCAAGATCATCGAGCGTGCGCAGCCGGACCTCGACGCTGACTTCGACGGCCGGACGCTCGCTGATGCGCTGATGGCGCCTACGCGCATCTATGTGAAGCCGCTGCTCGCGCTGATGCAGCAGATCGCGGTGAAGGGTATGGCGCACATCACCGGCGGCGGTCTCGTCGAAAATATTCCGCGTGTGTTGAGGACCGGCCTCACCGCCGAGCTCGACCATCGCGCATGGCCGCTGCCGCCGCTGTTCTCGTGGCTGCAGAAGCACGGCGGTGTGGCGGATGCCGAGATGCATCGCGTGTTTAACTGCGGGATCGGGATGGCGGTGGTTGTATCTGCTGCCGATGCCGAAACGGCCATCGGGCTGCTGTCCGCTGCCGGCGAACAGGTCTGGAAGATCGGTACCGTGCGCGAGAGCCGCGAAGGTGAAGCGCAGACGGTCGTTGTTTGAAGTAGCGACGTAGGTTTGCCGGCAACGTTTCATGCGTTGCCGGTTGTTGTTTCCCGCAGCACACCCTCCCACGCCAAACCCGCAGCGTCAGCCGACCGCCAGCTCCAGCGCAGTCAACGCACGCTCGACAGCATCGTCGGCACAGCAATCGACGACGATACGCTCCGGCATCGAGCGCAGCCACGTCAACTGCCGCTTGCAGAGCTGCCGCGTAGCGAAGACGCCCTTGTCGCGCATCGTCGCGTAATCTACGGCGCCGTCCAGATACTCCCAGGCCTGCCGGTAGCCGACGCAACGCATCGACGGCAGGCCCGCATGCAGATCGCCGCGGGCGCGTAGCCGTTCCACCTCATCGATGAAACCGTTCGCGAGCATCGCATCGAAGCGGCGCGCGATCCGTTCGTGCAGAACGCTGCGATCCGACGGCTCCAGCGCGACCGGCACGAAGCGCCAGTGCGTCGCTGCCGATGCCGCTGTGTCTTCACGCGACGGCGCGGCTAGCAGCGCCGACATCGGCTGGCCGGCCAGCAGGAAGACTTCGAGGGCACGCTGGATGCGCTGCGAGTCGTTCGGCGCGAGCCGCGCGGCGGTCTCGGGATCGATTGTGGCGAGCCGCGCGTGCATCGCGGGCCAACCCTCGCGGGCCGCATCGGCATCGAGCGAGGCGCGCACCTCAGGGTTGGCGGCGGGCAGTTCGTTCAGTCCCTGCGTCAACGCGCGGTAGTACAGCATCGTGCCGCCCACCAGCAACGGCATGCGTCCGCGTGCCGCGATTTCGCCGCACAGGCGCAGCGTGTCGGTGCGGAAATCGGCGGCGGAGTAGGCATCGGCAGGATCGACGATGTCGATCAGGTGATGCGGCACGCGGGCACGTTCGTCGGCATCGGGCTTCGCGGTGCCGATATCCATCTCGCGATAGACGAGCGCCGAATCCACACTGACGATCTCGACCGGCCGCCGCGCCGCGTAAGCGAGCGCGGCCGCGGTCTTGCCGGAGGCGGTCGGCCCGAGCAGGCACGCAACGGGAATGGGTGCGAGGGGGGAGGCGGACATCATCGCAGGCTGGCTCTTCGACGTAGCAAACAACGCAGCACGCTCATTGCCCGCGCATGAACAGGCGGTCGAGGTCGGTCAGCGTCAGTTGATACCATGTCGGCCGCCCGTGATTGCACTGATCCGCGCGCTCGGTGGCTTCCATCTGGCGCAACAGCGCATTCATCTCGTCGAGCGTGAGGCGCCGGTTCGCGCGCACCGCGTGATGGCACGCGAGCGTGCCGAGCAACTCATGCTGGCGCTCGGTCAGCACACGCGAGCCGCCGTACGCCTGCAGATCGGTGAGCACCGCGCGCGCGAGCGCCTGCAGGTCGGCATCCTTCAGCAACGCGGGAACGGCGCGGATCGCGAGCGACGTCGGAGACAGCACCGCGAGATCGAAGCCGAGCGCATCGAGCGTCTCGCGCTCTTCCTCGACGATGCCGATTTCGACGGCGTCGGCGGGCATCGATAGCGGGATCAGCAACGGCTGCACCGCAATCGTACGATCGGCGAGCGCGTTCTTGAACTGCTCGTAGAGAATGCGTTCGTGCGCCGCGTGCATGTCGACGATGATGAGCCCTTGCGCGTTTTGCGCTAGCACGTAGATGCCATGGATCTGGCCGAGCGCGAAGCCGAGCGGTTGCTCGTCGTCGGCGAAGGTGTGTACTGCGGGCGTTCCGAACGTTGTGGGCGCAGCAAACGGCGTCGTCGTTCCCTCGCGGGCTTCGAGCGTCGTCGAGCCTTGCGGGGTGCCGGCACCGGTGTCGCGACGACCGAACAGCGCATCGTAAAGCGCGAGCGGCTGCGCAACCGGTAGCGTGCCCTGCGTCATCCGCGCCTGTCTGAGCCAGGTGTTGCCGGCGTCGGCACCACCACTACCGCTGTCGCCGCGATTGCCGAACCCCGTGCCGGGCAAACCGGTGGGCATTGGGCCGAAGGCGCCAGACGTACCAGGCGCTCCGCCAACCGGCGCGATATGCGCAGCATGCCCACCCGCAGTCGTCTCTGGCGATGCCCCCGCATGCCGCGCCAGCGCGCGCTGCACCGCATGAAACACGAACTGGTGAATCGAGCGCGAATCGCGGAAACGCACTTCGATCTTCGACGGATGCACGTTCACATCGACCGCTTCGGGCGGAATGTCGAGGAACAGCACATAGGACGGATAGCGGTCGCCGTGCAGCACGTCTTCATAGGCGGCCCGCACGGCATGCGTGAGCAGCTTGTCGCGCACGAAGCGTCCGTTGACGAAGAAATATTGCTGATCGGCGCGCCCGCGGCTCGCGGTGGGCAACCCCGCGCAGCCATACACGGCGAGCGGCCCGCCGATTCGTCGAGCGGCAGATGCGCGGTCGCGAACGTCTCACCGAGAATCTTCGCGACGCGCCCGGAGGGATCGGTTGCGTTCCAGTGTTCGACGGCGCGGCCGTTGTGCAGCACCGAGATCGCGACGTCGGGCCGCGCGAGTGCCGAGCGGCGAATCGTTTCGAGGCAATGACCGAGTTCGGTCTGCTCGCTCTTCAGGAATTTGCGGCGCGCGGGCGTGTTGAAGTACAGCTCGCGTACTTCGATCGTCGTGCCCTGAGTGCCGGCCGCGGGCGCGAGCACGCCGGTTTGCGCATCGATGCGTACCGCGTGCGGCGCATCGGCGGTGCGGCTCGTGATGAACATCTCCGCCACCGATGCAATCGAAGCCAGCGCTTCCCCGCGAAACCCGAGCGTTGCAACCGATTCAAGCTCGGCCAGCGAGCGGATCTTGCTGGTCGCGTGGCGCATCAGCGCAAGCGGCAGTTCGGCTTCGGGGATGCCGTAGCCGTCGTCGGTGATCGAAATGCGTTTGACGCCGCCTTCGTCGAGCAGGATGCGCAGGGTGCTCGCACCGGCATCGATAGCGTTTTCGAGCAGTTCCTTGACGACCGATGCCGGGCGCTCCACCACTTCGCCGGCCGCGATCTGACTGATCAACTGATCGGGTAGCGGCTGGATCGTGCGCAAGCGGCGCGGCGCGGCGCTCTCGGACGGCTGCGCTGCGGTGGAGCCGGTGGCTTCGGCGGCTTTTTCGGAGAATTCTGAGAACTCGGACATGGACGGATTATAGCGATTTGCCGCACTTCCCGCTGACGCTCCGGGGCGGCGCCGCCGCGGTGGTCACACCATATTTTTATTGCGGCCAGGCACTTTCGGTATCATGGCGCGGTCAATTTTCCGGCTTGGCGCCGCAGTATCGGGCGCGCCTTCGCCGCCCGCGTGTTTTCATGCTCGCGGGCCGGTCACCTCATCCGCTCATAAGGGACGTTCCTTGGATACGCTGCTGCAGTTTGTGAACCTTGTCCTGCACATCGACAAGTTTCTCGGAGTCTTCATCAATCAATACGGCGCGTGGGTGTATGCGGTGCTGTTCCTGATCGTGTTCTGCGAAACCGGGCTGGTGGTGCTGCCGTTTCTGCCTGGCGATTCGCTGCTGTTTATCGGCGGAGCGTTTTGCGCGAGCGGCGAAATGAGCCTTGGGCTTCTGATCGTCCTGCTGCTCGTAGCGGCGGTCACCGGCAATACCGTCAACTATCTGATTGGACGGGCGATCGGGCCGAAGGTATTCAATTCGCACATTCCGGTGCTGGAGAAATTCCTCGACCGCGCGGCGCTGCAGAAGACGCACAACTTCTACGAGAAGCACGGCGGCAAGACCATCGTGCTGGCGCGTTTCATTCCCGTGGTGCGCACGTTTGCGCCGTTCGTCGCGGGTGCATCTGCGATGACGGTGCGCCGCTTCCAGTTGTTCAATGTCACCGGTGCGCTGTTCTGGGTGCTGCTGCTCGTGCTGCTCGGGTACTTCTTCGGCAATATTCCGTTTATTCGTCAGTACCTGAATGTGATCGTGCTGGTCGGTATCGGTGCGGCGGTCGTGCCGGTTGTGCTTGGGGCGCTGTGGAAGATGCTGCGTAAGCCTGCGTCTGCGAGCGATCAGCGCAAGGGCTGACCGGTTAGCGCCGGATAGCCGGCTTCGCGGAAGAAGCGTAACGAGCGCCTCATGCGTGTTCGTGCGACGAAGAGACCGGCCCGACTTCTCGTATCAGATCGACAAACGCGCGCAACCCCGCGGGTACATGCCGACGACCCGGATAGTAAAGACTCAACCCCGGAAACGTCGGTGTCCAGTCTTCGAGCACGCGTACAAGACGTCCCTGCTCGATATCGCGGGCGACGTGCCATTCCGCCAGATGCGCGAGGCCCACACCCGCGCGAGCGGATTCAAGCATCAGCGTCGATTCGTCGAGCGTGAGCGGGCCGTTCACGTCGACATCGAGCACCTCGCCTTTCCACGCAAATTCCCAGCGATACAGCCCGCCGCCCGGCATACGCGAGCGGATACGTGCGTGGTTGCGCAGATCGTCGGGGGTGCGCGGCCGTGGGTATCGCTCGAAATAGGCGGGGCTGCCCACCACGGCGAAGCGCAGTTCGGTGGTGAGCGGCACGGCGATCATGTCGCCCGGAACCGTCTCGGCGAATCGCACGCCCGCATCGTAACCGCCGGCGACGATATCGATCAGCCGTCCCTCGGTCACCATGTCGACCTTCATCTCCGGATAACGGCGCAGATATTCCAGCACGACCGGCCTGAGGATCAGGTGTGCCGCACTCGCGGCCATGTTGATGCGCAGCGTGCCCGATGGCGTCTGCCGATGCGAATTCACCGCGTCGATCGCATCGCGGATCGTGGACAGCGCCGGCGCGATCTTGCCGACGAACTGCTCGCCGGCCTCGGTCAGCGCGACGCTGCGCGTCGTGCGATGGAACAGCCGCACGTTAAGGCGCGCCTCGATGCCGGCGATCGCCTGGCTCAGCGCGGAAGGCGACATACCGAGTTCGGTCGCCGCCGCGCGGAAGTTGCCGAGCCTGGCGACGGCCAGCACGGCTTCGAGTTCGGTCAGGCCTGAGCGATGCATTGTCCCGATTTCCAAAATGGCTCATGCGGATTTGTGTAGCTTATCAAATCAATGGTCGAAGTCTAGACTGGCTTCACTGAAATCGGCCGCAAGGCCACGGAGGCAACAAAGTGAAGCTCATCGACACGATCTATATCGACGGCGCGTTCGTGAAACCGCACGGGAGCGAGCGTTTCGATCTCGTGAACCCGTCGACCGAAGCCGTCATCGGCCAGGTGACGCTCGGCGACGAAATCGACACCCAAAATGCAGTCGACGCGGCCGTGCGCGCGTTCCCGGCGTTTTCACGCACCAGCCGCAGCGAACGCATTGCGATGCTGCACAGGCTGCACGACGCGCTGATGGCGCGCAGCGACGATCTGAACGCAGCAACCATCGAGGAATACGGCGCGCCACAAGCGCGTGCGCAGTGGAGCACGCGCTATGCCGCGGAGGCGTTCCTCTCGATGGCGACCACACTCGAGACCTATGAATTCACGCGGCGCGTGAGTACGGCCGAGGTGGTGATGGAGCCGGTCGGCGTGGTCGGCCTGATTACACCGTGGAACGCCAACGCCGGCTTCATCTGCAACAAGCTCGCGACGGCGATCGCCGCGGGCTGCACGACGGTCATCAAGCCGAGCGAGATGAGCGCGCTGCAGACGCAGATCGTGATCGAAGCGTTGCACGAAGCCGGCTTGCCGCCCGGTGTGTTCAACGTCGTGAATGGGTTGGGTAGTGTGGTGGGCGCGACGCTGGCCGCGCACCCGAAGATCGCGAAGATTTCGTTTACCGGTTCGACGGCGGTCGGCAAGTCGATCCTGCGCACGGGTGCCGAGACGATGAAACGCGTGACGCTCGAACTGGGCGGCAAATCGCCGACGCTGCTGCTCGACGATGCGAACTTCGCCGAAGCGTTGCCGCTTGCCCTCAGTCTCGCGTTCATGAACAGCGGTCAGGCCTGCATTGCGGGTACACGTCTGCTGGTACCGGAGCAGCGGCTCGACGAAGTGATCGAGCGGGTCAGGACGCTGATCGCTGCGATCCAGTCGGGCGATCCGTACGATCCGGCTACCACGATCGGGCCGATGGTCAACCGCAAGCAATACGAGCGTGTGCAGCACTACATCCGGGTCGGTGAAGAAGAGGGCGCGACCTTGATTGCAGGTGGTGCGGGACGCCCCGATGGACTGACGCGCGGCTACTTCGTGAAGCCGACAGTCTTCGCGCACGTCACCAACGACATGACGATCGCCCGCGAAGAAATCTTCGGGCCGGTGCTGTCGATCCTCGCGTATCGCTCGGAGGAAGAAGCGATCGAGATTGCCAACGATACCGTCTATGGTCTGCAGGCCAGCGTGTTCTCGTCGAACCCGGCGCGTGCACGTAGCGTGGCATCGCGGCTAGACGCGGGACGTGTGCTGATTAACGGTGTGCATCACGATCCGCTGGCGCCGTTCGGCGGTCACAAGCAGTCGGGGATTGGCCGCGAGTATGGAGCGTTCGGACTCGAGGCCTATCTCGAGCCGAAGACCTTGCTGGGTTCCGCGGGTTGATTGGTCTGTGGCGCGGAAAGAGCGCTTTCTCGCAAAGCGGCACGCCGGCGTAACCGCGTGCAATGCGGGCACCACGTGCCCCGTTGCTGGACTGTTCGTGGTGTCGCGTGCCAGACGTGGCCGAATTCACACCTCCAGGTGAGCTTCGCCGCGTGGCCCAGGTACTCCGTGCTCAGACACTGGCCACCGAGTCGACGGGCGGCTTCGTGCATGTCTTCGATCGTGCGACGTTGACGTTCGTTGGCGCAGAGTCGACACCACTTACCGACCAGCACGAGATGGCCCCACCCAAGCCACTCGTGTCCCTTGGCGCAGCGAAAGCGATACTTTGCCTGCAGCTTCGCACACACCTCGTCGAGACATGCGCCGCCGTGCGCGGCAGCGGCCGCCTGAAGACGGGCAAGCCTATCCGGGTTGCAGCGTGGACGTTGTGCGATGGGAGCGACGGTGGATGCGGTGGGCGTTACGTGGTTCGACATGAGGTGTTCCGGATGCGTGCCTGTTTGCGCGATACCGATGGCGCGAAACATTTCACGCGTGCGGCGTGCCGATTTTAGGCATCGTCGGTACGTTGGACTTTGAACGTTTGTGAATTCGGCGCAGAAAATAGTTGTCTATACAAATTTGACCACATACAGTCAGTCGTTTCGAAACCGCCGCACTCGAAAGGACTGTCATGGCTGCACCCACCCACGAAGCGCAGGAGCGCACCGTCGTCGAACGTCGGACGATCGACTACATTCCCGATGCCGAACGTCATGGCCATCTGATCAGCCAGTTCACGCTGTGGCTTGCAGCCAACCTGCAGATCACCGCGATCGTTACCGGCGCTCTCGCTGTGGTGCTGGGTGGCGATGTGTTCTGGTCGCTGGTGGGACTGCTGCTCGGCCAGGTACTCGGCGGCGCGGTGATGGCGCTGCATGGCGCGCAAGGCCCGCAACTCGGCCTGCCGCAGATGATTTCGAGTCGCGTGCAGTTCGGCGTGTATGGCGCAGTGATTCCGATCGTGCTCGTGTGTCTGATGTACGTCGGCTTCTCGGCGAGCGGAACGGTTCTCGCCGGCCAGGCCGTCGCGCAACTGCTGCATGTGGGCGACGAGGCCGGAATTGTTCTGTTCACGGCGGTCATCGTTGCGTTCACGGTGTTCGGATACCGGCTGATTCATACGGTCGGGCGCATTGCGAGCGTGATCGGTGTGATCGCGTTCGTGTACCTGTTCGCGCAACTGCTGATCGGGCACGACGTCGGGCAACTGTTAGCGATCCGTCATTTCTCGATCAGCAGCTTCCTGCTGGCCATCTCGCTGTCGGCGTCGTGGCAGATTGCATTCGGTCCTTATGTCGCCGACTACTCGCGCTATCTGCCGCGCACGACTTCTCCGCGCAAGACGTTCTGGCTGATCGGCGCCGGTTCGGTGCTGGGCGCGCAGACCTCGATGACGTTCGGCGTGTTTGCCGCGGCGCTCGCCGGCAAGCAGTTCTCCGGGCATGAGGTGTCGTTCGTCGTCGGGCTCGGCGCGACAGGCGCGATCGCCGCGCTGCTGTACTTCGCGATTGCGTTCGGCAAGATCACGATCACGACGCTCAACGCGTATGGCAGCGTGATGTCGGTGGCGACGATCGTCAGCGGTTTTCGTGGCGACAACCGCTTTTCGCAACGCGGGCGGCTCGCGTATGTCGTCGTGATGATCGGCGCGGCGATGTGGCTCGCGCTCGCGGGGCGTCACGCGTTCCTGAAAGAGTTCTCATCGTTCATCCTGTTCCTGCTCGCGTTCTTCACGCCGTGGAGCGCGATCAATCTCGTTGACTACTACTTCATCACACGCGACCGCTACGACGTGCCCGCGCTATACGATCCGAACGGACGCTACGGCCGTTGGAACGCGACCGGGATCGCCGTCTATGTGATCGGCGTGGTCGTACAACTGCCGTTCATATCGAGCGGCTTCTATACCGGACCGTTCGTCGACCGGCTCGGCGGCACGGATATTTCGTGGATCGTCGGGCTTGTCGTACCCGCGCTCCTTTACTTCTGGCTTGCACGCCGGGCGCAGCGCAGCATGCCCGCTCACCTGATCCTGCCGCACGATCCGGCGCACGCCGATGCGAAGTGGGAAGGCGAAACCGTCGCGAAGTAGGCGATCGGTTCTGGCTCTTCGACAGGCGCAACGACCGGCGAATCCGCGCTTCCAGGCGGTGCGCGGACTGCCAGGGCGCGCCCGGCTCGACGTGCATCCAGCACGCAAATCCTGCGAAATCTCATCGAAATCGCATGGTATATAGCCCAACATGCCGTATGATTCGACGCCGCGCAGGCTTTGCGGCAGCCAGTCGGAACCCGGCGAAAAGCCCGCCGGAGGCCGATCCTGGCGGTAGGGCTGGCGTCCTTGCCACGATCCTCAGGCTTGTGCAATGCAGGCCGGTTGGGTTACGGTATGGACGGGCTCTGTCTCTGCCCAGCGTCTGAGAGCGCAGGCGCCACCGCAGATCAAGGGTGTCCTGGCAGCGGATTGCCATTGAACCGAACATGACCACCACGGAGATTCCATGAACAAGCAGGAACTGATCGACGCTGTGGCAGCGTCCACAGGTGCGAGCAAATCGTCCACCGGAGAAGCCATCGATGCGGTAATTCACGCCATTACCCAGGCGGTTGCCTCGGGTGACGGTGTACAGCTCGTCGGCTTCGGTTCTTTCAGCCAGGGCTCGCGTGCTGCGAGAACCGGGCGTAACCCCGCCACGGGCGCCACCATCAACATCGCCGCGGCAAAAACAGTGAAGTTCACCCCGGGCAAGGCATTCAAGGACGTAGTGAACAGCTAGTCCAGCGGCCATTCGCTCGATGAGCCGTCTGGTCGTCGTTTCCAACCGCACTGCCGACCCGCGCAAGACCGCAGCGGGCGGGCTGGCAGTCGCGGTGCGGGAAAGCCTGCAGCAGACCGGCGGTTTATGGTTCGGCTGGAGCGGGAAAATCCGCGGCGAGACGGACGCAGCAGCCGGCCAACCCGATGTACGCGTACAGACGACAGGCAGCGTTACGCTCGCCACGCTCGATCTCGATCAGCGCGACTACGAAACCTACTATCTCGGCTACGCAAACGATGTTTTGTGGCCGGTGTTTCACTACCGGCTCGACCTCGCCAACTTCGATGTCCGCTTCGCGGCCGGCTACCGGCGCGTCAACCAGCTGTTTGCGCGCAAGCTGATGCCGCTGTTGCGGCCCGACGATCTCATCTGGGTTCACGACTACCACCTCATTCCGCTCGCGGCCGAACTGCGCGCGATGGGATGCACGAACCGCATCGGTTTCTTCCTGCATATTCCGATGCCGCCGCCGCTCATCATGGCGGCGATTCCCGAGCACGAGTGGTTGATGCGCTCGCTGTTCGCTTACGACCTCGTGGGTTTTCAGGCCGAAGCCGACGTCACGCATTTCGCGCACTACGTCGAATCGGAAGCTCAGGCGCACCGGCTGGAGCCGGGTCGTCTGCGGGCGTTTCAGCGCACGCTGCGTGTGGGCGCGTATCCGATCGGTATCGATGTCGACGAATTCGCGGGGCTCGCACAAGGGAAGGAAGGGCGCGAGATGTTCGTGCGCATGCGCGAGGAGTATTCACGGCGACGTTTGTTGATCGGTGTCGACCGGCTCGATTATTCGAAGGGCTTGCCGCAGCGCGTGCATGCGTTTCGCGAACTGCTTGCGCAATATCCGGAGAATCACAACAGCGCGACGTTGATCCAGATTGCCTCGCCAAGCCGCGAGGACGTCGGTGCCTACGACGATCTGCGCCGGCAGATGGACAGCCTGTGTGGCGAGATCAACGGCGACTACGGAGAACTCGACTGGATGCCGGTGCGCTACATTCACCGCAATGTTGCGCGCAAGCGTCTGCCGGGGTTGTACCGCGCGAGCCGCGTCGCGCTCGTCACGCCGCTGCGCGACGGCATGAACCTCGTCGCGAAGGAGTTCATCGCGGCGCAGGACCCGGCCGATCCTGGCATGCTCGTGCTGTCGCGCTTTGCCGGTGCAGCCGAACAGTTGACCGACGCGTTGCTCGTCAATCCCTACGACGCGCAAGGCACCGCGCAGGCGATCCAGCGCGCGCTGACGATGCCACTCGACGAACGCATCAACCGGCATACGCGGCTCACGCAGCGGATTCGCGAACACGATGTGCACTGGTGGTGCGCGAGCTTTCTCGAAGCGCTCGAGCACAGCGGGCAGGAACACGACTCCTGACGCGATCTGCCATGCCGACCGTACAATCCGACATTTCCCGGATCTGAGGGTGCCGTGACGCATAGCGCGGGAGCCACGAAGACGTCATATTCGCTACGGGCGGCCGTGCTTCGAACGGTCGTATCGGGTGCGATTCTCAACGTCTTTGCGATCGTGCTCGCCTACTTCGCTTACTGGTGCGATCTCGGTATGTCGCTGCTGCCCGGACGGATCAGTATTGCGATCGCAGCGGTGTGCCTGGGCGGACCGCTGCTGATGCTGCTGATGTTTCGTCGTTCGACGAGCCTCGTGGTGGTGGGCATCGTGAAGCTGCTCGGCGCGCTGTCGATCTACGCGCTGTTCGGCGTCACGTTCTACTTCTTCTTTTTCGCCTTCGCACCGATGCCGGATCGCGCGCACCTCGTGGGTCTCGCCCTGGGCGCGGCGTTGACGGGCTACTGGCTAGGCTTTTCGTATTTCGATCTGCGCCGCTTCATCAAGCACTCGACATTCGTCGAGCGGGCCTTCGATGCGTCGGGCAACGCAATCGTTTGTGACGACAGGCTCTTCGAAATATTCGAAGACATGTACGAGCAGAAGAGCGCTTTCTCGATCTGGCATACGCGCATCGTGATGGCGATCGTGCCGGTTCTACTCGTGCCGTATCAGGTGGCGACGTTTTTCTTCGGTACGCAAGGGTTGCTGTTCTTTGTCGCTGCGATTACGTTCCCGGTTTCCTTGTGGATTGTCGGCGCGATGCTGCGGATCGCGACGGTCATGATCCTGGTGCCGGCGACGCTGCAGCGGCAATCGGGCAAGCGAGTGTTGCTTGGGCCTACGGCCTGGTTCTAGCCGCCACAATCGACATCCCCCGCACCCATATGATCGAAGCCGGTCAGAGACACATCCGTGAGCCCCTTACCCGGCTGCTGGATATCCGTACTCATCACATTGACCGGTAGCGAAGCCGCCTGTGCGTCGGGAAGGCCGAATGCGCGGCGCGCGATCGGTTCAGCAAACGTTCCTCGCAACGTGACGCTCACTTGCTGAAGCTCGCCATGTTCCCAGCTCAGTTCGACATGCGTTGCGAGCGGATGCACCCGCGCGGCCAGCGAGTCAGGAAAGGTCGGCCCTTCGTAGTAGGCCCGCGTGTTCTTGCATGGATCCCCCTGATTGCTATAACGCTTCATCGCGCAGTTGAAGCGCTTGTCGCGATGACCGAAGGTCTTCTCCATGTAACAGCCGAAATCGCGCGCGGACATACGCGGCCATGCCACGAGATTGACGGATGAAGGCGCGAGCTGCGCACTCGCAGCAACGGTCGTGGCAAAGCCTGGCCCCGGCATCATGAGAACGCCAAGTGTGAAGGCCGCGATTCTGCGGGCAGTGGGTCGGGTCATGGTCTACCTCGAAGATGGCGAACAAAGCGACACCCCGTGTTTCGCTTCGCGCAAAAGATGCATGGTAACTGCGACGAACCCTACAGTTTGCTATCGGCTGCGGGATTGTCGCGCGGGTGAGGTCTGCGATCAACATGTGCCGCCTGTCAAGCGGTCTGGCGCGTGATAACGATCTAAGAATTCGTTTGTTCTCCGCTCCCTGCGATTCCCTTATCGTTCGTGCCGATATCCAGACTAACGACGACAACTACGGGAATCCGGTCATGAAGCGCATCACTTCGCTCGCACTACCTGCCACGCTGCTGCTTTCCGCCACTGCGCACGCGCAGAGCAGCGTAACGCTGTACGGCATCGTCGATGCCGGCATTGCCTATGTGCACAACGCGCAGGGCAGCAACGGCACAAACCAGTCGACACTCGTCAAGTTCAGCAGCGGCAACATGTCCGGCAGCCGCTGGGGGCTCAGAGGTACCGAGGACCTCGGCGGCGGATTGTCGACCGTGTTCCAGCTTGAGAACGGCTTCAACGTCGGTACCGGTGCGCTCGGCCAGGGCGGACGCGAGTTCGGACGTAAGGCGGTGGTCGGCCTGTCGAGCAACCAGTGGGGCACGGTCACGCTGGGCCGCCAGTACGACCCGATCGTCGATCTCGTACAGGGCCTCACCGAAGACAACTACTTCGGCGGTGCGTTCGGCACGCCGGGCGACCTCGACAACTACGACAACAGCTTGCGTGTCAGCAATTCGGTCAAGTATGTGAGCCCGTTGTATGCAGGCTTTCAGGTCGAGGCGCTGTACGGCCTGGGTGGCGTGGCCGGTGCAACCGGCAGCGGGCGCACCTACAGCTTCGGCGCGGCGTACACGAACGGGCCGCTCGCGCTCGGCGCGGGTTACTTCTACGCCAACGGCGGCAACACACTTACTAACGGTCTGCGCACCTGGAGCAGCAGCTCCGACAGTCTCTTCAACACGGTGATCAATCAAGGTTTTGCGAGCGCGAAATCGATTCAGATCGTGCGCGTGGGCGGGCAGTATGCGATCGGCGCGGCGACGCTCGGCGCCGCCTATTCGAACACGCAGTACGGCAGCGATTCGGCATCGGTGTTCCATGAGAATGCGAAGTTCAACAGCGGCTCGGCGTTCTTCAACTATCAGTTCACGGCGGCGGCGCGTGCGGGTATCGGCTACAACTACACGGCGTTGACCGGCCCGACTTCGGCGCATTATCACCAGGTCAATCTCGGCGCCGACTATGCGTTATCGAAGCGCACCGAACTGTATGCGCTATTTGGCTATCAGAAGGCGAGCGGCAAGACGCTCAATGCATCGGGTGCGGTGGTGAGCGCGCAGGCATCGGTCGGCGACTTCGGTGTCAATTCGGGGACCAACAGCCAGGAAGTAACCGCAGTCGGTATTCGTCACCGGTTCTGATCTGATTTGAGTCGAGCTGCTGTTGCGCCGTCTGAAGGATTCACGGCGGCGTGGCATCATCGATCCTGCCGACCGTGGCTGCGAGGCAACGTACTACTCCGCGGCCACTGCGCTGCAACCCGCGTGTGAACATCCGCCGATCCGGCGATATTTCAGTCCAGGAGAGAGCAGCACCATGAGCGAAGCTATCTATGACATTCCGGTGAAGTCGATCGACGGCACCGAACTCACGCTCGACCAGTTCAAGGGTCGCGCACTACTGGTGGTTAACGTTGCGTCGAAATGCGGTTTGACGCCGCAATACGACGGGCTCGAGAAGCTCTACGAACAGAAGCGCGCTGCAGGTCTCGAAGTGCTGGCGTTTCCGGCCAACAACTTCAAGGGGCAGGAGCCGGGCAGCGACGACGAAATCAAACAGTTTTGCAGCACGACGTATGACGTGACCTTTCCGCTGTTCTCGAAGATCTCCGTGGTCGGCGAGGACCAGCATCCGCTGTATGGCGCACTGACCGCGGCGCAACCGGATGCATCGGGCGACGGTCCGTTTCGCGAGCGGCTGAAGGGCTACGGTATTGCGCCGAACCCTGCCCCGATGTGTTGTGGAATTTCGAGAAATTTCTCGTGAGCCGCGACGGCCGCGTGATCGGGCGTTTTGCGCCGGACATTACCGCCGACGATCCGCGTCTCATCGAAGCGATCGATGCGGAGCTGACGCGCGGCGCATAAGTCGCGTGTGAATTGCGTGTGAATGCTGTGTGTGCAGATTGACTGGGTGGTGTCTCGCAGCGACTGGAGACACTACCCGCTTACGATGAATCAAACCGTCGCACCGCTACAGACAGCGAATACAACGAAGTATTGGCGGTAATAAACAGCCGGTTGCGCAACGCACCGCCGAACGTCAGATTCGCAACCACTTCAGGCGTCAGGATCTTGCCGAGCAGTTCGCCGTCGGGCGTATAGCAATGCACACCGTCGTGCGCACTGGTCCACACATTGCCATGTTCGTCGATGCGCATGCCGTCGGGCACACCTTGCGCGATCTCGACAAACACGCGGCCATTGCGCAGTTTTCCATCGACCACATCGAAGACGCGAATGTGGTGCGGCGCGCCCTCGATATGCGAGGCAGCCGAATCGGCGATGTAGAGGCGCGACTCATCCGGTGAAAACGCGAGACCATTCGGCTTGACGAAATCGTCGGCAACCAGCGTGACTTCGCCGTTATGAGGCGAGATGCGATAGACATTGCAACGACCGATCTCGCTTTCCGCAATACCGCCCTCGCGATCGCTCAGAATGCCGTAGTCGGGGTCCGTGAACCAGATCGTGTCGTCGGACTTGATCACGACATCGTTTGGCGAGTTGAGTCGCTTGCCATGGTAGGCCGAGGCCAGCACGGTGATGGTGCCGTCGTGCGCGGTGCGGGTAACGCGGCGCGTGCGGTGTTCGCACGTCACCAGCCGGCCATCGCGGTCGCGCGTATTGCCGTTGGAAAAATTCGAATTCGCGCGAAACGTGCCGACGCCCATGCCCGGTACCCAGCGCAGCATGCGACTGTTCGGAATGTCGCTCCAGACGAGATAGTCACCGGCCGGAAAATAGACCGGACCTTCGGCCCACAGACAATCGCCGTAGAGCTTCTCGAGCGGTGCATCGGGTAGCAGCAGCGCGCGAAACCGGGCGTCGTGAATTTCGAAATCGTGTGCATGCATGGCGGTTATCGTCCGTTGTAAAAGCAGTCGGGGTAATCAGCGCGCGGTGCGGCCGCCGGCCGCGACGACCACAGCGATGATCAACACACCGTAGGCGATCGAGCGTATGCCCGCGCCCGCACCGAGTGCGTTGAGTACGGCATTGGTGAGAAACAGGAACATCGACGCGCCCCATACACCGGTCACGGTCGCGCGCCCGCCGGTTACCAGTGTGCCGCCGATCACGACAACCGCAATCGAGATCAGCATGTACTCGACGCCCATGTCGAGCGTCGCGCCGCCCGACACCGCTGAGAGCAGCACGCCCGTGAACGCGGCGATCGCACCCGATAGAAGGTAGACCGCGCAGCGCATCTTTTCTACGCCGACACCGGCGAGCCACGCAGCACGCGGATTCTGGCCGACGGCGGAAAGACCGCGCCCGAACACGCTCAGATGCAGCAGGATCGCGATCGCCACCGACAGCACTAGGGCAATCAACGCGAGATGCGGCACGCCGAGCAGGCGCCCGTTGGCGAACGCTTCGAGTGCGGCGGGCGGCGCGTTCATGACGTGGCTCTGTGTGATCGCAAGCGACTGCACGATGAAACTCGACGAGAGCGTCGCGATGATCGGCGGAATGCGCAGGGTGCGGATCAACAGATAATTCGCGAACCCTACTGCGATGCCGGACGCAACTGCCGCAGCGAAACCGGCAACGACACCGCTCGAAGCCATCACGTGCATGCCGATCATGCCGGCGAGCGCGATGACCGATGGCACGGACAGATCGATATTGCCCGGCCCCGATGTGATGACGAGCATCTGCGCGAGACCGACCAGCACCATGAACGTACCGAACACGAGGGCCGTCAGCACGACATTGCCGGCGATCGACAAGCCGAACACGCTCGCAATGACCACGCCGACAATCGCCGCACCGGCGAACGACCATGCCCATGGTGCGCGCAACACTCGCAGGCGCCCACCGCTTGCTACGAGGCCCGACACGGGGGCGGCAGCGGCTTCGGACTGCAATGGCGACGGCGCATTCATCGGCGGTCTCCCCGACGTTGCAGTACGACGCGCAGCGACAGCACGACGATCAGGATCGCGCCTTGCATGCCGACCTGCCAGTCGGGCGCGATGTCGAGAAAGGCGAGGAACGACGCGGCGATGGTCAGCGTGATCGCACCGAGCACGGCACCCCACACCGAGACGCGGCCACCGACGAACTCGCCGCCGCCGAGTATCACGGCCGCGATCGAGAGCAGCGTGTAGCGGAGTGCGAGATTGGAGTCGGCGGAAGTGGTGAGGCCGAGCAGCGAGAGTCCCGCCAGCACGCCGAAGATACCGGCGATGCCGTACAGGATCGCGCGGCTTTTGATCATCGACCAGCCGAAGCGGCTCATCGCACGCGGATTACCGCCGGCGGCCCGCACACGTACGCCTGCCGACGAACGCATCAACAGCAGATGCCCGACGAGCGCGATCGCCACCGACCACACGACAGGTGCCGCGATCAGCGGCGTCTGGAATGTCATGAGACTGGTGAGCCACGCGGGACTTGTCCCGCCGGGCGAAGGCAGCAGCAACACCGCGAGCCCGGTCCAGACGAACGACAGGCCGAGCGTGACGACGATCGACGGTATCTGACGGTACTCGATCAGTGCGCCTATCGCGGCATACAGCAGCACGCAGCCGGCCAGTGCGGCAACGCCGAGCCACGGTTCGCGCACGAGCAGCGTCGCACCGATACACGCCGTGAGACTCACGAACGAACCGATCGATAGATCGAGATCGTTGACGGTGATGACGGCCAGTTGTGCGAGCGTCGCAAAGACGATCGGCACCGCGAGGTTGAGCAGCAGGCCAAGGCCAAAATAGCTAAACGTAGCGGGCTGCAGGATGAAGATCGGTACGAGGATCGCAATCAGCGAAAACAGCGGCAGCAGGGCGCGCAGCGGTACCTGTCGCAACATTGCGGCGGACGATGCCACGCGGCTCATGCAGCGCGCTCCTCGAAACTGGCGGCGAGCAGCGTTTCTTCATCGCATTCTTGCGCATCGAGTACGCGGTTGACGCGACCGGAACGGAACACGTACGCACGATCGCAGTGCGCAAGTTCGTCGTTTTCCGTGGTGTACCAGATGAACGTGCGCCCGCGTGCCGCTTCGCTGCGCACGAGTTGATAGATGTCGTGCTTGGTGCCGATGTCGACGCCGCGCGTGGGATCGTCCATCAGGATCAGGTCGGCGTCCGAAGCCAGGGCGCGGGCGAACAGCACTTTCTGCTGGTTGCCACCGCTGAGAGAAAGGATGCCCGCGTTCATTGCCGCACCGCGAATCCCGATCTTCGTTTGCCAGTCGCTAGTGAGCGCGCGTGCGCCATTTGCGTCGACGAACAGGCGCTTGCGCCGTCCTGGTTGCGCTCCGTTGAGCCAACGCAATACCAGGTTCTCGCTGATCGACCAGAGCGGAAACACACCGTCGCTTGCGCGGTCGCCTGCGACGAAGGCGACGCGCTGTTGCGCACCGCGTCGCGTGGCGCTTCGATAGATGGCCAGCAGCGCTTCGGTCTGGCCTTGTCCCGCGAGACCGGCAAAACCGATGATCTCGCCGCGTGTGGCTTCGATCGTCGAGCGTCGTGCAGCGGGGCCGATGTGCCAGGTGAAGTGCGCGGCCTCGCGTGGCGCGCGATTCGCTGCACGTGTCTGAGGATCGGCTTCCACGTGCTGCCCCATCGCGCGAACGATGGCTTCCTGCGTGAGCCCTGCGCGCGGCAGCAGCGCCGCAGTCGTACCGTCGCGCATCACGAGCACACGGTCGGCCACGCGTTCGATCTCGCCGAGCATATGGCTGATCAAAATGCAGGTAATGCCTCGCTGCGCGACTGCTCGAACGAACGTCAGCAACTGTGCGGCAGTATGTCCATCGAGACTCGACGTCGGCTCGTCGAGAATCACGAGTCTCACCGGTGCGCGCACGACCGTGAACGCCCGCGCGATCTCGACCATCTGGCGCTGCGTGAGCGTCAGATCGGCCACCAGCTCAGCGCCGTTCAATCCATGACCGGGGAAGATTTCATCGAGTTGTTCGCGCATCAGCGCGGTCGCTTTCTTGCGCCAGCCGTATCCCTTGAGTTCGGGATGCAGGATGCACATGTTCTCGGTCACTGAGAGATTCGCGCAGAGCGACAGCTCTTGAAAAACGCAGCGGACACCGGCTTCGCGTGCGGCGTTGGCGTCGTAGTGCGCAACGGGGCGGTCATGTACCGACAGCGTGCCTTCATCGGGTGTGTAGACACCGGCCAGTACCGCCATCAGCGTGGACTTGCCCGCGCCGTTGTGTCCGGCGATGCCGACACATTCGCCGCTGCGAAAGATGAAGTCGATACCGCTCAGTGCCTTGACCTGCCCAAAGGTCTTGCCGATGCCGGCGAGACCGATCAGTGCGACGCCCGGGCGACTGTCAGCGACCACGATGTGTGTTCTCCGTCGTCAGTGGGCGGTGTGCTATTGAGCCTCGACGATCTTGATGACTTCGTCGCGCGTGTATTCCTTGTTGGCGAGCGAGCCGGGCGGCGTCTTCGCGAGGACCGCATCGAGTTCTTCCGCCTTGACTTCGAGCAGCGGCATGCGGATGTCGTGCGGCAGCTTCTTGCCCGCGAGCAGTTGCTGCGCGACCCAGAACGCGAACGTCGACGCACCTGGCGGGATCGTCACGGACATCGTCTGATAGCCGCTCTTGCGTTGCTGCGCCCACCACGCGAGTTCTTCCTGACGGTTACCGAGAATGATGATTGGCGTGGGACGTCCCGCTTCTGCAAACGCCTTCGCCGCGCCGAAACCGTCGCCGCCCTGAGTGACGACCGCATCGATTTTCGGCAACGTCGGCAGAATGCCGGCGACCTGTTTCTGCGCCACCGTCTGCGTCCAGTCGCCATGCACCGAGCCGACCAGCTTGAGACCCGGATATTTTTTCAGCTCGTCGACGATGCCCGCATGAATCTCGTCGTCGACCGACACGCCGGCCAGGCCGCGAATTTCTAGCAGGTTACCGTTGCCGTTCAGGCGTTTCGCCAGGTAGTCGACCTGCATCGAACCGAGCTTGCGGAAGTCGACGGCGATCCGGTATGCGCAGGGTTCGGTAGCAATGCCGTCGAATGACACCACCGTGACGCCCACACCGCACGCCTGCTTGATGACGCCATTGAGCGCAGCAGGCGAAGCGGCATCGACGACGATCGCCTTGAAGCCTTGCAGGATCAGGTTCTGCATCTGCTGAACCTGCTCGGTTGCCTGACTCTCCGCGGTGGTGAAAGTCGGTGCGGCTGCAACGATCTTCTGCTTGACCGCGGCATCGGCGACGTTCGACCAGCTCTTGAGCATCATCTGACGCCAGCTGTTGCCCGCGTAGTTGTTGGACAGCGCGATCTTCACCGACGATGTGTCGCGGGTCGCCGTCTGTGCGCCGGCAAAGCTCGCCATGCCGAGACATAACAGCGCGACGGCAAGCGTGCTGCAGGCAACTCTGGTTCTCATTCCTCGTCTCCTGATTACCTGCTAGCGGCGCCTGGCGCCAGGGTCGGCGCACGACGTGGCAAACCGCCCCAAAACGGGTTTGTATGTATTTATTGATGAATCTGATGTTCTCCTGTGAACAATTTGGCGTCAATAGTTCTCGTCGCTGGGACTTTCCCTGGCGCTATGGTGTTGGCTGAAGGTGAATGCAGGCGGCCTGCGGCGCGACAGGGTGCAGACGATTCCGGCGCTCAACCGTAAGCATCGAGCCACGCGGCAATCTGGGCGTCGGCCTGGCGCGGCGTGACGGTCTCGCCGCTGGCGAGCACTTCGCCGGTCGCGGACGCAAACGCCTGTTCGTCGTCTTCGGCGTCGTCTTCCTCGATGGTCCAGCGATAGTCCACATGATCCGCAATCGGAGAAGGGCCGCCGACGATGCACACGCGGTAGCCGTCGACCAGTGCGACGAAGCCGGTGTCGGTGGCGGTGTAGGTGTAGCGCATGAAAAAGCTCCGGAGGAAGGGGAGAGGTGCGCAGCCGGTGCGCTCTGTCACCGGGTCGATTCTAGATTGATTGTCCGCGCAACGATGTGGGAACTGCCGGGACGTGTCTGTTTCATGAAACAACACTCAAGCGTATGAGCCTGGTTTCAGAACGATTTTCTAAAAATCGCCGGATCGATTTTGTAATGACATTGAATGCTACAGATGAGCGCTGGATAAGCACTGACGGATCGACTATCTTTAGCGTCACCCGATGCGCATATATCTGAATACCACGGAGGAACGCATGGCAATTACGAGGCAGGTCATCACGTCGCTGCAGCGCGACGGCACCGATATGCTCGGCACACGCAGTCTCGCTGTCAAGATCGTCGACGACAGCATTGTGTCCGGCTCGCTGCTCACCGTCGAAAGCAATCATTTCTGCGTGCTCAAATCGCGCGGTGCGGTTTTGAATGTTTACGAAACCGGCCAATATGCGCTGACCACACCCGATAAACCGATATTGGGCTCGATTGCGCAGGGTTTTTTCGGCGGCGCATCGCCGTGGATTTTCGAAGTCATTTACGTGAACCGTTCCAAACTGCTGGTGCGCAGCCAGGGTGTTGCGACCAGCGCGGAAATGGCCGAAATGGCGTATCAGGTCGATTACTACATTCATATCGATTCGAAGGAAGCGGCGCTCGATCTGATTACGCATCTGCCGTTCAACGGCCATGTGATCGATACGCAGGAAGTCGCCGATTACGCGAGCCCGGCGATCGAGCAGGCGATCAACCAGATCGTGCAGGTCACGAAGATGGAAAACATCAACGAACACATCAACGAGATCCGCGAATCGGTGAAGACGCATCTGGCCGATTTCCTGCGCATCTTCGGCATCATGCTGAACGACCTGAAGGTGCTGATCGTGCCGAAGGACGAACGGATGCGCGAACTGATCTCGCTACAGGCAATCGGCCTTACGCCGATCGAAGCGGTCCGTTACTACCTCGCGCTGCGCATGGCCGAGAAGGGCCTCGTATCCGCGCCCAATGCGGCTGCGGGATTGCCCTTCCAGATCGGCAGTCCGGCCACCGGGATCTATCCGGTGACGGCCGGCACGGGACTGACAGGACCCACCTGATCATGAGCCAGGACTTCTACGACGAAGGGGCGCTGCGGCAGGCCGCGATCAATCTGTTTCACGGCTGGGGCTACAACTTCTATCGCAAGGAGAACCAGCTGCGCGCCGACGATCAACTGGTGCGCAGCAAGGCGGGCTGGCTGCTCGGCACCGCGCGCGCGACGGTAGAGGCCGCCGAGGCCGCGTACCGTCGCGAGTTCTTTCCGACACCGACGCGCGAGAAGCCGTTTCCCGACCCGGCGCTCGCCGCCGATGCGCGCAAGCTCGAGCGGCTCGCGGCGGATATCGGTGTGATCGGCGGCCGGCTGCAGGCGCAGCCGGTGCCCGAGAACGATCGCATGACGCAGCGCTATCGCAACGAAGCGGGCACGCTTGAGGCGCTGATCGGTTGGGACGAGCGGCTCGTGGGCCAGTGCGCGCTGCTGAACGCGCTGACCGATGGGCGCACGGGCGTCTGGATGCTCGAGCATCTCATCGAACTGCAGGAGGGGCTGACTGCGCTCCAGCAGACACTGCGTAGCCGGGAAGCGGTGTTGCACGATCGCGCTGGGTAGCGCGTCGCGGGTAACGGCGGATGGCACGCGAGCGGTGTTGCTTCGTGCAGCACCGGGGGAAACATCGATACATTCAATGCACGGCGCGGTCGCACGCCGTTCTCCAATAACGTTCGAGGTGCGGCATGGAAGCGCTTGTAGTTGTCGTGGTTCTGGCTGTCGTCGGTCTGGCAATTTTCCTGTCGGTCCGGCGCTCGACAAAACGGACGCGCGCGAGAGAGCGCGAGTTCGAGTCGGTGGTGAATACCAGTTTCGGCAAGAACAGCGCGTTTCAGTCGCAAGTCAGCGCAGCGGTTGCCGACGCGCTCGCGAAGGCATCTGCGTCGGGGACGACGACAGGCGCGGGGCTCAGTGCGGCGGCGGTTGCCGATCTGTTCGCGAAAGCGAGGTCATTGGGGACTTCTGAGGGTGAGGAGTCCAGCAGCGAGACATCGGTCGATAGATCGATGCTTGGTGTGGCAGAAGTGCTGTCGGTGTTGTCGTTCACGGGCAGCCCGGAGGCGCAGCTCGAACTCGATGCGATCGGTGCGCCTAAGCGTCGGGTGACGATGAGTGTGCCGGAAGGGGCATCGGTGACGCGCGGCGACCGCCTTTACGTCGTGCTCGATTCGGACGATCCGTCGAAGGTCTCGCTTGCACCCACATCGCTGACCGGTGGGCAGACGCCGCCCGAAGGCGCGAACCGGCTCGATCCGCTGGTGCTTTGGCCGCAGATCCTGCGGGCTGGCGACAAGGCGAAGGGCGTCGTGAAGTCGGCGGAAATCATGCCGCTGGGCAATCCGTTGCTCGAGTCGCGCGGCCTCAGCAAATGGAATCTCGAGATCGAGGTCACGCCTCAGGGTGGCTGGCCGTATCGCGCGGAACTGACTACTACCTTGTCGACGCCCGAGAAGGCCGCGCGTATCGCGCACGCCGGTGCGGAACTGCCGCTGCGGGTCGATCCCAACGACCCGAAGACCATCGCAATCGACCCGATCGAAATGGGTTACGGCGATCCCTCTGAAGCGCTGAAATCGGCTGGACCGTTCGTGACCACGAAGGTGACCCGTTTCACGACTACCGGACCGGCGAGCGGTCATACGGTGATCCTGATGAGCGCCGGGCGCAACAAGATCAGCGTGATCAAGGAGGTGCGCGAACTTCTTGGGCTGGATTTGAAAGATGCGAAGGACCTTGTCGAATCCGCGCCGCAGAAGCTAAAGGACTATGCATCGACCGACGAGGCGCAGTTCGCGAGACAGCGTCTTGAAAGTGCGGGCGCGACGGTGGTTGTGGTCTAGAGATCGGCGCAGAGCGCGGGCGTTGGCTATCATGGACGGATCCTGCGAACAACTGGACGGACCTGGTATGAATCTCGCCGACTTCGATACGCTGACGTTCGACTGCTACGGAACCTTGATCGACTGGGAGACTGGCATCCTCGATGGGCTGCGGCCTCTTCTGGAACGCGTCAAGCGGCCTCTGACGCGCGATCAGGTGCTCGAAGCGCACGCGCGGCACGAAGCGTCGCAACAGATCTACACCCCTGCGAAGCGATACCAGGAACTGCTCGCGATCGTCTACAAACGGCTAGCCGAGGAATGGCAGGTCGCTGCCACGCTTGCCGAATGCATCGCATACGGCAAGTCGATACAGAACTGGCCGGCATTCGAAGATTCACCGGGCGCGCTGCAATATCTGAAGAAGCACTACAAGCTTGTCATTCTGTCGAACATCGATAACGAGAGCTTTGCCTATAGCAATGCAAAACTGCAGGTGGAATTCGACGGGGTGATCACAGCCGAGGACGTCGGGTCCTACAAGCCATCGCTACGCAATTTCGAATACCTGCTGGAAAAACTCGGCGATCGCGGAATTCGCAAAGAAAAGATCCTGCATACGGCGGAGAGTCTGTTCCACGATCACAAGCCCGCGAATGAACTGGGCCTCGCATCGTGCTGGATTAATCGCCGGCACGCGAAGCAGGGGTTCGGCGCAACGCTGAATCCGGGAACGCAGCCGACGTTCGATTTTCGCTTCGATAGCATGGGCGACCTGGTGAAGGCGCATCAGCAGGGCTCGCAACAGCAGTAAGTTCAGACCTTCAATTGCGTGCCGCTTGTGTGCCGCTCGTGCGGTGGTGTGCGAGCGGGTTGTTGCGCCCTTGACGCCCGATACCTCACGATCCCGCTTTCCCTCAATCCGCGGGCTCACCGCGCCTGCCGCGCATTTTGCAATTGTTCACAACGCGATAGCGCGCATTTCGGTTACCTTTCACCAGCCTGAAAAACGTCGGTAGACGGTCTTCGGACTGAATCGACATCTCAAGCCGGTTTAACAATCACGTCGGGTTGTTTGTGGCGCATCGGACAGCGAAGGTCACGAGCGATCCGAACCCGTGCGCTTTAGCAGTGCGCAGATTTAGCAAGGAGATCCCTTTGAAAATAACTAGCACTTACAGCACCCTGATTTCGGCAACGGCGATTGCCATTACCTTGAGTGGCTGCGCGACCGAAGCATCGCGATCACTACCGGTACCGGTTATCAGCAGCGCGCAAACACCGTTTGCCGGCAAGCCAACCGAAATTGCAGTGGGCAAGTTCGATAACCGGTCAAGCTATATGCGCGGCATTTTCTCCGACGGTATCGATCGTCTCGGCGGCCAGGCGAAGACGATTTTGATCACCAGCCTGCAGCAAAGCCGTCGCTTCAATGTGCTGGATCGCGACAATCTTGATGAGATCAAGCAGGAAGCGGGGTTCCTGAAAAAGGCTCAGGCAGTAAAAGGTGCGAATTTCGTCGTGACCGGAGATGTCACCGAGTTCGGACGCAAGGAAGTGGGTGACCAGCAACTGTTCGGCATCCTCGGGCGCGGTAAAGAGCAGGTCGCCTACGCGAAGGTCAACCTCAACATCGTCAACACGACGACCTCCGAAGTCGTCCTGTCGAGTCAGGGCGCGGGCGAATACAGCTTGTCGAATCGCGAGATTATCGGCTTCGGTGGAACCGCCAGCTACGACTCCACGCTAAACGGCAAGGTGCTCGATCTGGCAATCCAGGAAGCGGTTAACCATCTTGTCGAACAGGTCGACGCCGGCGCGCTCAATACGCCGAAGTAATTCCGCCGTACGCACTTTCTCAATCATTTAATTCAAGAACAACATGCAGACCAGTGTTTCTACTAAAGGCGCGTGGCTATCGTTCGTTGCAGCGAGCGTTTTGCTAACCGGGTGCGCCACTAACCGTTCGACTCCGCCGCTGTATCAATGGGATGGTTATCAACCGCAGGTCTACGAATACTTCAAGGGGAAAACCGATCCGCAGGCGCAGATCGACGTACTGGAGAAATCGCTGCAGCAGATCCGCGGGAAGGGTAATCGGCCGCCGCCCGGATTTCATGCGCACCTCGGGATGCTGTACGCGAGCGTCGGGAAAGATCAGCAGGCCGCGAGCGAGTTCGAGGCGGAAAAGCAGTCGTTCCCGGAATCGTCGACCTATATGGATTTTTTGCTGAAAAAATCCGCACAACAATAAGAGCGCTGCCATGTTCAAACTCATTTCACTAAAGCTTCTGTCGGCTGCTGCTGTGCTGACCTTGCTCGCTGCATGCGCGGGGCCCGCGCAGCGTCCCGACTACACCGCATTCAAGAAGAGCCAGCCGCGTTCCGTGCTGGTACTGCCGCCGATCAACAACACGGCGGACGTGAACGCGACGTACGGGGTACTGTCGCAAGTGACGTTGCCGCTTGCCGAGTCTGGGTACTACGTGATTCCGGTCGCACCGATGGAAGAGACGTTCAAGCACAACGGTCTGACCGCGGCGACGGACATCCAGCAGGTCGCACCCGCGAAGCTTCACGACATCTTCGGCGCCGACGCAGCGCTGTATATGACGGTGACGCAGTATGGTTCGGTTTATACCGTGCTGGACAGCACAACGGTCGTCTCGGCATCGGCGAAACTCATCGATCTGAAAACGGGCGATGTGTTGTGGCAGGGAACCGGGCGAGCGACAGGCAAGGAGGTCGGCGCCAATGCCAATCTCAACGTGGGTGGCGGATTAGGACTGATCGTGATGATGGCGCAGGCAGCCGTCAAACAGATTGCGCATACGCTGAGCGATGACAGTGTCGATGTCGCAGCGTTGACGAGCCAGCGACTATTGTCTGCCGGGCCGCCGAACGGCTTGTTGTACGGTCCGCGTTCGACGAAATTTGGAACCGATTGATCGGGATCGAAACGCTATAGCGTTGGAGGCCGCAGATGCTTGCGGCTTCCTGTCAGTGCGTCGTGCCTACGCTTAAGGTTAAGACACAAGAAAGTGGAGCCTAAGAGTCGATGCTCCCAAAAAATGATCTCTTAGCGCACGCGCCAGATACCTAGCCACTGCGCATGGTTTTGCTGAGCGTACCCAAGAATCCTTTAGTCGTTTAAGCAGGTGCACGATTCTTCAGCTTTGCGTCCTGCATAAACTGATGCTTAAAGGAAGCGGTTCTTCTTGTTTTTAGCCGGGTTTACATGCAATTCGCTAAAAGACAAATACTCAAAGGAAACTCAAATTAAGTGCATGTCGTTCAAGCGTGTGGCTAGCTGAGATAAACCTGAATCAGGAAGAATCACCGCATCTAAAAGCACCTATCTACGAGAATTTCATTCCTTAGTCATCGTCGGTTGTGTATCTTGGAAAATGGAATCTTGACGAGCGTTGCTCGTTATTCAATTGCAAGCATTGCATCTTAACGATGCGGGAAGATTCCACGTCGCACATTCCATTCAAACCTAGAGGGGGTTTAATTGAAGAACATTCTTCTTGCTTTGGCATTGTCCGTTGCATCCCTTCCCGTGCTGGCCGCCGACGTATGTCAAGGGGGTACCTTGCTGACCGGTACGGTTCTGACTGCGCCCACGTATAAAGCGGGATCGAAGCTCGATGGTATTTACCTGGACCACACGCACGTGAGTCTGCAAGGGACCGACGGCCAGGTCTACGACGTTGCAATGGACGACGTGTTCGCCAACGGTTATCAAAAAAATCAGGCTAGCGTGCCGTCGCCGTTGAACCAGATTCTCGTCGGCGATCAGCTTGAACTGTGTGGCGAGCTTTATACCGGTGGTGACGTTGGGATTCACTGGGTCCACACGAATTGCGGCGATACGCCGACGCCGACCGATCCGAACGGCTGGACCAAAGATCTGTCGCAGCCGGCGCTGGGCAACAATCTCGAGAGCAACGAAACGTACTGCTATCTCTGGCAGTAAACGACGGGCGCAAGGTCAGGCCATCCTCATGAACCCGACGCGTACGCTACTGGTTGCTGCTGGATTCACGGGCATGGTCCTGGCTGCTGTCTATTACACCGCTCATGGGTCAGCGCCGTTGGCGCTGGCTGCTACGTCGGCTGGTGGCTCGCGAAGCAGTGCGGGCGGTGCTTCGGTTTTTTCGCAGTTTGATCCTTCCGGTGCGACAGGAACTGCTGATCAGGCGCGGCCGTCCTTAATCGGCAGCAGCGGGCGGATAGTCGATCTGGGCGGTAAAACTGTCGCGCAGTACGTTGCGCAGTACGAAGGTGCTGCGCGTCTCGGTGACGCGGCTGCTGCCTATAAGGTCTATCTGGCCGAGTCGCTTTGTGCAGCCGGTTCTGGTCAACGCGATGTGGAGCAGGGCGAGCATGCTTCATCTGCGGCGTCTGTGTCTGCTGCACAGCTCGACGCAGCGCATTTATGCGCGGCGGTCACACCTGCCGAAGTCCAGGAGCGTCTGAAATTTCTCGCGCTTGCTGCACGCACAGGTCAAGCGGGCGCGCAGGTCGATTTCTTTCTGGAAGGGCCCGACGGGACGGGGAAAATTCCGGCGGTGGGAAGCGATCCGGAAAGTCCGGACGTCAAGCGCTGGAAGGACGACGCTCTGGATCATCTGAAAGATGCGGCGGAGCAGTGCGATCCGTTTGCGGCTGGATTACTTGCCACGAGCTATAGCTCAGGGAAGTTCAATGCGCAGGACCCCTCCCAGGCCATTGCGTTCGATTTGCTGGCGGCAGCGGCGGGGAATGGCAAATGGTCTCGCGAGCGGTTGCAGGCGCAGTTTGGTGCGGGGATGAAGGCTGGTGTGTTTGAGGCGGCTTACGCGGAGGGGGTTCGGGCTGCGCGGGAGGCTTGTCCGCAGGGTAAGGTTCAGTGAAGTCTCACCCTGTCGACTCGAAAGCGAGGGCGTCTGACGAGTCCTCGTCGACGCTCTCGCAAACGAACTGGGAACGTAGCCCGTATCAGAAGGCGCAAAGGGACATCTATGAGATGTTGCAACATCGGCAAGGCGATGCGCTTAAGAATGCCGATGCAGCAGCGGCAGATGCCTTGGCCACTGGGGAGCGGAACCCGTCCACAGAAATACCACGCGTTGGTTAGGACACTTTTGGCGCTCAAGCAGCCGTAAGGTCGCGCTGACCGACTACTCGTCGCGTGGCAAGTGAGCCGACTTGGGCTTGTGAGGCGAGACTGTGCTTCGCCGATGACGATTGCGGAGCGGAGGCGGGATTGCGTAGCAATGAAAAGGGCCTAGCCGAAGCTAAGCCCTTGAATCTTTTGGTAGGCCGTACGTGACTCGAACACGTGACCAACGGATTAAAAGTCCGCTGCTCTACCAACTGAGCTAACGACCCAAAAAGAGAAGCGGAATTATAGCGGGCGCTACGCTGAAGTGTCAACCGGACCCTCGGCGAAGACCACCGAAATCCAATAAGAAAAGCCCGAAGCATGAACGACATGCTCCGGGCATTTCAGCGAGAGGCGCGCGTGTTGATGACGTCCAGCACTACGCGTTGCGCTTTCCTGCAACCGGCCGATGATACAAACCAAACCCGGCCAGCCACAGCAGGCGCCTCCTACTTGATCTGCGACAACTTGTCCTGCGCCGACTGCGCAACGTCCGAACCGCTGTATTGCGCGACGATCTGCTCGAGGGTCTTCTTTGCCGCAGCCTTCTGACCTTGTTCGAGCTGATTGTTCGCAATTGCCAGCAGCGAGTCCGCCGCGCGCGGATGCTGCGGGTAATTCTTCACGACACCCATCCACGTCGCCGTCGATCCCTTGTAGTCGCGCAATGCATACAGCGCGTTGCCGAGCCAGAACTGCGCAGTCGGCTGGTAGGGGCTCTGCGGATACTTCGCGATGAAGCTGCGAAACGATGAGGCCGCGGTCTTGAAGTCGCCGGCACGGAACTGCTGTGACGCCGCGTTGAACGCATCCGTTTCACCGGGCTGCACGGTACCCTGCACGCCGTCGACTGTCTGCTGCTGCGGCTCGAACTTCTTCAGCCGGCCATCGAGGTCGGTGTAGTAGTCCTTCTGCTGCTTCTGCAGTGTCGTCAGCTGGTTCGCCATGTCCTCGTTCTGTCCGCGCAATGTCGCGACCTGCTGGTTGAGCTGGTCGAGACGGTTGGACTGATCGAGGATCGTGCGTTGTGCAGCGGACAACTGGCTCGACAGGCTGTCGGTCTTCGTGCGCAGGTCGAGAATCGCCTGACGGGCCTGGTCGTCGTCGAAGATGCCCGCGTGCGCAGGCACGGTCACGAGGACCATGCCCGCTGCACAGGCGGCCGCGGCTGTGGCAATTCGCAGCCGGAAGAAACGATGCGTCATACGGCTTATCACCCGTTGCGATTACTGTTGATACACGAGGTCAGCACGGCGGTTCTGGGCCCACGACGATTCGTCATGACCCGTCGCTTGCGGCTTTTCCTTGCCGAGGCTCACAGCCTCCATCTGCGAATCCTGCACGCCGAGCAGCGACAGCGCGCGACGCACAGCTTCAGCACGCTTCTGGCCCAGTGCCAGGTTGTACTCGCTCGTGCCGCGTTCGTCGGTATTGCCCTGGATCAGCACGTGACGTTCCGGATGGCTCTTCAGATATTGCGCATGTGCCTGCAGCAGCGGCTGGTAGTCGTCCTTCACCGAGTAAGCGTCGAAGTCGAAGTACACGCTGCGCTTGGCGAGCGGGCTGTTCGGATCATTCAGCGGGTCGACGTTGACCTGGGCCACGTCGGTCGGGTTCGGTTGCGTCTGGACCGCGCCGCCCTTGTTGGCGTTGTCGTCGAGCTTCACGCCCGAATGACACGCAGCCAGTGCACCGACCATCAGGACCGCAAATGCGATACGAAGTTTGGACATCATTTTTAACTCTCCTTGTGTGTTATTGCATAAACGGGCCCCAGGACGGCTCGCGTACGCTACCGCCCTGAACGGACAGGACCTGCCGGGTGCGACCATCGGTCGACACTGCCGCCAACACGCCACGGCCGTTCACCTGAGTGGCGTAAAGAATGTACTGACCATTCGCTGCGAAGCTCGGCGATTCGTCATGTGTCGTGTCGGTGAGCCCGGTCGCAACGCCGGACTGCAGATCCTGCACGTATAGCTTGAATGCGCCGCCGACGCGCGAGATATAGGCAAGCTGCTTGCCGTCCGAACTCACGCGCGGGCTCGTGTTGTAGTTGCCCGTGAACGTCACGCGCTGCGCGCCGCCGGCACTTTCGCCCTGGGCGGACATGCGGTAGATCTGCGGTGCGCCACCGCGATCGCTTGTGAAATAAATGGATTGTCCGTCGGGAGAGAAGGCAGGTTCGGTATCGATCGAGGTGCCTTGCGTCAACCGGCGCAGGCCGCTGCCGTCCGCATTGACCGCGAAGATCTGCGTATTGCCGGTGCGCGACAGTGCGACCGCGAGCGTGCGACCGTCAGGCGACCATGCCGGCGCACTGTTGTTGCCCTTCTGGTCCGAGACGATCACGCGACGACCGGTAGGCAGGTCGTGGATATAGACGATCGGCTTCTTCTTTTCAAACGATACGTATGCGACCTTCGTACCGTCCGGCGACCATGCCGGCGAGATGATCGGTTCGGGGCTCGACAGCGCGATGTGCGCGTCCTGTCCGTCCGAATCGGAGATCTGCAACTGGTAGCGGCCACCGGTCTTGATCACGTATGACAGGCGCGTGGCAAACACGCCGCGCGAGCCCATCAGCTTCGCATAGATGTAGTCGGCAACCTTGTGCGCGCTCATGCGCAGTCCGCTCGCGGGACTCACCAGCACGAGACCGCCAAGGCTTTGCTGCTTGACGGTGTCGTACAGTTTAAAACGCACTTCGTATTGACCGTTCGCGAGCTGGTTCACGCTGCCCGCGACGAACGCGTCCGCGCCCTTGGCCTTCCAGCTGCCGAGGTCGACTGAATCGTTTTCGGAAATGGGTGCGCTGCCTGCATCGATATTGGTGAATTTGCCGCTGCGTTGCAGATCCTGACGCACGATTGTGCTGATCTGCTGAGGGGAATTCGTCTCATTCGCAAAATTCGCGGTGGCGATCGGGAACTGCGTCGACCCGACACCGGTTACCAGCACGTTGAGCTGTGCGTGCGCAGCGCTTCCTGCCGCAATCAGGCACGACGCGACCAGTGTTCGCAGGCCTAGCTTGGTCATCAAACTCATGCTTTATCGATTCCCAAAAAAAACAGATGATCTAACAGATTACGACAGCAGACAGACCTGCAAACGCCCGATTCGTTCCCCGGAACGCCATGTGGGCCGGGGCGCGGGCTGCTGTCAGGCTGCCGGACGCAATGTAATCGTAAAGCTCGCTGGTGTTTTGCCGTTCGTATCGAGCGGCATTGGATCGGAGCGCTGAACCGCCCGCAACGCCGCGTCGTCCCATTGTGCATTGCCGCTGCTACGCGTCACCGTCGCGCTCAGCAGCGTGCCGGTGGGCGCACAGTGCACTGCGACCACGGTTTCGAGGCCCTGTGTATCGCCGGCCCACACGATGTTAGGTCGTACGCGTCGCTGCACCTTCTCCGCATAGCCCGCTGATGCAGCCGTGCCACCCGAGCCGCTGCCGGTGCCGCTCTTCGCAAGGCCATCGCCGCTCGAAGCGTCGCCGCCACCGGCCAGCCCCTGCATCTGTGCAAGCCGCGCACGACGTTCCTGATCGAGCTTCTTCGTCTGCTGCGCATCGGTCTTGGCCTTCGCGAGCTTATCTGCATCGGCTTTCTTCTTCGCGTCAGCCTGCGCCTGCTTCAACTGATCCTGCTTCTGCTGGTCAGCTAGCTGTTGCTGCCGCAGCTTGTCGGCCTGCTGCTGTTGCTGCTTTTGCTTCGCATCGGCGGCTTTCTGCGCGGCCAGTTGTGCCGCCTGCGCAGCAAGCTGCTGCTGACGTTGCGCCTGCGCTTCCTGATCGGCCTGCTGTTTCTGACGTTGCTGCTCGGCGAGCTGCGCCTGACGTGCCGCTTCCTGTTGCTGGCGTTTCTTTTCCTGCAGCGCGATGTCCGCTTCCGTGTTGTCGACCGGCGGCGGAGCAACCTTGATGGGCGGCGTCACGACCGGCCGCGGCAATACGGTGTCGGGCACTTCGGTCCACAGTTCGGCTTCGGCGCCTGCGGGCGTGCTGTTCTGCCACTGGATGCCGTGATACAGGAAGTACCCGAGCAACAGATGCATCACCACCGCTAGCGCAATAGCACGTCCTGTGCCGCGTTCACGCGGCGGCTGGAGCGGGTACGAGGATTCCTGGCGTTTCATTGCGATTTGACGAGCAACCCGACGCGCTTGACGCCGCGGGCCTTCAGGTCGGACATCACGTTCATCACGACTTCATACTTCACGGTTTTATCCGCGGCGATCACGACCGGCTGATCGGGATGGGTCTGCGCGCGATCGGTGATGAAGCCATTCAGATCGGCGCGCGTCATGCTTTCCTGCTGGGTCGCGCCGCCATCGTCCTTGTACTTGACGTTCATGTTGCCATCGGCGCGGATGTTGACGACGACTGGCGGCGTCTGCTGCTGGGGCGCGGCACCACCGACGGTCGGCAAATTGACAATTGACGGCGCGACGAGCGGGGCGGTCACCATGAAGATCACGAGCAGAACGAGCATCACGTCGATATACGGCACGACGTTGATGTCGGCCATCGCGCGGCGCGTACGGCTGCCGCGCATGCTGGATGACGAGGAACCGGCCATGGTGTGCTCCTTAGTGCGCCTGGCGTTGCAGGATGTTCGAGAACTCTTCGATGAAGGTCTCGAAGCGGATCGCGAGGCGGTCGATATCGTGAGCGTAGCGGTTGTAGGCAACCACCGCCGGAATCGCTGCGAACAGGCCGATCGCGGTGGCGGTCAGCGCTTCGGCGATGCCGGGCGCGACGTTCGCAAGCGTGGCTTGCTGCACGTTCGCGAGACCGCGGAACGCGTTCATGATCCCCCAGACGGTACCGAACAGACCGATATACGGGCTGACCGAACCGACCGATGCGAGGAACGCGAGGTTCGCTTCGAGCACGTCCATTTCACGCTGGAACGCGGCGCGCATCGCGCGTCGTGCACCGTCGAGGATCGCGCCCGGATCGTTGAGCCGTTTTTCCTTGCCCTTCAGGAATTCGCGCATGCCGGATTCGAAGATTCGTTCGAGCGCGCCGATCGAGTGGCGGTTGTTCGCGGCGCTCTGGTACAGCGCCTGCAGGTCGCCGCCCGACCAGAACTCGCGTTCGAAACGCTCCGTCTGCGCGCGTGCGCGGCGGATCGCAAACCACTTGCGGAAGATGAATGTCCACGACAACAGCGACAGCAGCAGCAGCAGCGCCATCACGGCCTGGGCCAGCAGGCTCGCGTTGAGAACGAGGGATACGATCGATAGATCTTGGGTAGTGTTCATAGAGGTTCGTTGTAACGTCCCGGAAGGGGCGTCCGGCTGCAAGGCCCGTCGAAGCTGGCGGTCGGGAAACCGGAAGCTTCGGCGTATCCTTCGCCGAACCATGCTTGGTGTGGCATTGATCGATACGAGTTCACTGGCGACGTATCAACGGTGTTCAGTCGTCTGTCGTTGACACGCCGGTCGTCGTAGCTGGTCCGCGCCGCAATGCGGCGAGCACCGGTGGAGGAATGGCGGCAGGTCTGAACGCAGCACGTTCGACGCAGCCGACCCGGATGTTGCCGGTGGCGAGCAGCGTGTCGTCGCGCCAGGCTTCCTGCGCGAAATCGACGGATGCGCGGCCAAGCCGCTCGACCCTGCTGATCACGGTGACGAGGTCGTCGAGCCGCGCCGGCGCCCGGTAATTGAGCGCGGTGCTGCACACGATGAACATCGTGCCGGTTTCGTCGGCGAGTTGCCGCTGGTCGATTCCGGATGCGCGCAACCATTCGGTGCGCGCACGCTCGAAAAACTTCAGGTAATTCGCCGAGTACACAATGCCGCCGGCATCGGTATCTTCGTAATACACCCGGATCGGCCACGTGAAGCCAATTTCCGTGCCGGGCTGGCTGCTGGACATATTCATGCCGCGCATTTTACCGGAACGCAGACGCGCCTCGCGATTTGTCACGATTTGTTCTTTTTCCGGTCGCCACACGCACGCGCGGCGCGAACGCTCAGCCGCGATGAACCGACAGCCCCGCAAACGACTGGGCAACCGGCATCAGCTCGATCGTGTTGATGTTCACGTGGGCGGGCCGCGTGGCGATCCAGTAGATCGATTCCGCGATGTCTTCGGCTGTCAGCGGCTGGACGTTCTGGTAGACATTCGCCGCCTTCTGGTCGTCGCCGCGGAAACGCACGTTTGAAAATTCGGTGCCGCCGCACAGCCCCGGCTCGACATCGGTGACGCGCACCGCGGTGCCGGTCAGATCGGCGCGCAGGTTCAGGCTGAACTGCCGCACGAACGCCTTGGTCGCGCCGTAGACGTTGCCGCCCGGATACGGCCAGTTGGCCGCCGCGGAACCCAGGTTGAACACGTGCCCGCGGTTACGCTCCACCATGCCCGGCAGCAGCGCCCGCGTGACCTGCACAAGGCCGGTGCAGTTTGTGTCGATCATCGTTTGCCAGTCGTCCAGCACGGCGCGCTGGGCGGGTTCCAGGCCGAGCGCGAGGCCGGCGTTGTTGACCAGCACGTCGATGGCTGCGAACTCCGGCGGCAGCGCGGCGGGCGCGGCTTCGACGGCGGCGCGGTCGCGCACGTCGAGTTCGAACGGCAGGAGGCGCTCGCCCAGCTCGTCGGCGAGCGCTTGCAGGCGGTCCTTGCGGCGCGCGGTGGCGACGACCCGATGGCCGCCGTTGACGAACGCCCTTGCAATAGCGGCGCCGAACCCTGCGGACGCGCCTGTGACGAACACGATCATTGCTGCTCCATGGTCGGAAAGATGGAAAGGGCATCAGCCTACTTCCAATGCGGCGCTGCGGCAAGGACGAGGAGCGGCCCGTCTGCCGTGTGCGCTGGCGCCGAAGCGCCGTCCCGTGGGGCTTGCAGCGGCATGGGGCGTTGCCGGCTGGCGCTCGCCCGCTGTTGCCTATTGGTGCAGGTTCCAATAAACTAACGCGCTCAATCCTGCGTGACTGGCGATAGAACCCTTCTGGGTTCAAAGGTGGAACAACCCACCGTGAAGCGCAGGGTGCCGTTTTGCCGTTCGCCTGGGCAGCCGTGATCCGCGCGTCGTAGTCTGGCGCCGCCGGTGGCTGTCCTGCCTCGCGTGTGCGGCGCTCCTTCTCCGCCATGTCAAGGCTGGCCCAGCCGCCAGCAGCGCTGCGTATCCGCTACGCTTATCCCGCGCAATCCGGTCAACCTGAACTGAACTCACTCAACGGAACCCGTATGTTTGACAGAGCCGAAAGCACTATCGCCAGCGTCGATCCCGAAATCTGGAAGGCGATCGAACAGGAAAACCGCCGTCAGGAAGACCACATCGAACTGATCGCGTCGGAAAACTACACGAGCCCGGCCGTCATGGCCGCCCAGGGCTCGCAACTCACCAACAAGTATGCCGAAGGCTATCCCGGCAAGCGCTACTACGGCGGCTGCGAATACGTGGACATCGTCGAGCAGCTCGCCATCGATCGCGTGAAGCAGATCTTCGGCGCCGAAGCTGCGAACGTGCAGCCGAACTCGGGCTCGCAGGCCAATCAGGGCGTGTTCTTCGCGATGCTGAAGCCGGGCGACACGATCATGGGCATGAGCCTCGCGCACGGCGGCCATCTGACGCACGGCTCGCCGGTCAACATGTCGGGCAAGTGGTTCAACGTGGTCAGCTACGGTCTGAACGAAGCCGAAGACATCGACTACGACGCCGCGGAAAAACTCGCTCAGGAACACAAGCCGAAGCTGATCGTCGCGGGCGCATCGGCGTTCTCGCTGCGCATCGACTTCGAACGTCTTGCGAAGATCGCGAAGTCGGTTGGCGCGTACCTGATGGTCGACATGGCGCACTACGCCGGTCTGATCGCTGCGGGCGTCTACCCGAACCCGGTGCCGCACGCCGACTTCGTCACGACCACCACGCACAAGAGCCTGCGCGGTCCGCGCGGCGGCGTGATCCTGATGAAGGCCGAATACGAAAAGCCGATCAACTCGGCGATCTTCCCGGGCATCCAGGGTGGTCCGCTTATGCATGTCATCGCCGCCAAGGCCGTGGCTTTCAAGGAGGCGCTGTCGCCGGAATTCAAGACGTATCAGCAGGCGGTGTTGGACAACGCACGCGTGCTTGCCGAAACGCTCGTAAAGCGCGGGCTGCGTATCGTGTCGGGTCGCACCGAGAGCCACGTCATGCTGGTCGACCTGCGTGCAAAGAACATCACGGGTAAAGCCGCGGAAGCGGCGCTCGGCGCGGCGCACATCACGGTCAACAAGAACGCGATCCCGAACGATCCGGAAAAGCCGTTCGTCACGAGCGGTGTTCGTCTCGGCTCGCCGGCCATGACGACGCGCGGTTTTGGCGTGGCGGAAGCCGAGCAGGTCGGCAACCTGCTTGCCGATGTGCTCGACAATCCGGAAGACGCCGCTACGATCGAACGCGTGCGTACCCAGGTTGCGGCCCTGACGAAGCGCTTCCCGGTTTACCGCTAGGCGATCATGCGCTGCCCCTTCTGTCGGCATGACGATACGCAGGTCGTGGATTCCCGCGTGTCGGAAGACGGCGCGGCAATCCGTCGGCGGCGTCGCTGTTCGGCCTGCGACAAGCGTTTTACGACGTACGAGCGGACCGAACTGGCGTTGCCGGCGGTCGTCAAGAAGGATGGCAGCCGCAGGGAGTTCGACCGCCGCAAGATCGTCGCGAGCATGCAGCTCGCGTTGAGAAAGCGGCCGGTCGCCGCCGAGGCAATCGATACGGCAGTCGCCCGCATCGAATATCAACTGCTCGGCAGCGGCGAGCGTGAAGTGCGCAGCGAACGGCTCGGCGAACTCGTGATGAACGAGTTGCGTGCGCTCGATACGATTGCGTATGTGCGCTTTGCTTCTGTGTACCGACGCTTCGAAGACGTGTCCGAATTCGAGGACGTGATCGAGGAATTCCGCCGCGCTTCATCGCCTCCTGCTCCCGTCAAGTCTTCGCGCAAGCGCTGACTGTTCCGCTCAGTTCCTCTCACTCCCCCTCGCTACCTGGCCGTTCGGTCGATTGTCGCGTTTCGCATGGGTCGCTAGATTGACTGTGTTCTTCGGACCAGTCAGGAGTGAGTGACCCATGACCCCCCATGTTTTTCCGCCGCAAGCGTACGGCGGCTTCACGCTTGCCGAAATGCTCGTCGTCGTCTCGCTGCTTGCCGCGCTTGCGGTTCTGGCTACGCCATCGTTTGTCGCGTGGCACGTGCGCGATCAGGTCGACGCCCGGGCGCGCGCGATGCTCTCCACACTCACCTACGCACGCAGCGAAGCGCTGCGGCGCGGCGTGCGCGTCACGGTGTGTCGCATCGATAGCGCGCATCGCTGTTTGCCGGTCGGCGAAGCCTGCCGCAGCGGTACCCTGGACTGGTCGTGCGGCTGGGCCGTGATGGCCGAGCAACCGGGTTCGACGGTGCTGTCCGCGTTGCGTGTGCAGCCGGGTCTCGCTGCAGTGAGCGTGAACGGCACCCTCAGCAATCTCACGTTCACGCCGCCGGCGGGACAGGTGATCGGCGGCTTTCGCAACTTCGATGTCGCGCCGCGTTCGATATTGCGCGCTACTCAGGGTAACAACTGGCGGCGTTGCATCAGGATTGCCGCCGGCGGTCGACCGCGTATTTCCGACGGTGCTTGTGGAGCTGCATCATGAGCCGGCGCGAACACGCTGCATGTCGCGGCAATTCGCTACTCGAAGTGATGCTGGCGGTTGCCTTGATGGCCGTCACGGTACTCGGCTTGACGGCCACGCAATGGTGGACCGCGGGTGAGGCGAAAGCGGTCACGCTGCGCGAACACGCGGCGATGATCTCGGACGCGGTGGCTGAAACGGCGCGCGCCAACGTGCCTGAAGACACAGCGTTGTCGCAATGGAAGGTGCTCGCTGCGCGTTTGTTCCCACAGGGCGAGGTGTCGATTCGCGATCAACGCGCTGGAGCCGCGGTGGCACAGGTCACATGGCTGCCGCCTGCGCCTTCGGTGCGTGGCGAGGTAATTGATATGCCCGAGTCTTGCGGCGGCATGGCGGTACCGCCGCGGACCGCCTGTGTCGCGATCGCGTTCACCCGATGACCGTAGCAAGATTCCGCTCGCGCGGTCACACGCTGCTGGAGTTGATGATTGCCGCCGCACTCGGTCTCGTCGTGGTGGCCGGCGCTGTCTCCATGTACCGCTCACAGCGTGTCGCGTTCGTGCGCGCAACCGATGCGCTGCGGATACACGACGCCGGAACGACCGCGCTCGCACTGATCGCCGCGCAGGTCCGCATGGCCGGCTTCGTGCCCGCCGATATGGCGCCGGCCGATACGTCAGCCGGGTTGTTCGGTTGCTCGGGCGCACGCACGGTTGGCAGCTTCGAGAGTCGCAGTTGCGAAACGGTGAGCACGCATTCGGACGGCATCGCGGTGCGTTACATCGGCGACACGATATCGACATGGCCATCGTCGACCGGTCGACCCACTGACTGTCTCGGCCAGAGCGTGACCACCGACGCAGCCGGAAGCGATCCGCAGCGCATACCGATCGTCAACCGCTTCCATGCGAGAACCGGCAGCGCCGGCGAACCGGAACTGTATTGCGACGGCAGTGGCCGACCGGGCGTGGCGCAACCGCTGGTGGAAGGTGTCGAAGGATTGCGGGTTCGCTACTGGCTGAAGGACGCGCACACCGCGCTCGATGCTTCCGCTATCGCGCGGGATCAATGGCAACAGATCGTCGCCGTGGACCTGTGTGTGCTGGTGCGTGGCGCACCGCTCGGGCGCCGCACGCGCTATGTCGATTGCGACGGCGTGTCGACGCTCGCGACAGATACGCGTGTGCGGCAGGCGTTCTGGCGGCGCGTCGCAGTTCGCAACCAGGCGCGCAGGCCGTCATGACACGCGATACCCGAACGCGACGAAGCTACCGGGCGCGTAGCCGGTCGCATGGCGTTGCACTACCTGTCGTCCTGATGCTGTCGTCGATGATGCTCGTCACATCGGCGGCGTGGTTCGAGACGTCGCTCGCGAGCGCACGCGGTACCGCGAATACGCAGGGCCATCTGCAGGCATTTCATGCTGCCGATGCGGCGCTCGCCCTATGTGCGCAGATGACGCTGGCGAACACGGCCACTGCGTTGCCGGACGTCGCGGGCGAACCCGAGGGCTGGCGGCGTGCCGCGACCTTCGAGGCGGGCGTGCAAACCCCGGTAGCGCAATGGCCCGGGTCGGTGCGACCGCCGCAATGTCTGATCGAAGGATGGCAGCTTGCAACACGCCCCGAGGCACGCGCATGGCTGATCACTGCGCGCGGCTTTGGCGCGACGCTGGCATCGCAGGCATGGATGCAACTGACACTCGTGGTCGACGACGGGCGCACGGAGCGCCACTGGCGGCAGGTCGTCGCACGTCCCTTTTGAACGGCGAGACAACCTTCTTATGACCTCACGGATCCACGCCTTCACGCTGCTCGAACTGGTCATCGCGCTCGCTATTGCCGCGACGCTCGCGGTTTTCGCGGTGCCGGCGTATCGCAGTCAGATCGCGCGGACGCATCGAACGGATGCCGCAGCCGCACTGTATCGCGCAGCCCAGTTCGTGGAGAACGATGCGGGCGGTGAGCGGAATGCGTTGCCTGTCGGTCTTGACCGCGCACCGCAGTTCGGCACCGCGCTGTATCGGCTTGGCGTGCTGCCGGCCAATGCGACGAACGGTGGCTATACGCTGGAGGCGGTACCCGTGGAGGATGGTCCGATGCATGGCGATGCATGCGGCACGTTCGTGCTCGACGCGACCGGCGTGCGTGCGAATCGCAGCAGCAATCCGACAGCGCTCGCCGCAGACGAATGCTGGAATACGCGTTGAACGAGCGCTGCTTAAGCGTTCAGCGGAGTTACGATCCGCGACCCGTGCGGCCGGATTTCGCCGCTGGCGCAGTATCGTCGTCGCTCTTCATCTGTTGCCATATGCGGTAAGCCTCCCACGCGGCAAACCCGAGTCCGCCCCATTTGAGCAGCGGTTTCGCACTGGCAAGCAGCGTAGAGCGCAGCGGTCTGGCGAGCAGGAGCGAAGCAAGCGAACTGATCAACGGATACTGCTTGAGCAGTGCGCCGATGCCCGCATTCGCACTCTTGCCTGCGCCCCAGCTCATTCCGCGGAGGCCCGGCAGCAGAAACTTGAGCCAGCTGAAATGCGAGACCGACTGACGTAGTTCTACCGTTGCCTGGGCGAATTCCATCCGTTCGATATCCGCGCGCACGATCAGCAGTTCCTTGCGCAGTGCGCGCAGATGCGGCGAACTCAATTCTTTTGCGCCGGAATGCTGGCTGCGAAAGGCGGTGTCCGGACGGGGCTGGCTCATGAGATCTCGATAGCGATGGCGGTGGAGAAATGACGGAAGCGGGCGGCGTACTCGCCGGCTTTATTGCTTGCGGAAGACGTCGCGGTCCTTTTCGAATTCCTTCAGCGTCGCTTCGAATATGATCGGCGCGTTGCGCAAACCGCTGCGTGCGCGCAATGCGCAGAACAACGCGGCGAGCGCATAGACCAGCGTAATGCCGGCGAGCGCCTGCCAGCGCCAGGTGTCCCAGAAAGCGATGGCCACGAGCGCCGTCAGTGCGATCAGCGCCATGGTAGCGAGCATCATGGCCGCGAGCCCGAGGAAGAGCACCGCCAGCAGGCGGTCTTTCTCCTCGCTCAGTTCGATGCCGATCAGCTCGAGGCGCGTCTGGAGGATGGAGAATACGGAGCCGAGAAGGCGGCGCAATGGCCCGTGCTCAGCGCGCGTGTGGGTATCGATCGTCATGGCCTAAGCGCGTTGCGCGTGCAGATGCACCAGAAGGAGTCGACCGGCGCGCGCCGGTCGACTGGTATGTGAGTTGCCGTGAGCGGCCGTCAGCCGCCGCACGCTGTCGCGTGCTTACTTGCGGTTGATCAGCAACCCGACCAGAACGCCGACGCCGGCTGCGATGCCGATCGACGCCCACGGATGTTCGTGTACGTAGTCGTCGGTGGCGCGCGCGGCCTTCTTGCCTTTCTCGACGACGACGACCTGCACGTCGGCGGCCTTTTCCTTTGCCTGCTTCAGACGCGACAGCGCCGTTTCGCGCAGTTCCGACGCGCGCTCTCCCGTTGCGCTTGCGGCCTGCTTCAACAGGTCTTCAGCGTCCGCGAGGACGGCTTTGATATCCGACATCAATCTCTCCTTGTTGACTTCCGACATTGACTGCTCCCTTCGTATCACGCCACGCGTGAATCGTAACCAAAGAAACGTCCGCTGGCGAGTGCGCTGGTCAACGCACTGTCTGGTGGGGTATGCACGAACTGTTCCCGTTGCTGTTTTCTGCGAACGACGGCTGCTAAAAAGCGCCCCTACAGCGTCGTTGCATTGATACGGCGGTTGATCCGCAGCTTGATGGAGTTGATCTGCCCCGTAAAGTTTCCCCCGCGCCGGCGAAAATTACAAAAACTCATAAAGTTCTGACGCGATGTTTGTTCAACAGAACCGTGGCTTCCCGTATGCTTCAACTCTTTGCGAAGCTTGCGGGTACTATTCGCAAATTCGTCCGTTCACTTCAAGGAGCTGCACCATGAGTCTGCGTCTCGGCGACATCGCACCAGATTTCGAACAGGATTCGAGCATCGGCCGCATCAGTTTCCATGAATGGCTCGGCGACAGCTGGGGCGTTTTGTTCTCGCATCCCGCCGACTTCACGCCGGTCTGCACGACCGAACTCGGTCTGACGGCGAAGCTCGCGGGCGAATTCGAAAAGCGCAATGTGAAGACGATTGCGTTGTCGGTGGACAGCGCGGAATCGCATAAGGAATGGATCAAGGACATCAACGAAACCCAGGCGGCGAGCGTCGGCTTCCCGATTCTCGCGGACGGCGATCGCAAGGTTTCGGAACTCTACGACATGATTCACCCGAATGCGAACGAAACGCTGACGGTGCGCTCGCTGTTCGTGATCGATCCGAAGAAGAAGGTGCGCCTGATCATCACGTATCCGGCCAGCACCGGCCGTAACTTCGACGAAGTGCTGCGCGTGATCGATTCGCTGCAGCTCACCGACAACCATAAGGTCGCGACGCCGGGCAACTGGAAGCAGGGCGACGACGTGGTGATCGTTCCGTCGCTGAAGGACGAAGAGGAAATCAAGCAGCGGTTTCCGAAGGGCTACAAGGCGATACGCCCGTATCTGCGTCTCACGCCGCAGCCGAACAAGTAACGCGGTTCGCGCGGCGCGGCCTGGCTTGGCCGCGCGGCAACCGGTACGAAACAAAAACCCCGCGGATGCGGGGTTTTTGTTTGATGTGCTATCGCGACTACGCTGCTCAGAAGAACGCCTGAATCCCCGTCTGCGCGCGCCCCAGTATCAGCGCATGAATATCGTGCGTGCCTTCATACGTGTTGACGACCTCGAGGTTCACGAGGTGCCGCGCAATGCCGAACTCGTCCGAGATACCGTTGCCGCCAAGCATGTCGCGTGCGAGCCGCGCGATGTCGAGTGCCTTGCCGCACGAATTGCGCTTCATGATCGACGTGATCTCGACTGCAGCGGTGCCTTCGTCCTTCATCCTGCCGAGACGCAGCACGCCTTGCAGTCCGAGCGTGATCTCGGTTTGCATATCGGCAAGCTTCTTCTGGATCAACTGGTTGGCAGCGAGCGGCCGGCCGAACTGCTTGCGATCGAGCACATACTGCCGCGCGGTATGCCAGCAGGCTTCCGCGGCGCCGAGCGCGCCCCAGGCAATGCCGTAGCGCGCCGAATTCAGGCACGTGAACGGACCACGCAGACCGCTCACGTTCGGCATCAGGTTCTCGGCGGGGACGAACACTTCGTCGAGCACGATCTCGCCGGTGATCGACGAGCGCAGACCAACCTTGCCGTGGATGGCCGGTGCCGACAGACCCTTCCAGCCCTTCTCGAGAATGAAGCCGCGAATCGCGTCCTTGCCGTCCTCCTGGAGCTTGGCCCAGACGACGAACACGTCAGCGATCGGTGAGTTGGTGATCCACATCTTCGAGCCCGACAGCGAATAGCCGCCGTCGACCTTCTTCGCGCGCGTCACCATGCTGCCCGGGTCCGAGCCGTGATTCGGTTCGGTCAGGCCGAAGCAGCCGATCCATTCACCGGTGGCGAGCTTCGGCAGATATTTTTCCTTTTGCGCATCGGAGCCGAATTCGAAGATCGGCACCATCACGAGCGACGACTGCACCGACATCATCGAGCGATAGCCGGAGTCGATGCGTTCCACTTCACGCGCGATGAGCCCGTAGCTCACGTAGCTCAAACCGGGGCCACCGTACTGTTCGGGAATGGTCGGGCCGAGCAGACCGAGTTCGCCCATCTCGCGGAAGATGCTGGCATCGGTCTTCTCGTGACGGAACGCTTCGAGCACACGCGGCGCCAGTTTGTCTTGCGAATAGGCCTGGGCGGCGTCGCGCACCATGCGTTCTTCCCCGGTCAACTGCTGATCGAGCAACAGCGGATCTTCCCAATGAAACTGCGCGGCGTCGGCCATGATGCGACTCTCCTGTTCCTTGACTTTAGTTCCGCTATGCGGAACAATGTTTTGCAAATTAGACCCGAGTGTACCATCCGATGACGCCTTCATCCACCCCCGCCATTTCCATCGACGAACGCAAATTCGTCACCGCCCTGGCACGTGGGCTGGACCTGCTGCGCGCGTTTCGTCCCGGCGAAACGATGCTCGGCAATCGCGATTTCGTCGAGCGGACCGGCCTGCCGAAGGCAACCGTGAACCGGCTCGCGTACACGCTGACGGTGCTCGGCTATCTGCGCTTCGACGAAACGCTCGGCAAGTACGCACTCGATGCCGGCGTGCTGTCGCTGGGGTTCGCACTGCTGTCGGGAACCGACACGCTCGAACTCGCGCGGCCGCACATGCGCACGTTCGCACGCGAAGTGGGCGCGGCTGTGTCACTCGGTTGCCGCGATGGGCTCGACATGATCTATCTCGAGACGATCCGCAGTGAGACCGCGCTCACGCTCGGTCTCGCGTCGGGTTCGCGGCTGTCGATGCTCACCAGTTCGATGGGCCGTGCCTATCTCGCCGTGCTGCCCGCCGATGCGCGCGCAGCCTTGCTCGCCGAGCTGAAGAAGGCGGCCGGCGCGGACGGCGCCGCGCTCGTGGCCGATGCGCAGTTCGAGATCGACGCGTTTGCCGACGCGCGCTGCTGCTTCTCGTTTCGCGCGTGGAATGACGATGTGAACGCGGTCGCGGTGCCTTTTCGCGAGACACGCGATGGACGCTGGCTGGTGCTCAGTTGCAGCGGGCCGGCATCGTCGATGGGGGATGAGGTGTTTCGCGAGAGCGTCGCGCCGCGGTTGAAGGCGCTGGCTTGCAGGTTGGGCGATACGGCCTAGCGTTGCCTCTAATGGCGGCGCGTTTGCGCTTTACGCCGTGCGGTCGTGATCGTGTGCCGCAAAAAGCGGCCCCTGCACAAACCGCACATCATATTGCTGCAACAGATCAAACTGCGCTTCATCAGCGACGCGATTGAAGATCAACGGAATGCGCAACCGGTTCGCATATCCGACCAGCGGCTTCACCATCGAGTCGCGCAGTGCCGAGCCCGCATCCATCTTGATGAAATCGAGCCGCGCCATGTCCGACACCGAAAGAATCTGCCCGGCATTCGGCAGGTTACCGGCCACCTTGAATCCGTAGCGTTGATAACTGCGCGTCAGATAGCCGAGGAAGTTGCGATGCGCAACCGCCGCCGCCGGCAGTTCGATCACGATGCGTGACGGGTTCAATCCAAACGATACGAGCACCGCCGAGAAATGCCGGCCGTGGTCGTACTTCACGCTTTTCAGCAACCGTTCGTGGACCCGTAGAAACAGTAGTCCGTGCCGCTGTGCGCCGAAGAAATTGATTGCGTGCAGTGCCCGCGACATGCGGTCTAGCGCGACCAGTTCCTGGTCGTCGGCGATGCGCTCGAAGGTGTCCTGTGCATCGAACGGCACGCCGTCGACGCGCTGCGTCACCGCCTGAAAACCGAGTTCGTCGCCGAACCGGTCGGCACGCTCCGGCGCCGAACCGAGCGACTGTCCATACGCATGCACGCTGATATCGAAGATCGGCTCATACGTGCTGCCCAGCTGGAAACCGTTGAAGCGGGCGATCGCGCTGTCGCTGTGCTCGCCCGTGCCGCGTGCCAGATGCTCGCCGAGAAACGGGTGGCTGGCGGCACGCGCAACGAGGTCGGAGATGGTCGGGGGAATCATGAACGGGGCAGGTCGCGCGCAAGCACGCGTCTCTTGTCGGTTGCGGCGCCATGCCGCACTCATTTAACGATGTTAGCAGTCGGCGTAGCGCGCGCATGAACTAAATGCTCATAACGATATGGGTCGGTGCGCACCGGGTCAGGGTTTACGATAGTTTTACTATACGTAATTAGTTTTACTATTCGTAAATTACGCGTGTGGCGAGAGCGGAGCCGTGTGTGCCTGGAAAGTCGCTTCATGTCCCGAGCCGGTACTGCCGGCAACCCGCCTGGCACCATAACGATGAGGAGACTATCCATGAGCGCCCAACCCGCGTCGTCGAATGTGATCGAAGTCGAGCGCGTGCTCGGCGAAACGCATCACCCTGCGTTCCAGCTCATGCTGCTTGTGCTGTGCGGACTGTGTCTCGTGATCGACGGCTTCGATGCGCAGGCGATGGGTTACGTCGCACCGAGCGTGATCGCCGAGTGGAACGTATCGAAGGCGGCGCTCGGGCCGGTGTTCAGCGCGAGTCTGTTCGGCATGCTGCTCGGCGCGCTGGGTCTGTCGGTGCTGGCCGACCGGATCGGCCGGAGACCGGTACTGATCGGCGCGACGTTCTTCTTCGCCGCAGCGATGATCGCGACGCCGCTTGCATCGACGGTGCCTGCGCTGATCGCGCTGCGCTTTATAACGGGTCTTGGGCTCGGTTGCATCATGCCGAATGCGATGGCGCTGGTCGGCGAGTTTTCCACGCCTGCGCATCGAGTGAAGCGAATGATGCTGGTGTCGTGTGGCTTCACGCTTGGCGCGGCACTCGGTGGTTTTGTCAGCGCTGCGTTGATCCCAGCGTTTGGCTGGCGCGCGGTGTTCTGGGTCGGCGGTGCGGTGCCGCTGCTGCTCGCATTCGCGATGCTCGCCGCGCTGCCCGAGTCGCTGCAGTTTCTCGTACTCAAAGGTCGTACCGAGCGCGCCCGGCGCTGGCTCGCGACATTCGATCCGAGCCTGCACGTCGACGCGCAGACGCGCATCGTCGTGCGCGAAAAAGCCGATGGTGGCGCGCCGGTCGCCGAGCTGTTCCGCGCGGGCCGCACGCCGGTCACGCTGATCCTGTGGGCGATCAGCTTCATGAATCTGATCGATCTGTACTTCCTGTCCAACTGGCTGCCGACCGTGATGCGCGATGCGGGCTACACGCCAGCCACCGCGGTGATCGTCGGCACGGTGCTGCAGACCGGCGGGGTGATCGGCACGCTGTCGCTCGGCTGGTTTATCGAACGGTTTGGTTTCGTACGAGTGCTGTTCGTCTGCTTTGCGTGCGCGGCTGGGTTCGTCGGTGCGATCGGCAGTGTCGCGCATGCGCTGCCGTGGCTGCTGGTGGCGGTGTTCGCGGGCGGCTTCTGTGTAGTCGGTGGGCAGCCGGCGGTCAATGCGCTTGCAGGACACTATTACCCGACCAGTCTGCGCTCGACCGGCATCGGCTGGAGCCTCGGCATCGGCCGTATCGGCTCGGTGATCGGGCCGCTTGTCGGTGGGCAGATGATCGCGCTGAACTGGTCGAATGCGGCGCTGTTTCACGTGGCCGCGGTGCCGGTGTTGTGCTCGGCGTTGTTCGTAGTCGTGCTTGCGGGCGCGACGCGGGGTCACCGCGTTGCGTCGGCGCGAACCGCTTAGGCGTTCATGGCAGGTATTCATGGCAGGTATTGGTGGAGAAACACATGACTCACGATACGAATTCCCCCTCAGGCGAACGCTCCACGTATCAATCGGGCTTCGCCAACGAGTTCGCGACAGAGGCGCTGCCAGGCGCACTGCCGCAGGGCCGCAACTCGCCGCAGCGTGTCGCCTACGGACTCTACGCAGAGCAGTTGTCGGGCACCGCGTTCACCGCACCGCGCAGTCATAACCGCCGCTCGTGGCTGTACCGCATTCGTCCGGCGGCGATGCACCGGCCGTTCACGCCGCTGCCACCGTCACCGTCGCATCCCGCCGACCGGCTCGTGGCGAACTTCCATGAAGTACCGCCGACCCCGCCGAACCAGCTACGCTGGAACCCGCTGCCGATGCCCACCGCGCCGACCGATTTCATCGACGGATGGGTGACGATGGCGGGCAACGGTTCCGCTGAATCGATGAACGGTTGCGCGATCCATCTGTATGCAGCGAACCGCTCGATGCGGGACCGCTACTTCTACAGCGGCGACGGCGAGCTGCTGATCGTGCCGCAACAGGGCCGTCTCGCGATTGCGACCGAACTCGGCCGGCTCGACATCGAACCGTTCGAGATCGCGGTGATTCCGCGCGGCGTACGCTTCACGGTGACGCTGCCCGATGGCGAGGCGCGCGGCTATATCTGCGAGAACTTCGGTGCGCTGTTGCGTCTGCCGGATCTCGGGCCGATCGGCTCGAACGGGCTCGCCAACCCGCGCGATTTCCTCACGCCGCACGCCGCCTATGAAGACCGCGAAGGCGACTTCGAACTCGTCGCGAAGCTGAACGGCCATTTGTGGCGCGCGGACATCGGCCATTCGCCGCTCGACGTCGTCGCGTGGCACGGCAACTATGCGCCGTACAAATACGATCTGCGTCACTTCAACACGATCGGTTCGATCAGCTACGACCATCCCGATCCGTCGATCTTCCTCGTCCTGCATTCGCCAAGCGATACGCCCGGTGTCGATACGATCGACTTCGTGATCTTCCCGCCGCGCTGGCTTGCAGCTGAAGACACGTTTCGGCCGCCCTGGTTTCACCGCAACGTCGCGAGCGAATTCATGGGTCTCGTGCATGGCGTGTACGACGCGAAGGCGGAGGGCTTCGTGCCTGGTGGCGCGAGCCTGCACAACTGCATGTCGGGTCACGGTCCCGATGCGGATACGTTCGAGAAGGCGTCGCACAGCGACACGTCGAAGCCGCACAAGGTCGGCGACACGATGGCGTTCATGTTCGAAACCCGCACGCTGATCCGCCCGACCCGTTTTGCGCTCGAAACGTCACAGCTACAAGCCGATTACTTCGAGTGCTGGCAAGGCATCCAGAAACACTTCAACCCGGAGCAGCCATGAGCGTATCGAGCGATCTGCAGGCGACGCTCGATCCGTCGCGCCGAAGCTGGGTCGAAGCGGCGAACGATCCAGCCTGTGACTTTTCGATCCAGAACCTGCCGTTCGGCATCTTTAGCGACTCTCACGATGCGGTTTGGCGCGTGGGCGTCGCGATCGGTGATCGCATCGTCGATCTGGCGGTGTTGGAGGAAGCGGGCTTGCTTGTTTTGCCGCCGACGTCGGCGAACGAATCCGGTGCTTCCAGCGTGTTCCGCTCGGACTCGCTCAACGCGTTCATCGCGCTGGGTCGCGATGCGTGGCGCAGCGTACGGATTCAGTTATCCAGCCTGCTCGCGCGCGACACGGTCACGCTGCGTGACGACGCGGCACTGCGCGAACGCGCGCTCGTGCCTGCAACCGATGCGACGTTGCACTTGCCCGTGCAGATTCCCGGCTACACCGATTTCTATTCGTCGAAAGAACACGCGACGAACGTCGGCTCGATGTTCCGCGATCCGAAGAATGCACTCCTGCCGAACTGGTCGGAGATGCCGATCGGCTACAACGGACGCGCTTCGTCGGTGGTGGTGAGCGGCACGCCGGTGCGGCGGCCCAATGGGCAACTGAAGTTGCCCGATGTGGAGCGCCCGGTGTTCGGCGCGTGTCGCAAGCTCGATATCGAACTGGAAACCGGGTTTATCGTTGGGCGCGGCAATGCGCTCGGCGAACCGGTGGCGTGTGCCGAGGCCGAAGCGCACATCTTCGGCATGGTGCTGCTGAACGACTGGAGTGCGCGCGACATCCAGCAGTGGGAGTACGTGCCGCTCGGGCCGTTCAACGCGAAGACCTTCGCGACGACGATCTCGCCGTGGATCGTCACGCTCGACGCGCTCGAACCGTTCCGCGTCGCGCAGCCGGAACAGGTGCCGCAGCCGCTCGACTATCTGCGGCACGACGGCGCGCATGCGTTCGATATCGCACTCGAAGTGCGGTTGCGTCCGCAGCGCGCCCGCGAAGCGACGACGATCTCGCGCACGAATTTTCGCCACATGTACTGGACGATGGCGCAGCAGTTTGCGCATCACACGGTGTCGGGCTGCAATACGCGGGTGGGCGATCTGATGGGTTCGGGGACGATCAGCGGGCCGACCGCCGATTCATATGGCAGCCTGCTCGAGCTGACGTGGAACGGCAAGCAGCCGCTCGAACTGAAAGAGGGCGGCACGCGGACGTTTATCGAAGACGGCGATGAACTGACGCTCGCTGGGTGGTGCCAGGGCGAGGGTTATCGCGTGGGCTTTGGAACGTGTAGTGGTGTGATTGTGCCGGCGCGTGATTGACGTTGTGCGCGATGCGGTATCCGCACAACCGCGCAACCACTGAGGTCGTGCGCAACAGATTCCAGCTTCCCGCGTGTACGCTAACGCACCACCCGCACTCCCGCACGCCGTCTTTCCCACAACGCCGCGCCACCAAACGCGAGCGCGCCAGCCAGCAGCAAGCCGACCAGCGCATCGTTGCCGATACCCTTCATCAACGCACCGGCGATCAGCGGGCCGCCAAAACTCGCGGCACTCCACGACGCCCCGACGAGCGAACTCGCCGATACCAGCGCGGCGCCGCGAAAGCGTTCGCCGCACGCCACCAGCGACAGCGTATAGATCGCACCCGCCGCGGCGCCGAGCACATAGAGCAACGGCCAGCACAGCCACAGCGAGCCGATCGCCCACGGCAGCAACGGTAACAACAGCACGACGACGGCGGCACAGCCGAGATGCACCCGCTCGCGACCAAACCGGTCCGCGAGCCAGCCAATCGGAAACTGCATCGTCGTATCGCCGAGCAGCAGCGCCGACGCAAACAGCACGGCAACTTCAACCGTGATGCCATGCGCCATCGCGTACAGCGGCAGCAGCGACAGCGCGATCGTATCGAACAGCGCGAAGAACGCAGTGCCGATCACGATGGCCGGCATACGTGGCAGCACATGGCGCCAGCTGTCGTGAGCTTCGGGTGCGCCGGCAGTGTGCGGGGTGGCGCGGATCGTCGCGAGCGTCGGCAGCGCGAGCAGGAAGATCGCGCCGCACAGCAAGAAGCGTCCGCTATTGAATCCAGCGATCTGGCTCACGAGCACCGGCCCGGCCATCTGGAATAACGTGAAGGTCGTCGCATAGATGGCGACGACGCGACCGCGTGTCGTGTCGTCGGCGAGCTGGTTGACCCATGCCTCGCCGATCGTGAAGAGCAGCATCAGCGCCGCGCCGCAAGCGATGCGCAACACAGCCCAGGCGTACAGGTTGGTCGTGAGTTGCATGCCCGCAGTCGCGATTGCGACGACGAGTACCGCGCCCGCAATCACCTGACGGCCGCCGAAGCGCGCAGCGATCCAGCCTGCGAGCGGCACGACGACGAGGCCACCGCCCGCTTGCGCGGCGGTCAGCAGACCGACGACATCGGTGCCGTAGCCGGCCTGGGTCAACGCGAGCGCCGTGAGCGGCAGCGTGGCGCCACTGCCCAGGCCGACTACGGCGACGCTCAGAATGAGGGCGAGGAAATCGCGGGTGAAGATGACTTTCATCGGCGGGAATGCTACACCGGCGCGTTGTCGCGCAGCGGCGTCGGCCCGTGTTGCAGTGAGGGGAATCGGGTGTTTCGACTCGCGAGGCGTGTGACGCGCTTCAGTGAGCTTCAGCCCGGCGAACCCGCCGGCAACCGCTGCGCACGCCGTTCCAGCGATACCGAGAACACCGTCAGCAGCAGCGCAGCCAACGCCATCGTCACACCGACCCACGGCAGCGACGTGAGCGGAATACCCGCCCCGATCGCCATACCGCCCAGCCACGCGCCCGTCGCATTGCCGAGATTGAATGCGCCTTGATTCAGCGTGGACGCAAGATTCGGCGCATGGCTCGCGCGATCGACGATCAGCATCTGCAGCGGCGGCACGATCGAAAATGCGAGCACGCCCCACACGAAGATCGTGATCATGGCAGCGACCGGCGAATGCATCGTCCCGGCGAACACCACGAGAATCACGCAGATCGCCATCAGGAACGCGAGCAGCGACGGCATCAAACGCCAGTCCGCCAGCTTGCCGCCGAGCGTGCTGCCCACCGTCAGCCCGAGACCGAACAGCAGCAGCACGAGTGTGACCGCATGCGGCGTGAAGCCGGTGACGTCCTCGAGAATCGGCGTGATGTAGGTGAAGGTCGAGAAGAGACTCGCCGATGCGAGCACGCTGATGCCGAGCACCATCAGCACCTGCGGGTTCTTCAGCACGCTGAATTCGCGTACGAGGCTCGCCTTCTGCATTTCGATACGCGCGGGCAGACACACGGCGAGCGCCGCGGCAGCGAGCACGCCGATGCCGGTCACGGCCCAGAACGTCGCGCGCCAGCCCACGGCCTGGCCGAGCGCCGTACCAAGCGGCACGCCAAGCACGTTGGCGAGCGTGAGACCGGTGAACATCAGCGCAATGGCCTGTGCGCGGCGATTCGGTGCGACGAGCCCAGCCGCCACCACCGATCCAATGCCGAAGAAAGCGCCATGACAGAACGCCGTGACGATGCGCGCGACCATCAGCACCGCGTAGCCGGGCGCGATGGCGCACAGCAGGTTGCCGAGAATGAATACGCCGATCAGGCTCATCAGCGCTTTCTTGCGCGGCATGTTGGCGACCGCGATCGCGACGATCGGTGCGCCGATCGTGACACCGAGCGCGTAGGCCGACACCAGCATGCCGGCAGCCGGAATCGACACGGCGAGATCGCGCGCGACGTCGGGTAGCAGCCCCATGATGACGAATTCAGTGGTACCGATCCCAAAGGCGGCGATGGCAAGGGCGAGCAGGGGTAAAGGCATGATGGGACGGATCGGTACAGGAGCGCGGCGGGTGAGCGGCGCATGCGGCGCGTGTTTTCGGGCCGAAAACGCGGGCGCCAGGGTAAAGCAGTAGGGGATTGTACCTAACCCAAAATCGCCTTGCTGATGTGTAAGCGAAGTGTTGTTTTTCCTGCAGATTTCTAGTCGGGGCTGGGATCGGCGGGATGGGCAGAGGGCGGAACGGCCGCGCCGTGGCGACCCGCCCCGGCCGCAAAGCGCGCGGCGCCAGCGGCTCCTTCGGCAAATACCGCGTCGTAGCCGCCGGCGCCTTCGCGCTGCAGCGCGAGCGCCAGATCGTCGAGTGCGCTGTTTTCGAACGCCGAGCGGCGGTCGGCCCGCAGCGCTGCCTGCGGGAACGCGGCTAACGCGGCGGCAAGCTGTTCGGCCGCGGCCCGGGCCGTACCCTTCGCGACTACCCGGTTGGCGAGGCCGAACGCGAGCGCCTCCTGCGCGTCGACCGGGCGGCCGGTCAGGATCAGATCGAGTGCGCGTGACAGGCCGATCAGCCGAGGCAGCCGGATCGTCCCGCCGTCGATCAACGGAATGCCTACCCGCCGGCAGAACACGCCGAGCACCGCATCGTCCTCGACGACGCGCAGGTCGCACATCGCCGCCAGTTCGAGCCCACCCGCGACCGCATGACCGGCGATCGCAGCGATTACCGGTTTCCCGAACGTCATGCGCGTCGGTCCCATCGGACCGGGGCCGCTGCCGTCGGCATGCAGTTCGTTGCGACGCGCGTCGTCGCCGAGCGCGGTGAGATCCGCTCCCGCGCAGAACGTGCCGCCCGCGCCGAACAGGACCGCCGCGTGCCAGGCAGGGTTAGTGTCGAAGCGGCGAAACGCGGCGCTCAGTGCATCGGCGGTTGGGCGATCCACGGCGTTGCGGCGCGCCGGACGCTCGAGCACGATCGTCACCACCGTATCGACCGCATCGACTGCTTCGAGCCGGACATGCTCGCCGAACGTTTCCATGATCATCGGTTTCTCCATCGATCTCGCTGCACCGCTGCCATGTCGATCCGTACTCGCGATATGCGATTGCAGTATCGTTGGAACGAAAACGGGCATACCGTATGCGAAATGACTCGCGAGGCAGTCTGGCCGTCAGTACGAAGGGGTAAGCCTGAGCGCGAAACACCCGCAGTTTGCACGGCCGCTGTCACGCGGCTTTCATGATGCACTCGTAGCTTAGGCGCTTTTTAGACGTCGGTGCGCGTTGGCGCTCCGCGCCGGCAGATCGAACTCATTGCATGCCCGTATCCATGTCATCGCCCGCATCCAGCGTTGTGCCGTCCGGGGCCGAACCGGTCTGGATCGTTCCTCTGCCCGAGCATGGGTGGTACGACCACGTACGTCTGAAACGTGTGTTCGGTGCTGCCGGCACGCGTCATCAGGTCGTGCTGGTCGACATGCGCAAACTGCTGGTGTGTGCGGATCGCGATAACACCGACTACGTGTTGAAGCCCGTTAACGAATGGCACTCGGGTAAGGTGCGCGGCATCCGCGAGTTTCTCGATCCTGAGAACGAACGCATCCCCGAGATGCCGTATGTGACGGTGACGAAGCGGCGCGCGCCGGGGCTCTTCGGCTGGCTGGGACTGGACCACGAAGGCGTCGTGGCGTTTCGCAACGGGCAGCATCGAACGCGCTATCTTGCCGAGGCGGGCGCGCGCTGGATGCCGGTCGAAGTGCACGAGCGCGAGGCTGTGCTGCTGCGCGAAGTATGCGGCGCGCCTGACGATGCGCGTACCGCGTTGCGGCCGGACCCGGGCGCGAACTGAACGTGGGAACGTGGCCGGCGGCGCACGCCGTCAGCGATCCCGCGAGCCGCTGTGCAAGCCCACCGTTACACGTGCGGCGCGACGCTCCACCCATTTGCCTGCTGCGGCATACGCTCGATCAACGTCGGGAGCGGCGCGATGTCGCGGCTGAAGTACTCGATCGTGTGGTCGATGAACGACTGGGTTTTGGCCGCGAGGAAGCGGCGCCCCGGATAGACGATCGAGAGATTCGCTTCCGGATCGTCGACGGTGTAATCGCTCATGATGCGTGTCAACGTACCCGCGGCAAAATCGCTCGCGACGAGCTGCGCCGGCAGGATCGCGATGCCCATCCCCGAGAGCGCGGCGAGCCGGACCATCAGCGTGCTGTTGACCGTGTAGACCTGGTGCAGCGTAACTGGAAGCGAGCGTCCGTCGAGCCCGGCGAAGTGCCACGTCGGGCTGCGTTGCCCCGGCGGCAACCCGACGCAGGCATGCTGCGCGAGCTCCAGCGGCGAGCGCGGTTCGCCGCGTTCGGCGAGATAGCCGGGCGCGGCGCACGGCACCAGCGTGTTGGTGCCGATCGGCTGTTCGATCAGATCCTTGCCCGATATCGAGAACGCCGTGACGATGCCGACGTCGTAGCCGTCTTCGAGCAGATCGACGGGGCGATCGGCGAGCGTGAGCCGTAGCCGGACCTGCGGATGCGTGCGCCGGTAGCCGTCGAGCAGCGGTGTCAGCACAGCCGGCGACAGCGTGCCGGACACGACGACGCGCAGCGTACCGCCGGGTTCGCGTTCGGTATGGGCGACCGTGCCTTCCAGATGATCGAGTTCTTCGAGCAGCCCGCGGCAGCCTTCCAGATAGCGCACGCCGGCTTCGGTCAGTGACAGGTTGCGCGTGGTGCGATTGATGAGACGGGTACTCAGATGCGCTTCGAGCATGGCGATTGAACGCGTGACGAGCGCATTGGACACATCGAGTTGCTGCGCGGCGCGGCGAAAGCTCTCGGTTTCGGCCACTCTGACGAAAACACGCATTGCGTGAATCTGGTTCATGAAATTTCGCCTCGTAGATGGGTATCACGTCCGCCCAGAGTTAAACCGTGCGGCAACATGTCAGCCGATGTCGAGAAGCATTCAGTCAGACAACTGCGATTCCGGATTAAAATCATATTGGCAGTTGTCTGGAATTTCAATATTTATTGAAAAAATACTGCGGCGCTTTACCAGGTATAAAGACGGCCGAGGTTGCGTGGAATTGAATCTACCGATCCGGCATAATTCGCAATGCAATTAATGGAGTGACGGCGTGGATCGCCGCGCCTTCGCCGATTCAACCAATGGGCGCGCACCGCATTGTTCCTGAGCGCGTGAAGAACCGCATGCTGCCTTGCGATTCCTCCGCTACGCCGCAGTTGGTGCGTTACCTCGCTTATTCGCGTGCGATAAACCCGACTTGAATGGTGCCCGCCAAATCTCACTGAACCTCTACCTACGCAATCCGCTTAAAAAACTCCATAGCAGGTTTGCTTCTTTCATTATTTCCACCGCTCCCGGTAAATTGCTTTGGTAGCCGGTGCGCATTTATCCCCGTGGCATCGTATTTTTGTCACAATGGCGAACCCGGAATGCCGTATTGCGTGCGAGAAAGACGAAAATACGTCGCACAATTCAAGGCGACGAGAGACTGGCGGTTTGTCAAAGGTCAAAGCCGGACTTGCGCTATTCTCTGAAGTTTCCGACCTTGCCGATTTCATCCGTACCGACTATGCCCCTCACCCCGTCTTTCTCCGTACCGTGCCCGGACGTCGAGTCGCTCGACGCGATCCTCCCCGAAGAACCGTTGCTGATGATGGGCGCCGGCCCCGTGCCGATTCCCGCGGCCGTTGCGAAGGCCAACACGATCGTCATCAATCACCTGGGCGGCACGATGGCGAAGGTGGTCGGGCAGGTAAAGACGATGGCGCGCTATGTGTTCCAGACGAATTCGAAATGGGTGCTCGGCGTGGCAGGTCCCGGTTCCGCGGCGATGGAAATGGCGATTTCCAATCTGGCGTGGAGCGGCACGCGCGTCCTTAGCATCAAGAACGGCTTCTTCAGCGAGCGGATGGCGGAAATGGGCCGCCGCGTCGGCGCCGACGTCTCGATCCTCGACGTCGAGGACCGTGCGGTGGCGAGCCTCGAAACGGTCGAGGCGGCGCTGCGCCGCGTGCGTCCCGAGATCGTGACGATCGTGCAGGGCGAGACATCGAACACGGTGTGGAACCACCATCTGAAGGACATCGCCGCACTGGCGAAGGCGGCGGGCGCGCTCGTTATCGTCGATGCAGTGTGTACGCTCAGCACGATGCCGCTCGAGATGGACGCGTGGGGTATCGATGCGGTGATTACCGGCGGCCAGAAGGGCTTGTCGTCGATTCCGGGGGTGTCGCTGGTCGCGTTTTCGGAAGCGGCATGGGAGCGCGTGAAGCATCGCGAGCAGCCGAACGCGCACTGGTGCCTCGATGCATCGCTCGCCGAAAATTTCTGGCACAACGCGGGCTATCACTACACGGCGCCGGTATCGGGTGTGCTCGCGCTGCATGAGGCGCTACGTCTGGTTTGCGCGGAGACGCTCGAAAAGCGTTTTGCGCGTCACCTGAAGTGCTCGGTGGCGCTGCAAGAGGGGATCACCGCGCTCGGCCTCACGCTGTATACGCCGCAAGCTTGCCGGCTCAATTCGGTGGTCGGCATCGAGGCGCCGCAGGGCCTGAGCCCCGGCGACATCTGCGGCCACATTTCGCGGCAGCATCAGGTGGAAATATCCGGCTCGTTTGGCTTGCCGATCGTGCGGATCGGTCAGATGGGCGAGCAGTGCCGCGAACATAACCTGTTCAGGACACTGCACGCGTTGGGCCGAACGATGGTGGATCTCGGCGTCGCGGTGGATCTGCCGGCAGGTGTGGCGGCGCTCGAGAAGTCGCTCTCAGGTGGCGCGCGGCCTTCAGTTCGCTGAGCCCTGGTTCGCCGACTGCGCCGTCGAAAGCGGCGCGACGGCGCCACAATCCTCGTGGTATTTAACCTGCAACTTTTGTTCGGCCTGCTGGATGTCGTTGGGGTAGTTGTCGTCGTCACCGGCCGACGGGTCATAACCGACCGATTCGAGTTCGGACAGTTCGTTCATCAGTTGCGCGTGGGTAGCGGGTGCACTTAACGGCTTGAACGGGTAGTCGTTGCATTGCTGCGGCGTGAGCCGCGACGATGCGAAGGCGGAGGCGCTCACGAGCATCAACAGCGTGCAGGCGGCCGTGCGGCAGGTCAGTTTCATGATTTCCCTCTCGATGGTGTGAACGGCGGGGCGATGCGCCGCGCCGGCCACCGGTCTCTCTGCGTTCGCGAACGTGCGGCGCGCAACCGGTTGAGGGGAAGCATAGGCAGGCGCATCTATCGGAACGACAGACCGCGGATGAAGATTGTTTTATCGAACCGGCGCCGTAGACGGATGACCAGATCTTCATGTTTCCGCCACCGAACAGTCAGGTAGTCAGGCGTATCTTTACGATCAGGCGGAAGATGCGTATCAGGTACGCGCACCGTGCGAATCCGCCGGCGATGTACTGGAACGCGGGGGCTGCGATGAAACGACTGACAGGATGGATGTTATTGGCAGCATTGTTTGCCACGCCGCTGGCGGCGCTGGCGAAAGTGCAGGGCACGGGCGGCGCGATTGCCGATACGACGCTCGAACAGGCCCGAATCGAGCGTGCCCATCACGTGGACAACGACGCCCGCTACCTGCGCCGGCACAGCAACGAGCGTGCTGGCGATGCGGCGGTGCCATAAGGCAAACGGGGCCGGCGGCGCGTTCAGGTCGAATCCGGGCTGAACCCAGGCCCCTCCGCGCAGCAAACTTAAATATTTTTTCATGAAGCCGATGCGCGGCAGTTAGCGCGATGCGCGTAGCCTGCAAGCTTGTTTCCCGCCCTGCGACAGGCAAGACCGCCTGTCGCGCACTGTGCCCGCAGGCCGAATATGGCATCATGTCCGTCTACTGACAACCTGTCGCACCCATCAGCTACGCAAGCTGAAATCGCTGCGGCGTGCGGAATGATCATGTCAAGAGTACTGACGATCGAAGACGATGAAATCACCGCGAATGAAATTGTCGGGCAACTGAAAAATCGCGGCTTCACAGTCGACTGGGCTGCGAACGGCCGCGACGGCATGGTTCGCGCGATCAGCGACGAATACGATGTGATCACGCTCGACCGGATGTTGCCAGGTGTGGACGGTCTGACCATTCTCACCACCATGCGCAGTATCGGCGTGCAGACACCGGTGTTGATGTTAAGCGCGATCGGCGATGTCGACGAACGCGTGCGCGGCCTGCGTGCCGGCGGTGACGACTATCTGACCAAGCCGTTCGATCCCGACGAGCTGACCGCGCGCCTCGAAGTCCTGCTGCGCCGCAGCCAGATGCCGACGGCGCAAACGGCGATGTCGCTGCGTGTCGGCCCGCTCGAACTCGATCTGATCTCGCGCAAGGTGCAATACAACGGCGAGGAAATCGCGCTGCTGCCCACCGAATACCGGGTGCTCGAATTCATGATGCGGCACGCCGGGCAAACCATCACGCGCACGATGCTATTCGAAGCGGTCTGGGGCTATCACTTCGATCCGGGTACGAATCTGATCGATGTGCATATGGGCCGCCTGCGCAAAAAAATCAATCTTCCCGACGCGAAGCCGATGATTCAAACCGTGCGCGGTTCGGGATATATCCTCGCGTGAGCCGCTTACCTTGACGGACCATTCCTTGCCGGCGCAATCCGCCCTTGAGCATCGTTGGCATTCGACGACCTTTCGTCTGATCACCGTCTACGCCGTGATTTTCTCGCTCTCGGTGATGTTGCTGCTGGGCTTCATCGGCTGGGCTGTTACCGGCGACATGGAGCGCGAAACCGATGTGCCGATGGACTGGCAACTCATCTACCTCGACTCGATGCCGCAGGAGCAACTCGCCGACGCGATCCATCGGCGGCTCGAGCATGAGCGGATGCATACCAACTTCTACGGTCTTTTCTCCGCGGATGGCCAGCATATCGCCGGCGACATTCTGAAATTGCCGCCGGAGCTGGCGGGACACCGACGCGGCAGGACGCTCGAACATACGCTCGTGATCGAAGGCGATCAGCATGCCCCGGTCGTACGGGCGATGGCCGAGCGGATGAAGAGCGGCGAAACGCTCGTGGTCGCGCGCGACCTCACGCACATTCTGAATATTCGCGAAACCATCATTAATGCGCTGGTCGGTGGCGGCATATTTTGTCTTGCCGCGGGCATCGCCGGTGGTCTCGGTTTGAGCGTGCGGCAGATGCGCCGGTTGAAGGCGATTCGCCGCGTCACGCAGCGGATCGCCCAGGGCGATCTTGGACAGCGTCTGCCGATCGGCGGGCGTGATGAAATCGACATGCTGTCGCACCTCGTGAACCATATGCTCGCCGAAGTCGAGCGTCTGATGAACGAGGTGAAAAGTGTTTGCGACGGCATCGCGCACGATCTACGTACGCCGCTTGCGCATGTGCGCACGCTGCTCGCGCATATCGCCGAGCAGACCGACAAGCTCGACGAAGCGGCGCTGTCAGGCCTCGTCGATCGTGCCCGCGGCGAAACCGATGGATTGCTCAACCGCTTTCGCGCGATGCTGCGCATCTCTGAGATCGGCACGTTGCAACGGCGCGGCGGTTTTGGCGAAGTGCAACTCGAAACGCTGGTGCGCGAGGTCGGTGAACTGTACGAGCCGCTCGCCGAGAGCCGCACTATCGAACTGCTCGTGCAGGCATCGCCCGTCGCGCCGATCCACGGCGATCATGCGCTGCTGTTCGAGGCGCTCAGCAATCTGCTCGACAATGCGCTGAAGTTCACCGAGGCGGGCGGCACGGTGCGCGTCGTGCTGACGCAGACACCGCTTGGGCCTCAGGTGGAAATCGTCGACAACGGCCCAGGCATTGCGGCGAACGAACGCGATGCAGTGCTGCAGCGTTTCTATCGCGGCGAGAGTACGCGCCATATCACGGGTTCGGGGCTCGGATTGAGTATCGTGTCGGCGATCGTGCATGTGCACGACTTCACGATGCGCATCGGTAACGCCGATCCTGGCACGCGGGTCACGATCGAATGCTGGATGAAAACGCTCGAATGACCGGCCTAAACTTCTCTCACGTTCCGATGGCTCGCTGAATGCGCATTCTGTTCGTTTCCGCACCGCATCCCGAATCCGCATGGCTCTTCAAGGCGCTGCAGGAAAGCGCGCATAGCCTGCAGCGCGCGGACGATCTGCGAGACGGTGCGTTTCTCGCCGCACAGGAACCGTTCGACGCGATCGTCATGATGTCGCTCGATCCCGCATCGTACGCGGCGCTGCTCGACATGCTGCCGCAGTTCGCGGCGGCAGCCGCCGGCGCCGCGATCGTTGTTGTACTCGGTGTGGCAAGCTCGCAGCAGCGAGCCCAGGCGCTGCGCGCCGGCGCCGATGCATGTTTCGGCCAGCCGTATTCGTTCATCGAAATGCACGAGCGCATGCAGGCGCTGCAACGCACGGCGGGCGTCAACGCTGGCGTAGTGTCCGGGCCGCCCGCCCCAGGCGCGCTCGCGCTCGACGCGCTCACACGCGAGCTGACCGACGGCACGCGCCGGCTGATCGTCACGCGGCGCGAGTACCTGCTGCTCGAATGCCTGATGCGCCAGGTGAACGCCCCAGTGCCGCGCGATCAGTTGATCCGTTACGCGTGGCCCGAGAAAGACGACGTCGATCCGTCGAGCGTCAACCTGGTGGTGTCGCGGCTACGTCGCAAACTCGTGAACGAACTGCCGGACGTGCAGATCGAAACGGTCAGCCGCTACGGCTATCAGATCACGACCCGGCCGCGCTAGGCGCACACCTTCTTCGCGCAGTTTCCCCGCTGTTCCCCTTCCTCGGCACCACACCGGCAACGCATGCGCCTGCATGAACGTCAACGCTGCGCTATGCATTTCCCCACATAAAAACTGAAAGACTGAGTTCCAGACTCGCACGATTATGGAGTCGATATATTGGCAGCGCGAATCCGGATGAAAGACGGATCGACAGATCAGGCATCCCTAATTATTAAACTGGAGGTAGTCGCAATGAAAATGAAGTGCATCGTGGGAGCACTTGTCTGTGCCGGCGCGTTCAGTACCGCGCATGCGCAAAGCAGCGTGACGCTATACGGCATTCTGGATACCGGCATCGATTTTGCGAGCAACGTGAATGGTTCACACCTGTGGCAGATGGCGAGCGGTGTGAGCGCCGGAAGCCGCTGGGGCGTGCGCGGTCATGAAGATCTTGGCGGTGGCCTGTCTGCGGTGTTCGACCTCGAGAGCGGTTTTAGCTCGACGAACGGCAGCCTCGGCAGCGGTCTCGCGTTCTCGCGCAATGCCTACGTTGGCTTAGCCAGCACGACGAGCGGCACCGTGACGTTCGGGCGCCAGTGGGACCCTGTCGTCGATCTGCTGGAGCCGTATTCGCTCAACAGCACGTACGGCGGCTGGTACTTCTCGCACCCGAACGACATGGACAATCTCGACAACGGCTTCGCCATCAGCAATGCGGTGAAGTACACGAGCCCGACTATCGGTGGATTTACCGGCGAGGCGCTGTATTCGTTCGGCGGCCAGGCTGGGCAGTTCTCGAACGATTCAGCGTATAGCGCGGCGGGTTCCTATACGAACGGATCGTTCTCGATCGGCGTCGGCTATCTGCGCGTGAACGACCCCGAGGAAGCTGTGCAGAGCTACCAGAACGGTGCCGGTTACACCAACGCGGTGTATGGCACGTATCTGCAGAATGCGCGCAGCCAGAATATCTTCGTAGCGGGCGCGTCGTATACGTTCGGCTCGTTCAAGGCGATGGGCAATTTCTCCGACGTCGACTTCCAGCAAGGCGATGCGGGGCAGGACGTGAAGTTCCAGAACTATGAAATTGCTGGCACCTTTGCCGCGACCAGCCAGTTGAATCTCGCGGCAGGCTTCACGTACACCGATGGCCGCGATCATGCGACCGGGCAGGAGCCGAAGTACGAGCAGCTCAACCTGAGCGTCGAGTACGAACTGTCGAAGCGTACCGCCGTCTACGCACTCGCCGCGCTGCAACGGGCAACCGGTGGAGCGGTCGCGCAGATCGCCGGCTTCGATCCGTCGTCGGACGGCAAGCAGGTGGTCGGCCGCATCGGTATGCGCCACAGCTTCTAAAGCCGTCGATCCGGAAAAGTAAAAAGAGCACATTACCCGTTAACGGGTAATGTGCTCTCTCTGTTGTGCGACCCTACGATCCGAAATACGGTGTACAGAAATCCGGCGGGCCGACGCATTCGTTCGTGCTATGCGTCGTGCCCGTTGCGCAGCCGGACAGAAGCAGCCCGACCGCGCACGCGGCGATGGCGTAGCGGACCGACTGTCCGAGCGCGCTACGCAACGCGGTATGCCGGGCCGTGTTCTTCCGCGATGCCACTTCAGTGCGAGTACAGCGTCGAGTTCAGATACGCGAGCTGGCCGTCTTTCTCTGCCTGCACGAGCTCCTGGTAGACCTGCGCACGCGTCTTGCCGACGATAGGCTGGCCATAAGGCGCCACCCACTGGCCGGCTTGCGCGGCGGCCTGTGTGTTGTCCGATGCGACTTGAGTAGCGGCGGCAGCCGGTTGCTGGGTGGGAACGTTCGTCTGTGCGAATGCGGACGTGGCACTGGCAGCACCGACAAGGGCGATAGCGATCATCAACGATTTCATAATAGGCATCCTCATTTATAGTCAGGGTAACTAACCTAGCCGGCAAGCTGTCAGGCTTTCGTAGACCGGTTGATTAAGAGAATAGTCGTCGGGGTATAGCGGATCGATGGTGTGCGGATGAAAAGAAATTTATCTATTGCATCGTGCCGGAGGCCACGTATTCAAGACCTTAAAGGGAACGTGTCAGAAGATTAAAAACCGTTTCATCAAACTGCCTGTTTCGATCATGGGCACGTCACCGGGTACGCATAAATTGCGGCTACCTGCGCGATGCGCAGGATGACTGCGCATCGGCATCGGCGAGTGGGATGACGAGCGATGCGCGGCTCAATCGCTTCTCTCACCCGGAAACGCATATGAAAAAGGCATTGGCAATCACACTATTCGCGCTCGTGGGGACCGTCAGCACAGCCGCTACCGCCCAAAGCAGCGTGACGCTGTACGGCACGCTCGACACCGGCATCGACTACATCAGCAACCAGAAGGCAGCAGGCGGCTCGGGGCACAGCAACTGGATGATGGAAAGCGGTAACGTCAGCACCGACCGCTGGGGTCTGCGCGGTCAGGAAGATCTGGGCGGCGGTCTGAGCGCGATCTTCGATCTCGAGAACGGTTTCAACATCGACAACGGCAAGCTCGGCAACGGCGGCGATCTGTTCGGCCGGCAGGCGTGGGTCGGTCTGTCGAGCAACCAGTGGGGCACGCTAACCATGGGTCGTCAATACGACTTTCTGGTCGATTTCGTCGCACCGTTGTCGGCGACCGGCTCAGGATTCGGCGGCAACATCGCCGATCATCCGTTCGACAACGACAACCTGAACAACGACTTCCGCATGAACAACGCGGTGAAGTTTCATAGCGCGACCTACGACGGGTTCTCCGTGGGCGGCGCTTATGCGTTTAGCAATGCGGCCGGCGGTTTCGCCGACAACAACGCGTACAGCTTCGGTGCGAAGTGGTCGGGCGGTCCCGTCGATCTCGCGCTCGCGTACTTCCAGGGTAACCAGCCTGGCGGCATAAATGCACCCGACAACACGGGTGGCGCACTGAGTAGCAGCGACAACGATGCAGTGATGACCGGTGTGCGGCAACGCATTCTCGGTGCAGCAGGGCGCTATGTATTCGGCCCGGCGACGGTCGGCCTCGTGTTCACGCGCACGACACTCGACGATCCGCATCAACTGGCTCAAGGCGGCTCGTACTCGACGATCAACGGCGACTATCTGACGTTCAACAACTACGAGCTGAACGCGCGCTATGCGGTAACACCGGCGTTCAACGTGGGCGGCTCGTATACGTTTACCGACGGTCATCTCGGCGGCGGCAGCGGCGGCAGCATATCGCCGAAGTGGAATCAGTTCATGCTGCAGGCGGACTACGCGCTGTCGCGCCGCACCGATGTCTATCTGGAAGGGGTTTATCAGCGCGTGACGGGTGCCGACGGCGTTGCGGTACTGGGCAATGCGTCGATCTATTCGCTCGCGGCGGCATCCGGTAACCATCAGGCCGTGATCACGGTGGGTATGCGACACAAGTTCTGAGCGTAGCGGCGCGCATGAAAAAAGGCGCCGTCAGGACCGGCCTCACAGGATGCGGCGGTTGCGAAAGCACGAGTGTTCAAGGCCTGAGTCCCATATGCATGGGACTCAGGCCTTTTAGTTTGCATTCATCGCCTCAAGGTCCGCGCGGGACCGCAAGGCTTAAAAGTTGTTTCATGTTTCTGGTGATCGACTGTTAGTGCTGGCTCTGCAGAATGCCGCCATGGATCACGCTGCAGATTTTCTCTGGACATGTTTGTCCCGCCCGCCCAGCCGGGTTTCCGTATTTCCTTGACGGCACCACATGAATGCAATCGTCCAGGTCGCGCTTCGCCGGCCGTTGACCTTCGTCGTTATGAGCATCCTGATCGTGCTGTTCGGCGGCATGGCGGTGTTCAAGACTCCGACCGACATCTTCCCGGCCATCCGTATACCGGTCGTCGCGGTTGTCTGGACCTATAACGGTCTGTCTCCGCAGGACATGTCGGGTCGCGTGATCTACTACTACGAACGCTCGCTCACGTCGACGGTGGCCAACATCGAGCACATCGAGAGCCAGTCGCTTTACGGACGCGGCATCGTCAAGGTGTTTCTGCAACCAGGTACCAATGTCGCCGAAGCTCAGGCGCAGATCACGGCCGCGTCGCAGACCGTGCTGAAGCAGATGCCGGCAGGCATCACGCCACCGCAGATCATGTCGTACAACGCATCTTCGGTGCCGGTGCTGAACCTTCAGGTATCGGCCCCCGGCATGACGGCGGCGCAGGTCTACGACATGGCGTCGAACCTGATCCGCCCGCAACTCGTCGCGGTACCCGGCGCGGCGATTCCGACACCTTATGGCGGTGCCTCGCTGAACGTCGAGATCGATCTCGACCAGGCGAGCTTGCTCGCGCACGGCCTGTCGGCGACCGATGTTGCTCACGCGCTCAGTTCGCAGAACGTCGTGCTCCCGGCGGGCGACCAGAAGATCGGCGCACTCGACTTTATGGTCGAGACCAACGCGAGCCCGGTGGAAGTCGCCACCTTCAACAACCTGCCGATCAAGACCGTCGATGGCGCAACTGTCTATCTGCGCGATGTCGCCTACGTCCATCGCGGTTCTCCGCCGCAGATCAATGCGGTGCTTGTAAAGGGCAAGCAGGCAGTGCTGATCCAGGTGCTGAAGAGCGGCGATGCTTCGACGCTCGCGGTGGTCGACGGTATCAAGAAGGCGCTGCCGGGCATCATCCGCACGCTGCCGCCCGGTGTGAAGATCACCACCCTAAACGATGCATCCGGTTTCGTACGCGATTCGGTTCGCGAAGTGGTGCAGGAGATGGTCACTGCCGCGATCTTGACCGGGCTCACCGTGCTGCTGTTTCTCGGCAGTTGGCGCTCGACACTGATCGTCGCGACATCGATACCGCTTGCGATCCTGTGCTCGATCCTCGCGCTATCGTGGCTCGGACAGACCATCAACGTCATGACGCTGGGAGGACTCGCGCTCGCGGTGGGCATTCTGGTCGACGACGCGACCGTGATGATCGAGAACATCGATTCACATCTGGAATCAGGCGCGGAACTCGAGCCCGGTATCATCGAGGCTGCCAACCAGATCGTCGTGCCGACGTTCGTCGCGACGCTGTGTATCTGTATCGTGTGGCTGCCGCTGTTCCAGCTCTCCGGCGTCGCAGGCTATCTGTTTCTGCCGCTCGCCGAAGCGATCATTTTCGCCATGATCGCTTCGTTCATCCTGTCGCGTACGCTCGTTCCGACGATGGCGGCGTACCTTCTGCGCAGCCAGGTCGAACAGCACAAACGCGGCCACGTCGGTATTCCAGGACCGTTCACCCGCTTCCAGCGAGGCTTCGAGCAGCGCTTCAACCGTTTCCGCAACGGCTACAAGGAAGTGCTGACCGGAGTCGTCTCGCATCGCGGCCGCTTCATCGCGATGTTCCTCGCTGTCGCGGTGTGTTCGCTCGGTCTGATCGGCTTTCTCGGGCGAGACTTCTTCCCGTCCATCAAGTCGGGTGAGATCGACATGCACATGCGTGCGCCGGTCGGCACGCGGCTCGAGGAAGCGTCGAGGCTCGCGGTGCTCGTCAATGCGGAAATCCGCGAGATCCTGCCAGGCCAGGTGACGAACGTGCTCGACAACTGCGGCTTGCCTTCGAGCGGCATCAACGAAGCCTACAGTTCGACTGGCACGATCGGACCGCAAGACTGCGACATCACGATCAGCCTGAAGAGCGAACGTTCGCCGGTGGACGACTATCGCTTCAAGTTGCGTCGACAACTACCCGCTCTCTTCCCGGGCACGACCTTCACGTTTCTGCCGGGTGACATCACGGCGAAGATCCTGAACTTCGGTCTGCCCGCGCCGATCGATGTGCAGGTAGCGGGACGCGGTCAGGCCGCAAATTACGCGTTCGCGCAGAAGCTCGCTGCGCGCATCCGAAGCATTCCGGGCGCGGCCGACGTGCATATCCAGCAGGCCTTCAACGAGCCGACGCTAAAGATCGCCGCATCGCGTTCATTCGCCTCGGGGATCGGTCTTACCGAAGCCGACATTGCCAACAACGCGCTCGCCACGCTGTCGGGCAGCGGACAGACCGCGCCGACCTACTGGCTCGACACGTCGAGCGGTGTGTCGCATCTCGTGAACATGCAGACGCCACAAGATCAGCTCACGTCGATGAACGATCTGGAAACCATTCCGATCGACAAAGGAAACGGCGATCCGGGCGGCGACGGCGTGCAACTGCTCGGTGCGCTCAGCCGCATCACACAAACCGGCACGCCGTTGCTCGCGTCGCACTACAGCATCCTGCCGGCCATCGACATCTTCGTGAGCAATCAGCGCCGCGATCTCGGCGCCGTACACGATGCGGTTCAGAAGGTCGTCGACGAGATGAAGGATCAGGTTCCGCACGGTGCCAGCGTGCATCTGCGCGGCCAGGCGCAGACCATGAGCAGCGCCTACACGCAGTTGCTCGCAGGGCTCGCACTGTCGGTTCTGCTGGTGTACCTCGTGATCGTCGTGAACTTCCAGTCGTGGCTCGATCCGTTCATCATCATCACGGCGTTGCCCGGTGCGCTTGCCGGCATCGTCTGGAGTCTGTTTCTCACGCACACCACACTGTCGGTGCCGGCGCTCACCGGTGCGATCATGTGTATGGGGACGGCGACCGCCAATTCGATCCTCGTCGTGTCATTCGCACGCGATCATCTGGCCCAGTACGGCGACCCCATTGCCGCCGCGATCGAAGCCGGGTACGCACGCATCCGGCCCGTGCTGATGACCGCTCTCGCGATGATCATCGGCATGCTGCCCATGTCCTTTAGCAACACCCAGAACGCACCGCTTGGACGCGCCGTGATCGGCGGCTTGCTGGTCGCGACCTTCGCCACCCTGTTGTTCGTGCCGTGTGTCTTTGCATTCATGCATCGCGACCACAGGGCAAACCGGGATTTGCACGTATGAACACTTTTCGCGAAACACCTGTCACCCGTTATCCCAAAGCGCGCGTGCTCGGGATCGCCGTTGCCCTCGGCCTCGCCGCACTCGTCGCGCTCGGGATCGTGCAGCGGCACGCCAACGTCGTCGAATTGCAGGACGTCGCCAACGAGAGCTCGGTTCCCCCCGTGCAGGTGATCCTTCCGATGCCAGGACCGCCGACGCGCTCGATGACGCTACCCGGCAACATCCAGGCATGGTATTCGGCACCGATCTATGCGCAGGTGTCCGGCTACGTGAAGAAGTGGTACAAGGACTACGGCGCGCAGGTGAAGGCCGGTGAACTGCTGGCCAGCATCGATGCGCCGACCGTCGACGAGCAATACGAAGGCGCGCAGGCGGATCTCGATGTCGCGCGCACGAACTACAATCTCGCCGACGTCACCGCGAAACGCTGGACCGCGCTCGAGGGAACGCAAGCGGTTTCCCAGCAGGAAGTCGACGTGCAGGTTGCCAATGCGGCAGCACAGAAAGCGAAGGTGCGCGCGGCGCAACATCAGGTTGCGCGCTTCAAGGTACTGGAGGGCTTCAAGGACATCGTCGCACCGTTCGACGGCATCGTGACGTCGCGCAATACCGACGAAGGAAACTACGTGAACGCGGCGGGTGGCGACGTCGGCGCGCGCGGTGCCGCCGATGAACTGTTCAGCGTGTCCGATATTCACGAGATGCGCGTGTTCGTGTCGGTGCCGCAGGACTATTCGCAGATTCTGAAACCGGGCCTTACCGCAGCGTTGTCGCTGCCGCAGTACCCGGGCCGCACGTTCCAGGCGACCTTCGACACCACAGCGAATGCGTTCAATCCACAGACCCGGACGGTGGTGACGGAACTGCTGGTGCCGAATCCGGATCATCTGATCTGGCCGGGCACCTATGCGGATGTGCACTTCGTGATCCCGTCGGATCCGCACATCCTGATCGTCCCTGAACAGGCGCTGCTGTTTCGCGCCGAGGGCATGCAGGTTGCGCTTGTCGGAGCGGACGGCAAGGTTCATCTGCAGAACGTCAAGCTCGGTCTCAATCTCGGCCAGACCGTCCAGGTGATCAGCGGTCTGAAACCGACAGACCGCCTCATCGTCAATCCGTCTGCGGGGATACTCGAAGGCGAGAAAGTGCGCGTCGTACCGGGCACACCGGGCGTTGCGCTGTCCTCTCAACGCCTCGCGCCACCGCCGGTTCCCGCCAACCTCAGTGACGAGCAGCGCGCGAAGATGGAAGCGGCACACGACGACGTGAACAAATGATGCATCGACTCTCACGTATCCGATACTTCGTCGGACTGGCACTTGTCGTGGCGTTGTCGGGTTGCGACCTGGCACCGGTCTATCACGCACCGCAGATGCTGCTGCCCGCGGACTATCGCGGCGCCGGCCCGTTCGTCGAGGCCGCCCCGCAAGATCAGATTCCGCGCGGGCCCTGGTGGCAGATGTTTGCCGACCCCGAACTCGATCGGCTCGAGCGCGAACTCGAGGCGGCCAATCCTGACTTGAAAGCCGCACAGGAAACGTACACGCAGGCGCGCGACGTGGTCGCCGAAGCCCGCTCCGGACTCTTCCCGCAGATCGATGCAAACGCGTTTACCAGTGAGAACAAGGAGTCGCTGCATACGTTGTTTCACACCGGGACGGGGCCGCTGCAGCAGCCTTCAAACGGGTACGGCGCATCGCTATCCTGGGAACCCGATTTCTGGGGTGAGGTAAGCAATAGCGAGAAACGCGCAGCACAGTATGCGCAGGGCCAGGCGGCGCTCGTTGCGTCCGCGCAGCTGAGCCTCGAAATGGAACTCGCGAACGACTACATGGCGGCACACGGTCTCGATACCGAGCACGCAGCCTACGTACGCGCGATCGATCTGTACCGCAACGCCGTGCGGATTACGCAGATGCGTTATGCGGGCAAGATTTCGTCCGGCCTCGACGTCGCCCGGGCTGAAAACCAGCTTTCGGCTGCGCAGGCGCAGGACACCGACGTACAGGCGCAGCGCGCGGTACTCGAACATGCAGTTGCGGTACTGGCAGGCCGGAATCCGACGACATTCACGCTGCCGGTTCGCACCGACTCCCACATCACGTTGCCCGACGTTCCCGCCGGCGTACCGTCGGAGCTGCTGCAGCGCCGCCCCGACATCGCTGGAGCGGAGCGCGCGATGGCCGGAGCCAATTCGGCAATCGGCATTGCGCGGGCCGCGTTCTATCCGAACATTCGTATCAATGCGATGGCCGGCTTCGAGGATACCGGGGGCGCGCTCGCCGCACTGCCCAACTCGCTGTGGGCCGTCGGGGCGTCGGCCATGCTGCCGCTGTTCGAGGGCGGTCTGAGAAAGGCCGAGCTGCAGGCGAGCTGGTCGCAATTTGCGCAAACGGGCGATGAATACAAGGCTGTCGTACTCGCCGCGTTCCAGCAGGTCGAGGACGACCTGGTGCTCACCAGCAAGTTGTCCACCGAAGCCGACCAGCAGGAGGCCGCGCTACAGGCCGCGCTCAAGGTGCAGAAAATTTCGATGAGCCTCTATACAGATGGTCTGGACAATTACCTGAACGTCACGGTCGCCCAGATCGCGGCGCTGACTGCGCAGATTTCCGAGGTCGAGGTGGAGACGCGTCGCCTGCAGACGGCAGTCGCACTGATCGGCGCACTCGGCGGCGGCTGGAGCGCGGCCGATCTACCCACCCGCGATCAGACCATTCCGTTCAGCCCCATCGGTCTGCGCTCACCGCGCGACAACGCAGCCGGAATTTCAACGAAGCAGCCGACGTAGCGACTGAAACGGAAAACGAAACATGGCACTCAGGGACATTCTCGTGCACGTCGACGCGAGCGATGCAGGCCAGCGAAGGCTGCGCCTCGCAGCCGATCTGGCGCACCGGCACGCCGCGCGACTCACTGCGCTGTTCGTGCGCGAATACAGCATCGAGCAGCAGCATCGGTTGCGCGCCGCCGAACTCGGGCTCGCCTCGGGGCAACGCACCGATGCGTTGACACGCGACATCGTCGGCGAACTGGACGGCAACGCAGACCTGTTACGTGCGTTGCTCTCGCGTTTGCAGCAGAACCTCGCCATCGATGTCGCGTGGCGTAGTGTCGACGGGATGGCCAGCAAGGTCGTGCCACAGCAATCGCGTTACGCGGATCTGACCGTGATCGGTCACAACCCTTTCGACAACGCGGCACTCCCCGACGACTATTCGTTTGCTGAAACGATGCTCTTCACGACGGGGCGCCCGCTAGTCATCGTTCCGGCTCAAGAACTGGCCGCAGCGGTACCCGATACGCTCGGGCGCAGTATCGCGATTGCGTGGAACGGTAGTCGCGCATCGGCGCGCGCGCTGTCCGATGCATTGCCGCTCGTGCAGCTGGCAGCGAGCACGACCGTTTTCGTGGCCGAACCGAGTCGCCTCGCGCATCCCGATCGGGTCGACCCGGCGTCGATTCTCGATCATGTTGGGCGACATACCGCGCATGTCGAGTATCGGCCGCTGCAGGCATCGAACGGCGCACTCGGCGATCTGTTGCAGGACGCGGCGCTCGAAGTTGGCGCGGACCTGCTCGTCTGCGGCGCGCATGGCCGGCCCCGCCTGTGGGAAAAGATGCTGGGCCGCGTCACGCATGATCTGCTGACGCGTATACGCATGCCACTGCTCGTTTCCTGCTGACGCCTGTTGCGGTCCTCGCGTTGTGCGAGCCAGCGTGCGCCATTCAGGCAACATCGGTCCTGCCCTGGCCTGCTGCGCGCGGCATCGGAACGTGAACATTCCGGAAGCCGCCGGGAGAGGCGATGCCCGAATCAACCGAACAGATAACCCGAGCCGCGTATCGTGCGGATCATCGGGCGTTCGCCCGGCACATCGACCTTCTTGCGCAGACGCCCTACATGCACGTCGATCAGGTTCGTACCCGGATCGAAGCGGCAACCCCATACCGCTTCGAAGATCATCGTGCGCGTCAGCACCTGGCCCGCATGACGCATCATGAATTCGAGCACGCGAAACTCGGTGGGCTGCAGATCGAGTTCGCGTTCGCGATAGGTGACCCGGCGACGCACGAGATCGAGTTCGAGCGAATCCTTGCGCAGCACGGTTTCGGTTTTCGTGCCGCGTGGGCGCCGTCGCAGCAGTACTTCGACGCGCGCAAACATCTCGTCGGGTGAAAACGGTTTGGTCAGGTAATCGTCGCCGCCTGCGCGCAGCCCCTTGATGCGCTGATCGACATCGGACATTGCGCTCATCACCAGCACCGGCGTTTCCATGCCGACGCCGCGCATCGTTGCGACGATCGTCAGGCCGTCGAGGTCCGGCAGCATGCGGTCTAGCGTTACGACGTCGTAGCTTCCGCCCATCACCTTGGCCATGCCCTCGCGGCCGGTGCGCGCGAGATCGACGGAGAAACCGCCCGCGGTGAGTGTGCGCACGATGTCGTGCGCAATCAGTTCATCGTCTTCAATCGTGAGAATTTTCGGCATCGATAGCGCCTGTTCGTTGCACGCGCTCAGGCCACGGCGCGCAGCGTCACTGCCTTGTCCGGCGAGCGATACCGGTTGACCACGAAGTCGATGAAGCTGCGTACCTTCATCGACAGATAGTTGCGGCCCGAGTAGAGGATTGACACCTGATGCGCGCCGCCGTTGACCGCGAACTGTTCGAGCACCGGCACGAGCGCGCCGTGCGCGAGATCGTCGGTGATCAGTGGTCGCGGCAGCAGCGCGATACCCATGTGGTTGAGTGCGGCAGCGCGTGCGGTGGCGTGACTCGTCGTTGTGAGTGCGTTGCCGGCGCTGACGCGTTGAATGCCGTCGACGCCCGAAAATTCCCACGTGCGCGACAGACCATCCGAGATCGCGAGCAGGTCGTGCCGCGCCAGCGCGGACGGATCGCGCGGCGTGCCGCAACGCATGAGGTACGCGGGCGATGCGACGACGACATCGTCGACCGTTGTCAGCGTGCGGCTGACCAGCGTCGAACTTGCGAGGCGTCGGTCGTCGGAGAAACAGACATCGAAGCCGCCTTCAATCATGTCGACATGCGTGTCGAACGTCGTCACGTCGAAGTTGACGCGTGGATGTAACGCCCGATACGACGCGAGCAGGATGCCGAGGTTGGTCGTCGAGAACGTCATCGTGCTCGCGATGCGCAGCGTGCCGCACGGATCGCGTGTGGTCTGCACGAGATTCGATTCGACCTCGTCGAGCTTTTCGACGATCGCGCGGCAGCCGTCCAGATACTCCTTGCCCATGTCGGTGAGCGACAGACTGCGCGTCGTGCGGTTGAGCAGACGCACGTTCAGATGAGCTTCGAGTGTGCCGATGCTGCGCGTCACCGCAGCCGCCGACATACCCAGTTGTCGCGCCGCGAGATTGAAGCTGGCGAGATCGACTACGCGGATGAAGGCACGCATCGCCTGGAGTTGGTTCATGATTTCGCGCGAGTTAGGGCAACGCGTAGATGATCGGCGATGGCGTGTAAAACAAAGTCGCTACGTGGATTAAGCCTTTTTTAACTTGCTGCAATGTTCATGAAGATTGCAAAGGAGACCTTTCATTTGACGATTCACAAGCCTTCATCGTGAGAATGAAAGAGAGTGGGGCGTTGGATGTGCAATGGATATGCGCGGCGACTCGCAACCTTGAAAGACGGAGGCGAACGACGCGTATCGAAGCGGTGGAGCAAACGCAGAGACGCGCATGCGAATGCACGCGCGTGAGAGAGAAGAGGGGTCGCGCATCGCGATGAATGCGCATGCCGCCTGCATTGCGCAGCGGCGTGAATGCCTGAACTAGTTGGGCAGACTATGCGTTTCGGCGAGCGTGTCGAGATGCTTCGATAACGCGTCGTGGAGTTTCTCGAGGCTGTGCGTCGGTAGTGCGAAGCCGGCCCAGCCCAGACCCGAATGACGCAGAAACACCACCGCGCCGTCGTACATCGGATGCATCTCGGAGTGCCAGCACGGGTCCAGCTCGATCACATATTGGTGCGAACGCGAAGGCTCTTTAGGCAGTTCGGGTTTCATCGATGCACGTATCAGACTGAGATGCTCGATAACGGCATCGACGTCGCTTGCTTCGAGCAACACGGAGGCCTGCTCGATGGCGATGCGGACTGTGCTCGTGCCGTACTGGTTGATTACTTCGATGCTCATGGGGCGCGTCATCGCTCGACTCCTGGTACCTGTCCCGATGCGGAAATTATGGAGTGGCGAAGTGGGGCGCAGTCTGAAACAGTGAGATCGTTGGATTAAAGTTTTTTTAAGCTGGGCGGATTAGCCCACGTGCGATTGTTGCGATCTGCAGCGACAAGCGCTTGTGTCCTTGCATGAACAGCAAGAGAGAAGATCGGCTCGCAGTGCATTGACTGCGAGCCGATGAAAGAAACGTACTACAGCGCCGCAGGCGCATTCGGCACTTTCGTATTGCGCGTATAAAGCATCGCCGACAGCACGACACCACCGGCCGCCGCCAGCGCCGCAAACAGAAACACCGAGCCATACCCGAACTCGCCGGCGACATAACCGGCAAGCGGCCCGGTAATCCCCAGCGACAAATCAAGGAACACCGAGTAAGCCGACAGCGCCGCGCCGCGGCTTGCCGGCGGCACCAGCGCGACGGCCTCGACGCCAAGCGCCGGGAAGATCAGTGCGAAACCGAAACCGGTCAATGCCGCGCCAAGCAGCGCGATGTGCGGCTCGGGCGCGAGCCACAACATGAGCAACCCGGCGCACTCGAACGCAAACGATGCAATCGCCACGCGAAAACCGCCATACGTCTTGATCGTGTTGGCGAACAGCAGACGCGAACCGACAAACAGCGTGCCAAACACCGTCAGCGACAGCGCCGCATTCGGCCACTGCCGTGCCGCGTAGAACAGCGTGATGAACGTCGCAATCGAACCGAAGCCCGCCGACCCCAACGCGAGCCCGATGCCATGCGGCAACACGCGGCTGAACACGCTGCGATACGACATCCGTTCGCCATGCACGACAGGAACCGGTGCGATCGGCCGCGCGAGGTAGTAGCCGAGCGCTGCGAGCGCGATCACGACGACGCCGAGCGCCCAGTAACCGATGCCATGCGCAATGCCGACACCGAGCGGTGCACCGATCGCGAGCGCACCGTACGTCGCGATGCCGTTCCACGAGATCACGCGTGCGTTGTTCGTCGTGCCGACCCGGCCGATGCCCCACAGAATCGCGCCGGTCCCGCACAGACTTTCGCCAAAACCGAGCACGAGCCGGCTCAGCACCAGCAACGTGAGACTCACGCCGGTCCACTTACCGCACAGCACCGCGAGCAGCAGCAAGATGCCGCTCGCGCCGCAGCCGAGCAGACCGATCGACACCGTCTTCTTCGGCCCGAGCGTATCGGCCGAGCGACCCGCCAGCGGACGCGACGCCAGGGTCGCGAGGTACTGCACGCTGATCGCCGCCCCGGCGAGCACGGCGCTGAACCCGAGGTCGTTGTGCACGTAACCGGGCAGCACCGCGAGCGGAAGGCCGATCGTCAGGTAGCAGATGAAGGTGAAAAAGACGACCGGAATGATCTGCAGAGTCGTCGCGAACTGGCTGCGGGGCGTGATTGAGTCGGCGGACATGGGGAAAACGAGACTTGAAATCGGCGGGAAGGCGTGATTTTCCCATGGAACCGGTTCTCTTGCAGCGAGCACTTAATAATTTTGGCCCGCAAAAAACGGTGTCGGATGTGTATAGAGCGGCGAAAACCGCGTATCGGGCCGCACAGCGGGCATTTCCGCGAGCATCCGTCGATCTGGAAATGTCATTTTGTAGATATAAATACAAAAAATAGTCCAAAAATACGCTACTTCTATAAGTCATCAAGCCACTGAACCACGAGATTTATCGCTCCAGCCATATATCCCGCATGCGGATGCGCCTATGGGTTGCCAATATTGAAGGTGATAGCGTTCGAACCGTCCCCGCAGCACGGCCCAGCAGGCCAGAACAATCGAGACGAAACATGAGCCAGCCGATCCGCTTCTATCACCGCAATGCGATCCGCGAGATCCGCAATACGCCAGTCACCCGCACGGTGCTGCAATACCTGCGCGAAGACGCGCGCTGCACCGGCACCAAGGAGGGCTGCGCCGAAGGCGACTGCGGCGCCTGTACCGTCGTGATCGGCGAGCGCAACGCCGCGGGCGGCGTGAGCTTCAAGGCGGTCAACGCGTGCATCCAGTTCCTGCCGACGCTCGATGGCCGCGCGCTTTTCACGATCGAAGACCTGCGCCAGCCCGACGGCTCGCTGCATCCGGTTCAACAGGCGATGGTCGAATGCCACGGCTCGCAATGCGGCTTCTGCACGCCGGGTTTCGTGATGTCGATGTGGTCGTTGTACGAAAAGCATGGCCACGAGCAGAGCTGCGCGAACCGCACGGTGCCGTCGCGCACTGAAATCAGCAATGCGCTGACCGGCAACCTGTGCCGCTGCACCGGCTACCGGCCGATCGTCGATGCCGCCGTGCAGATGTTCGAAGCCCCCGCGCCGAAAGCACCGGTCGATCTCGAAGCACTTGCGAGCACGCTCGCCACGCTCGAGCGTCACGACACGTTCCACTATGCGCACGCCGGCCAGCAATTCGATGCACCACGTACCGTCGAAGCGCTCGCGCAGATCAAGAGCGTGCAACCGGCTACGCGGATACTCGCGGGCAGCACCGACATTGGCCTGTGGGTCACGAAGCAGATGCGCGAACTGGGCGACATCGTGTATGTCGGGCAGATCGCCGAACTGCAGCGTATCGCGGTGACCGACGGCTGGATCGAGATCGGCGCCGGTGTCAGCGTCGAGAAGGCCTACGCGGAACTCGCGAGGCATTACCCCGAATTGAACGAAATGTGGCAGCGCTTCGCGTCGCTGCCGATCCGCAATGCGGGCACGCTCGGCGGCAACGTTGCGAACGGCTCGCCGATCGGCGATTCGATGCCGGGGCTGATCGCGCTTGGTGCACGGGTTGTCGTGCGAGGCGGCGAGATCGAGCGCGAGATGCCGCTCGAAGACCTGTACCTCGCGTATCAGAAGAAAGACATGGAGGCGCACGAGTTCGTCGTCGGCTTGCGTGTGCCGACGCGTACCGGTGTGCGCGCGAATCTGCAGTTCCGCACGTACAAGCTGTCGAAGCGCTTCGATTCCGATATCTCGGCGGTGTGCGCGGCGTTTTCGTTCATCGCAGATGGCGACACGGTGCGCGAGCCGCGCATCGCATTCGGCGGCATGGCCGCGACGCCGAAGCGTGCGACGCACGTGGAAGCGGTGCTCAACGACGCCGAGTGGCACGAAGCCACTGCGCAGGCCGCGATGCTCGCACTCGCGAAAGACTACGCGCCGCTTAGCGACATGCGCGCGACCAGCGACTACCGCGTCGAAGCCGCGAAAAACACGTTGTACCGCTTCTGGCTCGAAACGCGCCCGCACAATCCGCTGCCGAAGGCCGCGCTCGATGTGCGCGCCGTCGAAGCCGCCGGTGCGAGTGCGTAAGAGAGCCACAGCCGGGCTACAGTAATACCGAGGTACGGAGAACCATTCGAATGAACCAGCAAGCTGAGCCGTTCCTGAAGGACGCGCAGAATCTCGACGACCTGATCAACGACTTCACGCAGGTCCACGTGTCGCGTCCGCATGAATCCGCGCACCTGCATGTAAGCGGCCGCGCCACCTACACCGACGATATTCCCGTCGTCGCAGGCACGTTGCACGCCGCGCTCGGTCTGTCGACGAAAGCGCACGCGCGGATCGTCTCGATGTCGTTCGATGCCGTGCGCGCGACACCGGGCGTGATCGCCGTGCTCACCGCCGAAGACATTCCCGGCGCCAACGACGTCGGCCCGATCATCCACGGCGACGATCCGATTCTTGCCGACGGGATCGTGCAGTACGTCGGCCAGCCGTTCTTCATCGTCGTTGCGACGTCGCACGACACGGCGCGCCTCGGTGCGCGTCGAGCGGAGATCGTCTACGAAGAGCTGCCCGCGATCATGACCGCGCAGCAAGCCCGCGCCGCCGATTCACGCGTCCTGCCGCCGATGAAGCTCGCGCGCGGCGACGCCGGCACAAAGATCGCCCGCGCGGCACACCGCGATGCAGGCGAGATGCTGCTCGGCGGTCAGGAGCAGTTCTATCTGGAAGGACAGATTTCGTATGCGGTGCCGAAGGACGACGACGGCATGCACATCTGGTGCTCGACCCAGCACCCGACGGAAATGCAGCACCTCGTTGCACACGCGCTCGGTATCGCGTCGCATAACGTACTGGTCGAATGTCGGCGCATGGGCGGTGGGTTCGGCGGCAAGGAGTCGCAGTCGGGGTTGTTCGCGTGCTGCGCGGCGCTCGCTGCGTGGAAGCTGCTGTGTCCGGTCAAGCTGCGTCCCGATCGCGACGACGACATGATGGTCACGGGCAAGCGCCACGATTTCCACTACACGTATGAAGTCGGTTACGCCGATGACGGTACGATCGAAGGCGTTGGGGTCGATATGACATCGCGCTGCGGCTTCTCGGCGGATCTGTCGGGACCGGTGATGACGCGCGCCGTGTGCCACTTCGACAACGCGTACTGGTTGCCGGATGTATCGATTGCGGGTTTCTGCGGCAAGACGAATACGCAGTCGAACACTGCGTTTCGTGGGTTTGGCGGCCCGCAGGGTGCATTTGCGATCGAGTACATCATGGACGACGTCGCGCGTTCGCTCGGGCTCGATCCGCTCGATGTGCGTCGTCGCAACCTGTACGGCAAGACCGAACAGAACCAGACGCCGTACGGCCAGGTCATCGACGACAACGTGATCCACGAACTGCTCGACGAAATCGAAGCGACCAGCGACTACCGCGCGCGCCGTGCCGCGGTTCGTGAGTTCAACGCGAACAATGAGATCCTGAAGAAGGGCCTCGCGATCACGCCCGTGAAGTTCGGCATCGCGTTCAACGTGACGCACTTCAACCAGGCGGGTGCGCTCGTCCACATCTATACCGACGGTTCGGTGCTCGTGAATCACGGCGGCACCGAGATGGGCCAGGGGCTCAACACGAAGGTCGCGCAGGTCGTTGCGCACGAACTCGGCATTCCGTTTGCACGCGTACGGGTCACCGCAACCGATACGAGCAAGGTCGCGAATACATCGGCGACGGCGGCATCGACGGGTTCGGATCTGAACGGCAAGGCCGCGCAGGATGCGGCGCGGCAGTTGCGCGAACGCCTCGCCGCACTGGCCGCCGAGCGCTATGGGGAAGGCAAGGTCAGCGCCGCCGAAGTGCGTTTCGGCAATGGCGCGGTGAGTGTCGGCGGGACGATCGTGCCGTTCGACGAACTGGTTGCCAAGGCGTATCTCGCGCGGGTGCAGTTGTGGTCCGATGGCTTCTACGCGACGCCGAAACTCTACTGGGACCAGGCGAAACTGCAGGGTCGGCCGTTCCATTACTACTCGTACGGGGCGGCGGTGTCGGAGGTCGTGATCGATACGCTGACCGGCGAGATGCGCGTGCTGCGCGCGGATGCGTTGCACGACGTCGGGGCGTCGCTGAACCCGGCGCTCGATGTCGGCCAGGTCGAAGGTGGCTTTGTCCAGGGCATGGGCTGGCTCACCACCGAGGAACTATGGTGGAACGCGGGCGGCAAGCTGATGACACACGCGCCGTCCACCTACAAGATTCCAACCGTCAACGACACACCGCCCGACTTCCGCGTGCGGCTCTTCAAGAACCGTAACGCGGAGGACAGCATTCACCGCTCGAAGGCGGTCGGCGAGCCGCCGCTGCTGCTGCCTTTCTCGGTGTTCTTCGCGGTGCGCGATGCGGTAGCGAGTGTCGCCGACTATGCGGTCAATCCGCCGTTGAACGCACCGGCCACCGCTGCGGAGATTCTTAGAGCGGTCGGTGCGGTGCGCGAAGCGGCGCGGGCGAGGGCAGCATGATTGCCGGTCTGCGTTCATCGTCTGCAAGCGCAGCTGATGCGCCGGTGCGGATCGGACGTCGTAGTAGTGCGCCGTCGCAGCCGAGCAAACCGATGCACATCGTGTTGTTCGGCGCGGGCCACGTCGGGCACGCGCTCATCACGCTGCTCGGCATGTTGCCGTGTGTCGTGCAATGGGTCGACGAACGCGACGAGCTGTTTCCCGACGAGGTGCCGGCCAACGTGCAGATCGAAGCCACCGACACGCCCGATGCGATCGTCGATAACGTGCCGGCAGGCGCCTACTTCCTGGTGATGACGCACAACCACGCACTCGATTTCACGCTTGCGACGCGCATCATGCGGCGTCGCGACTTTACGTACTTCGGCATGATCGGTTCGAAGACGAAGCGTGTGAAGTTCGAGCGTCGTTTGATCGAGCGTGGTGTCGAACCCGGGCGGCTCGCGCAGATGACCTGTCCGATCGGCGTGGCAGGGATCGTCGACAAGGCGCCGCATGCGATCGCGTTGGCTGTGTGTGCGGAGTTGCTGCAAATCCGCACGCGCGAGGCTGCGCGTGCCGCGTTCGACGCTAGCGCCAACGCTAACCCAGGCGCGTCGTCACACGGCGTCACTGCGAACGTCTAACGTGCCCGGAATCAAACAACCGACGCACGCTTGCGCCGCGCCCCCTTCGCAATCAGCGTCTCCGACACCTGCGCCATCAAACCGCGCAACCAGCCGATATCGCTCGGCCGGTCCGGCTGCGGATGCCACAGCTGATAACACTTGATCCGCGGAAACGGAATCGGCGCCTCGACGACCGCGAGCGGCAACAGGTTCGCGTAGTGCATCGCGAAGCGCCGCGTCGTCGTAAAGATCAGGTCCGATTGCAACAGCACCTGCGGCACGAGCCCGAAGTACGGCAACGTCGTCACGATATGCCGTTCGGCATGCGCTCGCGCGAGGCCGATATCGATTGCGCCACCGCGACCGCCGCTATACGGCGTCGGTGCGAGATGCGGAGCCGCGAGATACGCATCGCGAGTGAGCGGCGTCTGCGCGAGCGGATGATCGGCGCGCATCATGCAGACCACCGTATCGGAGAACAGATCGCTGCGAGCAAAGCGTGCATCGGGTTTTGGCCAGTTGCCGATCACGAGATCGAGTTCGCCGGCATCGAGTGCAGCGGTGTGATCGAGCATCGGATTCAGCGAGTCGATCTCGAGATGCGCATGCGGTGCGGCCTCGCGGAACTGCGCGATGACCGTCGGCATGAAGAAGTCGTTCAGATAGTCCGGTGCGGCGACGCGAAACGTACGCCGCGAGCGCGCCGGATCGAAATCGCCGTGCGGCGTCGCGACGAAGTCCACCTCACGCAACGCGCGCTGAGCTGCGGCGAGCAGCGACGCGCCATATTCGGTGGGCACCATGCCCGATTTGCCGCGCACGAGTATCGGATCGTTGAGCGTTTCGCGCAGCTTGCGCAACGCGGTGCTGATCGCCGGCTGCGTCTGGTTCAGGCGCAACGCTGTCTGCGTGACGCTGCGCTCGACGAGCAGCGTGCGCAGCACGCGCACGAGCCAGATATCGAGGGAGGCGGCGGTATCGTCGTCCATGATCAAACAGGGCAAGGCGGGTCCGGATGAAGCGGTGCGCGTAACCGGCTTGCCGGACAGTTCGCGCGCAGGGTCGCGAAGTCCATAACCTTAGGCTGTTTCAGGCGCGCCGGCATAGCGCGAGCGGTATGGCCGGCATCACGGGGCGTGTCGATGCGTCGATGAATCAGGACTTCGAGGTCGTGGTGATGCCCAGCGGCAGCGTACTGATCCGCTTCACTTCCTTCGATTCCAGCCAGTTCGGCGTACGTGCGCAGTACAACACCATCGGCAACGCGTCTTCCCCCCAGAACAACTGATCGTTCATGCGGAACGTCGGCACGCCGAACACGCCGAGCTTGATCGCTTCGGCGGTATTGCGCTGCAATTGCGCCTTTGTTTCCTCGCGTGCGATCAGCTGTGCGCCGTCGGGCACGCCGACACGCTCGCACAGCAGCGCAAAGCCTTCGTCAGTCGACGGATCGCGGCCTTCGCGCCAGATGAAGCGGAAAATTTCGCGCACGAAAGCAAGGTCGCCGTGCGCAGCGATTGCGAGCAGCAGCGGCCGGGTCGGATCGAACGGATGTGAGGGCGGCATGCGGAACGGGATGCCGAGCTGGTCCGCGCGAAACAGCGCGTGGCGGTACGTGTAGATGCGCTTGGCCGGTATCTCGGCCGCGACCCGTTGCCCCCAGTGGCGGTACAGGTCGTGCAGCGAGACGGGCACCGGCACGAACGGCATGCCGGGCCATTTGTCCTGTTGTTCGAGCAGCAGGTACGTGAACGGCGAGACAAAATCGTAAAACCACAGCGGCTGTCTGGCGTCGATGCCATCGGTCATGGATGTCTCCCGGAATGCGTTCGTCCCGGCGGGCCGTCGCTGCTGGCTTGCCGGAACTGTGTCGATCTTACGCGGTGCAAGGCGCTGCTGCACTGGTTTTGGCAAGGCGGCGTCGGGTGCGGGGGGCCGCGCATGCGTTGGGTGCGTGTGGCTGCTCAGGTGTTCGACGATGCACACGCCAGACCCGTGCGGCAGATCCATGCGCCAGACCCGTCCGCCAGACCCACGCGCCGGATTCAAGCGGATCGCGTCGGCGCCGCCGGGTTCGCGTTATCGGCCCCAGGACCGGCTTCAGACGGCCCCGACAGCCCGGCCGTATCGCTGGCGTCACCGCTATCGCTGTTATCGCGCGGCACACGCGAGAGCCGCGTGCGCACGAAACCGATATGTTCGCGCAGCACATAGAACTGGTCGGCATAGGCGAGTGGCATCTTCAGCCCGTTCACCGATTCCTCGATCGAGTCGAGTTTTTCCAGCAACGTGTCACGCTCGGCCGCCGAGGTCTCGCTGAGCGCGCCGCGCTCGATGGCGATCAGCGCGCCGTACCAGCGATAGATGCGCGATTTCACCCGCCATGCATACAGCGACGGCACGAGCCGCAAACCCGGAATCAGCACGACGACGAGCGGCACCAGCACGACGAGCAGACGATCCGCGAGACTCGCGAGCCAGAACGGCAGCACGCGGTAGAGGAAACTCTTGCCCGACTTGTAGTAGCGCGCGGCATCGTCGCTGAGCGGGAAGTCGTGGGTGAGCTGCGAGGGAAATTCGCCGGCCCGTTGCAGCACGCTCGCCTTGCCGTGCACGTCGCGTGCGGCTTCGATCAGCAGGTCCGACAGCGCGGGATGCAGCGAGTCGCGCGCGACCAGTTCGGCGGTCGGCGCGACCATGTGGATCGTCGCCGACGGCAGGTTCTTGCCGAGATCGAATGCGCCCGGCGGCAGGTCGACCGTGGTCAGGTATGGAAAGCGCCGCGTGTACGCGTCGGCTTGCGTGAAGTTGTAGAACTGCACACCGGGCGTGCGATACAGCTTGCCCATCACCGGCGGTTGCGCCGAATCGCCGGTCAGGAACGCGGCGTCGATCTTGCCGGAGATCAGCGCCTGGGCCGCTTCGTCGCCGGAGAGCGGCAGCAGCGTCGTGGGACCGGCGTCGGGCGTGATGCCGTTCGCCTTCAGCATTGCAAGCGCCAGCTCGCGCGTGCCGCTGCCTTCGGCGCCGATGGCGAGGCGCTTGCCCTTGAACTCGGAGAGCCGCGCGACCGTCGGGCCGCGATAGAAAATGGCCAGCGGCACATACGCCACGCTGCCGAGCGACACCAGTCCGTCGCGCGACGTCGACGGCGAGATGCCGTCCTGGACGAAGCCGACGTCGGTGTCCGCGTTGGGATCGGACAGCCGCTTGAGATTATCGAGCGAGCCTTCGGAGGTCAGCACGACGAGCGTCACGCGATTGCGCGCAAGGATCTTCTTGTATTTCTCCGCGGCGACCCAGAACGTGCTGCCGCGCGGGCCGGCGCTGATCGTCAGGGTGTCGGGCGGCGCCGGCTGGATCAGCCGGAAGGCGAACCAGATCGCGATAACGCTAACCAGCAGGATGGGACCAAACGAGACGGCCAGATCGCGCCAGGAAATCGCCACGAAGCGGGCGACGAGGCGGGGCTTGCGCGAAGCCCTGGGAGCGGAGTCGGGACCTTTTGAAGGTTTCATTGGATAGGTAGCGATGACGTCCTAGCAACAGGCAGCGGGCGCTTAAAAGCCGTATGGCGCGGGCCGCCGGCGCTGTACGACAGGTTCGCGCCGATGGTACATGAGATTACAGCGTACGGCGGCACGGCGTCACAAACCCGTAACAAATGGTGAATCGGCGCGCGCCGGTCGACATGGGGATGTCGGCCGACGACCACGTTTTCACCTCTGGTCGATGCCCGCGATGCAGTGCACCAGATGGTGAGATTCACGGCTGTGGCGGGCAAACCCGCTCACTAAACCCTTTGCGCTTCTCGCGCGGCTAGATTAAATTGTGCATCGCTGCCGCGATTGAAGGTTCCCGGCGCGACCCGGCAAGGAACAAGCAGAACCGGGCGCGTCGCAGGTCCGCGCGGCAGGTCGGCCGGCGCATCGTATGGCGTTCGGCGCGGCCGCAGCCTCTCGCCTCTCGCACACCGTGTCGCAGCCATAGTCGGCCGTCGCTGCCGCGCCTTGCAGGCGCCGCGCGTTCGGGCCGCCGGTAGTCGTAACAAAGCCGCTGGGTAGATGCGGTCCAAACCGAAGTACAAAAGGAGAAATCATGAAATCGGTCGATTTTCTGAAGGCGTTGAGTGGTGTAGTAGCCGTTGTGGTGGCGTGCAACGTGTATGCGCAGGCAAGCGGTGCGGACACGACAGCGGCGCCGGCCGCTGCAACGACGAGCGCCAAAACCGTCAAGAAGGCTGACCGCCAGCTGGGCCGCAAGGTGCGCGCTGCGATCAGCAAGGCGCAAGGCGTCGACGTGTCGAACATCTCCGTGCGTGCACGTGGCGGCGCTGTCACGCTGACCGGCTCGGTGCCCGATCAAGGCCAGATCGACAAGGCCGGCGCTGCGGCGCAAGGCGTGGCTGGCGTGACGTCGGTATCGAACAAGCTGTCGGTTGTGCAGCAGTAAGCGTCCAGCATTTGTCCGCGTCGGCTCGCGCATCGCGCGGGTGCGGCGGGCACAGACAGGCTGAACCCAAGACGGGCTCCGGTGTTTCACCGGGGCCCGTTTTCTATGGCGCGTAAGCTCGCGTCGATGCGTCGCGAATGTTTAAACGCCGACGATGTCCGCACGTGGCCGATGACACACAAATTTCGCAGCTTCCGGCGTACTGTGTGAACGTGCAATGGGAGCGGACGTCATGGAAAGGGCACTTGAGCGCTACACCGACCTGCCGATCGGCGCACGGGCGGCATTCGAACTGGTCTGCGCGCGGCACGGATTTGCGCCCGCGCACTTCGAGGTGATTGCAGGCGCCGATCCGGACGATGCGGCTCATCGTCCGCTCGTGACGATCCGGCGGGGCGGCTGGGCGCAGTCGTATTTCGCCGACGAAGCGGGCCACTGGGTCAGGCAGTTCGAGACCGATCTGAACTGCCGGTTTTTCAAGTAGGCTGCGCCGCTCCCGCCACTACGCCAGCACGAGCCGCACCCCCACCAGCGTCAGCGTTGCCGCAAGAATATTGCGCAACAGCGCATCCGGCGCCCGCGACGACAGCAGGCTGCCCACCGCGATTCCGGGCAACGAACCGACCAGCAGCGACAGCAGCATCGACCAGTCGATTGAACCGAGAAGCCAGTGCCCGGCGCCCGCGAGCAACGTAAGCGGCACCGCGTGCGCAATATCGGAGCCGACGATGCGCGTGGTCGGCAGTGCCGGGTACAGCAGCAACAGCACCGTCACGCCGATCGCGCCCGCTCCCACCGAGGTCAGCGACACCAGCACGCCCAGCACCGCGCCGGTCAGCACAGTCAGGCCCAGCGTGCGGCCCTGGCTCGGCGCGCGGTCGCGCTTTGCGGCCAGCGCCGCAAGCTGCGGGCGGAACACCAGCGCCACGGAAGTAATCAGCAGTGCCGCGCCGAGTACGACCTGGATCAACCGGCTGGCGCCAGGCGTGTCCATGCCATAGCGATGCAGCACGATCAGCGTGATCGTCGTGGCGGGCACGCTACCGGCTGCGAGGCGCGCCGTGATCTGCCAGTCGATGGTGCCTTTCAGTCCATGCACGAGCGTACCGGTCGCCTTCGTCGCGGCGGCGTACAGCAGATCCGTGCCGACCGCGGTGGCCGGGTGGATACCGAACAGCAGCACGAGGATCGGCGTCATCAGCGAGCCGCCGCCTACACCCGTCAGCCCGACCAGGAATCCGACGCCCAGACCGGAGACGGAGTACAGCAGTTCGATGTGGGGAAAGGCCATTGCGCGGACCGCGGACGGTTGTCGGATGCAGGTTGCGAAGTGCGGTGTCCGAAGCCGCGCGTTCGCTCAGGCGAACGCGCGTCCGGTGGCGCGGCGAAAGTCCGCCATTGTCGCAAAACCGCGCGCTGCGTGCTTAACGTTGCACGCGTGCCTCGAGCAGATCGCCCATGCCGATGCGTTTCGCGAAGTCGATGCGCACGCGCTCCGACACCTCGAACACTTCGGTTGCACCATCCCCGACAAAATCGATCAGCGAACGCATCGGTCGCGTGCCGGCAGGCAGACCGACGATGCGCACGATCTCGTCGGCCACCGCGCGCGGATCGGCGTTGGGCGGCGTGAGCGCGGTGAGGCGTTCGCCGATGCGGTCCATCACGCCGTCATAGCGCGCGTACGCTGCAACGGTGTCGGCATCGGCGGGTTTGCCGGCGCTCGGGAAATGGTCGGTGCCTTGCGTGAAGGCACCCGGCACCACGATCGACGTTTCGATGCCGAAGCGCACCAGCTCGTAGGCGAGCGTGACGGCCAGCGAATCCATCGCTGCTTTTGCCGCACCGTACGGCCCCATGAACGGCGGGAAGCCGCCCTTCGTCGTCGTGCTGCTGATCCACAGCATCAACCCGGTTTCCTGGGCGCGCAGGTACGGCAGCACCGCGCGGTTCACGCGCTGCGCGCCGAGCACGTTGGTGTCGAACACCTTGACGATTTCCTCGGGCGTGAACGCTTCGGTCGGACCGGTGACGAGGTGGCCGGCGTTCTGCATCACGACGTCGATGCGTCCCTGGGCGTGCACGATTGCGGCGGCCGCGGCATCGGCGGAAGCTTGCGACAGCACATCGAGTTCGAGCGGATAGAGCGCGATGTTGCGTTGCGCGGCGAGCGCGCGCACTTCGTCGGCACGTGCGCGGTTGCGGCCTTCGATGTCGCGCATCGTTGCATAGACGATATGGCCGGCTTCGGCGAGCGCCTGTGCGCTCAGTTTGCCGATGCCGGTGCCTGCACCGGTAACCAGAATGACGGATTGCATGGTGATGCTCCTTTTACGTTGGATGAGTTCGGCGAGATTCGCCGGTAGTCGGTGCTGTGCGGCGGACCGCGCTCAGGCGATGCCGCCGTTCGCGCGCAGGATCTGGCCGTTCACCCAGCCCGCGTCGGGACCGGCGAGGAACGCGACCACCGATGCGATGTCGTCCGGCTGGCCGAGCCGTTGCAGCGGCGGCATCTTCGCGAACGTTTCGATCTGCGCCTCGGTCTTGCCATCGAGAAACAGCGACGTCGCGATCGGGCCAGGCGCCACCGCATTCACGGTGATGTTGCGGCCGCGCAGTTCCTTCGCGAAGACGTGCGTGAACGCTTCAACGGCAGCCTTGGTCGCGTTGTAGACCGCGTAACCCGGCAGATTCAGCGCCAGCGTCGTGCTGGAAAAGTTGATGATCCGGCCACCGTCGGTGAGACGCGCCGCCGCTTCGCGCAGCGTGTTGAAAGTGCCGCGCACGTTGATGTCGAAGGTCTGGTCGTAGAGCGCGTCGCTGGTGTCGGCGAGCGGCAGTGTCTTCAGGACGCCCGCGTTGTTGACGAGCACGTCGATCTTGCCGAGTTGCGCTTCGGCGGTTTCGAACAGGCGATGGACATCGTCGCTGCGCGAGACATCGGCTTGCACGGCGATCGCTTTAGCACCGCTCGCGCGCAGTTGCTCGACGAGCGCTTCGGCGCTCGCCGCACCGGCGGCGTAGTTGACGACGACAGCGAAACCGTCGGCGGCAAGACGCTGCGCCACGGCGGCGCCGATGCCGCGCGAGGCGCCGGTAACGATGGCAACGCGGGGTTGGGTGGGCGTATTCATGATTCGTTTCCTCTCAAGTGGGTGGTGGGTGAACGAATCATCGTGCTTATCGACGATTAGATAATCGGGTAAATTTTGTTATTATAATTCCATTCACTTTAACAATAGGAGCGAGCCGCCCCGATGGACCGCTTTCAGGAAATGCAGGCATTCGTGCGGATCGCCGACCGGCAAAGCTTCACCCAGGCCGCCGACGACCTGCAGATCCCGCGCGCCACCGTCACCAACCTGCTCAAGCGCATGGAGCAGCGGCTCGGCACGCGGCTGCTCGAACGCACGACGCGCACGGTGCGCCTCACGCCCGATGGCGAGGCGTACTACCGCCGCTGCATCCGGCTGATCGCGGACCTCGAGGAAGCGGAAGGATCGTTTCGCAATGTCGAGCCGAAAGGGCTGCTGCGTGTGAACCTGCAGGGCACGCTCGCGCGGCATTTCGTCGTGCCGGCGCTGCCGGCGTTTCTCGAGCGCTTTCCGCAGATCGAGCTGCAGGTCGGCGAGGACGACCGGCTCGTCGACCTGGTACGCGAGGGTGTCGATTGCGTGTTGCGGGCCGGGTATCTGCAGGATTCGTCGATGGTAGCGGTGCGTGTCGCGCAGATGGAGCAGGTGACGGTGGCGAGCCCCGCGTATCTCGCGCGCTTCGGCGTGCCGACGGAGCTGGCGGCGCTGACTGCGCACCGTGCGGTGAACTATGTATCGAGCGGCACGGGCAAGAACGTGCCGCTCGAATTCGTGGTCGACGGGCGCGTGATGGACGTCGCGATGGGCGGCGTGATCTCGGTGACGGGCGCGGACCTCTATACCGGCTCGGCGGTCGCGGGACTGGGGCTCGTGCAGGTACCGCGCTACCGGATCGCGGATGAGCTGCGCGACGGCCGGCTGGTTGTCGTGCTGGCCGATTGCCCGCCGCCGCCGATGCCGGTCTCCGTGCTTTATCCGCACAACCGGCAGCTATCGTCGCGGGTGCGGGTGTTCGTGCAGTGGCTGCGGGATGTGTTTCAGAGTGCCGGGGGTCGGCAGGATGAGATTTGCTGATCAAGGTTCAAACGAAGACAGTCTTGTGTCGTCCGAAAGGTCGTCTTGGGGTGATTCCTGACGTATTCCTTCCTTGATTTCGGTCTGAAGTTGTCGGAGCGCATCGCGATATTTAGCGCTGAGATCACTTGTATTTCCAAGAATGGTAAGTCTACTGACGTTGCTAGGTGAGGTATTGGCGAGGATCATGTTTAGCGCATCCTCCCGAGTGCGAGCCGCCGGGATGTCACTGAACCCATTCGCAGCTCGCAAAATATAAGTGGCGAAGTCGACACTTTCTGAAAAAACCCCGGTGACTCGACTTGTTTCGATCGCCTTGCAAGCGGAAACAGGTTTTACCATCGGCAGCGCAGGAGTAGAAATGTGCTCTTTGTCGTTCTCGTAGAAGATGTAGTTCGAAGCGCAGTTTACTTGCCGGAGGCTGTTGAATTGATAGCCTCGGGTATCGTGCTTTTGTGAAATATCTGCGTTTGAACCGACGTAGCGCTTAGCCTGAAAAACAAGCGGCACAAACGCATCGCCGCGGCGCTCTCCGGTGAGTGTAGTGATGTCAGGTTCCGAATCCTCCAAGCTTGATGCATTCTCCTTGATATCTAAGATCAATGCGAAATCACCACCGGTCTCTTGTTCGCCGCCACCAACTGTCAGATCAATACTGCTGATCTCAAGTGTATTTTTTATGCGATTCAAATAGGATGATGACGCTTCAGCCCAAATTGTGCACGCTGCCTTGATTCCTTCGAGTAATCGCCCCGTCAGAACATCCTCGCGTGAGTGCGCGGGGCAAACGTCGAGAGAGAAATCTCTCTCTGCTTGCAGACATGCGTGGAAAAGGAGCCAGATTGTCCCGTTCCTCGTCGCCACCGGTTCATCATATATTCGTTCGAGAATTTGTTCCCATGTGGGTTGCGTCACCTGTTCCTGCTGGATCAAATACACACGTTTGTATATACCAACCTTGGAGAGAATTTGCCTGCATTCCCAAAGCTGTTGAGCAATGTAGGCCCCGGCCTCGCGAGTTCGTTGAGCTGTCGCGAAGCGAGCAAGCCGTCCTTTGTCACTGAAGGTCTGGGCGTGTGCCAAGCTTTGCATGTTGATGACTTCGTTGACACTCAGTCCAAACGCATCAAGGAAATTTGGTTCACTCATATAGCTAACGTTACCTATGTTGACTTAGGCGGGACTAGCGTGGCGTGACCGAAGAGCACATGGACGCCATTTTGTCGGTTTCGCTAGCCCTAAGGCGTTTGCGTTCAACTAACCCTTCGAGCGCATGCATGCACAGGACTGAATCCATCGCCTCTCATACCTGACCGAAAGCGGCGCAATTTGCGCGGAGCGCTCGCAAGAATACGCTTAGCGAGGACGACAGACCACGACGACCATTGCTGCGCAGGGTAGATGGACATTACTCCGATTAACGTCAAGTTTCGCTATCGCGTGATTGGCGCATCAACCATTTCCTCCAGATGCAGAGCGGCTGTAGCCATTTCGGACCGTATCGCGGTGACACCTTTAATGTATGGAACATCGTTTGAACGAGCGACTACACATCCCTTCCGGCTTCGATTTGAGTTACGGTCGGTTGGACATATCCCGAACATCATATCCGTGTGTGACCCAGTGATGAGCTAATGCTCGTGGCGACGGTGATATCGTTCCCGGTACCAGCAGCTTTCCAACGGCGGACTCCAAGATTGACGTAAGCCATGATGTTGAATTTTCACTACGACGAAGTACCACTCGCCCGTTAGCATCAAACGTGAATGCGCCTACTTCAAATGCCCGATCGTGAAGCACGCATAGACAAAGCCCGTTGCTCGTTTCCCCACGAAGCTGCGGAAGATCCGCCCATCGGGCTATATGGGCTGCGACGAGGAATCGTCTGTCATCGGCGCCACAACTAGGGAAGCAGCATCGATAGCCGTAGTTCCGTTTGACGTTTCGCGCGAAACCTTGTTGTCCTACACGGGACGCCGCTTCCCTCAAAATGACGCCAGTGACCGTCGAGTTTGCAACTGCGATTGAACTCGAAGGTGTTGCGCTGGCTTCAATACCGAGCAGAAGACTTAATAGCCGCTCGCTCAGGAATGAAAGATACGCGCCGTTGAGGCACTGCAGTCGTCCTGCTTGTTCGACGTAGAAAAGCCTTTCTTTTGACGACTCAGTATTGCGGTTTTCGTTGAAATATACACGCAAGCCGTGTTCGTTTTCCCTGAATATCGTACCTAGCGGCAAAGGACTTGAGAGCGATTCGAAGTCAGTCAGCTGAATTCTATACAGTTCTTGCGGGCCGTCCGGTCCCTCGTCAATAGACAAGCAGCTCGACGCAGCGGTTGAGAATCCCACAAAAGCTGCCTTGCCTGATCCACCACACAGGTGAAAGATGGTATCGCCGGGTTGCACCTCACGCATGGTTTCCCAGAATGCCCAAGGACGACCGATTTTGTTCCGCCTAGGCGACCATAAGCACTGACCTACGCGCCACAATTCCGGCCGCTCATCCGGATTGCGAGACATTTCAATCCACGGCATTGTAATTTTTCTCGGTTTGGTCTAACGAAAATTATTCTACTATTTAGCTTGAGGCGAACAAAAATAAAACTTCTTTGATTACTCGAATGTGCCGGGTAGGGGGCTCTACGAGCACGAGTTCTAACAAATCTTGCCGTGGGGCAAGTTTCAGGCTTAAGTGAGCAATGCTCGGGCTTATGGGAAGCTCTATAACAAGGCGGTTTGTTGCCGCCAGTACAAACCCACAAACCGAATCGCACGCGAACCAATCTGTATCGGCGGTTCGCGTGCCTGACCGTACCGGTACCGCGCAGCAACGCTGCGATAAGCTGACGCCTCGCTGCGTTCAGGCACGATCGGTGCGGCAGGGTTCGACAAAAAGCCGACACGTGCAGCGCACGTTGAGACACATATCGAAAGGGCGGTTCCATGACAGGCAATGCTGTGCAGCAAGTGGTACTCGATGGCGCGAATGTGCGCGCCGCGGACATCGTAGCGATCGCACGGCACGGCGCCCGCGTCGTGCTGCACGACGATGCGCGTGCACAGCTCGAAGCAACGCGTCGCTACATCGACGACCACTGGCTTACCGACGACGCGCCGCTGATGTACGGTTTCAACACCGGTGTCGGCGCATTGAAGAACAGGCGCATCGGTGTCGCATCGATTGCGGAGTTTCAACGGAACCTGATCTTCGCGCACTCGGCCGGCACAGGCGAGCCGATGCCGAACGAAGTCGTGCGCGCGATGATGGCGCTGCGCGTCAATGCGTTCGCACGCAATTATTCGGGTGTACGGATCGAGGTACTCGACCGCTTGATGTCGATGCTCGACCACGGCATCACACCGGTCGTGTCGGCGAAGGGCAGTGTCGGTGCGAGCGGCGATCTCGCCCCGCTCGCGTTGATGAGCGGCGCGATGATGGGCTTGCCGCAGAGTCGCGTCGAGTTTCGTTCGCAGATCATGTCCGCCGCGGATGCGTTCACGCTCGCGGGTTTGCCGCCCACCTTCGATGTGCTCGCCAAAGATGCGTCCGCGCTGATCAACGGGTCGACGGCTTCGCTGGCTTACGCGGTGCTCGCCGCACACGATGCGCGTGCGTTGCTCGATGACGCAACGGTTTCGCTGGCGTTGTCGCTGGAGGCATTGCGCGGCGAGCTATCGTGCTTCGACGAGCGCGTGATGCTGGCGCGTCCGCACAAGGGCCAGCTCCGCGTTGCGCTGGCGCTGCGTCGCGTGGTGGACGGTAGCCTGCGTTGCACCGAATCGTCCCGCCAGGTGCGGCTGTGGGGCACGCCAGGGCTCGACCCCGCCGATGCCGGCGCACCGCACGTACCGCCCCTCGCACCGCGCATCCAGGACGTGTACTCGCTGCGTTGCGCGCCGCAAGTGCATGGCCCGGTGCTCGATGCGCTCGATTACGTCGACGGCATTCTGCAGACGGAGATCAACAGCGCCACCGACAACCCGCTGATCTTCCCCGAAAGCGACGACACCTATCGCGTCATCTCAGGCGGGCATTTTCATGGGCAATACGTAGCGCAAGCGATGGATCTGCTCGCACTGACCGTGACCGATCTCGGCGCGATCTGCGACCGGCGCAGTGCGCGCCTCGTCGACCCCGCATGCAACTTCGGCATTCCAGCGGGGTTGATCGCGACGCAACCGGGTGTGAACTCCGGCTACTCGGTTGTGCAAAGCATGGGCACGGGTCTCGTGCTCGAGAACATGGGACTCTGTTCGCCTTCGAGCGCAACGAGTCTGCCGGCCAAAGGTAATACCGAAGATCACATCAGCAACTCGTGCTACGCAGCACGACGCACGCGCACGATCGTCGAGAACACGCAGACGATCGTCACCGCCGAGATGCTGCTCGCGTGCCAGGCGCTCGATCTGATCGAGCGCGATCTCGCGGGCTATCCGGTTGGGCAGGGCACGCGGGCCGCGTGGGATGCCGTGCGCGCTCATGTGCCCGCGGCGCTCGAAAGCGACCGCTGGGTGCATGGCGATATCGATACGCTGCGTGGCGCGGTGGTGCGTGGCGAAATATCGAATGCGGTTGCGCGGGTGTGCGGTTCGCTGCTCGATTGATACGTTTTGAGCGCGCTATCGTGCGCGTTGCTCATCCATCACCCGAGCGACGACCTCACGCGGCCGCGGCACATACTGCTCGCCGTCGGGCACGAAGATGTACCCGTGGCCGCGAATCGTCTGGATCAGCTTCGGTGTGGAAGGGCGCACTTCGATCATCTGACGCAGTCGCCACACCAGGACGTCGAGTCCTCGCGCCATGCGATCGTCTTTCGGCCCGAACATCAACTCGGCTAACTGTTCCCGCTTGAACAGACGCATAGGCTGATTGACGAAAATCCTCAGCAATTCGAATTCGCGGTCGGACAGCATGATCGGCTGTTCGTCGTGATGCACCATACGCGAACGGATATCGAGCGCGAAGGGGCCAAACGCCACGCGCCACGATTCGTGCAAGGCACTAACGGGCCGCGCCGTACCCGCTCGCCGTAGCACGGCTCGCACGCGCGCAAGCACTTCGCGCAGATTGAGCGGCTTGCCGATGTAGTCGTCGGCGCCCATCTCGAGACCGATGATGCGGTCGACATCGTCGGCCGACTCGGCCAGCATGATCACCGGAATCTCGTTACCCGATGCTCTCAGATTGCCCAGTGCCGTCAACCCCTCGCCACCGGGTTGCATGTGATCGAGTATCACGAGATCGGGTGTGCTGTGCTCCAGACACCGCTCGAGCAGACCCGCATTCGGTAGCGTGCTGACCTCGATGTCATGGCGTTCCAGAAAATCGCCAAGCGATTTGCACAGTTCGACATTTCTATCGACGACAAGTATCCGGGTTGCCATTTTGAAAGCGCTCTCTCATACGGAGTGGGCTACGGTTCAAGGCTGTACTTCGCTTCCATCCGGTGTCGTCCAGTAACCAGGATGCCAGTAACCGTCGTCGTCGATATAAGCGGGCGACCACAGCGCGTTGGGCGCTTTCGGTGCGGTCCGCTTTACGGTCGGAGCGACAGTCCGGACCGTTGGCTTTCGATGGTGGCTGACAACGTGTTGAGCGTGCCGGGGTACCGGCGTCCGGCTCACTGGTTTGCTACGCACGGGTGTTGGCGAAGTGGCTATTGACGGTACGGGTGCAGGCACCGATGCGGTTGCAGGCAGTGGCGGCATGTTCGTGACGTCGGGTGCCGCACCGGACATCGTTGCCGATGCAGGTGCAGGCGCGTGTGACGAAGCGGAGTGCGTGAGCATGCCCGGTAGAACCAGCAACGTGTACGTACCGGCCAGACACAGCACGATCACGGACGCTGCTGCGGCCCCGATCAACCAGACCAGGGCGCGCGGCAGACGATTCGTCACGTTCGATTCAGAGGGCATAGTGCGGTTTACCAGTGTCCGGGGTGGTAGTACCCGTACACGTCATAATGCGCTGGATGCCAGTAGGGCGCATATCCAGGCTGCGCGGGAACGACCACGCAGCCGCTCAAACTGGCGATCGCAGCCGCAGCGCTCAGCACGGCAAGCAGGGTTCTGACTTTCATTTCGATACTTCCAGGGGTAATGACGAACGGGCGAACGTCGTATGTGACGTTGCGTTAAACGGGCGGTAATAAAAAATCCGTCGCTCGCTTACCAGCGATGCCAGCCGGTTCGTCTCCAGCCTGGGTGCCAGCCCGGTCCCCAACCACCGCCCCAGCCCGGATGAGCGGCATACCATCCGCCACGATCCCAGTAGCGATATCCGTCCCAGTAGCGACCGCCGTACCAGCCGACCGCGATCACCGGGCCGCCTACGACGACCGGCGCCGCGACGACGACAGGGGGCGGCGGAGGCGGCACAGCGACGACAGCGGGCGCGACCACCACCGGCGCAACGGGGACACCGACTGCGACGCCCACGTGTACCCACGCAAAGGAACTGGTTGACGCAAACATCGCAATTGCGCCGGCGCAGGAAAGCAACAACATGTGTCTGGATTTCACGATTTATTCTCCTAACGAACGTTGGATGCAGACGACGCTGATCAAGCTGTCCACATGATCTTCAACGCTCTGAAACCGGCGATCCGTCGTGAGAAAAAACTTTGTTACGAATGTGCGGGTTGGGTAAAAGAAGATCGCTGAGTGCACTCGTGTTTGCGCATGCGTCGCGACGCACTCAGGAAATCTAGTCTGCAAAACAGCGATGCCCATAAGGACCCGGATGCGTACCGGGCGGACACACGAGTCCCGTCACAGGACTCACCGTGCATCCGCTTACCATCGCGAAAGCGCTACCTATCACGCTAACGAGCAACAACGTTCTTAGCATTCGCATTTCAGTTCCTCAAAGTTAGGGCAGCGGCGAAATCTGCAGCACTACGCTGCGATTCGGCGCGGTCGTATAGAGCGTTTGTCCGACGATGGCCAGTGCGTCGATCGTCGGTAACGGCTGCGGCAATTGCCCGAGGTTCAGACCGAATTGCCCCGCGATACCGGCAACCGTGGTGACGATCCCCGCCGGCGAAATCTCGCGAATCGTGCCGTTGTTGACGTCGTTCGCGTAGACGTTGCCTGCGGAATCGGTGGTGAGATTGCCGAGCCCGTCGAACGTAGCGGTACTGCCCGGTCCGTCCGTCGCGCCCGATGTCGCCGTCGATCCAGCGAGCGCCGTCACTACACCGGTCGTGCCGTTCAGCGCGACCTGGTAGAGCACGCCGCCGTTCGCATTGGTGTCGTCGTCGGAGATATACAGATGGTTGGTGCCGTCGACGGTCATGTCCTGAGGATCGATGAGACCAATCGGCGTGCCCGACGAGTTGACCAGTTGAATGACGTTGATCGCTCCCGTGGGCGTGATCTGCGTGAGCACGCTCGCGCCGGTGCTCGTGTTCGTCGTGAACACATAGGCATTGGACTGCTGGTCGACTGCAATGCCCGCACTACCGTCGGTCAGGAGCGCCTGGCCGGTTGCAGGGTCGATCACGGTCGTCACCTGACCCAACGCCGCGATTTTGCGTACGGCCAGGAAATCGGAACCGGCCACATCGTCGGTGACGTAGACGTTGTCCGCGGAATCGACGGCCAGTTCCTCCGGGCCGCCGAACTGTGCGGCAGCGCCGACGCCATCCGCGGAACCGTTCGCGCCGGCCGTGCCTGCGAGCGTCGTGACTGCACCGTTGGCGATCTTGCTGATCGTGAAGTTACCGTTGTCGGCGACAAACAGGTTGCCGCTGTTGTCCGCGAAGAGACCCACGGGCGTGTCGAACAGGGCCGAGGCGAGCGCGCCGGTTGTCGAGCCCGGGTTGTCCGGTTGCCCTGCGAAGACGCTGATCGACGGAGCGTTGGGGTTGGTGGGCGGTGGCGATGAGTCGTCGTCGCCTCCGCCGCCGCCACATGCAGCGAGACTGCACGTGGCAATCAGGATGGCAAGAATGGCGGACATCCGGACGTTCGTTTGCTGCAACTGCTGAGTGCGGATTTTCATAGCTCGATATGGCCGATTGTATGGTCGAGGTACCCGGATTTCTCGATACGCGGTTTATGCGGAATCGGATATCGATCTGCCGGGTTGGGGCTGTGCTTCGTTTATACGCAGCGCTATCCGGAATCCGTCGCTTTGCAGAGAAATCTTTTCTCGACTTACATTTGGTAACTGAAGGAAATGAATTCCCTCTTTGGGGTTCCTAAGCTCCGTCGTAAACTCAATGGCATTCGATTGGCATGGAATCGACAGCTTGAGTGTCGACGTATCGTTGGGTGTGATGCCTTTTCGGCGTTGCGTAATGATTTCGTAATAAAAATATCGGATACACGGTTTGAAGTCGGCATTTGGCGCACCGATAATTGCGCGTACCGATTTGCGTGTATTCGCGTCGCGGTCCACGAGACCTGCGCGGCCACGTATGCCAAACACTCTTCATCGCTGGCAGGGCAGTCCTGCCGGTCAATCGGTATTCAATCGAGAACGTCTGGAGAAGACATGAACCTTCGCATCGTTTGCAGTGCGATGGCAGTCGCGGCTGCGATTGCCGCACTGCCCGCCCATGCCGAACTTGGCGGCGCGCCCACGTGGTCGGCCGGCGCCACAACCTCGAGCGCAACCGCTTCGACATCGGCTACGTCCGGCACCTCCGCCACGCTCGCCGCACGTCGCATGAGCGCGAACGCGACGCCCTACACGGTCAATACGACCACGCTGACAGGCGGCACCGTCGTGCGCGAGTACCTCGCCTCGAATGGCAATGTGTTCGCGGTTGCATGGCAAGGACCGCAGGTTCCCGAACTCGACACGCTGCTCGGTACGTACTTTCCGGGTTACGTGCAATCTCTCAATACCGCGCGGGCCGCGCACGGCACCGGCTTCGGTGCAGCGAGCGTGCAGAGCTCGGACCTCGTGGTCCAGAGCGGCGGACATATGGGCGCGTTCGCAGGGCGCGCGTGGTTGCCGCCGGCTCTGCCGGCAGGCGTGAGCGCTAACGACATCCAGTGATCAGGGGAAACATGATGCGCAAGATTATCTGGCTGGCCGCAGTAGCGGGATTGTGTGCAGGGCTCACGGCGTGCGGTGGTGGCGGCGGGAGTAATAACAGTTCGTCGTCGGGTAACTCGGGTACGAATACGGGCACGGGTACTTCAACCGGCACGTCGTCCAATGCGGCGAATACGGTGCAGATCACCGTCTCGCCCGCGGGCGGCAATGTGCGGAATTATCCGATGGTGAGCGTGACGATCTGCGCGGCGAACAGCAATGCATCGTCGAACTGTTCGACGGTCAACAATGTGCTGGTCGACACGGGGTCGTACGGGCTGCGTATCTTCGCTTCGCAGATTCCGAGCGCCACGCTCTCGGGCATGCCGAACGTTGCCACGACGCAGACGATGGCTGAATGCACGGGCTTCGGTTCGGGCGACACGTGGGGCACTGTGCGTGCCGCCGACATCAAGATGTCGGGAGAAATCGCGACGAACCTGCCGATCCAGGTCATTCAGGATTCGTCGCTGGCCGCGTCGATGCCGAGTGGTTGCACGACCGGCCCCAGCATCAACACGCCTTCGGTGCTCGGGGCCAACGGCATTCTCGGCATCGGCGCCGCGCAGAGCGATCTTGGCGCCGGCACGTATTTCTCGTGTTCGGGGACCAGCTGCACCCGGACGAATCCGACAAACACACAGGTCATCGCGAACCCCGTCGTGCTGTTTCCGAACGACAACAACGGCGTGATCGTCGAATTCGCACAGGTACCGGATTCCGGCGCAGCCACCGCAACCGGCACGCTCGTGTTCGGCATCGATACGCAGTCGAACAACGCGCTTGCCGGCACGGGGGCGACGATCCTGCCCACGGACGGCAACGGCAACATGGCTGTCTCCTTCAACGGCACGTCCTATCCGGCAGGTTCATCGGGTGCGTTCCTCGATTCGGGTTCGAACGGCATCTTCTTCAACGATCCTTCGCTATCGACGGACAGCAACACCTTCTTCACTCCGTCGAGCACGCTGGCCATGAGCGCGGTACTGACCGCGGCGAACTCGACATCGGCGACCGTGCAATTCAACGTTGCGAACGCGGACAGTTTGTTCAACACCGGCAACTATGCGTTCAACAATCTCGCCGGGGCGGCGCCGAGCGGCCTCGATCTGGGTATGCCGTTCTTCTATGGCAAGAATGTCTATCAGGGTATTGCGGGGACGGCGTCGACGGGCGGTGGTACGGGCCCGTATGTCGCGTACACGTCTAACTAGACGCTAGTAGTGTATTGACCATCTGGCGCTGCGCATCGGCAGGTTGCGATGCGCAGCGTCATCGCCCGTAGCGCAACACGATACTCGTCGCCGCAAGGACATGGTCCTTCAACGCCGCCAGCAACGCGTCACGCGTGAGTCCGGCCGGCAATGCGTCGGGCGCAAGATCGAGCGCGTATGCCTGCACCACGTAGTGATGCGCAATCTCCCCGACCGGCGGGCATGGACCGTAGTAGCCCGAATGCCCCGTGCGATTCGTACCGCCGACGCTACCCTCCGGCGCGGGGTGTCCTTCATCGAGCGAATTCAGCGTTGCCGGAATGCCGTATTGCACCCAATGGACGACCCCGAGCCCCTTCGCTCCGTCGGGGTCGTAGATCGTGACCGCAAAACTGCGTGTGCCTGCCGGTACGTGCTGCCATTGCAGTGCGGGCGAAACATTCGCGCCGCCGCACTGGTTGGCGCTGGATGCATGACGCGAATCGAGCGTCGCGCCGTCGGCGAGACCCGGTGACGACAACGTGAACGCATCGGCTGCGGGCGCGGGTGCAGCCACCGCCTGCAGCGTCGCTATCGCGAACACACCAGCGAACATCGGACGCACGAAAGCGCGAAGAGAAGATCGGCGGATCATGAGGCGGATTCCTTTAGCGTTGTCAGGCGGGTTGCACGAGGGACTTCAGTTGCTGAGCGCGATCAGGAATGGATCTGCGCCCACGGTTAACTCATCTCCGAAGCCCGCATGGTAGAACAGCTCGCGCATGGGTATGCTAGTGCCGTTTCCGGCGCACGCATCGTCGCCGCACACGTCGCCCTATCCGGCAAGGCATCCATCAGGCAGGAGCACAAGCACACCATGACGCCATCGAATCGCGATGTTCATCACGCCGCTGCGCAGGGCTACACCACGACCGCCGACAACTACGTACGCGGTCGTCCCGACTATCCGCCGGCCGTCGCCGGCTGGCTGCGCGAGACGCTGGGCCTTGCAGCGGGCCGCACGGTCATCGATCTCGGCGCGGGCACCGGCAAGTTCACACCGCGTCTGCTGGAAACCGGCGCCACGGTGATCGCCGTCGAGCCCGTCGAGCAGATGCGCGACAAGCTGTCGGCGGCATTGCCGCAGGTCGAAGCGCTGGCCGGTACGGCCGCGGCGATTCCGCTCGACGATGCGTCAGTGGATGCCGTGGTGTGCGCGCAGTCGTTCCACTGGTTCGCGACCCGCGAGGCGCTCGCCGAGATTCATCGCGTGTTGAAGCCGGGTGGGCGCTTAGGGCTCGTGTGGAATCTGCGCGATGCACGCGTGGGCTGGGTGGCGCAGCTCGATCGCATCGTCAACCGTGCTGAGGGCGACACGCCGCGTTACTACACGGGTGCGTGGCGCAGCGTGTTTCCGTTTGCGGGTTTCAGCACGCTGCAGGAAGCGCATTTTTCGATCGGTCACACCGGGTCGCCCGAAGATGTGATCGTGGCGCGGGTCCGTTCGACCAGCTTCATTGCGGCGCTTCCGGAAGCAGCACGCGCGCAGATCGATGCCGAAGTGCGCGCGCTGATTGCCGCGGAGCCGGAACTTGCCGGCAAGGACATCGTCACGCTGCCTTATGAAACGGCGGCGTTCTGCACGATCAAAGAAGGCGCGTGACTACGCGCCGCGCCACACGCCGCACAATCGCCTTGGTTAGATACCGCGTCTAAAAGCAGTGAACATCAAACGCAGACCAAGTGCGGCGATCGCCGTCGCCGCGATCCGGTCCACCCACGCTTTCGAATTCAGATACAACTCGCGCGGACGACGGCTCGAGAAGCCCAGCGCGACTATCGTGTACCAGCCCGCCTCGATACAGAACACTGCCGGCGGCAGCACGAAGTAACACCACATCGGCGGATGCTGCGGCAGCAGCGCGGCGAAGATGCTGCCGTAGTAGATCGACGTCTTCGGGTTGCTCAACTGCGTGCTCAGCCCGAGCCACAGCGACTTGCGCAGATTGCCGCGCGCACCGGCCTCCGTACGGTCGAAGACAAACGGCGCCGCTGCACCGCGCCAGATTTTCAGCGCGATATACACGAGATATAAACCACCCGCGATTTTCAGCCCCGCATACAGCCAGGCGACCGCTTCCAGCAGCGTGTACAGGCCGACCAGCGCCACCCCCGCGAAACACACGCCGCCTAGCCCCATGCCGATCGCGCTTGCCAGCCCGTCGCGACGCGACACGCCGATCGCATTGCGGGCAACGACGATGAAACTCGGACCCGGGCTCATCGCGCCGAGCATCAGCGCGGCGAGGATAGCGGCAATGGCGGTTGAGGCGTTCACGGAAGGTCTCCTGAGAAGAAGGGGCGGTGGGAGGCATATCGTGCCTTGTTGCGTGATTCGCGGCAAGGCGGGCGCATCGATTGCGGTCCGCTTGTTGAGCTCTGTTCAGGGCCGCGCCGCCACCCCACCCGCAAGCAGGCACAGGCCCACCAGATCGCGGAACGTCGCGGCGCTGCGCGCATCGCTATCGGCACTCGCGCCCGCCACACTCTCTCCCGGCCCACCCACACCGACGATCAACGTCGCCGCAGGCGCGCGTTCCTGCACACGGCGCAGCAGGTTCTGCAGATAGAGCGGCGCTTCCGCCGCATCGAGCGTGAGCACGCAGACGATCGTCGCATCGCCGGTGGCATCCGGATCGGTGTGACGCTTGCGGAACTGTTCGTAGGTCGCGGCGGCCGGTGCGAGTCCGAAGCGTGTGAGCAACTGCACGGCGATCGCGACAGCGGCATCGTCGAAGGCGCCGCGGCCCGCGATGCAGAGCACGTTCGCGCCACGCGCCGGCGCGATCAGAGCCGCGAGGTCGTGCTCGCGCTCTCGCGCTCCGTCGGCATTGGCGTCTGCCGCCGGTCCAGCCGATTCCACCGCGCCCGCGATTTCGAGCTTCAAGCGTTCGTCCGGCGCCCCACCGATATCCTCGAGGCTCTCGACAATATCGAGCAGCGATTCGTTCATCCGCACGAGCTGCTCGGGCGAGAAGACGCCACGCAGCGTGTCGGTGCGCGCGAGCCGCAGACCTTCGCGCGCGACGTTGTCGTAGTAGTCGATCAGCGGCAGGTCGCGCAGCAGCCGCATGGCCTGATCGATGGCTTCTTGAGGATCGTCGGCGAGCAACCGCTGATAGAACATCTGCGCAGGGGTGAGCGCCGGCTGGTCGCCAAGCAGCACCGCGATGAACTTGAGACGGTCCGCGTAGCGCCCGAGCGTGACGAGACAGAGCGTGAGCGGTGTCGACAGCACGAGGCCGATCGGCCCCCACAGCCAGCTCCAGAAAATTGCCGCGACGACCACCGCGAGCGGCGACAGCCCCGAGCTATGGCCGTACAACAACGGCTCGACAATCTGACCCGCGACGATGTCGACCACGACGAACAGCACGAGAGTCAGAACGCCCATGGTCCATTGCGGCTGGATCGCGGCCGCGAGAACGGTGGCAAGGATCGCCGCGATCCACGTGCCGATATACGGCACGAAGCGCAGCAGCGCGGTCAGCACGCCGAACAGCAATGCACCCGGCACGCCGATGATCGCGAGGCCGGTCGAGATTACCGCGCCGGTGCCGAGATTGACGCCGAGCTGCGCGACGAAGTAGCGGCTCAAGCGTTTGGCCGCGTCGTTGAGCGCGGTCGTCGTGCGGTGCAGGTCGCTCGAACCGAACAGGCGGATCAACCGGTCGCGCAGATCCTCGCGCTGAAACAGGATGAAGATGGTCACCACGATCACGATGAACATCGTCTCGAGCGGCCCGACCACCGGCGAGAACACGCGGCGCGTCAGTTCGAGCGGCGAGGGCATCGGTTCGTGCACTTCGACCGGCATCGGCGCGGCGGCGGTCGGGCGTTGCGCGCGGCCGCCGTGTTGCGGACGGGCCTTCGGCATCACGCCTTGCAGCGCGGTGGACGCGCGGCTCAGCAGCGCGTCGGCGCGACCGATGGTCTTCTCCTGCACGGTTTCGATCTTGGCTTCGATCGCGACCTGGTACTGCGGCAGATCGGTCGCGAGCTGCGCGAACTGCGCGGCGATCAGCGTGCTGACGGCGAGCAGCGTGACGAGCGCGATGACCACGGCGACGACGATCGACGGAACCTGGCCGATGCGCAGCCGCCGCAACACACCGACGAGCGGCGCGAGCAGAAAGCTCAGCAGCACCGCGAGCGTGATCGGCACCAGCACCGCGCGGCCGAAGTACAGCCCGCACACGACCACGACGCTGATGATCACCGTCGTCAGGGTCTGGATGCCTGGGGCGCCGGTGGGAAAGACGCGGTTAGGCGGTCTGGGTTGCGACATGGGAACGACCTGAACAATGGCAATGATTGACGAACGGTATCAAAAAACGGAGTGGTGGCGCAGATTCGGTCATCCAGGCGCGCCGCGGCGGCGTCACCTTTATCGCGCAGACCTGCACATCGGTGGTGCTACAGCGTGCCGTCCATAGCGGCCCGGGCGCTTGAGCAAACCTGCGCAATGCACATACGAAACGTTTGCGTCGTAGCCGATGCCTGCCGCCATGCCAGCACGCGCTCGGCCTGATACTTGCTGCAACGTGGAAAACAACCAGTTATCCACTCGGGGCCGCGCCATGTCGAATCCGCAAGAAATCGTCGAACTCACTCATCAGGTCAAGAAGCTGGCCACCGGAAAAATCTCCGACATCAACGACATCAACCGCGAGACCACCTTCCTCGCACTCAACGCGCTGATCGAAGCGGCTCGCGCCGGCGATGCAGGCAAGGGCTTCGCGGTCGTCGCCAACCAGGTCAAGCATGTCTCCGCGCGTATCTCCGACATCACCACGGTGCTGAACAAGGAACTCGCCGGTTCGCTGTCGAAGCTGACCGATCTCGGCGACAGCATGATCGAGCGGCTGCGCTCGCACGAAGGGCAGCGCTGTGCCGATCTCGCGCTGAACATGATCGACATCGTCGATCGCAACCTGTACGAGCGCTCGTGCGACGTGCGCTGGTGGGCCACCGATTCGGCCGTGGTCGACTGTCTCGCAACAGGCGGCGGGCAGGAGCGCGAGCATGCGTCGCGCCGGCTGTCGGTGATACTCGACAGCTACACCGTGTACCTGGACCTGTGGATCGTCGATGCATCGGGCACGGTCGTCGCCAACGGCCGGCCGCAGACTTACTCGGTGGCGGGCCGCAATATTGCCGACGCGCGCTGGTTCAAGGAGGCGATGAAAACGCCATCGGGTGCGGACTTCGTCGCCGGTGACATCGAAGCGTTGCCGCTGCTGAAAAACGCCCACGTCGCCACCTACGCCACCGCGATCCGCGAACACGGTGCCGTGGACGGACAACCGCTCGGCGCGCTGGTGATCTTCTTCGACTGGGCCACGCAGGCATCCGCGGTCGTCAAGGGCGTGCGGCTTACCGACGAGGAATGGCAGCGCACGCGCTGCATGATCGTCGATTCCGCGTTTCGCATCATCGCGAGTTCGGATCAGGCGGATGGACTCAACGAACAGTTCCGCCTCGTCACCGAGGGCCATCGCACCGGCTTCTATCGCGCGGCCGATGGGCGCACCACGGTCTCGTTCGCGGCGACGCCCGGTTACGAGAGTTATCGCGGGCTCGGCTGGTATGGCGTCGTCGTGCAGAGACCGCCTGCTTGAGCGACGTTTCGTCCGCCATCTGACGGCGCTCTGACGCTCGTCTGGCAGATCCTTTCAGTAAATGCAGCGCGTGCTTCCGCACGCGTCATCCCCTATCCAGACAAACCCCGATAGCAGCGGCGAATTCGCCACTGCTATCGTACGCTGTTCTTGTGGAAGCGCTTCCACAGCCATTTTTTGTCATCCGTAACCGGTTCCGTGCGGTGACTCCCGTTCAACGATTTCGCGCAGGAGAGCCTGTGATACACGACGCAACCATCGCCCCCACCGATCCGCACGCAGGCAGCGCGGCAACGTCCCAACCCGACGCCTTCACCCCGCCCGCCGATTCGTCTCTGTGGCGCAAGGACTTCCTGCTCGGCGCGGCAACGGCTTCGTATCAGATCGAAGGCGCGATTCACGAAGACGGTCGCTTGCCGTCGATCTGGGACACCTTCTCGGCGACGCCGGGCAAGGTGGTCGGCGGCCAGACCGGCGAGTTCGCCTGCGATCACTATCATCGGTGGGAGAGCGATCTCGACCTGCTGACACAACTGAACTTCGAGGCGTACCGTCTCTCGATCGCGTGGCCGCGCGTGATGGACGAAGCAGGGCGGCCGAACGCGAAGGGAATCGACTTCTACAAGCGACTGCTCGGCCGGCTGAAGGAGAAGGGACTCAAGACCTTCGTCACGCTGTACCACTGGGACCTGCCGCAGCATCTCGAGGATCGCGGCGGCTGGCTCAATCGCGACACTGCGTACCGTCTCGCCGATTACGCCGACCTGACGAGCCGCAAACTGACAGGCCAGGTTGATTCATGGGCCACGCTCAACGAGCCGTGGTGCTCCGCGTATCTCGGCTATGCCGAAGGGCGTCATGCGCCGGGCCGCACGAATGGCCGTTATGCGACGCAGGCGATGCATCATCTGTTGCTGGGTCATGGGCTGTCGGTGCAGGCACTGCGTGCAAACGATCCGCGCTCGCAGAAGGGCCTCGTCGCGAACTTCGGGAGAGGCACCGCGAATTCGGAGCACCCCGCCGACCAGCGTGCCGCGCATCTGTTCGAGGTACAGCACAACGCGTGGGTTCTCGATCCGCTGCTCAAGGGCAGCTACCCCGAAGACCTGTTCGAGCTGTGGCCGGGCACCGAGCCGCTCGTGCTGGAAGGCGATATGGAGACGATCTCGGTGTCGATGGATTTTCTCGGCGCAAACTATTACTTCCGCTCGAACGTCAAGAGCGATGGTGCGCACGGTTTCACGGAAGTGCCGCTCGAAGGCGTGGAACGCACGCAGCTCGGTTGGGAAGTGAACCCGGACGGCTTGCGCGATCTGCTCATCGGCTTCAATCGTACGTATGCCAATCTGCCGCCGGTCTATATTACGGAGAACGGCATGGCGTCGGACGATGCGGTGGTCGGTGGGCGTGTCGACGACTCGCAGCGCATCGCGTTCCTGAAGCGCCATATGGCCGCGGTGGACGAGGCGATCAAGGCGGGAGTCGATATTCGCGGTTACTTCGTGTGGTCGCTGCTGGACAACTTCGAGTGGGCGTACGGTTACGCGCCGCGTTTCGGTGTCGTCCATGTCGACTACGATACGCAGCAACGCACGATCAAACATAGCGGCGAGCTGATTGCGAAGTTTCTTGCCGAGCGCCGTGCGCGCGGCTGAGTCTGTTGGAGCTGGTTGGCATCTCGACTGAACATTCGGGCACGAAGCCTGGAGGAGACGGAATGAACAGCAGAAGAAAATTCGCGGGTGCGGTGACGGCTGTCGTTGCTGCATTGATGTTGCACGGCATCGTGGCACAGGCCGATGCACCGCTGAAGGCCAACGTGATTCACTGGTGGACCTCGGGGGGAGAGTCGGCGGCGATCCGTCAGTTCGCCGATGCCTACAACAAGGCCGGTGGCCAGTGGGTCGACAACGCGGTAGCCGGCGCCGATCAGGCACGTGCGACGGCGATCAACCGCATCGTCGGCGGCGATGCGCCGACCGCCGCCCAGTTCAACACATCGAAGCAGTTTCACGACCTGATCGACCAGGGTCTGCTGAACAACCTCGATTCGGTTGCAGCAAAGGAAAACTGGAACGCGATTTTCCCGCAATCGATACTCGACAGCATCAAGGCGAACGGCCATTTCTACGCGGCGCCGGTCGACATCCACATGCAGAGCTGGTTCTTCTATTCGAAGGCGGCGGTCCAGAAGGCCGGCATTGCGCGCGAACCGCAAACTTACGACGAGTTCCTCGCCGACCTCGACAAGCTAAAGGCCGCCGGTCTGATTCCGCTCGCGCTCGGCGGTCAGGCGTGGCAGGAAAAAATCACCTTCGATGCGGTGTTTGCCGATGTCGGCGGTACCGATTTGTATCTGAAGGTCTATCGCGACCGCGATGTGAACGCGGTGAAGTCGGCGGCGTTCAAGAACGTGCTGACCGCCTTCAAGCGACTGCACGCGTACGTCGATCCGGGTTCGCCGGGGCGTAACTGGAACGACGCAACCGCGCTCGTCATCTCGGGCAAGGCCGGCGTGCAGATCATGGGCGACTGGGCGAAAGGCGAGTTCTCGGCGGCGCACCAGGTGGCGGGCAAGGACTTCGGCTGCTTCCCGGGCTTCGGTCCGCATTCGCCGTACATGGTGGCGGGCGACGTGTTCGTGTTCCCGAAGTCTGACAACCCGAACACGATCAAGGCGCAGCAACTGCTCGCGACGGTGATGACGTCGCCGGCCGCGCAGGTCGCGTTTAGCGCGAAGAAAGGCTCGATCCCGATTCGCCCGGACGTCGATGCGAGCAGCCTCGATATCTGCGCGAAGGAAGGCATCGCGATCATGAAGGACAAGTCGCGTCAGCTGCCGAACCCAGAGATGCTGATTCCGCCTGACCTGCAAGGCGCGCTGACGGACGTGATCACGAACTTCTGGAACAAGGACGAATCCGTCGACGATGCGCAGAAGGCATTCGCCAGTGCGCTGAAGAGCGGAGGTTGAGCGCGCCATGAGTAGCGTGACGATCCAGCGGGGCCCGAAGCCGCTCGGCCGGCGCTTGCCGTGGGCCGCGTGGGTCGCACTGCTGCCGATGGCGCTGACCGTGCTGTTCGCGTATCTCGGCACGATGCTGTGGACGGCGCGCGTTTCGCTCAGTTTCTCGCGTACGTTCCCGTCGGGCGGCTTTGCGGGCGTGACGCAGTACGTGCGGCTGTTCGAGAACGACCGCTGGATCGTTTCGCTGCAGAACATCGTCGTGTACGGCGCGTGCTTTATCGTCGCGTGCATGGTGATCGGGTTGTTGCTCGCGATCTTCATCGACCAGCGTGTCGTCGCCGAAGGCGCGCTGCGTACTGTGTTCCTGTATCCGTACGCGATGTCGTTCGTCGCGACCGGGCTCGTCTGGCAATGGATCCTCAATCCCGAACTGGGCGTGCAGCAGGTGCTGCACCGGCTCGGCTTCGTGCACGCGAGCTTCGACTGGATCGTCGATCAGGACTTCGTGATCTACACGCTCGTCATCGCGACGGTCTGGCAGGCGTCCGGCCTCGTGATGGCGCTGCTGCTCGCAGGGCTGCGCGGTATCGATGATGAGTTGTGGAAGGCTGCGCGCATCGATGGGATTCCGCGCTGGCGCGTCTATGCGAGCATCGTCATACCGATGCTCGGACCGTCGATGTCCACCGCCTTCGTGCTGCTGTTCGTGATGGTCGTCAAGCTGTACGACGCGGTCGTCGCGATGACGCAAGGCGGTCCCGGCACCGCGAGCGAAGTGCCGGCGAAGTTCATCATGGACTATCTGTTCGGCCGCGCGAACATCGGGCTCGCGTCGGCGGCATCGATCGTGTTGCTCGCTACCGTGCTCGCAATACTCGCGCCGATCTTCTACGCACGCAGCCGTGTCGCGCTGCGCAGGGACGTCTGATGAGCACCACGATTTCCACTCCCAGCGTGCCGCGTACTGCGGCGCGGCGCCGTTCGCGTTTCACACCGGCACGCGTCGGCGTGTACGCGTTTCTGCTTACCGCAGCGCTGTTCTTCCTGTTGCCGTTGTACGTGATGCTCGTGACGTCGGTAAAGCCGATGGAAGAAATCCGGCTCGGCAATCTGCTCGCGCTGCCGGCGCATTTCACGCTGCAACCGTGGAGCGTCGCGTGGCAATCGGCCTGCACGGGGCTCGACTGCAACGGGATTCGCGTCGGCTTCTGGAACTCGGTGCGCATCGTCGTGCCGAGCACCATCGTGTCGATCTTCATCGGCGCGGTGAATGGTTATGCGCTATCGTTCTGGCGGCCACGCGGCGCCGGTGTGCTGTTCGCGGTGCTGATGATGGGCGCGTTTATTCCCGTGCAGGTGATGATCTATCCACTCGTTCGAGTGCTCGCAAGCGTGCATCTGTTCAGCTCGCTGCCGGGCATCATCGTGATCCATACGATCTTCGGCATGCCGGTGATGACGCTGCTGTTCCGCAACTACTACGCAGCGATTCCGCTTGAGCTGTTCAAGGCCGCGCGCATCGACGGCGGCGGCTTCTGGCGCATCTTCATCCAGTTGATGCTGCCGATGTCGACGCCGATCATCGTCGTCGCGCTGATCATGCAGGTGACGGGTATCTGGAACGACTTCATCCTCGGCCTCGTGTTTGCCGGTACGAAGAATCTGCCGATGACCGTGCAACTGAACAACATCATCAACACGACGACCGGCGAGCGTTTGTACAACGTCAACATGGCCGCGACGATACTGACGTCGATGGTGCCGCTCGCGATCTACTTTATTTCAGGCCGCTGGTTTGTCCGCGGCATTGCTTCAGGCGCAGTCAAGGGATAGGGCATGGCCAACGTAGCGAATGTGTCGATCCGCAACCTGAAAATCCAGCTCGGCGCGAACGCCGTGATCGATGCGCTCGATCTCGACGTGCGGGCCGGCGAGTTCGTCGTGCTGCTCGGGCCATCGGGCTGCGGGAAGTCGACGTTGCTGCACAGTATTGCCGGGCTGATCGATGTGGCCGGCGGCAGCATCGAGATCGGCGGCGAGGATATGACGTGGGCCGATCCGAAGGACCGGCGCATCGCGCTCGTGTTCCAGTCGTACGCGCTTTATCCGACGATGAGCGTCGAGCGCAACCTCTCGTTTGCGTTGCGGATCAACGGTACGCCGAAGGCGGAGATCGCACGGCGCGTCAATCGCGCGTCCGAGATGCTGCAACTGGGACCGCTGCTGCGTCGCAAGCCCGCTCAGTTATCGGGCGGCCAGCGGCAGCGCGTGGCAATCGGCCGCGCGATCGTGCGCGAAGCCGATGTGTTCCTGTTCGACGAACCGTTGTCGAATCTCGATGCGAAACTGCGCACCGAGTTGCGGCGCGAGTTGAAGCAGCTACATCAGCGGCTCGGTGCGACGATGATCTACGTGACGCACGACCAGGTGGAAGCGATGACGCTCGCCACGCGAATGGCAGTGATGCGCGGCGGTGTGATCCAGCAGATCGGTACGCCAGCCGAAGTCTATGCGCGGCCCGATAACCTGTTTGTCGCGACCTTTCTGGGCTCGCCGGCGATGAACCTGTTGAACGGCCGGTTGCAGCGGAATGGCGATAGCGTGCGCTTTCGTACGGCGCAGCTCGATCTCGACGTGTCTGCGTATCGCTTCGAGCGTCCGCCTGCGGAAGATCTGCCTTGCGTGCTCGGTGTGCGTGCCGAAGACGTGCGGATCAACGCTGCGATCAACGGGGCGAACGGCCACGACACCAACAGCACGCAACGCGGCGCCGTCACCCTCGTCGAACCGATGGGCAACCATCAGGTTATCTGGCTCGACTATCATGGCATACAGATCGCGTCGATCGATCAGGACAAGACACCCGTCGCTTCCGGCGATGCGTTCGGATTCTCGTTCGACGGCGCGCATATTTCGCTGTTCGACGAAGCCAGTGGCGCGCGCCTGTAGCGTAGCCACGATGCATCGATAGACGGCGTTTTTAGTTGCGTTCAGATCCGATGGAGTGTGCGTGGCAACCTTGAAAGACGTGGCAGAGCGCGCGGGCGTCGGCCTCTCGACCGCATCGCGCGCGCTTTCCGGCAAAGGACCGGTATCGGCCGATGCGGTGGCGCGCGTCCAGGCCGCAATCGCGGAGCTGAACTTCCGGCCTTCGTCGATCGGTCGCGCGATGGCGACGCGCTCGCTCGGCGTGATCGGCATCTTCGTGCCGACTTTTTTCGGCCCGTACTACGGCACGATCCTCAAGCAGACCGATACCGAACTACGCAACGTGCATCGTCACGTGGTGGTCGCGACCGGTTGCGGCGAGGTGTCGGCCCGCGAGCAGGCGATCGAGGCAGTGCGCTTTCTGATTGCCCGCGATTGCGACGGCGTCGTCGTCATCAGCCACGATCTGCATGACGAAGATCTGATCATGCTGCACGCGTTGCATCCGCGGATGGCGTTCCTCAACCGTGGCTTCGCACAGTTGCCCGATGCGTCGTTTTGCCCGGACCACCGGCGCGGCGGCGAACTGGCGGCGCGCACGCTGCTCGATCACGGGCATCGCGAGATTGCGGTGATCGCGGGGCCGTCGAGCGCGTCGGACAACCTGATCCGGCTTGACGGATTTTTCGCGGAACTGGCGCGCGCGGGTATCGAGCGCGAGGATGTCGTGTTGATCGAATCGGACTTCTCGGCTGAAGGCGGTTATGCCGCGGCACAGACGCTGCTCGACACCGGGCGGTCGTTTACCGGGTTGTTCTGCGCGAACGACTCGATGGCGGTGAGCGCGCTGGCCCGTTTGCAGCAGGCGGGGCTGTCGATACCCGGGGACGTTTCGGTGATCGGCTACGACGACGATTATTCGGCGCCATACTCGTCGCCGGCGCTGACCTCGGTGCACATGCCCACGGCGGAGCTCACGCAGAACGCGGTGCGCTGGCTGCTGAACCAATGCTACGGAACCACGAACGACATCGTGCGCGAGTTCCCGATCACGGTGACGATGCGCGCCTCGGTTGGGGCGGTGTCGGCACAGTCGAAGAAGGGGCGCGGGAAGAAGCGGTGACGTTTCGCAAGTTGCATGAATTGCTATCGTGGGGCGTCGTGGCTAACGCGAGCGCGCACATTGCATATGCAAAGGCTTACGCGTAGCCGCGCCGCATTTGCTGGAGCGGAGCGCCAAAGTTCGTGCGACTGGTCTACGCTCGTGTCAATGTTGTCGCATGTCGCGGAGTCGATCGGCCGAAATCGACCCGAAGTTGCCACTCGCGAGCGGAGAATTGACTGGCTGGTTTCGGAGGTCGACCGGCCGCGCAGTCTAGATCAGAACTGATACCGGGACAGTGGAGATGCAGTCAATCGATATCGGTCAAATTGCGTCAGTGGTGCCAGAGCGGCCGATAATGCTCGTGGGCCGCATTAATCCAGTGAGCGAACCGCGCCTGACACCCGTATGCTGGAGCCCATTTCAGGTGGAATCTCCATGTGAATACGGCTCGGCATCCCCATGTCCTCGCCTTGGATGATGTCGACAGCTCCATCTCGTAGCCACCTTGCATCCCGTAGATAGCCAGCTAGGGCCGCCGCTGCGGCTCCGGTCGCAGGGTCTTCGTACACACCGCCCGCAGCGAACGGATTGCGAGCGTGAAACAACCGTTGGTGCTCTGCGTACACCAGCGCGATAGTGGCAAACCCATGTGCAAGCATCAGTTCGCGGCCGACATCGAGGTCATAATGCATTTCAGATAAGCGGGTACGCGTGGCGAGTGCAAGGACGAGGTGCTTCGCGCCACCTTCCGCAATCGCAGGTGGTAGACGCGGATCAAGGTCCGCCTGCGTATAGCCAAACAGTACCAGTGCATCGCGTACCAAATCAGGCGGTGCTGGCTCACTGTGGGTCGGCGGCGACTGTAAGGCGGCGACCAATGTTGCACCGTCCCGCCTTCCTTCGACCGTGATTTCCACCTGGTTGAGGCGCAGGTGGAACAAGCCATCTCCTTCACGCCGAGCAAGTGCAGCTCCCAGCGCGATGGTCGCATGTCCACAGAACGGAACCTCGATTTCGGGTGCGAAATAACGTACCCGCCAGGTACCGTCAAGCGGCGCAGCAAATGCCGTTTCGGAATAGCCGACCTCCGCTGCGATTGCCTGCATGGCGGCGGCATCCGGCAGCGCCTCGCAAATTACAACCCCGGCGGGATTGCCGCCGGCATTGCCATCTGCGAACGACGCCAATCGTTCGACAGGGAAGGGGCTGGACAGCGCAACACGGTGTTCTGTCGTAGTCATGGTTAGTAACGCTCAAGTGGTGGAATCGGTGAAATGGACGCCTGGCGGTTTGCAGTAACCACCGTTGCCGCGGTACGTTTCCGCATGCAATGAAGAATTTTCATTGCCGTTCGGGCAGCGAAAATAGTATTCGACACAATCATCCCACGCTGCGCCATTCGCAAGTCCGATAAACGGCACAGAAACGCAAAGGTCATCGGAGATCACCGACGCGAGAGTTCTGTCGGCGATGTTCTCTGGCGCATTTTGTATAGCCTACGCACCTCCTGGGTGCGATCTTCTTGCCTGGCGAAGGCAAAGCTCCGCACGTCGATCGCGTGCCACAGAATTTTTGATTGGGAAAAACGGGTTAAGGTCGATTGATGATACCAAACGAGTGACCGCTTTCCAGTTGCCTCCGCCGCTGGAATGTCCAGCCAAACCTCTCGACGAGCGGCTCATGATGGCCGAGTACCGCCCCACGCAGCGGGCTGAGGTCGACCCACGTCAGACTTTCAGCTTTCTCATTAACGGCCGGTCGCGGGCTACGATTCGGATCGTTCGCCTGAGAGCTATTTACCACCAGGCTATCGTTGTAGGTCGCAGATAGGATTCGCGCGGCATGGAATGCCTAACCTAGGAAATGCCGGTTTACTCGACTTTCTCAGCACGGAAGCCGAAATCAGTTGCGGTGAACGTCGAGAACCCGCATTCGATAAGTGAGCTCCGGAGTCGATCAGTAAGAGGTGTTCCGTAGACCTCGAGCAGAGCGTAACCGGGATTTCCTCTGCGACTATCGTGGTGGTCTTCTATTGAATCCAGAACAGCGTCACACCAGCTTTCTCGATCCGCACCGTATCGGCGGAAAGTCGTGATTCCGTTCTTCATCGTCTGGTCGAGCGGCCTCGTTGATGATTGCCAGATCTCTTTGACGGCTGCGCAGTTCTCGTCAGAGTCAACGATCCACGTATGGGCCACCTTCGCGGCAATATCATCAACTAAGGCACCGAAATCGGGGTCGACGATTAGCGCGATTGTGTCTGTTTCTCGCATGGGCTCTTCCGAATGGATTGGTAGCAGCTTGGGGTAAGTAGGCTGTGGATACTGGCACCATTGTCGCTAATTCTGGAGACAGGGTCGATGCGGCCCGATTCGGTCAAGGTGCAGCAGACGACGCGATTCTGGCGCCACACGACCATGTAGACCAGTCGCACCAACTTCGACTCTCAGTCGCACAACTGTGGCGGCAGTCGCACCTACCCTAGCATCAACGACAATCCCGACGCTGAAGCAGCATTTCAAAATATGCAAAGCATAAATATTAAAGCGATATAAACATATCGGAATTGGATAATTCTCAACGGCGCGATGGCTCGCTACTCTGTGCGATGACATTGCCCCGCGAGGATTTATGGCCGCTTCCGTTCCTGCTTTTACGACCGTTCCCGACCACGAATTTCTGTTGACTCGCCGACGCGCGCTACGCCTGCTCGGCGCGGCACCAGCAGCGGTTGCCCTCGGTGCATTCTCCAGCGCCGACGCACGCGCGGCGACCACCGATCTTTCCTCCGTCACGCTCGTGCTCGGCGATCAAGCCGGCGGCACACGTGCGCTCGCCGAAGCGGCAAAAGTACTGGACGGCACGCCTTACGCATTTCACTGGGCCAACTTCCAGGGCGCGGCGCCGTTGTTCGAAGCGCAGCGCTCGGGTGCTGTCGATCTCGCGCCGGCCGGCGACCTGCCGGTGCTCGCCGCTGCGGTCGGCGATCCGACGCTGAAGATCGTCGCGGCACGCGTCGGTTCGGGCTCGCAGCTCGGCATCCTCGTGCCGGAAAATTCGAAGCTGCGCAGCGTTGCCGATCTGAAGGGGCGCACGGTGTTCGTATCGTCGGCGCGCGGCAGCATTTCGCAGTACCAGTTGTATGGTGCGCTCGCCGAAGCGGGGCTGTCGCGCAACGACGTATCGGTGCGCTTCGTACTACCCGTCGATGCTTTCGCCGCGTTCGCATCCGGTGCGATCGACGTGTGGGCCACCTTCGATCCGTACTACGGCATCGCCGTGCAGCGCGGCGCGCGCATCCTGCGCGACGGCACCGGTATCAATAGCGGGCTTGGCTTTATCACGGCGTCGGGTAGCGCGGCCGCGGACCCGCACAAACGCGCTGCCATCACGGATGTTCTGCTGCGTTTTCAGCGTGCCGGCGACTGGGCGCTTGCGAACCCCGATGCGTATGCGCAGATCTACGCGTCGCTCACCCGCGCACCACTTGCAGCAGCGAAGCAGATCACCGCGCGCGCATCGTTGAAGCAGCACTTCGTCAGCGCCACCGACATCGCGTCGCTGCAAAAGGTCGCCGACAGCGCGTATCGCGACGCAATCCTGCCACGTCGCATCGACGTGCGATCGATCTCCGATACTCAACTCGCCGCGGCGTGAAGCCACTCCGACCGTCATGTCCACACAATCCGAGTTTCTCGATTCTCCGGTCGCATCGCGGCGTTCAATCGTGTTGTCTCGCGAGACGACACGTCGCGTGCGGATCGCTGCGCTGGCCGCGTTCGCGTGGGCCGGTAGCGCTGCGCTCACGCAGTGGTGGCCGAATCTCGACGACTGGCCGTATACGCAGGAGCTGCTCGTTCTGAAGCTCGTGCTGGCGGTACTTGCCGCATCGATTGGGATTGCGGGCTGGCGCGCCGCGGTAATAGCGGCCGAACGTACCAATGAAGCAGACAGCAAACACGATGCGCAAAGCAAGCGCACGTACGCCGAAACGTGGCTCGTCGCGGCACCCTGGTTGCTCGCGCTTGCGTTGGGCATCGGTGCGTGGGAAGTAGCGACCGCGAAGCTCGAATGGTTGCCGCGCCCGTTCTTCGCACCGCCGCAAGCGTTGATCGCAGTGTTCTTCGACGACTTTCCGCGCCTTGCATCGAGTGTCGCGCATTCGCTCGGGCTGCTCGCGTATGGCTATGTGATTGGCGCGGCGACCGGGTTCGTCACCGGCGTGAGCATCGGCTGGTCGCGCGCCGTCGGCTACTGGCTGCATCCGGTGCTGCGGCTGATCGGGCCGTTGCCCGCCACCGCCTGGTTGCCACTCGCCTTCTTCTTCTTTCCGTCGAGCTTTAGCGCAAGCGTGTTCCTGATCGCGCTGGCCACTGCGTTTCCGGTTGCCGTGCTGACGTGGTCGGGTGTGGCCGGCGTCAACCCGGCGTATTACGACGTTGCGCGCACGCTCGGTGCACGCCCAGGTTTTCTGATCCTGAAGGTGGCGATTCCCGCGGCGTTGCCGTCGGTGTTCGTCGGGTTGTTCATGGGGCTTGGTGCATCGTTCTCGGTGCTGATCGTCGCCGAGATGATGGGTGTGAAAGCAGGGCTCGGCTGGTATCTGCAATGGGCACAAGGTTGGGCCGCTTACTCGAACATGTACGCCGCACTGCTCGTGATGGCACTGATGTGCTCGGGTCTGATCACGCTGCTGTTCCGGTTGCGCGACCGCTTGCTCGCGTGGCAAAAGGGTTTGCTCAAATGGTGACTTCCTCTTCGGCTTCCGCTTCCGTTGTGGTCAGCGATAAGACCGCGACTCAACGCGCCGGCGCACGTATCGACGTGCGCCACGTCAGCCACCGGTTTGCGTTGCGCGGTGCGGCGCTCGATGTGCTCGACGACATCGACCTGTCCGTCGAACCGGGTGAATTCGTTGCGCTACTCGGCGCGAGTGGCTGTGGCAAGTCGACCTTGCTGCGACTGGTCGCAGGGCTCGACAAGCCGACGCGCGGCAGCCTGCTCGCCGATGGTGCGCCGATCGACGGGCCCGATCCTTCGCGTGTCGTGGTGTTTCAGGACCCGACGTTGTACCCGTGGCGCACGGTGCGCGGCAACGTCGGTATCGGACCTGAGGCGCAACGGCGCGCGCGGCGTGGCGGCAAGCGCAGCGATAACAATGATTCACGCAACATCGACGAACGGATCGATGCCGCGCTTGAACTGGTTGGCTTGTCTGAGTTTGCCGACGCGTTTCCGCATCAGTTATCGGGTGGCATGGCGCAGCGTGCGGCGCTCGCCCGTGCGCTCGTCAACGACCCGGCGCTACTGGTACTCGACGAGCCATTCGGCAAGCTCGATTCATTGACGCGTATCCGCATGCAGGGGGAGCTCGTGCGCTTGTGGCAGGCCGCGCGTTTCTCGGTGCTGTTCGTCACGCACGACGTCGAAGAAGCGCTCGTCGTGGCCAACCGCGTGATCGTGCTTAGCGAGCGACCGGCACGCATCCTCACTGAGGTGCGCAACGACGCGCCGTATCCGCGGCATCGCGACGATCCGAAGCTGGTGGCGTTGCGCCGGCAGGTGCTGGCGCAGCTTGGGCTCGACGCATGAGCGGCCCGCACGTCACAACATAGAACGCTACACAAAGGGGAATGCAGCACCATGGACACTTTCGACGATACAACACCGATCAACTCCGAGCGCCGTGCCTGGTTGCGTAGAACTGCGTGGGCCGCGGGCGCAACCGCACTAGGCGGTGTGTCGCTGGGTCTGTCGGGACCACTCGCGTACGCGGACAATGCGGCCGACAACACACTCAAGCCGCTCAAGCTGTCGTGGAACGCCGGCGCAATCTGTACCGCCCCGGTACCGGTCGCGGTGAAGCAGGGCTTCTTCAAACGCCACGGCTTGCAGGTCGAGCTGATCAACTTCGCCGGTTCCACCGATCAGCTGCTCGAAGCGATCGCCACCGGCAAATCGGATGCGGGCGTCGGCATGGCGCTGCGCTGGATCAAGCCGCTCGAACAAGGTTTCGACGTCAAACTCACCGCGGGCATTCATGGCGGTTGCATGCGGTTGCTCGCTACGCGCACGTCGGGCATCGTCGATCTGGCCGGGCTCAAAGGACGCACGGTCGGCGTCAGCGACATGGCGAGTCCCGCGAAGAATTTCTTTGCGATCACGCTGAAGAAGATCGGCATCGATCCCGACAACGAGGTGCAATGGCGCCAGTATCCGGCCAACCTGCTCGGCGTTGCGTTGAAGAAGGGCGAGGTGCACGCCATCGCCGATGGCGATCCGACCATCTGGACGCTGCGCGAATCCGATCACTTATACGAAGTGTCGAACAACCTGTGCGGCGAATATCAGAACCGCGTCTGTTGCGTACTCGGTGTGCGTGGCACGCTGGTGCGCAAGGACCGCGCGACCGCGCAGGCGCTGACTCAAGCGTTGCTTGAGGCGACTGAGTGGACAGCAAACAACCCGGCGGATGCGGCGGCGATATTCTCCGCGTATGCGCCGTCGGCGGACGTCGGGCAGCTCACGGCGATGCTGAAGAGTCATACCGACAAACATCATCCGGTTGGCGATGCGTTCAGGAAAGAGATCGCGCTCTATGCGGACGATCTGAAGACGGTCGGTGTGCTGAACAGCGGGACGGATTCAAACCGGTTTTCGGCACGGGTGTTTTCGGACGTGCTCGCTTAGCAGCAGTATCGGCTACGCAGCAGCAGTTCGCGGCAGCAACAGCGTCACCGCAAACCCCGTGTCCGCCCGCCGCATTGCCACCGACCCATGATGTTTCATCGCCGCGACGTTGACGAAGGCGAGACCGAGCCCATAACCGTCGACGTTGCTCGCCACATGCGAAGGCAATCTGCCGAAGCGCTGCAACGCTTTCTCGTGTGCGCTTTCCGGAATACCGGGTCCTTCGTCTTCGACGCTGATCGACCAGGTACCCTCAGATCCAGCAAGCGTGCAACGTACCTCCGACCCAGCCGGCCCGTACTTGAGCGCATTGTCGATGAGATTCGACACGGCGCGCGTCAACATCAACCGGTCGCCGACAAAAGGATGCGCCTGCGCAGGTATGTTCACCGAGATTCGCGAGTGCCTCGCCTGCGCCTTCTCCCACAACTGGTCGGCGGCTACTTCAACGAGATCGCCGAGATCGAATTCTTCGACGTGCAACCATTCGGATTGCGCTCTCGCCAGATGAGCGAAGCCATCCGCGAGCGCCAGCGCAGTGCTGGCGTGCGACGCGATGCGTTCGAGCAGCGCCTGCTGTGGTTCCGGTTTGCCGCGATGCGTTTCGATCAATGCGAGGATCGAAGCAAGCGGCGAGCGCATGTCGTGCGATAGAAAGTCGAGCGCTTCATTGCGTTGAAGCGCCGCGATATACGAGTTCGAGTGGTAGCGAATCCGCGCGATCAGCTCGATCGCATCGGGAAGCTTGACGAGGTAGTCGCTTGCGCCGGCAACGAAGGCCGCGCTTTTGATGATCGGTTGTTCGCGCGACGACAGCACGATGACCGGAATGTGCGCCGTAGCAGGATCGGCGCGATAGCTACGTACGACGTCGAGTCCTTCGACGCCAGGCATGACCAGATCCTGCAAGATCACCGTAGGCTTGAGTTCGCGCGCGACCGAGACGGCTTCGCGGCCGTCGTAGCAGAGATGAAGCTCGATATCGCTTTCGTTTGCCAGTGCTCGCGCGACCATCTCGCCGACGATCGGTTGATCGTCGACGAGCAGCACCGACGCGGATGACGACAGCAAGGTTGCGGATGGATCCATCGGCTATATACGAAAACAGTGAACGGGGCGATGTAATTTCTGTAAGCACAAACCGTTCGCTATGTTAGCGCTATTGCCAATCGCGTGTCTTTTTACGACCCTGCCGCAGATTACTCCGGCTTACGCCGTTGCCACTTCACGCGATGAGACCTGCGCATCGGCTTGCGCCACGGCCGCACGCACGAGCGGCAACAGATCGCGCCCATATGCAAGCGCATCTTCGAGCGGATCGAAACCGCGGATCAGAAACGTCGACACACCGAGCTTGCGATATTCGAGCAGCGCATCCGTTACTTGCTGCGGCGTGCCGACCAGCGCTGTCGAATTGCCCGCGGCACGCGTCAGTGCGGCGATGCCGGTCCACAGACGCGTATCGACGATCGTGCCTTTCGCGGCTTCGGCCAGTAAGCGCTGCGAACCGATATTCTGTGGATCTTTCGGCCGACGCGTGAAATTCGGTGAGCGTGTGACGACTTCCTTCGCGCGTTCGAGAATCGAATCCGCGCGCGCCCATGCGTCCTCTTCGTTGGCCGCGATGATCGGACGCAGCGACAGGCTGAAGCGGATGTGTTTGTCGCGCCCATAAACCGCGGCCGCCGCGCGCACGCGTGCGATCGTCTCGGCCACCTGCGCAAGCGATTCACCCCACAGTGCGTACACGTCGGCGTGCTTGCCGGCTATCGCGATCGCCGCGTCGGACGAGCCGCCGAAGTACACCGGCAGATGCGGCTGCTGCAGCGGCCGTACCTGCGACCGATGGCCGACCACATGGTAGTACGTGCCGGTGTGATCGAACGGTGTGTCGCTGGTCCATGCGCGCTTGACGACGTCGAGATACTCGTCGGTGCGCTGATAGCGTTCGTCGTGCGTCAGAAAATCGCCGTCGCGCTGCTGCTCGACGTCGTCGCCGCCCGAGATGATGTGCACGGCCGCGCGGCCCGCGCTGAAGTGATCGAGCGTCGCGAGCTGGCGTGCGGCGAGCGTCGGTGCAACGAAACCGGGCCGGTGCGCGAGCAGGATGCCGAGGCGTTTCGTCTGCTGTGCGACAAACGATGCGATCTGAAAACCATCCGGCGATGCGCTCGAATGCGCGATCAGCACGCGATCGAAGCCGCCGTATTCATGCGCCTGCGCAACAGCCGCGATATACGGCGGATTCACTGCTGGCCCGTGCGGCAGACGGATCTCACTCGACTCCTGGTGGCTCACGTAGCCTATGAATTCGACGCTCATCATCTCGACTCCTGTTTCGAATGCGCCGGATTCCGGCAGAGTGTTAGCGTGCCGCGAAACCCGCGCGGCCCAGATTGCCGAGCACGGTGTCGTTCTGCGGCGTGTGGATGCGTGCGCACAGCACGTCGCGATAGTGGCGCTCGAGCGGGTTGTTGCGGCTCAAGCCAGGATTGCTGCTCGCTTCCAGTGCGAGTTCGACGGCCTCGATCGCCTGGCGGCTGACCAGATACTTGATAACCGGCGCATCCGTAGACGCGATGTCGCCGCGCGCGCCTGCATCGAGCAGCACGCGGTTGTTGAAGAGCAACGCATCGATGCGTCCGAGCGTCTGCTGGAAACTATCGAGGCTCGACAGCGGCGCGGCGAGTCCGGACGGCACGCGCGTAGCGGCCCATTGTGCGAACCAGTCGCGCCCGGCGCGTGCCACGCCATCGTAGACAGCAGGCAGCAGCACGTTCATCCACACCGCGGTGAGCGGATCGAGACTGCCGATGCCGGGTCCCGGTAACTGTAGATCGACGGCTTGATCGAATGGGACGCGTACGTTTTCAAAGATCACTTCGTGGCTGCCTGTGGCGCGCATGCCCAGGTGATTCCACGGTTCGCCGAAACGGATGCCCGGTGAATCGCGATGCACGAGCCACGTTCCAACGCGCGGTGTGATTTCGTCAGTGCGCCCCCACACTGCCAACCAGGTGAGGCCGGGACTGCCGGTCGAATAAATCTTGCGGCCGTTGAGTACCCAATGGTCACCGGTCCGCGCACCGACAGTAGCAGGCAGACCCCCCCGCGATGGCGAGCCCAGTTCCGGTTCGACGCGCAACGAGTTGATCAGTGCGCCGTGCTCGACGGCATCGCGCGCCACGCGCTCTTTGAGCGCTACGGGCCAGTTCGGATTGGCTTGCAGACGCAGGTGATACAGGTACTGCATGACGAGTATCAACGCGGTAGACGGCTCGCCGCGTGCCACCGCGCGGATCACCTTGAGCGTCTGCGCGAGCGTTGCACCACGACCGCCGAGCGCACTCGGCACCGTCAACGCAAGAAGACCGGCGCCATGCAGACGCGCGAGATTGTCGTGCGGAAATAGTGCGCCACGGTCGAGTTCTGCGGCGCCTGCGGCGAATGTATCGCTGAGCGTGGAGAGCCATGCATCGGCGGCTGCGCTGTCGAGGTCCGCGAGCGCAGCGTGCGCGTCGGCGTCGGGTCGCACATCGGATAGCGCGGTGTCGGGGTGGCGGATGGTCATCGGTGGTTCCAGGGGCGTGCGACCATGAAGCGTCAGCACGCATCAGGGCACATCAGTGCTTGCTAGTGGTCACTAAAACCAAATTGCCGGTCAAAGCTCGGCGTCACGTTCAACGGTGCCTTGATGACGTCGGCGCGGTGGTACAGGTCGGCAGTTTTTTGCTGTTCGGCGATCAGGCTGTCGTCGATGGCAACCGGATGCAACTGTGCGCGTTGATAGACGGTCTTCAGCACGTCGGTGGGCAGGCCCGTGACCTGCGACTGCATCGCCGCGACCTCATCGGGATGCGCGAGCGCCCAGCGCTGCCCGATCGCCACACGGTGCAGGAAGTCTTCGATCTGCGCGTGCTTGGCCTTGATCGATTCGTCAGTCGCTGCCTGGAAGCTCAGACCCGACGATACGCCCACGCCGTTCGCAATGCTGCGGTCGTGGTCGCGCAGTTCGGCGAGGGCCACGTACGGGTCCCACGTCGACCATGCATCGACGTTACCGGTAGCGAGCGCGGCCTTCGCGTCCGCGGGCTGCATGAAGCGCAACGAGACATCGGAGAGCTTGATGCCCGCGCGTTCGAGCGTCGCAATGGTGAGGTAGTGGCCGATCGAGCCGCGCGTGGTAGCGATGCGCTTGCCCTTTAGATCGGCGGCGCTTTTGATGGGTGAATTCTCGGGCACGACGATTGCCAAATCGACCGGCTGCGAACGCGTCGCGGCCACCGCACGCACGCGCGCGCCGGCGGCATACGCGAAGATCAGCGGCGCGTCGCCGAGCCCGCCGACGTCGATCGCGCCCGCGTTCAGCGCTTCGCCAAGCGGCTGCGCCGCAGGAAAGTTGTACCACTCGATCTTGTACGGCACGTCCTTCAACTGGCCGGATGCTTCGAGCACGCCGCGCGTCTGGAGTTGCTGGTCGCCGACCTTGAGCACGGTTTCGGTAGCGGCGTGACTTGCCGCGGGAAGCACGGAAGGCAGCACGGCGAGCAACAGGGAGGCGAGCAGAACGCGCATAGAGAACCGATGAAGAGACAGGAGCGGACAAACAGGCAGTCCACGATACGTACGCGCTCGTTATAAGGCAAACGCATTGTTCTGCTTTCTAAATATGCAAAGACGAAATGCCGCGGATGCGTGCGCTTCTCTGGACGAACGCGCCGCGCGTACGGTACGCTCATTCGCATTGCCGCGATCCGGCCGGCTTTTTTCAACAGAGAATCGATTCAATGAAGCTCGATGACATCGAGGCGTTCGTCGCCGTCGTGCGTTGCCAGTCGCTCAACCAGGCAGCCAGTTCGCTTGAATTGACACAACCTGCCGTGACGCGGCGTTTGCAGAACTTCGAGGAAGCGCTCGGCGTCGAGCTGCTCGATCGCAATACCAAACCGTTGAAGCCGACGCCGATGGGGATCGTGGTCTACGAACAGTGTCGCGCGATCGTGCGCGAGATGGACGTGCTGCGCGAACTCGTTGCAGTCGATGCACCGCTTGCCGGTGTATTGCGGCTCGGCGTTGCGCAGACGGTTGCCGACGTCGCGCTGCTCGACGCATTGCGCGAACTGAAGCTCGCACATCCGGAGTTGCAGGCGCGCATATCCACAGGGTGGGGCGCGCAGTTGCTGCAAAAACTCGATGAAGGCACGCTCGATGCGGCCGTGATGCTGTTGCCGGCAAACCGCAGTTTTCCGGACACGTTGCAGGCCGACGCGCTCGGTGCGTTGAAGCTTGCCGTGGTGGCGAAGAAGGGCAGCTTGAAGCGGCGCGTGTATTCGCTGGCGGAATGTCACGCCTTCGGGTGGGTGTTGAACCCGGACGGTTGCGGGTTTCGCGCGGGGCTGCAGCATGCGCTCGCGAGTCAGGGGTTGACGCTCAAACTGAACCTCGAAACGTTCGGCACCGAGTTGCAACTGGGGCTGGTGGCCGAAGGTGTGGGGCTCGGTCTCGTGCCGTTGCCGTTGTTGCACGCAAGTCCGCACGCGGCGCAACTCGACGTGATCCAGCTGAGCGACTTCAAGCCGGAAATTGCCGTGTGGATGGTGCGCTCGCGCGCGCTCGGCAAACTGCAGGCCGCGCTTGCGGTGCTGTCGGCGAGTATCGAGCAGCGCTTCAAGGCGGCGCGGGTGGCGCGCGCCGCCTGAGTGTGTCCGCGCGGCCCGCAATCAAGGCCCGCCGTCAGATCACGAAGAACCCATGCGTGCCGTCGCGTTCGAGTTGCGCGACGAGACCGTACTCCCACTCCAGATACGCATTCATCGCTTCGTGTGCGCTGTCGGTGCCTTCATACGGCCGCCGATAGCGATCGATGCGCGGCGACGCAAGCCGCGCGTCCCCTGCCTCGAGCGGCAGGCCGGCCTGAATCCACGCTGCCGTACCGCCTGCCAGCAGATGCACCGGCTTGCCCGTGAGTGCGGCGATTTCCGGCGCCGCGAACGGCGCGAGTGCGCTGGTCGCACAGGTCACCACATAGCGTTTCGCATCGGGCAGCGCGCGCAGGTCCGCAGCGTCGCCGGCGAGTCGTGAACGTAGCGTCCACCATGCGCCTGGAATATGCGCTTTCACATGGTTCGCGCTGGAGGTGAAGTCGAGCACGACGGTACCGCTCGATGGATCGGCGAGCCACGTCGCCAGCACCTCAGGTGCGACGGTCTGCGTCGCGACCGGTTGTGGCTTTGGGCCTCGCCAGGGGCCATGTTCGGTCAACGCCTCGTGGCTCGCCTCGTCGACGACGTACACATCGATGTTCATCTGCGCGAGCCACGACGCCGTCATGTTGGCGCGCACGCCATCGTCGTCGAACAGCACGACGCGTGCGCCCCGCACCGGCGCGAACATCTCCGTTTCCTGCACGAGCTGGCCGCCCGGCGCGCCCTGAAAACCGGGCGCGTGTGCGGTTTCATATTCGGTGGGCGTGCGGACGTCGAAGCGATACGTGGTGCGCGACGCGTCTGCGCTCCATGCCGCCGCTTCGGCGAGTGTCGTCCGGCTTACGCCTGCGCGATCGGCGAGTGCGCGTGAGGCGCGCCGGGACTGCGCGAGATCGTCGGTGGCATGGCCGGCCTGTGGTTCGAACTGGCGCGCGCTGCCGTGTTCGAGCGTCTGGCCCGCGAGCGTCCAGCCGATCGTGCCGTTACGCAGTGCCGCCACGGGATTCGGCAACCCGGCATTCACGAGCGACTGCGTACCGATGATGCTGCGCGTGCGCCCCGCGCAATTGACGATCACACGCGTTGCCGGGTTCGGCGCCAGCGCGCGGGCACGCAGCACGAGTTCGGCACCCGGCACGCTGATGCTGCCGGGGATGTTCATCGTTTGATATTCGTCGTAGCGGCGTGCATCGAGCACGACGACGTCTTCGCCGCTTTTCAGCAACGCGTCGACGGCTTGCGCGGATAGCGACGGCGTATGCCGCTGCGCTTCGACGAATTCGCCGAACGCCTTGCTCGGCACGTTGACGTCGCGAAACGTTTCTCCGCCCGCGCGAACCCAGCCGTCCAAGCCGCCGTCCAGTAGCGCAACGTCGGTATAGCCGAGTTCGCTCAGACGCTGTGCAGCACGTTCGGCATAGCCTTCGCCCGCATCGAGCAGGACGATCGGCACCGTGCGGCGCGGCAGACGCGTCCACGCTTCGAGTTCGAGCTTCGACAGCGACAGGTTGGCAGCGAACAACGGATGACTCTGCGCATGCGGATCTTCTTCGCGCACGTCGAGCAGGGCGATCTCGCGTCGGGCGAGCAGGGCTTCGCGCACGTCATGAACGGTGCGCAGCGGAAATGAACTCATGTGGCGAGGGCTTCCTTGCTGAGATTCCAGAGATTGGGCAGGGTGTCGTTCGAATAGCCGGAGACGAAGGGCTTCGGCGGCGCCCCGTCGGGCGGATACACCGAGCGATGTACCGCGCCGATATTTGCGCCGTACACGTGAATGCTGATCGACACGCGGTCGTCGTAGGCGTTGCTGACGCGGTGGATGTCGCCGAGATCGGGCGAGACTGCGTCGACGGTACCGCGTTCGAGCAGGACGTCGTCGCCGGTGGTGTGCAATACACCATGCGCATCGCGTCGATACGACGTTGCGCGCTCGGCGCCGCGCAACACGCCGATCAAGCCCCACACCGTATGATCGTGAACCGGTGTGCGCTGGCCCGGCCCCCAGACAAAGCTGACCACCGAAAAGCGCTGCCGCGCATCGGCGTATAGCAGGAACTGTTGATAGCGATCCGGCGATGGTTGTGCGTACGCATCGGGCAGCCAGTCGTCGACGGCGACGAGCTGGCGCAGCGCGGCCGAACCTCGTTCGATCAGCTCGGCTTCGGCGCGTGCTGTGTCGACGATCGCCGCGATTTCACCGACGAAGTGCCGCAGTTTGCCGATCGTCATCAGTCGAGCAGGTCCGGTTCGGCTTCGACGAGTCCTTCGTACAGGCTCTCGAATGAAAAGTACGCGCCGCCTGGACGGCCGACGCGTTCATGTGTGAGTGCAGCGACGTCGTGTGGGATCAGTTGCGGTTTGCCGGCCGCTTCGGCGAGCAGTTGCGTATGGCATGCGTTGTCGAGCGCGATGTACCACCAGGCCGCGGCACCGACGCTCGGGCCCGCGGTGAGGATGCCGTGGTTCTTCAGGATCACGGCCTTGTTCGAGCCAAGCGCTTCGGCGATGCGCGCGCCTTCGCTGGTGTCGAGCACGACACCCTGGAAGTCGTCGAACAGTGCATGGTCTTCGTAGAACGAGCACGAGTCCTGCGTGAGCGGATCGATTGTCCGGCCGAGTGTCGACCAGGCCTTGCCGTACAGCGAATGCGTGTGCGCGGCGGCGACGATGTCGGGGCGCGCTTCGTGAATCGCCGAGTGGATCGCGAACGCGGCCTGATTGAGCGGCCCTTCGCCGACCACGATCTCACCGTGGCTGTTCACGAGCAGCAGATCGGATACGCGGATTCGCGCGAAGTGGCGGCCGAGCGGGTTGACCCAGAAGTGATCGGGCCATTCCGGATCGCGCGCGGTGATATGACCGGCGAGCCCCTGATCGAAACCGTAACGCGCGAACAACCGGAACGCGCCGGCGAGTCGCTCCTGGCGGTGGCGGCGTTCGGCGGCGAGTGTCGGTGCGGTGGGCACTTCGTCGAACCAGAACTTGCGTATCGGTGTATCGCGTAGCGCGACTGTGGGAGCGAAAGCGGGCGCAGCGGAAATAGCGGTGCTCATCGTGGAATGTCCTTGAGTTCAGGCAGCGTGGCGCACGCGCGACGTGAGTTCGCGAGTCGCGGGAATCAGTTCGCGGCCATAGTCGACAGCGTCTTCGAGCGGATCGAAACCGCGGATCAGAAACGTTGTCACGCCGAGTTCGTGATACTCGGCGAGCGTTTGCGCGACCTGGGACGGTGTACCGACCAGTGCCGTCGAATTCGAGCGTCCGCCGATTTCTTTCGCGACCGCGGTCCACAGCCGCTCATCCGCACGCACACCCGAGCCCGATGCGGCTAGCAACCGGCGCGCGCCTTCGCTTTCGAGCGGTGCGCCCGTGCCGAGCCCCTGGGTTTCGCGCAGGCGCCGCGTTTCGGCGAGGATGTGTTCGGCGCGTTCCCAGGCGGCGGCTTCCGTTGCAGCGAGAACCGGCCGGAACGACACCGAGAAACGCACGCTGCGGCCATGCTTCGCGGCTTCGGCACGTACGCGCGTGACCTGCTCCAGCACCTGCTGTTTCGATTCGCCCCACAGTGCGTACACATCCGCGTGCTTCCCGGCCACTTCGAGCGCGGGTGCGGACGCACCGCCGAAATAGATCGGCACGTAGGGCGACTGCTTCGGCTTGATTTCGGAGAACGCTTTCTCGAAGCGATAAAAGCGGCCTTCGTGATCGAACGGTGCTGTTTCGGTCCAGACGCGGCGCAGGATCTGCAGATACTCGTCGGTGCGCGCGTAGCGCTCGTCGTGCGCGAGGAAGTCGCCGTCGCGCCGTTGCTCGGTGTCGCTGCCGCCGGAGATGAAGTGCACCGCGAGCCGGCCGCCAGATAGTTGATCGAGCGTCGCGAGTTGCCGCGCGGCCAGCGTCGGCGCAACGAAGCCGGGCCGGTGCGCGAGCATGAAATGCACCCGTGTGGTCACGCTCGCCGCATACGCGACCGTGAGCATCGCGTCCGGGCTAGTCGAATGGTAGGGCACGAGAATGCGGTCGAATCCGGCCGCTTCGTGGGCCTGGGCGAACTGGCGCAGATAATCGATGTCGAGGGCGGGGCCTTGCGCCAGATGGGTTTCCGAGACTTTCTGCGGCTGGATCATGCCGATGAATTCGACGCTCACGCTGGCTCCTTGTCTGCGCGCCGACGCCGCGAGGCGTCGTACGGATAGCAACAGGCAGCGTGCTGCGAGCGAAGCGCCGAGCACCTGCCGACTGCCTCGCAGGTTAACACCGGGCCATGCAAAGCTTAAATATTAAATGCCGATAAACATATCGGTTGCGCATGTTTGTGGTGAGGCCCGAAGTGAGGCCACACGCAGGTTCGGCTAGGTCTTTGCCGGGGCCGGGCCCCGGCTGCCGCGCGCAATTTCATCGCCGGCATCGTGCGCGAGCCGACGCGTGACCGGGATCGACGCGAACGAGCACAAGCCGACGACGAGGAATGCCGGCCAGAAGTCCGACCACGTGATGGCCGGATGTCCGTGCAGCGAGCGTGTGATCTGCAGCACGATCCCGCCGATCGTCACGCCGAGGCCGAGCGAAATCTGTTGCACGACACTGCCGAGGCTGGTCGCGCGGCCGACGTCGCGGCTCTCGATCTGGGCGTAGGTCATCGAGTTCAGGCTGGTGAACTGCAACGCCGGGAAGAAACCGCCCAGCAGCACGACGACCCAGATGATCCAGGTGGGCGTGCCCGGCACGAACGCGCCGCATGCGGCAATCGCGATGCCGGAGAACGCGGCGTTGTACATCAGCACGGTGCGAAAGCCGAAGCGGCGCAGCGTGGTGGTGGCGAGCGTACGCATGAACATGCCGCCGAACGCCGATGCGCACGTGATGAGCCCCGACTTGAACGCGCTCATACCGAGCCCTTCCTGCAAGATGAGCGGCAGCAGGAACGGCACCGCACCGAGGCCGATACGAAACAGCGATCCGCCGAGCACGCTTGCCTGAAAGGTCGGCACGCGGAAGAAGCGCAGGTCGAGCAGCGGCAGCGTCGCGCGGCGGGCGTGCAGAACGTACAGGCCGAGCATCACGGCGCCGAGCACCGTCATCTCCGTGGCGGTCGCGCCGGACGCGAGTTCGCTGCCCACCAGCGAAAGCCCGAGCAGGAACAGCGATGCGCCACCGGCCGACAAAACGAAGCCGGTCCAGTCGAGCGGCCCAGGGTGCGGCTCGCGCGTGTTCTTGATGTGCTTGTTGGTGAGGTAGATGCCGAGAATGCCGATCGGAATGTTGATGAAGAAGATCAGGCGCCAGTGCAGGTAAGTCGTAATGAAACCGCCCAGCAGCGGACCGGCCGCGGGCCCGAGCATCGCGGGCAGGCTCAGGTAGTTCATCGCGCGAACGAACTCCGAGCGATCGACGACGCGAAAGATGATGATCCGCCCGACCGGCACCATCATGGCGCCGCCCACGCCTTGTACGAAGCGCGCAAGCGTGAAGGTGAAGAGCGAAGTGGAGGCTGCGCACAGCAGCGAACCGGCGACGAAGATGCCGATGGCCGTGCGGAACACCGTGCGGGCACCGAAGCGGTCGGCGAGCCAGCCGCAGACGGGAATGAACACGCCGAGCCCCAGCACATAACTGGTCACGGCGATTTTCAGGGTGACTGGATCGCGTCCGAATGCACGTGCCATCTCGGGCAACGCGGTGACGATCACGTTGGCGTCCACGCTCTCCATGAACATTGCACACGCAACGATCATGGGGGCAATGAAAGCCTTCGGAACAAGCGACATGGACAGCGTGGGGTGGTGAGACAGGGGTGAGCGCGAGTCGTGATTATTGCATCGATGCGCGGGTTTGCGCAGATGTTATTCGCGCGGTTCGCCGAATAATCGCAATGCGATCTGTGCAGCTTCGTCACGATCGGGAGACACATTCCCATCGCACGCCCAGGCGACGAAGCCGTCGGGACGCACGAGCACCGCGCTCAAGCCGAGTCGATTCTTGACGTCACTTCCAACGTACGTGATCCGGTCGCGCCAGCGGCTTGCCAGCGCTTCAAGCGCTGGGCGAGCGTCGAAGTCGAGAAGCAGGCCTCTTCCATTTGCGAGCAACTCGCCGAGCTTTGCTCCATCGAGCAACTCGAAATCGGGAGCGCTGCGGCCCACCAGCGCGTGGTTGCCGCCCAGGTCGTAGCGAAGCGAAACGCCCCACACGCGCTCGGCGAAGTAGGTGGCGCCGTCGCGTGTGTCGATGAGGTCGCGGACGATCGCTTCGAGTGCGCGCGAACTCCGGCTGGGCCGCATGAGCGCAACCTGCGCGCGCGACCAGTCGAGTACCTGCGCGCCCACCGCGTGCCGCTCGCTCGCATAACTGTCGAGCAGGCCGTCCGGTGCGTCGCCACGAACGGTAGCGGCAAGCTTCCAGCCAAGGTTCATCGCGTCGCCGAGCCCGAGATTGAGCCCCTGGCCGCCTAACGGGGAATGGATGTGGGCGGCGTCGCCGGCGAGTAGCACTCGCCCATTGCGGTAAGCCGTTGCCTGATACGTGCGATCGGTCCAGGTCGTCGCAAGGTGCAGGGCCGCCAACGTGACGTCGGCGCCGGAGATATGACGCAACACCGTCTGTACATGATCGAGCGTGATCGGCTCGGTTCGATGAAACGCGCCGCCATCGAATGCGACCATCGCGATGATCCCCGGTTGCGACTGGAAATACATGCCGGTCGGCGTGTAGTGGCGGCCCAGGCTCAGCTTGTCCGGATCGGCCAGCTCGACTTGAACGGAATAACCGGTGAACTCAGGATCGGTGCCCACGAACTCGAAGCCACCCACCTTGCGCACGACGCTGCGGCCGCCATCGCAACCGACCAGCCAGCGCGCGCGAAAAGTCTCGCCACCTGCGCGAACAGTCACTTGTTCGTCCGTCTGATCGAAGCCTTCGACGCCGAAACCCCGTTTGATCTCGACGCCTGTCGACGCTGCGCGAGCGGCGAGCGCGGATTCGATGCGCTCCATATCGGCGGCCATGTTGGTGTCGGCGGGACTGGGCAGGCGATACGCCCACTTCGACGTATCGATGTTGTCGAAGTCAAACGGGATGCCGGCGAAGTGGCCAGCCTGACGACGCGCCGGTTGCGCGCGTTGCGGCATCGCGATGTCGTTCAGCAGGCCGCGACGGTAGAAGGCTTCGATGGTCGGCACCGACAGGCCGCGCATGCCGAACGGCAGGCGCTTCAAGGGCGAATCAGGACTAGCGGCCTGCTCCAGCACCAGCACCGAGAGACCCGCGAGGCGCAGCTCGCACGCGAGAAACAAGCCGACCGGGCCGGCGCCGGCGATTACAACGTCATGGATCAAGTTGATTTCCTTGTTCGCTCTGGCCACCGTCTATCGGAGCCAGTGCTTCGTCAAATCGGGGTTACGTCTTCTGCCCGCCGCCACCACCGCAGCAGTGGATTATCCGCTCGTGCATTTGCCTGCGCGAGATCAACCCGAGGATGGACGCACCGTTGGGAGGTCGCGGAAGTACGACCGCAACGCCTCGACGGCGGCCCGTACCTTTGCCGGCTGGCCATCCTTGCGCGGTGTCACCAGTGTTACGGGGCGAGTCGGCAGTGCCCACTTCGGCAAGATGTGAACCAGATTGTGGTGCTTGAGAGAACTCAGCACCTCGATATACGAAAGACATGCTATCCCCAGCCCCTCTTCGCACATCTGTTGAACCGCGGGTTGAGTCGTACTGATCACGCGCACGCTAACCTGCACCGTCTGTTTCGTCCGCCTCTCACCGACGAGCGTCATGGGTATGACTGGCGCCGCACCATCGGAAGAACTGACGGAGCGGGCAGCCTCAACCTGCATCTCGAGGGTTATCCATTGATGGTCGCTCAACTCCTGCGGATTCTTGGGCGTGCCGTTGCGCGCCAGATAAGCAGGAGATGCGCACAAGATCGTTTCGAGTTCACAGAGCTTCTGGGCAGTCCAGTCGGAGTCGGCCATGTTGCCGATCCGGATCGCGAGGTCGACGCGCGCATCGATCAGATCGACCATATCGTCACTCGCCAACAGGCGCAGGCGGAGTTGCGGCCAGGTGGAAAGGACCGACGCCAGCGCCGGCGCGATGTACGGCCCAAGGCCCAAGGGCGCGGCGATGCGCAACTCGCCGGTTGGGGCGTCGCGAGCCTCGCTCAGTGAATCGCTTGCCGCTTTCCACGACGCCATCAGTTGCAGGCAGTGCGCATAACACTGCTTGCCGTCTTCGGTGAGCGTCAGCTTGCGTGTGGAACGATGCAGCAGCGTGACGCCTGCCTGCCGTTCCAGTGCCTTGATGGTCTGGCTGACCGCCGAAGGCGTCATCCCCAGCCGTATCGCGGCCGCACTCATCGAACCGTGCGAGACCGTCTCCGCGAAGACCACCAGTTGGCGTAGATCGTTCATTTTGAAGTCAGGCTTAAAAGAGATCGTAGTTTGTAGTGTATTTTAAAGTCGAAGATGGATCGGTAGCATGGCCTTTTCATCTCTACTTGTGAGAAAGACCATGAAAGTTGCATTGATTGGCTCGTCGGGCTTTGTCGGCAAACACGTGCAGAAGGAGTTGCTGCAGCGTGGGCATGAGGTCACGGTGATGGTTCGAAAGAGCGCGGGGATTGCGCCGCAGCAGGGCCTCGATGTCGTGACCGGCGACGCTTACTCGTCGGAGTCGGTTGCCAGCGCCGTGCGCGGCCACGATGCTGTCGTGTCGGCGTTCAACCCCGGCTGGAACGATACGGAACTGTTCGATAACTTCCTGCGTGGGCACGACGCGATTGTTCGTGGCGTGGAAGCGAGTGGGGTACGGCGTCTTGTGATTGTCGGCGGCGCGGGTAGTCTTTTTGTCGCGCCTGGTGTCCAGCTCGTCGACACGGAGGACTTTACCGCACATGTCCCGCCGAACATCCAGCTTGGCGCGAGAGCGGCACGCGACGCGCTAAATACGATGCGCAGTAACACCACGCTCGACTGGACGTTCGTGAGCCCGCCGGCATTCCTTGAAGAAGGCGAGCGCACGGGTGCCTATCGTCTTGGCGCAGAGAACCTGCTAATGGACGGCGACAAGCCGGCCGGTATTTCGGTAGCCGACCTCGCCGTGGCGATCGTCGATGAGCTTGAGACGCCTCGCTATATCAAGGCGCGATTTACGGCTGCGCGCGAGGCGTGAGTTGAGTGACGCGTTCACTGGGGACTGGGAATCTGCAAAGCACGGTGAGGGTATACAACACGTCTGGTGTGCCGGATATCCCACCCGCCTGCGTACATATGTTCCGCACCTGGGACCACATTGCGAGGGCGGGGTGGCTCGCAACGGTTGAGTCGCCCTCGAGACGCCAGAACCACTGCGACGGGGATTTCTGGCAATAGCCAGCGACGCCCCCCAGTAGAACGCCGGGGGGGAATATCAGCGATGCCACCTTGGCGGACGAGGTCGTACACGCAGCGGGTCCCTTGGGACTCCCCTGTGCCCATGCTGGGTGTCCCGCCATCAATCCCAACAGCAGTACCAGCGTGAGGACTGGGATTCCAGACAGGGATAGCGCGCGTCTGGACGCGTCGGGCCGGCTGATGTGCGTGTTCATGTTTTAACTCCTCGCTTTGTGCTCATGGAGTAATCGTGGCGTTTTAACGGGCAACGGGCAGGCGGATGGGCAGACGCCAGTTCAGTACTGGGTAATCGCCATAGGGGCCCGGCATGGCGCGAGGCGGGCGACGGCGCATCTGCTGTAAATCGTGCGCTGCCCGCCGGGCGTCACCAGAAATATTTGCGCCTGGCTCGGAAGCTGGTCACCGAAATCATCTGTCACAAGGACGTTTCCGCTACCGTCGGTGGTCGGCGCAATTCCGCTTGGCGTGATTCCCTCGGGCCCCTGCGACCTAACGCCGAAATCGCTGATCAGCGTGCGGACACCGCTGCTGGAGATACGCCACAACGCGCCCTGACTATTGGTGCCACCGAGATTGTCCGTCACCAGGATCGAGGTGCCCAGCACGGTGGGGACTACGGCGATGGCCTGCGCTCCAGGGATCGGTAGTCCCTGCGTGCTGTCACTAAAGTCGCTGAGATAGGTGCGATTGCCGAGGAAGTCCACGGTAAAGATCGCCCCCACACGCCCAAGGCCCGCATCGTTATCCAGCACGACGAGTCCCCCACTCGCGCCGAACACGCTCAACACCCCGGGTGGTACGGCAGCGATGGCAATGGGATTCACGCCTAACGCGCCTTGCGAGCCGTTGCCGAAATCGCTCACATAGATTCGATTCCCGCTAACCGGATCGACCGCGAAGATGGCACCGTTGTGGCCCGTGCCGGAGTTCCTGTCGGCGACATAGAGTGTGCCGCCCTGCCCGGATGGTCCCCTGACGTATGCGACGCCTACCGGGTTTTCTCCGAGACCCTGCCAGCCGTTACCGAAGTCGCTCAGGAGTGTGCGCTGCCCGTTGCTGGGGTTGACCAGAAACAGGGCTCCCGCTCCGTTGCTGCCCGCAAATGCATCCGTGACTGCCACGCTGCCGCCACCTTCACCCGGCGGCCCAGACGGCACCCAGGCCGTGCCGCCGAGATTGCCACTGCCAATCGGGCCCTGGGCGGGGTTGCCGAAATCGCTGAACGCGGTGAGTGTTCCACTGGGATTGATCATCAGGAGCTCGCCCCCAAGGATGGGCACGTTCACGTTATCCGGCTGACCTGGATCGGTCTGAAGGCTGGAGACCTGGGTTCCCAGCCCATTGTCAACCACCACGGTGGTCTGGGCCTGCACAGTGGCGGCACCTGATAGTCCGAGTGCGACGAGAACCATCCACAGTAATGTGCGTTGCGGTTGCATACGATGTCTCCTGTGCGAATGAAAGGAGCCGTTGAGGAAAGATCCTGGTCGTCGGGCCAGGCGGCCTCGTCGAGGCGCAGACTGATGCGAGTGAGCTGAGACTTGTGAGCGCCGCATATCGGTTCGCGCGTTGCGTTCTTTCGTGTATCGCTACGCAAAGCGGAGCCGTCCGCTTATCGCGCATGCACGCGAGCGGAAAAAGAAAAGGCGAACTGATTCGGGTTTTGAGGCAGGTGGCTAGAAACAAGTCTAGGATAGGTCTGATGATTTACAAGAGACAAAATCGGTAGAGCGGAACGCTTGCTTTCGCCTGGCGAAACGATCCATGCCATTAAATCCGCGCTAGAAATCGTCTGTCATTCAGGAGCATCGAACATGCAAACCGAAGCCGAATTGCGCGTTGATCTAGCCGCCTGTTTCCGCCTGATTCATCTGTACGGATGGGACGACATTGTCTTCACGCATATCTCGGTGCGCGTGCCGGGGTCGGGGCATCAATTCCTCATCAACCGGTTCGATCTCACCTTCGAGGAAATCACGGCATCGAATCTGGTGAAGGTCGATTTTTCCGGCGACGAGGCGGTTGTTCGGGAGCTGCGTGTCAATCCTGCCGGACTGGTCATCCATAGTGCGATTCAGGAGAATCGACCCGACGCCGAGTGCGTGGTGCATTGCCATACTCAGGCGGGCATCGCGGTATCGTCGCAGCGCGATGGGCTTCTGCCGGTTTCTCAACAGGCCATGCTCGTGCTCGGCTCGCTCGGTTACCACGATTACGAAGGGCTGGTTCTTCACGACGACGAGAAGCCGCGCCTCGTGAAGAGTCTCGGCCAGAATGAATATTTGATGCTGCGTCACCATGGTCTGCTCACTGTAGGTCGTACAGTGGCCGACGCGTTCAAGCGCATGTACACGCTACAGCGTGCGTGCGAGACGCAGATCATGGCGCAATCGGGCGGAGCCGCTCTTGCCGTCGTGGCTCCCGCGGCGCGCGAGCGTTTGCGGGAAGATGTGCGTCGGGTGACTAAAGGTAACGACGGTGCGCTTATCTGGCCCGCGTTGCTGCGCCGGCTGGACCGACTGGATCCGGGCTATAAGGATTGAAGCACGTCGCGTGGCAGGACAACTGCGTCACGGCCACAGCGCTTTCAATTGAGCATCGCGCAGACAAGATTGCGTCATCCAGACCACTCGATGCTCATCAACCTTCCTGCACGGACCTGACGAGGTTGTCGCGCAGTGTCACGATCGCTTGCTGCACTTTCGCAAACTCGTCAGGTGTCAGGCCCGTCGCCTTGGCGAGATCCATGGTCAGGGCTTTCTCACGCAACTTTCGACCGCTTTTCGTGAGGCTGACGCGCACCTGACGCTCGTCTTCGGGGTCGCGCTGCCTTTCGACATAACCCGACGCCTCGAGCTTCTTCAGGATCGGCGTGAGCGTGTTGGATTCGAGGAACAGCTTTTCGCCTAGACCGCTGACGGTCTGGTGCTCTTCCTCCCACAGCGCAATGATCGTGATGTATTGGGTATACGTAATCCCGAGTTCATCGAGGATCGGTTTGTAGGCCTTGCCGAATGCGAGGTTCGCGGAATAGACGGCGAAGCACAGGTAATCTGAAAGCGGTCTGGCGGTAGCCGGTGCCTGGTTTGCAGTTTTCATTTGTATCCTTTCTGGCTAGAGCACCGCGTTCTGTGGAAATCGCACAATACATCGCGTGCGATTTTATCGCAACAGAGTGTTCATTGAAAGGCACGTGCCTCAGTCGGCGAGGCACATGCCCTCGTGGATTACGCCGCGACGACGTTCGTTTCGATCTCGATGTTGCCGTGTACGGATTTCGAGTACGGGCAGATCTGATGGGCAAGGTGCGCGATTGCCTCGACGACCTCCTTTTCCACTCCTGGGACACGAACGGTGAACTGGGCACCGAGGAACCAGGCCGCACCGGTCTGCCCGATGTTGACCTGGAGGTCCACGGAGTAATCGGCAGGCAGCTTGACCTTCTTCATCGAGGCAGCAATTCCGAACACCGTGGTGTAGCAGGCCGACCAGGCGCCTGCAAACAACTGCTCGGCTTTCGGGTGCGGCTCGGCGGCGATGAACTCGACGTTTTCGAGGCCCGGTGCTGTCAGCTTGAGGTCGTAGACGCCGAACTCGCCACGTTGGAGATTCGGGTCGCGATTGACCGTAGCGTGGGAGTTGCCTGCGGCGAGGACTTTCTGGATCTTTTCCATGATGGATTCCTTCGTGAGTTGACGTTAGGACGTTAGATGAATTTAAATCTCTACCGATTAAATCGTATGCGATATTAAGTGCGCAGAATGAACCTTGCGTTGGGCGGAAACCGCTCTACTTGCCCGATCATGCAGTGATGACGTTCAGGGTGACTTCGATGTTGCCGTGCACAGCCTTCGAGTACGGACAGATCTGATGGGCACGGTGCGCGAGTGCCTCGACTACTTCCGCCGCGAGACCCGGCGCGCGAATGGTGAACCCGGCGCCAAGGCACCATCCTGTCCCCGTCTCCCCAATGCTTACCTTGATGTCCACGGAGTAGTCGGCCGGCAGCGTAATCTTCTTCATCGACGCGGCGATTTCGAACGCGCTGATGTAACAGGCAGACCATGCACCCGAAAACAGCTGCTCCGCTCTTGGGTGCAACCCGGTGGCGATGAACTCGCTGGCGTCGCCATCGGGCGCCGATAGCTTGAGGTCGAGAACCCCGAGTTCACCGTGCTCGACATCGGGGTCGTGGTTGATCGTGGCATGGCTGTTGCCTGAGACAATGATTTTTTCGATCCTGGTCATGATGGATTCCTTCGTGAGTGAGGGGTAAGAAGCTTTTAACTCGTATACGATGTAATCGCATGCGTCGAATAATGGACAATGAAGTCATCGATGTCAAGCGTATAAGATTAAATCGCATACGATTTTTAATAGGTATGAGGAAATCCAACGTCCCATGCAAACCGCGGATCGAAGTCCGGGAAGGTGGCTCGCCACCTCCCGCTTCTATCTGCTTCTACCCGCGCGCTAGCCGCGCACGAACCACGTTCGCTTGGCCGAATTGAGCATGCCCCGATACACGAGCCACGACACGACAAAACTCGCCGGCGCGGAAAACGATTGCACAGTGCCCGGCACATTCATCAACACCAGACCGGCGAGCGCACCCGCAAACCAGGCGGTCAGGCCACCGGGATTAAAAGCGGGCACATGCGAATCGCGGCATTCGACTTCACCACCGATCAGTTCGTCGTAACGCGTCGAAAGAATGTGTGCAAGTGCCACGCCGACCCACGCCACCACGAAAATCCCCTGATACGCGAGCGCCTGCAGGATCTTCGAAAACACGTCGGCCATCATCAAGACATAAACAACCACACCGACGACAAGTGCCCACACGAACTTTGGCGCACGAAGCCCTGCCAGTTTCTGAAAGAAAGCCTGCATGTTGATGGCCGCAAGATAGTAGTTTGCAGTGTTGATGCGCGATTGCGTTACCCATACGAACAGCAAACCCCAGATCCCCATCAGTTTGAGCAGTGCAAGCACGACGGATACCTCCGAGAGCGTGCCGAGACCGGGAATCGTACTGACCAGATAGATGCCGACCGCGCCATTCAGCAGGAACGTGACCAGATAGAACGGCATGCCAAAGTTGAAGCGACCGTGGTAGATCGCGTCCTTCGTGCGACCGAAGCGGGCGTAGTCGAAGGTGAACATCATCAGTACCCAGACACCCATGTAATACACAAAACAACTCCACCAGCCATTGGCCGGCGTATTGCCTTTCGGGCCGAAGTCGAGCCACGCTGCGTTGTAGCCGTATTCATGGGTGGCCAGCGCGACAGCGGTGATCAGTCCGAGCAGATAGAACGGCAGCAGAACGCCGTTGAACTTGTCGAGCCAGTGCTGCACGCTGCCGAACACGAGTGGCACGCTATAACAAACGACGAGCAGTGCCGCCCATCGGTAGTCGAGCACCGGAAACAGGCTGTGTGCCGCAACGGCAATCACCGATCCTTCAAATACCGCGTAATAGATCGCAGTCGCGAAGAAGATCAACGTAGCGAGCGCGGCGCCCGCACTGCCGAACAGCACGCGCGAAAACAACGCAACCGACAGGCCGGTGCGAACCGCATAGCGGCTAATGATCGAATTGACGAGACCGTACGACACGACCGACAACGCCATCCCGATCAATGCATTGCGCGCGCCGTAATTGAGCGCGAGCGTCGCACCGACGACGATGTAAAACACTGCGCTGCACACTGCCCACCAGGCCATGGTGAGCGAGAACGCCGGCATGCGGGCGTGCTCGGGTATGGCGATGGTCGATAGATCGAGCTGGCTTGTGGCGGGTTCCTGCGCGAGGTTAGCCATGATCGTATTCCTCAGTGCACTTGCGGGTTTTAGGAACGGCGTCGCGATAGCGACCGTGACCGGCGCTATGGCGACGTATGAAGGAGAGACCAACGGACCAGTACAAAACGACGAATGCATGCGTCCCGTGCGGCGCATGGCGCTGCGCGACCCGACTCACGGAATTGCATCTGAAGATCGTGGGGTCGACGCGTGATACCGCCGCCCCACGAACGCGCTACGAATGCGCTAGCGCAGCAACACCTCGCGCAACCGCGCGAGTCGCAGTTGAGCATCGCGACGGGCAGCAAGCGCCTGCGTCATGGTGACCGGCAGGAAGCGCGCCTGGTGGTTCGGCTGCATTTGCCCGATCAGATCCATATCGGCGCTGATGACCGTGCCGATCGTGGCGTAGCCGCCACCGGACACCGCATCGAGATGCAGGATGATCGGTTCGAGCCCGGCTGGGACCTGAATCGAGCCAATCGGATAGCAGGCATCGACGATGTTCGAGGGATCGGAACCGGCGCCGAACGGCTGTTCACGCTCGCGGAACTTGAGCGGTCGGCCCTGCTTGTAGCGGTAACCGATGCGGTCCGCTTCGGGCGCAACGGTCCACGTGTCCTCGTAAAACGTGATCGACGATTCGTCCGTCAACCGATGAAAGTAGAGACCCGGCAGCACCCGCAGTTCGACTTCGCGGGCGAGCGGTGTACGCAGTCTCTCGGGCAGCTCGGTGCCTTCGCGAGCGGGGCCGCGCGTTTTTCCGATCCGCAACTGGTCGCCCTTTTGCAGGCGACGACCCTCGTGGCCGCCAAACGCACCCAGTGTGTAAGTGGAGCGGCTTCCGAGTACCACCGGTACGTCGATGCCACCGGCCACCGCGAGACAGGCTCGCGCGCCGCCCTTCACATATTCGAACGTCAGCGTGCTGCCAGCCTTGATGCGTAACGCGACGTTGCAGGCGTGGGCAACGCCGTCGATCTTGGGCTGCATCTCAGCGCCCGTCACGGCGATGAGCGTGTCCACATGAAACAGAAGTTGCGGGCCGAGTAGCGTGCATTCGAGCACGGCCGCGCCTTCGGGATTGCCCACCAGAAGATTGGCGGCGCGCAATGCGTACTGATCCAGCGCTCCGGACGGTGGAATGCCGACGTGGTAATACCCGAGCCGGCCCGTGTCCTGCACCGATGTGGCGAGGCCGGGTTTGACGACCTCGATGGCGTAGAGCGGGTTAGTCGGCATTGAGCACCTCGATCAACGAGCGGTTGTAGGCCTCCGGGTCGCGCATGAATGATGCGAGCGAAAAATTCACGTCGCGCACGCGCAATGAAAAGGTCCCTGCATCGACCGCGATCACGGTTTTGTCGTAAGTGTCGCGATCGATCGGCTTGAACTTGACGATGTCACCCGGACGAAAGAACACCATGAAGTCGTGCAAGTAATCCAGACGTTGTGCCGGATCGAAGATCGGTGCGGGCGTCACGCCGAACATCTGATACCCGCCCGCGCCGCGCACCGAGTAGATGCAACCGAAGCAGCCGCCATGGCCGACCGTCAGCCTCGGTGTATCGGTGCGCGGTCGCAGATATTTCGGCACCTGCAACTGACGGGCGCGTTCGACCATCTGGAACATGAACGGCAAGCCGGCCACGAAGCCGACCATGGAGACAAACCAGGGCGAGCCGGAGTGCGCCGCGATGAAGTCGTCGACATCCTTCTTCCCGTTGATCCGCGCCGCGTACTCCAGGTCCGTCGAGGTCGGGTCCTGATGTCGTTCGCGAAAGCGCATGAGTGTCTCGTGTGTCCACGGATCGTTGTAAAGCACGGGTACTTCGACGATACGCGTCGCCATGTCCAGATCCGTTGCGCCGGCGACCTCGGCCTCGATTTGCTGGAGCAATGCGAGCAGCGCATCCGGTTCGATTACATCGGGATCGTAGCGAACCTGGTAAGACGCGTTGGCGGGACAGATTTCGGTGACGCCATCCACGTTGCGACGCTGCAGTTCGCGCGTGATCGCGGTGCCCTTGAAGAACGCTTCGAGCGACATGTCTTCGCTGATTTCCACGAAAATGAACTCGTCGCCACCGAATGTGTAGCGGATCGTCATGCGGCCTCCTCGTCGCCGGCTGCTGTCGCTGTTCTGGCGCGCCAGTCCGTCATCCACGCTTCCAGGTAGTTGGTGTGGTAACGCCCGGCGCGGATATCGTCGTCTTCGAGCAGCGCGCAGTGCAGCGTCGCGGTGGTCTTGATGCCCGCGATACGCAGTTCGTTCAATGCCCGCTTAAGCCGTGCGAGCGCGGCAGACCGGCTCTCGTCAAACACAATCAACTTGGCGAGTAACGAATCGTAGAACGGCGGAACGACGTAACCCTGGTAGAGCATCGAATCGATGCGCACGCCGGGACCTGTCGGCCAGACCAGTTCCTCGATGCGACCGGGGCACGGACGAAAGTCATGCTCGGGGTCCTCCGCGTTGATCCGGCATTCGAGCGCGGCACCGCGCATCGCGATGTCGTCCTGCGTGAAACGCAATGGCTCGCCGTCGGCGATACGCAGCGTCTCCCGCACGAGATCGATTCCGGTGATGGCCTCGGTGACCGGATGCTCGACCTGGATGCGCGTGTTCATTTCAATGAAGTAGAACTCATCGCGTGTTTCATCGAACAGGTATTCCAGTGTGCCCGCGCTGCGATAGCCAACTTGCCTCGCAAGCCGCGTCGCGGACGTACATAGCGCGTGACGCACTGCCGGCGTGAGCGACGGCGACGGCGCTTCTTCGAGAATTTTCTGGCGCCGCCGTTGCAGAGAACACTCGCGTTCGAACAGATGGACGACATTGTCGCCGTCGCCGAGTACCTGCACTTCGATATGCCGGGCACGCGCGATGAATCGTTCGAGATACACCCCACCGTTGCCAAACGCTGCCTGTGCCTCGCGTTGCGCAAGCGGCAGCTCAGTGTCGAGTTGCGCGGCGTCGTGCGCCACGCGGATGCCGCGTCCACCGCCGCCGGCTGCGGCCTTGATCATCACCGGGTAGCCGATTCTTGCCGCGATCTCGCGCGCTTCATCGAGAGACAGGACGACACCGTTGCTACCGGGCACCGTCGGTACGCCGGCGCGCTGCGCGGTTTCTCGCGCCTTCGCCTTGTCGCCCATGGTGGCGATGACGTTCGACGATGGGCCTACGAAGATGATCCCGGCGTTCTCGACCTGAGCTGCGAACGCCGCGTTTTCGGAGAGGAAGCCATAGCCCGGATGAATGGCATCCGCTCCGCACTGCTCGGCCGCGGCGAGAATCGCAGCGGGGTTCAGGTAGCTTTTTGCGGCATGCGCGGAGCCGATGTGAATGGCCTCGTCGGCCATGCGGGCGGCCAGGCTCTCGCGATCGGCATCGCTTACTACGGCGACGGCCCGCATACCGAGCTCATGCGCCGCGCGGATCACGCGCACCGCGATCTCGCCACGATTGGCAACCAGCACCGTGCGGATGCGCTTCGGTTGATAGAACGGGTTTGTGGATCGGTCCGTGTTAGACGGGGTCATCGTGTTCATCCTTCGAGTCGCATCAAGACTTGTCCTGCATCGACGGGCTCGCCATCGTCGACGAGAATCTCGACAACGCGCCCAGCCATGCTCGCCTCGACTTCGTTGAACTGCTTCATCACCTCGACGAGCCCGACCACCGCGCCGCTTTCGATCGACACACCTGCTTCGACGTAGGGCGCGGCTTCCGGCGAGGCGCGTCGATAGAAGGTGCCAGGCAATGGGCTGACGATGTCGTGTAGTGGCATGGGTAGGCTCCTCTGTTTTTTTGGGGGTAGCTCGAACTAGCGGGCGATTGTGTATACCGGGGCCGCCACACGGATATCGTGACTTGTCAGCGCGGCGCGCGTAGCCTCGACGAGTTTGAATGCGCCTGGTGTGTCGCTGTGAATGCAGACCGAGTCGAAATCGATATCGATGTCGTCGCCATCGACCGTGGTCACCCGTCCTTCCACGCAGGCGCGCAGCACTTTCGCCGCTACGTGCGCCGGATCGAGTCGCGCGACGTGCCGTGTGAAGACGATCGAACCGCTGCGATCGTAGTCACGGTCCGCGTAAAACTCGCGGATCACCGGCTGGCCGAGTTCGCGTGCAATCCGGTAGGTCACCGACGCTTCCATGCAATACAGCAATAGCGTGGGGTCCAGCGCCTGGAGCGTTTCGATCAGCAGGCGCGAGAGTGCTTCGTCGCGCGCGGCGAGCATGTACAACGCTCCATGCGGTTTCACGTGCTGCACGCTGACGTGGTAAAGGCGCGCGAATTCGCGCAGTGCGCCAAGCTGAAAAACGATGTCGTTGACGAGCGCCTGCGGCGTCTCGGTGATGTTGCGGCGGCCGAAGCCGACCAGATCGCGAAACCCCGGATGCGCGCCGATACCGACGCCTGCCTGTTTCGCAAGTTGCACCGTGCGCGCCATGATGTTGGGGTCCCCTGCATGAAACCCCGTCGCAATGTTGGCCGAGCTGATGAGCGGCATGATGTCCTCATCGACGCCATCGCCGATCTTCCATGGGCCGAAACCTTCCCCCATGTCGGAATTCAGGTCGACGCTGCGCTTCTTCATACGGAATTTCCTCCTGGTCAACAGTCTTGCCGGCTAGAAAGGACGCTTGCCCGATCTGCTCGGATGAACGTTAACCGCTCACCGGTCGCCAAAATAGTTCTATTTTTATATGGCTCGTTATCTGTTTTTTAGATGAGGCTCCGTGGTATCTGGTCTGAGGAAATCGCACATAGGGCAGGCGAGCTAAGGGCCGAGCGACCAGGGACGCTTTTGATCGCTTGCGAAGGTAAGATATTGAGCGATGCAATATCACTTTTTCAGGTGGACGTTATGGCGTTGACGCTTCGGCAACTGAAATACTTCGTCGCCACGGCCGAACTCGGTCAGATCTCACAGGCGGCCATTCAATTGACGATTTCGCAGTCGGCTGTGACCACTGCCATCAAGGACCTCGAAGACAGCCTCGGTACGCAGCTCTTTTTGCGTACCGCTTCCGGGATGACCTTGACCACGACGGGGCAGCGTTTTCTGAACCAGGCGTACACGATCCTGTCGTCGGTGGACGAGGCCATGCGTACGCCAAACCTCGAAAGCACGCTCACGGGTACCCTCACGCTCGCCGCGAGCTATACCGTGCTGGGCTATTTTCTGCCGCATCATCTGCAACGGCTGAACACGCTTTATCCGCGGCTCACCATCCAGTTGCACGAGTTGAACCGCGAGTCGATCGAAGAGGGGTTGATCGCGGAGCGCTACGACATGGCCGTGCTGCTGACCTCGAACGTGGCGAATCCCGAACTGGTACTCGAGCCGGTGATTCATTCGGTGCGACGTCTGTGGTTGTGTGCGCAACATCCGTTGCTCAAACGCGAGAACGTGACGCTTGCCGACGTCGCTCCCGAGCCCTACGTGATGTTGACCGTCGACGAGGCGGCTTTTACGGCTTTGCGCTACTGGAACGAGACGCCGTACCGACCGAACGTGAAGCTACGCACGTCATCGGTTGAGGCGGTGCGCAGCATGGTCGCGAATGGCAGCGGTGTGGCGATCCTGTCGGACATGGTGTATCGCCCGTGGTCGCTGGAGGGCAGGCGCATCGAGACCGTGCAGCTACGCGACCCGGTGCCGCCGATGAGCGTCGGGCTCGCATGGCGCAGAAGTACCGGGTTGAGCCCGGCGATGCATGCGGTGCGCGAGTACTTCAGGCATACGTTTATGGAGCCTCGGGGGTTTGCGGGCGGGGGGTGAAGTGCGGCAGTGGCGGGGAGCTGCGAGATGACCTTCAATCCAGCTATTCGCTAGCAGACAGGATGCAAATCTGCTGTCATGTACACTTCGGCGACGGAACACTCGCCTCAATAGAAACGTCGCTTCGTATAGTGTTTTTTAACATTCGGGGACGCAGGCATGGCTATCTACTGGACCCTCAAGAGCATTCCAGAACTTTCGCAACTCACAGCCAAAGAGCGACGCCTGGCATGGCGGCGGACATATCTATCGACATTCCACCATTGGCAAACCTGGATGGGCATGGCTGGTTGCGCTGCGTGCGCCGCCTTGGGATGCTATCTGGGGATTCTCTGGGGTCATTCTTTGCTCGGTGCAGCCGTCGGCGGCGGAGTGGGCGGGTTCGTCTTTTCGCAAGCTTCCATCTATGTCGCTCGATTGCACTACAGCAATATTTTGCTCGGCAACAACCGATAATTTGTAGCTCCAATTCGAAGTGCTTCTTCTGCGGCCCTCCTTAGCGAAGCGCAGCCGCTATCGCCTCGTCAATCTGCAGCGCAAAGCGCGCTTCGACATCGGGCACCGTGTAGCCAATCGACAGTTCCAGATACGCGTCGCCTAACACCAGTTGAACGAACGTCGCCGCCCGCAATGCCGCGGTCGATTCGTCAAATCGCTTGCGCAGAATCTGTGCGGCGATGGCACGCACGACCTTCGCACCGTTTTCGTAAAACACCCGGCCGAGTTCCGGAAGACGCTCGGCCTCCGCAACGACGGCCCGGTAGAGCCTCAAAAGATCCGGCGTGATCAGGCTGCGTGCCAGCAACCATCCCAACTCGCGCAATTCGCCTTCCGGTGCGCCTTCGGATCGCTCGCCCACAGCGCCGGCAAGCAACGCACCCTCCTGAGTGCACATCGCGCTCACCAGCCCAACGAAGAGCGCTTCCTTCGACTTGAAGTGGCGGTAGACCGTTTGTTTGCCGACGCCGGCGGCCGCGGCGACATCGTCCATGGTTGCCAGACTGAAGCCTTCGCGTAAGAAAACGGCTTTTGCACCGTCGAGGATTGCAGACCGCTTGCGGGATTGCAGCGGGCTCAGGTCGGAGAGGGAAGAAGTGTCCATGCGAGAGAAATAGCAGATCGTCGAGTAGTTGACAAGACTGGGTAGTCTCGTTTAAATTCGCCACAACGAGACTGATGAGTCTCGTTGTATGACGAAACGACTTCGCAGCTAATCATTGGAGAACGCTTTGAAACTGTTCATGACAGGTGGTACCGGCTTTATCGGGCAAGCGGTCGCACGCAAGGCGATCAGCCTCGGCCATCAGGTAACGGCGCTGGTGCGCGAGGACAGCTCGGCGGTCGCCGGCGCGCTGGTCCGTCTTGGGGTGACCCTGCATTCCGGCGACCTGCGCGAGCCGCAGTCGTTCGCTGCAACTGCCGGTGCCGCCGATGGCGTGGTGCACGTCGCGTCAACCAACGATGCTTCCGCCGCTGCTGTTGATGAGGCCGCCGCTCTAGCGATACTTGCGCACTTGCGTCCGGGCGCGGCGTTTGTCTATACGTCGGGCACCTGGGTCTACGGCAATACGGACGGAGAACCTGCGACGGAAGCGTCGGCGCTGAACCCGACGCCGCTCATCGCGTGGCGGCCCGCAGTGGAGCAACAGGTGCTGGCGCTGGCCGCACGTCGCTCGATTGGCGCAGTGATCCTCAGGCCGGCGATGGTGTACGGCTACGGCGGTGGCGTCTTCGGCATGCTGGCCGGCATGGCGCGTCAGACCGGCAGTGTGAGGGTGATCGGCGATGGTCGAAACCACTGGCCTGCGGTGCACGTCGATGATCTCGCCGCCGCCTACGTGAGCGCGGTGGAGCGAGCGGCAAGCGGGGACGATCGGGTCGCTGGACAGATCTTCAACGTCGTTGCGGAAGATGCCGTTGCCGTTGCCGCAATCGGTGAAGCGATTCGGGTCTCGGTCGGCGCCGATCGTGTCGAACCGTGGCCGCTCGACGATGCTCGCCAATCGTTTGGACCGTTCGCTGATGCGCTCGCGCTCGATCAGACAGTAAGCGGCCAGCATGCCCGGCAGGTTCTTGCGTGGAAGCCCCACAGCCTTGGTCTGATTGCGGACCTCTCCGTACAAAAGCACTTTCAGCAAATTGACGGAGCATGATCATGGCGTGGAACAGTGCATCTCTTGAATCGATTCTCGCGATGATCGTCGCGGTTCTGTTCGTGGTCGCCGGGGCGATCAATCTCTCAGGACGCGGCGCGGTGAAGTCCGACTTCGCACGCTGGGGTTACCCAGCATGGTTTCGATGGCTTTGCGGCGCGCTTGAGTTGCTTGGCGCGGCACTTCTGTTTGGGCAACAAACCAGGGTTCTGGGCCTCGTGCTGGCCAGTGCGATCATGATCGGCGCGCTTTTCACGTTGCTACGAAACCGCGAGCCGTTTGCGCATCTTGCGCCGGCGCTGGTTTTTTCGGCGCTTGTAGCGGCTACTGTGGCGCTTCGCGGTTGAGGCGTGCTCGCCACCTGGGTATCGGGCCTGCTACGCTCTGAAGTTCTTGCCCAGCCAACCGCCGAGCGTGTAGTAGTGTCGAAAGACATAGTGCAACGGCTTCCACCGCTCGACATCGATCCGGCCACCTGGTGTGAGCAATCGCGTATGAACGTGGATACGCAGAGCCTTCAGTTCTGCGGCAACCATCTGATCGTCGTCGCTCCCGATCTTGTGAATGCGCACAACCTTCGCCTCGATTTGAACCGGACATTCCGCCACCCGATCGGGTGCTACGCATTCGCTTGCCCGGGTACTCAAATCGGCGCATTGAAACTTGTCACGTTCGAATCGATAGCCCATGCGTTGCTTGTCGTCGGGCACGATCTCGGAGCCCGTCGTGGCTGCAATCGCTTCGACGTTCTTCCACAGTGATGCATCTGGAAGATTGAGCACCGCTTCCGGGCGTTGAAGCACATTGCGATAGCATCGACCGGTTGTACTCAAGCCGATCAAGATCGTGTCCGATAGCGCCCAGTACGAAGAAATGGGGCTCAGATTCGTCGCTCCGTTGGGATTCACACTTGAAATCAACGCCACGGGAGTTCCGAAATAGAGAACGGGTAGTTCGGCAATGCTGGTCTGCATGACAGTCTCCTGGGGATTCGATGTCATGCATTCTTGACGCTAAACCGGGGGATACGTTTCAGTGGCTGATGAAGTGTCCGGCTTTGGGACACTTCCCTCGACGAGCAAATGTCGGGTTCGCTGCACGTCGAATAATCGAAGACACGCGTGCGACTGCCTCGCTGTGTACGTCCTCGCGCTATAGCTTCGCGCCTTTGCGAGCCGCAGTCTTTCGCGGGCGCTTCGCTTTCCCGCCCTGCGAATCGGTTTCTGCAAACGAAACGCCAGCCGTGAACGCTCGAATGAGTGTTGCTATTACCCGAAGCGCCGCAGGTTCCATCGAAATTCCGGCCTTCGCGGCGGCTTCAACATGTGCCGGATGCACGAACACAGTGACGGCATCGCGAACGACTTCCGCTGCAGCCTGAACGTCGTCGATCTGAAACTCCTCCTGGCTCACACCGTCCGCGAGAATCTCGACCACCAGGCGAGTAATTGCCTCAGCGTAGTCACGAACGATGTCCGGGCGCTCGTCAACGACCCGCCGATAAAGCTGGTACAGCTCAGGGTCGTCGGCGAACCGCTCGCGCTTGCGGCGGTGGAGTGCGAGAAGTAATCCGGTCAGCCGTTCGGAGGCCGGCTGCGGCGTGCCTGTGAACGAGCGCGCCAGTTCTTCCTCATCGCGCATCGCCGCTGTGACGATTGCGTCGAAGACCTCCGCTTTGGAACGGAAGTGGCGGTAGATCGTGGTGTGCGATGTGCCAAGTACGCGCGCGATGTCTACTACGTTCGTCTTTGCCTCCCCGAAACGCCGCACATGTGTGCGGGCCGCATCGAGGATCCGCTCTGTCGTGAGCGCGTCGTCACCGGGTTCTGTCTTGTCTGTCGTGTCCATAGTGCCGTGAGGATATCGCATCCTCCAGTGAATTGGAACAACGAACAAAATACAGAATTTGTTCGTTGTTAATTGTTCGTGTACACTACGGCCAATGCACTCAACGGGAGGCAGCGATGAATGACGCCGACAGTACACACCGTACGGCTTTTGTTACCGGAGGATCCGGGTTTGTAGGGAAGCGACTGATCCAGTCACTGGTCGCGCAAGGCTGGGAGGTGCGCGCCCTGGCCAGAAGCGAAGCCGCGATGGCAGCAGTCAGGGCGGTCGGCGCGATTGCGGTTCCTGGCGGGCTCGGCGACGTAAAAGCGCTGTCGCAAGGAATGGCCGGCAGCGAGGTAGTTTTTCACGTTGCCGCGCACTTCAAGCTTTGGGGTGAGCGCAAAGCGTTTGACGAGGTCAACGTCGGCGGTATGCAAGCCATCGTTGAGGCCGCAACAACAGGTCGATCCGTCCGGAAGGTCATCGCGGTGAGCGCCGCAGCGGTCGTGATGGGCGACCCCGAGCCGATACTGGAAGCGGACGAAAGTCTTCCTCTTCAGACGCGGAGTTTCGCGCCATACGGGTCATCCAAAGCGGAAGCGGAAAAGGTGTTGCTGGCTGCGAACGGCCGACGCAAAGGGCTTGAGACAATCGCGATCCGACCGCCGATGATCTGGGGCACAGACATGCCGATGCTCGATCAGATGGTGGAAACCGTAAAGGCCGGGAACTGGCAATGGGTGGACGAAGGTGTACAACCCACCTCGACCTGCCACGTCGACAATCTTGTCGAAGCCTTGATTCTCGCGGCCGATCACGGCCGCGGTGGCGAGGCGTATTTCGTCGCCGACGCTGAGACAGGTACGTTGAAAAGTATCTTGAGCGACCTGCTTGCGACCCGCAATGTCACGGCCTCGAACAAGTCAGTGTCTTTTCGTATGGCGTGGACGATAGCGGGTCTCATGGCTGGAGTCTGGCGTCTGTTCCGTCTTCGCGGCGAGCCGCCCATTACCCGGCAGATGCTCAGATTGATCGGCAAGCCGTTCACGATTCGCTTCGATAAGGCGCGTCGCGATCTTGGCTACATCCCTAGAGTGAGCTGGAAACAGGGCATCGAACAGATGTCGCGCTGATGCCCTGCCTGAGCTCCACTGCTCCGCCTCGTCAACGCCGCCCTTACTGAAGAACCGTAACAACCGGCACCGGCCGCGTCAGCAAATCGACATAGAGATTGAAGAACCGGTTGTTGTCGAACTGCGTGACATACGTGATCTTCTGCGGCGAAGCCCCTGCAGCCGGTTGATCCGGATACACCGTCACGTGCCCCTGATCCTCGCCACTCGTCGTGTCGATATCGAGGTAGGCGCTTTTCGTCTGCACGGCGTAGGTTGGATCCAGGAAGTAGGCGATGGTCAAGGTGTCGTAAATATTGGTGTTCTCGTCGACCGCCCCCGCGTTGATCGTGCCGTACACCTTCGTCACCGCCGTCTGCTTGCTCGGGTTGTTCACGATCTCGTTGTAGATGGTTTGCGTCAGCGGCACGGTGTTCGTCACGTCGAGTGGAATGACGCTCTGAGGGATCGTCGTTTGCAGAACCGTGCGCACCGCGAGCGGATCAAACCACCAGTTGAGTTCCCCTACCGCGTTTGCGTTGCCTGGTACCGCCATCGCACCACCCATGTAGACGATCTGCTTGATCAGCGGCACGATCTCCGGTGCCTTCGTGATTGCCGTGGCGAGATTCGTAGGCGGTCCGACCTCGAGAATCGTGACCTGGTTCGGATAGCGTTTGATGGTCTGGATCATGAAATCCGCGGCGCTTTGCGCCTGCAGTTTGGTGGACGTCGCAAAGCCGTCCGGCGGTGCGACAAGCTGCGACTGCGTGGTCGGTTCCGGTCGGCTCCATGCACCGAAATAGCCTTGCGGATTGGCAGCCTGTTGTGCGCGAATACTCGCGACGTTGTACTGCAACGGATAATCCGCGCCGCCGTACACGCCAACGGTGTTCTGTACGCCCATCCGCTCTACCGCCTTTAGCGCACCGGCTTCCTCCTGGAGCAACCAGTCATTCCCGGTTACGACCGTGAGACCCAGCAGGTTCACCTTTCCTTGTCCCATCAACTGGGTCGTCATCGCGAAGAGCTGACCGTCGTCGCCCATCGTATTGAAATCGGAATCGATGATGATCTTCGGTGCGTTGGTGTACGCGGGAGGTGCGGTCTGAATGCCTCCGCCGCAAGCTGCAAACATGAAGGGAATGGCAGGCAAGATTTGATATTTTAGGTTCATGATTGATCCGTTTTTATACTGACCAGACAGACGAGTACCCACGCAAAGACAGGATGGCACAGCTAACGGCAAAGCGCATCATCGATTCCGCCTTGTTTGCTTTCAACGGTTCAGTCGACAAGGCATACCGAATCGCCGACAATTCGATGCACCTGCATCTTTCCGGCGTTCTCGATGACATTGGCCATTCCAGATCTACCTGCGGTGCTTGAGACAGACCGCTTGATCATCCGATCCCCTCAACCTGGGGACGGTCCCGACCTGTTCGATGCGGTTGTCGATGCGTTAGCGGACCTAAGGCAGTTTCCCGCGTCCTTGCCTTGGGCGATGGAAATGCCATCTGTTGATGAGTCGGAGTCATTTTGCGTTGCCGGCTCCGAGAGTTTTCAGGCGAGAAAAGATTTCCCGTTTTTGTTTATCGATAAGACCTCGCGCATTGTCGTGGGCGCCGGAGGTCTTCACCGGCCAAGATGGACCGTTCCCGCTTTTGAACTCGGTTTCTGGGGTAGGTCTTCGTTTGTGGGTCGCGGCTTGTTCAGCGAGGCCGCGGATGCTTTAGTGAACTTTGCCTTTGCCAGTTTCGACGCAAAGCGTGTTGAGGCAATCTGCGACGATCTGAACGTACGCAGCATTCGAGTTTGCGAACGCATCGGCATGCAACTAGAAGGCGTGTTACGGCAGGAGCGACGGGCTCCGGACGGTAGTTTGCGAAACACACGAATCTATTCAAAATGTGAGTGAGCCGAAACAACATGCCGGAAACGAAACTCAAGGTAGCGGTGCTCTTTGGAGGAACGAGCGAAGAGCGCGCAGTCTCGATTGCGAGCGGGGCGCAGGTCATCAATGCGCTACGCAGTGTGGGGCATGAAGTACTTGCCATTGAAACGTCGCGAGGTCTTTTGACGGCCGAAGAGGAAGGTCGTCTCTTGAGTTCGCGGGTCGACGAAGTGCCACCTGCATCCGATGCGCTCGCGGTACTTCGGTCAGCCGAAGCAGGTCTGATCCGCTCTGCCGCGCTTGCTGATGTCGATGTCGTTTTTCTGGCACTTCATGGCGGGACCGGCGAGGACGGAACAATCCAGGCCATGCTGGACATGGCTGGGATGGCTTATACAGGTAGTGGCCATCTGGGCAGCGCAATCGCCATGGACAAAGACATGTCGAAGCGTCTGTTCGTCGCAGCTGGCATCGCGACACCTCGCTGGTTGATGGCGCCATCCGCGCCAGAAGAGATCTTGCGGGAGATTGGCTATCCACTGGTTGTTAAACCGAATCGGCAAGGTTCGACGGTCGGCTTGTCGGTGGTCAGGAATCCCGATGCGCTTGGTGCCGCTATCGAACACGCTTCTCAATTCGACAACGAGATCATGCTGGAGCAGTTCATTGCGGGAAGGGAGCTGACCGTAGGTGTGCTCGGTGACCGGGCATTGTCCGTTGGAGAGATCGTGATCGAACCGGACGCGATTTTCGATTACAAAGCGAAGTACCAACCCGGGGCAGTTCGCGAAATATTTCCGGCCGATCTGCCTGACCACGTCGTCGCGACCGCACAAGACGCAGCGCTGCGGGCGCACCGTGCGTTAAAGCTGGAAGGCTATAGTCGGGCGGATTTTCGTCTCGATGCGAACGGGCGCTTGTGGTGTCTTGAGGTGAACACTTTGCCGGGGATGACGGCGACGAGCTTGCTTCCTCAATCGGCGGGGGCTAGTGGGATCTCGTTTGCCGAGTTGTGTGAGCGGATTTGTCGCGCGGGGATCGAGCGACATAGGGGCAAGTAGGGTTCGGAGCGCCGACTATCGCCGGAGTGTCGTGAAAACTGGGAACAAGATTGCAATGACAAAGCACAAGCAATTCATCACAGTTGGGCGGTCAACCATCGCCTATCTGATCTCCATGGTTGCGGGCGCAATGGCACTGTTTCCTGTTCTGATGGCCGAAACCGCAGGCAGCGCCTCAAATCACAGGATTTTCGATAGCATCGCTGAGTTTGCGCTAGCTGAACTGGGCGCTGCCTGGTTTGGCCTTCTGTTTTTCGCGTTGCCGGTGCTGCCGCTCTACATTGTCGGAATGATCATCGCCAAAAAAATCGGCACGGCGCACTGGCTTTATTTCACAACGATGGGCATCGCGCTGCTCCTGTGCGTTTGGGCGAGTGTGACCCTTCTGTCTTCGATTCCCAGTGAGCGGGCAGTCTTTACATTTAATGCGTTTGTCCAGCTCGTCGTGCCCATTGGAGCGGTGAGCGGTCTCGCTTGCTGGCTCTTTCTTTACTTCACGTGGTCGCGTGAGCCCGCATAAATGGCCACCTGCGGAAGACGCAATTCCGGCGTCGAAGCTTGCGCCTCACACGCCGGTATAAAGCAGAATCGGTCAAACCAGTGAAGACAGACTCACTGATCGCCAGGCAACAAATGCTCCACTACTCGCTGGCTTTGATCCAGTTGCCCATCGTGATCGAAGTGCAGCACGATCAGCCAGTTATACACACTACCGGGCCACTGTTTGTGGCCGAGCAGTTTTTTGGAGTCACCCCCGAAGTCGTCGATCATGTTGCCGAGTTCGCCGTGATGCCACGCGATCAAGACGACCTTCGCACTGCTCTGTTGATGAAGCGATTGCACCAGATCGTCCGCCTCATCGTCGCTGTAGTTCTGCTGGATAGGCAATTGAAGGCGCTGCGAAAGTGGCGTCAAGGTCAGACGGGGACGATCGCTGTGCTTGCTGTCCTCGGTTGCGATCAGTACTTGCGGCGTGAGCTGCTGGCCGCTTAGCTCCAGTGGATCGAAATAGTCCGCATAAGCCACTGCGCGTTGCTCGCCTTGCTGACTCAATCCAGAACCGCTGTCAGGCTTTTCGGCGTGACGTACGATCAGCACCGTCGTATCCGCGAGGCCATCTTGTTGTTTGTGATCGTCGGCCCATCCCAGCGCGGGAAGAAAACACAGCAAGAGCAACAGCAATCGATTGCGCATATCCTGTCTCCGGAAGAAAAAATAAGGATAGCGTGCCAATGATCTGTGAAACTCTTTTGACGATATCGTCGACTTATGCGTCGCATGTGAACTATGCGGCCTGAGCGCGGAGATTTCACTAAAGGCGCATAACCAATGCTTCATTAACGAGCTGTCACTACCACATCTGCATATAAAAGTTGAACACCGAAAATGAAAACCTTCGCTATAGATGAAGCTCAAGGAACTCTCAGATACCACGACCTCCCCGGGCCAGGAACACCTACCCTGTTCATCCACGGACTAGGCTGCGCATCCTCCTGCGATTACCCAGGCGTGGCGACAGCCCCAGCTTTAGCAGGGCATCGAATGCTGCTGGTCGACTTGCTGGGCTATGGCTTTAGCGACCGCCCGACCGACTTTGCCTACACCGTCGAGGACCACGCACAAACGATCGTGGCACTCGCCGATCATCTTTCACTTTCAGCGCTGAACCTGTTCGGTCATAGCATGGGCGGCGCGGTTGCCATCGCTGCGGCTCGCGTGCTCGGTGAGCGTGTAGGGCGTCTGGTGCTTAGCGAACCCAATATGGAGCCCGGCGGTGGGTTCTACAGCAGAAAAATCGCGACGTTCTCAGAGGCCGACTATGTGTGGACGGGGCACGCAGAACTGATAACGGCATCCGCGAAAGATGGCGACGACATCTGGGCCGCTTCGATGCTGGTCAGCGCCCCCTATGCAGTGCATCGAGGCGCGGCGTCGCTCGTGGAAGGAAGTGATCCCAGCTGGCGCGAGCAACTCTTTGCCATGACGATGCCGAGAACGGTTGTGTTTGGCGAACGCTCGTTGCCCGACGCGGACACCGAGCGTCTTCCAGCAGGAGGCGTGAACATTGCCATTGTCGAAAACGCAGGACACTCGATGGCCTGGGACAATCCCGCGGGCCTCGCGCTGGCTATCCGGCACGGGCTCGGATAGCCAGAAAACGAACGACAACAAGCACACCGGCGCATCGAAGTCGGGTGTCCGACGTAATGCGCCGATGCCGGAGCCAGTCTCTAACTCAAACAAGCACCGTGGATACTAAAAGCGCGTCCGAATGCCCACAGTCGCTGCAACTTGATTGCCGGTCGAGGCTTGTGACAAGCCATTGATATATGCGCCCTCGAACGCAGTGCCGGCGGCGCCGTACGCGTGTTGATACACGCCCTCGAGATAGACATCCGTGCGCTTGCTGAACGAGTAGTCCGCCATCATCGTTACTTGATGCCACTTCGGATCCACCGAACCTGTGCCAGTGTTAAACGCACCTTGAGTGAACGTGTAAGCGCCGGCAAGCGAAATCGCAGGCGTCAGCGAGTAGTGCACGTTGACTTCATAGTTGTCGAAGTGCAGCGTGTTGAACGATTGCGCGATCGTGGAGTTTGCACCGGGCTGGGTATTGTCAAACAGGGTATGCGTCCATAGCAGACCGACAATGGCTGGACCGAATGTGTAGTTTCCGCCCACCCCCATTACGCGCTGGCGCGCTGCAGGGAAGCTCACAAAGTCGTTGTCCGTCAGCGCGCCACCTGCGGTCAAACCACCGCTATTGAGCTGGAGGTATGCGGCGGCCAGGTTGATCGGGCCGTTTCCATAGGTCACTCCGAAGCTATATGCGCGATTGTTCGAGAAACCGCCAGCCGCGTTGCTGAAGCCGTACTGCGCCTCCGCCTGCAGTCCGTTGTACGTCGGGCTCGCGTACTTGACTGAGTTGTTGATATAGAACGAATCGTCGATATTGTCGTTGTCGAACGGATGCGCGGCCAGGTTGTTGCCATCGCCGTTATTCGCCAACGCAATCGCCCCGAGATTATCGACCACAGCGTCGTACTGACGACCAAGCGTCAACGTTCCGTATTGGTCGCTTTGCAGACCAACGTAGGCCTGGCGGCCGAACATCGTGCCCGAGTAGGTTTGTCGGCCATTCTGGATGTTAAAACCGTTTTCGAGCCGGAAGATTGCATGCAGATTGCCGCCGAGATCTTCACTGCCCTTGAGGCCCCATACCTCGTTCGACAGCATGCTGCTTTGTTCCTGCCACGCGTTGTGGCCACCTTGATTGTTCGTATAGACGATACCTGTGTCGATCAAACCATAGAGGGTGACGCTGCTCTGCGCATGAGCCGCCACTGCAAAGACCGACAAGGTTGCTGCGCCAACAAGCTTGCTTCTCACTTTCTTATACTCCACGAATTTCCTTGATTGTTTGCCGAAGGCTCGGAGAGTTTATGGAGAATGGCGCCTCAATTCATCGAAAAAGTTTCGGTCTTCTTGCAAAATTCACGTAAAAGCGCGACACCCATTTCTGGGTGTCGCAAGCTTGCTCAAGAGAACAAACGGGAAGCCGGGAGCACAGCGGCCGCCGCGCTTAAGACCCTGACGTCTTAACGAGCACCGGCTGAGTACGATAAACAGCCGGGAACATCTGCTTCAGATAACCGACCTTCGGCAGATCGTTGATCGCGATATACGGCTGGTCCGGATGCAGCGTGAGGTAGTTCTGGTGATAACTCTCTGCCGGATAGAAGCCCTTGAAGGCCTCGACGCGCGTAACAACCGGTTGCGCGTACGCATGTGCGGTATTCAGTTGCGCAATGTAGGACTCGGCGATATGACGCTGGTCCGCATCGACCGCAAAGACCGCCGAACGATATTGCGTGCCGTGATCCGGGCCCTGGTAATCGAGTTCGGTAGGGTTGTGCGCGACCGAGAAGAATATCTGCAGCAGACGGCCGTATGCGATCTGCGTCGGGTCGTACGTGATCCGTACCGACTCCGCATGCCCGGTATCGCCTCCGCTCACTGTCTCGTACTGCGCGGTGTCGGCCGCGCCGCCGGAGTAGCCCGAGGTCACTTGCGTCACGCCGCGCACATGCTGAAACACGCCCTGTACGCCCCAGAAACAGCCGCCCGCGAACACAGCCGTTTCGCTGTGCGTCGCGGCGACGTGTTCGTCGACGGTGGGCGCGGGAATCTTCGTCGCTTCTTCGACGGAGTTCGCCATGCCGTGCCAGGCCAGTGCGCCGATAGCGACAGCAAGTGCGCTGGCGATGCGGGCGCCCGGCGAACGGACCCAGCGACGCGCACGGTTAAGAGAAGTTGAGGTCACGATTGCTGCTCCTTGAGTGATCAATGTACTGCGCGACGTTTAACCGAACGTGAACGCATACGCTTCGACGCCGGGGTCCAGAAACTCGATGGTGAACGTGTGGTCGGCGACATCGCCGGTTTGCCGCACCAGTTGATACAGACGCTGTTCCGTCACCGTGCCGGTGCCGTCGGCGGTCGTGTCGGTGCCGTGTGCAGCACCGGGCGCCGCGCCGTCGACGCTCACGCGGAACCGCACCGGCTTGCCGTCCTTGCCTGGGCCAAGCACCAGATGCAGGTCGCGTGCGTGGAAGCGGTAGACGATGCTGCCGTTCGCGTGATCGAGCGTCGCGTGTTCGCCGCCGACGTTCCACGTGCCGGCCAGCCCCCAGTCGTTCACCGCGGGCTGCGCAGGCGCGGCATACGTATGCGGACGATCCTTCGTTTCGCCTCCTGCCGACGCGAAGTTTTCCGCACGGTTGTACCCGATGTAGGTTTCCGGCGATTGCATGTCGGCGTCGTCGGCAGCGGCCTGCACACCTTGCGCGTTACCGGTCAGGCCTGTTGCGACGTGTTCCGCGCCGGCGTGTCCGGCTTCCGCGAGCAGTTGCTGAATCACTTTTTCCGAATGCGCGTAGTCGCCTTCGCCGAAGTGGTGATAGCGGATCTGCCCTTGCGCGTCGATGAAGTAGTGCGCCGGCCAGTACTGGTTGCCGAATGCGCGCCAGATCGCGTAGTTGTTATCGATGGCGACCGGGTAGTCGACGCCGAGATCGTGGGCGGCCTGCTTCACGTTGCCGATATTGCGTTCGAATGCGAACTCCGGTGCATGCACGCCGATCACGACGAGCCCCTGATCGCGGTACTTCTGCGCCCACGCTTTCACATACGGCAGCGAGCGCAGGCAGTTGATGCACGAGTAGGTCCAGAAGTCGACCAACACGACCTTGCCGCGCAGCGCCTGGGTGGTGAGCGGCGGCGAGTTTAGCCATTGCACGGCGCCCGTGAGGCTGGGCAGCGCACCTTCGACAGGCAGCGTAGGCAACGGTGCGTCAGAGGCCGCGACCGGATCGGCGGCACGCATCATCGCTCCCGACGATCCGTTCGCCGCGTTGTTGCCGTCGGCATCGGCGGTACGCTGCATGGCAGGGTTCGTTGCCGTCATCGCACCACCATCCGCCGCATTACCCGACCCCACCACACCCGCTGCATTCGCATTCGGTGACAACCGGTCCACCAGACGCTGTTCGAGACCACCGGTAGCGATCGTCGACAGCCGTGTCAGCACGCCGGTATCGAGTCCGAGCGCGATCGCCGCGACGCCGGCCAGCATTGCAACGCCAATGCCACGCCGGATCCATTCGCCGGCACCCAGCGAGCGCTTCATCGCAGCAAACACCTTTCCGCCGATCAGCAGCGCCACCGCCAGCGAGGTCGCCGCGCCCGCAGCATACGCAGCCAGCAGAATCGTCGTACCGACGCTCGCGCCGCGCAATGCGGCGCCCGTCAGCAGCAGGCCGAGAATCGGGCCGGCGCAGGGCGCCCACAGCAGACCCGTCGCGATGCCGAGCAGGAACGACGACCCCGCGCTTGCCTTGCGGTCAGCCTGAGCGAACTCGGTGAGCCGGCTACCTGCGTTCACGAGCGGGCGCATCAGACGCTCGGCGAACTTCGGCAGCAGCAGCGTCAGGCCGAACACGGCGAGCAGCACGATGGCGAGCCACCGTCCGTACTGGTTGGCCTGCGTCACCCAGCCGCCGCCGACGGCCGCCAGCGTCGCGACGAGCGCGAACGTGAGCGCCATGCCCGCGAGCAATGGCAGGCTGCTGCGCACGAACGGCTGGTCGGCGCGCGAAAATACAAACGGCAACACCGGCAGGATGCACGGACTCAGGATGGTGAGGACGCCTCCCAGGTAGGCCAGGACGATGAGGAGCATGGTGGTTCCGTTCGGGGTTCGGGGTGTGAGGTTTAGTCAGGGCTTCAGGTAGCGGCCGGCGTGAAGGTCAGCGCGACGCCGTTCATGCAGTAGCGCAGGCCGGTCGGCCGCGGACCGTCGTCGAACACATGGCCGAGATGCCCGCCGCAGCGCACGCAATGCACTTCGCTGCGGGTCATGCCGAACGAGCGGTCTTCACGCGTCGTGACCGCATGATCGAGCGGCGCCCAGAAACTCGGCCAGCCCGTATGGCTGTCGAATTTCGTGCGCGAGGCGAACGCGTCGAGCCGGCAGCCCGCGCAAGCGAACGTGCCCGCGCGATGTTCATCATTGAGCGGGCTGGTGTACGGCCGTTCGGTCCCTTCCTGGCGCAGCACCATGTACTGGGCGGGCGTCAGCACGCGGCGCCATTCGGCGTCGGTGTGGACCACGGTGAAGGTTTCCGCTGCCGGTGCGGTGTTCTGGGCGGCCGCGAGGCCACGCCAGCGGGTGAGGGCGAACAGCGCTGCGGCGGCGCTACCGCCTGACACCAGAAATCGTCTCCTGCCTTGCATGATGCGCTCCTTGCTGGACCCGGCGGGTCGATGTCGGCATCGTATGCCCGGCGCGATACCGAAGTCCTCACAGAAAGTTAAATTAAATGTGATACTTCGGCGCGCCGAATTTCTGCACAATGACAGCCTGTCCCCGTTGTTCCTGCGCGGTTCGCGCCGCGCCCGAAGGCCCCCATATGGATCAACCGAAGCGCGTACTGATCGTCGAAGACGACGTCGACATTGCCGACGTGCTGAGCCTGCACCTGCGCGACGAACGCTATGAGGTCGTCCACAGTGCGGACGGCAACGAGGGCCTGCGCCTGCTCGAACAGGGCGGCTGGGATGCGCTGATCCTCGATCTGATGCTGCCTGGCGTCGACGGTCTCGAGATTTGCCGGCGCGCCCGTGCGATGGCGCGCTATACGCCGATCATCATCACGAGCGCGCGTTCCAGCGAGGTGCATCGCATCCTCGGTCTCGAACTCGGCGCCGACGACTACCTCGCCAAACCGTTCTCGGTGCTCGAACTGGTTGCGCGCGTGAAGGCGTTGCTGCGGCGCGTCGATGCGCTGGCGAAGGATTCGCGCATCGACGCAGGGACGCTCGAACTCGGCAGTCTGACCATCGATCCGCTCGCGCGCGAAGTAGCCGTCGACGGTCGGCGCATCGAGCTGACGCCGCGCGAATTCGACCTGCTGTATTACTTCGCGCGCCATCCGGGCAAGGTGTTCTCGCGTATGGATCTGTTGAACGCGGTATGGGGCTATCAGCACGAGGGCTACGAACATACCGTCAACACGCATATCAACCGGCTGCGCGCCAAGATCGAAGCGGACCCGGCGCAGCCGGTCTGCATCCTGACCGTATGGGGGCACGGCTACAAACTCGCCGCTGGATCGAAAGAAGGCGCCAAAGACGCACCCGATGCCGCACCGAAGGATGCGCCGTGAATCTGACGCTTACCCAACGGCTGTCGATTGTCTTCGCGGCGCTGCTGCTCGCGTGTTGCGGTGCGTCGGCATGGCTGCAGATCCGTTCCAGCGATCTGCACGAGAAAGAGGTCGTCCAGGGCCTGTCGCGTGGGCTCGCGCAGCACATCGCGCAGAGTGCGCCACTGATGGACGATAACGGCCTGCGTCCCGATGCGGTGCGGCGCCTGTTCAGCCAGTTGATGGTGGTGAATCCGAGCGTTGAGGTGTATCTGCTCGACAGCGAAGGTCATGTGCAGGGAGACGATGCGCCGCCTGGTCATCTGAAGCGCGAACAGGTCAATCTCGAGCCGCTGCGGCGCTTTATCGCTGGCGATACGCTGCCGATTCTCGGCGACGATCCGCGCAGCGTCGATGGTCGCAAGGTGTTTAGCGCCGCCCCGTTGCGCATGAACGGGCAGGCGCCGGCCGGCTATATCTACGTGGTGCTGCTCGGCGAGGCACACGACGAACTCGCGGCGCGCGTCGCGGCCAGTTCGGTGTTGCGTACGACGTTGTGGTCGATGGCGCTTGTAGCACTGCTCGGGCTCGTCGCGGGGCTCGTGGCGTTCCGTTTGATCACGCGGCCGTTGCGCCGGCTCACCGAGGCGATGCGGCATTTCGATGCCGACGGCGAGCCACGTGTGCCACCAGTCGCTGTTACATCGGCGGGAACGCCGCGCGTATCGACGCTCGGGCGCGGCGACGAAATCGTGGTGCTCGAAACGGCGTTTGCGCAAATGGCCGAGCGCATCGGCGAACAGTGGCGCGCGCTGACGCGCCAGGACCAGCAGCGGCGCGAACTGGTCGCGAACATTTCACACGATCTGCGTACGCCGCTCACGTCGTTGCATGGCTATCTGGAGACGCTGTCGCTGAAGTCCGACACGCTCGGCGAGACCGAACGCAAGCGCTATCTGGCCATCGCGCTCGCGCAGAGCGTGAAGGTCGGTGCGCTCGCGCAGGCGCTGTTCGAACTCGCGCGGCTCGAATATGGTTTCGTGCAACCTGTGCTCGAAGAATTCTCGCTCGTCGATCTCGTGCAGGACGTGCTGCAGAAGTTCGAACTACCTGCCGAGGCACGCCATGTCCGTCTACGCGCTGATGTACCGCAGCGCGTGCCGAACGTCAGCGCCGATCTCGGCATGATCGAACGTGTGCTGACCAATCTGCTCGATAACGCGATTCGCCACACACCCGCCGACGGTACGATCGATATCGCCCTCACGAGCCGCGAAGGCAGGGTGACGGTGACGGTCAGCGATACCGGGCCGGGCATTCCCGAGGCGCTGCGCGAGGGCCTCTTTCAGCGGCCGTTCAGCTCGGGCGGCGCGCATCGTGGCGGCGGACTGGGATTGCTGATCGTGCAGCGCATGCTGCAGTTGCATCGCAGCGAGATTCGCCTGATCGAACGCGCGGGTCCGGGCACGACGTTCTCCTTTGAACTGGCCGCAGCGGGTGTTGCAACCAACGGCGCATAAGTTGCGCTCAAGCATTTGCTGCGCCCTCGTAGTAGCGATGTAGACCCTCTACATCATCCAGACGCGACGCACTACGAATCGCGCGGACCAAACATCGTATCTGCCCGATAGGGCCCGCAGTAGAATTGCTGCACACCGGCGCGCCGAATCGAGTGCGCCTGGGAACCCCACACGATAAAAATGTCACGGAGACTTCATGGAACGACCCAGTTTCATTCGTCATTGGACCGAGCTGGAGGGCGCGGACGACTCGCACTACACGGGCGATACCGAGCTGATGGCGATCGGCGCACCGCTTGCCAATGCGCTCGGACTTACGCGCATCGGGATTCACCACAACCGGCTGCTGCCTGGACGTCGTACCTCGTACCCGCATGCGGAAAGCGCGGAAGAGGAGTTCGTCTACGTGCTCGAAGGCACACCGGATGTCTGGATCGACGGTCATCTGCATGCACTGAAGCCTGGCGATTCGGTTGCGTTTCCAGCCGGCACCGGGATTTGCCATACCTTCCTCAACAACACGGAGCATGAAGTCCGTTTGCTGGTGATCGGCGAAACGCCTAAGGATGAAAACCGCATCCGCTATCCGAAGAACGAAGCGCATGAGGCCAAACGTCCTGATCGCTGGATCGACTGGCCGGTACGCGAGATAGGGCCGCATGACGGCAAGCCGACCCGCAATAAAACGTAAAACCGATCGAGCGTCTATTCATAGCAGTTTTTATTGTTTCCCCGCACCTGTTGGCGCCGATACGGTATACGGCAGCCGTTTTCATTCAACAGGAGGTCCGTTCGCGGGCCAGCAGGGAAACCCGATGACAACCGATCATGAACGCGCAGTGAAATTCGCCTACTGGGTGCCGAATGTCAGCGGCGGCCTCGTGGTCAGCAAGATCGAGCAGCGCACGAGCTGGGATATCGATTACAACCGCCGGCTCGCGCAGACCGCCGAGCGCAGCGGCTTCGAGTACGCGCTATCGCAGATCCGCTTTACCGCGGGATACGGCGCCGAGTATCAGCATGAGTCGGTCGCGTTCAGCCACGCGCTGCTCGCCGCCACCGAAAAGCTCAAAGTCATCGCGGCTATTCTGCCAGGGCCGTGGCACCCGGCGGTCGTCGCGAAGCAGCTTGCCACCATCGATCAACTTACCGGCGGCCGCGTCGCGATCAATGTGGTGAGCGGCTGGTTCAAGGGCGAGTTCACCGCGATCGGCGAACCTTGGCTAGAACATGACGAACGCTACCGGCGCTCCGAGGAATTCATTCGCGCAGTGAAGGGCGTCTGGACCGAAGACGACTTCACGTTCAAGGGCGATTTCTATCGCTTCAACAACTACACGCTCAAGCCGAAGCCATTACAGCAACCGCATCCGGAAGTGTTCCAGGGCGGCAATTCGGCAGCCGCGCGGCGCATGGCTGCAGCGGTGTCGGACTGGTACTTCATGAACGGCAATTCGCTTGAGAATCATCGCGCGCAGATCGACGAGATACGCACCGCCGCGGCCGCGCAGGGACGTACGGTGCGCTTCGGTGTCAACGCGTTCATCATCGCGCGCGATAGCGAGGACGAAGCGCAGCAGGTGCTGCACGACATCGTCCGACATGCCGATACCGAAGCCGTGAACGCGTTCGGGCATGCGGTCAAACAGGCGGGCAGCGCTTCACCGGAAGCGCAGGGCATGTGGTCGAACTCGAAGTTCGAAGACCTGGTGCAGTACAACGATGGTTTCAAGACTGGCTTGATTGGCACGCCAGAACAGATCGCGGGCAAGATCGTTGCGCTAAAGGCGATTGGTGTCGATCTCGTGCTCGGTGGCTTTCTGCACTTCATCGAAGAGGTCGAGTATTTCGGCAAGCGCGTGTTGCCGTTGGTGCGTGAGCTGGAAGAGGCGGGGGCTACTGCGGAGACTGCGTAGGCGCAGGTCCTGAGTTGACCTGGACGGCGCCTACACGTCGTCCGAAAATTTCACAACGATACCGGTGCCCGTCCCCAACCGGTTGACCGCAATCCGCCAGCCGTGTGCGATTGCAATCTCACGACAGATCGCTAGACCCAGCCCCGCACCGTCGTGCCGTGCGCCCGGCGCGCGCCAGAATCGTTTGAACAGAAACGGCAGATGCGCGTCGTCGATGCCAGGTCCCTCGTCGCGGATCTGGATCGAGCGGCCGTCGATAATCATGCGCACCGTGCTCCCAGCCGGCGATACGTTGATCGCGTTCTCGACCACGTTTTTCAGCAGGATGAAAAGCGCGCTGCGATCTGCCCAGATCGACAGCGTGGCGGCCGCGCCTTCCAGTTGCAGCCCGACATGCAGCGCTTCGGCCTTGCGCGACAGATACGTGAGCACGTCCTGAGCGACTTCGGCGGGATCGATCGCGCCGAAGCTGAAGTTCTGCGCTTCGCTGACTTCCGCGAGATGCAGCAGTTGCCGCACCTGCCGCGCCATCAGATCGACCTCCTGTAGCAGCGGTTCCTTACCCTGAATGTCACTCTGCAGCTCGATCTGCCCGCGAATCAACGTGAGTGGCGTTTGCAATTCGTGCGCAGCCGAGGCGAGAAACTGCTGTTGCACGGTAAAGCCGTTTTCGAGCCGGTCGAGCGCCGCGTTGAACGCGTCGATGAGTGGGCGGATCTCGTGGGGAATGTCGCGTGTCGACAGGCGTGTCGTCAGGTTGCGCGGCGTGATGAGCGCCGCGGCATCCGATACGTTGCGCAGCGGCCGGAGTATGCGGCGCAGTGTGATCGTCAGCGACAGCCCGAAGATGATCGTCGCCGCGAGGAACGTCACATTCACGATGCGCGGGAATGGTTTGATCTTTACTTGTACGCTGATGGCGTTCAGACGCGTGCTCATTGCGGTCTGCACGCGAAATACGGTGCCTGCGTGCACGATCTGCAGGGTGGCGACGTAGAACGGGCGACCGTCGATAGTCGCTTCGTCGACTGTCGGCGGATGTCCGCTGCGCGGCACGTTGAGCCAAGGCGGGCCGCCCGCGTCCGGCGACGCGAGCAGCACGGTACCGTGCGTATCTGTCACGCGGTACTTCACTTCGGTCGGCAACGACTCGAACATCCACGCGGGCGGATCGGTGAGCTGCACGGACACGGGGCGGCCCGCCGCATCGAAGACGAGTCCGTCCGCAAGGTGCCGCACGGCTTCGAGTTGCCCGTGCTGGCCGATCACCTGCTGCGGGAAATTATTCACCGCGTACAGAACGAGCGCGGCGAGCAGGCTCAGGCACACGGCCAGTGCAACGACGCTCGTGATCCACAGTCGCGCCGACAGGCTGTGCACCCAGCGGTGCAGCATCACGACGATACGCGGACCGGCAGACGGCCGCGCGGACCGGTCGTCCGTGCGGGTTGGCGGCGCGGCTGAGGCCTCAGGCTTCGGCGCCGGCATGCAGTGCGAACCCCGTACCACGCACGTTGACGAGCCGGGTCAGCGCGCCGAGTGTCGTCAGTTTCTTGCGCAAGCGATGCAGCGTGACCTCGAGTGCGTTCGGCGTGACCGCTTCGCCGAGACCCCACGCTGCGTGTTCGAGCACACCGTGTCGGACCGTGCGCCCGCGGCATGGATGAGACACAGCATGATCTGCAGTTCGGCCGGCGCGAGCAGGACAGAATCGGCGCCGCAACGGAGCGCACGCTGTGCGGGGTCGATCGTCAGGTCGGCAAACGACACCACCAGCTCGGCCAGCGCCGGTGGCCGGCGCATCAGCGTGCGGACACGTGCGACCAGCTCGCTCATCGCGAACGGTTTGGTCAGGTAGTCGTCGGCGCCGCTCTCCAGCCCGTCGATGCGGTCGTGCAGCGCGTCGCGCGCCGTCAGCATCAGGGCGGGCGTCATGTCGCCGGCGGCGCGCCGTGAGCGTAGCAACGCGAGTCCGTCGCCGTCGGGCAGACCGCGGTCGACGATCAGCACCGCGTAGTGCGCGAGACTCACGCCATACTCGGCTTCGGAGAGACTGTGAAACAGATCGGCCTCGATGCCCGCTCCCGATAGCGCCTCGCGCACCATCGCGGCGAGGCGTTCGTGGTCTTCGATCAGGGCGACTCGCGACATGGCGCTTTGCTCAATTGAACCGGCTCAGTTGAATCGATAGAGATAGCCGACGGTCGCCTGCGGAATGAACTTCCTGTCGACGAGCGGGCTGTCGGTGATGCCGCCGCCCAGACGCGCGACGCCGATATCGACGGTGGCTGACTGGTGCGTGGTGAAGCTGTAGTTGAAGCGGGCGCCGAGCGAGACGTCGATGGTCGACGTGCCGGTGTAGGCGGGCCGGCCGGGCTGCGCTTCCGATGCGCGAACCCCGTAATAATAATCGACGTAGGTGTGGCTCAACCATTCGGCACCGACGTGTGGCTCGATTCCGAGCTTGCCGTACTGGAACGACTTGCCGAACTCGATATGCGCCTGCTGCCCCTTGTTCGCGCTGGTCAGGAAGTCGCCGGTTAGCGTGCCGTAGGTGCTTTGCCACGAGAACGCGGGGCCGTACCAGAACGCACCCTTGCGATCCTGCATGCCGTTCAGGATCGGCGCATCCGATCCGTCGTAGCCGTCGCCGAGCGCGTATTTGCCGCGCAGGCTGAAGGCAACGCCGGCCCACTTGCCGATTTTCAGGTCGAGTGTCGTGCCGAGCGCATGGACCCATTTGTCGTCGAAGTAGAAGAGCGGAATCGGCGTGAATTTCGCGCCGTCGCCGGTGTAGGGCTGCTGCCGGTAGCCGGTGCCCGCGCCGAGTCCCCAATGTGTGACGTTGGTGGCGTTGCTGAGGACGGTGAAGCCGGAGTCGTCGTCGGTGGCGACCGGGGGCGATGTTGCCGCCGCCGACGTTGAGGCGTCGGGTCCGTCGGCCTGGGCCGGTGCGGCGTATAGCCAGAGAAAAGCGGCGGCAAGTAGCAGCGGTTGCGCGTGGCGCATGAATCTGTTCACAGTGAAGTTCCGGAGTCGTCGACGCGAGAGACTGTAGGGTCGGTCGACTTACTCGCTACTTACTGGCCGGGGGTGGCGCTGTGATGGATTGCTTACAGGGGGTTACTGCGGAGGTGATGCTAATTATCCAAAGACTGTGCCCGGAAGCGGCACGACCTTGTCATTCATCTTGACGACGACTGTGAACGCGTCACACACCTCAAATCTCCTCAGCAAACTCCTCAAGAAACCGCTTAAGCCGTTCCTGCCTGACCGCGGCAAGCCGCGCCCCAGTAGCCGTCTGAAACCCCGCCGAGAGTTTAAACAGCTTCGTATGAAAATGATCGATCGCGTAGCGCGCATCGTCGTAAGGTCGTGCCTGCGCGTGCGGATCGTTAGAGTCATACAGCGCACTACCCATGCGCCCAGCCACATAGAAGCAACGCGCAGCACCGAGCATGCCGATTGCATCAAGTCGATCCGCGTCCTGCACGATCTTCGCTTCGAGCGAGACCGGTGCAATACCCGCCGAATAGCTGTGCGCCTCGACCGCATGCGCGACCGCAAGCACCTTCTGCTCGGGCCAGCGCAGAGCCGTCAACACACGCGCAGCCTTTTCCGCGGAGAGCCGCGAGGCCTGCGCGCGCAACGGCGAATTCTTCTCGACGGCAACGCAGTCGTGCAGTACTGTCGACGCCAGCAGGATTTCCGCATCGCCGCCTTCTCCGGCCTGTATCGTGGCTGCGTTCTTCCAGACGCGCTGCAGATGCGAAACATCGTGCGAGCCGTCGCCGTCGTTGTCGTTGTCCTTCACGTATTGGAGCAAGGTTTGCGCGAGCGAAGCGAGCGGCGCGAACGGCACAAAAGTGGCAGTAGTCGTCATGGCGGATAAGAGCGGAAACGTCGAAGGCGTGATTATCGTCGGGGTGCGCGCAGATCGCCACCCGTACAGCCCGCCAATCGGCGTTTCAAATTTATCCCGGTGGCGCTCGTCTGGTTTATCTATCACCTATATGAAAACAGGGGGCAACATGCAGACTCTCCAGATCAAGATGCTTGTCGCATCGCTCTCGCTCGTCGCGCTCTCCGCTTGCCAGCTGGGCGGCACCCAGGCCGGCGCAGCCGGCGCCGCGGGCGCGGACACGCAAACTACGAATGCGGCCGCCGCGCCGGTCGGCGCGTCCGACCCGGTGTCGGCGGCGCAACTGTGTCCGAGGGTGAACGGTGTCCAGGAAGTTTCCGCCGAACTGCTGTTCGGTCGCAATGTGAAGGGCCGCAAGCCGGTCAGCGACAAGGAGATTCGCCAGTTCCTCGCCGATGTCGTGACGCCGCGCTTTCCCGATGGCTTCACCACCTGGAGAACCCAGGGGCAATGGCTCGACAAGGACAAGAACCACGTGACGAAGGAAGAAAGCTTCGTGATCCAGATCGTGGCGAGCGGCACACAGGACACGCTCGACCACATATCGGAAGTGCGCAACGCCTATATCAACCAGTTCCATCAGGAGTCGGTCGGGCTGGTGCTCACCGATGCGTGCGCATCGTTCTGAGGCCCGGTAGTTCCGACCGCGCGCCCGATCAGATCACTTCATCCGCGCCAGCGTGATGGCGTGCTCGGGACACGCGGTCACGCACAGGCCGCACGAGCGGCATGCATCGGCGTTCGGCGTGTACGCGACTTTCATGCCGTGTACGCGCAACTTGAATCGGTTCATCGCGCCGAGGTTCTCGTAGTCGGCCGTGTCGATGCGGCGGATGACGAAGACATTTTCCGGGCAAACCTCGGCACAATCGCCCTTGCCTTCGCAGCGCTTCAGGTTGACGACCGGGACGATGACGCCCGCGGGTTGCTTGCAGACAGCAGGGGATGCGGCGCTCATGTCGGGTCTCGCGGCGTATCGTCGTGGCGCGACAGCGTGCCTTGACGGAATTTCTCGCGTTCTTCGGGCGTCATCTTCTCCCAGCGACGCCAGGCCCGCCGACCGCCCCAGCCACCGTGTCCGCGGAATCCGCCGAACAGGATACGGCTCAGCACCAGCAGCCCCAACGCATGCGGGAAGTCGATGATCCGGCCGCTCACGAACAGCGCGGGGACCACCCAGTTCCATAGCAGCATCGTCATCCATCCCAGCACCGCGATGCCGACCAGCACCAGTAGTGCCTTGGCAAAACATCTCATTCTGAATTTCATCGACCTGCTCCTTCAAATATCCAGTTCGTCATACACGGACTGCAAACGCGCACGCAGATGCAATACCGCGTAGCGCTTGCGAGCCAGTAACGTATTCACGCCGACACCGCTTGCGGCTGCCAGCTCCTTGAAACTGTTTCCATCGAGTTCGTGCGCAACGAAGACTTCGCGTTGTTCGGGCGGCAGTTCGTCGAGCGCGTTCTGCAGCGCTTTCAGCAGCACCGAGCGTGCATAGACGGCTTCGGGGCCGGCCTCCTGGGACGGCAACGCGAGATCGAGGCGATATTCGCTGTCGTCGTCATCGCTGCCGGAACTCCCCGCCATATCGGCAATCGGTAGCTCCTTCTTCTTGCGAAAGCGATCGATGATGCGATTGCGCGCAACGTGAAACAGCCACGCGCTGGCCTGCTCGATCGGCGCGGGCAGCCGGTACGCTTCGACGAATTCGTAGAAAACGTCTTGCAGGATGTCTTCGGCGTCGCCCGGATCGCGCACGCGCTGGCGGATGAAATTGCCGAGCCGAGCCCGCTCGCGCACCACGGTGGCGGTGATCTCGCTATCTCGTTCGACCATCGGGTCCGGGGTGCGCGGCGGTTCCATGGGGCTGAAGACGTTTCGCGAGCGGGAATATTGTGGTCGGCGGGGAAAATTTTTTACGGATTCACGGTAACGCCGCAGCCAGCGCGTCAAACTCCGCCGCCCACGCGGTCCGCCACTGCGCGCGTTGCGATTCATCCACCCACGCGCCATCGATACCGTTGAACATAAATCGCCGCAGATCCGCGATACCGAAGCCGAAATGATCGAACATCAGTTGCCAGGCACCGGCCGGGTCGACTTTGTGCAAGGTCGGGTCGTCGGTGTTCGGATGGATTTTCAGGCCGAGGGCGGCCATGCGGCGCAGCGGATGCAGCTCGGCCCATTGTTCGGGCGGCAGTGTGCGAAGGTAATAGGAGTTGGTCGGCACCACGGTGAACACGATGCCGCGTTCGGCGCAGCGCGCGGCGAGCGCCGGATCGTCGACGATCGTGTAGCCGTGATCGATGCGCTCGCACTGGAGCAGGTCGACCGCGGTTTCCACATTGCGTGCAGGCATGCCGAATTCGCCCGCGTGTGCGGTGGTCCTGAATCCCGCCGCACGCGCGTCGCGATACGCTTCCCAGAACAGTTCCGGCGGACGATCGTTCTCGCGGTAATCGATGCCGAGTCCCGCGACTTCGTCAGCCCGATGCGCTTTCATCCACGCGACAACCTGGACGGCTTCATCGGGGTCCGCTTCGCGATCGATACTCGGAATGAGTCGTGCGCTGATGCGAAAATCGCGCGCGGCGTCGCGGATGGCCGCGACGATCGCGGCCTGCGCGTCGGCATAGGCGATCTTCGAGACGCGCACCGTGCCGGTCGGATTCCAGAAGAACTCGCTATGCCGTACGTTCTGCCCGGCCGCGTCCTGCAGATATTCGTAGGCGATCCGGTGCAGGTCGTCGGCACGCGTAAGCAGGTATTCGTCGAGGGCGCGCAACACACGCAATACGCCGACCGGTTTTTCGCCGCGCGTATAGAACGCGTCAATTTCGCTGCGCGCGATCGGCGCGCCGGTCCGTTCGGCCAGCGCGATGAAGGTGTCGTGTCGCACGGCGCCGAGCAGATGGCAGTGCAGTTCGGCCTTCGGCAGCGCGCGAAAGAAGTGTCGGTGTGCGGGCGTGATGGCGACGCCACTACGCGATGCGGGCACGTTACCCAGGGTCTCGTTCATGTCGATATGGTGCTCGGTAGTGCGGGTCATGCCAAAGGGGGAAACAGTTACGGCACGTTGAGTCAATGCGGTTTGACGACGGTCCAGAAGTAATAGCCGAGCGGCACGGCGAGTACGACGAGCCCCCACGATACCTCGCGAAAGCGTCCGGCCAGCAGCTTTACGAGTACGTAGCAGAGCAACCCGCCGGCGATGCCGGTGCCGAAGCTGTTCGACATCAGCGTGAGCAGCACCATCGAAAGCACGGGCAGCGCATCGGTGAAATCGTCGAAATGCGTGTGGCGGATCGTGCCGAACATCGACAGGCCGATCAGGATCAACGCGGGCGCGGTCGCTTCCTTGGGAATGGCGAGTGCGACGGGGACGAATAGCAGCATCAGTGCGAACATCGCGGCCGCCGCCAGCGACGATAACCCGCTGCGCCCGCCGGCCTCGACGCCCGCCGCCGATTCCACCAGCGCAGTCAACGCCGGAATGCCGAGCACCGGGCCGAGCGTTGCGGCAATCGAATCGACGAGAAACGGCCGGTTGATGTTGGGCAGGTTCGCGTGTTCATCGAGCAGTTGCGCCTTGGCGCCGACCGCGAGTGTGGTGCCGAGCGTGGAAAAGAACTCCGACGCGAAGAATACGAACAGATACGGAATCGCGGACACGGTGAGCGCACTCGCGATGTCGAGTTTGAACGCGACCGGCGCGATGCTATGCGGCCACGCCATCGGCGACGCGGGCAGATGCGTGACGCCGAGTGGGATGCCCGCAGCAGCCGCGATCAGGATGGCCCACAGGATCGCACCGGGCACGCGGCGCCCTTGCAGCACGACTGCGGCGGCGAGGCCCACTAGCGCGACGAGCGTGCCGGGCCGCGTGAAGTCACCTAGCGCGAGCGCGTTGGTCTTCGCGTTGGCGATCACCATGCCCGCGTTGCGAAAGCCGAGCAACGCGATGAAGAGACCGATCGATGCGCCGAGCCCAAGCTTGATCTGCGCGGGGATCAGCCGGACCACCAGGCTGCGTGCGCCGGCCAATGTCAGGACGAGAAACAGCACACCCGAAATGAACGCAATACCGAGGCCGGTCTGCCATGCGACGTGTTCGGTAGCGGCGAGCGTTACACCCAGTACGACTGATCCACCGATCCCCGGCCCCACGATAAACGGCAGGTTCGTGTAGAGCCCCATCAGCACCGTGCCCAGCACGAACACGATGATCGTCGCCGTCGTCGTCGCACCGCGTTCCATGCCGCCCGTTGCCAGCAGCGAAGGGATCACGACGAGCAGGTACGCGGCCGCGAGAAACGATGTGATGCCAGCGAGCACTTCGGTGCGTGCGGTCGTGTTGCGCGCGGCAAGTGCGAAGCGCCGCTCGAGCCATGAGCTACCGCTCCGGTGAAACATCGCGCCGGACGATGACATCGACGAGTCCTTGTTCAGCATTTAATTTGTCCTGTATCCCGTACTTTGACGCGTTCTATACTCCAACGCATTCTGTCCCGACTGCGCAGGCCTCATGTCCGACCGTTCGTCTCTGTTGCCGGCCCTGACGCTGCGGCAAGTCCAGTACTTCGTCGTGCTTGCGCATGCCCGCAGTTTTACCGAGGCCGCGCAGTCGCTTTCGCTGACGCAACCCGCGCTGACTGCCGCGATCCGGCAGATCGAATTCCTGCTCGGCGGCCCGCTGTTCGCGCGGTCCGCACACCGTTTGACACTGACCGCTGCTGGTGCCAGCGTGCTGCCGCTGGCCGAGCGCCTGCTCAACCAGGCGCGCGGCACTTTCGACGATATGACGCGCACCTTCGCTGACCGCGTGCAAACGGTGCGCATCGGGCTGATCCCTTCAGTGGCCGGTCGCCTGCTACCGGCGCTGACCGCATTCGGCACGCGTGCGCGAACCCTGCGCTTCACGCTGACCGACCTGCCGAATACCGCGCTGATCGATGCGGTGCGCGAGGGCGTCGTCGATCTCGGCATCGGTGTGCATGAGCCGGGTGCCGACGACCCGGTGCTGCGGTACGACGATCTGTTCGAAGACCAGATCGTCGTGGTCGTACGGCGCGACGATCCACTTGCGAAGCACAAGGCCATCGCGTGGGCGAAACTCGTCGGGCGCGATCTCGCGGTGTTTGTGCGCGGCAGTGTCAGCGAAGCGCTCCAGCGCACCGGCGGTGCGGAAAACCTGCGGCTCACCGTGAGCTACCGGATGGAATACACCGAGCCGCTCTACGCGCTGGTGCGCAACGGTCTCGCGATCGCGGTACTGCCGAGCCTCTACACGACGCATCTGCACGACCCCGAACTGGTGGCGGTGCGACTCAACCGGCCACATGTCGCGCGCGCGATTGCGCTGATTTCTCTGGCGGGCGAGGATCGCGGCCCGCATGTGCGCGGCTGCCGTGAGTGGATCGCCGCGCATATCTGAAACGCGCTTAGGGCAGGTTGGCGATGTTGGCGCGCAGCGCCGCATAGAAGCCGTCCGCATCGACTTCGTTGATCCACAGCGCGTTCGGCGCGCGGCCGCTGTGCCCAGTCCAGTCGACGACGGTTTCGCCAAGCGTCCATTCGCCGGTCGTCTCGATCTCCACGTTGACCTGCCTGCCCTTGAAGAGCGTCGGATCGATCAGATAGCCGGTGGCGGTCGGGTCGTACATCGGCGCTTCTTCGACGCCGTGGCGTCCCTTCTGATACGCCACCTCCGCGGTCATGATGTCCGCTACGACAGTGCCGCAACGCGTGCCGAGCGTGCGGAACGGGGCAATCCGCGCGGGCGTGATCGGCGCCTTGACCGCGACATCGCGCGGCAACACGACAATCGGCACGCCGCTCGAAAAGACGATTTGCGCCGCCTGCGGATCGACATAGACGTTGAATTCCGCGGCCGGCGTGATGTTGCCGCGCTCGAAGAAAGCGCCGCCCATCAGCACGATTTCGCTTAGATGGTCGCGAATATCCGGTGCTTCGGTGAGCGCGGTGGCGAGGTTGGTCAGCGGACCGAGCGAGCAGATCGTGACGCTATGCGGCGCGGCCGCGCGCAAGGTTTCGATCAGATAGTTCACCGCATGTCCGGGCGCGAGCGGCGCCAGTGGCTCATGCAGCGTGACGCCTTCGAGGCCAGTCTTGCCGTGCACGTTGGCGGCGGTGACGAGCTCGCGCACCAACGGCCGCGGACAACCCGCGTACACGGGCAGTGTCGTCGTGCGGCCGGCCCAGTCGCGGATGATGCGCGCATTGCGTTCGGTCAGATCGAGCGGCACGTTGCCGGCAACGGCCGTGAGCGCGCGCACATCGAGCCGGTCGCTTGCGCCGAGCGCGAAGAGAATCGCAATCGCGTCGTCCTGACCAGGATCGGTGTCGATGATGACCGGGCGGCGTGGAGTCGGGTTCATGGTGGAGGCCCATGCAGTAGTGGGGAGCAGGGCGCCGGCGGCAAGCGCAAGCGAGCCTTTGAGAAACGCACGGCGCGGGAAGTCGTCAGTATCGCTCATAGTCAGAACAGGTGGCGGATGCCGACCGTCGCGATGACCTGGCGCGTACTGGTCGAGCGGGCATAGGCGAAGATCTGCGCGTATTTCGCGTCGCCGGCGGCGAGCTGTCCGATCACCGTCAACGCGACATCGGTGCGCTTCGACAGGAAGTAGTCTGCCTGCAGATTGACCTGATGCCACTTCGGATGCGTGTCGATCACGTCGTACTTGCCGGCCGTATAGCCATATGCAGCGCCGAGAAAGAGCGCCGGCGTCAGCGTGTAGACGACGTTCAGGCCGTAGTTCTGCAGATGCAGGTGCGAGTTGTCGAGGTAGTCGTAATGGACATCGGTAAACAGCGCCGCGAACTGCGCGCGGCCGATCGTGTAGAAGCCGCCGGTGCCGAGAATGCGCTGTTTGCTCGCGAATACCGACGGGTTCGTCGCGCTCTTGTCGAAGATCAGCAGCGACGATGCGTAGTCGTTGGCGATTGCGCCGTCCTGATTCGTGCTGCTGTACGGATGGTTGTACTGCGCGTAGACAGCGCTCCAGCGCAGCGGACCGTTCTCGTAGCCGACGCCGAAGCTGTACGCGTTGTTGTTGCTGAAGCCCACCGTATTGCTGAAGCCGTATTGCGCCGTCGCCTTCAGGCCGCGATAGGCGGCGCTCACGTACTTCACCGAGTTCTGCACGCGGATGTCGTTATAGCCGTTGTCGTTGTCGCCGATGTTCACACCGTTGCTGGCGATGATCACCGGTCCGATGTAGTCGTGGATCGTGTCGTACTGACGACCGAAAGTCAGCGTGCCGTAGTGTTTGTCCGACAGCCCGACGAATGCCTGGCGGCCGAATTCGCGGCCGTTCTGCGAGGCCGTGCCGCTCATGACGTTGAAGCCGTTTTCGAGCTGGAAGATCGCGCTCAGTCCGCCGCCGAGGTCTTCTTTGCCTTTTAACCCCCAGCGCGGGTTCTGGTTGGTGCCGCTCAGCGCCTGCCAGGCGTTCTTGCCACCCTGGTTGGACGCGAAGCCCACGCCCGCGGAGATCAGGCCATAGAGCGTCACGCTGCTTTGCGCGCAGGCCGGCGCAGCAGCGGTGGCGGCGAGCGTGCTGAACATCGCCAGCGGAGTGAGCTTGCGGAGTTTCATCGTGACCCGGGCAGTGGAAGTGAAGTAACGCGCTGTGAACCGGACTATACGAAGCTCGTGCGTATAAAAATAATTTTGTTTTCTTATGAATCGATAGATTGAATCTATTCTCGCTGCAACTCAGGGTGCCGTTGAAGCCTGTGCACCGCGTCGTACGGCCGCTTTCCCTTCGAAAACCCGCCGAACCTATAAAATACGGTTTCGCCGCGATTCCCGCGGTGGCCGCCCCCAATACACATGCTACGTTTAAGCGAAGTCAAACTCCCTCTGGACCATGCCGAAGCCGATCTCGAAGCCGCGGTTCGCGCGCGCCTCGCGGAGCTCGGCGTGGCGGCAGACGGCCTCGTCCGCTACACGGTGTTTCGCCGTGCGCACGATGCGCGCAAGCGCTCCGATATCCGGCTGACCTATATCGTCGACGCCGAAGTCAAGGACGAAGCGGCTGCGCTCAAGCGGATCGCTGGCAAACCGCATTGCGCGGTAACGCCCGACATGACGTACCGCTTCGTCGCGCAGGCTCCCGAACACACGGATCGCCTGCGCCCGGTGGTGATCGGTATGGGACCGTGCGGTCTGTTCGCGGGGCTGATCCTCGCGCAGATGGGGTTTCGTCCCATCATCTTCGAACGCGGCAAGGCCGTGCGCGAGCGCACCAAGGACACCTTCGGCCTGTGGCGCAAGGGCGTACTCAATCCTGAATCGAACGTGCAGTTCGGCGAAGGCGGCGCTGGAACGTTTTCCGACGGCAAGCTGTACAGCCAGATCAAGGATCCGAATCACTATGGCCGCAAGGTGCTCGAAGAATTCGTCAAGGCAGGCGCGCCGGAAGACATCCTGTATCTGAGCCGGCCGCACATCGGCACGTTCCGCCTTGTCAGCATGGTGGAAAAGATGCGCGCCACGATCCACGAACTGGGCGGCGAAGTGCGCTTCGAAACCCGGGTCGACGACATCGAAATCGATCAGGGCAAGGTGCGCTCGCTCAAGCTCTCGAACGGCGACACGCTGCGCTGCGACCACGTCGTGCTGGCCGTGGGCCACAGCGCGCGCGACACCTTCCAGATGCTGCACGATCGTGGCGTGTATATCGAAGCCAAGCCGTTTTCGCTCGGGTTTCGCATCGAACATCCGCAGGGTGTGATCGATCGCAGCCGTTTCGGTACGTTTGCGGGCCACAAGCTGCTCGGCGCGGCCGATTACAAAGTGGTCCATCACTGCAGTAACGGACGTTCCGCCTACAGCTTTTGTATGTGCCCAGGCGGCACGGTGGTCGCGGCGACGTCCGAACCGGGCCGCGTGGTCACCAATGGCATGAGCCAGTATTCCCGGGCCGAGCGCAACGCGAATGCGGGCATCGTCGTCGGCATCACGCCAGAAGATTATCCGGGCGGCCCGATGGCAGGCATCGCGTTCCAGCGCAAATGGGAAGAGCGCGCATTCGAACTAGGCGGCAGCAACTATCACGCACCCGGTCAACTGGTCGGCGACTTTATCGCGGGCCGACCGTCGACGTCGCTGGGCTCCGTCGTGCCGTCGTACAAGCCGGGTGTTCATCCCACCGATCTCAGCACGGCGCTGCCCGACTACGTGATCGAAGCGATCCGCGAAGCATTGCCGCAGATCGATAGAAAGATTGCCGGCTTTGCGATGCACGACGCCGTACTCACCGGCGTCGAGACGCGCACTTCGTCGCCGATCCGGGTGCGCCGCAAGGATGATTGCCAGAGCATGAACGTCGAAGGTCTGTATCCGGCCGGCGAAGGCGCGGGGTATGCGGGTGGGATCTATTCGGCGGCCATCGACGGCATCGAGGTAGCGCAGGCGCTCGCGCTCAATCTGACGGCGGCGCGAGCCTAACGGGTGCTTGGCAGAAACTGAAGGTTGGTTGTCTTTCTTGCCATCGGCGGAGATGCTCCAATGGGTTCTTTGGACCGCCAACCTCAAGGATGAACGCGATGTCGCAAACCAGCCCCGTCCGCACCGCCGGCTTTCTGCTGTTTCCCAACGTGACGCAGCTCGACCTGACCGGGCCGCAAGAGGTGTTGACGCGCATGCCGGGCTGGAAAGCCGAACTCGTTGCGGCGTCGCGTGCGCTGGTGCGCAGCGACAGCGGCCTCGTGATCCAGCCCGACGTCACCTTCGCCGAAGCGGCGCATTACGACCTGCTGGTGGTGCCCGGCGGTCCGGGCGTGAACGTGGCGATGCTTGATCGCGAAACCGTTGAGTTCGTCCGCGACAAGGCCCGGCGCGCCGAGTACGTGTTCGGCATCTGCACCGGTTCGTTGTTGCTCGGTGCGGCCGGATTTTTGCGCGGACGGCGTGCGGGCACCCACTGGCAGTCACGGGAACAGCTCGCGAAGTTCGGCGCGACAGTGAGCACGGAGCGACTCACGGTCGACGGCAAGCTGTTCACGTCGGGCGGCGTAACGGCCGGCATCGACATGGCGCTGCGCGTCGTGGCGGAGCTGGCCGGCGACGACATCGCGCAGCAGATCCAGTTGCAGATCGAGTACGATCCGGCACCGCCGTTCAACGCCGGTTCGCCCGATGTCGCGCCGCCGGAAGTCGTCGAACGCCTGCTGGCGGCGTCGGCGCAGCGGCGCGCGACGCGTTCGGCCGCAGTGGACCAGGCTGTCGCGCAGCTTGCCGCTTTCGATCGCTGAGTCTTGCGCATTTGTGCGCTCTTGTTCGCTCTCCCGCTCGCGATGAAGTTAACATCGAAAGCCGCCATTCCATCCGGACCCGCTCGGGTCCGTTAGCTTCGTAACACGTCGGCTGTCCCCCGGCCGACGCGCACCGCCCCTTCGAATTCCACTCGTCCGCTTCGAACCCCACCGATATTCCTGCCAGTCCGTCCCGCCCGCACCATGCAATACGCATCGATTTGCGTGTCGCCGCACTTTCCTCCACGATCGCGCCACTCCCGGTTTGCCCAGCGCCCGCTCGGTGGAAACCCGCATTGTGACTGCATCGAATCGTGATGAGAATTTCGAAACATTTTTTGTTATGTAACTATCAGAAAACCCGGAATCGGCTGCTTCGCCCAGGTGGCACACAGCATAACGACACTCCCCCTGCACCGGTCGCCTCGTCCGGCAGTCAACCTAACTATCCCTGTGAGCCCAACGTGAATATCGTCCGCAGCCTGTCTGGCATGGCGTTTCTGTTGCTGATCGCGTATGCGCTGTCGGCCAACCGGCGAGCCATTCGCCCGCGCACCTTGATCGCGGCCTTCGCGGTGCAGGTGGCGATCGGCGCATTCGTACTATTCGTGCCGCTCGGTAGCGAGGCGCTCGCGGGTGCCGCGCACGGCGTGAACCGTGTGCTCGAGATGGGCGATCGCGGCGTAACGTTCATGTTCGGCGGTCTGGTCGGCGACCAGATGTTCAAGGTGTTCGGCGACAACGGCTTCGTGTTCGCGCTGCGTGTGCTGCCGATGATCATCTACGTCACTGCGCTGATCGCCGTGCTGTATCACATCGGCGTGATGAAACTGATCATCAACGGCTTCGGCGGGTTGTTCGAAAAACTGCTCGGTGTGAGCCGCATCGAAGCGTGTTCCGCGGTGGCGACAATTTTTCTCGGACAGAGCGAAATGCCCGCGTTCGTCAAGCCGTTCGCGAAGCAGATGACGGGCGCCGAACTGTTCACGGTGATGACGAGCGGGATGGCATCGGTGGCCGGCTCGGTGCTGGCGGGCTACGTCGGGCTTGGTGTGCGGCTCGACTATCTGCTCGCCGCCTCGTTCATGGCGGTGCCGGGCGGCTTGTTGTTCGCGAAGATCATCTTTCCGACGACCGAAGCACCGCAACCGATCCCCGAGAAACTGAGCTTCGACGAACGACGCTCGGCCAACGTCATCGAAGCCGTCGCGTCCGGCACGGCCGTCGGCCTGCGCATTGCGTTGAATGTGGGCGGGATGCTGATTGCGTTCATCGGTCTGATCGCGCTGCTCAACATGATTGTCGGCGCAATCGCGGGGCTCTTCGGCCACCCCGATCTCACGATGCAGCTTATTCTCGGCTACGTGTTTTCGCCGCTCGCGTGGATACTTGGTGTGCCGTGGCACGATGCGCCGCTCGCGGGTAACTTCATCGGCGAAAAGCTGATCCTCAACGAGTTTGTTGCGTACGTCGATCTGTCGCCGTACCTGAGGAGCGCGCACGACGTGGCCGCAGCGGGCCTCAAAGTGCTCGACCCGAAGACGATCGCGATCGTCACGTTCGCGCTGTGCGGGTTCTCCAATTTTTCGTCGATTGCGATTCTTGCCGGCGGTTTCAGCGCGGTTGCGCCCGAGCGCCGCTCGGAAGTCGCGCGCTACGGCCTGCGCGTCGTCGCGGCGAGCACGCTGTCGAACCTGATGAGCGCGGCCATCGCCGGCACGTTCCTGTCCTTACACTGAGCAGTGTCCAATCCATTCGAGCAAGTGAATCAACATGTTTCTGACCCAGGAAATTATTCGCAAGAAGCGCGACCGCCAGCCGTTGAATGAAGCCGAGATCGCAGCATTCGTGCGCGGCGTGACGGACGGCAGTGTCAGCGAAGGACAGGTCGCGGCGTTTGCGATGGCGGTCTTTTTCAACGATATGAGCATTGCCGAGCGCGTGGCGATGACGCTCGCGCAGCGCGACTCGGGCCAGGTGCTCGGCTGGCGCGATCTCGAGCTGCCGGGGCCGGTACTCGATAAACATTCCACCGGCGGTGTCGGCGATCTGACGTCGCTGCTGCTCGGACCGATGGTGGCCGCGTGCGGCGGTTACGTGCCGATGATCTCGGGGCGCGGGCTCGGTCACACCGGCGGCACGCTCGACAAGCTCTCGTCGATTCCCGGCTACAACGTGACGCCCGACACCGACGCGTTTCGTCGAGTGGTGCGCGATGTGGGTGTGGCGATCATCGGCCAGACCGCGCAGCTGGCGCCCGCCGACAAACGCATTTATTCGATCCGCGACGTCACTGCTACGGTGGAATCGGTCGCGATGATCACCGCGTCGATTCTCTCGAAGAAGCTCGCGGCTGGGCTCGACGCTCTCGTGATGGACGTCAAGGTCGGTTCGGGGGCGTTCATGCCGAGCTATGAGAAATCGGTGGAACTCGCGCGCAGTATCGTCGCGGTCGGCAACGGAGCGGGCATGAAGACGACGGCCGTGCTGACCGACATGAACCAGCCGCTCGCACCGTGCGCGGGCAACGCGCTCGAAGTGCGTTTTTCGATCGACTACCTGACCGGTCGCACGCGGCCCACACGCGTGCACGAGGTGACGTTGGCGCTGGCTGCGCAGATGCTCGTGCTCGGCGGTCTCGCCAGCGATGTCGCGCAAGGCCGCGACAAGCTCATCGCCGCACTCGATTCCGGCGCGGCCGCCGAGCGTTTCGCGCAGATGGTGACGGCGCTAGGCGGTCCCGCCGATCTGCTCGAGACGTACGATCGTCAGCTCGGTCATGCGCCGGTTGTGTTGCCGGTGGCTGCGCCGCGTGCGGGTGTTGTTGCGCAGATCGATTGTCGTGCAATGGGTCTCGCGGTGGTGGGTCTTGGTGGCGGCAGACGTCGTCCCGAAGATACGATCGACTACCAGGTAGGGCTCACGGATATCGTCGAACTGGGCGAGCGCGTCTCAGCCGGGCAACCGCTCGCGCTTGTCCACGCGCGCGACACCGCAGCGGCACAGCGCGCGGCAAGCGAGATTCTCGCCGCCTGCACGATCGCCGACGCCGATGCGAACGTTCCGCCGTCGCTGTACGATGTGATCGACTAGTTCAACGGACGTCGTCATGCGTGCAATCATTTTGATCCTCGATTCGCTTGGCGTCGGTGCCGCGCCGGACGCTGTGCGTTTCGGCGATGTCGGTGCAGATACGCTCGGCCACATCGCTGCGAGTTGTGCACGCGGTGAGGCAGAGGTGGGGCGTAGCGGACCGTTGCGGATTCCGCATCTCGAGCAACTCGGCATCGGCCTCGCCAATCAGCTGGCGACCGGCGCGCTGGCGCCGGGTTTTACCGCTACGCCGACGTTGATCGGCGCATACGGTGCGGCGCGTGAGCTGTCGTCGGGCAAGGACACGCCATCGGGGCACTGGGAACTGGCAGGCGTGCCGGCGCGCTTCGACTGGGGTTATTTCGAGCAACCCACTCATACTTTCCCGCCCGAACTGCTCGATGCGCTCGTGCGGCGTGCGGGATTGCCCGGCTATCTCGGCAACTGCCACGCGTCGGGCACGACGATACTCGATGCGCTCGGTGAAGAACACCGCGCGAGCGGCAAGCCGATCTTCTACACATCCGCCGATTCCGTGTTCCAGATTGCGTGCCACGAAGAGACGTTCGGCCTGCAGCGTCTATACGACCTGTGCGAGATTGCACGCGAGGAAGTGGACCGCTACAACATTTGCCGCGTGATCGCGCGGCCGTTTACCGGCGACGCGCAACACGGCTTCACACGCACGCCGAATCGCCGCGACCTGGCGGTGCCGCCGCCCGCTGCGACCGTGCTGGAGAAACTCGCTGCGGCAGGCGGCGAAGTGGTGTCGATCGGCAAGATCGCCGATATCTACGCGCACGTCGGCATCACGCGCAAGATCAAGGCGCATGGACTCGACGGGCTGTGGCAGGCGACTTTCGATGCGGTGCGCGAGACGCCCGACTTCAGCATCGTGATGACGAACTTCGTCGACTTCGATCAGAACTTCGGACATCGCCGCAACACGCCTGGCTATGCGGCGGCGCTCGAATACTTCGACACGCGGTTGCCGGAACTCTACGACTTGCTCGCGGACGACGACGTGGTGATTCTGAGCGCGGACCACGGCTGCGATCCGACGTGGCCGGGCACCGACCACACGCGCGAACACGTGCCGGTACTCGTGTACGGCAAGCGCGTGACGCCGGGTAGCCTCGGTGTGCGCGAGAGTTTTGCGGATGTCGGGCAGAGTCTGGCCGACTGGTTCGGACTCACGCCGTTTGCGGACGGTGTGTCGTTCCTCAGCGCACGTCCTGCACCTCATGCTCCTTCCGCGCCGCAATGAACCGAACTCAGGAGTCGCTATGACTACCCACGAACAACTGATCGAAGAAGCCCGCAAGGCACGCACGCGCGCCTATGCGCCGTATTCGAATTTCCACGTCGGCGCTGCGCTGCGTGCGAAAGACGGCAGGATCTTTCACGGCTGCAACGTCGAAAATGCGTCGTACGGGTTGTGCAACTGCGCGGAACGCACAGCGTTTTTCGCAGCGGTGGCCGAGGGATACAAACCCGGACAGTTCGATGCGATCGCTGTGATCGGCGCGACGGACGATCCCATCGCGCCGTGTGGCGCATGCCGTCAGGTGATGATCGAACTGGGTACGCCGGCGCTTACTGTCGTGCTGAGCAACCTGACCGGCGCCGTCGAGGTGACTAGCGCTGACGCGCTGCTGCCGGGGGCGTTCTATCTGAAGTGAATGGCAGCGTGAACGATGTAATGAGCGACGCTGCGGTATGCTTGTGCGCTTCGCTCACTCTTCGCTACTGTTCGATGTCCGATTTCCCTTTTGATGCCGTCATCTTCGACTGCGACGGCGTGCTCGTCGATTCGGAGCCGATCACCAACCGCGTGATCAGCGAAATGCTCAACGAACTGGGCTGGTCGATCGGCATCGAAGAGACGATGCGCATTTTCGTCGGCAAGACGGTGCGAGACGAAGCGGCACAAATCGAAGCACACACCGGTTTTGCCGTCACGTCCGAGTGGCTCGCGCAGTTTCGTGCGCGCCGCAACGAAGCGCTCGAGCGCGATCTGGTCGAGATTCGTGGCGCACCCGCTGCGGTGCGCGCGTTGCACCGTACGCTGGGCGGACGGATCGCCGTGGCGTCGGGCGCCGACAAGCCCAAGGTCGAAATGCAACTGGCGAAGGTCGGCATTCTCGAGTGCTTCGATGGCCACGTGTTTAGCGGTCACGACATGGCGCGCAGCAAGCCTTACCCCGATGTTTATCTTGCAGCCGCGGCTGCGCTCGGTGTCGATCCGGCCCGTTGCGCCGTGGTCGAAGACACGGCGACCGGCATAACCGCCGGCGTCGCGGCCGGCGCGACGGTGTTCGGTTACAGCCCCAAGGTCGTCGGGCAGCAAAGCCCAGATGCGCTGCGCGCGGCAGGCGCCGTCGCGGTGTTCGAGGATATGAACCAGCTGCATGCGCTGCTTGCGGGTTGGACCGACGCTTCGCGTGCTGCGTGAGCCGCGCGCCACAGTGTACGTTTGACCACACGACAAACCGAAGGTAGCATTCCGCCTTCATCTCACCCTTCCGCACTTCAATTGCGGATTGTCCGAGGAACTATGTTGGAGCTTGTAGCCGCCTGCTAACCGCTTCGTTTCAATGAAGCCGCGTTAGCCGAACCCTGGCAGCGTGCCCGCGCACAGCGGGCAGCGCTATTTGCGTTCGCGGTTACAACCTATGCTCCAACATGAATATTTCCAGGCAGGAACAACGTGTTCTGCACGTACTCGCGCAGGGTGGCGAAATTCGCCTTCAGCGTATCGATAACCAGATCATCGACGTAGATTGCTTCAACCGTTACGGGCTGAGGCTCAGCGATTGCACGCCTTCTGTTTTCCGGAAACTGAAGCGCCGTGGCCTGATTTCAAGCATCGATGGTCGGCCGTATCAGATCACGCGGCTTGGGCGGGAAGCGGTGCGTCCGCAGCTCGATAACCGGGCGCCGGCGCGTAGCCGGTAATCGATGGATCGCGGCGCGTGACCCGTTCGTAAGCGAATGGGTCCGCGCGCTGCGCTGTAAAACAAAGCACGTCGGACATCCGCATCTCAACCCGCAGTCTGTGTACGATGCGAGATAGCGGCGCACGCCACGCGCCCTCATATGTCGTGCTGTTTTTCTCCGGAGGCTCACGATGGATCCCGTGTTGTTCCGCAACGGCGCCTTGCTCGACCCCACCCAACCCGAACTGTTACCCGGCCACGATGTACTGGTCGAAGACGGGCTTATCCGCGAAGTATCGGACCGGCCTATTACGAGCGGTCGTGCCCGTGTCGTCGATCTGAAAGGAAAGACGATCATGCCGGGCCTGATCGATCTGCACGTGCATGTCGTCGCCGTCGAATTCAATCTGCCGCGCGTCGCGACCTTACCGAACGTGCTCGTTACGCTGCGCGCCGTACCGCTGATGCGCGCGATGCTGCGCCGCGGCTTCACGACGGTGCGCGATGCGGGCGGCGCCGGTTATCCGTTCAAGCAGGCCGTCGAAACCGGGCTCGCGGAAGGGCCGCGCATGTTCGTCTCCGGCCGTGCGCTGAGTCAGACCGGTGGTCACGGCGATCCACGCGCACGTAGCGACTACATCGCGCCCGATGCACCGTGCGGTTGCTGCGTGCGGGTCGGCGCACTTGGACGCGTCGCGGACGGCGTCGACGAAGTGCGTCGCGCCGTGCGTGAAGAGCTGCAGATGGGCGCCGACCAGATCAAGATCATGGCGTCCGGCGGCGTCGCATCACCGACCGATCCGGTGGGCGCATGGGGCTATTCGGAAGACGAGATTCGCGCGATAGTCGGCGAAGCGCAGGCGCGTCACACCTATGTGCTCGCGCATGCGTACACCGCCGATGCGATTGCCCGCGCCGTGCGCTGCGGCGTGCGCACCATCGAGCACGGTAACCTGATCGACGACGCGACCGCACGCGTCGTCGCCGCACACGATGCGTTCGTCGTGCCGACGCTCGTCACCTACGATGCGCTCGCAAGCGAAGGCGCGAAGTACGGCCTGCCGGAGGCGAGCATTGCGAAGGTCGCGGACGTGCACGAAGCGGGCTTGCGCTCGCTCGAAATACTCAAGCGAGCCGGCGTAAAAATGGGGTTCGGCACCGATCTGCTCGGCGAATCGCAGCGTCTGCAGAGCGATGAGTTCCGCCTGCGCGCGCAAGTGCTGACGCCCGGCGAGGTGATCGCGAGCGCGACGCTGATCGGTGCCGAAGTGCTCGGCATGACCGGCAAGCTCGGGCAACTCGTGCCGGGCGCGTTTGCCGACGTGCTGGTCGTGGACGGCAACCCGCTCAAATCGATCGACTGCCTGCTCGGGCAAGGCGAACACATCCCGTTCGTGATGAAAGGCGGCCACATTCATTTTGACGAGTTGCAGCACGGCTAGACACGGGGGCACACTGCGCGGGCACGTGTGAACGCAGTGTGCCTGTCACGATCCGTCGATAGCCGGGAGCGGCCGCCATGACTTCGATTTCTGCCCGTATCGAGCGCATGCCGTTCGCGCGCTTTCATCGTCGGTTGCTGTTGATGGGTGGCCTTGGCTACACCTTCGACGCGATGGATGCCGCGGTGCTCGCGTTCCTGCTGCCGGTGTTGCGTCAGCAATGGCATCTGACCAGCGTGCAGACCGGCGTACTCGGTAGCGGTACGTTTATCGGTTACTTCGTCGGCGCGATGCTGGCGGGGATGCTCGGCGATCTGATCGGGCGACGTCACGTGATGATGTGGGCGCTTGTCATTTACTGCGTCGCGTCGCTGGCCAGCGCGACCGCGCACGACTGGCCGTTCTTCCTCGCGACGCGCATCGTCGCGGGGCTCGGCACCGGCGCGGAAAGCGCGATCGTCGCGCCGTTCCTGTCGGAGTTCGTGGCGCGCCGTTATCGCGGCGCGTTCACTGGCAGCCTCGCGGGGTTCTTCTCATTTGGCTTCGTCGCTGCTGCGCTGCTTGGCTATTTCGTGATTCCGCTTGGTTCTGAAGCGTGGCGCGTCGTCATGGTGATCACCGCGCTGCCGATCGTGATGCTGCTGTGGTGGCGCCGTGCGCTGCCCGAATCGCCGCGCTGGCTCGAAGCGTGCGGGCGACACGCCGAAGCCGAAGCGATCATCGCCGCCGCGGAAGCCGAGATGCTCGCCGAGGGCATCCATCTCGACCCATTGCCGCCCGACGCCATAACCGAGGGCGCCGTGCCGATCGCCGCCGAACGCGCATCGGTTGTCGCGAACGTGAAGGCGCTGTGGTCGCGCTCGCTCGCGCGTATCACCGCGATGACCTGGCTGATGTGGCTCTCGATCACCTTCAGCTATTACGCGTTCTTCACATGGATTCCCGGCCTGCTCGTGCAAAGCGGCATGACGATCACGCGCAGCTTTTCGTATTCGCTCGTGATGTATCTCGCGCAGATTCCCGGCTATTTTTCAGGTGCGTGGCTTAACGAGAAGATCGGCCGCCAGGCGACCATCGCAAGCTATATGGTGCTGGGCGGTGTGTCGGCGCTCGGTCTCGCGCTCACGCGCAGCGATGCGGGCATCATGGCCTCAGGTGTGCTGCTGTCGTTCTTCATGAACGGCACCTATGCCGGCGTCTATGCGTACACACCGGAAGTGTTTCCGACCGATGTGCGCGCAACCGGTTCGGGACTCGCTTCGTCGATCGGGCGGCTTGGTGCGATTGCGGCGCCGATCCTCGTCGGCTATCTGTATCCGGTGTTCGGTTTCGCGGGCGTGTTCGGTGCGACGACGACGGTGCTGCTCGTGGGCGCGTTGGCCGTGGTGCTGATGGGCGTGCCGACGCGCGGCCGTTCGCTCGAGGATATTGCCGCGCAGCAACTGCATCGCTGAGCCGGGCGTTTACCTCACGAGGTCGCAACGTACCCCGACGCGGGGCAACCGTAGGGCTGTAACGCCTTTTCCGGGTAGTCCCGATACCGGAATCGCGCGTGAACTGGTTGCACCTGTGCAACGCCTATACGATCGGGGACCGGGCCTGCACCGCGTGCCCGCATCATGCAAGGGCCTCACGATGACTCCCTCTCCCCGCAGTATTGCGCAGGCCACCGATAACAACGACGGCGGCGCGCCGCACTGGCAGCGCAACCTGATCGTCTGCGTATTCGGCTCGTTCACGACGATCGTCGCGATGACCTTGCTGCTGCCGTTTCTGCCGCTGTACGTCGAGCATCTCGGCGTGACCGATCATGCGGCGATCGTCCAGTGGTCCGGTATCGCGTTCGGCGCGACGTTCTTTAGTGCGGCGCTGGTTGCGCCGCTGTGGGGCCGGCTCGCCGATCTCTACGGCCGCAAGCTGATGCTGATCCGCTCCAGCCTCGGCATGGCCGTCGCGATGTCGCTGATCGGCATGGCGCACAACGTCTGGCAACTGGCCGCGCTGCGACTGCTCGCGGGGTTGCTGGGCGGCTATGCATCGGGCTCGACGGTGCTGGTCGCCACACAGACACCGAAGGGGCGCACCGGCTGGGCGCTCGGCGTGCTCGCGTCGGGCATCATGGCCGGCAACCTGGTCGGCCCGCTGATCGGTGGAATACTGCCGCCGCTGATCGGCATCCGGCAAACGTTCTTCGCCGCCGGCGCCGCGATCTTTGTCGCGTTTCTCGCAACGGCGTTCCTGATCCGCGAGGCGCCGCGTCCGCCGCGTTCAGCCGGTTCGTCGAAGCAACGTCAGCAGGGCGCGTGGGCTTCCGTCGACGATCGCCGCCCCGCCGTCGCGATGCTCGTCACCGGGTTGCTGCTGATGGTCGCGAACATGTCGATCGAACCGATCATCACGGTCTACGTCGCGCAGCTCGTCAGCGTGCAGCACGTCACGATGGTGGCCGGGTTCGTGATGTCGGGCGCGGCGCTTGGCAGCATTCTGTCCGCGTCGCGGCTCGGCAAGCTCGCTGACCGGGTGGGGCACTGGAACGTGATCGTCGGTTGCCTCGCGGTGGCGGCCGTGTTGCTGATTCCACAGGCGTATGTCACCGCTGCGTGGCAACTCATCGTGCTGCGCTTTCTGATGGGACTCGCACTGGGCGGGTTGCTGCCGTGCATCGCGAGCGTGATCCGGCACAACGTGCCCGATCGCGTAGCCGGCACGTTGCTCGGTTATTCGACTTCTTCGCAGTACGCGGGGCAGGTGGTGGGGCCGCTGCTCGGCGGGTTCGTCGGCGGTCATCTCGGCATGCGTGCGGTGTTTCTCGGCACCTGCGTGCTGATGGCGGGCGGCGCGTTGTACAACCGCACGGTGCAACGCGGTCGGGCGCTGGCGCGAGCGGCTACCGACAACCGCTAACCACTAAAGCCGCAGCGCGCGTTCAACGCCAGTCGGTCGCGACATCGTCCGGATCGATCAGCGTGAGCCCCGACGCCGGCAGCGGCAGCGCCGTCTTGTAGCGCACCTGCTTGAGTGCAAAGCTCGAGCGGATATTCGACACGCCAGGAATCTTCGTCAACTGATCGAGGATGAAACGCTCGAGCGTCGGCATGTCGGGCACGACGACGCGCAGCAAGTAGTCCGCATCGCCCGTCATCAGATAACACTCCATCACTTCGGGACGCTCGCCGATCGCCTGTTCGAAGCGCCGCAGCGCGTCCTCCACCTGCTTCTCCAGACTGACCTGAATGAACACGTTGATGCGCAGCCCGAGCGGCTCCGGGTTCAACAGCGTGACCTGCTGTTTGAAGAGCCCGAGTTTTTCGAGCGCCCGCACGCGGTTGAAGCACGGCGTGGGCGACAGATTCACCGCGCGCGCCAGCTCGGCATTGGTGATGCGGGCGTTCTGCTGCAACTGGCTCAGGATGCCAATATCGATACGATCCAGCCGACGAGGGGAGTTCATAGTCTAAATATTCTGTTGATTGGCGGATAACCGGAATAAATACACTATAGAAAGCCATTCTGACAAGCAGATGAGACGCATATTCTGCGAGCGGACGGGTAGCATATTTCGAATGTTCGATGGCTTGAATACGCCCTTTGCGGAATACGACGATGACGGATTTATCCAGCGGCAGCGACCCGATCCGGCGTATTGCCGGCGCCGAAGACGATAGCGATCCCGCGGAAACCGCCGAATGGCTCGGTGCGCTCGACGGCGTGATCGCGCATGTCGGCCCGGAGCGCGCGCAGTATCTGTTCGAGCGTCTGGCCGCCCATGCGCAGTCGCTCGGCGTGCGCCCGGTGCGCTCGCGTGCGACGCCGTACGCGAACACGATTCCTGTCACGCAGCAACCGCGCTATCCGGGCGACCTCGAACTCGAAGCGCGGCTCGCGGCAGCGCTGCGCTGGAACGCACTCGCGATGGTGGTGCGCGCGAACCGCGCGTACGGCGAACTCGGTGGTCATATCGCGAGCTACGCGTCGGCGGCCGATCTGTTCGAGGTGGGTTTCAACCACTTCTTCCGCGCATCGGCCGACGATGGCGCGGACGGCGATCTCGTCTACTTTCAGCCGCATTCGTCGCCAGGTGTGTATGCGCGTGCGTACCTCGAAGGATTTCTGAGCGAAGAGCATTTACGACATTACCGGCGTGAGATCGCAGGTCCTGGGCTGTGTTCGTACCCGCATCCGTGGTTGATGCCGGATTTCTGGCAGTTCCCAACCGGCTCGATGGGTATCGGCCCGATCAACTCGATCTACCAGGCGCGCTTCATGCGCTACCTGCAGAACCGCGGGCTTGCGCACACCGAAGGCCGCAAAGTGTGGGGCTTTTTCGGTGACGGCGAGATGGACGAACCGGAGTCGCTCGGTGCGCTGTCGCTCGCGGCGCGCGAGCAGCTCGACAACCTCGTGTTCGTGATCAACTGCAATCTGCAGCGGCTCGACGGTCCGGTGCGCAGCAACGGCCGCATCATCGACGAGCTCGAAGCGCAGTTCGCCGGTGCGGGCTGGAATGTGATCAAGGTGGTGTGGGGTTCGGACTGGGACGATCTGTTCGAGCGCGATCGCAGTGGCGCGTTATTGCGCGCGTTCGCGCATACCGTCGACGGGCAGTTTCAGACGTTCTCCGCAAACGACGGCGCGTACAACCGCGAGCGCTTCTTCGGTCAGAACCCCGAACTCGCGGCGCTCGCCGCATCGCTCGGCGACGACGACATCGACCGGCTGCGTCGCGGCGGTCACGACGTGCGCAAGCTGCACGCAGCGTATGCGCAGGCGCTCGCGCATCGCGGCCAACCGACGGTGGTGCTCGCGAAGACGATGAAAGGCTTCGGCATGGGCGCGTCGGGGCAGGGCCGCATGACGACCCATCAACAGAAGAAACTCGACTTCGACGATCTGAAGGCGTTTCGCGACCGCTTCCGGTTGCCGCTCTCGGACGACGACGTCGAACAGGTGAAGTTTTACAAGCCAGCGGAAGACAGCCCGGAGATGCAATACCTGCACGCGCGCCGGGCTGCCCTGGGAGGCTATCTGCCCAGAAGGCGGAGAGTGGCGTCGAAGGGATTGACCGTTCCTTCGCTGCCGTCCTGGGGGCAATTTTCGCTGGAGGCAAACGGCCGCGAGATGTCCACGACGATGGCGCTCGTGCGCATGCTGACCGCGCTGCTGAAAGACAGCGAGCTAGGCCCGCGTGTCGTGCCGATCGTCGCCGACGAGGCGCGTACCTTCGGCATGGCGAACATGTTCCGCCAGGTCGGTATCTACTCGCCGCTCGGCCAGTTGTACGAGCCCGAAGATCTTGGCTCGATGTTGTACTACCGCGAAGATACGCGCGGGCAGATTCTCGAAGAGGGCATTTCGGAAGCGGGCGCGATGTCGTCGTGGATCGCCGCGGCGACCGCGTACAGCGTGCACGATCTGCCGATGCTGCCGTTCTACGTCTACTACTCGATGTTCGGCTTCCAGCGGATCGGCGACATCATCTGGGCCGCCGCGGACCAGCGGGCGCGCGGTTTTCTGATCGGTGCGACGTCGGGCAAGACGACGCTTGGCGGCGAGGGCTTGCAGCATCAGGACGGCACGAGCCATCTGAGCGCGTCGACGATTCCGAACTGCCGTGCGTACGATCCTGCGTTTGCGTATGAACTGGCGGCGATCGTCGACGAAGGGATGCACGAGATGGTCGAGCGTCAGCGCGATGTGTTCTATTACGTGACGGTCACCAACGAAAACTATGCGCAGCCGTCGGCGCCGGATGGCGATCTTTCCGTGCTGCGCGAAGGCATTCTGAAGGGCATTTATCCGCTTGCGTCGTCTGGACATGCGCAGGTGCAACTGCTTGGCGCGGGGGCGATCCTCGGTGAGGCGATTGCCGCGCAGCAGATCCTCAAAGACGAATGGGCCATCGATGCCGCGGTGTGGAGCGTGACGAGTTTCACCGAGTTGCAGCGCGACGGTATCGCCGTCGAGCGGCAGGTACGTCTTGGCGAACGCGGAAACGTGCCGTACGTGACGGCTGCGCTGGCAGGTGCCGCAGGTCCGGTGATCGCTGCGACCGATTACGTGCGCGCGTTGCCCGAGTTGATTCGCGCGTATGTGCCGCATCGCTATGTGACGCTCGGCACCGATGGGTTCGGTCGTAGCGATACGCGCGAGGCGTTGCGTGCGTTCTTCGAGGTCGACCGGTATTCGATTGTGATCGCGGCGTTGCGGGCGTTGGCCGATGACGGTGCGATCGATGCGCAGGTGGCTGACGATGCGTTGCGGCGGTATCGGGCGGCGGCGCCCGTTGAGGCGCCGCCTTGGGAGCGTTGAGTGCGCGTTGCGCGCCGTCGTTCAGGCTAGCGTGACGCTGACCTGAAACGTCTCAGATGCGATCATTTCGATCTGTGCGACCTGCCCCGCATCGCGCAGATCGTTCTCCGTTTGTTCCAACAACGCTAGCCGTTGCGCGGAATCGCTGACGGCGAGATGAGCAACGACCGCCTTCATCGACACCTTTGCCTCCGACTTGGCGCGACGAATCTCGCGCAAGACATCGGAAAGCACATCGATCGTGGCGCTGCTTGCATCCTGTCCGGCGAGTGCTTCAAGTGCAGCGGCATCGGGCCACGCAGCACGATGAATCGTGGTCTCTTGCCACCACGACCAGCTTTCCTCGGCAGCGAAAGGCAGAAACGGCGCGAATAGCCTCTGGATGACCGACAGCGATTCCGTTAGCGCCCGGTGAGCCGATGCTGCACCGATGTCCGTGCCGCGCGCCCGGTTCTTCACCAGTTCCACGTAATCGTCGCAATACCACCAGAAGAAGGTCTCCGTGTGCTCGATCGCCTTGCTGTAGTCGAATGCGGCAAGCGCAGCGGTAGCGAGCGCGACGACCTTCGCGAGTCGCGCAATCATCGCGCGATCGGTTGCTTCGGTAAGCGTGCCGTCGGCGGTGTAGGCAGTGTCTGCGGCATCGGCAAAACCGAGCGCAAACTTCGACACGTTCAGTAGCTTCAACGCGAGTCGCCGGCCGTTCTTCATCTGCGTTTTGTCGAAGGCGACGTCCATGCCGGGGCGACCGAGCGCGGCCCAATAGCGCACACCGTCCGATCCATATTCGTCGAGCAGCGCGATTGGTGTCACCACGTTGCCCTTCGACTTCGACATCTTCTTGCGATCGGGATCGAGAATCCAGCCGGACAGCATCGCGTGCTTCCACGGCAACTGCTGCGCTTCCAGATGCGATCTGACGAGCGTCGAAAAGAGCCACGTCCGGATGATGTCGTGTGCCTGTGGCCTCAGGTCCATTGGAAACACCTGCTCGAAGCAACTGTCGGTCTCTTCCCAACCTGCCGCGATCTGCGGCGTCAGGGAACTGGTCGCCCACGTATCCATGATGTCGGTGTCGCCGATGAATCCTCCCGGTTGGCCTCGCTCGCGCGCGGTAAATTCCGGCGGCACGTGCGACTGCGGATCGATCGGCAACGTAGATTCGTCCGGACAGATCGGCGCGCTGAAGTCGGGCTGTCCTTGTGCATCGAGCGGATACCACAACGGAATCGGCACGCCAAAAACGCGCTGACGGCTGATCAGCCAGTCTCCATTCAGACCGCCGACCCAGTTCGCGTAGCGGCTCCCCATGAAGCCGGGATACCAGCCCAGCGCTTCGCCGCTCGCCAGAAGTTCGTCTCGTAGCGCGGCGTCACGGCCGCCGTTGCGTAGATACCATTGCCGCGTTGCGACGATCTCCAGCGGGCGTTCACCCTTCTCGAAGAACTTGACGGCGTGCGTGAGCGGTCGTGGCAACCCGATCAGATCGCCGCTCGAAGTCAGGAGCTCGACAATCTGTTGACGTGCCTCTGCAACGGTACTGCCCGCGATGTTCGAGTACGCGTTGCGACCTCCTTCCGACGCGAGCCAGTCAGGCACATCGCGCTGCAAGCGACCGTCCTTGCCGATGATCGCGCGCGTCGGCAAGTGAAGTTCGCGCCACCAGATCACGTCGGTCAGATCGCCGAACGTGCAGATCATCGCGAGGCCGGTTCCTTTTGTCGGATCGGCGAGCCGATGTGCCAGCACGGGAACGTCCATGCCGAACAGCGGACAGTGAACGAGACTGCCGATCAGCGAGCGAAATCGTTCGTCCTCGGGATGCGCGACCAGTGCCACACAGGCCGGCAGCAATTCGGGCCTCGTGGTGGACACCGTCACTGCATGGCCGCTAGCGCCGATGAAACGGAGATCGTGATAAGCCCCAACCGCGTCGCGATCTTCGAGTTCGGCCTGGGCGATTGCGGTCTGAAACGTCACGTCCCATAGACACGGTGCCTGCTGGCTATAAAGTTCGCCGCGTTTCAGATTTCGCAGCAACGCACGCTGACTGGCGCGCTGGGCGCGTTCGTCGATGGTCGCGTAGGTGAGGCTCCAATCGACCGAGATGCCGAGGCGCGTGAACAGATCGCGGAACGCCACTTCATCGAGCTTGATCAGGCGATGACAAAGCTCAAGGAAGTTGCGCCGGCTGATGCGGGCGAACGACGATCTCCGCGTCGGCACGGTGTCGGGTTCGGGGGCGCGATAGTCCGGATCGTAGGCGGTCTCGAGATCGCACATGACGCCGTAGAAGTTTTCCACGCGCCGCTCGGTCGGCAGTCCGTTGTCGTCCCAACCCATGGGATAGAACACGGTCTTGCCCGTCATGCGCTGGAAGCGGGCGATGATGTCGGTGTGCGTGTAGCTGAACACGTGACCGACGTGCAGGGAACCCGACACGGTTGGCGGCGGTGTATCGATCGAGAAGACTGCTTCACGACCGGCGTTACGATCGAACGCATACGTGTGCTGCGCTTCCCATTGCGCGGACCATCGCGCTTCGATGCCTTCGAGTTGCGGCTTGTCCGGAACGCGAATAGGGCTCGCCATCACGCTAGCGGTGGCAAAAAGCTCTGATGAACCAGCAAGGGGAACTGGATAACGCTGCGCGCAATGACGCGTGCGTTCGGGGTGGGAATGATCGGTAGACGGTGAGGTTGTTGCGGCGATTAGAGCGTCGTTACGTTTAACGGTGACATAGCATCCTCCGAAGGTAGGCGTAGGAAAAAGAGTGTCCGGGTTCGTGGCCCAGACGCTTTTTTATAACCGATTCCGGTATTTGCTGCAATGCCTTATCGGGCAATGAGTGAAAGTGTGCGATGCTTTTGCACGATCTGTAGTTGCAGTTACTTCTCCCCTAAGAGGTGAAATCAAAACATGACGACAGACGAGAAAACTGGCCAACCCGATTGGGAGCAACGTATCGCCGGTCTGTGGGCCAACATCGACAGCTACACGCCCGATGACTTCGTCGAAAAAATGCGCCTGCTCACCGACGAACTGCCTGCAGGCAATGCAATTGCCTTATTTGAACTCGCATCGGCAAACGACTCGACCGGTCACGAGCAGCAAGCTGCCCCGCTTTATCGGCAGGCGCTTGCTGCCGGGCTCGCTGGAATACGGCGTCGCCGTGCCGTCATCCAGTTGTCGAGCACGCTGCGTAACCTCGGTGAGGCCGAAGAGAGCGTCGCCCTTCTTACTGCGGAGCGCAACGCGGGTTCGGACGAACTGGACGACGCGGTTGCCGCATTTCTCGCTCTGGCGCTGGTAGACACCGGACGCGAGCGAGAAGCGGTTGCACTCGCTCTCGACAGATTGTCTCGCCATCTGCCAAGGTACAACCGCTCGCTTGCCAGATATGCCAGGGAGTTGATCGACGACCACGGATGATCATCCCTTGTCGAAGTGGCGAAAGAACAAATACATGCAGACTGCCACAGCGAACCAGACCGCGGCTCGCGCAGCGCCCGAGGCCTTGCTTGTCCCGAAGCGCCGTGTCCACAACACGTTCAGTCCTTCAAAGGCCATCGTCGTAGCCAGGAACGCGATGACGTACACCACGATTCCCAAAGCACTCACGTTGCCGGTTTCACGGTACTGAATGACGAAGGTGATCAATGCAGCGGGAACCAGAATCCATAAGATGCGCTTGATTGCTTCGGTGAACATTGCTTTCTCCGGGGTGCTGCGATTTTTGCCAGATTGTACGGCTAAGAGCATGGTCGAAAAAATGATGAGTTCGTTGCGCGTTGCGACCCGTCGATCCATCTGCAGTTGCAGTTGCCAAAAATGCCCCAGCCCGATGCTCAATCGACGATGCCAAGCGCAGATGCTGCGAGTTTCGCTATTTCCAGCCTACTGCCTGCGTCTTCCCCATCGTCGAGCATCCATACTGCCGATAACCCACTCCACGCGAGTACCCATTGCAGAAGTCGACGATGCTCGATACTGGAGGCTTCAGCGATTAACGCGAGGCGACGCGCGAAGGTACCTGGCGCCAGGGCAGCCTTGCTGTCAGGGTTACAAAGGAGGTTGGCATAGTCGAAACCGCGCTCGCCAAGCAAACCTTTTGGGTCGATAGCAAGCCAGCCAGACTGTCCGAAGTCGAGCACATTCTCGTGATGAACGTCGCCGTGTAGCACCGTAACGTCGCGCGGCGCGCCCAGCAAATCGGATGCCGTACGCGCACAGTGCCCGAAAATGCGACCGCGCCCGGTGGTCCCGGACAACAGCGCGTTGAACCATTGTGTCAACGGAACCAGCGCGGGAAGTGGTTTGGCACGCGGTCCATGCAGGCGCGAGATGACTGTACACAAGATGCGCGTCGCGTCGTCGTCGCGACCGAGCTTGACCATCTGTGTGAGCGAGCCAAGGCCTTGCGCGCGCACCATGAGTAACGCTTTGTCGTCGTGAGCGAGTACAGGCGCCGCACCGTCACCGTTCCACCACACCATTAGACGGCTTCCCGCCTGCTCCTCAGTTGCTTGCGAAATCTTGAGCATGGCAGGTACGCAGCCTTGACGTACCGGGAGAAGGTTGCCGCTGCGTGTAGCAAACGGATCGCCATCTATCGTCAGATCCCACTGCTGTAAATACTTGTCGAACATCGATTGATCTTCTCGGGTGAACAGGAGCGTTTCGTGTTTTGCGACGGACATCAGGCGTTACTTTAGGGCGCTAACTCCGGGCTTCCTCAAGAATCCATCTAGCAAACGCCTGCACTGGCGCTTCACTCAACTCAATCGGCTCAGGAAGCACGAGGCAGAAGTTTTTGGTAATCGCCTTGCCGTCCGGCCATGGCGCAACCAGACGACCTTCTTCAAGTTCTGCCTCGACGTAAAGGCGCGGCACCAATGCCACACCCAGACCGGATAACGCCGCTTCGATCAGCATGGAATGAAGATCGTAACGCGCGCCAACTGCCGAATTGGTCAACTCGATACCGACCTCCTGTGCATAAAGCTGCCACGCGTCGGGATTTTGTCGCCGGTGAAGTCGTGGCAAATCATCTAGCGATACGTTCGCATTGGTGCCTGCGAGGAGCGCCGGACTACAGACCGGCACCAGCACTTCCTCCAGCAGATGATGCAGATGCATACCCGCCCACGCAGGATTTTCAAAGTGAATGGCCGCGTCGAAACCGCTACCAGCGAGAAGGAAGGGCTCCATCCGTTCGGCGATATGCACGGTAATGTTCGGATGCTTGTCCTGGAAGCGCTTTAGCCGGGGGATAAACCAGCGCGTAGCAAAGGTAGGAATGGCGGCGATATCAATGCTCGCCCCCTCGATGGGCTGACCCATCAGATACAGGCTGTCCCGTTCCAGCCGGTCCAGCGTCTCGCGAACCTGCACCGCGTATCGCGTGCCATTGGGCGCTAGCCGAACCCGATTTCCAACGCGCTCGAATAGCGTGACATTCAAAAACGCCTCCAGTCGACCAATCTGACGACTGATGGCGCCCTCGGTCAGCGCGAGTTCCTCGGCGGCGCGAGCGAAGCTGCCGTGTCGAGCCGCGGCCTCGAAAGCCATGAGCGCGGAATTGCTTGGAATCTTACGTCGCATTGGAGTCTCTGCGGTGGGTATGCATTCGACGTCAGCTTGATAAAACGTCACTGAAAGCTGACTTTATATCGATATATACGCGGTAAATGTCAGATTAGCATTACCTCAATGCAATGAGCGTGAGTCATTTGCTGCAATACGCTCACCCGTCACGAAGGACAATCCGATGATCTACACCGTGGAATGCAGCTTCGCCGATTCCAGCAGCGAAGCCGAATGGAACGACTTCTACAGCCTCGAAAAACTGCCCGCGCTCATCTCGGTTAGCGGCTTTCGCACGTCGCAGCGCTTCAAGTCGCTAAGCGAGGGTTGCCCGCTCTACCTCGCGGTCCACACGATCGACGGTCTCGAAGTTCTGACGGGAGATGAGTATCGCCAGAAAGGCGGCGGTAATTTCGCAAGGTGGCAGCAACACATCACCGACTGGCATCGAAATCTCTACAGCGATATCGGCCTTGCGCCGGCAATAAATGCAAACGAACTACTCGTGCTTGGCGCAAGCGGTCCCGATCCCATGACCCAGATGGGTCTCGAACCGTTGGCCATGCATGCCGTTGCGCTGGAGAAATTTCCGGAGCGTCGCTGGATCGCAACATTGCCTCGGCGCAACGCTCCGTTTATCGAGAGCGTGCCTGAAGGCATTCACCTCTATGCGCCGATGACGGAACAGCTGACACGCTCCCGCACTGTTTCGACAGAACAGCAGCAATAGGTCCGCGATGCCCAACGTCACTATCTATATTCCTATGGAGCAGATGCCGTGTGACCAGAGGCTTGCCGAGCTTTCAAGCGACTGCACCAAACTCTGTACGAGAGTCCTTGCAGCGGAGCTCGACAACGTTCACGTCATCTTTGTCGACGTACGACATGGGCGCGGGCATCCGGTCTTCGCGGAAGTCCAATATCGTCTTGAGACGTTTCGCACGCCCGAGGTCATGAACAGGTTCATGGAAGCCCTGGAGGATGCCATCGCGCGCTGCACGGGGCTGACGGCACGCATCCGCTGTTTTGGTTATGGCGCGTCGAACATTCACGCTCGAAGTTAGAAAGTTTTAGGGAGAAGCATAGTGTCCAACGTTGTCTTTCCAGATCAGCGAACCGGGGATTTCACAGTCACGGCAATCAGCGACGGCTACCTCACCGCTAGCCTCGACTTTCTTTCGAACATCGATCCACAAGAGGCCGCGAGAATACAAAGCGATGCAGGACAGAAGGAGCCTTCCGCTGTGCATATCAACTGCTACGTCGTACGCGGAGCGGGGCACACAGTGCTCATCGACAGTGGAGCGGGTGGCATCAAGCAATGGGGCGGCCGGCTGAGAAGCAATTTATCGCTGGCGGGTGTCGAACCGTCCGGAATCGATACGATCCTGCTCACACACGCGCATCCTGATCATGTTGGAGGACTCGTCGACACAGCCGGACACATCGCGTTTCCGAATGCGGAGCTGGTTGTTCATCAGCGCGAGCTAGCGTTCTGGCAGGACGACGGAAATCTGGCGCGTGCCAGCGAGCGGGCGCGCGGTAACTTCCTGATCGCGCGTCGGGTGTTCGACGGCTACCGCGACAGGCTTCGCACTTTCGATGAAGGTGACGTGCTTCCCGGCATCCGTGCGCTGCCGCTACCGGGCCACACCGATGGACACACCGGATATCTTCTCGAATCCCGCGATCAGAGCCTGCTTGTCTGGGGAGATATCGTTCACTTTCCTCACATCCAGATCGAGCGGCCAGACGTATCGATTGCGTTCGATCAGGATGCTTCGCTGGCAGCCGCCACGCGATCGCAGCTTCTGGATCTGGTCAGTGCGGAGGGGCTACTAGTCGCAGGCATGCATCTGGGCGAACTGGGCTTCGCGCGAATCAGGCGAACGAGCGGGGGCTACGGTCTGCACTACGAGACCGAAGCATGAAGCCTAAGCATGAGACCGCACAGCGCGCGTAGACCACCCACAGGTCTAGCTCACTTCCTGCTCGACGAGGAAAATCGACATTGCCCTGCGCAACGTTCGCGCTTCCTCGCGCAAGCCCGCCGACGCCGACGCAACTCCCTTCACGTGTTCGACATCGCGCCCGAGCATCGTGTCCATCGTTCCCATGCCCTTGCTGAGCCGGTCGACATCGTGACTCTGGGCATCGCTCGACGTACTGATCTGGTCGATCAACCTCGCGACGTCTTCCACATCGCCCACCACGTCGCGCATCGCCGTGCCGGCGCGTATCGCGAGCGTCGAGCCGTGCTCGACCCGTTGCAGCGAATCGACGATCAAACTTTTTATCTCGCGCGCGGCGCTCGCGCTCCGATGGGCGAGCGTGCGAACTTCTTCGGCCACCACCGAGAAGCCGCGTCCCTGGTTACCCGCGCGGGCCGCCTCGACCGACGCGTTAAGCGCGAGCAGGTTCGTCTGAAACGCAATGCTCTCGATCATCGCGGTCATATCGCCCATCCGGTGCACGGCCTGATCGATCTCGCCCATCTTGTCAACGACCTCGCTGACCACCTGTTCGCTTTGCTTCGCCGCGCTCGACGTTTGCCGCGCGAGGCTGTTTGCCGATGCGGCATGCTCCGCGCTTTCCCTGACCCGTTGTGCGATTTGCTCCATCGCCGTGTTGGTCGCATTGAGCGTTTCGGCCTGGGTGGTGAATTCCTGCGACAGGATGTGGTTTTCGGCAGCGATGTTGTCCGACGATGCCGCCATCTGATCGATCGTCCGGGTGATTTCCCGCATCGCATCGTGGATCGCGTGGAGCGTGTTCTTGAACGTGCGGCTGCTGCTTCCCGCGAGCTCCATGGGCGGAAGACGCAGGTCGAATCGACCGGTTTGCCGCGCAAGGTTTTCGCCGAGCACGGCGAGTTCGCGGCCCGTTTGCGCATCGGCTTTCATATGCAACGCGATGAAGATCAGCAAGCCGGCCTGGACCACGACGTACGCTGCATGCAACAGCACGATCGACCAGGCGGGTTCGGTGAAGCAATAGACGTCCAGTCCCGCCAGCTGCAGATAATTGAACGTGAAGTGATGCACCGCGATGACAGCGGCGGCGCAGAGGATTGGCCGCCAGTCCCGATAGGCCAGCAGGAACGACATCAGCACGAAAACGCCAAAATGCAATTCGGTCAGACCGTGTGCCTGATGAATCTGCAGCGCGGCGAACGTCATCAGACTCGCAGCGAGAAAGAGGCGTGTGACGAGTGTGCCTGGCCGCCAGTAAACCAGCCCCGACGCAACGGCGGCGACAGGTAATCCGATCGACAGGACGGCGCGCAGGTTGTAGTCGCGTATCGCCAGCAGGCAGGAAATCGCGAACAGGCTCCAGACGACAATAATCATGAGCCTGTCGGCCTTCACATAAACCGTATGCAACAACTCTTCCGGCTGTTTCATGGAGGTCTCTCAGATAGTCGTTTTTATAGGGTTGGTGCGGATGTGCCTTCTCCGCATCCGTGGGGCAATACCTTGCCGACGTGGGGCCCTTGTCCACGAAGTACGCCTGCATAACGGCAGGCAGCGCGGATTTCTTGAGTTAGGGCGTCCAGCGATAAACCGTGACGCTGTCGCCCTTGACGTTGTTCTTGGTGACCACGTATTCCCCGGTCGTTCGTAGATACGCCCTGACGCCGTACATCGAATCGATGGCGCTGCTGGCGTCTACGGTGCTGGGGCTGGGGTTGGTCAGCGTCGTGTCGAGCTTGCCGGTCGCGAGATTGATGGCGTCGATGTTCGACAGGGCATCGCCACTGCTGAACCAGTAGCCGACGAAGAGATAGTTGCCGGCTGCGTCAATCGCCTTGGCGTTGGCATGGGGAAGGGTGATCACCGGGTTGGGCGTCGTGGTGTTGCCCGCGCTCCAGCCGTGATACACCTCGATCCGCGTGCCGATCGCGGTCCAGTCCGTACTTCCCGTTACGCCCTGGCCGAGAATCATCGTGTCGCTGTCCGCGAGGTAGACGATGCGCGTCAACTGCTGGATGGTCTTCGGAATGGCGTAGCGGATTGCGGGTCCCCATGTCGGCTTGCCGCTGGCGTCGAAGCCGGTCAGCGGGTAGTGGTCGATGTAACCGGTCTTGTCCAGACCGACCCATATACCGCCTTTGCTATCCAGACAGAATCCATGTCTGACCCATGTGGTCGCGTTGAACGCCGGACTGGGAAGCACGGCGTCCGGAATGGCGATGTCGCCATTCGCCGCGTTGAAGTGGAAGAAGTAGAACGTCTCGGGGTTCTGGCCGGACACCACGAGGATCCGGTTGCCGCCGACAGCGGCAAGTTGACTGAAGTGCTCATCCCGGTCGCCGTTGGTGGCGATGCGCGGGTCCGTCGGGTAGGTGAACGGATCGACGGTGTTGGCGACGAAGGTGCCCCCGGCGCTGCCGCTGCCGTTGTAGATGTTGGTGCCGCCATAGAACAGCGTGCTGTCCGTGGCCGGGTCTGGGGTCGCGATGCCCTCGAAGTTCAGGGCCTGAAGCGTCCAGCGCAGGTTGCCGGCGCTGTTATACGCATGAATGTCGGTGCCGCCGTCGCGGGCGAGATCCCAGCCGCCGCCCCACGGGTTGTTGAGCACATAGAGGTTGCCCGCAGTGTCCTTGCCGATGCCAGCGACACGCGTGAAACGCTTCGCACCGACCTGGCCTTTGATTCCTGTCGTGGTGTCGAGATAGCCGCCCTGAACGCCGAAGGTACCGGCCAGCGTCGGCGTGCCCGCGAGCGTGTAGCGCTTGATGTTCATGTCGGGGCCTTCGTCTCCGATCATGAGCTGCTTCGATGACGCATCGAAATAGAGCGCCGACGGCCGCGATCTGGTCGACATCCGGATGGTGTTCAGCAGGGCGCCGGTAGGACTGAACCCGACGATCGCACCCTCGCTCTTCTGTGCGACCCAGAGGTTGCCTGTGCCATCCACAGCGAGCGCGCCCGGGCCCGAGATGTTGATGTCGCGCTGCCAGACACCGTCGGTGGTGTAGACGCGGACACGATTGCCATAGAAGTCGCTCGCATAGAGGAGCGTGCCCGCCGTGGCGAGTCCGGTGATGGTGTCGACCTTCTGCTGATTGGTCGTCGCGCTGACGTGTATCAGAACATCGCGCGCTTTTGTCGTGCGGTTGTAGCGCCCTACAGCGCCGCTTCCGTACACCGTGCTGAACTGGAGCGCCGCGAAAATCGATGTGGCATTGCCGGTAATCGCGCTGCCCTGGAACTCGCCGTGAATACCGATCGAGCCGGCGCTGCGGCCGTTCTGATAGATGGCGACACCGCCCTCGTATTCGTCCCACATCGATGCCGTATAGATAACGCCCTCGGGCGCGACCCACATGGAACGTGCGGTGTTGCCCACCTGAGCGGCCAGCGTGCCGTAGGTGTTCGCGAGCCAGCCGATGGTGTTTCCGGCCTGAGAGGCCGGCGCAATCGTGGCGAATGCCGCGGCGAGAAACGTGGCGAGAAGCACAGCATGAATGCGTTTTCTTGCGACCATGACTCATCCTCTCCTGAATGTTGATCATTCACGTGAATAGTCGGCCAGCCAGGTTTCCTGAAATCCGTGATCGGTGAAATCGCCCTCGAAACCGTCCGGCACATTCTGTATCGCGTCTAGCGTACCGTCGACACGTTACAGGACGAGGATGATTTCCTGAACATTAAGTGCGGCGTTTAAACCATCCGGTGAGCGACAGGCGATCGCGTGTCGCGGGCAATACCTCATGCAGCATATCGGCGGACAGAAATACCGCGATCCGGCTACCGACCGGCAAGATGTCCCGCATGCTCGAGCCTTCCGGATGCAGTCGCAATTCGCCGCCGTGGTGAGGCAGCCAGTCGGCATTCAGATAGACGACAACCGACACGATGCGGCTGTCGTCGTGGCGAAACTGATCGCGATGTTGTCGATAGGAATCGCCCGGTGCGTAGAACGCGAAATGGCTTTCGTATTCTTCGAGTCCGAGGAAGAACCTGCGATTCAACGCCGTACGCAGCGTTTCCATGATCGCAAGATATTGATCGCAGGCTGCGGATTGTCCCGCGTCCAGCCAGCGAATCCGGTCGCCGCGTATCTCGGGCTGAAGCGCACGCGCCGCACCCTGGCTGACCCGCGCCAATGCGAGCGCCCCGGACGCCGCAAGCCCGGCACATTCCTGCGCGAGCGCGAGCGTCAAATCATGGGGAAGAAAATTGTCCTGTTCCGACCAGCCATGTTCTTGAAGGGTATCCAGGATCTGTCGATGCCCTTCGTCGCGAGGCGCATCGGAATGCGCCGACGAGTGTGTGCGGTTCACTACCTGTTCCTTCGAACGTCCGTTAGTGAGCCATTGTATTACCAGAGCGTATAACCCCCATCGACAACAAGAACCGAGCCCGTCATGAACGACGATGCGTCGCTCGCAAGCATCAGCGCAACCGGTGCGATTTCTTCGGGCGTCGCATAGCGTTGCATCGGTACTTCGTCGCGCCAGTAGTGCCGGTAATCCTCGTACTCGGTGCTGGCAATCTCGGTCTTCACATAGCCCGGCGCGATGGCATTGACGCGCACACCCGATTGCGCCCACTCGGCCGCGAGCGAACGCGTCAGATGGTGGACCGCGGCCTTGGCGATGCCATAGGGCGAGTGCCATTGCGGCCGGTTGACGATGAGCCCCGAGATCGAGCCGATGTTGATGATCGAGCCGCGTCCGTTCTTGACCATCTGTCGTCCGACGATCTGGCTGGCTTTCCAGACACCGTCGAGATTGATCGAGAAAAGCCGTTGCCATTCGTCGTCTTCCAACGTCAATGCGTTAGCGTGGAAGCCGATGCCTGCGTTGTTGACGAGGACGTCGATGGGTCCGAGGGTACGGGTCACCGTATTGACCATCGCTTCCAGTTCTTCGCGATTCGAAACATCCGCCTTGACGCTGATCGCTTCCACGCCCAGCTTTTGCAGCTCGCCGATGGCGATCGCGCTCTGTTCCTCGTCTCTGGCAGCGATCGCAATCGCAGAGCCGGCCTCGGCCAGCCCCTGTGCAATTGCCCGGCCAATGCCCCGATTGCCGCCGGTAACGATGGAGACTTTCCCGCGCATCGAGAAACGATCCAGTATGGACATACGATGTTTTCCTTCTCCGATTAAAGCGTTGCAAGCGATGGTGTGGAATAGACGGCCGGCTTGACGGCAGTGGGATCGAGTGCGCCCGTCATGACCGCGACGACTTCGCTCATCGACGTGGACTTCGGCTCCACGATGGTGGCGCGCCGGCCCAGCCGGTGGATGTGAATGCGATCGGCGATCTCGAACACGTTTGGCATGCTGTGGCTGATCAGAACGATCGACAGCCCGTGGCTGCGCACCTTCAGGATCAGGTCGAGTACCTGTCGCGTTTCCTTGACGCCGAGCGCGGCTGTCGGCTCGTCGAGAATGACAACTTTTCTTCCCCACGCTGCGGCCCGCGCAACCGCGATGGCTTGCCGTTGTCCGCCTGAGAGCGTCTCGACTTTCTGCCGGATCGACTGCACGCGGATACCGAGGTTCTTCATGTGCTCGGCGGCCTGTTTGCGCATGCCTGCCTTGTCGAGCTGGCGAAAGAGAGTCCCGAGTACACCGGGCTTGCGCAACTCGCGGCCTAGAAACAGGTTTTGCGTAATGTCGAGTTCGGTCGCGACCGCGAGTTCCTGATAGACGGTTTCGATCCCTGCCAGTCGCGCGTCGAGCGGGCTGCGAAACCGGACCGCTTCGCCATCGATGAATACCTCGCCGCTGTCGGGACTTACCGCTCCGGTGAGCGCACGGATAAGGCTCGATTTGCCCGCGCCGTTGTCGCCTACAACCGCGAGGATTTCGCCTTGTGCGAGTTCGAAGTCGGCGCTGTCCATGGCGACGACGTGGCCGTATCGTTTGGTCAATCCTTTCGCCTGGAGGACCAGCTGAACCGTTGAGCTTTGCGGATTCACGATTGTTTCCTCCTGCTCAGGTAGTGATCGACGCCGACCGCGAGGATCACAAGAATGCCCGTGGCGATCTGCTGATACAGCGAGTCGATGCCGGCCTGGGTGAGGCCGTTCTTCAGCACCGTCACGATCAGCGCGCCGACGAACGTTCCTGCTACGCCGCCACGCCCGCCGAACAGGCTCGTGCCGCCGATCACAACCGCGGTAATGGCATCCAGATTGGCCGTCTGATAAGCGCTTGGATCGGCAATGGGCGTGCGGCCCAACGCCTGCCACGCAGCAAAGAAATAGAACAGCCCCGCAAGTGCATACACGCTGAACGTAATACGCCCGACGTGGATACCGTTCAGCCTCGCAGCGCTCGACGAATTGCCGATCGCATACACGCGCACGCCCCAGGCTGTCTGGTTCATCACATAGCTGAGCACCAGCGTCAGAACGATCCAGAGCAGGCTGCCGTAAGTGAAGGTCACGACGCCGCTTGTGAATCCGCTACCCAGAATGGTCAGAAAATCGGACGAGACCGGATAGCTTTGCGAGTGCGTATAGAGACGCGAGGCGGCCGCAAGAATGGTCAGCGTTCCAAGCGTGACGATAAACGGCGGCAACTTGAAACGCGTGATGACGAGCCCGTTGAGCGACGCTGCCGCGAGACACACGACCAGACCGGCCGCAATCGCCGCCATGTCGCCGTGCCCCGCGAGGCTCCCGATGAGGACGGTGCCGAGCACCAGAATTGCTCCGCACGCGAGGTCGATACCGGCAACTAGCACGATCAGCGTCTGGCCCAGCGCAATCGTGCCGACCACCACCGACTGCTGAAACAGCAGCGAGATGTTGCCGACGTTGAGAAAAGTCGAGGTCGTCACCGAGAACACGAATGTGATGACGACCAGCGCGAACAGCGGCCCCGACATCGGTTGCGCGAGCAGGGTACGCATGACGTCGCGCATCCCGTTACGGCGATCGCTGGGCTCGTTGATCACTGGAAGGTCGCCACTCGAATGACGGTTCGAGTTCATCTCATCCTCCCCAGCAATTGGCGAGACCCCATTTCGAATCTTTTGAATCGAGACCCGGCACGGGATGGTCGGTGATCAGCACGGTGCCCGTATTGTTGAAGCCAGTCGGCTTCTTTCCTCCGCCGGCCGCCTGGATAATCGATTCGACGGCCAGTTGACCCATCTTCGACGGGAACTGCATCACCGTGGCGCCGATCTGACCGCTCGCCACGCTGCGTACACCCGAGCAGCTTCCATCGATCGACGTCACGATGATGTCGCGCTTCGCTTTCTTGATGGCGAGCGATGCGCCCTGCGCAGTCGGCTCATTGATCGTGTAGAGAATATTGATGTCCGGATGCGCGGAGAGAAGATTTTCCATCGTCACCTGACCGGTCTCGACATTGCCCAACGTCAGCGCGGTGCCGGCGATCTGCGGCGAACCGTCGGCAATGCCGAAGCCCTGCAGGAAACCGACGTGGCGTGCATTCGCGGTTCGGTCCGCGAGATCGTAGTCGAGCATGGCAACGTGAGGCGCAGTCGTGCCGATCCGGGCCTTGGCCCACTGGCCGATCAGTTTGCCGGCGGTGACGTTGTCCGTTTCGAACGACGCGTCTGCAGCGGTCATGGGGTTCAGGGAGCTGTTCACGGTGACGACCACGATGCCGGCGGCGCGTGCTTTCCTGACAATCGGAACCAGCGCGTAGGCATTGGCGTTATCGAGCGTAATGCCTTTCACGCCGCGATTGATCATGTTTTCGATCGCCGCGATCTGCGTGGACGAGTCGCCGGCCACCGTTGCCTCGGCGGTCATGACTTTCCAGCCGTGTTTCGTTGCGGTTTCGACCGCCGATTTTTCCAGCTTGTCGAAGAACGGATTGGACAACTGCAACTCGACGATTCCGATCGTGGGCTGGGCGTCGGCTGCATGAGCGACGTGCCACGAAGCGGATATCAGCAGGCTCAGCAGTGTGAGCGCCGCGCGGGCACGCAAATAACGCGGCCTGTGTGTGGTTTTACGATGCAACTCCATGTTCGCCTCCTGTTCGACCTTGTACGGTTCGGGTCTGTCTCGTTAGGTTGTTTCTTTAATGCTCGTGAATGACGATCGGTGCTTCGCTTGCTTTCGGTATGCGTGTCGACATCAGTGCTCCTGGCCGCTCAAGGCCAGGTGTTCGCAGGCTGGATCGCTCAACGAGTCTTTCAGGCCGTTCAAGACCCGCATCGAATGAAGGATCGTTTCGTCGGCGCTCAGTTCGCGGTATTGGCCGTACTGTTCGGCATGGATCACCGCGAAATTCGGGTTGGGCTGGAATCGCTCGAAGCGTTGCGCGCCAAACTTCGCGCTGCCCGCCACGAAACCGGCGACGAGTCCGGCTGCAACGGCTCCATGGATAGCCGCGCCGACGGCCGTTGCGTGCGCAATGTCCGGCACTTCCACTTCGCGCCCCAGTACGTCGGCCATGGTCTGGACCAGAAACGGATTGTTCTGCGCGAGTCCGCTCGTGAGGACGACGCGATTGATCGCGAGTCCGCCACTTTCGAAGAGATCCACGATCGCGCGCGCGCCGAAACACAATGACTCGATCAGTGCGCGATAGATATCGACGGCGGTCGTATTTGTCGTGAGGCCGACCAGCAGGCCGCTCAAACTCGAATCCGCCAGCGGCACGCGATTGCCGTTCCACCAGTCGAGCGCCACGAGATGATTCGCGCCCGGTTCGAGCTGAGCGGCCTCGCGGTTGTAGTGACGAAAGCTCTCCGCTGAATCGGCGCCGCGCGGAAACGCATTGACGAACCAGCCGAGCGTATCGCCGAAACCCGCCTGGCCCGCTTCGTAACACCAGAGATCGCGAATCGAACCGTCTTTGGCGACACCTTCGATACCGGGTGGCAACGGCTGGAACCGCTCGTTCAGCAGGAGATAGGCGGCTGAAGTGCCGAGTGCGCCGACGAGGCAGCCATTCGAGACCGCGCCGGCCGCCGGCAGGACCACATGAGAATCGATGACCGCGACCGCCACGACGGCGTTGCCGCTGATCCCGGTGAGCTGGCGCCAGCCTTCGGACAGGCTGCCGGCCGCGCTGCCGATACGATGCGGCTCCGCCAGTTTGTCCGTCAGACCAGGCACGATCCCGTGCGGATAGCCATCCATGGCGGAGTATTGAGCCTTGTAGGCAGCAAAGCCGAGGCTGCGCGCTTCCGTGCCGGTCAACTGCCAGACGAGCCAGTCGCCCGACTCGATGAACCGATCTGTGGCATCCCAGATGTGCGGTGCTTCGTCGGCGATCTGGGCGGCCTTCGGCAGCAGCCATTCACCGGAGAGCTTGCCGCCGAAATTGCGCAGAAAAGACCCGCCGCGACGGTTGATCTCGTCGGCGTACGGTTGTGCGGCGTGGTGTTTCCATAGCTTCACGTAGGCGTGAGGCTCGCCGGGATACAGCTCGGAAAGGGCGGTGCCATCTTGCCTCGCGGGCATGGGCGAACTGGCGGAGAAGCCGAGCCCGATCGACGCGATGTTGCGACCGCGCCCGAGTTTGCTGAGGATTTCCTGCGCCGCCTCGAGATAATCCGCGGCGTTCTGCAGGGCCCAGGCTCTGGGCAACGGCGTACCGTCGGGCAAGCTCCGCGTCATGACATCGTGCCGGTAGGCGTGCATATGGCTGCCGATCTGCTCGCCGGTCGCCGCGTCGAGCAATACGCCGCGGGCTGAGCTCGTGCCGTAGTCGAGTCCGACGATATAAGTCTCGGTCATGCTCTTTGTCTCCGTGCCGCAAGATTTGCGATGATGGCGGCGCGCCGCATCGTGTTGTTGACGGCAAGTTAAGCAATAAATTAGGCGTAAGTCAAATATGTTTTGTATATTAATGTTCAAAACATACCCCGGTCTTATGGAGGCGGCCTAGGCCGGGCAGGTGACCCAATTCGGAGCGTGGAAGAAATGTCGAAGGTGAATAGCGTGGCGGAGCGTCCCGCGCTCGAGAACAGCGGCGAAATTCTCTCGTTGATCGCAACCGGGGCGGCAACGTCGCGTCCCGCGCTGCTCGATGCATCGGGATTGTCGCGGGTGACCGTCACGCTTCGGTTGAATGCCCTGATCGACTCCGGCGTGGTGCGAGAAGCCGCGCAAACCATCCCGAGCGGCGGGCGGCCGACGCGCGTGTTACGCATCAACGAACGGGCGGGTTTCCTGCTGGTCGCCAATATCGGCGAGACCTATATTCATCTCGCCGCGATGGATCTCGAACCCGCGGTGATCGCGCAGAGCACGGTACCGTTTCGTGCTTCGGATGGGCCGGCCAGTACGCTCGAGCAGATCGCCCGCGAGTTCGACAAACTGGCGAAGAAGGTTCGTGCCACCCACGGGATGCTGTTCGGTATCAGCCTTAGCCTGCCCACGCCGGTCGATTTCAAACGCGGTCGTATCGTCGGGCCGTCGGTGCTGCATCTGTGGGACGAATTCGACATCATCGGCTGGCTGCGCGAGCGCTTCGACGCGCCGATCTACGTCGAAAACGACGTGAACCTGATGACGATCTACGAACATCGCCAGAACTTCCCGCACGTGGAAGACATGTTTTTCATCAAGGCCGGTACCGGCATAGGCAGCGGTATCGTGACGGGTGGCAAGATTTTTCGCGGCGCTCAGGGTGCGGCCGGCGATATCGGCCACATACAGTTCAATTCCGACGACGCGCCTTTGTGCCGCTGCGGCAAGCTTGGTTGTGTCGAAGCGCGCGCGGGTGGCTGGGCGATTGCCCGGCATCTGTCCAGTCAAGGCTTCAAGGCGGAGAATGCGCGCGATGTCATCTCGCTGGTCGAAACGCAGCAGCCCGAAGCGCTGATGTTGCTTCGCGGTGCAGGACGCGTCATCGGTGAGGTTGCTGCCGACGTGGTCAGTATTCTGAATCCGAGCTTGATCGTGGTGGGCGGCACGCTCGCCCGGGGCGGGGAAGTGCTGCTCTCAGGTATTCGCGAACTTGTCTACCAGCGATGCCTGCCGCTTGCCACGCGCGAACTGCAGATCGTTCTGGCTGATCCGCCTAAGGACAGCGTGCTTTTCGGCGCGGCGTTTCTCGCGCTAGAAGATGTGTTCAGCCATGTGAACGTGGGCGGGTTGATCGAGCGGCTGGGTGCTTATCATGCGCAGGGGCGCTGATTGCCGGGTAGTTTGTTGCAAAGTCTCGATGCCGCTGCGGGTGTGTCAACCCGATGCGCGTTCACCGCGTCACATTTGCCGGAACAGGTGTGCGTATTGCCTGCTCACCGCGATTGCTTCGCCACGACCACGCAGTTTCAACGATGTCTTCCCCAGCGCGCTGACGGACGCACTCTCCACCTGATCGACATTCACCACGGTGCCGCGGTGTACCTGCCAGAAGCGCTCGGGATCGAGTTGCGTACACAGTTCCTTGAGACTCGAACGGATCAGCAACTCGCCGCTGCGCGTCGTGACGACGACGTACTTGTCCGCTGCTTCGAAAAACAATACATCCTCTACCGGGACCATCCGGACGTCGTTGCCGCTGGATGCGCGCAGGTAGCGTAGCGGTGCACCGTGGCCGTCGTCCTGTGTGCGTTTCTTCCCGTCGAGGTTTAGCGTAATCCGCTCAAGTTGCCCGAGCAGGCGCTGCAGGTCCGCCTGAACGTTGACGCCGGATGTTTCTGCTGATGCCGGGTGCCGAAGTTGCGTCTTTAACCGCTCGATAGTGCGCGTCAGCCGCGCGGTATCGACGGGCTTCAGAAGATAGTCGATGGCCGCAGCGTCGAATGCGGCGAGCGCATATTTGTCGTAGGCGGTCACGAATACGATCTGCGGCGGCGCCGCGAGCGCTGCGCACGCACGCGCGACGTCGAGACCCGTTGCGCCAGGCATCGAGATGTCAAGAAACGCGACGTCTGGCCGCAATGCGACGATTCGCTCGATTGCATCCTCGCCGTTGCCGACTGTCGCGACGATCTCCAACTCGGGCCAGGCCGCCTCCAGTTCCCGCTGAAGCGCGGCTGCTACCAGCGGTTCGTCTTCGGCGATCAGCGCGCTCGGCGCGTCGGATGCAGCAGCCGGGCGCGTCATGTCGCTATCGTTCGAAGCCGGAGCCCGCGCTCGACCAGCCCTCATGAATTCATCCCCTCTTTACGTGGATCGTCGTCTACGGGAAGCAAGACCCTGGCGACGACGCCGTGCGGCAGATTCTCGCTGAGAACCAGCGACGCGCGCTCGCCGTATAGCGCTGCAAGCCGGTCGCGTACATTCGCGAGTCCGACGCCGGAGCCCTGCGTGGCCGGAGTCACACCGAAGCCGCGGCCTGTGTCGCTCACGGTCAGTTCGACTTGTTGTTCACTGCGCATCGCGCGCACTTCGATCCGGCCGCCGGCTACCGCGACCTGAATACCATGCTTCAGCGCATTCTCGACGAGCGGCTGCAGGAGCATCGGCGGGACCTGCAGGTTCGCACAATCGGCAGGAAGATGGAGCACATAGGAAAGCCTCGAGCCGAGCCGTATTGCCTGCACGCCGAGCATCGATTCGAGTACCGCGAACTGGTCCGCAAGCGTTTCGCGCTCGGCTCTCGATGCTTCAAGCGTTGCCCGCAGCAGCCGATTGAGGCTACCTAGCAACTCTCTTGCCTTGGGCGGATCGGAGGCGATCAGGCTGTCGAGCGTCGCGAGTGTGTTGAAAAGAAAGTGCGGTTCGATCTGTGCCTGCAATGCCTGCAAACGGGCGCTCAGTGCGTTCTTTTCGGCGATTTCCTTCAATAGCGCAGTGCGAACCACCTGTTCACTCAGACCGGCGATCCTGTCCCGCGACCAGCCGTACCAGGTGGCCAGCAGGGTTGCCACAAGCGCGATCCAGCCAGTCATGGCTAGCCCCTGGGTGGCAAACGTTTTGTTGATCTCGAGGCCCAGCAGTGCGCTAGCCAACCCCACTCCAATCGCCGTGCCGCCACCGACCGCTGCGATCGTCAGAACGGCGTGTCGCGGCGCGGTCAGTGCGTGTCGACGCTGGAGGAGAAAACGGCCGAGCTGGATCAGCAGCATGATCGACAGCCCGATCGCTTCGCTGAAGATCAGGTTTTCACCGAAATCAAGGCCACCGCCGGCTCCAGTAAGACCCGCCGCGATCAACGCATTGCCGCCTGCGACCAGCATAAACTCGCGCGCATACCCGGCGAGTAGTTGTCTTCGCCGGGCGGGTAGATCGACGTATGCACCTGGCGGCTTGCTGTTGCTGCGGGGAGTCATGCAATCCATCCAGTGACGATGACGTTCAGCAGACGGTGGGGTGTGGCTACAGCCGCGATACCGGCCACCGCCAGACCGACAAACAAGCCTCGCATGGCGGCTCTGTGGCCGCGAACGTTACCTCGCCGAATCGCCCAGATTGCACGTGCGAGGCTAACCAACGTCAGCAGCGACAGCGCGTGTGTCCAGGAGAAATGGCCGGGATTCAACACCCGGATGCCAAACGAACTGAGCGCCGTGACGAACATGGCCATTGCCCAGATGCGGCCCAGCAACCTGTGGCGCGCGGTACCTTTTTCGAGCACGAGCACAGCTACGCCGAGTATGACAGAAAGGGTCGCAGCGGCGAGATGCACGGCGATAGGGGGAGGCATGCTGGACTCCTTGGCGGGACGAGATAACTCGATGGCCGGAGTCTGTGCGATAGCCCGATTCCCTGCGAGCGTCTTGCGACGAAGCGTGCGAATTCCGGCGCCAGTGGCGGTTAGAGCGCCGCGAGGGCGCGCTACGATATGCGACGATTCGCATGCGCCTGTCGAAGGGTTGTTTCTGGCGGGCGGCTGCGCAAAGCAGCCGCCCGAATTCGCTCGATGGAGCGGCTAGGCGCCGGGTTTGTGGCAAACCAGTTCGACGTTATGCCCGTCCGGATCAAACACGAAGGCCGCATAGTAGTTCGCATGGTATTGCGGACGAAGACCCGGCGCACCGTTGTCTTTCCCACCTGCTTCCAGCGCCGCGCGATAGAAAGCATCGACCTGCTCGCGATTCTCGGCGACGAACGCCAGATGAAGATGCGCCGGTTTTTCCGTAGTCTGGTACAGACACAACGATGACTCACCCGGTGCGCTCATCTCGACACCGTATTCCGGCGGCGCATGCCGTTCGCCGATCACTGCTACGCCGATCGGCGCGAGGGCCTTGAGGTAGAACGCTTTGCTCACGGGATAATCGCGGACGCCGAATTTGACGTGGTCGAACATGAGTTTTCCTGAGATATATGGGCTTGTGCGAGGCCCGACGTGATTTAAAGAGCATCGCGATGTTGCCATACGTCGCTACGGGTAGCCATGGGGGGAAATCGTAGTGTGACAAACGCGCGGTGCGCGCCATGTCCGGATACCCCAACGAGCCAGACGCCATCTGTTCTATCCACCCCCTCCCGTCGTGTAAGCTTGACGTCTCTGTCACCCCCCGTCGACCGGCAACGGCTATCCGCCTGCGCGCATCGTCCGGAGACGCTCGTGATTAACCGGAATTTCAGGGCATAGATATGGACCGCTTCGAAGCAATGGAGATTTTTACTCGCGTCGTCGAGGCGAATAGTTTTTCCAAGGTTTCCGAACTGCTCGACCTGCCGCGCGCGAAAGTGAGCCGGACGATCCAGGCACTCGAGGAACACGTCGGCGTACGGCTGCTGAACCGTTCGACACGCCAGGTCAGCGTCACCGAAGACGGCGCACTGTTCTATGAACGCTGCGTGCGGATTCTCGCGGAAGTGGTCGATGCGGAATCGTCGCTCTCGAGCAAGCGCGACAATCCAACCGGCATGATTCGCGTCGATACATCGGGCACGCTTGCGCGGGTACTGTTGCTGCCCGCGCTCGGCGATTTCTACCAGAAGTATCCGGGCATCGAAGTGCGGCTCGGTCTCGCGGACCGCAACATCGATCTGATCCAGGACGGTGTGGACTGCGTGATCCGCATGGGTGCGCTCGAAGAATCGAGTCTTGTTGCACGGCGCATCGGCGATTCGCGCATCGTCACGTGCGCTTCGCCGGCTTACCTCGAGCGCTACGGCGTACCGGAGACGCTCGACGATCTCGACCAGCATCGCGCAGTGAACTACGTGTCCGCGCGCAGCGGCAGAACCTTTCCGTTCGAGTACGAGGTGGACGGCGAGAGCGTCAAGGTGCAGATGAAGAGTGTGCTCGCGGTGAACGACGGCAACGTGTACATCGGTGCCGGTGTGCAGGGCTACGGGATTATCCAGCCGTCGCGCTTCATGGTGGCTGAGTTAATCCAGCAAGGTGCGTTGCGGGAAATCCTGACGTCGTATCGCTGTCCTTCCACGCCGCTATCTATTCTTTACGCGCATCGGCGCAATCTCAGCTCTCGGCTGCGGGCTTTTGCGGACTGGTTTAGCGAGCTCGTGCAGCGCAATCCGGATCTACGGCTACCGACGCACGGCTGAATGTAGAGAGGGGTGCCGGCAAACCTCGGCGGTCGGCCAGGACAGGCGATTTATCGGCGGCGGAAATGGCCGCTGGAAGGATCGATGAACGTTGCGAATGCAACGAGCGCCAGGATACCAATTGGCGAAGCAATCAGAAAAGCGATCAGCATTTTTTACCCCGTCATTCATGCTTGATTTATGGCATGAATCATCCGCTGAGTTGGCATAACTGAACATAGGGACCCTACATTAAGTAGATTCCCTGCAGCGCGGCCCTGGTGTTTGCGAGAACGGTAATTTCTGCCACGCGCGGTGCTCGCGTAGTCAGCAGCACGAGCATCCTGCGCGGTGTCGCATGCCGTACGCCCCCTCGCCGTCGCTGTTGCCGTCGCTTGAGGCGAGCATCGGCGCACCGGTGTGGATACGTTCGACCGCACCACTGCACTGCGGACAATCGACAGGATCATCGCGCTCCGCGATGCGACGCATCACCTCGAAGGCACCGCAATCCGCGCACTCATAGTCGTAAATCGGCATCACGCTCTCACTGGTTCGACGGCCCTTCCAACGCGCAACGCGCATGGCTGCCGACATTCTATCGGCAAGCCGCGAGAATTTCCGTGAACCGCGCACGTGATGCGCGCACCGTTCACGCGGGTTGCTCATCCTCGGTACGCGACGCACGCCGGATAGCCTGCGGAGGCTGACCGAACGCACGCAAAAACGCACGCCGCATCCGCTCGCGATCGCCGAAGCCGGTGTCGCGCGCGATCACATCGATAGGATGCCGGCCCGATTCGAGCATCAGCCGCGCGGCTTCGATGCGCAGATGCTCGACCGCTTTCCCCGGCGATTGTCCGGTCTCCGAGCGAAACGCCCGGCTGAACTGCCGCGGACTCAGATGCGCAGCCTGCGCGAGCTGCTCGACAGACAGCTCGGTATGCAGATGCTGCTTCGCGTAGGCGAGCGCGGTCTGGATGCGATCGGAACGCGGTTCGAGATCGAGCAGCGCGGAGTACTGCGACTGGCCGCCCGCGCGCCGGTGATACACCACGAGCTTCTTCGCGACGAGCCGCGCGAGCTCCGCGCCCATATCCTTTTCGACGAGCGCGAGCGCGAGATCGACGCACGCGGTCATGCCCGCCGAGGTCCATACCGGCCCGTCGATGATGAAGATGCGGTCTTCCTCCAGTTTTACCGCCGGGTAGGTGCGCCGGAACTGCGCGGCGAACGCCCAGTGCGTCGTCGCGCGTCTCCCGTCGAGCAGACCCGCTTGCGCCAGGTTGAATGCGCCGGTGCAGGTCGAACCGATGCGCCGCGAGGTTTGCGCCGCCCGTTGCAGGAAGGCGGTCAGCCCGGGTGGCGGCTCGGATACGTCGTTGTCGCCGACCACCAGCACGGTGTCGAAGCGGCTGTCGTCGAACGCCTGGGTCGCCACCGCAAAGCCCGCCGAACTCAGCACCGGGCCGCCCTGTGGCGACAGCAGCACGACGTCGTAGAACGCTTCGCCGGCGGTGATATTGGCGAACTCGAACACCGTCGTGACGGAGAGATTCAGCACCTGAAAGCCGGGATACAGCACGAGTCCGATACGCAGCATGGGTTTGCTCCAGCGATGTCCTAAAAAGAGGCATCTACGACATTTGTGCCGCTCGATTATGCCTCTATTCTCGGTTTCATGCAGACCGATACCGGTCGGCCCTACTGGAGAACAGACATGAGCACGACAACTGATAACACGACGCAACACCCCGGCACCGCGCTAATCACCGGCGCTTCATCGGGCATCGGCGCGGTCTATGCGGACCGTCTCGCGCGCCGCGGCTACGACCTGATCCTGGTCGCCCGCAACCGTGAACGGCTCGACACGCTGGCCAGCCGACTGACGGACGCGACCGGCCGCTCGATCGAAGTTGTCGCCGCGGATCTCGGCAAGCGCGAGGACGTACGTCGCATCGAGGAAATCCTGCGCACGGATTCGAGCATCACATTGCTGGTGAACAACGCCGGCATCGGCGGCGCCGCGCCGCTGCTCCAGTCCGATGCAGACCAGATGGAAGCGATGATCGATCTGAACGTGACCGCGCTCACGCGGCTCACCTACGCGGTCGCACCGAAGTTCGTCGCGCGGGGCGCTGGCGCGATCGTCAACATCGCATCGATCGTAGCGGTGGCGCCGGAGGTACTCAACGGCGTCTACGGCGGCACCAAGGCATTCGTGCTCGCGTTCAGCCAGTCGCTGCATCACGAACTCGGCGCCAAGGGCGTGCGCGTGCAGGCGGTATTGCCGGGCGCGACACGCACGGAGTTCTGGGACGTGGCAGGCCACCCGGTCGACAACCTGCCGCAGGAAATCGTGATGAGCGCCGGCGATCTCGTCGACGCGGCACTCGCCGGTTTCGATCAGGGCGAACTCGCGACCGTTCCGTCGCTGCCCGAACTGGCCGACTGGACCGCGTTCGAATCGGCGCGTGCGGCGCTCGGGCCGAATCTGTCGCGTAGCAAGCCGGCTGCGCGTTACGGTGTGTAAGTGACGGCGTGACCGTACGAGCACACGAAGGCACGACGGAGCCACCGGAGTTCAGTCCGGTGGCTCCGATATACTTTGCGCTTCGTTGCCCCGGTCGACGCCCATGTCCCTGTCACTCCGAAGCGTGCGCTATTTCATCGCGGTCGCCGAAGCCGAATCGATCACGGGCGCGACGCAGTCGCTGAACATTTCGCAATCGGTCATCACGGACGCGATCAAAAGTCTGGAGACCGAAGTGGGCACGCAGCTGTTCGTGCGTCACGCGCGCGGGATGGTGCTCACGCATGCGGGCCACCAGTTCCTGCGCCACGCCCAGCAGATCCTCGTCGCCGTGCGCAACGCCGAACAGGCGATGTCGTCGCGGCCCGATACGGTGGTAGGGCGCCTGAACATCGGCGTCACGACGATGATGACCGGCTACTTTCTGCCGTATCTGCTCGATCACTACCGGCGCGTATTTCCGCAGGTACAGATCAACGTCACCGAAGACCAGCGCAGCTATATCGAGCACCTGCTCGTGAACGGCGAACTCGATGTCGCCGTGCTGATCGCGTCGAACATCGAGAACGTTCAGACAATCGAAAGCGAATCGCTGATCCGTGCCGCGTGGCGACTGTGGATGCCGGCCAACCACGCACTGCGCAGGCTGGAAAGCGTATCGCTGCGCGACATCGCCAGCGAGGCGATGATCATGCTGAAGGTCGACGAACTCGAAGACAACACCACCGCCTACTGGCGCGCAGCCGGGCTCAAGCCGAACGTCGTGATGCGCACGGCGTCGGTCGAGGCCGTGCGCAGTCTGGTCGCGACCGGCGCGGGTCTCGCGATCCTGCCGGACATCCTGTACCGGCCATGGTCGCTCGATGGCGATCGCCTCGAAGTGCGCGATATCGCCGAGGACATGCCGAAGATCGACATCGGCATTGCATGGCGACGCGGGCTCACCCAGTCCGAGACGGCACAGAATTTTCTCGTCGTCGCCCGCGAATACACGCGCAGTCACGCGAAATCCCCCATATAGTTTTCCGATAGTGCTCGTACTGCATTCTGTTTGACGGAAGACAGCGCAGCGTGTTGCGGCGCTTTCGAGGGTAATCCCGCAAGCCGTGCGTTGCTGCAACCGCAGCATGTCGCTGGATGCCTTCGCGAATTCGGTTTTCCAGATGACTCGTATCTGCGTTTCGGGCTGGCGTTCAAAAAAATCGCGATCCTAGAATCGCTCCATTCGCGGTCGTCTTTGCAATGGCAGTCACGTTTTTTGCCAGCCGGCCGGCCGCAGCTCCTTCCTTTCTTCGACATGAGAGACAGGCACATGGAACAACTCGAACAGACCGGACTATTGATCGGCGGCGCGCTGATCGCAGGCGAAGGCGAACTGGAAGACATCCTGAATCCCGCCACCGGCGAGACCATCGCGCGGGTGGCCGAAGCATCGATCGACCAGGTGCAGGCAGCGGTTGCCGCGGCGCGCCAGGCGTTCCCCGCATGGGCGAAGACCGTGCCGAAGGATCGCGCGACGTTGCTGCTCAAGCTCGCTGACGCAATCGAAGCGCGCGCCACCGAATTCGCAAGGCTCGAATCGCTGAACTGCGGCAAGCCGTATGTCGGCGCACTCAGCGATGAAATTCCCGCAGTCGCCGATGTGTTTCGCTTCTTTGCAGGAGCCTGTCGCACGCAGCACGGTCAGCTTGCCGGTGAATATTTGCCGGGTTATACCAGCATGGTGCGACGCGATCCGCTCGGTGTGGTGGCCTCGATCGCGCCGTGGAACTACCCACTGATGATGGCCGCCTGGAAGATCGCCCCAGCCATCGCAGCGGGCAACACTGTTGTGCTGAAGCCGTCCGAGCAAACCCCGCTCACCACACTCAAGCTCGCCGAACTTATCACCGCGATCTTTCCGCCGGGCGTGGTCAACGTCGTGACCGGGCGCGGCGACACGGTCGGCGCGCCGCTGATCTCGCAGCCGGACGTGCGAATGATCTCGATCACGGGCGACGTATCGACGGGACAGAAAGTGCTCGAGGCCGCGTCGCGCACCGTGAAGCGCACGCATCTCGAGCTGGGTGGCAAGGCACCGGTCATCGTGTTCGATGATGCCGATCTGCAGCAGGTGGTCGACGGGTTGCGCACGTTCGGCTACTACAACGCAGGGCAGGACTGCACGGCGGCGTGCCGCGTGTATGCCGGGCCGAAGATCTACGAGAAGCTCGTCGCGGACCTGTCGAGCGCGGTGAGCACGATCCGCTTCGGCGAGCAGCACAGCGAAGGTGTGGAGATGGGACCGCTGATCTCGGAGCGCCAGCGCAGCCGCGTCGCGAGTTTCGTCGAGCGTGCGGCGAGCCAGAGTCATATCGAAGTGACCGCGGGCGGCAAGGCCGCCGGGTCGCGCGGGTTCTTCTACGAACCCACGGTGATCGCCGGAGCGTTACAGGCCGATGAGATCGTGCGGCGCGAAGTGTTCGGCCCGGTCGTGTCGGTGACGCGCTTCGACGACCCCGCGCAGGCGATCGACTGGGCCAACGATTCCGACTTCGGTCTCGCCAGTTCGGTCTGGACCCGCGACGTGAGCCGCGCGTTCAAGGTCGCCGCCGAACTGCAATACGGTTGCACCTGGATCAACTCGCATTTCATGCTGGTGAGCGAGATGCCGCACGGCGGCATGAAACGCTCCGGCTACGGCAAGGACATGTCGGTGTATGCGCTCGAAGACTATACGTGCGCGCGTCATGTGATGGCGAAGTTCGAGTAGTGCCGTAGTGCCGGGTCACGTAGTGGTAGTGGTAGTGGTAGTGGCCTTTGGTTCATCCATCTTGGTAGTCCAACCGATCACGAGGTAAATCATGGAACCTCTGCAGCAGGGCGACGCGCCAGGCGCGCTCGACCACGACGCCAGGCAACTGCAAAGAATGGGCTACAAGCAGGAACTGTCGCGCAGGATGGGCGGTTTTTCCAATTTCGCGATTTCGTTTTCGATCATCTGCATACTCGCGGGCGGTATTACCGCGTTTCCGCAGGCACTGAGTGCGGCGGGCGGCGCATCGGTGGGGATCGGCTGGCCGCTTGGCGCTCTCTTTGCCGGCGTCGTGGCGGCCGCGATGGCGCAGATCGCGTCGTCGTACCCGACGGCGGGCGGGCTGTATCACTGGAGCTCGATTCTCGGTAACAAGGGCTGGGGCTGGGCGACTGCGTGGTTCAACCTGCTCGGGTTGATCTTCGTCGTCGCATCGGTGAATTTCGGCGTCTACGATCCGTTCTTCAAGACGCTCGTGGCGCCGCTCTTCGGCATCAATCCCGACTCGCTGACGTTCTGGCATCAGACCGCTTTCATTGCCGTGATCACGTTTAGCCAGGCGTGGCTCAATCACAGCGGTATCAAGATCACGACGCTGCTCACCGACATTTCCGGCTATCTGATCTTTGCGATCGCGGTGATTCTCACGCTGGCGCTGCTCGGTTTTTCGAAGACGCCGTTCGATTTCGGGCGGCTCGTCGACTTCACCAACTACACCGGCTTCGACGGCGGTGCGTGGCCGAAAGAAGGCATGGTCTCGGCGTTCCTGTCCGGTCTGCTGCTGACCGTCTATACGATCACCGGCTTCGATGCGTCCGCGCACACCTCGGAGGAAACCCACGACGCGGCGCGCAATGTACCGAAAGGGATGTTGCGCTCGGTAGGCTGGTCCGCGCTCTTTGGCTACATCATGGTCTGCGCATTCCTGCTGGTGATGCCCGACATCAAGGAAGGCGTGAAGGCCGGCGGCGGCTTTTTCAACGCGCTGCTCGGCACGCTGCCGACGTGGCTGCGCGTGCCGCTCGGCATCGGCATCTTTCTGTCGAACTACCTGTGCGGTCTCGCGTGTCTGACCTCGTGTTCGCGCATGATGTATGCGTTTGCGCGCGACGGCGGCTTGCCGGCATCGCGTGCATTGCGTCGCGTCAACGATACGCATCGCACGCCGGGCACGGCGATCTGGGTGTCGGCGGTGCTGGCCATCGCGGTGACGCTGTACGGCGATGCGTTCGCGGTGCTGTCGACGGGCAGCGCGGTGTTTCTCTACGTGTCGTATGTGATGCCAGTGGCCGCCGGGCTCAGCGCGGAAGGCCGCACGTGGGTGCACAAGGGGCCGTTCAATCTCGGCGTCTGGTCGAAACCGGTGGCGCTGCTAGCGGTGCTCGGCGGGGCCGTGCTGGTGTACGTCGGCATCCAGCCGCCTAACGAGAAGGTGCTGTATATCAGCTTCGCGCTGGTGGTGGCGATGGCGGTGTGCTGGTATGGGCTTGGCGTGCGCTCGCGCTTTACGGGGCCGCCTGAAGTGAAGGAGGAACTGCCCGCCGATGTCGAGGCAGCGGGGTCCTGAAGTGAGGCTATGAGGACTGTCGACACGCGCTGCCATTGGCAGCGCGGTTTCATTCCGGCACTGCGATGTCGCCGTCGACCAGTTGCCGCCCGTAGGTCTCGGCAAAACTGATTGCGCTTTCCGCGTCCGCGCACAACGGCATGTCCGCGCAGCCGCGAAACGGATAGATCACGCGTTTGTCGGACAGGCGGATTACTTTTAGCGTCGGAATGGAACCGCTCGACGTGCGTCTGTACGACGCAGCCACCGCGTAATCGTCGCGGCTGCGCTCACGGTGCTGCATGGGCGGCTCCTGTTCTGGTGTCGCGGCGAGTTTCGCTGGGCAGCGCGAACCTCAACATATGTCGTGGACCGATTGCCCGTCCACTTCGCCGTCGATCAGCCGCTCGGCGTACGCGGTCGACGCCTTGCGCGCCTCGCCCGCCGACAAGAACGGTGTCTGCTGCGGAATCGGGTACACACGGCTCGCGGTCTGCGAATCGTCGTCGCCGCGGCGGCATATCTTCACGGCGGCGTCGAAGCCCGCAGCGTAGTCATACGATCCGGTCGCGCCGCGCGGCGTGTGAGGGTAGACGAGTGGATGGATCTCGAGACCTCGGTAGGTTCTGACAGTGTCGTTCATGATGAAGTCCAGGGTTAGCGCTGCCGCCTTCAATGAACGGGCGGCTTGACAGGGCGGCGCGGGCGGACGGCGCACGGATCGGTCAGGCGGCACGTGCCGCGGGTTACGCAACGAACCCGCTATCGCGCAGCGCAGGGATTGAATCGGCGGCCAGGAGACCGGGCTGTCGGACTGTCGCTTCCTCTGGAAACGAACCGGGATGAACGGGGTAGGGGAAGAGGATTTCGGCGTGCCGCGCGCAATCGCGACAGGGCGGGAATCGACACTCATACGACGTAAAAGTCGAAGCGATGCACGGAGTGTACCACCCGGCCAGGAGCGGGTTTTGCTTATCGGAGCGACTGCTTGCCGCGTTTTACGGCATGGCCGCGCTTCCTTGTCGGCGCATGCTCGTGTGCCCCGAGCGTGCCGGCGTTCTGTTTGCGCAGTCGGCGTCGGGCGGCCCGCATTCCTTCATGCGGCCGTTTGAGCGACGCGTGCGCGTGTCCCATTGCGTGCCCCATCAACTGGACGATGCCGCGGGTCGAGACGCTCGCGGGCAGCGACGCGATGCGGCTGACCGGAAACCAGCCGCAGCGTTCGATCTCGTTGGCGGGCTTCGGGATGGCGTCGCCCGGCAGCGTCGCAACAAACACGTAGTGCCGGGTGCGGATGCCGCCGAACTGGAACAGATAGGTCACGTTCGTCGCATGCAGCGACGTTTCCTCGCGCAGTTCGCGCAGCGCGGCATCGCGCAGCGTTTCACCAGGCTTGACCCTGCCGCCCGGCAACGCCCAGCGGCTCAATGTCCGCGCGACCAGCAGCACATGGCCGGCCTCGTGACAGATCACCGTCGCTCTATGCTTGATTGCCATTTTGTCCGGCGTGTTGGGTGTCTTTGCACTTCCTGTGCCTGCATCGGGTAGTTGAACGTCGCGAACCTCATGCTCATGGCGCGGTCCATAACGGGGTCGACGGAGTCACGCACAGTCCGCATACTCCGCTATCGATGATATCGGGGAAACCGAGTGTACCCAACCGGTTGCGGACGAATCGAAAACAGACTTCAATGCGATAACTCTTTATTAAAGGAAACAAGACCATGCGTCGACGTCAATTCATCGCGGGCAGCAGTGCAATTCTTGCAACGGGCGGGCTTGCGCTGACGGGTTGTACGACTACGTCGCTGAGCGCGCGCGACGGCACGAGCGAAGACACCGCGAAGCGCGCGACGATCAACACGGGGATCGACTCCACGCTCGCGCGTCTCTACAACTCGGTCAACGGCTCGCGCGAACTGATCGGCAAGGCGCGCGGCGTGCTCGTGTTCCCCTCGGTGATTGCGGCCGGCTTCTGGATCGGCGGGCAATACGGCGAGGGCGCGCTGCGCGTGGACGGCCGCACGACGAGCTACTACACCACGGTGGGCGGGTCGTTTGGTTTGCAGATCGGCGCGCAGTCGAAAGCGATCATCTTCGCGTTCATGAACCAGGAAGCGCTCGATCGTTTCCTGCAAAGCCAGGGCTGGGCAGCAGGTGCCGATGCGACGGTCGCCGTCGTGAAGGTCGGTGCGAACGGCAACATCGATACGTCGACGGCAGCCAGTCCGGTCGAGGCATTCGTGTTGACCAACGCAGGGCTGATGGCCGGCATCTCGCTCGAAGGGACCAAGATCTCGCGGCTCGTCATCTAAAAACACGTGCGATGGGACCGCGAGGGAAGATCCTCGCGGCTGGCGGTTCATGGCTTCCGATGACGAGGACACCGGCTCACCGACACCTGTCGCACCACCGCTGAGGGAGCGGGCGACGCCCCCACCGCACGCTGAAAACCTACTGCTGTGCGTGTAGCGTGGCGCGGTCGGCGGCCTTGAGCTTGAGGATCGCGTCCCGCGCGGACGGGTCGAGGTCCTGCTCGGCAACGCTCGTCTTTAGTGCCACGACCTGGGCCTGCTGACCTTCATTGAGGTCGGCTTCGAGTTCGCCGATGCGACGGTTGTACCAGTTGACCACACAGGTCTTGTCCTTGCAGTTGTGCTGACGCCATTGCCACTGGTTCACGCGGTCCGCTTCGAGCGCATCGCGGTCGGGTGTCGCATCCTTCGCGCGTTGATAGACGGTGGCGAGTTTGTCGTCGAGCGACGACAGCGTCGGGTCGCCGCACACGAGCCGTTCGGAACTCGACGCATTCTTCGGGCACTGAAAGCTCGCCGCCTGTGCGAGCGTGGCGTAGCTGCCCGCCGACAGCGCCGCCAGCAGCACCGCGGCGCCGAGAGAATGTCGGGCGAGGCGTGCTTGCCCGGTGGTGTCGATAAGGGTTTTCGTCCTCATGCTGATCGCTCCGTTTAGGGGTTTAAAGGCCGCTTCAAGTAATTCGATCCGGCTGGCCGGGTGAGGCCTCTGCATGGCATCGACGTGTGGCTCCAGCGTTGTCAGTGGCAGGTGATGGTGCAGGCGATACTGCTCACGGCCGCTACCGCTCCGACCGCGCTGCCCGCGAGGAACGTCTGCCAGGACGTGGCGCAGCCCTGCATGTTCAGCAGGGAAACGATGAATAAAACAACGATGGATCGCCGCATGTCCTGAAGCCCGCAGAGAGTGCCTTCGATACGTCGAGCGCTGCGCGATGCAGCGTCGCTCGATCACGTCCGGATCGAATTATCGTTATGCCGCTGCGATGGAATGGGGGGAACAGCGTGGGATGTCTGGCGGGGCTTACGGGGTGTTGCGGGGTGGAAGGAATGGGGCGCGGGTAAGGGTGTGAAAAGCGGGTGTGAAAGGCGGGTGTGAAAGGCGGGTGTGAAAGGCGGGTGTGAAAGACGCCGACCGTTATCCCGCGCGCACAGCGCTACCGACAGGCCGCCCGGCCAGTCGACGCCTGAAGTAGCGGTTCAACGGCTCCGCATAGAACCGCGCGATCGCCGCGGCCAGCACAGCCGCGAGCGCGAAAAACAGCGCCATCAGAACCAGCTTGTCGTTACCTGCCGTCTGGTGCGGTGGATAGACGGTGCGCAGCGCCCCGAGCGCGATCAGATGGAACAGGTACAGCTCGTAGCTGTGGCGCCCAAACCAGGCAGGCAGTGCGGCGGCCCACACACGCGGGTCCAGGCGGTTGCGCACAGCAGCCGGCTCGTCGAGCGAACCGAGCATCAGCACGGCGGTGCCGAGCGCCATCGCGGTCACACCGAACACATGGGTTTCGCCGATCGGCCCGGACAGGTACAGCGCCACCATGCCCACCAGCGCGACGAGGCGCAGCAAGTACGCATGACTGCGTTGCAGAACGATGCGCGCGTCGAGCAGCGCGGCACAGCAGCCAATCGCGATGCCGTCGAACGATGCAAAGTAGGCGTAGAGAAAACCCGCCTCGTCGCCGCGATGCGCGAAGCGGTACAGCGGCCCGACGATCACGATCAGCGTCCAGAACACGAACAGCGCTTTCTCGCGGCGTAACAGCAGGCACAGCAGCGGGAACGACAGGTAAAACACTTCCTCCACCGAAAGCGACCACAGCACGCCGAGCGCGTAGTTGAACCAGCCGTGATGTGCGATCAGCACGTTCATCCAGAACGTCAGCGACGCGAAGTTCACGAGCCAGAACGACAGCATGTCGCCGTTCTCGGGCCGGTTCTGGAAGATCTCGATGCCCGCGAACGCGAGCAGGTTGACGGTGACGAGCAACAGTACGAGGCAGGGCAGGATGCGCGCCGCGCGCAGCGTGTAAAACGTGCGCGCGTCGACATTGCGCAACGACGACCAGCGACGCAACGCATTCGACGTGATCAGGAAACCCGACACGACGAAGAACGCGGTGACGCCGTAGTTGCCGTTGCGCGCGACGGCGCGTACCGCATCCCAGCCGAAGGTGCTCGCAAGCCAGGTATCGCGCAACGGGTACGCGATGTTGAAGTGATGGAACAGCACGACGAGGATGGCGATGCCCCGGGTGATGTCGATCTGCTGACTGCGTCGGTTGTTGCTCATGCGGCGGTTCGCCATCGAAGAAGAACGGACACGGCGTCGTCGGATCGACCACGCCAGCGCCGGAGTTTATCGGCTTTCCGCCCGCCGTTGGGCTCAATGCGCATAACCGTTCAAAGCCGCGCGGCATATCTCTCATCGCGCTAGAACGAACTCGCCGAGGTTCTTTTTCCTGTCACCATTTATCTTGAAACTCCTTGACAAAGGTCTGGCGCGGCACTAATTTACGCGTCTTAAACAACAATGATTCTCATTTGCACCAAGCCGCATAGCGGCAGGTCATGAGAATGCATGAGTTTTCCGGGCTAACCGGCCCGCCTCGTTTCCGTCGCGCGGCATAGTCGATGAGAAGCTGAATGATACTTATTTCGCATAGCATTTCGCACATTTACGGAGCGTTCGAATGAGCTGGGGTGACGAGAACACCAATTTTCACGTCGTGATCAACGACGAAGAGCAGTACTCGATCTGGCCGGACTACAAGGCCATCCCGGCCGGCTGGCGCGAAGCGGGCAAGTCGGGCAAGAAGGACGAATGCCTCGCGTGGATCGACGAGGTGTGGACTGACATGCGTCCGCTCAGCCTGCGCCAGGCAATGGCCGAGAGCGATGCGAACCCCGCCGCCCGTTCGGGATCGCCGGCGGCCTGACCGATGACTGTTACCGTTGGACCGTCCGCCGTGACGCCGTCCGTTACGTTGATCTGTCTCGCGCACGCCGGCGGCAGCATTGCGCTGTATCGCGAATGGCAGCGGCGTCTGCCGTCGTCGGTGCGCGTGCATACGCTCGAATTGCCGGGCCGCGGCGCCCGCCGCATGTTGCCCGCTCATACCGAATGGCCTGCATTGATCGACCAGCTCTGCGCGGATCTGCGCGGGCACGTCGATACGGCGCGTCCGTTCGCGGTATTCGGTCACAGCATGGGCGCGCTCGTCGGACTCGAACTGATTCACGCGCTGCGCCAGCGTGACGGCTGTTCGCCGGTGTGGTTCGGTGCGTCCGCCACGGTCGCGCCGCTGCGGCGCAAGACCGAAACGCACTGGATCGATGCGCCGCACGACCTCATGGTCGACATGCTGCACAAGCGCGGCGGCACGCCCGCCGAGCTGCTCGCCGACCGCGATTTCCTCGACCTCGTGATGCCGGCGATGCGCGCGGATTTCCATCTGTGCGGGCTGCATCCGCGGCATGTGGCGCAGGCCGCGCGCGCGCCGCTCGACTGTCCGGTGTCGGTGCTGATCGGTCGCGACGATAGAGCGACCGCCAATGCCGACGACGTCGCGGCCTGGTCGCACGAAACGCGCGGCCCGTGCACGACGCACACGTTCGACGGCGGCCACTTCTATCTCGACGACACGCCGGACCGGGTCCTCGCGTGCGTTGCCACTTCTCTCGCGGGCGCGCTTGCGCCACCGATTCACGTCACGCCTGCGCAACCGACCAAAGGCGAAGCATGGATGCATTGATCAGCAATGATGTGCTCGGCGAAAGCGTGCTCGAGCAAAACGGCACCCGCGTACTGGTGGTGAGCGCGAAGGAGCGCATCAGCCTCGACACCTGCCTGCCGCAGATCCACGCCATCGCCGCACGGGCGAAGCCGGTTTACGGCGGCGTGTTGCTGCGCGGCTTCGACGCACTCGGCGCGGGCGGCCTCGACCGCTTCGTCGCGAGTTTCGGCTCGCCGCTGCTTACGTACGAATTCGGCTCGACGCCGCGCAGCCGTGTCGAGAAGGGCGTGTATTCGTCGACCGAGTATCCAGCCGATCAATGGATCGACCAGCACAACGAGCAGTCGTACACGCGCAAGTGGCCCGCGACGATCTGGTTCTACTGCGAAATCGCGGCAGAGCAGGGCGGGGCCACGCCGATCGCCGATAGCCGCAAGGTGTACGAGCGGCTCGATCCCGCGCTGCGGCGTCTGTTCGCCGAACGCGGCGTGATGTACGTGCGCAATTACGGCAACGGACTCGATCTGCCGTGGGAGCAGGTGTTCGGCACCGACGATCGCGACGAGGTCGAAGCGTATTGCCGCGTGCACCGGATCGACCTCGAATGGCTCGACGACGGCGACGCGCTGCGCACGAAGCAGGTGTGCCAGTCGGAGCTGCGTCATCCGGTGACGGGCGAAACGGTCTGGTTCAACCAGGCGCATCTGTTCCACATTTCGAATCTGCCGCTGACTTTGCGCGAAACCCTGCTCGATGTGGTCGATGAAGACCGCCTGCCGCGTAACACGTATTTCGGCGACGGCACGCCGATCGACCTCGCATTGCTCGACGAAATCCGCGCGGTGTATCGCGACACGATGCTGTCGTTCGACTGGCAGCCCGCCGACGCGCTGCTGCTCGACAACATGTTGATGTCGCATGGCCGCGCGCCGTTCTCGGGCAAGCGGCGCGTGCTGGTCGCGATGACCGGCTGACCGCCGTCGCGCGACGCGCCCCGGATGCCGTACGCGCCGCGCCCCCATTCACTTCCGTATGCCTCCTACGCCAGGACCCCAGCAAAAGGATCGACCGATCATGACGCAATCACTGCCACCGCTCTTTGCCTTCTCGCCATTCGACGGGCAGAGCGAACACTACGTCTCGCTCATCAAGCAGTTCTCCGCCGCGCATGCGTTCCGCAGCGCGACTGTCGACGAACTGCTGCTCGACGACGACTACCATCGTCGCCCGCTGCGTCCCGAGGACTTCGAGTTCCTGAAGTTCATGAAGCCGGTGCGGCCGCATAACGTGAGCCGCCTGCCGGCGCTCGCGTCGAACCGCACCCTGCTGTCGATTTACGAGCTCGACGTGATGCGTCTGCCGCGCAGCGGCGAGCCCGCCGAATGGCAGCACTTCTCCGACTTCTATCGCGACGACACCAAAGTGCTCGGCGCGCAGATCGCGCCGTTCCTCGAAGCGTATGCGTTCGAATACCTGGCCGAAGGCGTCGATGGGACCGAAGACGTGTCGTCGGCAAGCGCACGCCTTGCGCAGATCGTCGACGACGAAACCGCGTTCTGGAGCGAAACCTTCGGCCGGCTGATGCGCAACGACTACCTCGAGGAAGGCTTGCGCTTCATCATGGTTCAGCGCTGGGCGCTCGCGCTGTCGAAGCGTCGTGCGGTCGCGCAGGCCGCGGCGAGCGGTTTCTTCGACATGCTGCCGCCGCAAGAGCGGCCGTCGCTCACGGGCGATCTGCCCGACGACGCGCTGCTCGAACGGGTTGCCGCCGCCTGTGGCGTGACGCGCCAGCAGCATGCGTACTGGCAGTTCTATCTGCCGACCAGCATGGCGAAATGCAACCTGCTGTATGCGCTCGCGCGCCGGCCGGACCGCGCGTTCGGTTTCATCGGCGCGGTGTTTGCGGCCGAAGCCGAATGGGTCGCGTTCGGTCTCGCGCTGGAACGGGCGTGCGCGCATCTGCAACCGGCCGCGCGCCAGCCCGCTGATGCCGCCGCACGCAAGGCCGAACTGGTCGCGCGTTTCGCGAACGCGCAGCGGCGCATCGCCGAGCGCTTCGGCGCGGCCGCGTCGGGTCAATGTGTGCAGGGCGCGATTGCCGGACAGCGACTGGCGGAGCGCGGCCGCTGGGATCTCGGCGAACAGCTACGCTGGTTGTCGTCGATTCGCCGCTACGTCGAATTCGCGCAGCGCATCAGCACGCGCATCGATGCCGAGTGTCCCGACATCGATCGCGAAACCTTCATCGAGCCGCACGAAATGTGTTCGACGACGCACGTGCACAACGATCACCGGCTCGTCACGATCCAGGAAGGCGAGATGCTGTTCTGGGGCAACGTCGGCATGCAGTTGAAGATGAACCAGGGCGACATGGTGCTGATTCCCGATGGCCGGCTGCACGGGTCGACGGTGGTGTCGGGCGAATGTACGTATCACCAGCCGATCATTCCGGACGACTGGGTTCAGGCGCTCGTCGCCGAACTCGAGCAGCCCGCGGAAGCGGCTGCCTGAAGCTTTGTGAACGAGGCGCTACGCCGCCTCTCTCCGATGCGCCTCGACAGAAGGCGCCGGTTCTCCCCACAGGTGCTGTATCGACTGCCCCAGCCGAGTGCGCGGGGCCCTATGCATGCGCGCGGCGCATGCGTAACCGTTGGCTGAGAACGAGAGAGATGACGATGGAATCAAGCAATGTCGGCGTGACGAATTTCGACGGCTTCGTGGCCGAAGACTGGAAAAGCCGCATCATCGACGGCCGCGCGACCGGTGCCGCGGTGACGCTGCCCGCGTGGCTCGACGCGTCGTACGAGACGCTGCGCGAACAGGTAATGCATCCGGAGTACCCGTGTTTCTTCGGCACGATGGCGGAAAAACGCGGCGAGATGTTCTACGCGTTCGTGAACGGCAAGGACATCGGCACGCTGCCCGCGACGATGCAGACGTTCGCCGAACTCGCGTCGCTGCCGCAGTACCGGAAGAACAACATCGCGGTGTTTTTCGAGCCGGACGCGCAGCCGCTCACGCATGACACGTATCACGATCTGTTCTGGAACATCCTGCAGACCCTGCATAACGTCGACCCGGACCCGAGCGCCGCGGACCAGCCCGAACCGTCGCACGAAGACTGGGAGTTTTCGTTCGCGGGCGTGCAGATGTTCGTCGTGTGCGCATGCCCGTCGTTCAACGAGCGGCACAGCCGCAATCTTGGGCCGGGCATGGTGCTGCTGTTTCAGCCGCGTAGCGTGTTCGTCGATACGATCACGAACAAGGTGATCGGCCGCGAGGCGCGCAACCAGGTGCGCAAGCGCCTCGAGACGTGGGATGACGTGTCCGCGCATCCGGACCTCGGCTTCTACGGCGATCCGGGCAACCTCGAGTGGAAGCAGTACTTCCTCTCCGACGACAACACCGCTGCCGCCGATCGTTGTCCGTTTTTGCGCAGGCAGAAAGACGCCGTTGTTCCTGCGACGGCGCAGGTATCGCAGGTTCCGCACGTGCCTCATGCGCAGCCGGTGCTACAGGTGCCGCAGGTTCACACCTCGCACGCCGCACACGCCGCGCAGCCGCTGCATGGCCACCGCGACACGCCGCATCTGCCGCATGCCCATCCGCACCCGCATGCCCACGCTCATGCGCAACAGTCCGCCGAAGCCGAGGCGAGCCACGCACCCGGCACGTCGTGGCGGCCGGTGGTGTCCGGCGAGCGCGCGGGTGTGTTCGAACATGGCGATGCGCGGCGCGCTGCCGAGCGGCCTCACGCAGGTGCTCTCGACAGGCACGACGGCAACAACGACGAATAGGACGTAGCGGTCATTTCGTCACGTGAAAAACGCGTCCCCACGGCTCGACGGTCACTGTAAATAAGAATGATTGTCATTGTCGTGAACGCATCGTTTCGTTACCATTGGCGCTCTTGAGAAGCTTTTTAGCGTCACGTAGTCGCAGCACATAAAGGAATTTCATGTCCCTGCTCTGGTATCTGGTCCGCCATTCACGCTGGGTGCTGGTGGTCGCACTGCTGACCAGTCTTGTCAGCGGCTTCGGCAACGCGGCACTGCTGGCGCTGATCAACCAGGCGCTCAGCGCACCCGCCGACAGCATCACCAGACTCGGTTTGCAGTTTCTGGTGATCGGGATTGTCGTGCTCGTTACGCGCACGCTGTCGGCGACGCTCTTCATGTACCTCGGTCAGAAAGCGAAGGCGACACTGCGCATGCACACGATCCACCGCCTCGGTGAAGCGTCGTTTCCGCATCTGGAGAAGCAGGGTGCGGCGAAGTCGCTCGCGATCCTTACGCAGGATCTCGACCAGATCGTCATTTTCTTCACGAGCATGCCGACGCTGGCCATGCAAAGCGCGGTGATCCTCGGCTGTCTCGTGTATCTCGGCTACCTGTCGTGGCCGATCCTCATTGCCGCTATCGTGACGATCTTCATCGGCGCGCTCGGTTTTCGCCTTGTGAATGCGCGCGGTATGTTCCATCTGCGCGCGTCGCGGCGTCGCGAGGACGACCTCGTCAAGTATTTCCGCGCGCTGTTCGACGGTGCAAAGGAACTGAAGCTGCATCGTGCGCGCAAGCAGGCCTTCATCGACGACACGCTCGCGACCAACGTCGAAGCCGTGCGCGTGCAGCGTACGCGTGGCTACGTGCTGTACGCGGCCGCGGCAAGCTGGGGCAGTTTCGTGCTGTTCGCGTTCATCGGCATTACGATCTTCGTGCTTGCGCGGCGTTTCGTGCCGGTCGATCTGCACGTGATGTCCGGCTACGCGATCGTCTTCGTCTACATGATTGCGCCGATCGACGGCGTGCTCTCGGCGATTCCGAACATCGGGTCCGCGCGCGTGGCACTCGAGCGCATCGAGCAGGTCAACGCGGAACTGCCGATCGAACAGACGCTCGACGCCGCACCGGCCACTTCATTCGACAGCATTGCGCTCGAAGGCGCCACGCACAGCTACTTCCGCGAAAAGGAAAACGAGGTCTTCACGCTCGGCCCGATCAACCTGGCGTTCCGTCCTGGCGAACTCGTGTATCTGATCGGCGGCAACGGCAGCGGCAAGACCACGCTCGCGAAAATGCTGGTCGGCCTGTATGTGCCGGAAAGCGGGCAGGTGCTGCTGAACGGCAAGCCGGTCGACGAAGCGCATCGCGACATCTATCGTCAGCATTTCTCGGTCGTGTTCAACGACTTCTATCTGTTCGACAACCTGCTCGGCATGCGCGTGGACGGACTCGATCAGCACGCGCAGCAACTGCTGCGGGAGCTGCAGCTCGATCACAAGGTCACGGTGAAGGACGGCGCGTTTTCGACGATCGATCTCTCGCAAGGTCAGCGCAAGCGGCTCGCGTTGCTGGTCGCGTATCTCGAGAACCGGCCGTTCTACGTGTTCGACGAATGGGCCGCCGACCAGGACCCGCTGTTCAAGGAAGTGTTCTACAAGCGCCTGCTGCCCGAACTGCAGGCGAAGGGCAAGACGGTCCTCGTCATCACCCACGACGACCGCTACTTCCATCTCGCCGACCGCTATATCAAGCTCGATTTCGGTCAGGTGGTCGAACAGGGAAGCGGCAGCGAACTGCAGGCGGCAGGCCACCACGGTGCCACGCAATCGCATGCCGGGCACGGCGCGTTTGCTGCGCCTGAAGCTGCGACCTGAAGCCCCCACCCGAACGAATTCATCATGAACGCAAACCCATCGCTGCTCGAAGCCGACGCAGTCGTCACCGAAACAGGCGTCGCGACTGCCGTGCCGATGTACGAACTCGACGACGTGTCGTTCCGGGTGGGCGAGCGCACGTTGCTGCATCCGCTCACGCTCACGCTGCCGACGCAGCGTGTGTGCGGCCTGATCGGCCACAACGGCTCCGGTAAATCCACCTTGCTCAAGCTGCTTGCGCGCCAGCAGGAACCGGCGAGCGGCACCGTGCGCTTCGGCGGACGTTCGCTGCGCGAATGGGACAACCGCGCGTTCGCGCGCAAGGTCGCGTATCTGCCGCAGCAGCCGCCGGCCGCCGAAGGCATGACCGTGCGCGAACTGGTCGCGCTCGGGCGCTACCCGTGGCATGGCGCGCTCGGTCGCTTCACGGGGCGCGACAGCGAGAAGGTGCACGAAGCGATGCAGCTCACCGACCTCTTGCGCTTCGCGGATCGCACCGTCGACAGTCTGTCGGGCGGCGAGCGGCAGCGCGCATGGATCGCGATGCTGGTCGCGCAGGACAGCGAATGCCTGCTGCTCGACGAACCGATTTCGGCGCTCGACATCGCGCATCAGATCGAAGTGCTCGATCTCGTGCGCAATCTGAGCCAGCAGCGCGGCCTCGGTGTCGTGGTCGTGCTGCACGACATCAACATGGCCGGCCGCTTCTGCGACGATCTGATCGCGTTGAAAGGCGGCAGCCTGCTCGCGAGCGGCACGACCGCCCAGTTGATCGAGGGCGAGACGCTCGGTGCGATCTATGGTGTGCCGATGGGTACCGTGCCGCATCCGCGCGGCGGCCTGCCGATCAGTTTCGCGTACTGATATCTGCTTCACGCGGGCGCTGGTCTACCCGCTTCTGTTGTACCTGCTGCATCAGGCGTTTCAAAGAAGACGCCGTTTTTCTCCCCACAACTTGAGCGATTGAGCGCCCGCCACCCTCTGCGGTGGCCGGGGCGCGCTATTTCCTGTCGCCTTCGCCGTTCTGCCGCAGATGCGAGGAACGGCCGCGACGGTCGACGAACACGAGGAGAGAACGATGTCACTGATCGACATGCAGCGCCGGCAGGCCAGTGGGGCCGGCACGCAGTGCGCGGTCCGCAAGGCCGGCTGTGCGTCGGCGAACGATGCTGTGACGCCTCGCATGAAGGAGCGTGTGCTGTGAACCAGACAGTCCTGCTGGGCGACGTTCATCCGCTGACTGCCGTGCAACGCGAAATCTGGTTCGACCAGGCCGTGCACGGCAACGCGCCGATCTACAAGATCGGCGGCTATGCGCAGATCGACGGTCCCATCGACGCAGCGCGTTTCGAGCGCGCGGTGAATCTGCTCGTGCAGGCGCACGACACGCTGCGCCTCGTGCTCGTACCCGGTCGCGACGAAGACGGTGTGCCGCAGCAGGCGATTGCGAAGGCGGTCACCGTCCGTGTGCCGTTGCACGATTTCTCGTCCGCCGCCGATCCGCACGCCGCCGCCCGCGCCTGGGCCGCGCAGCGACTGGCCACGCCGTTTCCGCTGAACGGCGAGCCGCTCTTCTGTTTCGAGCTGGCGAAGCTGGGCGACGCGTGTTTCTGTCTCGTGCTGAATTTCCATCACCTGATCGTCGACGGCTGGGCGATCGAGCTGCTCACCGGTTCGCTCGCGGAGATCTACAGCGCGCTCGAAGCGAACGAGGTCCCCACACTGGACACTCCGTCCTACGTCGAATTCATCGAACACGATCTTGCGCTGCGCACTTCGCCACAATTCGAACGGCACCGTGCGTACTGGCTCGACAAGTATCGTTCGGTACCCGATCCGCTTTTCGAGCCGCGCTACCGCGAACGCTTCAACGGCTTGACCGCGCCGGCCGGCTATCACACGCTGGCGCTGCCGCGTGCGTTCTACGAGCGCATCATTGCGCTCGCTCGCAACTGCGAATCGACACCGTTCCATGTGATGCTCGGCGTGCTGTACGTTTATTTTTCGCGCACGGCGCAGCGTGACGATTTTGCTGTCGGCGTGCCGGTCCTGAATCGCCCCACCGCCAGAATGAAACTGACGGCCGGCATGTTCACGGGTGTGAGCCCGGTGCGTTTGCAGTTCGACGGCGCGCTGCGCTTTGACGAGCTGCTGCGCTCGATCGCCCAGGTGCTCAAGCAGGACTACCGGCATCAGCGGTTTCCCGTGAGCGAGCTGAACCGGTCGCTCGGCCTGCGACAGTCGCAGCGCGCCCAGGTGTTCGACCTGTCTGTCTCGTACGAACGCGATGACCACGATCTGCGCTTCGGCAGCAGCGGGGCGAATGGCTACCGGTGTTCGAACGGCCACGAGCAGTTGCCGCTCGCATTGAATATCCGCGAGAACCGCTTCGATGAGCAGGCGTGGATCCATTTCACGTATAACCGCGCGTACTTCGAGCGCGGCGAAATCGAAGCGCTCGGCGCGCGGTTCGAACATCTGTTGCACCAGGTGCTCGACGATCCGCGCGTGGCGCTTGCCTCGCTCGCGTTGCCGACACCGGCCGAATCCGGTCAGCTCAAGCAGTGGAACGCCGAGGCCGCGGACTTGCCGCAGGACGAACTGTTGCACCGCCTGTTCGAGGCGCGTGTAGCCGAAGCACCGGATGCCATCGCGCTCGGGCACGAAGGTCGCCACCTGACGTATGCCGAACTGAATGCGCAGGCCAACCGCATCGCGCACAAGCTGATTGCGCGCGGTGTGCAGCCGGACAGCCGCGTGGCGATCTGCGTGGAACGCAGTCCGACGATGGTCGCGGCACTGCTCGGCATCCTGAAGGCGGGCGCCGCCTATGTCCCGCTGGACCCGGCGTACCCGGCCGAACGGCTCGCCTATACGTTGCGCGACAGCGCGCCGGTGGCCGTGCTCGTGCAACGCGATACACGTGACTTGCTCGGCGAACAGGCGGTACCGGCGATCGACCTCGATGCGGACATTTCCGGCGACGCGCCCACGCATAACCCCGTCGTCCCTGGCCTGACCGCTGAGCATCTCGCTTACGTGATCTATACGTCGGGCTCGACGGGGCAGCCCAAGGGCGTGATGGTCGAGCATCGCAACGTGGCGAATCTGCTGCATTCGATGCGGCAGGCACTGCGCCCCGAGGTACCCGCGCGCATGGTCGCGTTGACGACGCTCGCGTTCGACATTGCCGGGCTCGAACTCTTCCTGCCGCTCGTCAGCGGCACGCAAATCGTTCTGCTCGATCGCGCCACCGCGCTGGACCCGTTTGCGCTCGACACAGCAATCCGCGAAAGCGGCGCGACGATCATGCAGGCGACGCCGGCGACCTGGCGGATGCTGCTCGACAGCGGCTGGTCCGGTGCGCCGGAGTTGAAGGCGCTGTGCGGTGGCGAAGCATTGCCCGGCGAACTGGCGCAGCGCCTGTTGCCGAAGGTGGCATCGTTGTGGAACGTGTATGGCCCGACCGAAACGACGATCTGGTCGACCTCGGCGCTGGTGAATTCGCGGCACGTCGACACGCACGCATCGGCGCCGATCGGGCGGCCGATAGCGAACACGCAGATCTATGTTCTCGACGGCGCGGGCCAGCAGGTGCCGGTGGGCGTGTCGGGCGAGCTGTATATCGGCGGAGCAGGGGTCGCGCGCGGCTATTTCAACCGCGACGATCTGACGGCGGAGCGGTTCCTCATGGACCCGTTCAGCGACGCACCCGGTGCGCGGATGTACCGCACGGGCGATCTGGCGCGCTTCCTGCCGGACGGCAACATCGAGTACCTGGGGCGCAACGATCACCAGGTGAAGCTGCGCGGGTTCCGCATCGAGCTGGGCGAGATCGAGGCACGGCTGTCGCGTTACGACGGTGTGCGCGAGGCCGTCGTGATCGCGCGCGAGGATACCGCGGGCGATAAGCGACTCGTGGCGTACTACACGGTGGCGGAACAACCGACGCACAACACAACGGCCGCAACGCCCGTCGACGCCGAACGCCTGCGTACGCATGCAGGCGCCGTGTTGCCCGAATATATGGTGCCGTCGGCGTATGTGAAGCTCGCCGCATTCCCGCTGACACCGAACGGCAAGCTCGACCGCCGCGCGCTGCCGGCGCCGGAAGGCGACGCTTATGCGGCTCGTCGTTACGAGGCGCCGCACGGTGAAACCGAACAGGCACTCGCCGACGTCTGGTCGCAGTTGCTCGGCGTGGCGCAGGTGAGCCGGACCGACAGCTTCTTCCAGCTTGGCGGTCACTCGCTGCTCGCGTTGAAGGTCGTATCGCGACTGCGGCAGCGTCTGTCGCGCGACGTGCCGCCCGATCTGCTGTTCAGACATCCGACGCTCAGCGCATTCGCTGCGGCGCTCGATGCTACTTCGACTACTATTTCGCAAGAGCGCGCGCTGTCGGCACGCGGTCTGCGCGATGCGCCGTTGTCGTTGCCGCAGGAGCGTCTGTGGGTACTGTGGCGGCTCGATCCGGATAGCGCCGCGTACAACGTGTCGGGCGCACTCGAACTCGACGGCACGTTCGATGCGCAGGCCGCGCAACGCTCGATCGATGCGCTCGTGCAGCGTCACGGCATGTTGCGTACGCGCTTCGGTGAAATCGACGACGTACCGCGTCAACTGATCCTCGCACCGGAACGCAGCGCCGCTGCATGGCGCTGGGAAACGGTGGATCTACAGCAAGCCGATCGCGCGTCGCTCGCCACGCAGTTGCGCGTGCGGGCGCGCGAACCGTTCGATCTCGAACACGGTCCGCTATTGCGCGCCACGCTATTCGCTCTGGCGCCACAGCGTCACGTACTGCATTTCGTCATGCATCACATCGCGTCGGACGGCTGGTCCATCGACGTGCTGCTGCGCGAATTTGCCGCGGGCTATCGCGCGGCACGCCGCGGCGAAGCTGCCGATCTTCCGGTGCTGCCGGTCCAGTACGCCGACTACGCGGCCTGGCAGCGCGAGCGTTTTGACGGCGCGGGCAGCGCGTTGCTCGACGCGCAACTCGGCTACTGGCGCGAACGCCTCGCGGGTTTGTCGTCGGTGCTCGATCTGCCGACTGAACACGACCGCAGTCGCCCGTACGATGCGCGCGGCGCCCGTGTTGCGATGCGGATTCCCGCGCCGCTCGCGGCGCGTGCCGAAGCGCTCGCGCGCGAAGCGGGCGCGACGCTCTTCATGGTGCTGCTCGCCGCGCTCGACGTGCTGCTGTACCGCTACAGCGGCGCCACCGATGTGCCTGTCGCGGTACCGGTTGCCGGCCGCGACCGGCTCGAGACCGAAGGGCTGATCGGCTTCTTCGTCAACACGCTGGTGATGCGCACTTCACTCTCAGGTGCGCAACCGTTCGCCACGCTGCTCGATCAGGTGCGCGCGGACAGCATCGCTGCGCAGGCGAATCGCGACGTACCGTTCGATCGCATCGTTGCCGAATTGCAGCTCGAACGGCGCGCGTCCGGCAATCCGCTCGCGCAGGTGAAGTTCATGCTGCACGACGGTTTCGATGCATCGGTCGATCTGGACGGCGTGCAATGCCGCCTGCTCGATGCCGATGCAAGCGACGTGCGTTTCGAGCTGGCACTCGATGTGGCGCGCGGTCCGCACGGACTCGACTGCACGTTTACCTACGCAACCGGCGTGTACGACGAAGCGTTCATCGTGCAGTTTGCACAGCACTACGCCGACCTGCTCGTGCAGGCGGTCGACACGCCGCAGCGCGCACTCGGCGATTTCACGCTGCGCGATACGGAAGACGGCGACGAAGTCGTCGCCGACGCGTTGCCGGTGCCGAGCTTCGGCATGTCCTGACGTAACCCCCTTTTACTGTTGCCGCCGGGCGAACGGCCGACATGGCCGGCGCCGGCCCACCGGAATCCAGAGTAGAGACATCATGCAAGACTATCGTTTCGACACCGACTTTCTGCCCGCGCGTGTGGCGCGGCTTGCCGTCCAGACGCCTGCTACGACTGCACTCGTCGACACCGACGGCACGCTCGACTGGGCGACGCTATGGGCATGGTCCGGCCGCCTCGCGGCTGCGCTCGCTGACGCGGGCACGCAGTCCGGCGAGCGCGTCGCGCTCGCGCTGCCGCGTAGCGCGGCGCTCGTCGCGAGCATTCTCGCCGTGTGGCGCGTGCGCGCCTGCTACGTGCCGCTCGATCCGGCGTTGCCCACCGCGCGTTTGCGCTGGCAGGCGGAGGATTGCGGCGCACGGACGGTGATCGCGAGCGACGCGTCGGTGGCAGGCTGGCTGCCCGACGGTGTACGCACGCTCGATCCGGCAGCGACCCGCGAGTCGCAATCCGATGCCACTCACACCTTCGCCGCGGATGCCGCCGACGAGCGCGCCTTTGCGTGGCCCGCCTACGTGATCTACACGTCGGGTTCGAGCGGCCGGCCGAAGGGCGTCGTGCTGAGCCATCGTGCTCTGTCCGCGTATCTGCAAGGCGTGAGCGAGCGGCTGCCGGAAGGCATCCGCAGCGCGGCTTACCTGTCGACGCCCGCTGCCGACCTCGGCCACACCGCGCTGTTCGGCGCGCTATGGCATGGCTGGACGCTGCATCTGATCGACGCGCAGGTTGCGGCCGATCCCGATGCGTTCGCCACCTACATGCAGACGCAGGCCATCGATCTGCTGAAGATCGTGCCGAGCCATCTCGACGCGTTGATGCAGGCGCAGTCGCCGGAAGCGGTGTTGCCGGGGCGCTGTCTGCTGGTCGGCGGCGAGGCTGCGCCGACACGCCTCGCGGAACGCATCGCACAACTACGGCCCGAGTGCCGGTTGATCAATCACTATGGGCCGACCGAAACGGCAGTCGGTGTACTCACGCGCAGCGGGGCGGAAAGCCGCTCGGCAACCTTGCCGCTCGGCACGCCGCTCGCGCACGTGCGTGCGCGCGTTGTCGATGCGGACGGCAACAGCGTGCCGAAGGGCGCGACCGGTGAGTTGTGCATCGGTGGCGCGAGTGTCGCGGACGGCTATCTGAACCGGCCGTCGCTGACCGCCGAGCGCTTCGTGCCGGATGCCGAAGGCAACGGCACGCGCGTCTATCGCACCGGCGACCGCAGCCGCCGGTTGCCGAGCGGCGAGTACGCGTTCCTCGGACGGATCGACGATCAGGTGAAGATTCGCGGCTACCGCGTGGAGCCCGAAGAGATCGCGGCGCGTTTGCGCCAGGCGGACGGCGTGCGCGATGCGATCGTGATTGCGCGTGCGGACAGCGAGGACGCGCCGCTGCGGCTTGTCGGTTACGTGACGTCGTCGGTGCCGCTCGACGGCGATACGTTGCGCGCAACCCTCGCTGCCGATCTGCCTGACTACATGGTGCCGTCGTCGATCATGGTGTTGGCCGCGTTGCCGCTCACGGCGAACGGCAAGATCGATCGCGCGGCGTTGCCGGCCGAAGGGACGGTCACGTCCGCGGCGACGAACGATGTCGCCGCATCGACGCATGTCGAGCCGCGCAACGACGCGGAGCGCACGCTTGCCGACGTCTGGAAACAGGTATTGAAGCGCGACGACATCGGCGTCACCGATAACTTCTTCGAGATCGGCGGCGATTCGATCCTGAGTCTGCAGATCATCGCGAAGGCGCGCCGCGCCGGGCTCAAACTGACGCCGAAGCAGATGTTCGAGCATCCGACGATCGAAGCGGCGGCGCGGATTGCGCAACCGATGACGGCGGCGCCTGCCGTTGCTGCACCTTCTGCACCGCAAGCCCGTCCCGACGATGCATGGTTCGCACAAGCCGGCGTGACACGCGACACCGTCGAAGCTGTCTATCCTGCGACGCCGATGCAGCAGGGCTTGCTGTTCCACGGCATGCTCGACAGCGTGCCGGGTCTGTACATCGGACAACTGCGGCTTACACTCGACGCGCTACGTATCGACGATATGCAAAGCGCGTGGCAAACGGTCGTCGCGCGGCATCCGGTGTTGCGCACGCGCTTCTTCTGGCCGGCCGGCGGCGAACCGCTGCAGGTAGTCGAACGCAATGCAACGATTGCATTCGACGTGCATGACACCATCGCACTCGCCGCTGATGAATACGACACACGCTTCGCCGCCACACGCGATGCGATAGCCGCGCGCGGCTTCGATCCAGTCCATGCACCGCTGATGCGCGTCGACGTGTTCACGCGTGCCGACGGCGCCTGCGATCTGTTGTGGACACACCATCACGCGCTGACCGACGGCTGGAGCACCGCACAGGTGATTGCGGATGTCGCACGCGCGTACGGTGCGATCGTCGCGGGCGAGACGCCCGATCAAACGCCAGGCGCACCGTATGCGAACTACGTGCAATGGCTGCGCAGTCAACCGGACACGGGCGCCTTCTGGCGCGCGCGTCTCGCCGCACTCGACGACCCCGCTCGGCTCGTCGACGCACTCGGTCCGGATTTCCATGCGGCGGTCTCGAAGGCCGGCGCGGCCGGGTACAAAGACAGCGACCATGCCCCCGGTCTGCTCACGCATGAACTCGGTGCGACGCGTCACGCGGCACTGCTGCATGCGGCGCGCCGCGCGCGCGTGACGCTCAACACGCTTGTGCAGGGCGCATGGGCGCTCGTGCTGTCGCGTTTCGCGAGTCGCCCGCAGGTCGTGTTCGGCACGACCGTATCGGGCCGCCCGGCGGATCTGTCGGACGCGCAGGAGATCGTCGGCCTGTTTATCAACAGCTTGCCGCTGTGGGTCGACGTCGCGCCCGATGCGCCGCTCGCCACGTGGCTCGCCGCGTTGCAGGACCGCAATGCGGAGCTGCGCGAAGTGGAGCACACACCGCTCGCAAACCTGCGTCAGTGGACGGGTTTGAGCGGCGATGCGCTGTTCGACAGCCTCGTCGTGTTCGAAAACTATCCACTCGACGAAGCGGTCAATGCCGCGAACGCGGCGCTCGGTGTACGCGCAGTCGAAGCGCTGGACCGCACACATCTACCGTTGACACTCGTCGTCGCTCCACGCGATGCGGCCGCCGGTGCGAACGGTCTCACGATGCAGTGGCGCTGGGACGCGACACGCATCGAGGCCGACGGCATTGCGCGGCTTGCGCGTCATGTCGATGCCGCGCTCGACCGGATCGCGGCGGCGTTGACTTCATCGCATGAAGCGCACGATGCACACGCTACGCCGATCCGTCTGCGCGACATCGCGCTTGACGTAGAAGCTTCCACCGATGCACCGCCCGCGCAGTTCGCCTTCGAACCCGCGCTCGCACGCATCGCCGCGCAGGTCGGCGCGCAGCCCGATGCGGTGGCGCTGGTGTTCCCGCAGCCGGACGGCGCCGTATCGACGCTGACGTATAGCGAACTGCACGCGTGGTCCGCGCGCATCGCGCGCGCCTGCGCGGCGGTCGTTACGAAAACGCGCCGCGACGGCGAACGCCGTATCGGCATCGCCATGGGCCGCACGCCCGCGCTCGTCGCCGCGATTCTCGGCGTGTTGCGTGCCGATGCGGCCTACGTGCCGCTCGATCCCGCTTACCCGGACGACCGGTTGCGCGACATCGCGCTCGACGCCGGTCTCGATGCGATCGTCACCACCGATGCGGAACGTGCGCGCTTCGCAGCGCTCGTACCGGGCATCGACCTGATCGACGCGGTGTCCGCGGATCGGAACGGCGAGCATGCGCACGTCGCAATCGACCGCGTGCCACATCCGGAGCAGCTTGCGTATGTGATCTACACGTCCGGTTCGACCGGGCGGCCGAAGGGCGTCGGTATCACGCACGCCAACCTGACGCGTCTCTTCACCGCAGGCGACCGCTTCTACACGTTTGGGCCGTCCGATGTATGGCCGTTGTTCCACTCGTATGCGTTCGACGTGTCGGTGTGGGAGCTGTTCGGCTCGCTGACGCATGGCGGCCGGCTCGTGGTCGTGCCGCACGATATCGCGCGCGATGCACCTGCGTTGCAACGCCTGCTGCGCGAGCAGCGCGTGACTGTGCTGAACCAGACGCCGTCGGCGTTCATGCCGCTGTGCGAGATCGATGCGGAGATTGCGCGGCGCGATCCGCTTGCAACGATGGAAACGCTGCGCTATGTCGTCTTCGCTGGCGAGAAACTCGATCCACCCGCGCTCGCTAACTGGTTCGTGGCACGCGAGGAAAACGGCATTCCAGTGCCAGCGCTGATCAACATGTACGGCATCACAGAAACGACAGTGCACGTAACGTTCCGCTCCCTCGGGCGCGGCGATATCGTGCGTGCCGAGGCGCCGAGCGTGATTGGCGGTCCGTTGTCGGACCTGACGCTGACGGTGCTCGATCCGTTCGGCGAGCCGGTGCCGGTCGGTGCGGCCGGTGAACTGCATGTCGGCGGTGCGGGGCTCGCGCGCGGTTATCTTGGCCGGCCGGGGCTGACGGCCGCGCGCTTCGTGCCCGATCCTGCCGGTGCGCCGGGGGCGCGCGTGTATCGCTCGGGCGACGTCGCGCGACGTCTGGCGAGCGGCGACATCGACTATCTCGGCCGCAACGACAGTCAGATGAAGGTGCGTGGCTTCCGGATCGAAGCGGGTGAGGTTGAGGCGGTGCTGCGCACGCATGCTGACGTGCGCAACGTTGTCGTGCTGGTGCGCGATCAGCGCCTGGTGACGTGGATCGTGCCGGCCGCAGGTTCCGCGCTGACCGCGGATGCCCTGCGTGCGTTTGCCGCACGCACGCTGCCTGCGCATATGGTGCCGTCGGCGTATGTGCTGCTCGACAGTCTGCCGGTGACGCAGAACGGCAAGCTCGACCGGCGCGCGTTGCCCGCGCCGGAAGATGGCGCGGCTGGCGCGCCGTACGTTGCGCCGCGCGATGCCACCGAAGCCGCGCTCGCATCGATCTGGCAGCAGGTGCTGGGCGTCGAGCGTGTCGGTGCACACGATGACTTCTTCCTGCTCGGCGGTCATTCGCTGCTCGCGGTGCGGGTGATTTCGGCGATCCGTGCGACGTTCGGCCATGCGCCGACCCTGCGTGCGGTGTTCGAGCAACCGGTGCTGGCGGATCTTGCGGCGAGTGTGCGCGATGCGCAACGAACCGGCGAAGCGAGCGCAATCGTTGCGCCTGCCGCGGACGCGACGAAAGACGTTGTCAATTTGCCGCTGTCTGCGGCGCAAACACGACTGTGGTTCCTGTGGAAACTCGATCCGCACAGCGCCGCGTACAACGTGAACGGTGCGCTGCAATTCGACGGCGCGCTGGATGTGGCCGCGCTGCAAGGTGCGCTCGATGAACTGGTCGCGCGTCATCCGGCACTCCGGATGCGCTTCGGTGAAACGCAGGGTGTGCCGTATCAGACGATTGGTGCCGGGAGCCGTTGTGCGCTGCTGGTCGCCGATCTGTGCGATGAGCAAGACGTGGCGACCGCACTCGACACACAGCTCGCCGAACTCGCACGCAAGCCGTTCGATCTCACCGTCGATGCGCCGATTCGCGCGACGCTGCTGCGTACCGCAGCGGATCGTCATGTGCTGCATCTGGTGCTGCATCACATCGTCAGCGACGACTGGTCGGTCGGTATTCTGTTCGCGGATTTCGCCGCGGCGTATCGCCGTCGATTGAGCGGCGCAGTGCAACCCCACGCGGCGAATACTGCTGCGGATGCCGCCTACCGCGACGTATTGCGCGCCCAGGCCGCCCGTCTTGCCGATGGGCGCGACGCCGCGCAGCTCGCCTACTGGCGCGATGCGTTGGCAGCCGAATCCGGCAGTGACGACGTGCTCGCGCTGCCGTATGACCGCACACGTAGCGGTGCGCGTCGCTATGTGCGCGGTGCAAGGACACACGTGCGTGTGCCTGCAAACACCGCGAACGCGCTACGTACCCAGTCGCGCGAACGTCGCACGACGTTGTTCATCACCCTGCTGGCCGCGTTCAACGGGCTGCTGTATCGCTACTCGGGGCAGCGCGACATTCGCGTCGGTGTGCCGCTCGCGGGCCGCGATGCACCGGGCGCCGCCGATGTAGTCGGCTTCTTCGTCAACACGGTGGTGATCCGCACGGCGCCGGACGGCGAGATGCGCGCGGAGCGCCTCGTCGACGACGTGCGCGAGCGGCTGCTGGCTGCGCACGCGAACCAGGATGTCCCGTTTGCGAGCGTCGTGAATGCGGTGCAGCCGGAGCGCAATCTCGCGCAGACGCCGCTGTTCCAGGTGCTCGTCAATCATCAGCAGCACCATGACTTCGGCACGCTGTTCGGCGACGCGCTGCGCGTCACGCCGCGCGAGGTCGAGAGTGGCGAGGCGCAGTTCGATCTGATGCTGAACATCGCGGAAACCGCGGATGACGGTGCGCTCGACCTGACGCTGACGTACGCACAGGACGTGTTCGATGCGACGACGATCGATCGGCTTGCGAATAATTTCGTCGGCTTGCTGACGCAATGGAGTGCTACGCCGCATACACCGCTTGCATCGTTCAAGCTGGCAGAACAAGCGGATTCGCAGGCCGTAGTGCACGACCGGAAAGACCCGCTCGACATCGTGTCGCGCTTCATCGAGCAGGCGGCGCAGCATGGCGATGCGGTTGCACTCAGCGACGGCGCTACGCAGATTACGTACGCGCAACTCGATGCGTGGTCGCGCGCCATTGCTGCTGAACTGCTGCTGCAGGGTGTGCACGCGGAAACGCGTGTCGGTGTGGCCATGCAGCGCTCGGCGGGTCTCGTCGCTGCGTTGCTCGGCATTCTGCGTGCGGGCGCGGCCTACGTGCCGCTCGATCCGTCGTATCCCGCCGAACGTCTCGCGCATATCGTCAGCGATGCACAGCTCGGTCCGATCGTCGCCGATGCAGCGAGCCTCGAGCAGCACGCGGCGTTGTTCGCCGCGCATGCGACGCTCGATGCAGACGCGCTGCGTGATAGGAAACTCACGGCATCCGCCGGCGCCGATTTCCGTGCACCGCATCCTGAGCAGCTTGTGTACGTGATCTACACGTCGGGTTCGACCGGTTTGCCGAAAGGTGTCGGCATCACGCATCGCAACGTCGCGCGGCTTTTCGATGCCACTGCGGCGCGCTTCGCATTCGATGCGCACGACGTATGGACGCTGTTCCACTCGTACGCGTTCGACTTCTCCGTGTGGGAAATTTTCGGCGCGCTGGTGCACGGCGGTCGTCTTGTGATCGTGCCGCACTGGACTGCGCGCGAACCTGCCGCATTCCATCGCTTGATTCGCGATGAGCGCGTGACGGTGCTGAACCAGACGCCGTCCGCGTTCACGCAGTTGATCCACGAGGACGAAAACAATACGCTCGATTCGCTGCGCGCCGTGATCTTCGGCGGCGAGCGGCTCGATCCGGCGGCGCTCGCTCGCTGGGCCGACGGGGCGCGTGCACGCGGTGTGCTGCCGGCACTCGTCAACATGTACGGCATTACCGAAACGACCGTGCACGTCACGCATCGCGACATCGACGCGACCGCGTTGCACGATGCGCGCAGCGTGATCGGCGCAGCGCTCGACGATCTGACGCTGCATGTACTTGACGCCGACCTGAACCGCGTGCCACTCGGTGCGAGCGGCGAGATGCACGTCGGCGGCGCGGGGCTCGCGCGTGGCTATCTGGGCCGCGCGGCGCTGACGGCCGAACGCTTCGTGCCGGACCCGTTCGGAGCGCCGGGCGCGCGGCTGTATCGCTCGGGCGATCTTGCGCGGCGTCTCGCGGACGGCGACCTCGAATATCTTGGCCGCAACGATCATCAGGTGAAGATTCGCGGCTTCCGTATCGAACTCGGTGAAATCCAGGCGGCGCTGCTGGCGCATCCGGATGTGCGTGAGGCAGCGGTGCTTGCGCTCGATACGGCCGGTGGCGATCGTCGGCTGGTTGCGTATGTGGTCCCGACCAACCCGGATCTGGACGCACAGGGCAACGCCGAAGACTGGCAGACCTGGCTGTCCGCGCGATTGCCCGCGCACATGGTGCCGTCCGCGTTCGTCGCGCTCGCGCGCTTCCCGCTGACGCCGAACGGCAAGCTCGACCGGCGTGCGTTGCCGGCACCGGAAACGGTGGCCACGACGAGCGCCGCAGTCGCGCCGTCCACGCCCGCGGAAGAAACGCTGCTCGCAGTGTGGCGCAACGTGCTGCGCCGCGACGACATTGGCGTGACCGACAACTTCTTCGTGATCGGCGGCGATTCGATCCTGAGTCTGCAGATTGTCGCGAAGGCGCGCGAAGCAGGACTGCATCTGACGCCGCGTCAGGTATTCGAAGAGCCCACCGTCGAGCGACTCGCGAAAGCCGCGCAGATGTCGACGCAGGTCGCGACTGCCGCGCTGCCCGACGACGAGCGCAGCGCGAACAGCGAACTGTGGCGTGCGCTCGGTCTGACGCCGGAGCACATCGAGGACGTCTATCCGGCGACGCCGCTGCAAACCGGGCTGCTGTATCACGCACTCGCGGAACCGGAGCAGCGTGCCTATCTGAACCAGTTGCGTCTGACATTGTCGGGACCGCTCGATCGCGCGGCAATGCAAGCCGCGTGGCAGGCAGCGCTCGAGCGTCATGCGGTGCTGCGTACGCGCTTCGAGTGGCGGCATGGCTCGACTCGCAGTTCGGCCGGCTCGCAGATCGTGCATCGTCGGCTCGTGCTGCCGTTCGCGGTGCACGACTGGTCGGCGGCAACCGACTACGACGCGCGTCTGACAGAGTGGCGCGAGCGCGATCTCGCTGCCGGCATTGAGCTCGATGTGGCGCCGCTCATGCGCACTGCGCTGTTTATCCGCGATGCGCAGACGGTCGACCTCGTGTGGACGCATCATCACTTGCTGCTCGACGGCTGGAGCGTTGCGCAACTGCTGGGCGAGATTCTGCGCGACTATCGTTCGCGGACCGATGGTGCGACTCCTGCGCCGGCGACCTTCGTCGCACCGGCTCCGTATCGCCGCTACGTCGACTGGCTGCAACAATCGGCCGACGATGCCGCTACCGAAGCATGGTGGCGCAAGCGCGCCGCACAGATCGAAGAACCGGCGACGCTCACCTCGAGCCTCGGCGCGCCCGCGGTCATCGAACCGGGCGCGCATGCGGTACGCCGTGCGCTCGATACATCGCTTGGCGAACGTCTCACCGATGTCGCGCGCCGTCATGAGGTGACGCTGAACACGCTGATGCAAGGCGCCTGGGCTGTGGTGCTCGCGCGCTACGGACATCGCCGCGGCATTGCATACGGGACGACGCTCGCGGGACGTCCCGCGCATCTGCCTGGTGTCGAGCAGATGCTGGGTCTCTTCGTCAACACGCTGCCCGTGTGGATCGACGTCGATCCGAACGCGCAGGTCGGCGACTGGCTGCGCACCCTGCAACGCGATCTGACCGACCTGCGTCAGTACGAGCACACACCGCTTTCGCGCGTGCAGCAGTGGACCGGCCGTAGCGGCGATGCGCTATTCGACAGCCTCGTCGTATTCGAGAACTATCCGGTCGATCCGGCTGCGCGCGGCGCAGACGACGCACTGCGTGTGAGCGCGACTGAATCGGTCGATCCGACGCATTACCCGCTCGCGCTATCGATCATTCCGCGCGAACGGATTTCGCTGGAATGGGCGTGGGATGGCGAGCGTATCGATCGATCGACGATCGAGCGGTTGTCGTTGCATTACGTTGAGGTGCTGGAGCAACTGGCGGCGGGAGAGGGGGTGCGGGTGGGGGCGCTGACGCTAGGCTCGGTGGGCGAAGGTCAGGCTGCACAGCAGTATGCATTTGCCTCGCTCGGCGAGCAGTTGGGCGCGCAGGCAGCGCGTTCACCGGATGCAATCGCGGTGCGCTGCGAAGACGCCTCGCTAAGCTACGCGCAACTCGACGCATGGTCGGGTGCGATTGCTGCACGCCTCGTCGCGCGCGGCGTGCGAGCCGAAACACGGGTAGGCCTGTGCGTGACGCGCGGCCCGGCGATGCTCGCGGCGCTGCTGGGTGTGATCCGCTCGGGTGGCGCGTTCGTGCCGCTCGACCCGGAGTATCCGGCCGCGCGTCTCGCGCAGATGATTGAGGATGCGGCGATCGTGCAGGTACTGGCCGACGACGCGAGTGCGCAACGCGTGGCTGACGTGCTGGCGGGCTGTGAAGTGGTGCCGGTGGCGTTTGACGGTGTCGCTGTGGTTTCGCCCGCTGTGACACTGCACCCGGACCAGCTGGCGTACGTGCTGTACACGTCCGGCTCGACCGGTAAGCCCAAGGGCGTAGCAGTCAGCCATGGCTCGCTGTGGACCCACCTGCAGGACTTCCTGCAGACGTACCGCATCACCTCCGCCGATACGGTGCTGCACTCGTCGACGATCAACTTCGACGTGGCACTGCACGAAACGCTGCCCGCCCTGCTCATGGGCGCGACGGTAGAAATGCGCGGCGTCCAGCCGTGGGACCTGCAGAGCCTGAGCGAGCGTCTGGTGCAGCGTCAGGTGACGTTTGCGCGTATCCCGACCGCGCTGTGGCAGCAGTGGCAGCGCTCGGCGCCGGCGCGCGAGTCGCTGGCGCTGCGCCAGGTGACAGTCGGTGGCGAGGCACTACCGGGCGATGCGCTGGGCCGCTGGCAGTCGGGGCCACTCGGCGGGATCCGGCTGGACAACCTGTACGGGCCGACGGAAACGACGGTGGCCGCGCTGTACCGCGAAACACTGACAGAGGATGTACAGCAGGTGACGGTGCCGATCGGCAAACCGTACCCGGGCCGCACGGCGCGCGTGATCGATGCGTTCGGCGATGCGGCACCGGCGGGCGGTCTTGGAGAGCTGTGCATCGGTGGGCCGACCGTGGCCCGCGGTTACCTGGGCCGGGCGGCCCAGACAGCGGAGCGCTTCGTACCGGACCCGTATGGTGAACCGGGCTCACGGCAGTACCGCAGTGGCGACCTGTGCAGGATGCGGGCAGACGGCACGGTGGAGTTCCTCGGACGTCTGGACCAGCAGGTGAAGCTGCGTGGCCAGCGTATCGAGCTCGGCGAGATCGAGGCGGTGATGCGCCAGTGCGCGGGCGTGCGCGAGGCGGCGGTGATCGTCACGGGAGCGGGCGAGCGGCAACGGCTCGCGGGTTATATCGCGGGTGACGTGAATACGGACGTCGTACAGCGCGAACTGGAACAGAAGCTGCCGGCCTACATGGTCCCGTCGACACTGACGGTGCTGGAGAAACTGCCGGCGATGCCTAACGGCAAGCTCGACCGTGCGGCGCTGCCGGCACCGCAGGCACGAGAGCGCGAGCAGGTCGTACCGCGCAACGCAACGGAAACCTCATTGCTGTCGATCTGGTCAGCAGTACTCGGTCGCGACGACCTGGGCGTGACGGATAACTTCTTCGAGGTGGGAGGCGATTCGATCCAGAGCCTGCAGATCATTGCACGGGCGCGGGAGGCGGGATTGAAGCTCACGCCGCGTCAGGTGTTCGAGCATCCGACGGTGGAGCGGCTGGCGTTGCGGGCCGAAGCGGTCGAAGCAGGCGCACAGGACGAAGCAGAGATCACCACGGAGCTCCCGCTCACGCCGATCCAGCAGTGGTTCTTCGAGCGCTACCCGCAGGGCGAGTCGCACTGGAACCAGTCGGTGCTGCTGAAGGTGGAAGGGCGGCTTGATCCGCAGGCGCTGGAGCAGGCGGTCAACGCACTGGGTGCACGACACGATGCGTTGCGGTTGCGCTTCGGAACGACACAGGAAGGCTGGCGTCAGCGGGTGATTCCCGCAGCGGCAGCAGAAGAGCACACGCTGATCCATCGCGAGACGCTGAACTCGCTGGAAGAACTCGACGCAGCAGGTCAACGCGTGCAGTCGAGCCTGAGCCTGACGGAAGGTCCGCTGTGGCGTGTCGGTTACTTCGAGGCGCCACAAAACGAAACACGGCTGCTGGTGGCCATCCACCACCTGGCGGTAGATGGCGTGTCGTGGCGCGTACTGCTGGAGGAATTGCAGACGGCGTACGCACAGGCCGAACGTCGCGAGACAGTCGCACTACCCGCACCATCGACATCATGGAGTGCATGGGTACGCCGCGTGCACGACTACGCACACACACCCGCGGTACAAGCCGAAGCTGAAAAATGGCAGCAGGTATCGGAAGCACTCGACGCCGCGCATCTGCCGTTGCTCCCTGCCACCAACACGCGCATCGCCGACAGCGAAACGATCGAATGGACGCTCGCCGCCGACCGCACGCGCGAACTGCTGCAAACCGTGCCGCGCGCCTATCGCACGCGCACCGACGAACTGCTGCTCGCCGCACTCGCGCAGGCGCTCGGCGCCTGGAGCGGGCTCGATGAAATCGCCATCGAACTCGAAGGACACGGTCGCGAGGATCTGATCGACGGCGTCGATCTGAGCCGCACTGTCGGCTGGTTCACGACACGCTTCCCGGTGACGTTGCCGGCGAAACAGGCCATCGCGGGGACCGCGCTCGTCGCAGTGAAGGAGCGCCTGCGCGCGGTGCCGAACAAGGGCATGCATTGGGGCTGGCTCGATGCCGCACAAGGTCAGCGTCGCGCGCCAGTCAGCTTCAACTATCTGGGCCGTTTCGACCAGTCGCTCGACGAAGATTCGCGCTTCGCGTTCAGCGCCGAACGGGCAGGCAGCAGCCTCGGCGCCGCCGCGCGTCTCGACTACGCGCTCGATCTGAACGGCCTTGTCAGCGGTGACGAACTGGTGCTGCGCTGGCGTTTCGATCCCGCGCGAATCGATCGTGCGACGGTGGAACGACTCGTTGCCGCGTTCGATCGCGAAGTGCTCGCGATGATCGCGCATTGCGTCGTGGCGGCACCTGGCGCGAGCGCGTCGGATTTCCCGCTGTCCGGTCTCGACCAGGCGCAGTTGCAGTCGCTCGATCTCGCACTTGGCGGGGTCGCCGATATCTACCCGGCCACGCCGTTGCAGCAGGGGCTGCTGTATCACAGCCAGTTGCAGCAGGGGCAAGGCGTCTACTTGAATCAGCTGCAGTTGACACTGCGCGGACCGCTCGATGCAGCCGCACTGCGCGACGCGTGGCAGGCCGCAGTGGCGCGCCACGAAATGCTGCGGACGCGCTTCGAATGGCGACATGGCGGCAACGCGCTGCAGATCGTCGAGCGTCAGGCGGTGCTGCCGTTCGCGATGCACGACTGGAGCGACGTGTCGGATCTCGCCGACTACGACGTGCGCCTCGCTGCATGGCGCGCAGAAGATCTGTCCGCGGGCGTCGAACCTTCGCGCGCACCGCTGATGCGCATCAACGTATTCCGTCGTCCCGATGGCGGCCACGATCTGGTGCGCACGCATCATCACGTGCTGACCGATGGTTGGAGCGGCGCACGGCTCTTCGCCGAAGTGCTCGACGACTATGAGCGTAGAACGCAGCGCACCGACACGAGCCGTGCGAAGGCCGCGCCCGCATCGCCGCCGCCGTATCGACGCTACGTCGAATGGCTCGCGAAGCAACCCGATCCGCGCGACTGGTGGATCGAACGTCTCGCGGCCGCCGACGATGCCGCGACGCTCACCGGTAGTCTCGCCGCACCGCAGGCCGACACGACGGCGACGAACGTGCAGCAGAAATTCACAGTGACGCTCGATGCCGCACTCGATGCGCGCGTACGTCGTGCCGCGCAGCGTCATCAGGTGACGCTCAACACGCTGATGCAGGGCGCGTGGGCCGTGCTGCTCGCGCGGCTCGGCGGCAAACGGTCGGTTGCGTTCGGTGTCACGGTGTCGGGGCGACCCACAGCACTCGCGGGTTCGGACGAGATGTTCGGCTTGTTCATCAATAGTCTGCCGGTGTTTATCGGCGTGCCCGGCGATGCAAGCGTGCCTGCGTGGCTGCGTTCCTTGCAGGACTACAACACGCAGATGCGCGAGGTCGAGCACACGCCGTTGTCGTCGTTGCAGCAGTGGGCGGGCCGCAGCGGCGATGCGCTGTTCGACAGCCTCGTCGTGTTCGAGAACTACCCGGTCGCCGCGCGTTCGGGAACGCCCGCGCAGGACGCGTTGCGCATCGACGGTGTGGATGCCGTGGAGCGTACGCACTATCCGCTGACGCTGACCATCTTGCCGTCGAACGGGCTCGATCTGCATTGGGGCTGGGACAACCGACGGCTGGCGCGCGCCCAGGTCGAAGCGTTGCAGCGGCAGTACGTTGCGCTGCTCGCTCAACTGAGCGACGACACGCCGCGCCGGCTTGGCGATCTCGCGGTGCCGCACGATGCGATGCAAGCGGAGGCGCTGCCCGCCTACACGTTCAAGCCGATGCATGCGCGCTTCGAAGAGCAGGCCGCCCGCACGCCGCAACGCATCGCGGTGCGTCAGGGCGAGACGTCGGTCGATTACGCATCGCTTGCGAACTGGGTGGTCTCGCTCGATGCGCGACTGCGCGACAGCGGCGTTGCGCGTGAAGAACGCGTGGCCGTGTGCATGCGTCGCGCGCCGGCGATGCTCGCCAGCATGCTTGCGGTGTGGCGCAGCGGCGCGGTCTACGTGCCACTCGATCCGGCGTTCCCGCTCGATCGTCTGCAGCACATGCTCGTCGATGCGGGCGTCACACGCGTGCTGACCGACGCCGATGGGACGCAACGGCTCGGTGCGTTGCTCGACGGGCGCATCGCGATCGATGTCGGCAATGTGCACGATGTGCCGCCAGCTACGGTTGCCCCCGCTGCATTGCCGTTCGTGGATCAGCAACTGGCGTACGTGATTTACACGTCCGGTTCGACCGGTCGGCCGAAGGGTGTTGGTGTGCCGCACGGTGCGCTCGACCGGTTGCTCACGAGTGTCGGTCACGTGCCTGGGCTCACACCTGACGACGTGCTGCTGTCGGTGACGACCGCATCGTTCGATATTTCGCTGAACGAGTTCTGTCTGCCGCTCGTGAGCGGTGCGTGCATCGAACTCGCGGATGCCGCAACAACTGGCGACGGTGCCGCGCTCGCGCGCCTGATCGACAGCAGCGGCGCAACGTTTCTACAACCGACGCCGAGCGGCTGGCGTCTGCTGCTCGAAGCGGGCTGGACAGGTCCGGCAAGCGGCAAGCTGGTGGGCCTCGCGAGCGGTGAGCCGTTGCCGCCCGATCTGGCGGAAGCGCTCAATGCGCGCGGCGTCGAAGTGTGGAACATGTACGGTCCAACCGAGACGACGATCTGGTCGACCGGTGGCCGGGTGCCCGCGCACGCACCGGTGACGATCGGCCGTGCGTTGCACGCGACCACGTTGCGCATCGTCGATGCGAGCGGCCAGGCGACGCCCTCGGGCGGCACCGGCGAGCTGTGTATCGGCGGCGAGAATCTCGCGCGCGGCTATCTCGGCCGGCCGGGTGTAACGGCGGAGCGCTTCGTGCCCGATCCGTGGGGCGCGCCGGGTGCACGCATGTATCGCACCGGCGATTTGTGCCGCGAGCGCCCCGATGCGACGTTCGACTGTCTTGGCCGCGTCGACCAGCAGGTGAAGCTGCGTGGTTACCGGATCGAACCGGGCGAGATCGAAGCGGTGTTGCGCAGCCACGAAGGCGTGCTCGACGCGGCGGTGACGCTCGTTGCGGCGAGTGGCGGAGCGGAGGCACGGCTCGTCGGTTACGTCGTGAGTGCGAGCGATGCGCTGCCCGACGACTGGCGCCGCATGCTCGCGGGACGACTGCCCACGTACATGATTCCGGCGGCGCTGCATCGCGTCGACGCGCTGCCGCGTACCGCGAACGGCAAGCTCGATCGCAACGCGCTGGCGCGGCTCGAAGTTGCGAGCGACGCGTCGTGGGTCGAACCGGCCAGCGACAGCGAACGGCTCGTCGCGCAACTGTTCGGCGACATGCTGGGCGTCGCGCGAGTCGGTGCGCACGACGATTTCTTCGCGCTTGGCGGTCATTCGCTGGCGGCCGTGCGTGTCGTGGCGCGCTTATCGGAGCGCGCAGGACGCAAGGTCGAACTCAAGTTGCTGTTCGAACACCCGACGCCTGCTTCGCTCGGCGCGCTGCTCGATACGCATGACGTGAACACTCAACAGGGTGCAAGCGAGGCCGGCAGCGATGCCGACATGCAGGCGCTCGACGATCTGTTCGATGCACTGGACTGACATGACGCACATAGCGATGCGAAACGCGCTTCATCCATCCGACCCACTGACTTCGCACGTGCGGTGTACCGCATGTGCTTCGAACCATGCCGAGTGACACAACCTTGACGCTTGACCGCCGCACGCCCGGCGACGCGGATTCTGCGAAACCCGCGGGTTCTGCGAATTCCGCGAGTTCCGTGACTCCGGACCAGCCCGCCGACGCGTCCGCGCAGCAGCGCGCCTATGCAATCGCGCGGAAATACGCGGCGTTGCCGGAAGACCGGCGACGTCTCTTTCGCGAGAAGGCGCAGCAGCAGGGCATCGATCCCGCGCGCTTGCCGGTGGTGCCGCTCGTTTCCAGTCACGCATCGCGCTATCCGCTGTCGCATGCGCAGGAGCGTCTGTGGTTTTTGTGGAAGCTCGATCCGCAGAACCCCGCGTACAACCTCGCGCGCGCGGTGCGGCTGACAGGGGCGCTCGATGTGCCCGCGTTGCGTCGCGCGATGGCGGCGCTTGTCGCGCGGCATGGAGCGTTGCGTGCGCGGTTCGTCGAAGAGCAGGGCGTCGCATCGCAGTGGATCGATGCGACGGCCAGCTACAGCTGGCGTGAAATTGCGCTCGACGATCCCGACGCGTTGCGCGACACGCTGCGTGAGCTGGCACGCGAACCGTTCGATCTTTCCGCCGGGCCGTTGCTGCGCGCGAGTCTCGTCGCACTCGGTGGCGAGCGTCACGCGTTGCTGATCGCCACCCATCACATCGTGTCGGATGGCTGGTCGCAGGGGCTGCTGGTGCGCGAGCTGGTCGCGTTGTATCGCGCGGCGCGCCAGGGCGACACCGCGGATCTCGCTGCGGCTTTGCCGCCGCTGCCGATCCATTACGGCGATGTGGCCGCATGGCAGCGCGAATGGCTCGACAACACGATCGAGAGCGATCTCGCGTACTGGACGCAACAGCTCGGCGGCGACCGGCCGGTGCTCGAACTGCCGCTCGACCGTCCGCGCAATGCGGTGCGCGGCATCGATGGCGGGCGTTGCCGGATCGATGTCGATGCATGGCTGGCGGGCCGGTTGCGCGAACGCGCGCGCGGTCGGCGTACGACGTTGTTCACATTGCTGCTCGGCGCGTATGCGGTGCTGCTGCATCGCTACGGAGGACAGCGGCATGTGCGGATCGGCGTGCCTTCGGCAGGGCGAGATCGCAGCGAGACCGAAGGGCTGATCGGTTACTTCGTGAACACGCTGGTGATCGAAGCGGAAGTGGATGGCGCACTGCCGTTCGATGCGCTGCTGGATACGCTGCATACGCGCGTGCTGGACGCGCAGGCGCATCAGACGGTGCCATTCGGCCGCATCCTCGACGAGCTGAAAATTGCGCGCGACCTTGGCCGTTCGCCGCTGTTTCAGGTGATGTTCAATCTCGAGCAGGCGGGCGGCAATGAAGCTGCGGCGACGATGCCTGGTGTGACCGTCGAAGCCGAAGAAGGCGGTACGGACACGGCGCGCTTCGATCTCGTGCTGAACGCGGTCGACGATCGCAGCGGGCTGAAGCTGATGTTCAACTATGCGACTGATGTGTTCGATCGATCGACGATCGAGCGGTTGTCGGTGCATTACGTTGAGGTGCTGGAGCAACTGGCGGCGGGGGATGGGGTGCGGGTGGGGGCGCTGACGCTGGGTTCTTCTGCTGGAGTGGATGTCGCACAGCAGTACGCGTTTGCCTCGCTGGGCGAGCAGTTGGGCGCGCAGGCAGCGCGTTCACCGGATGCAATCGCGGTGCGCTGCGAGGACGCCTCGTTAAGCTACGCGCAACTCGACGCATGGTCGGGTGCGATTGCTGCACGCCTGGTCGCGCGCGGCGTGCGCGCCGAAACACGCGTGGGCCTGTGCGTGACGCGTGGCCCGGCGATGCTCGCGGCGCTGCTCGGCGTGATCCGCTCGGGTGGCGCGTTCGTGCCGCTCGACCCGGAGTATCCGGCCGCGCGTCTCGCGCAGATGATTGAGGATGCGGGGATCGTGCAGGTGCTCGCCGATGACGCGAGTGCACGACAGGTAGCCGATGTACTGGCGGGTTGTGAAGTGGTGCCGGTGTCGCTCGATGGCGTACCTGCGGCTGCACCTGTGGTTGCCTTGCACCCGGACCAGCTGGCGTACGTGCTGTACACCTCGGGCTCGACCGGCAAACCCAAGGGCGTAGCAGTCAGCCACGGCTCGCTGTGGACCCACCTGCAGGACTTCCTGCAGACATACCGCATCACCTCCGCCGATACGGTGCTGCACTCGTCGACGATCAACTTCGACGTGGCACTGCACGAAACGCTGCCCGCCCTGCTCATGGGCGCGACGGTAGAAATGCGCGGCGTCCAGCCATGGGATCTGCAGAGCCTGAGCGAGCGTCTGGTGCAGCGTCAGGTGACGTTTGCGCGTATCCCGACCGCGCTGTGGCAGCAGTGGCAGCGCTCGGCGCCGGCGCGCGAGTCGCTGGCGCTGCGCCAGGTGACAGTCGGTGGTGAAGCACTACCGGGCGATGCGCTGGGCCGCTGGCAGTCGGGACCGCTTGGCGGGATCCGGCTGGATAACCTGTACGGACCGACGGAAACGACGGTGGCCGCGCTGTACCGCGAAACACTGACAGAGGATGTACAGCAGGTGACGGTGCCGATTGGCAAACCGTACCCGGGTCGCACGGCGCGCGTGATCGATGCGTTCGGCGATGCGGCACCGGCGGGCGGTCTTGGAGAGCTGTGCATCGGTGGGCCGACCGTGGCCCGCGGCTACCTGGGACGGGCAGCGCAGACAGCGGAGCGCTTCGTGCCGGACCCGTATGGTGAGCCGGGCTCGCGGCAGTACCGCAGTGGCGACCTGTGTCGCATGCGGGCGGACGGCACGGTGGAGTTCCTCGGACGTCTGGACCAGCAGGTGAAGCTGCGTGGGCAGCGTATCGAACTGGGCGAGATCGAGGCGGTGATGCGCCAGTGCGCGGGTGTGCGCGAGGCGGCGGTGATCGTCACGGGAGCGGGCGAGCGGCAACGGCTTGCTGGCTATATCGCAGGCGATATCGACACGGGCGTGGTGCAACGCGAACTGGAGCAGAAGCTGCCGGCCTACATGGTCCCGTCGACGCTGACGGTGCTGGAGAAGCTGCCGGCGATGCCCAACGGCAAGCTCGACCGCGCGGCGCTGCCGGTACCGCAGGCACGCGAGCGCGAGCAGGTGGGCGCACGCAATACGACAGAAGCGAACCTGCTGTCGATCTGGTCGGCGGTACTCGGTCGCGACGATCTGGGCGTGACGGATAACTTCTTCGAGGTGGGAGGCGATTCGATCCAGAGCCTGCAGATCATTGCGCGGGCGCGGGAGGCAGGATTGAAGCTCACGCCGCGTCAGGTGTTCGAGCATCCGACGGTGGAGCGGCTGGCGTTGCGGGCCGAAGCGGTCGAAGCAGGCGCACAGGACGAAGCAGAGATCACCACGGAGCTCCCGCTCACGCCGATCCAGCAGTGGTTCTTCGAGCGCTACCCGCAGGGCGAGTCGCACTGGAACCAGTCGGTGCTGCTGAAGGTGGAAGGGCAGCTTGATCCGCAGGCGCTGGAGCAGGCGGTCAGCGCACTGGGCGCAAGGCACGATGCGTTGCGGCTGCGTTTCGTGCAGACGGAAGCGGGCTGGCGTCAGCGGGTGATTCCCGCAACCGATGTTGAACAGAACGCACAGGAACACGCACTGATCCATCGCGAGACGCTGAACTCGCTGGAAGAACTCGACGCAGCAGGTCAACGCGTGCAGTCGAGCCTGAGCCTGACGGAAGGTCCGCTGTGGCGTGTCGGTTACTTCGAGGCGCCACAAAACGAAACACGGCTGCTGGTGGCCATCCACCACCTGGCGGTAGATGGCGTGTCGTGGCGCGTACTGCTGGAGGAATTGCAGACGGCGTACGCACAGGCCGAACGTCGCGAGACAGTCGCACTACCCGCACCATCGACATCATGGAGTGCATGGGTACGCCGCGTGCACGACTACGCAGGCCAGGCCGATCGCGTCGCAGAACTCGCGTGGTGGCAAGCCACACTCGATACACCGTCGCTGCGCAGCGGTCCCGTCTTTGCACCACTTACGCCAACGGCCACGCCGCAGAAAACACTATCGTGGAAGCTATCGCCCGAACGCACCTCGACGCTACTGCGCGAGGCGCCGCGCGCGTACCGCATGCGCGTCGACGAAGTACTACTCGCAGTGCTGGCGAGCGTCGTCGGGAGCGAAACGGGCCGTAGCGAACTGCTCGTCGAACTCGAAGGGCACGGCCGCGAGGACGTGATCGACGGTGTCGATCTGAGTCGTACTGTCGGCTGGTTCACGACGCAGTATCCGGTTGCGTTGCCGTGTCACGGTGAGCCTGGCGAAGCGTTGCATCGCGTGCGCGAGCGGCTCGCAAGCGTGCCGCGGCGCGGCCTGAACTGGGGGCTGTTGTTCAACGGCGCGGATGCCGCGAGCCACGCTGCGCTTGCCGCGCTGCCGGTGCCCGAAATCAGCTTCAACTACCTGGGCCGCTTCGACCAGACGTTCCAGTCGGCGAGCCGTTTCGACTTTGCGGGCGAATCGTCGGGCGAAGCGGTCGCGGCATCGACGTTACCGCCGGATCGCGCGCTCGACGTCAACGGCTGGATTGCCGGCGACTCGCTCGAGTTGACGTGGGGCTACGCGCCGCAACACGTGTCCGATGCGCTCGCCGCGAAACTCGTGGCGGCGTTCGATGCAGCGCTTGCCGCGGCGCTCGATCATCTGTGCGCAGCCGCCGCGAACGCGGACGAACCGGCGACACGCCCGGCTATCCCGCTGTCTATCGATCCACGCAGTGTCAACGATGGTGTGATGACGAGCTGGATCGAACGCGCGTCGCTCGAGGCGTCGTTTGCACCACCCGCGCCGGAAGCACTCGCGCAATGGTTGCGCAGCACCGCTTCGTCGCGGACCGCGTTGCAGCCGGTTGTGCCGCTCAACGCGCTCGGCGCACCGCATACGTTGTTCTGTCCGCATCCGGGGCACGGGATGATCGGCGAATACCGGACGCTCGCGCACGCACTCAACGGCCGCGCCACGCTGCACGCGATCCAGGCACCTGGTTTGCGCGATGAGCCATGGCACGGCAACACGTTCGAGGCACTCGCGGCGCATTACGTCGCAAGCGTCGAAGCTGTGCAGCCGGTGGGCCCGGTCGCGCTACTAGGCTGGTCGTTTGGCGGACGGCTCGCGATCGCCATGGCCGCGCTGCTCGCACAACGTGGCCGCGAGGTGTCGTTTGTCGGCATCGTCGATACGGCGACGCATTGGGAGCGCGACGCGGAGTCGGACACATCGCCCGACGACGATCCGGCGACCACCGACGCACGCGCGGCACTCGACGCAACGTCGTCGTTACTCGGCGCCGCATTCGCCGCCGACGCACTGCACACGCAGCTGCTCGAGCAGCACGTGCTGCCGCACGTCGCCACCGATCTGCACGTGTGGCGTGCGCTGCGCAATACCGCCGATCCGCGTCGCCGGATGGACTGGGCGCAGCAGACCACGGGACGCACGGTCGACCACCCGGTCGACGCGACACACACGAGCATCGTCCATCACCCGGCGTTGCTCGACGCGCTGGTCGCACGGTTCTCCTGAACCGGGAAAAAGACGGGAAAGGGTGGCGAACGCGGGTTCGCCGCCCCGTTCCAGACTAGCGCCGATTTGCCGCCACCCCTTTCCTGGCGGGCGTTTGCCCGAATTGCTGTACTGCCCTCAGGGGTTTTATTGATTTTGAATGATATTGATTCTCGTTTGTATTAATATGCAGCGTTTATCGCAAAAACCCATCGGAAAACTCTCATCGGCGGCACTGCCGGCTCGTTATCGGTTCAATCGGGGAAGTCAAAAAAAATGAGGAAGCAACAGGTCGGAAAGTCTTTTGGGCTGCGTTTGCGGCCGGGTCACGTCGCGCTGATGCTCGGCGTCATGGCGCTCGCCGCGCGGGCGCAGGAGGTCGCGCCTGCCGCTACCGCGCCGGCACCGGCGAAGGGTGCTTCGTCCGTGTCGGCGACTGCGACGGACTCGCACACGCTGCCGGCGATCAAGGTCAATAGTTCGGCGCAAAACCCGCAAGGCCCCGGTGTCGGCTACGTCGCAAAACGCTCGAAGACCGGCACGAAGACCGACTCCGCGTTGATCACGAATCCGCAGAGCATCTCGGTCGTTACGCGCCAGCAGATGGACGACCTCGGCGCGCAGACCATCGATCAGGCGCTGCGCTACAGCGCGGGTGTCTACACCCAGGATGGCACCGACGTGCGTTTCGACCAGTTGCGCGGCCGCGGCTTCGATCTCGATTCGTACCTCGACGGGCTGCATCTGTACCAGTCGCCGCGCTTCGCGACACCGCGTATCGACCCGTACTTCCTCGAACGCATGGAAGTGCTGCACGGGCCGGCGTCGGTGCTGTACGGGCAAGGTAGCCCCGGCGGTCTCGTCAACTACGTAAGCAAGCTGCCGACCGAAGAGCCGTATCACGAAGTGATGATGCAGGCCGGCAATCACGATAACTACCAGTTGGGCTTCGACTTCAGCGGTCCGGTCGATGAAGCCGGCACGGTGCTGTATCGCGTGACGGGTATTGGCCGCACGGCGGAAACCCAGGTCAGCGCGATCAAGGACCAGCGAATCGCGATCGCGCCGTCCGTGACGTTGCGCCCGAACCGCGACACGACGTTTACGCTGCAAGGCAGCTTCCAGCGCGATCCGAACGGCGGCCTGTTCAATCCGGTCACCGCGAGCGGCACGATCATCTCGAACCCGAACGGCCACATCAGCCCGGGCCAGTACTTCGGCAATCCGAATACCGACGACATGCAGCGCACGCAGTACTGGTTCGGCTACCAGTTCGACCAGCGCCTGAACGACACCTTCAGCATTTCGCAGAACCTGCGCTATCTGCACATCGACGAGCGCTACTACCAGACCTCGATCACGAGCGCGCCCGCGGCCGACAATCGCACGGTGTACCTGTGGTCGAATACCGACGACGAGCACTACTCGCAGTTCGAAGTCGATACGCACGGACAGGCGAAATTCGCGACCGGTCCGGTTCAGCACACGGTGCTGCTCGGCCTCGACTATCAACGTACGTTGCTCGGCGACAGTTACGGCGGTGGCATTGCCGGTACGGTGAACATTTTCAATCCGAATGTCTCGGGCCTGAAAACGATCACGGCCAACCAGCGCGGCGACTGGTCGTCGAGCACGGTGGGTCTCTATCTGCAGGATGAAGCGCGCTATCGCAACTGGGTGCTCACAGTCGGCCTGCGCGAGGACTTCGTCGGCACGAACCAGCAGTTCACTTCGCCGGCCAACTCGTTCCCTCCGACAGGTCTCAATCACGCAAACGATCACGCGTTCACGTACCGCGCCGGTCTTGCGTATGAGTTCGACAACGGCATCGTGCCGTTCGTCAGCTACGCGAAGTCGTTCCAGCCGATCCTCGGTTCGACGTACAGCGGCGCGGCGTTCACGCCGACCACCGGCAAGCAGGTCGAAGCCGGTGTGCGTTATCAGCCGAAGGGATTCGACGGTTACTTCTCGCTGTCGGCGTACAACCTGACGCAGGACAACGTCTCGACGACCGACCCGCAGCACCAGCAGTTCTCGATCCAGACGGGCCAGGTGCGCTCGCGCGGTATCGAAATGGAAGCGCACGCGAACGTCACCGAAAACGTGAAGCTGATCGCGTCGTACTCGTACCTGAACCAGATCGTCACCGAGAGCACGACGGCCAACTACGGCAAGCGCCCGACCTATGCGCCGCGCCATACCGCCGCGCTGTGGGCCGACTACACGTTCCATCAAGGGCCGCTGCGTAACTTCGGCTTCGGCTCGGGTGTGCGCTATGTGAGCCAGAGCGAGGGCGACCAGTTCGATTCGTTCCAGGTGCCGTCGCGCGTGCTCGTCGATCTCGGCGCGCACTACACGCTGAAGGACTGGACGCTCGCGTTGAACGTCAACAACCTGTTCAACCGCGAGTACATCGCCTACTGTAACCTCTCGTCCGTATGTTTCTGGGGTTCGACGCGGACGGTTCTCGGCACCGCGCGTTATCAATGGTGATGGTCAGATGCTGTCGATTCACATGCAAGGCAGGCGGCCCATGTCGTCATGCTGAACGGAAAGTCGCTTAAACGCGTTAACCGCGGGCGCCGCCAGGCGCTCGCCGGTCTCGGCGCGGTGGCGTTTGCCGCGTCGACTTCTGCCGCGGTCTCCGCGGCGGTTTCGTCTGTGGCTAGTGCTGCGTCTACGCCGGCGGCGTCGACGATGTCGCCCGCACTGCCGCGCAACGCGCGCATCGTCGTGCTCGACTGGGGCTTGATCGAAGTCGTGCTGTCGCTCGATGTCGTGCCGGTCGGCGTGTCGCGACCCGTGTGGTACACGCGGCTCGACGGCAATCCGCCGCTACCCGCGACGGTCGTCGATACCGGCCTGCTGTTCCAGCCGAATTTCGAAGTGCTCGAAGCGCTCAAGCCCGATCTGATCGTCGTGACGCCGTGGCACGCGCCGTTGCGTGGGTTGCTCGAGCGCGTCGCACCGACCTTCACGGTGACGATGTTCGGTCCGGGCCTCGATATCTATTCCACGGTGCGCACGGCAACGCGGCAACTGGCCGCGAAGCTCGGCCGCGACGCCGAAGCCGATGTGCTGCTGCAGCGTACGGACCAGCAGATCGCTACAGCCGCGCAAGCTATCGCCACGACGCGCGACGTGCGCCGGCCGCTGTACCTGCTGCGGCCGCTCGACGGCCGGCACGTGGCGGTGGCCGGTCCGCACAGTCTGTTCGGCGGTGTGATGGGCGAACTCGGGCTCGTCAACGCGTGGCAGGGTTCGACCGATCCGCTCGGGATGGGCGAGACCGATCTCGCCGCGCTCGCGCAACATGCCGACTCGCAGGTCGTATTGTCCGGCACGCCGCCTGGTGTCCTCGCGGAGTTGTCGCGCAGTCCGCTCTGGCGTTCGCTGCCGTTCGTCGCGCAGCATCGCGTGCGGCAGATCGGCATGTTTCCGACTGCCGGCGGCCTCGTGGCGGCGACGCGCTTCGCGACCGCGCTTGCGCAGGCGCTGCAAGGAGTGTCTTCATGAATCACGTGGCCGGCGTATCTGCTGCTCCCGCTGCCCATCGTCCGTGGCGCCTGCCGGCGTTGCTCGCCATTCTCGCGTTGCTGCTTGCGGCTCATACGTTGTCGGTGCGCCTGCCGTTCTCGCAATGGTCCGGCATGCTGTCCGCGTTCGCCGATCCATCCGCTGCGACGCTGCCGCAACTCGTCGTGCAATACAGCTGGCTGCCGCGTCTCGCGATTTCATTGCTCGCGGGTGCGGCGCTGTCGCTTGCGGGTGTCGTGTTCCAGCAGGTGCTGCGCAATCCACTCGCCGAGCCGTTGACGCTAGGTGTATCTGCAGGGGCGTATCTCTCGCTGACGATCGCGGCCGTGTGGGCACCGGCGCTCGTCGCCGATGCGCGCTTCACGATCGCGCTCGCGGGCGCCGCGCTTGCCATGCTCGCGACGATGGCGCTGACCTGGCGCAAGGGCTTCGCTGCTGTTTCGGTAGTGCTGGCCGGGATGATCGTGAATCTGTACTGCGGCGCGATCGTGGTGCTGCTCACGGTGATGTTCGAGCGTTCGCTTGCTGCGGTATTCATCTGGGGTGGCGGTTCGCTCAGTCAGACCGGCTGGCAGACCGTGCTGTGGATGCTGCCGCGCGTTGTTGTCTGCGCAATCGGCGTCGTGCTGCTGGTGCGTCCGCTCACGCTGTTTTCGCTCGACGATCGCAGTGCGTCGCAGCTCGGTCTGTCGCTTGCGTGGGCACGCCCGGCTGCGCTCGCAGTCGCAGTCGTGCTCAGCGCTTTCGTGGCCAGCGCCGTCGGCGTGATCGGCTTTATCGGCCTGGCGGGACCGGCGCTCGCGCGGCTCGCGGGCGCGCGACGTCTGCGCGATCAACTGCTGTGGGCGCCGCTTACCGGCGCGGCCTTGCTTGCGCTCGCCGACCAGGCGGTGCAGTGCCTGCCCGGCGCGTTCGGCGAACTGCTACCTACCGGTGCGGCGTTCGCTCTGTTCGGTGGGCCGTTGTTGTTGTGGCTGCTGCGGCGCTTTCGTATCGAAGGTCCGCGCCCCGTAGCCGCCGATGCAGCCGCGCCGCGTCGTGCACCGTTGCCGCTCGGCCTGCTGCTCGGGGCGCTGCTGGTAGTGGCGATCGTCGTGTCGCTGCGCTTTGCGAAGACGCTGCACGGCTGGCACTGGACCGGCGCCGCCGAATGGGCCCGCGTCGAATTCTGGCGCGTGCCGCGGCTCGTCGCCTCGGTGTCGGCGGGTGTGATGCTGGCGCTGGCCGGCACGCTGCTGCAACGCGTGACCGGCAATCCAATGGCGAGCCCCGAACTGCTCGGCGTGAGCGGCGGGGCGATGCTCGGCACGCTCGTGGGAGCCGTACTGATGCCCGCGCCGTCGGCGCTCGGGCTGCTAGGCGCAGCGGGCGTCGGCGCATTGCTGTTTCTGCTCGCAATCGTCATGCTCGGACGACGCAATCAGTTCGCGCCGGGACATCTGCTGCTTGCGGGTGTCGCGCTCAGTGCGCTGTCGCAATCGGTGATCGTTCTTGCGACCGCGAGCGGCAGTGGCTACGCGACGTTGTTGCGCACGCTGATGTACGGCTCGACGTACCTCGTCAGTCCGGCGACTGCGCTCGTCGTGTGCGTGTGTGCGTTGCTTGCCATCGCCGTTGCGTGGCTCTGCGGACGCTGGCTCGATATCCTGCCGCTCGGCGCGAACGTCGCCGATGCGCTCGGTGTCGGCACGCGGCGAGCGCGGCTCACGCTGCTGGTGATCGCGGCGATACTGACTGCGGGCGCGACTACGGTGTTGGGGCCGATGTCGTTCGTCGGGTTGATGGCACCGCATCTTGCGCGGCTGCTCGGCTTTCCGCGCGCGCGCTCACAGATGCTGATCGCGGCGATGCTCGGCGGGCTGTTGATGGTGGTCGCCGACTGGCTCGGGCGCAATCTCGTGTTCCCGCAGCAGATGCCGGCGGGTGTGCTGGCGACGTTGATCGGTGGTCCGTATTTGATGTGGCTGTTGCGCCGCCGTTGATGGTGCGATAGCGGTGAGTATTTGCTCCGAAGGGCTCGCTTGCGAGCCCTTCGGTTTTTGGTGCGGCAGCGCGTGTTGATCGCGCAGATGTTGCGTCGTTATTGCACGCCGAGCGCGTGCTTCACCGCGGCGATCCCGTTACTGCCGTCGAACGCGCTCACGCCGGCCAGCCATTCATCGAGCGCCCGCGGATTGCCCTTAAGCCAGCTTTGCGCAACCACCGTCGGGTCTTGATGATCCATGATCGGCACCATCAGATGGTTTTCCATGTCGGTGGTGAACTGCAGGTTGGTCAGTAACCGACCGACGTTCGGGCAACGCTGCATATAGTCGGTCGGCACGACCGTGAAGACTTTGGCCGAGCCGTAGTTCGGACCGAACACGTCGTCGCCGCCGCTCAGGTAGGCGATCTTGTAGTCGACGTTCATTGGATGCGGCTCCCACGCGAGGAACACGATCATCTTGTGATCGCGGATCTGCCTGCCGACCTGCACCAGCATCGCAGCCTCGCTCGACTCCACCAGCTTGAAACCACCCAGCCCGAACTGGTTGGTGTCGATCATCTTTTGCACATGCGCGTTGCCGTTATTGCCCGCGCCGATTCCGTAGATCTTGCCGTCCAGTTGATCGCGGAACTTCGCGATGTCGGCGAAGCTCTTCAGACCCGCGTCGGCTGCGTAGGCGGGGACCGCAAGCGTGTATTTCGCACCCACGAGGTTCGGTCGTTCCAGCACCTTCAGCGCACCGGCCTGCACGAAAGGCACGACCGTCGATGTCATGCTCGGGTCCCAGTAACCCAGGAACGCGTCGATCTGCTTTTTCTTGATCCCGGCGAAGACGATGGGCGGCGACGCGATCGTTTTGGTCGGCTGGTAACCGAGATCCTGCAACAGCGCGCTCGCGATGCCCGTGGTCGCGGCGATATCGCTCCAGCCGACATCGCCGAAGGTTACGCTGCGGCAGGCTTCTGGGTCCCGCGCATAGGCGCTGCCGAGCAGCGCAAGCGATGCGAGGCATGCGCCAGCCAGTTGTACGACGCGTTTCATCAAGTGGTCTCCTTCATGGGAATCATGGAAAAGGTCGGCGCAGACAGCGGACGCCCGTCGTTTGCGGATCCGATAACCTGGGAACCTGGGTACCTCGGTCTCGGTCGGTTGCGACGAGCATAAATTCAAATACACAAAATCACAAGTTTGCAAAAATAAGCACAGAATGGACGACCGCGGCTCGGCTCGGACCTTTGAAGCACCCAATGGATATGCTAGATTTGCTCCGCCAATCGCAGCCGCATTGAGATTCGCAAGAACATTCGATAAGACCGGGAATGGAGAGTGCTATGTGGATCGTGGTGATTGGCCTGCTTGCGAACCTGCTGATGTCGTACGCGGCCTACTCCGATTTTGCGGACATGGCGGCCATGGGTTTGCCCCCATCGATAACAAGCGCCCTGGTTTATGTGCTGGTATTTTTCTGGGCGCTTTCTCTGGCCGGTTTGATCCTGATCCTTACTGGAAAGAAGAAGCCTGGCGCGATCATGGTGATCGTCGGTTCGATCATTGTGATTCCGGTGGGACTGATTGCGATCATCGGTGCCCGCAACGTGATCAAGAGTCTAGGCAACGATCTCGACGCGCGCCGCAAGCTGGCGCCTGGCGGCGACGCTGCGCCGCCGTCCGTATGACGCCGGATCGAGCGCGGGTGCGACCATGAACGACAGTGGCCGGATGCCCGACATCCTGGAAGTACGCGCGACGCGTGGTGCATCGTCGACGATCGTGCTCGGCGGCGTTCTGCTGCTCGTCTCGATCTTTCTGGTGATCGCGCTCGACGATCTGTATGGCCTCGCCGGCCTGGGCGGTCTCGGTACGTCGGCTGCCGTGATGATCGTGGTCGGTATCTGGAGATTGAAGAGCGCACGCGTGACCTTCCGTCACGATCACTTCGAAACGAAGGTCGCACCGGCTGTGGGCTGGCATTCGGTGCTCTATTCCGAAGTGACGCAAGTGGAGCAGAAAGGCAAACTGCTGACGCTCTACTACCGCAAGCACAACGTTGTCGGCACTGCCAGACCGACGCGCGTGAAAATCGGCCTCAACGAAATGCAGGATGACGAGCGCGACGGTTGTATTGCTGCGTTTCGTGCGCGTCTACCAGCGAGGGTTTTTCAGAGCGCGCGCTAGACATGAAGTGCGTCGTGTGTGGCGGTGCTCACCGGACGATGCCGATGGGACTGTACGTGTGGGAGAAAATGCGTACGGACTGCCCGTCGTGGGCAGTCCGTCGCTATCGGCTGAACTAGCTAGTCTCCGGCCTTACTGCCCGGAGACCAGGACGTCCGCAATGACGCCGGTCGCAATGGCGGCCAGCACGTAGTCGCCATTCACCCCGACCCAGTGATAGCCGCGCGGCGGCTGGCGTAGCCCATGGCCACGCCAGTCGTCGACTGCGTAATTGCGGTCCCGGTACTCGGTCGGGAGGCGGTCGCCGCGATGCCAGTCGCTATGCGGAATAGGGCCGCCTTCTCTATGAACATCGGCGTCATGGTAGCCATGGCCGCCGCGGGGGCCGCCGTGCTCTGGGCCTTGCCGCGGACCATCCGGACGTTGCTGGGCGAGGGCTGAGGTTGTTCCCAGCAGCGAAACCAGGACTAGCTGTGCGATCGTTTTTGTCTTCATGTACGTGTCTCTCGATAAGGGAGTCGATGACGGTACAGGCAGTGTCGGTGCGCAAGCCCCAGGCCAGCGGGCTGGTGACACGGCCAGCGTTACGCTCGCGGCGCGGCCGTTCGAGGTCTGGGACCCGATGGCTACGATGCGATGACGTGCGCACATGATCGCATGGATCGTGTAAGCGTCGCATGAACGGTCAGTGACGGGCCAGTTCGTCGCGGACGGCGGCGAGCCACAGGGCCACCGCATGCGCGCCGGGGTCGGCAAAACCCAATGCGCGATCGCCGACGTAGCTGGAGCGGCCAAGGCGCGGTTGCATCGAAGCGGTACTTGCTGCGCCTGTGCGGGCTGCATCGACGGCGGCCTGTAACGCAGCGCCGTTGTTGTGCGATTGCGCGAGCGCGGCCCGCAGCGCGTCGGCCGCCGGGTGCAGCGCGTCGACCATCGTGCGGTCGCCGGGATGGGCGCCGCCCAGTTCCATTACACCATCGACGGCCGCCGTGAATGCCGTCGACCAGTTGCCGGCAGCGGGGGCGCCGACCGCGGAGGATGCATCCAGTGCCGCGGCCGCGCGCATCAGCATCACTGCATAGAGCGGCCCCGAGGTGCCGCCCACGACGCGTCTGACCGTCGCGGCCAGGGCACGCAATACCGCACCCGGCGACGTGGCCGCCGGATAACCGTCGATCTCGTCCAGGATGCCGTGCGCCGCGCGCGCGAGGCTGATGCCGAGGTCGCCGTCGCCGACGCGCTGATCCATCGTGGTCAGTTCTGGCTCGGCCTCGAGCAGGCACGCGCATACCGCTTCGATGGCCCGACGCAGGGTCGAGCTGGGCGCGAGCCCGGCGACGTGCGTGCCGGTTGGCACAGCCGGGGCGACCGGGGCAGCCTTCGTTGCAGCACGTGCCACACGCCCACCTGAGGTCGGCCACGCGCTCGTCAGCGCAGGGGCATCGAGCCATGCAAGCCGTTGATCGTCGACGCGCAGCAACGTGAGCGATACACCGGCCATCTCGAGTGCGCTCAGGAACGTACCGGCCCACGCACGTTCGACCTGGAGCTGACGCGCGCCGAGATAGCGCAACGCTGCACCGGCGACGATGTTCAGTTCGCTCGACGGCGTGCCGCCCAGGTTGTTGACGAGCAATGCGACGCGGTCACCGGCGCGTAGCGATCGATCGTCGGCGATGTGTGCGAGCAGACGCTCGACGATCCGGTCGGCCGCTTCGAGCGTGCCGCGCTGCACACCGGGTTCGCCGTGAATGCCGAGACCCCATTCGATCTCGTCGCCGGCCAGTTCGAACCCTGGCTTGCCGGCGGCCGGCACCGTGCAGGACGTGAGTGCTACGCCCATCGTGCCGAGTTCCGCGGCGACGGCGCGCGCGACCCGCGCGACCTCGTCGAGCGAACGGCCTTCGGCGGCGGCCGCTCCGGCGATCTTGTGCACCAGCACCGTCCCCGCGAGCCCACGGCGCCCCGCGTGCGCACCGCCCGCCGAGAGCGCCACGTCGTCGGCCACGACCGCCATTTCGACGGCGATGCCTTCGGCGCGCGCGATTTCTGCGGCGAGACCGAAGTTCAGGCGGTCGCCGGTGTAACTCTTGACGATGAGCAGCACGCCCGCAGGGCCGGCCACGGCCCGGATCGCGTCGAGCACCGCGTCGACCGATGGCGACGTGAACACTTCGCCCGCGACCGCCGCGCTCAGCATGCCCGCGCCGACATAGCCGCCGTGCGCGGGTTCGTGGCCGGAGCCGCCTCCCGAAATCAGCGCGACTTCGCCGCGCGCGGCAGCCGCTGCGGCGTCTGCGCGCACGACGATCGTGGTGCCTTGTAGCAACGCCAGGTTCGGGTTCAGCGCGGCCAGTCCGTCGAGCATCTCGGGTACGACGGAGGCGACATCGTTGATGAGTTTTTTCATGGTCGGGTGGATCCTCGGAAGACTGGGAGGCGTTGGAAGCGCTGAAAGTGGCCGGCGTTTTTCAGGTGCCTGTTGCGGCTGCTGAACATGATAGATCGGCCGGCGGCGGGTTTGTGCTAACGCAGGAACTTCCCGACCTTTCGCTCCAGCAACGCGATCAGTTCAGGCTGCATGAAGGTATAGCGGTCCGGGATGTCGAGACACACCAGTCTTTTGCTCTTCAGATGCGCAGCGAAGGCTTTCGACAGTCTGGCCTTGTGCGCCGACTCCATCACGAAGACGATATCGGCCCATGCGAGCTGCTCGATCGACAGCACGGTCACTGCATCGGGCGCGAGGCCTGCCGAATCTGTCTCGATGCCGGGCCAGCTCGAGAACACTTCTTCCGCAGTCGGGCTGCGCAAGCGGTTCCGGCTACAGATGAAGAGTGCGCGCGTCACGTCTTTCGTTCCTGCAAGGTCATTGTTTGGCTCACGCTCAGCGACGCGCAGCCAGCTTCACGACCAGCGCATGCTCGCGTCTCGCATCCTCGAGCACGGCCTTGATCTTCTGCGCATGGGGCGAATCGATACTTTCGTGCGTCGTGGAAGCGTCGGCGAGCCCGAGCATCGCGTGTCGCATGTCGTCGTAGTAGCGAAGCAACGCGGCTCGCAGTGGCTCGCGCGCCGAGCCCGGAGGCAACGGCGTGTTGTTGATCCGCTGATACAGCGCATCCCACTCCGGCCAGAGCGCAGTGCGTATCTTGGCTTCGAACTCGGTGCGCTGCGCTGGCACGTGCGCCATTTTCGCCACGCTCTGCAGGTCCATGAGCGCCTTTTGTTCCGCAGCCGACTGCTGCTGCAGCGCGAGCGCGAAGGCTCGTTCCTCGCGTGCCTCCGGACTTGTATTCGAGCGTACCGCGAGGAAAAGGAGCGCAGCCGAGACGAACGCGGCAAGCGATACCGCGAGGAGTGCGGTATCGCGTGGATCGCTGCGGGCCTCGGCGGGATCGACGGGCTGAGCCAGCAACCAGCCCATCAGCAGGCCCGCACAGAGACCGCCGACATGCGCGGCATTATCGGTGCCACGATTCGTGAGGCCGTTGAACAGGCCAAACGCCACCACGAGAATGGCCGAGCGAAATCGCTGCGCGCGGATCGTCGCTGGCATGCTCGAACGATAGCGGATCACATACGCCAGCAACGCGCCGAGCACGCCGAAGATCGCCCCCGACGCACCCGCACTGTTGAGATTGGGATGCCAGTAAAGGCTGACCAGACTCGCTGTAAGCCCCGAGAATAGATAAAGCGCGGCGAAGCGCAGGTTGCCGAACAGGCGCTCGACGATCATGCCCACCTGGGCGAGCACGATCATGTTGAAGGCGACGTGCGTGAGACTGAAGTGGACGAAGACCGCCGTGATCAGCCGCCACCATTCGCCGTCGAGCGTATTGGGGCCGAAATTGGAACCGAAAGCGAGCGCCGCGCTGCTACGGATGTTCGGGAAGCCAGCGCCATTGCCCACCATGACCGCGTACACGAGCACATTGAGCGCGATGATTGCCCACGTTACCCAGACGTAGGGGGTACGCGTTTCCACGCCGTCGAGGAAGCGCTCCAGCGTCTCGGCTGCGGCGGCGAAGCCGGGCGTCATCGTGTTGGGCAACTGCGCGGCGATTGCGCGCGCGTCGGGCCGACTCTGCGCCTGGATCAGGATCACGCGGGCCTTGCCTGTTTCGGTAGCGGCTTCGAAGCGCACGAGCCTGCCGGTGACGACGACGTTGTGGATGGCTCGCAGCGGCATCTGCAGATCGATTTCGACATCGGCTCCGAACATGCGCCGGGCCAGCGCGAGAATGCGCACGTCGCTGCCTGTAAACAGGATTGCGCCGCGCGCGCTGAACGAGCGCGCGCGATACTCGCCGCGCCGTTGATACAGCCCCGAACCGTAGGCGATGTCGTAGCGGTCCGCTTTGGGGGATTCGACGGCGGTGTCGGGGAAGCGTGTCGCCTCACGTCCCCAGGTGGGTTCCTCGCGGCTCATGGATTCTTCACCGTGGCTCCATGCTGCATCTGCTCGAACAGTTCCGCGACCTGTCGAACCGCTGTTTCGGATGCCGCGCGATCCGGCGTGACGTCGCTGTTGTTGTAGTTGCCGGTGTCGCCGAGTACCTGAACCAGCACACCGTCGCTGCGCGGCACCACGCTGAAGTGCCGTGTGCTCAAGCCGTATTTCACTTCCGGTTGTGGAATTAACCGCGCGGTCTGACCGCGTACCGGCACGATCGAATCGTCGGCGAACAACGCTTTCGCGCCGTAGCCCGTTGCATTGATCAGCGTGCGCTCGGGGAGCTTCAGCAGTTCGTGCGGCTCGTTGAACTCGCGTACCTCGATCTTGCCGCCGGCCGCGAGAAAATCGGCCATCAGCATGCGTGCGTAGGTGCTGATGTTGAACATCAACGTCGTGTAGCGGCGTACATGAGGCTGCGGAAACGGATAACTTCCCGGCGCCAGGGTCACGGAGCGCGGCGTGAGATCGCGCACGCGGTCGTAGAGTTCGCCGTACGCGGGCTCGTCGGATACGGTTTCGCCGGGCTGGCTAAACGGCGTGTCGGATAGCGAATAACCGTCGATCCACTCGATCGGTCGGCCGGGCAGGCCTAACAAGCTTTGATACATGCCGAACGACGCACGCGTCATCTCTTCCCAGGTCGCACCGAAGCTGTCTGCATGCTGCGCGTCGCAGATGCGCGAGTCGGGTGTCCACAGCCCGGAGGCGCGCATCGAATAGACATCGGGCGGCAGAGCCTTCGCGTAGATGCGCACCGTGAGCCCGGCCCGCTGCGCGAGCAACGCGGAAGTCAGGCCCAGCGCACCGCAACCGATCACGCCGAGATTGCGTACGCCGGTAGTTTGCGCAATGTGCAGCGCACGCGCACTCGACCCCCACGACAGCGACCAGCCGCTGCCGCCGTGCCCGTAGTTGTGCACGATCGCCGTGTGCCCGACACGTTCCATTTCGATGCGCGGTCCGGCGGCGCGGAACGGCCGCGTGCAGACATAGATGCCGGTGATCCGGTCGACCTGCGCCCTGATCGGTGCGAGTACGACGTCGTCCGGCTGCAGGCGGGTGGTGAGCGGCGGTGCGGTGGTGTCGCGAGTGCGCGTGGGCGGGGGCGCCACGGGCTGCCTCGCGCACGATGCGGTGACGGCGGTCGTTGCGACTGCCAGCGTTGCGCCGGCGTGACGTAGAAATTGACGTCGTTGCACTAACGGACTCCGTACCAGGACAAGAGAGGGTGGCGTGAATCGAGTATGGCGAATATCTCACGAGCGCATCGGAAAGGATATTTCTCTTGTCGGGCTTTTGCGTCGTGGCGACGCGGACATAACAGATCGCTTACGGTAGACTGCGCGAGGTGGAAATAAGCGGCAAAATCGATGAAGCGGTATGGGTGAAATCGGCAGTTCGATAATATTCGCATGACCGGAAGATTTTGAAAAATCAGATTAACCATCATCCCAAAGTCATCTAAAAATGAAAATCCTTCAGCGCATTTTGATGCTTGCCCTGGTTTTCTGGCTTGCCGCCTGTAGCCAGGCCGGTCTTCCGTCCGCCGCATCGCCGCTGGCGCCGACCGATGCCGCCGCCGATCGCCCCGGGCTCGGCACCGCCTGGGGCGAGACCGTGAGCTCGGTGACCCACAGCGTCAAGTTCGAGCGCGCCGACAACAACACCCCCGACGACATCACGGCGATCTATTACAACGACACGATTAAGAGCAATGCCGGCGATTCGCGCGCCAGTCTCTCGATGGCAAGCGGGGCGATCAATCTCCGGTTTCGCGACGGCAACAACAACACGCTGAATCTGCTGCGCGGCGGCAATGGACGGTGGAATATCGTCGGGAAAGCCGGGGATCACTACGAGATGGTTTTATATAACAAGAGCCGGGCGCCTTATGAAGTGGTTTCCAGTGTGGACGGTCTCGACGTTATCTCGGGGCGGCCCGGCAGTTATCACACAGGCGGATATATCCTCTATCCGGGCAAGACATTGGTAATCGACGGCTTCCGGAAGAATGAAAGGGAAGTGGCGGCATTCCGCTTTTCGTCGGTTCCGCACAGTTATGTCGCGAACACGTCGAATGGCGATGTCGCCAATGTCGGTGTGATCGGCGTCGCGCTGTTTGCCGAGAAGGACTCGGAGGCGGCGATCCGGATGAAAGCCAATCCGTTCCCGCAAAACACGCAGAGCGACAGTCGCTTTGCGCCACCGCCCGACTCGATCCCATGATTCAATAGCGAGGCCGCGCCGCAGGACCTTCGCGCGGCGGCAATGCTGGGAGCATCGATGGAACGCGTGTTCATGCTAAGGGGGCGAGCGGTCGCACGACTCCTCGAAATTCGCAACGGCCTGCCGGGCAGCAGTGCGGCTGCGTCGGGCGCCACGCTCGCTGCTGTCGAACAGCTGCTCTTCGATCTCAGGGCTGGGCGTATCGACAGCTTCGTGCTGCCGATCGAGACGCCGGTGCAGGTGTTCGTCACCGACGACTAGATAAGGGTCGCGTCTGCGGGACCGTGGCTGCTGGCCGATTCTCTCAACAAGTCGATGAGCGCACGCAATCCCGCTGGAATGTGACGATTGCCCGGGAAGTAGAGGAACAGGCCAGGGATGACTGGACACCAGTCTTCAAGCACGGCAACGAGCCGTCGACGGGCAAGCGCGGTGCGCACGTAAGGCTCCGGCACGTAAGCGATTCCCAGGCTGTCGAGCGCTGCGTCGACCATCAGCGCATTGCTATTGAGCGTCAGCACGCCGGGCGGATCGATGGTGAATTCCTGCCCATGACGCGCAAACTCCCAGCGATATCGTTTCCCACCCGGCAGACGCTGCCGGATGCACTGGTGCTGCAGAAGCTCTTCCGGCACGACCGGCCGCCCATGTTTGCGACAGTAGCCTGGCGACGCAACTGCCAGAAACCGCACATCGCCACCGACGCGGACCGCGATCATGTCCTTGTGCAAGGCTTCACCGAGCCGGACACCCGCATCGAATCCTTCTTCGACGATGTCGACCAGCCTGCCGTCTGCCACGAGGTCGAGTTCGATGTCCGGATAGAGTGCAAGAAAGCGTGGCACGACGGTTTGCAGCAGTTGCCTGATGGCCCCTTCGTTGCCGTTGATTCTGAGCGTTCCGCTCACGTGCCCGTCGATCTGCGCGACATCCTCCAGCACTTCATCGAGATCTCTTAGCACCGGATTGAGCCGTTTCAACAAGCGCTCGCCCGCATCGGTCAGCGACACGCTGCGCGTCGTCCGGTGCAGCAGGCGCACGCCCAGGTCGTTTTCCAGTCCACGCATGGCGTGGCTCAGCGCTGAACGGGATACACCGAGCTGGTCGGCGGCCTGGCGGAAGCTGCGCCTGGCGGCGACTTCCATGAATGCCTGGAGGTCGGACAGAGTAGGTTGATTCATTGGTGAAAATTCCTCACCGGTTCATGCCGATTGGCGATGATTCTAAACGCAATCATACTGCTCTAGCATCGACCATGTGAACTCAACAGGAGCTGAGCATGGCAAAGAACTGGTTGATTACCGGTGCATCGAGCGGACTTGGACGCGGACTCGCCGAGCGGCTGCTCGAGCGTGGCGATGGTGTCGTCGCGACGATACGCAAGAGCGGTGCGCTCGACGATCTGCTGACGCGCTATCGCGACCGGTTGCAGGTAACCGGGTGCGATGTCACTGACGTCGCAGCTATCAGGGAAACGGTTGCGCAGGCGTTCGAACGCATGGGACGAATCGACGTGGTGGTCAGCAATGCCGCGTACGGGCTATTCGGTGCCGCCGAGGAACTGACCGATACGCAGATCGAACGTCAGATTGCGACCAATCTGACCGGTTCGATTCAGGTGATACGCGCGGCCATTCCCTATTTGCGGAATCAGGGCGGCGGGCGCATCGTCCAGGTGTCGTCTGAAGGCGGGCAGGTCGCGTACCCGGCTTTCAATCTTTATCACGCGACCAAATGGGGTATCGAGGGCTTCGTCGAGTCCGTCGCCAAAGAGGTCGCTGCTTTCGGGATCGATTTCCTGATCGTGGAACCCGGTCCGACCCGGACTAATTTTGGAGCCGGTCTCGATCACGCCACGCCGATGAGTTGTTACGACGACACGCCTGCTGGCGAAATCCGGCGCGCGATCGCAACCGGGTACTTCGCGCATTTTGGCGACGCGCGAAAGACTGTCGACGCGATGATTGCGGCGATCGACAGTCCGAACCCACCGTTCCGGCTGCCGTTAGGCCGCTCCGCTTACGATTCGATTCGCGAGGCGCTGCTCGGCAGGCTCAAGGTATTGGAGTCGCAAAAGGACGTGGCGCTATCGGTGATGGAATAGCGCCCGAACCGATGCTATGCCTCGCGCGTCTTCACCATCGTGGGCTTGATGCCGACCGCATCCAGCGCTTCGTGCATGGTCCGGAAGATCTGCGTCTCACCGAGCACTTTGCTGATGCCATGCCGGTTCATGTCCGAGCGCAAGTACTGGTTCACGCGCGCGAAGATGACCTTGATGCCGCGCTCCTTGAGCGACTCGCACAGATCGCTGACCGAACGTGCCGCGGAGTAATCCAGATCGGTAATCGCCCCGGCGTCGACGATGAACGTGTGCACCGGGTCCGGCGCGCGCTCGACAAGACTCTGCACTTCGTCGACGAAGAAATGATCGTTGGCGTAGAACAGATCGGCGCCGAAGCGATAGACGATCAGCCCCGGCGCCGTCTCGCAGCCCGGCGTGGCCGGCACCGGCACCCACAGCGAATCGGGGCCTGGTGTCAGCATCATCGTGTGTGGGCGGTAGCTGTGCCGCACGTGTATCAGCAGCGACAGCACGACGGCAAGCAGGATGCCCTGTTCCACACCGATCAACACGACGGCGGCCGCGGTGAAGACTGCCAGCGTGAATTCGCTGGGGGTCTCGTGGCGAATCGCGCTCAGGCTTTTCAGGTTGACGAGCCCGATTGCAATCGTAAAGACGATGCCGGCCAGAATGCAGTGCGGCAGGTACTGCAGCCATCCGCTCAGAAACAGCAGCACGAACACGACGACCGCGGCGAACACCACTTGCGCGAACTGGCTGCGCGCGCCGGCGCGCTCGGCCATCGCCGTCTGTGTCGGGCTGCCGTTGACGACAAACGCGCCCGTGAAGGCGGCCGCTGCATTGGCGACGGCGATCCCCAGAATGTCGGCGTTTTCATCGACGGTTTCGTGATACTTCTCTGCGAAGACACGTCCTGCTGCGGCGCTTTGCGCGACGATCATCGCGAAGCACGACGCGGCGACAGGCAACAGGTCGAGCGTTTGTCGCAAGCTGACGAACGGCAGATGCAGCGACGGCAAGCCGCCCGCCACCGGTCCGATCACCGAGATGCCGTGGCCGGCAAAGTCATAGAAGTAACTCGCGGCGATCCCGGCGATGACCGCGAAGAGCGACACCGGGAGCTTCGGCGCAAACCGCTTGCTGATCAGGACGCAGATCACGACGAGTAACGAAATGGCCAGCGTCGGCAGGTTGATCTGGTTCAGATGCAGCAGGATCAGCCCGAGCTGCGTGACCGTGCGCGACGCGTGTCCTGGAACACCGAGCATGTCGCCGAGCATTGCGATGCCGACCTGCACACCGACGCCCGACAGAAAACCGACCAGAACCGTGCGCGACAGAAAATCGGCGAGAAAACCGAGCTTGAAGATACGCGCGAGCAGCAGCATCCCCGCGGTCAGCATTGCCACCGCGCCGGCCAGCGCGACGTATGCGCCGCTCGCGATCGGCGCCATGGTGGACAGCTGGCTCGCGAAGATGGTTGCGGTCGCGGAATCGGCGGCGACGACCAGGTGGCGGGAGGCACCGAAAATCGCGAAGGCGACGATCGGCAGCAATACCGTATACAGGCCGGTTACCGCGGGCATGCCGGCTATGCGGGCATAGCCGAGCACCTGGGGAATATTCATCGACGCGAGCGTGATGCCCGCTAGCGCATCGCGCAGTGCAGCCGCGCGGCCAAGAGGAAGTACACCCTTTAACAGATGAAGTCGCATCGCCGTTTCCCAAAGAGATTGGGTATATAAGAGTTATCGAGCGGAACCGTGGAGCGTCGAGGTGCCGAAGCGTCGAAGCGTCAGTATCCGGGCAGCAATGAAACGATGAACCGGCGTAAGCCGTTTGGAGGCCAGACGGCCAGCCGTACATAGGCAGCAAAGTTACCACGGCTTGGGCGGGTTCGAGGCGAACTGCGGGCGCGGCGTAGTAGAGTGTTGGGCCAAACGAAGCCGTTATTTCGCGGGAATTCAGCGTTTTGTTGCGGTCTTTGTGTCATCGGCGGCGTGGGTTCACGCGTTAGAGGAGCACTGGGATCCCCAGGGCACCGTCGCGCCGTCGCGTGATTTCGCCGACATCCAACGCTTTTCGCTCGCGTTAGTTAGCCCGCAGGTTTCCGATTCGCTTATCTCTTCCGCACGAGCCCGATCTTCATGTCATTTTCTATCGTTTCGATCAAGAGGGCCGCTGCGCTGGCCGCATCGCTTTGCGTCCTGTTTGTCACAGCGGATCACGCGTATGCCGCCGACAACGTCATCGTGCTCGATTCCGGCGAAGCACAACTGAACCTGATCGACGAAACCACGCATAAGGTCATCGGCACGGAGCCGACCGGCAAGGAACCGCACCATCTGCAGATCACGCCCGACGGCCGGTCGCTGATCGTCGCCGATTCGGTGTCCAACGACCTGCTGTTTCTCGATCCGCACACGGGCAAGGTGCAGCGTCGCCTCGAAGATATCGAGGACCCGTATCAGCTTGGCTTCTCACCGGATCACAAGTGGTTCGTCACGGCCGGGCTCAGACTCGACCGGGTCGACATCTACCATTACGACGGCCAGAACCTCGTGCTCGCGAAACGCGTGCCGCTCGCGAAGACGCCGAGCCACATGACGTTCGCCTCCGACAACCGCACCGTATTCGTCACGCTGCAGGACACCGGCGAAGTCGCCGCGATCGATCTGCCGACGCAGACCGTGCTGTGGAAGCTGCACATCGGCAACACGCCGGCCGGCCTGTGGATGACGCCCAACGATCGCTATCTGCTGATCGGCATGACCGGCGAGGACGACGTTGCGGTTATCGACTGGCACAAGCAGCAGGTCGTCAAACGAATCCAGACCGGGCGCGGCGCGCACAACTTCCGCAATCTCGATGACGGCCAGCACATCGCGGTCACGAACCGCGTGGAGAGCACGATCAGTATTCTCGATTACAACGCGCTGACAAAAGTCGCGGACATCACCGGCCTGATGCCAGGCCCCGACGATATGGAGCTGTCCTCCGATCGCCGCTACCTGTGGGTCACGTTTCGTTTCGCCAAGCATGTGGGCATCATCGACCTGACGACGCATAAACTTATCGATACCATTGCGGTCGGACGTTCGCCGCACGGACTGTTTTTTGCGAACCGTGCGCCGATTTACGCGCCTAACCCGGACTGAGGCGGCTTCCGGTTTTGGGTACTGGTCTGGGCAGTAGCTTTGAGTAACACCCGCAATTCAAGAGGTTTTCGATGATTCACGAAATTCTCGGGCAACTCGACAACGGCATCTCGGCACTGCAAACGCTGCTGTACGTCGATGTGGTGCAGCCGTTTTTCTACCGTTTCGGGCTGATGGGCTACGACGAGGATACGTATGACGCGCTCTACTGGGTGATTGTCGGCGTGCTCGAAATCGTCGTTACCTATCTCGCACTGCGGCCACTCGAAGCGCTGCGACCCATCGAGGCCTGGTCCGATCGCAAGGCACTGCGCTCGGACGTGATCTACACGTGGATCGCCAAGCTGGGCATCATCAACATCGCGTTCTTCTTCATGCTGCAGCCACTGTTTAACCATTGGCAAAGCCTGATGGCGATCTACAACGTGCCGAACATCGACGTGGACAGCCTTTGGCCCGGCGTGACCGATCAACCGGTCGTGTCGTTCCTGATCTACCTGATCGTGCTCGACTTCTTCGGCTACTGGTATCACCGCTGGCAGCATCGCTTCGGCGTCTGGTGGGAACTGCATGCCGTGCACCACAGCCAGCAGCAGATGTCGCTGTGGGCCGACGATCGCAATCACTTCCTCGACGACATCATTCAGGCCGCGTTCTTCGCGGCGATTTCGCTGTTCATCGGCGTGCAGCCGGCCCAGTTCGTGGTGCTCGTCGCCGTCGGCAACTTCATGCAGAGCGTGCAGCACGTGAACGCACGGCTTCCTTATGGATGGCTGCTTGAACGCGTGATCGTGAGCCCGATCTTTCATCGGCGGCATCATGCGATCGGCTACGGTCACGAAGGCGTGCGCTACGGCTGCAACTTCGGCGTGCTGTTTCCGTGGTGGGACATGATGTTCGGAACGGTGTCGTGGAACCGTACCGTCGAGCCAACCGGTATTCGCGACCAGCTGCCGGTGCCGCACGGTGCGGCCCGTTCGTATGGCGAGGGTCTGCTTGCGCAACAGTGGTACGCGTTTGGCCGGATCGTGAAGCGTTTGCGCGGACAGCGCAATTACGCGGGCGGCGCGACGCGCTGAACCCTTCTTTTCAGTCACAAGGTGTTGTTGTGGAATCTATTGTTTTTCGTTCGGCGTTGCTCTCCGATGTTCCCGCTATCGTCGCGTTGCTTGCCGACGACGCAATCGGCAGTCACCGCGAAGTGTTGGGCGAACCGCTCGACAGCCGGTACGTCGAGGCTTTTCGCGCCATTGAAGCCGATACGAACCAGCGGTTAGTGGTCGTGGTCGACGGCAACGAGGTGATCGGCACGCTGCAACTTTCGTTTGTTCCGGGGCTCGCCCGGACGGGCATGTGGCGCGGGCAGATCGAAGCGGTGCGCATCGCGGCGCATCGCCGTGCTTCGGGTCTTGGCCAGCGCATGATCGAATGGGCCATCGAAGAATGCCGGGCGCGCCACTGCGGGCTCGTTCAACTGACTACCGACAAGAGCCGGGCGGACGCGCAGCGGTTTTATGACAGGCTTGGTTTCACTGCGAGTCATGAGGGTTACAAGCTGGCGTTGTAAAGCGCGGGGTGCGGCGACTTTCGTATCGTCTTGCGGTGCGTTACGCGCTTACCGCTCTTACCGCGCTCTCTGCGCCAGCGCCCCGGTTGCGCCGTCGGCCAGCAGTTCGCCGACTCTTGCGCGCAGCATCGGCAGAATTTCACGATCGAACCACGGGTGTCGTACGAACCAGGCCACGTTGCGCGGCGACGGATGAGGCAACGCGATGACGGCTGGCGCATAGTCGCGCCATGCCGCGACCGTGTCGGCGAGCGATTCCTTGCGGCGCTCCGCGAGGAAATGCCGCTGTGCGTATTGGCCGATCAGCAACGTCAGCTCGATATGCGGCATCAACGCAAGCACCCTGTCGAGCCATAGCGGCGCGCACTCGGGCCGCGGCGGCAAGTCGCCGCTCTTGCCTTTGCCTGGATAGCAGAAACCCATCGGCACAATTGCGAACTGCGTTTCATCGTAGAAGGTCGTGTCGTCGACGTCGAGCCATGTGCGCAGCCGCTTGCCACTTGCGTCGTTCCACGGGATACCGCTCGCGTGTACGCGGGCACCGGGTGCTTGTCCGACAATCAGAATGCGCGCTTTCGTAGACGCCCTTACGACCGGACGCGGGCCGTGTGGAAGATGAGCGGCGCAGACCGTGCACGCGCGGATTTCGCGCAGCAGCGTGTCGAGCGGGGTGGGGGGCGACGCGGGCATGGGTATCGGTGGGGGCGCGGATACGTAGGTGGCAAGTGTATCGCGGGCCGCTGCTTGCTCTCGTGATTGTGTACTGCTGAAATATGCGGGTCTGAAGTGATTGGACCCAAGGCCAAGGAGGGCATCGTGCTGTATCCCACCTATATCCAGCCCGGCGACGCGAAACACGCGCACGGCATCGAGTTTCCCGACTTTCCCGGCTGCTATTCGGCCGCTGACGACTGGGCCGATATTCCGGCCAATGCACAGGAAGCTGCGGAAGCTCATTTTGCAGATGGTGAGCCGGTTCCGGCACCGTCAGCGCTCGAGCAGTGGTTGAGCCATCCAGATTACCAGGGCGGTGCGTGGATGCTTATCGACATCGACTTGTCGAAGATCAAAAACGCCTAGTCAGAAACGCCACCGCCAAAGCGCCCCTCTTGCACAAACCCCGCGCTTTGTATAACGTTCCGGTGTTCATCAACGCAGCGCGGAAGAGATCGCCCGGTTTTCACGGACGACGCCGACGGAGCAACCGCCCCGGAAACTCTCAGGCACCCAGGACCGCGCAGCAAGAACATCTGGAGAGCGGCGCTGTTGTTCACGCGCCCACCGAAGGGGATTTCCGCGCCGCCACGGCAGGGAAGAAACTCTCAGGTCCACGGACAGATGGGGCATCGACGCCAACCGGCGATGCTCAACTCTTTCTGGACCTTGTCATGCACCATATCGCCATCATCGGCGCCGGTATTACCGGCGTCACGACTGCCTACGCCCTGCGCAAACGCGGATTCGACGTCACCCTCATCGAGCGCCATCGCTACGCCGCGATGGAAACTTCGTTTGCGAATGGCGGCCAGTTGTCCGCGAGTAACGCGGAAGTGTGGAACAGCACGTCGACCGTGCTCAAAGGGCTGCGCTGGATGTTCACCGCGGATGCCCCGCTCCTGCTCAGCCTCAAACCGAGCTGGCACAAGTACTCGTGGATGGCCGAGTTTCTCGCGCAGATTCCACGGTATCGCGCGAATACCGTCGAGACCGTCAGGCTCGCGATCAAGGCGCGCGAGTTTCTTTTCTCGATCGCCGAACGCGAGCACATCGATTTCGATCTGGAAACGCGCGGCATTCTGCACTTGTATCCGGATCGTCGCGGGTTCGAAGCGGCGTCGAAGGTGAACGTGCTGCTGCGTGAAGGCGGGCTCGATCGTCGTGCCGTCACCGATGGCGAGATCCACGCGATCGAACCGACGCTAACCAGCAACTTCTACGGCGGTTTCTTTACACCGTCCGATTCCACCGGCGACATTCACAAATTCACGCGCGGCCTCAGCGACGCGTGCGTGCGCGACGGTGTGCGTTTTCTGTATGACACGGAGATTGCCGACATCACGCAGCGTAGCGACGGTCGCTTCGAAATCGTTGCAACGCAGCCGGACGCACCGTCGAACGGCGATCGCTACGACAGCGTGATCGTGTGTGCCGGCGCGCATAGCCGACAGTTTGCGGCGATGCTTGGCGATCACGTGAATGTGTACCCGGTGAAGGGTTACTCGATCACCGTCTGTCTCGACGATGAAACCAGCCGCCGCAGTGCGCCGTGGGTGAGCCTGCTCGACGATGGCGCGAAGATCGTCACCAGTCGTTTGGGCGCCGATCGCTTTCGCGTTGCGGGCACAGCGGAAATCAACGGCTTCAATCGCGACATTCGCGCGGAACGCATTGCGCCGTTGATCAACTGGACGCGTCGGCATTTTCCGGAAGTGTCGACGTCGCGCGTCGTGCCGTGGGCGGGGCTGCGGCCGATGATGCCGGGCATGCTGCCCAAAGTAGGACCGGGCAGGCGGCGCGGCGTGTTCTACAACACGGGACATGGGCACCTTGGCTGGACGCTTTCGGCGGCGACGGCGGAAGGCGTCGCGCTGGCAGTCGAGGCGTCGCTCGGGCATTGAGCGCGGTAACCGCTAGAATCGCGGTTTTAGCCCGGAAAAACGCCCATGTCTTTTGCCTCGCTTGGCCTGATCGAGCCGTTGCTGCGTAATCTGCAGGATCTCGATTACCAGACCCCTACGCCGGTGCAGGCCAAGGCGATTCCTGTTGTGCTCGATGGCAAGGACGTCATGGCTGCGGCGCAGACCGGCACGGGTAAAACGGCCGGTTTTGCGCTGCCGCTGCTGCAACGGCTGGTGCAACACGGCCCGGCAGTGTTCAGCAACCGAGCGCGTGCTCTGGTGCTGGTGCCCACGCGCGAACTGGCTGAGCAAGTGCTGCAAAGCTTTATCGATTACGGCAAAGGGCTCGACTTACGATTTCTTGCCGCCTATGGCGGCGTGAGTATCAACCCGCAGATGATGACGTTGCGCAAAGGCGTCGATGTGCTCGTTGCTACGCCTGGCCGTTTGCTGGATCTGAATCGCCAGAACGCAGTGCAGTTCGATCAGGTGCAAACGCTGGTGCTGGATGAAGCCGATCGCATGCTGGATCTGGGCTTTGCACGCGAACTCAACGCCGTCTTTGCTGCGTTACCCACTCAACGCCAGACCTTGCTGTTTTCGGCCACGTTTAGCGATGAGATTCGTGCCATGGCGGCGAGCATTTTGCGCGCCCCGGTCCATATCAGCGTCAGCCCGCCCAATGCCACGGCCAGCAGGATCAAGCAGTGGGTGGTGACGGTGGATAAAAAGAACAAGCCTGACCTCTTCATGCACCTTGTGGCGGAGAACAACTGGCAGCATGCGCTGGTGTTCGTCAAAACGCGCAACGGCGTGGAGTACCTGGCGGCCATGCTCGATGAAGCGGGCTATGCGGTCGACACCATCCACGGCGACAAACCGCAACCCGCGCGTCTGCGTGCGCTGGAGCGCTTCAAGACCGGCGAAGTACAGATGCTGGTCGCCACCGATGTGGCTGCGCGCGGGCTCGATATCGACGACCTGCCGCTCGTGATCAACGTCGATCTGCCGATCGTGGCGCAAGACTATGTGCATCGTATTGGCCGTACTGGTCGTGCGGGTGCTAGTGGTGTGGCGGTGTCGCTTGTGTGTGCCGATGAAGCGCCGCAACTGGCCGCGATTGAAGCGCTGATCCGGCAGACGTTGCGGCGGGAAGAGGAGCCGGGTTTTGAAGCTGAGCATCGCGTGCCGCAGACTAGTTCTACAGGCGAGATTATCAAGAAGCCTAAAAAGCTTAAGAAGCCTAAGGTGCTGCAAGCTGCGCCGGGTGCTGTGCAGGTGCCTGGCAAAAAACCGCGGGTGCAAAGTGGCGAAGACAAACGCAAGCCTGCGGCGCAGCGCGTTCTGGCTGCAGGTAAAAGTACAAGCGGCACAGGCTTCTCCGGCGGTAATCCATTCAGCGTGCAAAAACCACGCAGCAAACCCGCCAGCAAGCCGGTTGCGGGTTCACGTAAGCCGGCTGGCAAATCCGCCGGTGGTCGTGGCAAACGTCAACCCTGATTCGTGGGGCGAGTAACGTCAGCCATAGACCTCGCCGAGCTTTTCACACCGACGTCAAGGCATCAGTACCGTGTCGACGACATGAATCACGCCGTTCGATTGCATCACGTCGCCAATCGTCACATGCGCGACGTCGCCCTTGTCGTCGGTGATCGCCCACCCCTTGCCGTCCTTGCTGACGATCAGCGAATCGCCCTCGACCGTTTTCAGGCTCGCCTTGCCGCCACCCTGATCGACTGCCATCGCGAGGTCGTGCGCGGTGATGCGACCCGGTACGACGTGATACGTGAGCACTTTCACGAGCGTTGCCTTGTTCTCCGGCTTGAGCAGCGTCTGGACGGTTCCGGGCGGCAATGCGGCAAATGCCTCGTTGGTCGGTGCGAAGACCGTGAAGGGTCCGGTGCCCGACAGCGTATCCACGAGACCGCCTGCCTTGACGGCTGCTACCAGCGTCGTGTGGTCTTTCGAATTCACCGCGTTGGCAATGATATTTTTCGACGGGTACATCGCGGCGCCGCCGACTTCTACCGTATTGTCGGTGGACATCGATCCGGCCGTCGCGGCGGGCACGACCGTTCCCAACGCCAGTGCGAGCGCGAGCATCGCACCGATGGTCTTCATCTGGTTACAGGATTGCATTTCGGTTCTCCCCGAAAGATCGACGCTTCCGGACTGGAAGCAATCGGAGATACGGGTCGAACGAACCGACGGATGCACGTACTTCGATAAATACACAGACATGCGAAGTGCGTTGCCGCAGAAACGGCTTATGCACCACCAATTCCCCCTTTCGCGAGCACGGGCCCGGTTGGCTGTCCGGTAGGCGACCCGCCGTACGGTTCCAGCGACACAGCGAGGATGGCCCGAGGGTCCAGTTGTGCGAGTCGGGCTGGCGGCAGCGTGACGATAGTCGGCCGGTCGGCGGCGATCACACCGAGCGAGACAGGTCGAGCGCCCGACGGGATGAGCCACAGCTCGGTGGAACGACCGGCGGCGACTGCCGTGCCGCTCGCCGGAACGATCACCATGCGGGCACGCTGAACGTCGACGGTAGCGGTCCATCCTGCTCCACCGTCTTCACGGCCGATATTCGCAACCAGGTAGCCGCTATTGCCCGGCACCTCCGGCACCGCGACGGGTCCACGCCAGACAGGCACCACGGCCACGATTGCCAGCACCACAGCCGCGACGCTCGAACCGATACCGACCCAGCGCCACAAGCGAACGTTGTCCCACAGCCTCGCGCGAGGCCGATACGGCGCGGCCGACGCGAAACCGAGTTCGGACTGGATGCGCGCCAGCACATAGGGCGCCGGCGCGATCTCGCCGACATCCTCGCTCAGCGGCACCAGGCGTTCCTGCCAGCGCGCTACGTTCGCGGCGAGCCGGGGGTCGTGCTGCATCGCCTCCTCGATCTGCCTGCGCTCGTCAGCGTCGAGCACGCCCAGTGCATACTCGGCGCACCGCAGTTCGTCGGGATCGTGTGAGGGCGTATTCATTGATCGAGGCAGGTTTTGAGCTGAATCAGGCTACGCCGGATCCAGCTTTTCATGGTACCGAGCGGCACGCTCAGGCGCACAGCCAGTTCGGCATACGTCGCACCCGTAAAAAAGGCTTCTCGTACGAGGGTTCCCTGCTGGGCGGGCAGTGCGTCGAGGCACCGTTCCAGGCGCCGCTTCTCCTGACTGCGCTCTGCCATTGCGGCCGGCGAAGGATGCTCGTCGGCGAGTTCCTCTTCCATCGATGCGTCCAGCGGTTCCTCGCGGCGGCGCCGTAAGCGATCGATGGCCCGGTTGCGCGCGATGGTCGCGAGCCAGGTAACGGCGCTGGCGAGCCCTGGGTCGAAGCTTGCAGCCTGGCGCCATACCGTGACATAGACGTCTTGAAGCACTTCTTCGGCTTCACCGCGATCGCGCAGCATTCTCACGCACACGCCGAACAGTTTGGCGGAGGTGCGTTGATAGAGCGCGGCGAATGCTGCCTGGTCGCCTTCGCCCGCCTCATGCAACAGGCGGTTCAGCTCATTGCGGCGATGGGCCTCAACTCCGTTCAACAGACGGTCGTCATCGGTCGCTGCATTTCGTTGCATGTCCATCGCGCTCCCTGCGGGTTGGCTGCGCGTAATCGGGAATAACAGCAACGTCGCCGTGTGGTGGCCACTCAAAGCGCGTGCTGTCTGCGCATGTGGTCATCGCCTGCTCGACGAAAACCAGACGATCATCGCCATCGGTACCGGAAGCGCAATACTGAGTACCACCTGACTGACGATCAAGGCCCGGGTCGGATTCGCACCAAAACCGATTACAACAAATGCCGGCAACATTGTCACGAACCGTCATCGCAGGCGCGAAGACAAACCGTCTTTCAACGAAGAGCGAAATCACCTTCCGGAGAGACGGCGAGTCCTCATTGACCTCTACGGAGCGGATGGATCGACGGATGCAGGCGAACAAAAATATAGTCGACGACGCCGCGCGATAGCGTCGATCGGCGGCGCAGGGTAGAGAGGCAGTTCGCGACGAACGTCGGCGAATGAGAGGAGCCCGGTAGTGGCGGGCGGCCGGGTTCCAGCAGGAAGTATCGGCCGCACGGATTTTTGCACGAACTGTGGCGATGGTTTTTCACCTATCCGCCACAGTTCTCACTTTCTGCAGTACCTGATGACACTTCAGTCCGAAGACACAAGCGAACCCGAAGGCACAATCCGCAACCCATCCGGCCTACGCGCAAACGGACTCCACCACGTCAGATGCATACTCGCCGCGCCGGTGTTATGCACATACTCGACCTTGATCGAAGCATGTCGCCGCGCTTTCAACCAGACCGTACCGCTCACCGTCGACAGCGACGCACTCTTCTTGTTGATCACCTCCACGCCATCGATCCACAGACGCGCCACGTTATCGCTATTGATCGAGAACCGGTACGGCCCGTTAACCGCAGCTTCGATTGCCCCAGTCCACCGCACGCCATAGCCGGTAGCATTCACCCCCGCCGAAGCATCCGGCGAATCAGTCCCGCGCTCAGTATTCAGATCGAAGTCGATCAACGGCGTAATCGAAGTCTTCACCGGAGCACTATTGAAAGTCGGATCGTTGTAGTACCCGACATTCAGCACAGGCAGCTTCACATAGAACCCACCGGTCAACGCCTGCATCTCCGCCGTCGACCACGGGTGCCCGTCAGGATAGATCGTCCCCTGGAACGGCGTCGCCGGTTCGACGGTAGCAGGTGCGCTCGGTACTTGCCCCCAATGGAAGCGCGTATTCGTGCGACCGATCATCAACTCCCAGATGATGAAGCCCGTCGTGCCGCCGTAGTTCGAAACAATACCCGCCATCGTCTGGCCGGTCGTCCCCGGAAAACCGCGTTGCAGCGTTTCCGAGTTCAACGCATTGACGCTGCTGCCGTTGATCGGACCGGTGTACGGATTGTTGTACGGGTGGAACGCGTAGAAGTCGGAGAAGTAGCTGCCTTCGTCTTCCTGCACCTGCGGCGAGTTGATCGGTTGCGTCGCGCCCGCATTCAGGATCGCAATGCGCGCGTCGTTCATCATCACCGCACGCGTTTCCTGCAGTGCGCCGTTACCGCTGCAACCGGGTTCGTTCATCGGCTCCCAGAAGACGATACGTGGATCGTTCCGGTGCGGCGCGACGAAGTCGGTGATGTAGTTCGCGAGGCTCGCCTTGTACGTCACGTTCGGATTCGACGCACTCGGCTGGAAGTACGCCTGTTCGATCGGTGTACCTGGCGACTGTACCCACCGGCTGTTATGCACGCCCCAGATCGGCGCGGGCTGCGGACCGTATTCCGGTGTCTGGTTCCAGCAGTCGTCATAGAAGATCGGTGACACCTTGATGCCGTGACGCGCGGCGATCTCGAGCAGGTTCTCGAACTTGCTCAGGAACGCGACACGATCGTTGGCCCATACCAGGTAGTGCAGGTACACCGAGATCGTGTTGATGCCGTACGTCTGCGCGTAGGTCAGTTCGCGGTTCACGACGGCGGGATCGTAGTTCTGCCAGAAGTCGATTGCGTTCACCGCGGTCGACGACGAGTACACCATGCCGACCACCTTCGAGAAATCGTAGGTCGGCGAGGTGACCGTCGGGTACGTCTTGATCGTGATGTTGCTGAACGTCGCACCGACACCGAAGCGGCGCAGGCCGAAGCTGCCCGACGCGAACGCCGCAGGCAGTGCGTTGGTCGCGTCGTTGAGGCTCAGCACGCGTTGCTGGTCGAGATCGACGGTGATCGCCGTGCCGCTCGTCGTGACCTTCAGATGGTGCGTGCTGCCACCCACTATCGTGCTGATCGGATAGTCGATGAAGTTGGTCCAGTTGTTGTTCTCGCGGCCCACCACGAGCGTGTGCGCGGCGGTGTCGAGACCGATGAAGTAACCGGTCAGGCTGTCGAAGCCGCCGGCCGTCGGGTTGGTCGTGCGGACGATAAAGCCCGCGTTTGCCGGGCCGTTGCCGACCGGTGGCGTAACCGTCACGTCGGCTTCGTACGAGGCGGTCGTATACGTATTCGCGAGCGCGACGGCCTTGTCGCCGGCCCCGGTACCGTTGGTCGCGGGGGCGGGAATCGTTACGCTGCCGCTCGTCGTGCCCGGCGCCCAGCCCTGGGTCGAACCGGGCGAGAGATAGCTCGTGAAGTCGCCGAAGCTGAGCGTCGTAGTCGACAGCACAGGGGGCGGCGGGGGCGGTGTGTACGGCGGCAGGTTCTGGTCGGGATCGCGGATCACGACCGGCGGCGTGGTGGTCTTCATCCCGAGCGCAACGCCTTGCGCCGCCTTGAATTCGCTTTCTACATTCGACGCCGCCGCAGCCGATGCAGCCGCCGCGTTAGCGGCCACCGACACCTGCTTGTTTGATGTCGAGACGGCCGATGGCGAATCGCCATTGCCGCCGCAAGCGGCCAGCATCGCTGCTGCCGCCAGCACCAGATAATTGCGCACCTGTATCTCCTGAGATCCCGTCTAATAAGAGGTCTGGGTCATTATTATTAATTTATTCCGAACGTCCTTTGGACGGACGATACAGTGCTACGCCAGAACCGCAGGCGCTTGCAGGGAAGTTTTGGTAATGAATTTAGATGATGAATAATATTATTACTAAGAGATATCTCTATCAGGACTAACCCTGAAAGAACGCGGCGGCACGCTTAGGCCTAACGTAGCCGGTGCCCGTTCCGACGGAAGATCCATGGTGGCGCCCCATCGCACCGTTGTTGGGATCGATGCACATTCGTCGATCTTGCTGCGACCTCGTCAGGATGGGCCAGGTGCCCACTGAGCCCTTGAGACAAACGCCGTAGAAGCCTTGCTGCATAAGACCGGACGCGCTCGATCGCCGCACGGATATGCGCAATGGCACGCTTTCTGCAATACGCATCCAATCTTGTATTCAAGATTGGACTCATGAACGATCAACTCAACACCCGGGCCGCTCTTTCGATCGAAACGCTAGGCGATCGCTACGCGCAAGGCACCCTCACGCCGACACAGTGTGTCGAGGCAGTGTTACAGCGAATCGAGTCGATCGACCGGCCCGAGATATGGACGCAACGCGTCGCCGCCGAAGCGCTATACGCGCGCGCCGCAGAACTCGAAGCGCTATACCGCGCCGGGGGCGTCTCGGTGCTGGAACTCATGCCGCTGTTCGGCGTGCCGTTCGCGGTGAAGGACAACATCGACGTGGCGGGCATGCCAACTACGGCGGCCTGCCCGGCGTTCGCGTATACGCCGCATGAATCTGCGTTTGCCGTGCAGCTTCTGCTGGAGGCCGGTGCAATTCTGGTCGGCAAGACCAATCTCGATCAGTTTGCGACGGGTCTCGTCGGCGTGCGTTCGCCGTACGGCGCGGTGCGCCAGGTGGAGTTTCCCGAACGTGTGTCGGGTGGCTCGAGTTCGGGTTCGGCGGTCGCGGTCGCGAGCGGTTGCGTCGCGTTCTCGCTGGGCACCGATACGGCAGGATCGGGGCGCGTGCCCGCAGGCTTTAACGAACTCGTCGGCCTGAAGCCGACGCTTGGGCTGGTCAGCAAGCGCGGCGTCGTGCCGGCGTGCAAAAGCCTCGACTGCGTATCGATTTTCGCCAACGATGTCGCCGACGCCTGGCACGTCCTCGCACAACTCGCGCGCTTCGACGCGTCCGATAGTTTCGCGCGCGAGGTGAGCGTGCTCGCTCCGACTTCGGCGCCGCCGCGCATCGGCGTGCCCGCGCGTGCGGAGTTCTTCGGCGATGGCGAGGCGGCTCAGGCATTTCAGGCGTCGCTCGATGGACTGTCGGAGGTGTTGCAGGCGCAACCGCTGCCCATCGATCTCACGCCGCTCACGCAAGTCTCCGCGTTGCTCTACGACGGCCCATGGGTCGCGGAGAGGCGCGCGGCTATCGGCGCATTCTTCGACGCGCAGCGCGATGCGATCGACCCGGTCGTCGCCGCCGTGATCGCGAAAGCGGACCGCTACAGCGCAGTCGATACGTTCAACGCGCAATACCGTCTCGCCGAATTGAAACGGCAGGCCGACAAGCTCTTCGATGACATCGATGTGCTGATCGTCCCGACCACGCCAACGCATCCGACCATCGCCGCGGTGCAGGCCAACCCGATCGAACTGAACAGCCAGCTCGGTTACTACACGAACTTCGTCAATCTGCTGGACCTGTGTGCGTTAGCGGTGCCGTGTGTGCGCCGCGGCGACGGTCTGCCTGCCGGCGTCACGCTGATCGCACCGGCCGGCGCGGATCATCGGTTGGCGGTATTGGGTGCGCGCATTCAGGCGCGTTTCTTCGAGTCCGAGTCGCACGAAGCCGCCTGCATCGAATCGCAACCGTTGCCCAGCAGCGAGCCGTCGGTCGTGCTTGCTGTAGTCGGCGCGCATCTGCGCGGTCAGCCGTTGAACCGGCAATTGCACGAAGCAGGGGCGCGATTTATCGAAGCGACCCGCACGACACCGGACTATCAGCTCTTCGCACTAGCCGGGACGACACCACCGAAGCCCGCACTCGCGCGCATGTCGGTGGCCACCGCACACACAAATGCAATCGCCATCGAACTATGGCAAGTGCCGCTGCGCCACTTCGGCTCGTTTGTCGCGCAGATTCCGGCACCGCTCGGGATCGGCACCGTGCAGGTTGCCGACGGCCGCAGCGTGAAGGGTTTCATCTGCGAGCCGGCCGCGCTTGCCGATCAAGCCGGTGCGCTCGACATCACCGCGCACGGCGGATGGCTCGCCTATCTGGACAGCGTCGCTGCACCGATTCAATAACCAACTTTCTCCAACACTCTGAAACGGATCACGCCATGACCCATCGTCGCGATTTCCTCAAGCACGCAGGCCTGCTGACGCTCGGCTCGATGCTGCCTTTCAAATCGATCTTCGCGGCGAGTCCGCTCACGGTCGGCGCGATCTATGTCGGCGCGCGCGGCGACTACGGTTACAACCAGGCGGAAGCCGCGGCGGCGAACGTCGTGAAGAAGCTGCCCAATGTGAAAGTCGTCGAAGAAGAGAACGTGCCGGAAACGATCGCGGTGCAGAAGTCGATGGAGGCGATGATCGAACAGGACGGCGCGACGCTGATCTTCGCGACCTCGTTCGGCTACTTCGATCCGCATGTGCTGAAGATTGCCGCGAAGTATCCGAAGGTTCGTTTCGCGCATTGTGGCGGCCTGTGGAAGCAGGGCAACCCGCCGAACATCGTGAGCTACTTCGGTTATATCGACGAATGCCAGTACCTGAACGGCGTCGTCGCGGGCCATATGAGCAAGAGCAAGAAACTCGGCTTCGTTGCCGCGAAGCCGATCCCGCAGGTGCTGCGCAATATCAACGCGTTCACATTGGGCGCGCAATCGGTCGATCCGTCGATCACGACTCACGTGATCTTCACCGGCGACTGGTCGATGCCGGTCAAGGAAGCAGAAGCGACCAACAGTCTCATCGATCAGGGATGCGACGTACTGACCTGCCACGTCGACAGTCCGAAGGTCGTGATCGAAACTGCCGAGAAGCGCGGCGCAATGAGCTGCGGTTATCACGCAAGCCAGGCAGCGCTCGCGCCGAAGGGCTACCTGACCGGCGCGGAATGGGACTGGGCGACACCGTTCCGGCTCATCGTCGCCAATGCACAGGCGGGCAAGCCGCAACCGAACATCCTGCGCGGCGGCCTGAAAGAAGGCTTCGTGAAGATGTCGCCATATGGCACGAAGGTGACGCCCGAAGCGAAGTCGAACGCCGACGCAGTCAAGGCAAAGATGATGGCCGGTCAGTTCGTGATCTTCAAGGGACCGGTCAAGGACAACAAGGGCGGTGTTGCGATTGCCGATGGCGTGAGTCATGTGCAGACGGACTACGTGCTCGAAAGCATGAACTATCTCGTGGCGGGTGTGGTTGGGCAGATTTGATGTGCTTCGTTGCGGCGTGTCATTTCTCAAGGAGCGTCGATGCTTACTAACGCAAATGCCAACGCAAGTACCAACGCAAATGCCGCGCGGCTGGTTCTCGGCGTGCTGCCCGCATTGCCGACCTTGCTCGCGCTGACCGGCACGCTGCTGCTGTTCATGCTGTTTCTGCTCGTGCAGGGTGCGCCTGCACTCGATGCGATCGGGTTGATTTTCGAAGGCGCGTTTGGTTCGTCGTTTGCGTGGCAGAGCACCTTGCTGCGCGCTGCGCCGCTGATGCTGACCGCGTTATGCGTGGCGTTGCCGGCGCAGGTTGGCCTGATTGTGATCGGCGGCGAAGGGGCGCTTGCGCTTGGCGGGCTCGCGGCCGCCGTGATGCCGCAGTGGTTGCCGACCGCTACGCCGTGGTTCGTCGCGACTCCGCTGATGGCGCTCGCAGGCATGCTGGCCGGCGGCGCATGGATCGGCGCAGTCGGCGCGCTGCGTCACCGGCGCGGTGTCAACGAGACGATCAGCAGCCTGCTGATGTCGTATATCGCGATCGCGCTATTCAAGTTTCTTGTCGAAGGACCGTTGCGCGATCCGGCGAGTCTGAACAAACCGTCGACGTTGCCGGTGCCGGATGCGCTGACTATCGGTTCGCTGCCGGGGCTCGATGTGCATTGGGGCTTGTTGTGGGGTGTGCTCGCATGCGTCGCGGCGTGGGTGTTCGTCAGGCACAGCACGCGCGGTTTCGCGATGCGCGTGGTCGGCGGCAACGTGCGGGCTGCGCGTCTCGTTGGTTTGCCGGTCGCGAGACTCGCGCTCGCTGCGTGCGTGCTCGGCGGTGCGGCGGCCGGTCTGGCCGGTATGTTCGAAGTCGCAGCCGTGCAAGGCAGTGCGAATGCGGCTCTGCTCGTCGGTTACGGCTATAGCGGCATTCTCGTTGCGTTTGCCGCGCGCCAGAATCCGCTGGCGATTGTCGTTTGCGCGGTGATCGTTGGCGGTATCGAGGCGAGCGGCAGCTTGTTGCAGCGGCGCCTCGGTCTACCCGATGCGACCACGCTGGTTCTACAGGGATTGCTGTTCGCGAATTTGCTCGCGTGGGAAGCGCTTGGCGGACGGCTCGCCGCGTGGCGCGTGAAGTTGCAGGCGCTGGCGGCGACAGCGGTACCGGTTCAGATGGAGAAGACTCATGCCTGACATGCATTCGCCGCTTGTGGTGTTGCTGTTGTCGTTGATCGCAGGTGCGATTCGCGTGAGCACGCCGTATCTGTTCGTGAGTCTCGGCGAGTGTCTGACCGAGAAAGGCGGTCGCGTGAATCTCGGGCTGGAGGGCATTCTCGTGTCCGGCGCGATGAGCGGCTATGCGGCGAGCTATCTGTCCGGTTCGGCGTGGCTCGGTGTGCTTGCCGCGGGACTGGTCGGATTGCTGTTCGGTTGCCTGCACGGTCTTGTGTGTTCGTTGCCGCGCGTGTCCGATATCGCGTTCGGGATTGCGTTGATGCTGCTCGGTACGGGTCTCGCATTCTTTCTCGGCAAGCCGTTTATCGAACCGCAGGCGCCGATGCTGGCGTCGCTCGATTTCGGTCGCTGGACCGCCTCGTCGCAACTGCACAACGCGCTGCACATCAACCCCTTGTTTGCGATCGGTGTGGTGCTTGCCTTCGTCTTGCAATGGGGACTGCGCAATACGCGTTGGGGCATGACGCTCCGGCTCGTCGGCGATCACGCGGAGGCGGCGCGCGCGCTGGGCTATCCGCTCACACGCATCCGTATCGCGGCCACCGCGGTGGGCGGTTTCTGCGCGGGTGTCGGCGGCGCTTATCTGTCGCTTGTCTATCCGGGCAGCTGGAACGAAGGACTGTCGAGCGGGCAGGGCTTGATGGCAGTGGCCCTCGTGATCTTCGCGCGCTGGCAGCCGCTGCGCTGTCTGTACGCGGCGTTGCTGTTCGGCGCGGCCGGTGCGCTCGGTCCCGCGCTGCAGGCGATCGGCGTGACGAGTGGCTACTACCTGTACAACGCGGCGCCGTATGTGCTGACGCTGCTGATCATGATCGTCAACTGTCGCCCGGACCGCACGCTTGCCGGCGCGCCGGGCGAGCTGAGTCTGACGCGCTGAGATTCTCCGCAAGGATCGATAAACATGAACCGATACATCGAAGCCAGACCGTACCCCTGGCCGTATAACGGCGATCTGCAAGCCGCGAACACTGCACTCGTCATCATCGATATGCAGACGGATTTCTGCGGCTACGGCGGTTACGTTGACAAGATGGGGTATGACCTGTCGCTGACGCGCGCACCGATCGAACCGATTCGCGGTGTGCTTGCGGTGATGCGCGCACAGGGCTTCACGATCATTCATACGCGCGAGGGGCATCGTCCGGACCTCTCCGATCTCCCCGCCAATAAACGCTGGCGTAGCCGGCGCGCGGGGACCGACGGTGTCGGCATCGGCGATGCGGGTCCGTGCGGCAAGATCCTCGTGCGCGGCGAACCGGGCTGGCAGATCATCGACGAACTCGCACCACTGCCCGGCGAGATCGTGATCGACAAGCCAGGCAAGGGCTCGTTTTGTGCCACCGATCTCGAACTGATCCTGCGCACACGCGGCATCGAGAATCTCGTGCTGACCGGCATCACCACCGATGTCTGCGTCCACACCACGATGCGCGAAGCAAACGATCGCGGCTTCGAATGCACCGTGCTGGCGGACTGCTGCGGCGCGACCGACCAGAGCAATCACGCTGCCGCGCTGCATATGATCACGATGCAGGGCGGTGTGTTCGGCACGGTGTCCGATTCGCAAGCGCTGCTCGCAGCGCTCGGCGGCTGATCATGGCTGCCATCGGACAGTTGCCGGCGCGTTCCGGCGCCGCGGGCATCGAAGTGCTGGGTGCGTCGAAATCGTTCGGCGCGTTTCGCGCACTCGACGACGTCTCGATCAAGATCGCTCCGGGCACGATACACGCACTGCTCGGCGAAAACGGCGCAGGCAAGAGCACGCTGGTGAAGGGACTCGTCGGGTATGGGTTGCTCGACGAAGGGCAGATCGTCGTCGACGGTCGTGAGGTCGCGATTGCATCGCCGCGCGATGCGCAGGCACTTGGCATTGGCATGGTGTATCAGCACTTCACGCTTGCCGCGGGGTTGTCGGTAGAAGAGAACCTGCTGCTCACGCGCGGTAGCCTGCCGTGGACGATCGACTGGAAAACCGAGCGCGCGGCACTGACCGTGTTCATGCAACGCATGCCGTTCAGGTTGCCGCTTGATGCGCCGGTCGCAGGGTTAGCCGCGGGAGAAAAGCAGAAGCTCGAGATCTTGAAGCAGTTGTACTTGCAACAACGCTTCCTGATTCTCGACGAGCCGACCTCGGTGCTGACGCCGCAGGAAGCAGATGAAGTACTCGGCCTGATGCGCGCGTTGACGACGCGCTGCGAATTGACCGTGTTGATGATCACGCACAAGTTTCGCGAAGTGATGGCGTACGCCGACGATGTGACCGTGTTGCGCAAAGGGCGCTGCGTGGGCACCTCGGCGGTGGTGAACACTGGGCGCGAGCAACTCGCGAACTGGATGATGGGCACCGCCGATGCGTCGTCCGGCTCAGCACCGTTGCATGTGCCGGCCGCGCCAGAACGCGCCGCACGCCGACCGGTCGATCGCGAGGCACCGGTACGGCTCGCGATGCGCGATGTCTCGATCGACGACGATCGCGGCCACACAGCGGTACGACACGTCACGCTCGATGTGCGTGCCGGCGAAATTCTCGGTCTCGCGGGAGTATCGGGGAACGGACAGAAAGAACTGGTCGAAGCACTGGTCGGCCAACGGCACCTTGCAGCGGGCGAAATGCGGATCGCCGACCGGCCGTATCGCGCGACTCGCGAAGAAATGACTGCGCTGCGCGTGTTCGCGATCCCCGAAGAGCCGTTGAAAAATGCCTGCGTGGCCGGCATGAGCATTGCGGAGAACCTGGCCTTGCGCGATTTCGATCGCGCGCCGGTTCGCCGCGGCGGCTGGCGACTCGACCGCGCCGCATTGCGCGCACGCGCCGAACGCCGGATTCACGATTTCAACGTGCGGCCGCCGGTCCCCGAGCGTGCGATCGGCACGCTCTCGGGCGGCAACGTGCAGCGCGCGGTGCTGGCGCGCGAACTCGGTCAACCGGTGGACGTGTTGATCGTCGCGAATCCTGTGTTTGGTCTCGACTTCGCGTCGGTGGCCGACATTCATGCACGCTTGCTCGCAGCGCGCGATGCAGGCGCGGCGGTGTTGCTCGTTAGCGAAGATCTCGATGAGCTGCTCGAACTCGCGGACCGGATCGCGGTGATGGCGGAAGGCCGACTGGTGTTCGAAACACCGGCAGAGCAGGCCGAGCGTGCGGTGTTGGGTCAACACATGGCGGGGCACAGCAGCGAGCCAACGCATACGTCGGAGCGAGCCGCCGTGGCGCCGCAATCGTCACGTGCGTCTGCTTACTCCGGAGCTAAACCATGACCGTCGAAATCGCCGCACAACCGGGACCGTTCGCATTCGACGCGTCACACACCGCGTTGATCGTGATCGACATGCAGCGCGATTTCATCGAACCCGGTGGCTTTGGCGAGTCGCTCGGCAATGATGTCTCGCTGCTTGCCGCGATCGTGCCGGCCGTTGCAGAACTGCTGGCGCTCGCGCGGACCGACGGCTGGACGATCGTGCATACACGCGAGTCGCATGCGCCGGATCTGTCCGACTGTCCGCCCGCGAAGCGGCTGCGCGGCACACCACGCATGCGAATCGGCGATCCGGGACCGATGGGGCGCATTCTCGTGCGCGGCGAACCGGGCAATGCGATCGTCGACGCGCTCGCGCCGGCCGCGGGCGAAATCGTGATCGATAAGCCCGGCAAAGGCGCGTTCTATGTGACCACGCTCGACGACGAACTGCGCGCACGCGAGATCACGCATCTGGTGTTTGCGGGCGTGACGACGGAAGTGTGCGTGCAGTCCTCAATGCGTGAAGCCAACGATCGCGGCTACACCTGTCTACTCGTCGAAGACGCAACGGCAAGCTATTTTCCTGCGTTCAAACAGGCGAGTCTCGAGATGATCCGTTCGCAGGGCGGCATTGTCGGCTGGACAGCGCCGCTTGCGGCGTTCACGATGGAGCGATGACCATGGATGTGAACCGCCCCGAAATCGTCGCCGAAGTGGCGGCGGCATTTGCCGACTACGAGCGCGCACTCGTTGCACACGAAGTCGATACGATGAACGCCTTGTTCTGGCATACGCCGCAGACCGTGCGTTACGGCATTGCCGAAGTTCAGCATGGCGGTGAAGCGATCCGCGCGTGGCGCGCAGACTGCGAACCGGTGCCGGTCTCGCGACGGTTGCATCGCACGGTAGTGACGACGTTCGGTAGCGACTATGCGACAGTCAGCACCGAATTCACGAGCGATGCGACACCGCTGCTCGGCAGGCAGATGCAGACGTGGGCGAGACTCGGTGCCCCGCAGGAAACCGGCGCGGGCTGGAAGATCGTGGCTGCGCACGTCAGTCTGATTGCGGCTCCCGAATGATCAACCCTGAAAACCCGGCGAGGAGATCGCGCACCATGTCCGAACACGAGACGAGCGACACGACACCGGCAGACGCAGAGTCTGACGCGACGAATGTGCCGAACGCACCGAACGCGCTGGCCGAGCAGGTCTATCAGCGGCTGAAGACCGACATCTTCAGTTTCCGGCTATTTCCGGGCGACCGGTTCTCCGAGAACGATATCGCGCAGTATTACGGCGTGTCGCGCACACCGATGCGCGATGGGCTGTTCCGGCTGCAACGCGAGGGTTATCTGGAGGTCGGTTTTCGGCGCGGCTGGAAGGTTGCGCAGATCGACTTCGATCAGCTCGATCAGCTTTACGATCTGCGTATCGTGCTGGAACTCGCTGCGCTCGAGCGCCTCGGCGCCGGCGATGCGCCGCATGCCGCCATCGATACACTCAAGGCGATATGGTGCATCGAGCCCGAGCAGCGCGAAAGCGATTCGGTAGTGATGTTCGCGATGGATGAGGATTTTCATCGGCAACTCGTGGCGGCGACCGGTAACGGCGAAATGCTCCGGGTGCACAACGACGTGACCGAGCGGATTCGCATTGTGCGACGCCTCGATTTTCTGAAACCGCATCGCACCAGCGCAACCTACGAAGAACACGGGAAGATGCTGCAACTGATCGAACGCGCGAGGGTGGCCGAGGCCAGCATCCTGTTGCGTGCGCATATTACGCAGAGCAAGCTTGAAGTGCGCAAGATCACACTGTCGATGCTCGCAGCGGCTCGCGATGTGAAGTTTCCGTTTGTTTCGTAGTGCGCGTGGTGAGCGCGAATTGAAAGCCTTGTAAGCGTAATTGCTAATCCAAGCGCTTCCGCGCGCGGGTACGCTCCCTTCGTACCCGCACCACCGCCTTCTCTTGCCCGATGTCACGCATTCGACATCCGCCATCGGCAGCATGTCCGCCTGACTGGCCGATCAATGCCAGAGCGACAAGCCGGTCGCAGGTACGCTGGCATCGCATCACTCCGATCCCCGATTCCAGATCCGTGTGCCGTTCAGGCGCGCCTCTCGCACTCCGTCGGCAGAAAAGCAAACGCGAAGACAGCAGCAACCCCACAAGCAAGGAGCGAGTTATGCATGACGCGGCAGATCCCCAAGGCTTGCGGCCCAGCAGTACGAAGTCGGTCCAGCAGTACATCGACGAACGCCCGATGTGGCCCGACGGAACGCATCTCCCGACGGTACCGATGACCGGCATGCAGTGGCGCATCTGGGCACTCGCGGCCGCCGGCAAATTCTTCGAAGGCTTCGTGGTGTTCATGACGGGCGTCGCGCTCCCGCTGATCTCGCGCGAGTTCGGCATCGGTGCCGCGCAGAACGGCCTGATCAGCGCGGCCAGCTTGATGGGGATTCTGGTCGGTGCGGTTGGTCTCGGTGGCATGTCCGATTACTTCGGGCGCAAGCGGATGTTCATCGTCGAGATGATCATCTTCGTCGCGTTTCTCGTGCTGCTGGTGTTCTGCACGAATTTCGTTTCGCTGGTGATCTGTCTGTTTGGTCTCGGCGTCGCGCTCGGCTGCGACTATCCGACCGCGCACATGATCATCTCCGAAAGTATTCCCAGCAGCGCGCGCGGCAAGCTCGTGCTGGCTGCGTTCGGTTTCCAGGCGTTAGGCGCGCTGGGTGGCACGGCGGTGGGCTTCCTCGTCCTGTCGACGATTCCGAATCTCGATGCGTGGCGCTGGATGTACGGCACGGCGATCATCCCGGCTCTCGCCGTGACCATTGGTCGCTTCTTCATCACAGAGAGCCCGAGCTGGCTGCATATTCGTGGCGCCGTCGACCGCGCCGAAGCCGCCACACGTCGTCTGCTCGTACGCGCGCCGCAGTATCCGACGAGCATCGCGTTATCGCGTGAAGTCGAACTGGCCGCTGCCGGCCACGGCGGCAAGGGGAGCTTTCTCGCGTTGTTCGCAAAGCGCAACCGGCGCGCGACGATCCTTGCTTCGGTGCCGTGGTTTTTGCAGGATCTCGGTACGTATGGCATCGGCATCTTTACACCGACCATTCTTGCCGCGGCATTCGGTAGCAAGCCCGACCATGTGCGCAGCATCACCGATCTGATTCTCAACGACATCCTCGCCGCAAAAGGGGCTGCGCTCATCACCATGCTGCTGATCGTCGGCATTGTGTTCGCGGTGATTCTCGCGGACAAGGTTGGGCGGATCTGGCTGCAGGTGGTCGGTTTTATCGGTTGCGCAGCGGGTTTGCTCGTTGCTTCGTTTTCCGATGGCTTTGAAGGATCGACCAAGACGGTGGTGATCTTCGCGGGCTTCATGTTGTTCAACTTCATGACCAACCTGGGCCCTAACGCGCAGACCTATCTGCTGGCCGGTGAAGTGTTTCCGACCGCGATTCGCGGTACGGGGGCGGGGTTTGCGGCGGCGGTCGGCAAGATCGGCGCGGTCGCGACTGCGTTCCTGTTTCCGATTCTGCTGACGGGCATCGGTACGGCGCCGCTGCTCTACATCCTCGTGGGCACGTCGATTCTCGGCGCGGTGGTCACGTGGCTATACCGCATCGAAACGAACGGGGTGAGTCTTGACGAGATCGGGCGCTAGGCGCGCTTGAGTCACATCGTCAGGCTTCTCGCAGAAGAGATGATTTTCGCGTATCGACGGAGACATAGATGACCGACCACCGTAAGAAACACGCGTTGCGCTTGTCCTGGCAACAACGCTGGCGACCACTCGTCGCGGCACCGTTGTGCGTGGCCGCGCTTACCTTGATGACAAGCTCGTTGACCCACGCGCAAGACCTCACGTTGCGCGAAACCGGCTCGACGCTGCTGTACCCGCTCTTTACGACGTGGGTCGATGCATACACGAAGACACATCCCGGCGTGCACATCACCGTGGGTGCGACCGGTTCGGGCAACGGTATCGAGCAGGTGCTGGCGGGCAAGGTGGAGATCGGCGCATCCGATGCGTACATGTCCGATGTCGAAATGCGGCAACACCCGCAAGTCATCAACGTGCCGCTCGCTATCGCGGCGCAGACGGTCAACTACAACGTGGCGGGGCTGAACGCAACGCATCTGAAGCTGGACGGCACGGTGCTCGCCGCGATCTATTCAGGTGCGATTCGCAACTGGGACGCACCGCAGATCGCGGCGCTCAATCCGGGCGTGAAATTGCCACATCAGGCGATCGTGCCGATTCATCGTGCCGAGGGATCGGGCGATACGTTTGTGTTCACGCAGTTCCTGTCGTTCGCGACGTCCGACTGGGAAAACGCTCACGGATACGGTACGACGATTGCGTGGCCGAGCGTGCCGGGTAGTGCGACGGCGGTGGGCAACGATGGCATGGTGAAGGCGTTGCAGGCGACGCCTGGGTCGATTGGGTACGTCGGTGTCAGCTTCACTGACAAACTATCGGCGGCGCAACTCGGCACTGCGGCACTCAAGAACGGTGCCGGAGAATTTGTCTTGCCGAGCAAGGAGACGATTACTGCGGGAGCTGCTTCGCTCGGTCCGCGTACGCCGGCCGATGAACGTCTGAGCCTCGTGTTTGCGCCTGCACCGGGTACGTATCCGCTCGTCAACTATGAGTACGCGATTGTGTCGACGAAGCAAGCCGACGCGACGACTGCCGCTGCGTTACGCAGATTCCTGCTGTGGTCGATCGTGCCGTCCGAAACGAATGAAGCGTACCTCGACACCGTGCACTTCATTCCGCTGCCGCCGCATACGTGGGAGTTGAGCCAGGCGCAGATCCAGTCGATCAAATAGCGTCGCTGGAGACCGCAGCGCTCACCAACGCAGCCACACCGCTAAGCGGCTTCACCAGATCATCTGGCAAGCCGTGCCGCTGCTGCAGATATTGCGCCGCGTTGTACGAGACCCAGACGTGTTTCTCCGCGTCCTCCCACACCAGCACCTTGAGCGGCAGATCGAGGGCCGCAGTGGGCACCGTTTGCATGAGCGGTGTACCGGCGCGCGGATTGCCGAACACGAGCAACTGCGACGGTTGCATCGCAAGACCTTCGCGTTGCGCGTCGCCGCTGAAGTCGATGTGCGCGAACAGCGTCAATTGCTTTGCCTTGATCAGCGATTCAAACCTCGCGACGGTTTCCTGCACCGAATGGCCGCTGGCGACCGTAACGATTCCGTGATCGGTAGTTTGATGAGCGGACATTGCTTCTCCACAGTAGGCGAGACTCGAGGGATTCAGATTCTCCCGTGAATCATAGACCGGGCGACCGCACCGCAGATTACAGCGCACTTTCGTTTACGTCCGCTTTACACCAAACTCGCACTTCTTTCGAAATTCGCTATGCCGCCTTGCGTAGAGTCGCTGAATCCGGAAGAAGGCGAACCCTATGCATGGAATCAACGCACTGAACGGAATGGCCGGCGCGCGCTTGCGCCTGGCATCGGTTCTCAAGGCTGCATTCGTGACGATCGTTTTTTTGCTGGCCGGTTTCTCGCCAGCTACCAACGCACAGTCGATCCCGGCTCCGCTGGTTGCAAGCGATAGCGCGGCCGATGCCGCAGCGACACCGATTGCCCCCGAACTGGACGATATCGTCAGCGCGCTTTGTGCACAGTTTCGCGTGACGCGAGCCGATTCGATCAAGATCGCTCATGCCGTGCTCACCGAAGCGAACCGCTACGGCATGTCACCTGTTTTACTGCTGGCCGTGATGGCGGTCGAATCGGGTTTCAACCGTCACGCAGTGAGTGTGGCCGGGGCGAGGGGGCTCATGCAGATACTGCCGGCCGCGCATCCGCAACTGCTTGCGCGCGCCGGCGATCTGTCCGATCCCGCGACCAATGTGCACCTTGGGTCGGCGATACTGCGCGGCTATCTCGACGACGCCGACGGCGATCTCGGCGCCGCGCTACATCGATATAGCGGCGGCGGACGAGGATATGCGCGCCGTGTGGACCAGCGGATGCAGCAGTTCAACGCGCACTTTCAAAGCGTGGCCAACGCAAACCCCAACGCCAACCCCGCCGCAGCGACCAAACCCTTCCTCTATACCGCCTGGCACCCGGACGATTCCGCAGGCCAGTAACGCCACGCTTCGTTTCCCCCGTCTTCAAGCAGAAAGCCCGCAGCTCGTCGTAATATATGGGCCGTTATAACGATACGGGGAATGACATGTTTCGCAAGCTGCTGCTGTCGTGTGCGGTGTTGACAGGTGTGTTGAGCGCGAGCGCCCACGCTGCCGACGATACAACGGTCAACGTGCTGTACGCCGGTTCGCTGGTCAACCTGATGGAGCGCAGCGTAGGTCCGGCGTTCGAGAAGGAAACCGGCCTGCACTTCCAGGGCTATGCGGCCGGCTCGAACAAGATCGCCAACGAGATCAAGGGCAAGCTGCGCCGCGGCGACGTGTTCATCAGCGCGAGCCCGAAGGTGAATACGAGCCTCATGGGTGCGGCCAACGGCGATCATGTGAACTGGTATGTGAGCTTCGCCGAATCGCCGCTGATGATCGGCTACAACCCGCAAAGCCGCTTCGCCGCCGACTTCAAGAAGAAACGCTGGGACCAGGTGCTGCAGGAACCGGGCATCCGTATCGGCCGAACCGATCCGAAGCTCGATCCAAAGGGCGCGTTTACCGTCGAGATGATGAACAAGGCGGCCGAGCTTTATCATCAGCCGGATCTCGTCGAGAAGACGCTTGGAGCGCCCGACAACCCCGAGCAGGTACTGCCCGAAGAGACGCTCGTTGGACGTTTGCAATCGGGCCAGCTCGATGCAGGGTTTTTCTATTCGACCGAAACATCGGACCTGAAAATTCCCGCCTTCCGTCCCGCGCCTGAACTGCAGGCCAAGGCCAGCTATACGCTGACCATCTTGAGCGATGCGGCGAATGCCGCCGGCGCGACGCGCTTCGTCGATTTTCTGTTGAGCGAGAAAGGGCGTGCGTTGCTGAAGGAACATGGCGTCGACGTGATCAAGCCGGTGGTGACCGGCGATGCGCGCGCCGTGCCGCCGTCGTTGCAGGCCGTGATCGACGCGGCGCAATGATGCGTTCCGCGCCGCGGCCCTTGCTGTGGCTCGCCGCGCTGCTCGCGGTTTATCTGTGTGCGCCGTTTCTCGCGAGCATTCCGCAGATCGGTCACGCGGACTGGGCGAGCGTCGACTGGCGGGCGACGTGGTCGGCCGTTGGCGTGTCTGCCGCCAGTGCGAGCGTCGCGGCGCTGATCATCCTCGCGGGCGGCGTGCCGCTCGGTTACTGGCTCGCGCGATCGTCGTCGCGCTGGACGGCGTTACTCGGTTTCGTGGTGCAACTGCCGCTCGCGTTGCCGCCGCTCACGAGCGGTGTGTTGCTGCTGTTTCTGCTCGGGCCGTATAGCTGGATCGGTCGCGTGTTCGGTGGCATGTTGACCGATTCGTTTGCCGGCATTGTCCTCGCCGAGACGTTTGTTGCTGCGCCGTTCCTGATCGTGGCAGCGCGCTCGGCGTTCGCCGCGGTCGATCCCGTGTTCGACGATGTAGCGGCCACGCTTGGTCATCATGCAGGCAGCCGTTTTTTCCGCGTAATGCTCCCCGTTGCATGGCCCGCGATACGTGCCGGTCTCGCGCTTGCGTGGTTGCGTGCGTTTGGCGAATTCGGCGCGACAGTGATGGTTGCCTATCACCCGTATTCGTTGCCGGTCTACACGTACGTCGTGTTCGGCGGTCAGGGTCTGCCCGCGATGATGCCGTTGTTGTTGCCGACGTTGGCGATCGCTTTAGTGTGTGCCGCACTATCGATCTATAGTCGCGGCAATCGCGCAGGCACACTTGCAAAGATGGACAACGGCGACGAACCGCCAGTCATCGCAGCGACTTCGGCAACCGCAAGTGCTGCGCCCGATCTGCGGCTTGCTGTGCAGCTAGCCAGACACCTCGGCACGTTCAGTCTCGACATCGCGTGGGCACCATCGACACGACGACTCGCGATCATCGGTCCTTCAGGGTCGGGCAAATCGATGGCGCTGCGCCTGATCGCCGGGCTGGAGCCGAACGAGGGCGGTGCGGTGACGCTCGGCGGAATCGATCTAGATGGGCAGCCGCCCGAGCGACGGCAGATCGGTTATATGCCGCAGGACTACGGCCTGTTTCCACACATGACGGTCGCACAGCAACTCGCGTTTCCCGTCGATGCCGATACAGCGAGCGCACAGTACTGGCTCGAACATCTTGGTCTCGCTGCACTGGTCGATCGTTTGCCGCATCAGCTGTCATTCGGTCAGCGCCAGCGCGTTGCGCTCGCTCGCGCGCTGACGCGTCACAACCAGTTGCTGCTGTTCGACGAGCCGTTTGCAGCACTCGATACACCGCGGCGGCGGCGCTTACAGCAATCGTTGCGCGATCTACAGCGGGAAATCTCCGCGGTCACGGTCATCGTCACGCACGATCCCGACGAGGCTGCGCTACTCGCCGACGAAGTACTGGTAATCGAACACGGACGCGTTCTACAAAGCGGTCCAGTCGAACAGGTCTTCGAGCAACCGGCCACGATGCGCGTCGCCGAGTTGCTAGGCTTGCACAATGTCGGGCAGGGCGTGATCAAGGCGCCGGGGTTGATTGAAGCCCGCGGTGGATTCGTGCTGGAAACGGCCGATCGTTCAATCCCGTCGGGGTGTGAGGTGATGTGGCGAGTGTCGTCGCATGCAATCGTGCCATCGCCGAACGGAGTGCACGTAGGCGTGATTGGCGCGGTCGGGTTACGGCACGGCGAACGCTACGTCAGCGTGAACGTGGGCAGCGTCTGCCTTGAGTTTGCCAACGAAGATGACGGTCGGCACGAAAGCGATCGCTGCCAGTTTGCTATCGATCCAGCCGGGGTCTCGGTGTGGAGATGTCGCGTGTAGCGACGTCAATGAAATGCCTGGCGCGCCAGCAGCTTCCATGCGCCATGCTGCTTCTGCCACACGAGCAGGACGTTGAGGTTGACGTCGCTCACCTTGCCGTCGGACTCGACCGTACCGGCGAAGTGATCGCGCATCACAGCGGTATCACCGGTGACGGCCGTCACGCTTTGCGTCAGATCGATCCGCCGATACTTTGTCTGTCCGCTCGCAATCGTCGTGACGAATTCCGTCTGGTTCTGCACGAGTCCATTGGAGTGTCCGTACGATAGCGTGTCGGCGGTCGCGTCCTTCATCTGTTGTGCGTCGCCCGCGATCATCGCTGCGCTCAAGCGTTGCATCGCGTCGTTGACCGCGCTTTCATCGGCGGGACTGGCAAATGCGCTGGTAATTGCGCTGGACGCGAGCAGCAGACCGGCTGCGACAGACAACACGAATTTTTTCATCGATGAACTCCTTGTGATCGATAGCAAGGTGGGGCAGCTATCAACCGCCCCTGTACTCAAGCATTCATTGCTGCATCGCGCGGATTCAGACGGCCAACCATCAAGGGATCGGACGGCGTAAACGGAAACTGCGGCAAGTTACGCTCGAGCACACCGAATGTCGCTCCGATCACCTCGCGTGAAAATGCAGTCACGCTGGTCCTGCAGCCGATATCTCCCGGCGTGGGCTGGTCGAAGAAAATCAAAAAGTGAAAACCATCGTCACCGAGCGTTTCGATGTGGTGAGGATATGCACGAGGGACAAAATATACATCGCCTTGCTTGAGTTCGTACTCGTCGAGCGAACCATCGGGGTCCAGCACGCGCATTCTGGCGCTACCTTTCTCGACATAGCCCATTTCAGCGGTCTCGGGGTGCCAGTGCACATCTCTCATACCGTTCTCCTTGATACGCAGCGAGTACATGGAGATGTCTTCGAGTGCCGCCCAGTATTGTTTGCGCGCAAGATGCGCGGAGCCAAAGTTGTAGGAGAGCGGCGCATGCTGTCCTTCGACATCGAACAGACGCGCATTGGGTAATCCGGTGGTCGATGGCACGACGGCATTGCCTTGCCGACGCACAATCTGTTTAGCCGATGAGCGATCGAATGCCGCAAACGCGGATGCAGGCAGATCGTAAGTGTTTCCTAACACCGCATTGGTCATCGCATTGAAGGTGGAATGCAGCGAGAAGTGCTGAGGGCGCTCGTTGCGCAACGCGATGATCAGCTCGGCAGGATCCTGGCCGATGTTCTCGATGTGGTAAATCGCGCCGGATTCAACGTGATACATCTGACCGGGTTTCACCACGAACGACGAGAACGATGCGCTGTTTCCTAAGGTCGATACGAGCACGGTGCCCGATGCACAGTACGCAAGCTGGTTGGCGTTGACGTTCCACTGCGGTTCGCGGAGCGCGCCCGGATTCAGAACGATGCGCTTGATGGACAGGCACTTCAGAATAGGCAGGACACTTGCATCCACCGCACTGATGAAACCGTCCTCGCTTTCGAAGACGGGTTTAGCGGCGAGCAACGAAATGATGTGGGGAGATCTGGCTTGCATGATGTCGGATCCATTCAAATGAAATTGGCCGTTATTCATCTGCCCAGGTACGCTTTACATCCGTTGCCTAGCACAAGGCGTTATTTTGACCGCTAGTCTGCAGGCAGATTCTGGTGGTCGGATGAGCATCGAGGCGCTCAAGCCAACACTGAGAAGCATAGGACAAAAAATTAATAATCATGTCGTTGTGCCAAAGTCCTCTTTGTCACACTAGAGGATGACATCCAATGTCGCGTTTGGACCAGACCGCGTCGCTTCAGCGAAGGTCATATGCCCGCCAAAAATTAGCATCCGCGATGTACTACGCATCTGCTAATGCATCCACTAAGGCATCCGTAACGGAGTTGTCTTAAAGAACGTATACCTGTCATATCGCGTCGCTAGATTAGCGGAAGACATGCGGCCCATGCCTTCCAGAATTGCCCTGCACTGAAGAAGCTGCCGTTACGACGGGTACGCGAATACCTGTCTTGTCATCGTTGTGCAAACCCCTGGTGAAACAACCCTACAAAGGTGGTGCTTTACATGGCAAAGATAAGCAGACGTACATTCCTCGAGCGCGCGGCACAGACGGCCGGCGCGGCAACGCTAGCGGGCGCGATACCGGAGAGCATCCGGCGCGCCCTCGCGATCGAACCGGCCCGCGTGACGGGCACCGTCGAGGATGTCGCGCATATCGTCGTCCTGATGCAGGAAAATCGCAGTTTCGACCACTATTTCGGCTCGTTTCCCGGCGTTCGAGGCTTCAACGATCCGCGTACGGTGCTGCGCGCCGACGGCAAGCTGAACTGGTATCAGGCGTACAACGGACGCGATTACGTGCCATGGCACTTCGATACGTCGACTACTTCGGCGCAATGGCTGTCGTCCGACTATCACGACTGGACCTCGTATCACAACCTGTGGAACGAAGGCCGCTGCGACAAGTGGATGGCGGTGCAGTGGCCGACCGCGATCGGCTATTACGAGCGCACCGATCTGCCGTACTACTATCCGCTCGCCGAAGCATTCACGATTTGCGATGCCTACCATCAGTCGATGCTCGGGCCGACCAATACCAATCGCCTGTACCTGATGACGGGTACCGCATCGCCGAATAGCGACGGCACGAACGTCGCGACCAGCAACTTCATGAGCGATACGGGGACGACGGTGTCCTGGAACACGTTTCCCGAACGTTTGCAACAGGCCGGTATCGACTGGCGCATCTATCAGGACGGCGGCGCCGGATCGTACAATGCAGTCGCGAACTTCCTGACCAGCCACAACTGGATCGACAACAAGAACAATTTCGACTGCAATGCGCTAGCGTGGTTTTCGCAGTTCAGATCCGCGGCGACTACGTCGGACCTGTATCAACGCGGGATGAGCGTGCGCGGCATTTCGACGCTGCGCGACGATGTGCTTGCCAACCGTCTGCCGCAGGTGTCATGGATCATTCCGCCGTTTTCGTCGTCCGAGCACCCGTGGTGGGGGCCGTCGTTTGGCGAGCAGTACGTTTCGCGCATTCTCGAGGCGCTGACGTCCAATCCCGACGTATGGGCGAAGACGGTGTTCCTGATCTGCTACGACGAAGGCGATGGTGGCTACGACCACGTTACGGCACCGGTACCGCCGTGGAAGGCCGGCAAGGGCTTGTCGACAGTGAGCGTCGAAGGCGAGATCGAACAGACGTCGGGCCTGCCTATCGGCCTTGGCCCGCGCGTACCGCTGCTCGCGATATCGCCGTGGTCGAAGGGCGGCTGGACCAGTTCGGAAGTGTTCGACCACACGTCGGTCATCCGCTTTATCGAAAAGCGCTTCCTCGGTCAGTATCCGAGCGTCTACGAAAGCAATATCACGCCATGGCGCAGGGCTGTTTGCGGCGATCTGACATCGGTATTCGATTTCGCTGGCACCGCCGATGCATCGGTACCGCAGAACCTGCTGAACACAAATGCCACCGAGGCGCAGCTCGACTACGCGTACTGGACACAGTTCTATTTCGCGTCGCCCGCATATCCGTCTTCCTATCCGGCGCAGAACGCACCGTTGCCTGTCCAGGAGCCAGGACAGCGCAAAGCGCGGCCCGTACCGTACGAGCTGTTTGCGGAAGCCGCGGTGAACCTGACTGCCGGCACGATCCAGCTTGCGTTCACCAACAACGGCAAGGCCATTCCAGGCAACGCGCAAGGCGTTTCCGCCGCGGTGTTCCAGGTGAACGACGCAAAGAGTAGCGATGGTCCGCGGTTCTATACGATTCAGAGCGGCAACCAGCTGGCGGACCAGTGGTCGCCTGTGCGCGATTCACAGGGGCTCTACGATCTGTCGGTGTATGGGCCGAACGGTTTCTATCGTGCGTTCACGGGCAACGTCACGGGACAGGCGACGCTCGAAGTCACCGTCGCCTATCTGCCCAATGGCAATCTGATCGTCATGGCGCGCAATACCGGCAAGACCGTGCGCACCGTGACGGTGGTGGACAACGCTTATGGCGGCGCTACACGTACCGGCCAGATCGCGCCTGGGAGCACCGGCAGAATGGAGTGGAATACGTCGGCAAGCGGCGGATGGTATGACCTGAGCGTCACGACGAACGTCGAGACGGGTTACCTGAGAAGGCTTGCCGGCCATGTCGAAACGGGCAGCGCCAGTGTGACCGATCCGCTATTCAAGGCGAGGCAGGTGTAAGCGATGAACCGGCAGAACTTGCTATGGGCGGCCGCTGCGATTGTCGTGGCGGGTGCCGCGGTGTCTGGCGTGCTGCTCAGTAGCGGTCCTGGCAGCGGCCACAATAGTAGTGCGCAACAGCCCGCCAGTTCGCTGGCGGGCGATGCGTCTTCAGTGCAGAACAGCAAGGTGAACACCATGTCGTCCTCAACGCCGGCGGATTTTCAGGCGCAACTCGAAGCATATGGACTCAAGCGCGGCCAGTTGTCTGCCGATGCACGTCGTACAGAAGCGCAGCGGTTGATCGACGAGCTTAAACAAGGCGCGCAGGCGGGCACGATCGATCCGCGCCACGCGTCGGATCTTGCCGACATGCTATGGCCCGATGCGGAACCGGATGCCACGAAGCGCGTCGCGCGCAGCGACGCATTGCACCAGACGTTGCGTGACATCGCGATGCCGCCTGTGACGCCGTCTCCGCAACGTGAGCAGCAAGATCAGTCGTATGCGGTAGCGAGCCGGCAGGTGATCGCCGATGTCACGTCGAGTGTTTCGGATCGAACCGAGCAGCGTGTGCAGATCGATGAACGTTTGCGCGATCTGCGCAAGCGCATTTACGGCGATGCAGATGCAGGGCGCTCGCGATAACAGCCGCAGCATGACACGCTGTCCGGATCGGACCCATTGAACGGCCACCTGTGCACTTGTTCGCGTGTCGTGCTGTTTCTATCCTTCAGTGTCGGGCGTGGTTTGCGCGGCGATGGCTATCGTTGGTACGACAGCGCGATCCATCGTTATGCGAAATGACATTGCTGCGCAGACTCGCCCGACTTCACGGTGACGCATTGTCACCGAGCACACATCCGGATAGCCGATAGTGCTCAACCTCTAAATTTCGGCGTGCCACGCAGAATATTTCCGTCTATTATTGCCGCATAATGCAACAAATTGCAACATAAAGAAGCAAAATAAAGCAGGGAGACGTGATGCAAAAATCGAGGCTTTCATGGAGTCTGTTGGCAGTACTACTGGTGAGCGGCACCATCGCCGCGGCATGGTGGTACAGCACGTCATCGAGTGCAGCGGCTACGCAGCCCGCCAGTGCTGCCGTGCCCACGCAGCAGGCAGCGCCGTCCGGGCAGACACAGGCAGCATCGACAGCCGGCCCTGCGGAGCGGCGCCTCGATATCGCGGCCTTGCGCAAGAGTCTGGCCGGCCGCCCCGACGCTGAAGCGGAAGTTCAACGCATCCTCGCGTTTGCGCGCTTCCAGGATCAGGTTGCCGACTACGGTGCTAATCGCAAGAACATGTCCGACCAGGATAAACGCATCCTCGCGCAACAGATCCTTGGCGAACTGCCCGAGCACGTTGCGCGCAACGAGATCGTTCCGGTGCAGGCCGAAGCACTGAGCGCGGCGCTGCTGATGGATGCCGAGCCCGATCCGGCTACGCGTGATGCCGCGATCCAGAACATGCAGCAGCAGTGGAACAGCTACGCGCAACAGACGGTTGGCCCGTCGCCTGCGCAGGACCCGCGTTTTCAGACTTACTCGCAGCAGGCCAAACAGATCGTCGACCAGGTGCAGGCAACCGTGCGCGATCCCGACCAGCAGCAAACGATCATCGGCCAGCGCTTGCAGACGCTGCGCACGCAGATCTACGACGGCGGCGCTCCGTCCGGTACGAACTGAACGTCGCTTAGTCGCATCTATAGCGTCCCGTCAGAGGACGTTAGAACAGTCGCATCCATAAACAGGGAAGAGACATGCTTTCAATACGCCTCATCTTGCGGCTGTGCGTCGCATTCTTGTTGAGCTTGACCGTGTTCAACGCTCATGCAGCAACCGCTCCGGCTACGCCCGATCCATCGATTCCGTACTACTCGTGGTACGAAGTGACGCTGCCGGAGGACACAGGTGCGAGTTGTGGCAACGGCACGCCGATGCGCTTCTATATCAATCGCGCGCAGTCGGACAATATGCTGATCGGTTTCGAGGGTGGTGGTGCGTGCTGGGACTATGGTTCCTGCTCGGGCGACACGACCGGCATAGAGTCGAAGATCGGCGCATCCAATCCCAACGGTATCCCGCACAACTACATGAACGGTACGACAGTCGAGTCGCTTACGTCGACCTTCGAGTCGCCGATCATGACGCGTATCAACTTCCTCACGTGGCTGGTAGGTGAGCCTCAGGTAGAAACCCAGAACTGGACCCAGGTTTTTCTACCCTATTGCAGTGGGGATATCAGCACTGGCAACGCGATCCAGAACTACAACGGGCCAAATGGTAACTGGCGCCTGCAGCATTTCGCGGGTGTGAAAAACACTCAGGCGGTCATGCAATGGCTTGCGTCCCATGGCTTCGCGAAACCACAACGCCTGCTGGTGTGGGGGCTTAGCGCGGGTGGTTATGGAGCACTGACCAACTACGCTCCGGTTCGGGACACGTTGCAGCCGCAGGCCAGTAGCTCGTTGCTCGATGACGCGGGAACGGTTTTCGTTACGCCGTTCAATGCCGATCCGTCCACACATCCTTCCGTTCGCATCTATAACGTCATCCGGCAGCAATGGAACTGGGCAGGCGGAGCAGGTTTCCTGAAGACTCTGCGCGGTATGCTGGGCAAGGCTTTCGATACCAACAATGTGGGCAGCATCTATCAGGCACTGAGCGAGAAGTATCCGCACGATCGTCTGGGTTACGCGAGCTTCCAGCAGGACAAGGTGATCTCCGCGTTCCACTACTTCCTGTTCGATCCAACGGTCGCTGCGTTGCCCGATATCGCATCGAAATCCGCGGCTTCGCTGGCGCTGTTCAATGAAGAGCTGCCGGGGATCAAGACAGAACTGAACGGGCTCACGAACTTCGGTTATTACATCCCGTGGGCGCGCGGCGACTTCATCGACAACCACACGGTTACGGCGGTGACGTTCTCCGGCACTGGCATCAACGAGAACGGTATTGATGCCCACGTCGGCGACTTCGTCAACAACCTGCTCAACCAGAAAGATCCGCTGGACACACCGGTGATGAAGGCATTCAGAACCGATCAGTCGTCCGACTTTGCGTGGACATCGGTTGCCGGGTTTCTTATGAGCCTCTTTAACGTCAATCTGATATGACGCCGGCGTACGCGCGGTAGCCGAGCTATCGCGCATCGATTCGACATAACCACGCAGTAGCCCGCTCGCCCGCTGCGAATGAAAGAACACCCTGTATCCATCGACAAGGAGGAGAAATGTCCGCATTCAAATACATCAAGCAACTGGGCGTAGCGGGTTTGTTCGGCATGGCAATGGCAAGCGGTCACGCGGCCGACACGACTGCGCCTGACCCATCCATTCCGTACTATTCGTGGTTCGAAGTGACCTTGCCCGAAAGCACCGGCGCGAACTGCGGCAATGGCACGCCGCTGCGGTTCTATGTGAACCGCGCGCAGTCCGACAGCGTGCTTTTCATGATGCAGCCGGGTGGCGCGTGCTGGGACTACGGCACCTGCACGCAGACGTCGACGGGTGCCGAAGCAGGGTTGGGCGGCTTCAATCCGGACGGCATTCCGCACAACTACGTGAACGGTACGGCCGACGAAAGCCTGATGACGTCATTCCTATCGCCGCTGCTCACACGCATGGACCTCGAGCACATTCTGGTCGGCGAGCCGTCGGTTGAAACGCAGAACTGGACCCAGGTCTATGTTCCGTATTGCAGCGGCGATATCCACATGGGCAACTCGGTACGCAACTACACATCGCCAACCGGCGACTGGCGCATTCAGCACTTCAGCGGAACCAAGAACATTCAGGCGGTGAGCCAGTGGCTCGTCGATCACGGGTTGAGCAAACCAAACCGCTTGCTCGTGTACGGCATGAGCGCGGGCGGCTACGGCACACTCGCCAACTACGCGACGATCCGCAATACGCTGCAGCCGCAGTTGCATAGCTCGCTGCTGGATGACGCCGGTACCGTATTCATCACGCCGTTCAATGCCGATCCGACGACGCATCCTTCGGTGGGGCTATACGACAAGGTTCGCACCGAATGGAACCTGACGGGACAGGGCAGCATGATTGCGGTGAACAGCAAGCTGCTCAAGAACTTCGACCCCAACAATATGGGTAGTGCGTACGCGGCACTCTCTGCCACGTTCCCGCACGACCGTTTCGGCTTTGCGTCGTATCAGCAGGACAAGATCATCGCGGCGTATCACTACCGCGCGTTCGTGCCGGCGGTCATCGCGGCGCCGGATGACACGACTAAAGACTCGCTGTCGCTCGCCATGTTCGACAACGAGCTGGATGGACTCAAGCAGGCGTTGAACCCGTTGCCGAATTTCGGTTATTACATGCCGTGGGCGCGTAACGACTTCATCGACAACCATCAGGTCACCGCGGTCAGCTTCACAGGCTCGGGGATTCACGAGAACGGTATCAACGCGGACGTCGGCAATTTCGTCAACGACCTGCTCAACCAGAAGGACCCGTCCGATACGCCGGTCATGAAGGCGTTCCGGACCGAGCAGTGGTCCGACTTCACGTTCTCGACTTTCCTCGCGTGGCTCGACAGTGTTCTCAACCTGACTGGAGAAGCGGGGCCGATTTCAACTCACCACGCTTGATAACACACTGGCTGCTGCGATCCCGTGGGGCGCGGCAGCCAGTGCAGTGTTCCTATAAACGCGGTGTTGTCTCTCAGGTCCCGCTTGCACCCTCGACGGGACCTTTGCCAAGACCGCCAGGTCTTGGCCTTTTTATATCTAGGCTGATCACACTGCGTATCTGTCATTCCAATATGGGTTTGATTGGAAATGCGAGGGAACGGCTATCGTCCGATGGCCGCCTTTGCTAGACTGGCCGCCATCGCATCTTCCGCCGGCCCCCATGTTCTCGACCCAACGCAAAGCTGAAATCATGCGCATGCTGCGCGCGAAACAGACCTGCACGATCACCGAGCTTGCAGAAGTTTTCGCCGTATCGGACGAGACCATCCGGCGCAACATCAAGCCGTTGATTGCCGAGGGGCTGCTGGTCAAGGTCCATGGCGGCATCATGTTGCCCGACCGGCTCGACGAACCGCCGTTCCAGCGCCGGATGCAGGAAAACGACGCGGCGAAGCGGGTGATCGCCGCGCAGGTCGGCGAACTGGTACGCGACGGCGACTCACTGATTCTCGACGGCGGCACCACTTGCGTCCACGTCGCGCAGGCGTTATGCGCCCGTTCGCGTCTGACCGTCGTCACCAATTCCACCGAGATCGCGCACATGCTGGCCACGCGCAACGACAATCGCGTGTTCATCACCGGCGGCGAGTTGCGTGCCGACGACGCAGCGGCGTTCGGCGAAAGCGTGCTGGCCTTCATGCGTCAGTTCTATGTCCGCTATGCGATCGTCTCGGTAACTGCGATCGATGCGCAAGGCCGCTTTATGGACGCCCAACCCGCCGATGTCGCGTATTCGCTTGCCGCGTTTGCGCAGGCGGAGCGTCGCGTGGTCGTCGCGGATCACGCGAAGTTTGGACACAGCGCACTGGTGCATGCGTTCGGCGCGGAGGCGGTGAATCTGCTGATCACCGACGAGGCGCCGTCGCCGGCACTGGCTCAGGTGCTGGCCGCGGCGGGTGTCGAAGTTTGCTACGGCGCACCGGAAGCGGCCTAAGCCGTAAGCCGGGTGATGGCCTGCACTTACCACTGCATCGACCCACCGACACCAAACGCCGTACCACCCGCACTCAAACTCGCGCCGGCCCGCACCTTGATGTTTTCGGTGATCCGGGCTGTGCCGCCAATCGCCGTTGCCTGATAGCCGCGATACGATCCGACGCCGACGCCGAGCGACAGGGTCTTGCCCTTGTCGACTTCGGGAATCATCGTCAGCGCAGTCGCTGCCGCTACGCCCGAGTAGGCGTTGCGTGCCGTGTCGTTGACGCTCTGCTGCAATTGTCCGAAGCGCTGGTCCGTGTAGCCATTCGCCTGCGAAAGCGCGGAGTTGAGCTGGTTCACGTTGACCGCATCGGTGCCGCTTACGCCACTGCCGACATTGGTCATGCGTCGCTCGTTGCTCACCGAGCCGACCGATACGGTGTTGTCTTCGGAGGCGACTGAGTTGTTGCCAAGCGCGACGGAGTTCGTGCCGCTTGCGTGAGCACCGTTACCGAGCGCGGTACTGCCCGTGCCCGACGCAACGCTTCCGCTTCCCGCCGCGGTCGCATTGGCTGCATTCGCGACCGGTGCCTGATAGGTAGACGGATTGCCGGCGATCAACGATCCGCCAGCGGACGAAGCATTGTTGCCTGCACCATTCGATGCAGCCGGAGCAACCGGCTTGATGCTGTTCGACAGCGAGCTCATTGCGGCTTGCAACTGGCTCAGGTTCACTGCATCGGTTGCCTGCGTACCGGCGGCGACGTTGGTGATCTGGCGCAGCGAACCGGCGAGACCGACCGATACCGCACCGAGTGCCGTGGTGAAGTTGGCGCCGGAAATCGGATCGGTGAACGTTCCTGCTGCGCGATTCGCGATCGATCCCGAGCCCAGTGCAACGCCACCCGCTGTCGTCACGCTGGAATTCGCGCCGAGCGCGAGCGACGAGCCGCCCGTTGCGCTTGCGTTCGAGCCGAGTGCGACATCATGAGTCATGGTCGCATTCGAACCGGCCACGCCAGCCACCGCACCGGTGCCTTGCGCAATGCTGTTATCGCCGTTGGCGATCGCATTCGAACCCGTCGCGATCGAACCGTTACCCGTCGCGCTTGCCGACGGGCCGATCGCTACGCTATCGGTGCCGGTCGCGCTGCTATCCGGTTGCGTCGAATTCGCGTGGAAGTACTTGATGCCCGCACCGCTATTGATGTTCTGCACGGAGTTCGTGACCGAATCGATGGCCTGGTTGGTCGCATTCAGCTGTGCACCGTTGACCGCATCGGTGCTGGTTGCATTGACTGCGCCGGCCGCGACGTTGGTGATCTTCTGCGGTGCGCTGCTACCGTGGCTCGCGTCATAGGCGCCCAGTGTGCTGTTCCATTGCAATGCGTTTTGTTGCAAGCCGTTGATGTTCGATGCATTCGTCGACACGTTGCCTTGCAGCGTCGTGACATTCGCTTCCGTCGTCGTCATGCGTTTGCCGAGGCCCGTGACGGCTTGATTCGTCGCATTGAGTTGCGAGCCGTTGATGGCATCCGTGCTCGTTGCGTTGATCTGTCCGGCTGCAACGTTGGTAATCGTGCGTTCGTTGCCTGCCGCACCGATGCTTACCGTGCTCGACGGCGACGTACCGGCAAACTTGTACTTCGTACCGTTGATCGTCGTGCTTGCCGTACCGACAGCGGCCGACGTCGTCGAGCCCGCGCCGAGTGCGACATCGTTTGCGTGGTTTGCCGCGCTGCCCAGACCGATTGCAACAGCCGCCGACTGCGATGCGCTCGCCTGACCGCCAATAGCAATCGCATCCGCCGCGCTCGCCTGCGCCCCACGCGTTGCGTTACTACCGATTGCAACCGCGCCCTCACCCGAAGCAACCGTCGAATCCGCAGCCGACAGCGGCGTCGTACCGTCACCGCCAGCCCCGCCGATCGCAACAGAATTCGTCGCACTCGCCACACTGCCGAAGCCGACTGCCGTGCTTGCCGTACCGGACGCATTCGCCTCGGTACCGGCCGCAGTGCCCCATTTTCCTGCGGAGGTCATGAAGCCAAAGGCCGAGCCGCCTTCGCCGGTGACCTGGGAATACGAGCCATAGACCGTGGCGGCGAGTTGATCGTTGCCGCTCGCGTTGCAGCCGGCTACGTTCGAATAGGTCCCGGACCCGTTGACGGGTTGTACGCTTTCACCGGGTACGCCGGAGCGCCCGACAGTGCCCGTGCCGGTTGAATCGCAGTCCTCGACGGACTTGTAGGTATTGGCGTGGGCGGGCACGGAGAGCCCGAGGAATAGTGTCGTGGCGACGATGGCGAGTACGCTTGCCTCGAACGGCACGCGCGCTGACACCGAGGTGCCATTCGATTTCCGGAGGATGAATCCGCGAGTCGTTGCCGCGTCTTGGTTGTTCGTGCCGGTGGCTGTTTCAACGGCGATCAGTCGGTTCAAAAAGGCTTTCATCTCGATCTCATTAACATTGGTTGATGTAACAGTTGCGAAAGATAAATGAGATAGAACTGAAAGATTGCAAAGAAACGCAAGATCGGCCCGGCAAATTGTTAGATCTTGCCAGGTGGCGCTTCACAATTGAGGTGGCGTGGGCCGAAAAGCTAGTAAACGCAAGGGTTTCCGGGCAGCGCTCGATCCGTCTGACCAGGCGGACCGGCAGCGCTGGATCTCACGAATTTCCCGACAGGCATGTGTGCTGGAAGCGGGAGTTGTAAGGTTGGTTACCTATATCAACACGAATCAACGTAAATCAACGGTCTGAGTGTGGATTCGATGATGATCTTACTCCGAGGACCGTAAGCCGAAATCCGGCCGCTTTCCTGTGGCATTTGTGGTTTTATCTTGCATTTTGCGTCATCGTAAGGCACACTAAACCCACATTGAGTAGCAAAATCACACGTAATACCGGACAGATATCCACATATGTCAACAAATATTCCTCGGCACGCCCGCGTAGTGATCGTCGGTGGCGGCATCATTGGTTGCTCCGTCGCCTATCACCTGACCAAACTGGGCTGGACCGACGTCGTGCTGCTCGAACAGGGCCAGCTGTCCTGCGGCACCACCTGGCACGCGGCTGGCCTCGTCGGGCAGCTGCGCGCGCAGGAAAGCATGACCAAACTGATTCGCTATTCGACTGCGCTCTATGCCGAGCTGGAGGCCGACACCGGTCTCGCTACCGGCTGGAAGCAATGCGGTTCGCTATCGGTTGCGCGCACAGCCGAACGCATGACGCAACTCAAACGCACTGCCGCGGTAGCGCGCGCCTACGGCGTGGCCTGTGATGTGATCGGCCCGAAGGAAGCCGGCGATCTATGGCCGGTGATGCGCACTGACGATCTGCTCGGCGCGGTCTGGCTGCCCGGCGACGGCAAGGCAAATCCCACCGATCTCACACAAGCACTCGCACGCGGCGCACGCACACGCGGCGCACGCATCGTCGAGAACACACGCGTTACTGCGATCCATACGCGGCAAGCTGAAGCGGGCCGCGAAGTCAGCGGCCTCGCGTGGCGCAACAAGGACGGCGAAGAAGGCACCATCGCCGCAGAGATCGTCGTGAACTGCGCGGGCCAATGGGCGAAGGCGATCGGCAGGATGTGCGACGTGACCGTGCCGCTGCATTCCGCCGAGCACTACTACATCGTGACCGAGCGCATCGCGGGAGTGCATCCCGATCTGCCGGTGATGCGCGATCCGGACGGCTACATCTATTTCAAGGAAGAAGTGGGCGGCCTCGTGATGGGTGGCTTCGAGCCGAACGCGAAGCCCTGGGGCATGAATGGCATTCCGGAAAACTTCGAATTCCAGCTGCTGCCCGACGACTGGGATCAATTCCAGATCCTGATGGAAAACGCATTGCAGCGCGTTCCCGCGCTCGAAACCGCGCAGGTCAAGCAGTTCTACAACGGGCCGGAATCGTTCACACCGGACAACAACTTCATCCTCGGTGAAGCACCTGAATTGCGACGCTTCTTCGTCGGCGCGGGTTTCAATTCGATGGGGATCGCGTCGGCGGGCGGGGCAGGGATGGCGCTTGCCGAATGGATCGTCGCGGGTTCACCGACGATGGACCTGTGGCCCGTCGACATCCGTCGCTTCGCACGATTCAACGGCAACGACACGTGGCTGCACGACCGCGTGAAGGAGACGCTCGGTCTGCACTACGCGATGCCCTGGCCGAATCGCGAACTCGATACCGCGCGCCCGTTCCGTCGTTCGCCGCTTTACACATTGCTGCGCGACGAGGGTGCGTACTTCGGCAGCAAGATGGGTTGGGAGCGCCCGAATTTCTTCGCGCCGAGCCCGGCCGAAGCGCGCGTCGAATACGGATTCGGCCAGCAGAACTGGCTGCCGTGGAGCGGTGCGGAACATCGTGCGTGCCGTGAAGGCGTCGCGTTGTTCGACATGACGTCGTTCTCGAAACTGCTCGTCAAGGGACGCGACGCCGAAGCGGTACTGCAAGGCATCGTCGCTAACGATGTCGCCGTGCCGGTCGGCACGACCGTCTATACCGGCATGCTCAACGAGCGCGGCAACTACGAATCCGATTTCACGTTGACGCGTCTTGCCGACGATCAATACCTGATCGTCACAGGCTCCGCACAAACCACACGCGACTTCGACTACATCGAAAAATCGATTCCACACGACAAGCATTGCACGCTGGTCGATGTGACGGGCCAGTATGCGGTGCTCGCGGTGATGGGGCCGCGCGCTCGCGATTTGTTGCAGAGCGTATCGAAGGCCGATTGGAGCCCCGCAGCCTTTCCGTTCGGCCAGAGCCGCGAGGTCGATATCGGTTATGCAACCGTTCGCGCAACGCGCCTTACTTACGTCGGCGAGTTGGGCTGGGAACTCTACGTGCCGGTCGAATTCGCGGCCGGCGTGTACGAAACGCTGCATGCGGCAGGCAAGCCGTTTGGTCTCGTCAACGCGGGCTATTACGCCATCGATTCGCTGCGTATCGAGAAGGGATATCGCGCGTGGGGCCGCGAACTCACGCCTGATTACAACCCGTTCGAAGCAGGGCTGTCGTTTGCGTGCAAGCTCAACAAGGACATTCCGTTCCGTGGTCGCGAAGCGTTGCTGAAACTGCGCGACGAACCGCTGCGGCGTCGTATGGTGGTGCTCACCGTCGATGGCGCAAGCGATCGCATGGTGTGGGGCAGCGAAGCGATCCTGCGTGACGGCAAACCGGTCGGCTTCGTCACCTCCGCAGCGTTCGGGCATACGCTCGGCTGCCCGGTAGCAATGGGCTACATCAGCAATCCGGACGGTGTCGCCGATGCCTCTTACCTGAACAGCGGTCACTACACGATCGATCTCGCAGGCGAACTGCTGCCCGCCACGGTGCATCTGAAAGCACCGTACGATCCGCGCTCCGAGCGCGTGAAAAGCTGATCGAACGGAACCCGCTCATGGCCGCGCCTGCAAACAGCTACATCCTGAAACTGTCGTGTCCGGACCAGCCGGGTATCGTCAATGCCGTGTCGGCGGCGCTGCTCGAATGCGGTGCGAACATTGTCGATTCCGCGCAATTCGGCGACCGGCGCACTGCGCAATTTTTCATGCGCACGCATTTCCAGTTGCTCGCGAGCGATGCGACGTATGACGATCTATGCGCAAAGTTCGAACCGCTTGCGCAACGGTGGGGGATGCAATGGCAGATTGGCGACGCATCGCACAAGCCACGTGTGCTGCTGATGGTGTCGAAGTTCGGCCACTGTCTGAACGACCTGCTGTTTCGCTATCGCACCGGGCAGCTGAACATCGAAATTCCTGCGATCGTGTCGAATCACAAGGACTTTTATCAGCTGGCTGCGAGCTACAACATTCCCTATCATCACTTTCCGTTGCTAAAGGCGACGCCTGAATCGAAGGCTGCGCAGGAAGCGAAGATCTGGGACGTGATACAGGATCAGGCGATCGATCTCGTGGTGCTCGCGCGTTATATGCAGGTGCTATCCGCCGATATGTGCGAGAAGCTCGCGGGCCGCGCGATCAATATTCATCATTCGTTTCTGCCGAGCTTCAAGGGAGCAGGGCCGTACCAGCAGGCCTACGATCGCGGCGTCAAGCTGATCGGCGCAACGGCCCACTACGTCACCACCGATCTCGACGAAGGACCGATCATCGAGCAGGCCGTCGAACGCGTTGACCACGCGATGGACCCCGACGATCTGACGATGATCGGGCGCGACGTCGAATGTGTCGCGCTATCTCGGGCGGTGAAGTGGCACCTGGAGCATCGGGTGATTATCAACGGGCACCGGACGGTGGTGTTCCGCTGATCTTCAGCATCGTGCTTAGGTCGATGGCCTCGTCGATGTGAGACCTGTCGGCGGCCCATCGACGGCTGTCCACCCACCGTCGACCGACAACGAACTGCCGCTGATATAACTCGCCGCGTCGGATGCAAGGAAAGCGATCGCCGCACCCACTTCAGACGGCTGTCCCCAACGGTTGAACACGGTGTGCGCCGCATAGACGTTGTAGATGTCGGCACGTTCCTTGATCGGCGCGGTCAGCTTCGTCTCGATGATGCTCGGCATGATGGCGTTCACGCGGACGTTGTAGGGTCCGACTTCCGCGGCAAACGCTCGCACCATCTGCGCGATGCCGCTTTTGGACGCGGCGTAGATGCCCAATCCAGGCTCGATGGTGACCGCACGCATCGACGAACACGCGATGATGCTGCCCGAACCTTGCTGCTGCATCGGACGTCCAAAAGCACGCAGAAAGTGGAACGTGCCTTTCAGGTTCAGCGTCATGACACGGTCGTATTCTTCTTCCGTGTAATCCATGATCAGCTTGCGGATGTTCAACGCGGGAGTACTCACCGCAACGTCGACGACGCGGCGTGCGCGCACGACATCGGCTGCCAGCGCTTCGATCTGCTTGCCATCGGCGGCATCGATCTCGACTGCTTCTGCTTCGCTCACACTGTTGATCTCATCGGCAGTAGCCTTCGCGCCGTCGATATCCGCATCGGCGCAAACCACATAGGCACCGAGGCTGCCTAGCGCTTCCGCGGCGGCCTTGCCGATACCGGATGCCGCACCGATCACGACCGCCGTCTTACCGCTGAGATCAAACAGTTTTCGATAGTCTTGCATGTTCGGCTCCGAGGTTGCCCGACTCGATCGGGCAATGAGGTAAGCGACGATCGTTCACAACATCCACGCCAGCACCGGTGTGGATTGCAGATAGACCAACGCGGCCAGGACCGTCAGTAACGCGATGCTCCAGCCGATTACTTTACGGAAGATCAGACCTTCCTGCCCGATGATGCCCACGGCCGCAGCGCCCACCGCCAGACTCTGCGGCGAGATCATCTTGCCGAGTACGCCGCCCGACGCGTTGGCCGCCGCGAGCAGCGCAGCCGACAAGCCGGTTTCGTGTGCCGCCGCAGCCTGCAACGCACCGAATAGCGCGTTCGCCGAGTTGTCTGAACCTGTGACCGCGACACCGAGCCACCCGATCACCGGCGAAAGAAACGCAAATCCCGAACCGGTCCCTGCCAGCCATCGTCCTAGCGTAGTCGTTTGCCCAGAATAGTTCATCACAAACGCAAGAGCCATGACACCGAGTACGGTTGGAAAAGCCCATCGCAGTTGCACGAGGGTTCGACGATAGATGTCGATGGAAGCGCGCAGGGGGATTTTCAGCACGAATGCCGAGAGAATTCCCGACAACAGCAGCAGCGAGCCGGCGGCGGAAAACGTGTTGAGTGTAAAGACGACGCTAATCGCGGTGCCGTCCTCTGTCGTAATCGCGAGACCGGGCCACGCGAATTTCAGCGTGCCAGTCGCCAGGATTTTTTGCACGACGGGAAACTGTGCAATGGCGAAAATGACGACGATCAGGGCATACGGCACGTACGCTGTCATCAACTCCTTGCGCGAATGCCTGAGCGCAGCACCGACGGGCGCCGTAGTTACCGCATTCTCGAATGCACCGGCGGGCAGCCTGACAGGCGACCACGCTTTCAGGAACATCACGATGGCGCCGGCGGAAACCAGTGCAGCGATAACGTCGGCAAGGACAATCGAAAAGTAACTGGCGCTAAGCCATTGCGTAATGGCAAACGCAAACCCGGACACAATCGCGGCCGGCCAGATCTGGCGTAAGCCGCGTTTGCCGTCCATGATCCAGATCAGCACCAGCGGCACGATCGCAGCGACAACAGGCGTCTGCCGCCCAACGTGCTTGCCGATCTCTTCGAAGGAAATGCCGGTGACCTGGGCGAGCGTCGTGATCGGCACGGCGAGCGCGCCGAATGCAACCGGTGCGGTGTCCGCGACCAGTGCAATCGTTGCAGCCTTGACCGGTTTGACACCGATCGCGACCAGCATCGCGCCGGCAATGGCAACGGGCGTACCGGCACCGGCGAGCGCCTCGATCAGAGCGCCGAAGCAGAAGGCGATCAGGATGGCCTGGATGCGCGGATCGTCGCTGACAAGAGCAAAGCTATCGCGCAGGATCGCGAAGTGGCCCGACTGAACAGTGAGGTTGTACAGCCAGATCGCGTTGACGATAATCCAGCACACGGTCAGCAGGCCAAAAACCGCGCCGTATGCCGCGACGTCGAGAATCGTCAATACCGGCATGCCGTAGACGAAACCGCCAACCATCCCGCCGAACACAAGCGCAATTACCGCCGATAGATGCGGTGAGATTCTCAACCATCCGAGCATCAGAAACATCGAAGCGAGGGGCAGCGCCGCGAATAACGACGACACCAGGAGCGACCCGTAAGCGGGGTTGTAGGTTTGATGGAACATTGTCTCCTCCAGTTTTTATCGTCTATGCCGGCGTGCTATCTCCTCATAGTCGTCGGGCCCTGGCGGCGTCGGTCATGTGTGAACAGCGATGAAAGTCAGCGCGGTAGCGGCGCGAATTTAGCCGGCGTCATCAACTGGTTTTCCTGTGCAACCAGATAACCTGCCTGCGCGCTTCTTTCCAGATAGGCGATCCAGTCCGGATCGGCCTGAAGTTGTGCGCGACGCGCGCTGCGATCCGCCGCGTCCTGAAACACCCAGATATGCGTGTAGCAGTTCAGGCGGCCGGACTCGGCAACCATATAGGCGAGCGGTTCCCCGAGATGTTTGCGCTGAATGTCGAAGCCGTGCTCGGCATAGAGCGCGAGATGCTTGTGCAGTGCGCCAGGCCTTGCGGTATAGGTGCGAACATCGAGTAGCATGAATGAGCTCGTATCAGGGTAAACGGGAGGGCGCGAACGCCGCGGCAACGCTATCGTCGTGGGGACGAGTGCCTTCGCGCGCGCTTCGAGGTGAAGAAAATGCTACTGAGCGTAGCGCTCGGTGCGGTAGGACTTAACGTACTTTCTATTGGATTTTTCTTCGCGAGACAGACATGAAAGCGGGGCGCCAACCTGAAGCCACTCCAAACTTCGAGGTCTCCGACTTTGGCGGGACGGGGAGCGATTTCCTGTTCGACCTGGTGAAGCTGGAGGGGCGCAACGAACTGCCGCGGGCCTTCCTGCATCGGCATAGCTACTACCACATTCTCTGGATGTGCAATGCGCAAGGCCGACATGTGCTCGACTTCGACAGTTACGAAATCAAGCCGTATTCGGTCTTCTTTATTTCGCCGGGGCAGATCCACGGATGGACGTCGACGATCGACGCCAGCGGTTACGCGATCAATTTCAGCGCGGAGTTTTTCCTGCAACTATTTCCGCGTGCGGAAGAGCCCGCCGATTCTCCTTTCTTCCATATTGCCCACACGGACCCGGTTCTGTATCTCACGCCCGAGCAGCATGCCGAGCTGTTTCCGCTCTTGCTCGAACTCGAGAAAGAGTTCAAGAACCAGCAGCGCTGGCGCTACGATGTCGTGCGCTCGTTCTTGCAGATTCTCCTGATCCGGTTGCGTCGACTGCATCGGCCGCACGCCACGGAGTCGGTACTGCCGCGCAGCTATAGTCTGACGCGCAGCTTCAAGGTGTTGATCGAGGACCACTACCTCGAATTCGGTTCGGTGCAGGACTATGCGTCGCTGCTGTTCGTCACCGATCGAAAACTCAACGAAGCAGTCAAGGCGACGACGGGACGCACGGCGACCCAGTTGATCCACGACCGGGTGCTCATGGAAGCAAAGCGCTTGCTGGCGCAGTCGGAATTGAATGTCGCCGAAATTGCCTATCAACTCAACTTCGACGACTTCGCGTATTTCTGCCGTTTCTTTAAAAAGAATGTGCAGTTGACGCCTAGCGAGTTCAAGAAGAAATTCTCGGTTGCGTTTTCGTGAGCGCGCATTCTTCGAGCAGCTCGGCATACTCTCGCGCAAAGCGATGCACGTCGCCAGGCCAGCGCGCCGATACATAGCGGCCGTCGCGCACGACGAAGGCGGGCCGCTCGTCGCTGTCGCTATCGCGTGCAATGCCATCGGTCTTGCTGCGATAGTCGGGGGCATCGCGTGGTACGTCGAGAAAATCTTCGGGGCGGGCCAGCTCGCGCGTCACTTCCTGCTGAACCGACATGTAGCCGGCGGGCTGACCAGGCGACTCGCTGTAGGTGCGGTAATAGTCGGGATCCCAGAAGCGGGTGAATCGCGTGAGCGATGCGGCCTTGTGTTCCAGTGCCCACGTCAAGGCGGTCGTGCGCAATCCGTACAGTACCGATCGTCCGTCGGGGCGACGGCTGCGAGCGGCCAGCAGTACGCCGTGACAGATCGCAGCAATTGGCATCTCCGCAGCAAAGCACGCGGCGGTGACTGCCTGTAACTGTTCGCTCTCAAGATACTCGCGCATGCCGCGCGCCCGGTGACCACCCGCCAGCAGCAGGCCATCGAAGTTCGCGATGTCGATTGCATCCCAGCGCAGTGGGTTTTGAAACGCGGTGTCTGCGCGGAGTTGCGCGTAAGCGTTGCGAGCGTCGCGCCGCGCCCGCAGTATCAAACCGACCAGCGGCAGGCAGCGTAGGCCCGGAACCCAGCCCCACGGATCAAGGCCGCGGCCATCGATCATCAACGGATCGCATTCGGCGGGGCGGCCGTCCGGCGTGGCGAAACTGACGCGGTGTCCACGCGCCCGCAGAATCTGCCAGCTCACGGCGACTTCGCTCGGATCGGAATCGCGGGAAGGGAGCGGCATCAGGATATGTGCCGTGGTGCATTGCGCGGCATTGGCCGTCATAAGAATTTTTCCTCTCAGGATTTTGAATGCGCCGCGCATGCCGGTAAGGCGATGGCGGCGCTACCGATCCGGGTTCGAGCGTCGGTTCTCACGCCGATTGTGCCTGAGTCTTCTGGTGGCTTACCAGTGGGCGGTCGGATCGATACGGAGTGTTCCCAGCGTTGAGTTTTGCGCGTAGGCCGGGCAGGGGGCACGAGGATTGCTGATGACCGGGGAGAGCGGCGATGGGTTGCTCGAACAACGAACCGGAAGGAGGCACGCCATGTTGGGAACAATCTTGATTGTCGTATTGATACTGGTATTGATCGGTGCATTCCCGACCTGGCCGCACAGTCGTTCCTGGGGCTATGCGCCTAGCGGCACGTTAGGCGTGGTGCTGATCGTCCTGGTTGTGTTGCTGCTGTTGGGGCGGATATAAGCAGACCTGGCGCGCCGCTGGGAGGTGTGATTGCGGATCTCGACGAGAGACGAGACCGCGGTCAACCGGCGGCGCGTCGTTGCGCCAGTTGCTCGAGGATGCGTGCATGCGCCGATCGATCGAGCCGGTACAGCAGCATGAGCAGCACGCCGGTAATGGAAAGGAGCGCGGCACCAGGGCCATAGGCCAGGCCGAGCACGGCGACCGTCTCCGGGCGCAACGCGACCTCGACACCTGCTTGCGCCGCAGCGCCACTCGGCAATCCGCTGAACTCCAGCACCAGACCTGCTATCAACGCACCGCCGCCCGTCGCGACTTTGCTGGCGAACGACCAGCCCGCAAAGTAGAGCCCTTCGCGGCGGTGACCGAACAGGTACTCGTGTTCGTCGGCGGCGTCGGCGAGCATCGACGAAGCGGCAATCGCCGCGGCAGTCAGAGCAAGCCCACCGATCGCGGCATTCGCGACGAGCAGCAGCACGAGCGGCGGGCCCTCCAGCGCAAGCAACCCGACGAGTCGCAGCGTGGCAGGTAACGTCTGCGTGGCGATCAGGACGCACACACTGAGCAGCAGCATCCGTTTCTTGTCGAAGCGTGGCGCGACGAGGCCGATCAGTGGCGCACCGATCAGCAGCCCGCAAAAATACGCGACCGTGACGAGCTTGATGCTATCGGCATGAAGTCGCCAGAAATAGGTATTCGCATGCAGGCCGAGCGACATCGCGACGCCCTGCGCCGCGAAGAACAGCACCGACGCACCGAACAGGATGCGAAACGACCGGTTGCGAAAAATCTCGGCGACGCCTGCGAGCAATGCACGCAGCCAGTCCGAACGATCTTCGGTAACGACATGCGCGCGATGCCGCAGCTTGAAGCTGCCCCATATCGCGACCAGCGCACCGAGCGTTGCCACGATGGCGCACGTCAAGGCGAATGGCGAATACGCGTCACGATGCGAAAGGCCACCCGCACCCTTGAAGAAGAAACCGAAACCGATCAGCACGGCGGCGAGTGCACCGACCATGCCGAGACCCCAGCGCCACGCGGCGACCTTCGAGCGTTCCGCGTAGTCGTCGGTCAGTTCCGCGCCGAGCGCGAGGTACGGCAGATTGAACAGCGACACTGACAGCCGCAGCATCACCGACAACAGAAGCAGCATCACGAACAGCGTCGTGGCAGATACGCCGGCAGGCAGCGAGAAAATCAGCACGAATGCAATCATTGCGAGCGGCAGGCCCAGCAGCATGAACGGCAGGCGTCTGCCGAGCCGGGAGCGCCATCGGTCGGAAACGGAACCGATTAGCGGGTCCAGCACCGCGTCGACGACCAGTCCGGCCGACAGTGCGAGTCCCGCGGGGCCGCCAGCCACGCCGCATACGCTAGTGAAGTAGAACAGCCCGAACACGGTCAACCCGTTGTTGGTCACCGTGTCGACGAACGCGCCTGCGCCATACGCGATCTTGGGGGCAAGCGGCAGCGGAGCGTGCCGTGCCGCGGTGGAATCGAGCGTGGCGTCGACGGGGACGTTCTGGGTGGTCTCGGTGGTGCTCATGAGAAATGTCGACCCTTCACTCGATACGCAGGCGCGATGGCCCGCAAGGGCACGCAGATGAGGCGAATGTCTGTAGCAGTCGGCACGATCGGGTTAGATGCAGTGGATAGAGTCGTTTGGACGGACGTGTTCTTCGCGACGGAATGAGACTGTCAGGTAGATCTTTTACAGTACGTTCGTGGCAAACGACACATACCCTGGCGATGATACGGATAAACCGTGAAGCGACGGAGGTTTCTCGTTTGCACTGCGCCCGCCGCTTCTTCTTTGACGCCATCACAGAGCTTTGGTCTTTAGCCAGGAACGAATAGCCTGAATGTGCTCTGCCTTGCACTCAAGGGGCAGCCAATGCCCGGCGGGCAAATCGATCACGGAGAGGTCTGTGCTGGCGGTCCGCATGGGTTCGCCCTGACGATTGCCGACGATGGTACAGATCTGGTCGAAATGACCATTGACGAAGAGCACCGGCTGCGACAGACGGCCGCCATCGGCTGCCTTGCGCGCATAGGCAATATTGGCATCATCGTTCAGGTACCACGCGCATGCGGGACGGAAACCATGCACGTTGAACCGTTCGACGAGCACCTCGAAGTCCGCTGGCGGCCAGATGTCCGGATCAGGTCGAGTCGGAGGGGCACGATGCGCTTCGCCGAAGCGTCCTCCCTTTCTCGTGACTTCCGCGCTGGGCGATATCTTGCCAACGCCGTCTGGTTTTCCCTTTTGAAAAATAGAAGCCAACGATGCGACCCGGTCTGCATCAAGGTCGGCGACCGCAGATTCGAAGTGGTTCATGTAGTAGCGGTAATAGTCCCATTGACCATCCGGATACTGCTCAGTGGGGTAAATCGCGCGGTCGACCAGAGGGACAACGGTGCTTAGGGCATGTCCGTCGGGTTGATATGCGAGGGAAGTCAGTACTACGCCGCGGCTACGTCGAGGCTCATGGGCGGCTAGCTCGGCGGCGACCACGCTGCCCCAATCGTGACCGACCCAGACAGCGGGCTCGCCGCCAAGGTGGTCGTGGAGCGCCACCATGTCTGCCACGATTGCCTCTATGGTGTAGGCAGTGTTTACCAAAGGAACTGACGAGCCACCATAGCCGCGCAAATCGGGCGCGATGCAGTGCCATCCATCAGCGGCGAAAGCGTCCAGCTGCGCCCGCCACATCAAGCCGATACTCGGCCAGCCGTGAAGAAAAATCATCAGCGGTCCGTTAGCCGGCCCGCACTCGAGGAAGTGCGTCGTTTGATCAATCATGCTGAACGTACGCGAAACTAGCGTGGTTCGATTCGAGTTCGTCATGGTTGAATTCTCCGGTTTAGTCGCTGCATTACACGCGCTTCGTGCCACCAATCATTAGCGCGACGCCCATCAAGGCTATCGCGCCCGAAACCAGCTTCACCAGGGTCAAAGGCTCGTGTAGCAGGACCGCCGAGAGACCCAGCGCGACCACGGGTGCGGCGTAGTTGAAGGTGTTTGCAAGGGTTGATGAAACTTCTGCATTGAGCTTGAGGAACACGGCGTAGCCAATGAGCGTGCTGGCTACGACGAGAAACGCAATCGCGGCCCACGCGGACGCTGGAACATTCGCGAGGTGAGTTGTAGCTGCGATGCCCGACACCGTGACGATTGCGCTGAGGACCACGCTGGCCGACACGAGTTGTACTGTGAGACTGAGCACGGGGTCGCGAGGCAAAGCCACGCGAGACGCCAGCAGTGAACCTGCTGCCCATGCCGCACATGCTGTCAGTGCAAGCGCTGCGCCCATTGGGCGGAAGTCGCTGCCGGTTGCGGATGTCCAGCCCATCAGTGCAAGGCCGACAATGCCGACGGCGACTCCGGCTACCTGGCGAGCCGCCAGGGGCCGATGAAAAACGGCCCATGCGAAGAGCGCCAGAAAGAGCGGTGAAGATGAGCCGAAGATCGCAGCCACGCCGGCTGGCAGAAAATGGGTTCCCCAGACGGCGAGCGCCTGACTCGCAACCAGCATCGTGATGCCGATGAGTGCGGCACCCGCCACCTCGCGTGCTGACGCAGGCGCGCGCCGCCAGCGCGTAATTCCGAACGGAAGCATGAAGAGCGCTGCGAGCGAGAAGCGAAGTGTTGCGACCATCAAGGGATGCATGGCGTTCCCGGCTACCTTGAACGCCAGGAAGTTCGCGCCGTTGTAGAACCATTGATAGCCGACAGCGAGGGCGACCAACCCGCGATGCGTGCGCCAGTCCATCGGTGTCGTGGTCGCGAGACTCATTCCATGTCCGCCGGCAGAGCGAAGCGATGTTCGATGGTGGCGTTCGGTCGATGCGACGGGTCGTCGTGAGGGAGGGGCGTGCGATACGCGTGGACCGGGTTCATGGTTCGTCTCTTGATGCGGAGTAGATTCGATACTAGCGATCCGATAGTTATCCGGATAATGCTGAAGCAGAATACGTGTTATCCAATTTTCGGGTAAGAAGGATCGAGATTAATCAACTCAGGATTTAGGGAGGCGGCAGTGGAATCGCAGTTCATCGAGTACTTCCTGCGTGTTGCGGAACTTGGCAGCATCAACAAGGCCGCAGCGGACTTACGACTGTCGCAGCCGGCGTTGTCGCGCCACATCGGGCAGCTGGAGCATCAGCTGCGTGCGACCCTCTTCACGCGCACCAAAGGCGGTGTCCGGCTAACCGAGGCCGGTGAATTACTGCAGGAACGCGCGCGACCGATTATTCGGCAACTGTCGTCCCTGGTTGAACAGGTGGGTGACCGCGCGGCCGGACAGCTCTCTCTAGGCGTTGCGCCGTCCTGGCGACATCTCTTCACAACGAAATTTATCCAGCGACTTGTCGCCCAATACCCGGGCGTACGATTGCGCATCCACGAGGGTGTAAGCCATGAGTTGCGTGAAGCCATGCATGCCGGAATGCTCGACCTTGCGATAGTCCCGTTTGAAGGTTCACCACCGCAGGGCTATGTTCATAAGCCACTGGTACGGGAGCCACTCATTCTTGTTGGAGCGAAAGACAGCGGCTTACGGCCAGACAAGCCCGTGCCGCTATCGCGACTCGACAATCGCAAACTCGCTCTTGCCAGCAGGCAGAACGTCATCAGAACAACCATTGAGAATTCGATGGCTCGTCGCAATCTCCAGTTCAACTTGCTGTTCGAACTGGACGCGATGCATCTGTCGATGGAGCTGGCGAGTCAAGGTATCGCGGACACGGTGTCGCCGTGCTGTGCAGTTAGCGGCAATGCATACTGGGACGATTCGATTTCGTGGAGCCCCATTCGAGGCCTCCACATGACGTGGGCGCTCTGCGAAAATTCTGCGCGCTCACACTCGCCAGCGGTTAGTGAGGGTCGGCGGCTCGTGCTCGATGTGGTCGACGAAATTATTCAGAGCAACAGCTGGCTTGACGCCGAGCGGCTTAAGAAATTGTAGAGATGGTCAATCGCAATGGCCTGCGTGCCGCGTCCACCGCCAGATGCAGCCTGGTGCTCACTCCACCTCGGGGAAGCCTGGGCGCTGTTGTATATGTCATCACTCGACAGCGTTCGAATCATCCGGTCCAGCTCGCGCAAAACACAAGGTGTAAACGCATTCCAGAAAATGTACACCGCACCTCGTGCACATACCTCACTTCGCACGCTTAGGTTTCGCCTTTGCACCGGATGCATTGAGCGCGACCGCAGCAAGAATAAGCGCCTTGAACGCCTTCGCGTCGATCTCTTCTCCTTCATGGATATCGATCGCACGTCTCGTGTTCCCATCGAGACTCGAGTTGAAGAGCCCGGCCGGGTCCTTCAACGAAGCGCCCTTGGCGAAGGTCAACTTGACGACCGCCTTGTAGGACTCCCCGGTGCAGATGATTCCGTCGTGCGACCAGACCGGCGTGCCGCGCCACTTCCATTCTTCGACGACATCCGGGACCGCGTTTTTGATGAGCTCGCGCATCCGGCTCAAGGTCGCTCCACGCCAGTCGCCGAGCTCGACGATTTTCTGGTCGATCAGTTCAGATGCAGGCTGATTCCCGGTTGAATCCGGCTGTGTCATGTCTCCTCCTTGAAGCGTGTTAGTCGTCGCCTTTTGCCACGATTGCACCCGCAATCCGATGACGCGCCAGCGACGCCGCGACAAACCCCGATGCTTTCATCTCTTCGACAAACCCGGACAGGTACGCGGCCGCTTCTTCGCCTCTTGCCTTCGGCACGCCCATCGCCTGGCGAATCACCATGAACCGTTGGTCGAGTATGCGTAACCCACCGGTCTTTGCGGCATCGCTTTCCAGCTGTTGCTTGACGCCTGCGGCCACGTCGAGATGCTGATCGAGAAATCCCTGCACCACAGCGGGCGAGAGTGGAATCCGCACGATCTTCGCGTGATGCAATTCGCGCGTGAGGAACAGATCGTACGCGCTGTCCGTGCCAACCGCGACCGTTATGCCTGGTTGATCGACCTGATCGTTGGTCGTAATCGGCGACGTGTCGCGTACCAGATAAAAGCCTTCGATCAACACATACGGCTTCGTGAAACTGATTTCCTGGCCGCGCTTCGGATCGACGGCGAAGAAGCCGACGTCGGCGTTGCCTTGATTGACGTTATCGACGGACGCGCCCGCCGACTTGACCACGACGAGTTGCAGCGGCACACCGAGACGGCTAGCGAGTTCGGTGGCGAGATCAACCGATACGCCAACCGCTTTGCCGGTTGCCGGGTCGAGACTGGCCAGTACCGGGTTCCCGAGATTGATCGACGCGCGTAGCGTGCCGTGTGGCGCAAATACTTTCGTCATGGATTCACCTGCGTGCTGTGTGGTTTGCGCGAATGCGGAACTGGGCGGGACGATACCGACTGTCAGCGAGACGGACAGCATCGCCACGAGAGTCACCCAGCGTTTCATTGTAGAAAGCTTTGTCATCTTCGTATGCCCTCTATTTGGCGGACTCGCATGGTCTTTGGCATGCGCCTGCCGTATCTTCCTTGAAAAGCGTCGCGCGTGACGACAAAGTGTCGCTGCCCGTTTCACGGGAATATCCGGCAACGAGCCCGTGTCTCCTCAGGGCATGTCGTACCATACGCCGCTCCAGAGTCGGTATTCTCCCCACACGCACCGCCAGGAGGAAACGCAAGTGCAACTGATACTGCGCCGTTTGCAGCTCACCTCCGGTGTGGTGATGCTCGTCTACGTGTTTCTCCATCTGGTCAATCACGCGCTCGGCATCTGGTCGCTTGAACTTGCCGGACAGGGCCTGACGCTTGCCATACGACTCTGGCACAGCGTGCCCGGAACGATCCTGCTGTACGGCTCAGCTGCTCTGCATTTTTCACTGGCTATGCATACGCTGTACGGGCGTCGCCACTGGACACTGCCGCTCACCGACTGGGTCCGTCTTTGGGCCGGCCTAAGTCTTCCGCTTCTGCTCATTGGCCATGCGGTGTCGACGCGCCTTGCTGCCTCGCTCTATGGATTCGAACCGAACTATGAGCGGATCGTGATATCGCTGATTACGGGCGGCACGCAAGGCTTGCAACTTGCGCTGCTCGCCCCGGGCTGGGTGCACGGTTGCCTTGGACTGTGGCTGCGCTTTCGACACCACGAGACGGTGCGTCGCGCGAAGCCGATACTGCTTGCTGTACTGATTCTTCTGCCGCTGTTGTCGGCGGTCGGATTCATTCAGATGACCCGCGCGGTCGAAGCAGCGCATGTCATCCTTCCGCGGCCCGATGCGGTACTGGTCGAGCATCGGCTCTCTCTCGATGCCTGGCGTCACAATCTCCTTGTGCTCTACGTGTCGCTGATCATCGGTGCTGTTCTGGCCGGCCACTTGCGTAACTGGATCGAGCGTCGAGCGGCGTAGCCGCATTCAAAGACCCGATACGCTGACCTTCCCGACACTCTCCGGCTCGACCATCCGGTCGTCCTCACCCGACATCGGTCCAAAACCCGTCGGCACGACGACGAGTGGGTGCGCGGTCGCGTCATGCCTGTCGTCGTGCTTGTCGGCCAGTGCGAACGCCTCGGAAATAATCTTCTGCACGTCCTGACGCATCATCGTCACCTCAAACGGCAGATGCGCAGCAAAAGGATCCCAGTCGAAGCAGCCGACCACCGTCGATTGCCAGGCATCGCGCGACAAACTCGACGCGAACTGCACCAGCCCTTCAAACGCGGTAATCGAATTCATCAGCAAGCCGGCGGGAAGCCGGCCCAGGCTCTCATAGCGGCGCGCGAGCGCAAGCCTCGCCGACGACGCGGCATAACCGAAGCATTCCACGGCATCGGCGGCCGGGCTGATGCCCCGCGCTTCGAACGCATCGCGATAGCCGGCGATGCGCATATCCGTCGCATACTCGTCGGTCACGCCGCCAAGAAAGAGCAGTTCATCGGGCGCGTTACCGCGCGCCTTCATCTTGTCCATCAACACGTCTGCCAGCGCACGAGCGCCGCCGCGATTGTCGGACACCACCGAAGGCGCACCTTCGCCAGGCAGATCGACGTTGATGCAGGGAATCCCCGCTGCCGAGCAGAGTGCATCGAGCGGCGTCGGATTTCGCACACCGGCGATAAACAGCAACTCCACCTGCTGCGAAATCAGCGTCTCGGTCACGCTCGCTTCCACAGCAGGATCGCGCTGAGTACTGACCACGATCGGGCACAACCCGCGGTTGCGCGCATGGTCTTCGAAAGTCTCGGCAAGCCCCGCAAAAAAACGATTGCGATAGTGCGGAAGAATCATGCCGGCCAGTCCGGAACGCGAGAGTCGCAACCCGCGCGCTTTCATGTTCACGTTGTAGCCGAGCTGCGCCGCGCTCGCGAGGATGCGCTGCGCAGTTTCCTCCTTGATGCGATAGCGCGCCCAGGTGCCGTTCAGCACCATGCTCACCGCGGATATCGAAGAACCCGTTGCCTTCGCGATGTCGTAGATCGTGGACTTGCGGTTCGTGGGGTTGCGGGCCATCGGCGGTTCACTCCAGAGATCGATCTCGTTCTTGTCCGGCAGACGGTAGCGCTTCTGCCGGATCAATCCATTTCGGGTATTCACCTAGTTGACGTACGTGCTGAATGGATACAGCATGCACTTCAGCCGATTGCTGAATGGATTCAGCAAGTTTACAGCAACGAGCTGACCGTACGTTTTCATAACCCCTACTTGGACGGCCGGCGAGCGTAGCGCGTGGTCCGTGGTCCAGCGGAGGAGACATGTCAAAGAATCTCGTGCGCATTCTGTGCGCAGGCGTCGTTGCATTTGCGGCATTTGCGTTAAGCACCGGCGTGGCAAGCGCTTCGCCCGATCACCCGGTCATCGGCATCGTCGTCAAGATCGGCGGAATTCCATGGTTCAACGCGATGGAAGCGGGGATCAAGAAGCGCGCCGATCAGCTCGGCGTCAAGGCGTTCATGGTCGGGCCGACCAGTGCGGACCCGGCGTTGCAGGTGCGGGCCATTCAGGATCTGATCGCGCAACACGTCGACGTGATCGGTGTCGTGCCTAACGATGCGCAAGTGCTGGAGCCGGTCTTGCAACGCGCCCGTGCAGCAGGCATCAAGGTGATCACACACGAGTCTCCGAAGCAGCAGAACACCGATTGGGATTTCGAACTTGCATCGGTGAAGGGCTTCGGTGAAGCGTATGCCAAGCGCCTGGCTACCGCGCTGGGCGGCAAGGGCGAGTACGCGGTCTTCGTGGGCTCGTTGACGGTGCCGTTGCACAACGCATGGGCCGATGCGGCGATTGCGTACCTCAAGGCTAACTATCCCGACATGAAACCGGTCGGCGACCGCTATGGCGTGGCAGAAGATGTCGACGCATCGCGCAAGACCGCACTCGATCTGATGCGCGCCCATCCCGACCTGAAGGGCATTCTCGCCTTCGGCAGCCAGGGCCCGATTGGAGCGGCGCGCGCAGTTGCAGAAAACCACCAGCAAGGAAAGATCGTTGTGCTTGGGCCGTTCTCGCCGGGGCAGGGCAAGCGTCTCGTGCACGACGGCGTTTTGACCGGTGGCTTTATGTGGAACCCCGAGCTGGCCGGCGAAGTGTTCGTGACGTTGGGCGTGATGGTGGCGAAGGGTCAGCCGATCAAGGACGGCATGACTATCCCGGGTCTCGGCGTCGTCCATCCCGATGGTCATAACCTGATCGTCGACCAGTTGGTGGAACTCAACGCGAACACCATCGACGCGCTCGCCAAATCGGGCCTTTGATCGGGTCGCCCGAGCGGAATCAATCGATGAATCCATCTGCTTCCACGGCACCTCGCTCGTCTGAGCGAGGTCATGCGAGCGACGTACCAGCGGTTGTCGACACTGACCATGCTGAAGGCACCGCGTTGCTCAAGCTCGAGAACATTTCGAAGCTATTCGGCGGCGTGAAAGCGTTGCAGGCCGTGAAGTTCGACGTGATGCCCGGCGAGGTGCTGTGCCTCGCCGGAGAAAACGGTTGCGGCAAGAGCACGCTGATCAAGGTGATCAGCGGCGTCTATCAACCCGAGCCGGATGCCGCGATGCTGATGGACGGCCAATCGATCGAAGGACTGGATCCGGCGAAGGCACGGGACCTCGGCATCCAGGTGATCTGGCAGGATCTCGCGTTATTTCCCGAGATGACGGTTGCCGAGAATATCGCTTTCGAACAGAACCTCGGTCCGCGTCCGCGCCTCGTTAACTACAGCCTGATGAAGATTGCGGCGCACCGCATCCTCGAGCGGCTAGGTGTCGATATTGCGCTCAACCGGTCGGTGCGCTCGCTGTCGATTGCGCAGCGCCAGGTCGTGGCGATCGCCCGCGCGCTCGTTGCCGATGCGCGGCTGGTCTTCATGGACGAGCCGACCGCATCGCTGAGTCACGCCGAAACGGAAGCGCTGCTCAAGATCGTCCGGCGTCTGTCCGCCGACGGCATCGCTGTCGTGTTCGTCAGTCACCGGCTCGCGGAAGTGCTCGACGTCTGCACGCGTGTGACGGTACTGCGCGACGGCCGTTATGTCGGCACATTCCCGACCGCGGGTATGACACAAACGCGGCTGACGGAACTCATGACCGGTCGCACTTTCGACTACGCGGTACGCACGACGGATCTGTCGGCGGCGCCGGTTGTATTGCGGATCGACAATCTGTCGCGGCGCGGCGAATACGATTCGGTGTCGCTCGATGTGAAGCGAGGCGAGATCGTCGGCGTGACGGGCCGCCTCGGCGCAGGGCGCACCGAGCTCGCGCTGTCGCTGTTCGGCATGACGCGGCCTGATGCGGGCACGATCGCTCTCGACGGAAAGCCGCTAGCGCTGCGCTCTAACCGCGACGCGATTCGGGCGGGCATTGCTTACGTTTCCGAAGATCGCTTGCAGCTCGGCCTGGTGCAGCAGCAATCGATTGGCGACAACACCGTGGCTGCGGTACTCGACGGCCTGCTCGATGCCACGCACCTGATCGCGCCGCGCAAGCGTGACGATCTGATTCGCGGCTGGATAGAGCGGCTGGCGATCAAGATCGGCAAACCGGACGACGCCGTGTCGACACTATCCGGCGGCAACCAGCAGCGCGTCGTGCTTGCCAAGTGGCTCGCGACCAACCCGAAGCTGTTGATCCTCGATTCGCCGACAGTCGGTGTGGACGTCGGCGCGCGGGCCGGCATCTTCGCGATCATTCACAAACTTGCGGAACAAGGCATGGCCATCCTGCTGATCTCCGACGAGATCCCCGAGGTCTATTTCAACGCCGACCGTGTGCTGCATATGCGCAATGGCCAGATCGTCGCGCACTACGCGCCGGGTGCCACGACCATCGATCAGATCGAGCGAGACGTCCATGCCTGATTTGCGCAAATGGGGGATCGGCTCAACCGAAGCCCTGCTGATTCTCGTCATCGCCGTCGTGTCGATCGGACTCGGCGTTTCGACGACGACCTTTCTTACGCTGCCCAACCTGTTCGATCTGCTCAACCAGAGTGCGGTCAACCTGATCTTCGCTGTTGGGCTGCTGGTGGTGTTGATCGCCGGTGGAATCGACATTTCGTTTGCGGTGGGCGCGTCTGTGGTTCAGTACCTCACGGCGTTGACCGTTATGCATCTCGGCGGCGGCAACTGGGCGATTGGTTTTGTGGCGGCCGCCGGCTTCGGATTTCTGCTGGGCGCAATCAACGCTACCTTCATCTATCGCTTTCGTATCGTCTCGATCGTGGTGACGATTGCCACCTTCAATGTATTTTTCGGCGGTCTGATGTTCGTCACCGGCGGCGTGTCGATCTACGATCTGCCCGACTGGTGGATGAACCGCGTTTCACTCGTGCAGGTGAAGACCGCGAGCGGTGTGGCAGACCTCGCACTTCCCGTCGCCGTGATGGCCGTCATGGTCGCAGCGACCTGGTTTCTGCTTCGGCGCACGACCACGGGGCGGCAACTCTACGCGATGGGCGATAACCCGGAGGCTGCGCGCCGTGTCGGGATCAACCTCGGCACGATGCACTACGTGGCCTTCGGCTGGCTCGGCATGATGGCCGGTGTGGCTGGGTTGATGCAGGCTCACTATGTGCAGGAAGTCGTGCCTAACGCGTTGTACGGACGTGAGCTCGAGGTGCTTGCAGCGGTGGTGCTCGGCGGTGCCCGACTGGGGGGCGGGCGAGGCACGATCCTCGGCGCGATTCTTGGCATTCTGCTCACCGCGATCACCGCGAACGGGCTGAACCTTCTTGGCATCTCGCCTTACGCGTTCAAGATGATCATCGGCGCCATCATCCTGATTGCGATCACATTGTCGAGCGACGGTTTTGCGAAGCTCGCGGGATCGCGGTTCATGTTGCCGCGTGCAAAGGCATCGTCATGAGTACCTCTTCGTCGCGACGCTCCTTCGTGCCGCACGTGCCTGCGGATGTCGTCGGTTTGCTCGGCTTTCTCGTCTTCGTCGTGGTGGCGATGAGTCTTGCCTCGCCGCGCTTTTTCTCTATCGATACTTTCACCTCGGTGGCTTTTCAACTACCGGAGCTGGGGCTATTCACGCTGGCGATGTTGATGCCGCTGGTTTCCGGCGGTTTCAATTTAGCGGCGACCTTTACCGCCAACATCGCCGGTCTGGCGATGGCGTGGGTGCTGCACTCGCATGGCGGAGTGAATGCGGGCGCGGGCGCCATCGTGCTCGGCATCGCCGCTGCGCTTGCAACAGGCGCCGCTTCGGGCTGGGTGATGGGCGCGATCATCGCGCGGACCGGCGCAAGTCCGATTCTCGTTTCGCTATCGATGATGATCTTCCTGCGCGGCCTCGGTGAATTTCTCACGCACGGTGGCGATATTTCGGGTTTCCCGCCGTTCGTGCTGTCGTTGGGCAACGGGTTGCTGCTCGGCGTCCCGGTGCCGCTATGGATTTTCGCCGGTTGCGCAGCGCTCTGGCACGTCGTCATGACGCGCACCCGTCTCGGCTTCGCTACGCGAATGATCGGCTCGAATCTGGAGGCCACGCGTTACTCAGGCATTGCGACGACGCGCGCGGTCACGCGCATCTACATGCTCTCGGGTTTGATGTGCGGCATCGCCGGCGTCGTGATGCTCGGCAGCTTCAATTCGGTGCGGGTCGGCCATGGCGAGGCGTTCCTGCTGATCTCCGTACTCGCGTGTTTTCTCGGGCGTGTGGATCCGTTCGGCGGCTTCGGTCGTGTCGTGCCGGTGGTGATTGCGCTCGTCATCCTGCAGGCGATCGCGTCCGGCCTCAATTTGCTTGGTGCCAGCCAGCATCTTGCTACGGCCCTATGGGGTGTGTTTTTGCTTGCCGTGATGCTCATCCGTTGGGCGTGGGCGCACGGTTCTATTCAATTCATGGTCCGCCGACGCGTGACCGCATCAGGAGGAAAGACTCAATGAATACGCTAGGCGTGCATGCATTGGTATGGTCCGGCGATCTGACGCCGGAGTCGACGCGCAAGGTGATCAGCCAGACTAAAGCCGCGGGGTTCGATCTCGTCGAACTGTCGTTACATGGGCCGAAGGTCATGGATCTCGCGCTCACGCGCGATCTGCTGCAGGAGCACGGTCTACAGCTTGGCTGCTCGCGCGGCCTGACCTTCGATGCCGACGTATCCAGCGACGATCCAGCTTCCGTCGCACGCGGACTAGCGTTGCTCGAAGAGGGCATCGGCATTACCGCCGAACTCGGCGGCAACTACTTCGGTGGCATCTTGTACGGCGCGATGGGGAAGTATTCCGCGCCGCTTACCGCGCAAGGGCGACGCAATGCGGTCGATGCGTTAAAGCGCGTGGCGGACTTCGCGCACAAGAGAAACGTCACGCTCGGTCTCGAAGTGGTGAACCGTTACGAGAGCAATCTGCTGAACACTGCATCGCAAGCGCTTGCGATGCTCGATGAAGTCGGTGCACCGAACGTCGTCGTGCATCTCGACACCTATCACATGAACATCGAGGAATCCGATTTCATGCAACCGGTTCTCGCGTGCGGAAAACGCCTTGGTTATGTCCATATCGGCGAGAGCAACCGGGGCTATCTGGGTTCGGGTACCATCGACTTTACGCAGTTTTTCCATGCGCTCGCGATGATCGACTACCAGGGCGTGATCACGTTCGAGAGTTTTTCGTCGAGCGTCGTGAACGAGCAGTTGTCCAACGCGCTGGCGATCTGGCGGAACCTGTGGGACGACGGCATGGATCTGGCCACGCATGCACGGGCATTTATCGCTGGCGGCGTGAATGCTGCGGCTAAAGCGAGGGCGCACCATTAGGACGATGCGCCGGTTTTTCAACACGACACCTCATTGTCTCGATGATCGAAGATCGTTTTATTGCAAGGCTGGAACAGCTTGTCGCCGACGGCAAGCGCCGTATTCTTGGACTGGTGGGTGCACCGGGTGCGGGCAAATCGACGGTGGCGCAGGCCATTCTCGAAGCGCTGCGTGACCGTGCGGTTATCGTGCCGATGGACGGGTTTCATCTTGCGAACGTCGAACTCGAACGGCTCGGCCGCGCTGCTCGTAAAGGCGCGGAAGATACGTTCGACAGTGCGGGTTATGTTGCGCTGCTGGGTCGTCTGCGCGCCCAGCGCTCCGATGAAGTGATTTACGCGCCTACGTTTCGTCGTGAGATCGAAGAGCCGATCGCCGGTGCGATTCCCGTCATGCCGGATACGCCGCTCGTGATTACCGAAGGCAACTATCTGTTGCTCGATCGCGGTCACTGGAAGGATGTTCGGCCGTTGCTCGATGAAGCGTGGTATGTCGATGTCGATCCGGAGTTGCGCAGGCAGCGGCTTGTTGAACGTCATATGCGGTTTGGTCGCGATGAAGTTGCGGCAAGAAACTGGGTTCAGCACACTGACGAGGTTAACGCGGTGCTGATCGAGTCGACGCGGGCGCGTGCGGATCTGGTTTTTCCGTTGGCTTAGCAGAGCACGGGTAGCGTAGCGTCGCATACGATCGCCCGGGTTCAATTCCTGACCTTCAGAGGTAGACACCATGAAGAACACTGCTACCGGTCAGGTTCCTGCCGTCGATCTACCGGAATGGGCCGCGAACGCGTGCCGTGAATTGCAGGCGGTCGTCGCAGCAGTCGCGGTAGAGGACGTCGATGCATTGTGTGGTCTGCTCGCGCAAGCAGGCGTTATCGCGCTACATGGACTCGGCAGGGAAGGGCTCATGATGCGGGCGTTCAGCATGCGGCTGTTTCATCTGGGGCTGCGCGCGACGCCTGTTGGCGATATGGCGTTGCCTGCCGTGGGAGGCGGAGATCTCTTCATCGCGAGCGCCGGTCCTGGACACTTCGACACTGTCGCCGCGCTGATGCGGATCGCACAGGCGGCGGGCGCGAAGACTGTACTGTTCACCGCGGAACCTGATGCACCGTTGCGGCATTGCGCGGATCTAACGATTGTTTTACCCGCCCGGACCATGGCGCGTCCGGTGGCGTATACGTCGGGACCACTGGCGCTTCCGATGGGTAGCGCGTATGAAGGTGGCCTGTTCCTGCTATGCGAGTACATCGTTGCGCAGCTTGCGGGCCGTCTTGATGTCGATGAGGCGTCCATGCGTGTCCGGCATACGAATCTGGAATGACGAGTTCTCAAATGCGCATCACTGTTGTGGGCGCCCTGGTAGCGGCGCGATGTTCTGAGCCCACGAAAGTGCCGAGTCACACCATCCCTGTTTTAGCGCCGGGATTTCCGCACGTTGCGCCACTGCGCCGAGTCGCAGATTGTATTGAGTAGGATTCTCGGCAGCTGCTGCGTAGATTGGTGTGCCACATTCAGCACAAAACGCTTGAGCGCGTTTCGCCCCGGATGCCGCTGTCTTGATGTAGATTTTTGGCTGACCGCGCAGGAGATGAAAGTCTGCGGCCAAGGCGGGCACGCTTGCGCGAAACGGTGCGCCCGATAAGGTCTGGCAATCGGTGCAGTGGCAAAGACCTGCTTTTTGCGGATCGACGTTGGCCTCGTAGGCGATTGCGCCGCAGTGGCAGCTACCGGTGATTTTCATGTTCTCCTCCAGGCCGTAAGACGCTTATTCATTTTATAGGCCGTCGTGCGGGCGACTCAAGCTCGATTGCCTACCAGGGTTCCCGCCGAAGATGTGGCCACTCGCGCTGCCAGCGCCTCGTCTTTTCTTCGTATACATCCGGTATGGGAAGCGTGCGATTCGGTTTCAGCACGCCTTCGAACAGAGATGTCAGGCCAAAGGGCGAATAGACCTCAAGCTTCTCGTTCAGGAGCCTGACTCCGACAGCAACCGTGGCACATGGAAATCGATCGATACCATCCGAAGCCCGATGCACTGAACCAAACGAAATTCCGAACTTCTTCTCGTACCACAGCGGAACACGCGCCTGATTGCGGACCTGCACTTCGACAGGAACGTCAGAGAATATTCGCGCGGCCTCGGAGATAACCTCGTTCTCCGCATCCCATGATGTATCCGGATCAAAGTAGAACAAGTCGTAATCCAGAATGCCCGCGTGAATGTCCCGATCACACGCGACGTTCCAGACAGACTGCGCAATACAACCTGCGGTCAACCACCAGTCTTCAAAGCCCAGTTGTGCCGCACGACTCAGAATGAGCGCGTTCCATCGGTTCCTTTGTATGGCCTGAACAAGATGATGTTCCAGGGCTTCGCTCATTTTTCCTCGTTTCTGAAGTCGGATCGGATTGATACTCTGGTTCGACTCTCTACGGATGGTGGCACCGTTACAATGAAGCACCCAATGTCTCATGTGTGATGATAAGGCGATGAATATGCGTACTACTCTCGATATCGACGACGACGTGCTTGCCATTGTCCGTTTGCGTGCCAGGCGTGAGCACTCCAGCATCGGGCGGGTATTGTCGGAACTCGCCCGGACCGCCTTGCAACTGCCTGCCAGTGTAGCGTCGCCCGCGGTACGAAACGGGCTCCGGTGCTGCACGCGATAGCCGGCTATCGGCCGGTTACGCTCGATCTTGTCAACCGGCTACGCGATGAGATGACCTGACGACCAGGCTATTCGCACTTGCACGGGCGCACGATGGCGCGCTCATCACGTTCGACCGCCGGCTCGCGGTCGGTGCAGTGCCCGCAGGTGCGAAGCATCTTGAAGTGCTCGCCCGACCATCAACCCCCACGCGCAAGAAACACCCGCACTTCATCAGCCAGCCAGTCGCGCAACGCACACACCTTCGCATCATCCCGACTACCGATCCGATAAAGAAGATCATGCCCGCGCTCGGCCTTGAGGCGGAACTGCGGAAAAGGCGCAACCAGATATCCCGCCGCAATATCGTCAGCCACAATCACGCTACGCCCAAGCGCGATGCCTTCGCCACGAATCGCCGCCTCGATAGCGAGGCTCCCGTGACTGTAGGCCGAACCGCGATCGCTACGAACGCTGTCCACGTTCGCCAGTGCAAACCATTGCTCCCAGTTGGCCAGCATGCGGTCCTCGTGTAGCAACGTACACCGCGCAAGACTCGCGACAGAAGTCAGCCCGCCCATCTTCGCCTGATAAGCCGGGCTGCAAACCGGCGTCACGGTTTCTTCCAGAATCCGCTCGGCAAGAACCCGCGGATAACGACCACTTCCATAACGGATAGCGACATCGACGTCGCTGTCGTTCAGATCGATATGCGTGTCGGTCACATCGAGGTGCACATCGAGCTCCGGATGAAGCGCCTTCAATCGATGCAATCGCGGCGCGAGCCACTTGTTTGCAAATGACACGCTGGCGTTGATCTTCAGGCGCGCAACATTGTCGTGGGCACGAAGGCGTTCGGATTCCTTCGTCAGTTCTCCCAGCACACGAGTCACCGCCAGCAGGAATTCGGCGCCCGCTTCGGTCAGGACGATGCGCCGCGTCAGGCGCTGGAACAACGGCGTGCCGAGATGACTCTCGAGCGTCTTGATATGCCGGCTCACTGCGCCGTGAGTGACGTGCAGTTCGTCGGCCGCGAGCGTCATGCTCAACAGCCGGCCGGTTGCTTCAAAGGCGCGCAGCGTTTGCAGGGGTGGAAGTCGATCGAACACAATAGTCATATGCGTGAGTCGTACTCACGCATTGTATGACGACAAATGGTTTGTCAGCCGAAGGCGCTGTCCTCAATATCGAAGCGTAGCCACTCCGAAGCAGCTACCGACCCGCGTACGTTGCCCTACGCCGACATCCTCTGAGTTGTGCCGTCATTCATGAATCTTCTTGTTCTCAAGCTCGCTGTTACGCCGCTGTTGTTACTGGCCGCTTCCATTGCGGTGCGTCGCTGGGGCGAAGCGATCGGTGGATTGCTGGTGGGATTGCCACTCACATCGGGGCCGATTTCGGTGTTCCTCGCTCTCGAGCATGGACCTGCCTTTGCAGCGCAAGCTACAGCGGGATCGCTGGTCGCAACGGCAGCGCAAGCGGTCTTTTGTTTTGCGTACTACAGGCTGGCGCCGCGCGGATGGCTCGCGGCGCTCGCGGGCGCATGCGCGACGTTTTGCGTCGTGGCCGGTCTTCTGCAATGGAGCGCGCTGCCGCAAACGGTCTTGTTTCTGATCGCCATTCTGACCGTTACGCTCGCGCTCAACCTCATTCCCAACCACATCGTTAGAACCGTCAGGCTCGATCCGCCGTGGTGGGATTTGCCTTCCCGCATGGTGCTGATCGCTGCGCTGGTGGTCGGGGTGACGTTGATCGCACCTTATGTCGGGCCTAAAACGAGCGGTGTGCTCGCGTCGTTTCCGTTCATGGTCATCATCCTCGCGGTATTCGGTCATCGCATGATCGGTCACGCAGCCGTGCGGCCGTTGATGCGCGGCGTCGTGACAGCACTGCTGGGCTTCGCCGTGTTCTTCTATGTACTAAGTCTGACGTTGACACGGTTGAATCTGCTTGCCGCATATGGCAGCGCGATTCTTTGTGCGCTCGCAATACAGGTCTTTTCCTTGTACAGGATGCGTGTCCCGGTCGCGTTGCCTGTGGAGTAGTCGCTGCAATAATCGCGCGCGCTAAGTAATTTGCCTCGCGATTTAATCGGTTGAAGAAACCATCCCATCGACTAGACTGGTCGATGACCTCTCGCTGCATGCATATCCAGTTTCCCGCACAAGAAGACGCAATTCCCCGTCGACCCCACCCGACATCGCGTCACAAGCCATACCGCTTTGTGCAGCCCATGAACCGGCGTCGTATCGCCGTTCATGGCACACCCAGGAAAGGAGATCGCCGTGCAAACCGCATGCAAGCCAATGATCCATGTGCATTACGTTCACCGCACGCTAACTGCTTTCATTCTGCTCACAATCGCTGCATTCCAGCCAGCCGCAGCCCATCAGAATTACACGATCAAGGATCTCGGCACACTGCCCGGTAGCGACCTCAGCACCGCTGGCCCCATCAACGAGCGCGGCCAGACGGTCGGTTACTCGATTCTCGCAAACGGGGAGCAGCACGCCACGTTGTACGAACACGGCAAGGTGATCGACCTCGGCCTGTTCGATGGCGGTACCAGCGCCGGCGCCTACGGGATCAACGAGCGTGGTCAGGCGGTCGGCTACGCGTTCATCGCAACGGAGTACCCGCACGCGGCGCTGTTCGACAAAGGTGCCGTGACCGACCTTGGCCTGCTGCCCGGAGGCGACAACAGTACCGCTTACGGCATCAACAATCGCGGCGCGGCCGTCGGCTATTCGTTCGATTCAACCCGGGCGTCGCACGCCGTTCTGTTCGAGAAAGGTGTGGTGACCAATCTGGGCACGCTTCCCGGTGGCTTCTACAGCTCGGCTAACTCGATCAACGATCGCGGCCAGATAGTCGGCTGGTCGACGACAAGCGACAACAACCAGCACGCGTTTCTATTCGACAAGGGCGTGATGACCAACCTGGGCGCATTGCCCGGCGGTAACAGCAGTGCCGCTTACGCGATCAACAATCGAGGTCAGGTGGTTGGTTCGTCGTCTACTGCTGGCGGCAACGACCACGCGTTTCTGTACGAGAAGGGCGTGATGATCGACCTCGGCACGCTACCCGGCGGCAACAGCAGTACGGCTCACTCGATCAACGAGCGCGGTCAGATAGTCGGATCGTCGTCCATCGCCAGTGGAAACTCGCACGCGTTTCTGTACGAGAGAGGCGTGATGACCGATCTGGGCACGCTGCCTGGTGGCGACGGAAGTAACGCTAGCGGGATCAACGATCTTGGCGAGATCTCGGGTTCGTCTGCAACGGCTTACTCGCCGTCGCATGCTGTTCTCTGGTCGACGGAGCGCCGATAACTGTCGATCTCTAACAGCTCGCAGCGCAGCGGGCCGAAACGTCGAGATCAGAACGCAGTGGCAGGCGTCAACTAGTCCGCATCCGCCTTACCGATCATCTCGACGCTCCACCCACCACCCATCGCTTGATACAGCGTCACGCGCGCCGCAAGCGTATCGGCACGAAGCTGCACCACACCGAGTTCCGCAGAGAGCAGATTGCGTTGCGCGTCGAGCTGATCCAGATAGCCCGCATAGCCCTCTCGATAGCGATTGGTGGCGATCCGCAACTGCTCAGACAGGGAGTCGCGTTGGGCGATGGCCAGCACCAGTTGCTCATCCAGACGCTGAACTGCTGCCAGCGCTTTCTCGGCCTCGCTGATCGCAGTCAACGCCGTGCCGCGATAGGCGAAGGCGGCCTGATCGCGCTGCGCACCGGCCTTGTCGGCGAGCGCAGTCAGCTTGCCGCCTTCGAACAGCGGCGCAAGAATGCTCCCGCCTATCGACCAGATGTTGAATGGGTAAATCTGCTCGGTACCAAAGGAGCGACCAAACGAGGCCGCCAGATTGAACTGCGGCAGGAAGTTCTTGCGCGCCGCGGCGAGAAATTTGTCCGCGGCGGCGAGCTGATATTCGGCTGCTGCGACGTCGGGGCGCCGCCTTAATAATCCGGATGGCAAGGTCTGCGGAATGACAGGCTCGGTCAGCTTGTCGAGCACGCCGCCGCGTGGGATATCGCCGGGGAGATCGTCGATGAGCACGCTCAACGAATTTTCGGCGCGCGTGATCGCGAGCTTGGTCTGCGGGATCAGCTGCGCAGTCGAATCGTATTCCGACTGCGCCTGCTGCAATTCCAGCCGCGACGAATAGCCGTTCGCGAATTCCGTTTTGGCGAGGCGCAGCGAATTCGCGCGCGCGGTTAGCGTGGCCTCGGCAATTTTCAACTGTGCGTCGAGGCTTAGCAGCGTGATATAGCTGCTCGCCGTCGAACTCGCGACCGACAGTCGCGTGGCATCGCGTGCTGCCGCGCTGGCGAGGTACGCGTCACGCGCGGCGGCGCGTTGATCCGCCAGCCGGCCGAACAGATCCACCTCCCACGCAGCGTCGAGCTCCCACTGCGCGGTGTTGAGCAGGAGCGGCGTACCAAACGGACTGACGATCTGCGAGCGCCCGGCGTTGTCGAAGCCGGCGTTGAGTGTCGGCAGCAACGCGGCACGCGCGATTCTTGCGTCTGCGCGCGCTTCGCGCACGCGGCCGACTGCCTTGCCGATGTCGCTATTGTTGGCGAGCGCTTTCTCGACGAGAGCGGTCAATACCGGATCGCCGAATTGTCGCCACCAGTCTTTGTCCAGCGACATCGTCTGCGCGGCATCGCCTTGCCATGTCGCCGGTTCGACGACGGCGGGCACGGCGGAGACTTTGACCGGCGGTCCCGCACAAGCGGATAGCAGCAATGCAACGCCGAGGCCAGGGACGCAGCTAGAAACGCAACGAAGAACGCGGCGCTTCATTTGTCACCATCGCGCGTGTCGACCGCGGTTTCGACCGACATGCCGGGTCGTAGCCGCTTCGCCAGTTCCTGTCCCGGATCGACGCTGATGCGGATGGCAATGCGCTGCGCGACCTTGACGAAATTGCCGGTCGCGTTGTCGGGTTTGATCGCCGCGAACTCCGATCCCGTTGCCGGCGAGATTCTTTCGACATGACCATGCAGCTTCGCGTCGCCGAGCGCATCGACGCGGAACGTCACGGGCTGGCCGGGGCGCATGCGATGTGTCTGCGCTTCCTTGTAATTGGCCACGATCCATACAAAGTGCGGGACCAGCGACATCATCTGCGTGCCCGCCGTGACGTAATCGCCGTTGCGCACTCCGACTTCGGAAAGTTGTCCATCGACGGGCGCGCGAATCACGGTGTTCTCGAGATCGACCTGTGCGCTGCGCAGGGCCGCCTTGGCGGAATCGATCGCTGCCTTCAATCCCGGACGCGCGACCAGCACGGTGCGCACGTCTTCGGTACCGATCGAACGGCCCGCGACGGCCTGTTGCAGCGCGGCCTGCGCCGCGAGCAATGTGGCGCGCGTCTGGTCGTACTCGCGTTTCGAAAGCGATCCATCCTTGACGAGTGCATCTGCGCGGCGCATGTCGGCTTCGGCGCGGACCTGCTGTGCACGCGCGGCGGCAATGTTCGCGTCCTGGCTGCGTGTCGCCAGTTCGCGAGAGCGTTGCGATTGCGCGGAATTATCGAATGCCGCCTGCTGCGCCTCAAGATTGGCCTGGGCTTGCGCGACTCTCGCCGCATAGATGCGGTCGTCGACGGTGACGAGAATCTGGCCGGCCTTCACTTCGAGGAAATCGTCGACCGGCACGCTCGTGACATAGCCGCTCACCTGCGAACTGATGGTCGTCACGAACCCACGCACATAGGCGTTGTCGGTATCCTCGACAGGCCCGGCAAAGGGCGGCAGACGCCACGCGCGCAGGACCACGCCGATCGCACACAGCGCGAGCACTACGATGATGATGATCGTCAGCAGGCTTTTCTTCGGCGGATGCCAGCCGCTGGGCTCGGCCGCCGCAGCGGGAGGGGCAGCAGGTTGCGTCTGAGCGTTGCTTGCCGGCAGTTCTTTCTTAGGCTCGTTCATTCCGGGCTCTTCCTGTTAGCTTGCGCCTGTTGTGCTTTCATCACTTGCTGCTGGAGAAGGATGAGCGGCGAGACCTCGCGACGTCGCCACATCGACCACTGGATTACCACACCCCAAAGAACAGTCATGCTGGCCAGCACACCTACCAGCAAGAAAACGTCGTTGTAGGCCAGAATATTGGCTTCGCGCGCCACGCGTTGCGACAGTTGCCCCGCACCCGCGTGCATCTGCGCGGCGACCACCGGATTGCTCATGACGATTGACTGAACGAGTTCGTTCGAATGAAACCGTTCGCGAATCGTCTGAAACGTGCCCAGCAAGGTACTGCCGACAACGCCCCCTACGCTCTGGCTGATGTTGAACACGACGATGAAGCTCACCAGATAATTCTGGCTGCCGCCCACGACCATGCGCGCGGCGCCGATCACCATTGCGCGCCCGAGGAACAGCAGCGAGGCGAAGCCGATCAACCCCTGGCTGAGATAGAAATTCTCCGGCCGCGACAGGTTGGTTGCGCCCGCATCCATGAAGGCGCCAATCGCAATCAGCACGGCTGCAACCGCGATCGGTTTGCCGGGATTCTTTGGATCGAGCGTCAGCGCGCTAAAGACGATGCCGGCGATCGATGCCACGAGGATGATCGTATTGAGCGTGATCATCTGGTCGTTGAGCATGCCGAACAGCGTGAGCAGACCGACCGAGCCAAAGGTTTGCTCCGAGAGCAGAATGCGGATCGCCGCCGCGATCAGCATGATGCGGGCGACTTCGCGGGTACCCAGCCAGCGCGTATTGATCAGTGGATTGGCGCGAAAGTGTTCGATGATCAGGCCCGCGGTGATCAGGGCGATGCTGCCGACGAGCGCCCAGCCCAACCAGACGCGCTCCGTCCACCATTCGATCCGGCCTTCGGAGAATATCGCCACGAATAGTGCGAGTCCTGTCCCCAGCACGGCGAGAGTCAGAAAGTCGGCCGGCTCGAAGACCTTGCGGCGCTCGCTGGGCGGCAAGGGCAGGGCCATCACGGCTGCCAGCGTCGCCAGCGCCATGCCCAGTTCGAACCAGTTGAGCCGATGCCAGTTGCCTGTTTCCAGCAGCCCGGGCGACAGGACGCGCGCGAGCGGTGTCGCCAGTTGGGGCACGCTGATGCCGATCAGCATCCCGAGCATCTTCTTGGGCCCTGGGAACGACTGCATCATGTAGTAAATGCCCGTCGACGAAAGGCCCGCTGCGGAAATCGCGCTGACGGCCCGCACCACCACCGCCGAGGCGAATCCCCGCGTGAACACATGCAGCATCGCGAACACGACGTAGGTGACGAGCAGGGAGATGACGAAGCGCCGCAGACCGAACTGCTGGCGAAATTTCACGAGGATCAGGTTGGAGGTCGCATAGACCATGAAATAGGCGGCGGTGAGCCAGGTCGCTTCATCGCTGTAGAGGCCGAGCGTGCCCTGCGCGTAATTCAGGTTCACCGACACCAGCCCGTTGCCGAGGCCTTGGGTGATGCAGATCAGGCAGCCGATTGCGAAGTAGGCATAGCGTCTTCCCGCCGGATGATCGGGGCTGGCAGGGCCGCCCAGTACCAACGGCCGCTCATGCGGCTTTAATGTGTAGTCGCTTTCTTCTTCGAAGCGGGGAGCGTTGTCCATCCGGTCCTGTCGATGTGTGGGGCTCTGCGCCGCGTTTCGGTTGATCGGGTGTCACTGCCTGGGGCAACGCGTGCTGCGGTCGGTCGCCTGGTCGTTCGCTTGCGACTTTCGTTCTGCGGCCTCGCCAGAATAATGCGGAATATAAACGTCAGCTATAGGTCTGCCGCTACTTGCTCGACGGACGCGGTTGTGCGATCCGGTATGGTGCCCGGTCTATGTTTTCTGAGTATGTATTAAGGGATTTCCCTGGGAGTGGCGCGATGGCGCCACTCCCAGTTCATCGGGTCGGTTGCTGCCGGGATGCGTTATTGACTCGCTGCTTGAGCTGCGTTTGCCTTTTTCTCAGCGTTTTGCAGGTTCTGCGGATAGTTCGGATCGTTCTGGGCCGGGTTGTATCCGTTGCTCTCCAGCTTTTTCAGTTCGGCGGAATTTTTCGCACGGGCCTGCTTGCGGGCCGCCTTTCGCGCTGCTTTTTTCTGTGCTCTTTGCTGCGCTTTTGTAGCAGGGGCCGAGGCGGACGTGCTGTCGGTGGCGGCACTGTCGCTGGCCTGGGCTTGCGCGAGCCCGGCGAGACCCAGCATCAATGCGCCCGAGGTGAGCAGAACTGCCAGCTTTCTTGTATTCGATGACGTCATATTGTTCTCCATTTGAGTGTTGGCAAACAGAGATTACCAGCATAAAGAATGTGATCGGGAGTGGTACGTAAGCGATAGAAAAAACTGATCACAGCCTATTTGTTTTCTTGTTGGACTGACGTCCCCCAATTCTGGAAACTGCGCTGCCCGATTCAATACGCGGGAGCACGCGCTTTACGTCAACAGCGCGCTCGTCGTCCGCTGCAGGACTGACCGTCATCCCGGTCCCGCCTCAAGAAACACATGCATATGATCTGAATGCCGGTTGGCTTCGACCGGCGCGGTATGACAGCACGCAGCCGCAATGTCGTGCGTGAGCGCACAACAATCCGCTGCAAACCGTTCGAAGAAAATACCCCTGGAGACGACTGACATGAGCTGGACCCGCGAACAGCGCAATGTGACGATCGCAGCCTACCTCGGCTGGACGCTCGATGCCTTCGATTTCTTCCTGATGGTGTTCGTCCTCAAGGACATCGCGACGGAATTCAATACCGGCATCCCGGCGGTCGCGTTGGCGGTGACGCTGACGCTCGCGATGCGGCCGATCGGTGCCCTGATCTTCGGTTACCTCGCGGACCGCTTCGGCCGACGTCCCACGTTGATGATCAATGTCGCGTGCTTCTCGTTGCTGGAATTTGCCTCCGGCTTCGCACCGAGCCTGACCGCGCTGCTCGTGCTTCGCGCGCTGTTCGGAGTTGCGATGGGCGGCGAATGGGGCGTGGGCTCCGCACTGACGATGGAAACCGTGCCGACCCGTTCGCGCGGCCTCGTGTCGGGTATCTTGCAGGCCGGCTATCCGAGCGGTTATCTGCTTGCATCCGTTGTGTTTGGTGTTTTGTATCAGCACATCGGCTGGCGCGGCATGTTCATGATTGGCGTACTGCCTGCCTTGCTGGTCCTCTATGTGCGCTCGAACGTGCCGGAGTCGCCAGGCTGGAAGCAGATGGCGAAGCGGCCGCGCCCGAGCCTCATGTCGACACTCAAGCACAACTGGAAGCTGTCGATCTATGCGGTCGTGTTGATGACCGCGTTCAATTTCTTCTCGCACGGCACGCAGGACATGTACCCCACGTTTCTGCGTGAGCAGCATCATTTCGCTCCGCATATGGTGACCTGGATCTCGATCGCGCTGAACCTCGGTGCGATCGCCGGTGGTCTCGCTTTCGGTTGGGGATCGGAAAAGATCGGTCGCCGCCGGGCGATTTTCATCGCGGCGCTGATGGCGCTGCCGGTATTGCCGCTGTGGGCGTTCTCGAGTGGCGCAGTCGCGCTCGCTATCGGCGCGGTCCTGATGCAGATCTTCGAGCAGGGCGCATGGAGCGTGATACCGGTTCACCTGAACGAAATTTCTCCCGAGGAAGTACGCGCGACGTTCCCCGGTTTCGTCTACCAGCTCGGTAATCTGCTGGCGAGCGGCAACGCCGCGCTGCAGGCGCAAATCGCGGTGAATCACGGTGGCAACTATGGTTTGGCGCTCGCACTCGTCACTGGAATCGTTGCTGTAGTTATCGCAGTGCTGATTCTGTTTAGCCCTGAACGGCGCGGCATCGATATGACGCGAACGAGCGCGGGGAGTGCTGCGGCAAGTTGATCTCAGGCATTTTCCATACGGGCCCGATACGCTCGACCCGTTGCGAGGCGCTGCTCGGTAATGCCCCGCGCCCGCTCCGTGACGGTCTCGAGAATCGCTGCCGGCGCTGTTGCGGGCGACCCCGCCTGAAACGGCGGCTTCGGATCGTAAGCCATATACAGCTGAAGCTCCTGAGCGACCGTCTCGCCACGCAGCAGCGACACGACGATCAACGAGCCGTCGATGCCGGAGGTCACGCCACCGGCGCTGATGAACTGACTGTCGATCACCACACGCTCTTCACTCGGAATCGCACCGTACAGCGGCAGTACGTTCATGGCGGTCCAGTGCGTCGTAGCACGCTTTCCTTGCAGCAGCCCCGCTGCACCGCATAGCAACGCGCCGGTACAGACCGAATACACGTAGCGTGCGCCGGCGGCCTGCCGGCGGATGAACGACAGCACGGCTTCGTCGTGCATCAGTGCTTCCTGGCCGTGACCACCGGGCACGAGCAGCACATCGAGCTGTGGTGCTTCGTCGATTGTCGTATCGGGCAGCAGCTTCATGCCGGCAAGATCGCGCACCGGTTCTATCTCTTTCCAGATCGTGAAGAACGTCGAGTTCGGCACGCGTGCGAGTGCCTCGAACGGACCGGTGAAGTCGCACTGATCCATGTTCGGGAAGATGAGGGCGCCGATTTTCAGGGGGATGTCTAATGGAATAGGCATGGTGGTTACCTCTGCGTCCTGGTCGAATCAATGTTTCGGGGCGTGTGTTCCTTGAGAAGCTATGTTGGAGAAGACGCTATCGCATGTCTATTACCTGCGATGTAATCATGATGCCTCCCCCGGTAATTGCAGCATGCGCAGTAAGGGCGGCTATTACCTCGCGCGTAATTGTTGAGCCTGACGTGGCTCACTAAAGTGTGCGTGTCGTTTGATGATTCTCATCGACACACCCAACTTTCAAGGAAACGTCATGACTCAATTTCCCATCTACACGCTCGACTCCGCGCCCGAACAATCGAAGCCCGCGCTGAATGGTCTCGCTCAGGCATTCGGCATGGTGCCTAACATCGCCGGCGCGATTGCTGGGTCACCGAGGTTGATCAACGGGCTGGTCGCGGTGTTCCAGCAGGCACACAGCGGCATCTTCACTGAATCGGAAGTTCAGACGCTGCTGCTGACCAATGCGGTGACAAATGCCGCAACGTGGCCGGTCGCTTTCCACTCGTTTCTCGCACTCAAGGAAGGTTTGAGCGAGGTCGACGTGCAGGCTATCCGTGAGCGTCGACTGCCGCAGGACGACAAACTCGCCGCCCTGTCACGCCTTGCACGAACGCTGATTGAAAAGCGCGGCCGTGTCAGTGATGAGGACGTTGCTGCGTTTACCGCAGCAGGCTTCGAAGCATCGCGTGTACTCGATGTGATTCTCGTGGTCGCCGCATCGACCATGACGAATTACACGGCGAGCGTCACGCAGCCGCCGCTGGAAGAACTGTTCCAGTCTCACGCGTGGCAGGACTAAGGGGTAAAAGAACGGCCGGCCTCCACGCTTTACACCAGACTGGCCGGCCGCTACCTCGTATCCGCGTCGCCCGGAACCGACGGTGGCGCCGTTTTTGCACGACGCCCGCTAGTGGCCCACTCCGATCAGTACCTTGCCACGCGCGTGTCCGGTGGCCACCTTCTCTAGCGCGGAACGCGCTTCGTCAAACGGAAAGACCGAGTCGACGATGATCTGTAGCTGGTCCGCCTGGAACAGGCGCACGGCGTCCCGCAGATACGAAGCGGCTTCCGCAAAGAACACGGACTCGCCTGCATGACCGTTTCTGGCTTGAATCCCGAACTCCACCAGAGTCGCGATGCGTCCGCCCGCAGCGAGTACCGACCACGACCTTTCCAGCGTTTCGCCACCGATGGTGTCAAGTACCAGGTCGATGTCGCGTATCGCCGTGAAATCCTGCGTGCGATAGTCGATGACCTCGTTCGCACCGAGACTCTTGACCAGCTCCACGTTGCGGCCTGAGGCTGTCGCAACGACGTAGGCACCCGCGTGATGGGCGAGTTGGACCGCCACGCTACCTACTCCACCGGCCGCGGCATGAATCAGTACCCGTTGCCCCGGTTGCAACTGACCGATGTCGAAAAGACTCTGGCTGGCCGTGCCGAAAGCGGTAGGGAGAGCCGCTGCCTGCTCGAAGCTCATCTCCAGCGGGATGAGGCACAACCCGGCGGCAGAGGCTACGAGTGCCTTCGCAAATGCGCCACCTGCGCCTGGCGCAGTGCGGCCGACCACACGATCACTCGGTGTGAAACCGGTCACCTGATCGCCGACAGCCTGGACCACGCCGCTGAAATCCGTACCAGGCGCATACGGAAACTGGACGGGAAATACCTGCTGCATGTGGCCAGCGATGATCTTCAGGTCGAGCGGGTTAACGCTCGCGGCTTCGACACGGACAACAACTTCGTGGGGTTGCGGGTCGCGTAGAGCGGCTTCGCCAGGCGTGACGACGTCCGGGCCACCGAACGCGTTGATGAAGACTGTCTTCATAGTTCGTTCCAGAAAATAGTTTGATCAGGCTTGCGAAGGGAATTGGCCAAGCTGAAGGAACAGGGCGAACCAGTCTTCCATATGCCACGTGGTGGTGATGTGCTTTCCGTCGAGTGTATGAAACTCATGAAGGCGGAACTTCACTTCCTTCCCCGTCGATGCGATGCCGAATATTTCGCCGCGATGGGTACCGCTGATCTCGGCGCGAACGCCAATCCTGCCGGGCTCCTGGATCATGTCGTGAATCGCGATCTGAAGATCGGGAAACGCCTGCGTGAAACTGCGAATAATGACTTTGATGCCCTCGGGTCCCGGCTGCTGACCGGGCGCGAGCGGAATGTCGTCCCAGTCGGAAGCGAGCACTTCGTCGACGAGATCGGGATTCTTCTCGCTGAATGCGCGATAAAGGGTTTCCACCGCAGCGCGTTCCACGCGGAGCCGTGTAGAGAGGTCGGTACCTGATGCGTTCATGGTGTTGTCATCGATTGCGTGAGAGGAGAGCCCATTGTGCGAACTGCGTTAAAATCCGTCCAACAAATAACCTATATATATCTCTATTCGTTTTATGGATTTTCACGGAATCGATCTGAACCTGCTCGTCGCATTCGATGCCTTGATGGGCGAGCTGAACGTGACCCGCGCGGCGGTCCAGGTCGGCGTCAGCCAGCCGGCGATGAGCGCAGCCCTGTCGAGGCTGCGCAAACTGCTGGGCGATCCGCTTTTTCTCCGCGGTGCGGACGGGCTGCGGCCGACGCCACGTGCGCGTGATCTGGCCGGGCCGATCGCGCACGCCCTGCGCGAGATCGAGGCCACACTCGTGAGCAAGCCCGAGTTCTTGCCCGAAAGTGCATCGTTGACTTTCAGCCTTGGCATGTCGGAGTACCCGGCGTTTGTCTTGTTACCTTCTTTACTGCAGTCGCTTGAGCAAGAGGCGCCCGGTATCACGATCACCGTACATGCATTTAGCGACCGGGATCATGCGGTTGATCTGCTGGATGCGGGGACCATCGATGCCGCTATCGGCGTGCCGCCAACGCGTTCAGACGGGCGAATCAAGACACGCCCCATCCTGCGTGACGAATTCGTGACGATCATCGCCAGGCGCCATTCGTCGGCGCGCCGAGCGATGAGCATGAAAGCCTACCTGGCGCTATCGCATGTGCTTGCGTCTCCGGAAGGAGACCGGCATGGCCTTGTTGATCAGGTTCTGGCGCAGCAAGGCAAGAAGCGTCGTCTCGCACTTACGTTGCCGCACATGTTTGCGGTGCCTGGGGTCGTAGCGCGCACGAGCATGGCCGCTACCGTGATGAAGCGGGTCGCGCTGAGTTCGCCGGCCAGCCGAAACCTGGTGTTGTTTCCTCCGCCGGTTGCATTGCCGGAGATAGTGTTCGACCTCATCTGGCATCGTCGCAGCGACCATCATCCCGCGCAGATCTGGATGAGAGAGTACATAGCGCAGCAGGCTGCCTCGCTGTAGCCATTACGGTATCGACGGCATATTTGAATGTCGTTGCCAATTGATGCTGATACGCTTCACCGCACCGCATTGTCAAGCGAGCCTGTACCTGCTCCCTGTCATGATCCTCCACCGTGACTGCAAGGCGCGGTGGAGGTGATTTCGTCGAGAGCGAACCCGAACTCGGAACGACGGCCGTGGAGAACGACCGGGAGCCCTACGGGAAGGTCCTGAATGGCGCACTCGCGGTTGACAAGGACCGTATAGCCCGTGAGCCACGAGTGGATCGACCGGTAGGATCTGGCGGTGACTTCGTCGCTTCCGTCTAGCGGGGCGATGTCGGCGTAGTAAGCGTTGGTGACTTTGCCGACGTGACGCAGCCCGGCGCGAGTCACGGTGCCGGCAATGGTCTCAGGTTTTGTGGCCACATGGAAAAGGACGACGCACGTCGCGGAATAGAGCGGAATCCCGGTGAAGAAGATCACCGGCAGCATCCCAAAGCAGTCGATGCCGATACGTTTCAGGCGATCCACGAAAGAGCGTGGTTTGCGATTTTTGAGCTGGAGCCAGAGGATTCCGGCCAGCAACATGAGGGCGCACTCCAGCAACAAAATGCGCATGATGCGAAGCTCCTGGGCACGAGAGGTGATGAGACGTGCCGCGAGATCGTCGAGCCAGAAGAAGACGTAGAAGTAACTGAGGCAAGCAGCGCCTTGGAGTAAATAGGTGAGCTGCAGCGCTCGGTTGCCTGCGCGATCCGCTTTTTTCTGCGCCTCCAGGTGCGCTTTGTGTCGCGCCATGCGTTCGGGCGGAAGGGTCGCCAGAAATTGCCTGTTATAGGCCCGCTGCTGGGCACGCAGCAGTCTCGCCGCGCGCCATTGCCTCAGACCAGGCAGAGCGAGCGCGATCGTGACAAACAGGATGCCTGCCAGCAGGCTGAGGAATAAGGCCATGGCGCATTCTAGTTGACTATGCCCCATCACCCTCACGTGTGCGGCGCTCGCGAACGGCGTCGAGCCTATCGCACCAGCGCCGAATCGTTTCATAACTGACGATCAACCTACGCTCGAATGTGAGGCGTGGGATCTCCTCGCCCGCTCATAGAACGATCACTTATTCCAAGATCTTACCCATTCAACTTAATCGATTGACTTGGGATGGAGCGCATGCAAAATTTGTATACACGGAGATTGCAGTACAACTAACAAATACGTAATTAATGTTAAGAATTTCAGATCGTCGGGGAGCGAGCGATATATGACACTTTGAAGCACTTTTGCAGGCATCGACATTACACCCATGAGAAGAAATCGTAAGATATTGTGCGGCCTGTCCTCGATGTTGTTCGTAGCTGGTCTGATTACCGCGCAAAGCGGACACGCACAGGTGACACTCAATTTCGTCAACGCCGACATTGACCAGGTGGCGAAAGCAATTGGTGCGGCGACTGGTAAAACGATCATTGTCGATCCACGCGTGAAGGGTCAACTCAATCTCGTTTCGGAGAACCCGGTGCCTGAAGAGCAGGCACTCAAGACATTGCAATCCGCGTTGCGGATGCAAGGGTTCTCTCTGGTTCAGGATCACGGCGTATTGAAGGTGTTGCCGGAAGCCGATGCGAAGCTGCAGGGGGTACCGACTTATGTCGGTAATGCACCTTCGGCACGCGGCGACCAGGTGATCACGCAGGTGTTCCAGCTGAAGAACGAATCGGCCAACAATCTGTTGCCGGTACTGCGCCCACTGATCTCGCCGAACAACACAGTGGCCGCCTACCCTGCGAACAACACGCTCGTCGTCACCGACTATGCGGATAACGTGCGACGTATCGCGCAGATCATCGCGGGCATAGATTCGGCAGCGGGTCAGCAGGTGGATGTTGTACCGCTGCATAACGCGAACGCACTCGACACCGCACAGTCGCTGTCGAAGATGCTCGATCCGGGTGCGATCGGTAGTACGGATACGACATTGAAGGTTTCAGTCACGGCCGACGTCCGCACTAACTCGCTGCTATTGCGCGCATCGAATGCAGCGCGGCTCAATGCAGCGGAGCTGCTCGCGAAGAAGCTCGATGCGCCGACCGCGCAGCCCGGCAACATTCACGTCGTACCGTTGCGCAACGCGGATGCAGTGAAACTCGCGAAGACCTTGCACGGCATGCTGGGCAAAGGCGGCGACAGCGGTTCGTCGGCCAGTTCCAACGATGCGAACTCGTTCAACCAGAGCGGCAACTCGTCGTCGGGCGGCGGCAGTTTCTCGACAGGGACGTCGGGCACGCCGCCGCTGCCTTCGGGGCTGAGTAGCTCGTCGTCTTCATCGAGTGGCTCATCGAGTTCGACCACCGGCGGCGGCACGGCAGCCGCGGGGCTGCTTGGCGGCGACAAGGACAAGGGTGACGACAACCAGCAGGGTGGCATGATCCAGGCCGATGCGGCCACCAACTCGCTGATCATCACGGCGCCGGACGCGGTGTACCGCAACCTGCGGGCAGTGATCGACCAGCTCGACGCGCGGCGTCCACAGGTGTACATCGAAGCGCTGATCGTCGAACTGGCGGCGAACAACAATGCCGACCTCGGGATCCAGTGGCAGATCGGGAACAACTCTCTCGTTGCGGGCACCAATCTCGCGGCGAGCGGCACCAACAGCATCATCAATCTGACGTCGGCCGCGGCGACGGCGACCACCGGTGGTCTTGCGTCGTCGTTGGGGAGCCTGTCGCAGGGGCTCAACATCGGTTGGGTGCACAACTTTCTCGGCGTCCAGGGGCTCGGGGCGTTGTTGCAGGCACTGTCGCAGTCCAGCGACGTCAATGTGCTGTCCACCCCTAACCTCGTCACGCTCGACAACGAAGAAGCCAAGATTGTGGTTGGCCAGAATGTGCCGATCACCACCGGGTCGTATTCGAATCTCACCAGCGGTAGCACAGCCTCGGCGTTCAACACGGTCGATCGCGTGGACGTCGGCCTGACGCTCGATATCAAACCGCAGATCACCGACGGCGGGATCCTCAAGTTGCAGCTTGCTACTGAAGACTCGTCGGTTGTGAGCGGCACGACCGATCCGACGTCCAATCCGAACGGTCCGACGTTCAACAAGCGTTCGATCCAGTCGACGGTGCTTGCCGACGATGGCGAGATCATCGTGCTCGGTGGCCTGATGCAGGACAGCTACGCGGTCAGCAACAGCAAGGTTCCGTTGCTGGGCGATATTCCGTGGGTCGGCCAGCTGTTCCGCTCGGAATCGAAGACCCGCTCGAAGACCAATCTGCTGGTGTTCCTGCGTCCTGTGATCATCAACGACAGCGCGACTGCGCGGGCGGTGACGCAGAACCGTTACGACTACATCCAGGGTGTGCAGGGCGCGTACAAGTCGGACAACAACCTGATCAAGGACAAGGACGATCCGGTCGTTCCGCCGATGCCGCTCGGTCCTGCCGAGGGCGGCTCGCCCGCAATGAATCTGTTCAATCTGGATCAGATGCGTCGTCAGCAGATGGCGCCCAAGGCGGCGGCTCCTGCACCTGCTTCGGCGAGCGGCGTCGGTTCGAAGATCGAATCGCCGGGAGATCATCCTTGACTGGTCTGCTAACCGTGTAGTCATGCCCGCAAGCAAGATAAAGGAAACGCCCCGTGGACGATCGATCAGGTGAAGTGCTGGCAGTAATGTGGGGTTACCTCGCTCTCGCGAAGGCGCTCGACTGCAATGGAGTCTTGCCCGTTTCAGAGCTGGTGAAACATCTGGAGACGGGGTACGGCTATGGCGTGGCGACCCAGCAGATTGCGCAAACCACCGAAGTCGACTCGCTTATCGAAGCGCTGCGGCAGATTGGCGATGCGCTTCATAAAGCGGGGAGCACGTAGCGACGCGCGATCATCGAATTGGGCGAGCGACGGAGCTCACGTGAAACCTTGGAGCAAGGACGCAGCGCGGCCAGCGTCGCCTCCTTGCTCCCGTGCTGTGAAAGTCCGCTTGTGCAGGGCTCAGTTCGGATGGGCGTTCGCGGCTTCTGTTGCTTTCTTGAGTTCGTCGCTAGCCTCGACAAGCAGCGCACGTGCCTTTCCGGCGTGTCCGCCGAGGTCCCATTCATTGGCCTTCTGTGCATCGTTGATTCGCGTGCTCGCCTCTGCGACCAGACCCTGCGCGACACGCAGGTTGGGGTGTCTGTCGCCGGTACTCTTCGGTGCGGTTTGGGCAAACGTCGAGAAACTGCACAAGGTCGCTGCGAGAACCGCGGTACTCAGAACGAAGCGCTTCATATGATTTTCTCCTTTGGGGGCACATGCTAGGCGGGCGGCGATGTACTGCCATTCCCGGGGGTATGCCGGAGAGCCGTGAGGCTGCTTACCGTGCTCCTTTCTAACGAAACCGGGTCTCTGAGCGTTGACGCGGAATGGTATGCGTTCCAGATAGGCGCGCGAACCAGATAAGGTCAGATCGATCTGCACTGCGAAATAGTGAACCTGCCGATGGCGTGACCATGATTCAAGCCCCCGCCCGCTAATGTGCCGTCAGGCCGCTATCGATAGCCCCAGAAACATGACGGCACCGCACCATCGAAGCTGCTATCCGCCGAAGGGCCCGGTCAGATTTGCCGTTTTTTCGCTGACTAGGGGATTTCCCTGGTCATAGGGCGTTCTTCAGATAGGGGCAGCGCGCGCGAGGGGCCGGTGTCGGCTCCAGTGAGTGACGTCGGGTAGGGATAGGATGAGATTATCCTGCTGTTTATAAAGGATATTTAATTGAATTCCTGCTGTTTCGCTACGGTGCAGGGTGCAATTTCAAGCGAGCGAAATCCAAAGTAACGCGATTCTCGCCACCCCAACTTCACCCACTTCTTGAATTTGTCATCCCTCGTCCATATAATTGGCACTCACCGCACGAGAGTGCTAACAACATCGCCGGTTGGCCCGCCAGCCGGGTTTTCTCAGCGTTCTTCAGTCTCAATCAAGAGAGGAGTGTGTATGAACCTTCGTCCTTTGCACGATCGCGTGATCGTCAAGCGTCTGGATCAGGAAACGAAAACCGCCTCGGGCATCGTGATCCCCGAAGCTGCAGCAGAAAAGCCGGATCAAGGCGAAATCCTGGCCGTCGGCCCGGGCAAGCGTGACGATAAGGGCGCACAGATCGCGCTCGACGTGAAGGTCGGTGACCGCGTCCTGTTCGGCAAGTACGCTGGCCAGACCGTCAAGGTCGATGGCAACGAACTGCTCGTGATGCGCGAAGAAGACATCATGGCTGTGGTGCAGAAGTAAGTTTCGCGCCCGGTTATTTTCAAGAATTCAAGGAGTTAGAAGATGGCAGCTAAAGACGTCGTATTCGGTGATTCCGCCCGTGCCAAGATGGTTGAAGGCGTGAACATCCTCGCCAACGCTGTGAAGGTCACGCTCGGTCCCAAGGGCCGCAATGTCGTGCTCGAGCGCAGCTTCGGCGGCCCGACGATCACGAAGGACGGTGTGTCGGTCGCGAAGGAAATCGAGCTGAAGGACAAGCTCCAGAACATGGGCGCGCAAATGGTCAAGGAAGTGGCTTCCAAGACCAGCGACAACGCCGGCGACGGTACGACGACCGCAACGGTCCTCGCACAATCCATCGTTCGCGAAGGCATGAAGTACGTTGCATCGGGCATGAACCCGATGGACCTGAAGCGCGGCATCGACAAGGCTGTGAACGCAGCGATCGAAGAACTGCGCAAGATCAGCAAGCCCTGCACGACCAACAAGGAAATCGCCCAGGTCGGCGCGATCTCGGCAAACAGCGACACGTCGATCGGCGATCGCATTGCTGAAGCCATGGACAAGGTCGGCAAGGAAGGCGTCATCACCGTCGAAGACGGCAAGTCGCTGCAAGACGAGCTGGACGTTGTCGAAGGGATGCAATTCGACCGCGGCTACCTGTCGCCGTACTTCATCAACAACCCGGACAAGCAAGTTGCTGTGCTCGAAAACCCGTTCGTGCTGCTGCACGACAAGAAGGTTTCGAACATTCGCGACCTCCTCCCGGTCCTCGAGCAAGTCGCCAAGGCTGGCCGTCCGCTGCTGATCATCGCTGAAGATGTCGAAGGCGAAGCGCTGGCTACGCTGGTTGTGAACAACATCCGCGGCATTCTGAAGACCGTTGCTGTCAAGGCTCCGGGCTTCGGCGATCGTCGTAAGGCCATGCTGGAAGACATCGCGATCCTGACCGGCGGTCAAGTCATCGCTGAAGAAACCGGCCTGACGCTCGAAAAGGCAACGCTGGCCGAACTGGGTCAAGCGAAGCGTATCGAAGTGGGCAAGGAAAACACGACGATCATCGACGGCGCTGGCGAAGGCGCGAACATCGAAGCGCGCGTGAAGCAAGTGCGTACGCAGATCGAAGAAGCGACGTCGGACTACGACCGTGAAAAGCTGCAAGAGCGCGTGGCCAAGCTGGCCGGCGGCGTGGCAGTGATCAAGGTCGGCGCTGCGACCGAGATGGAAATGAAGGAAAAGAAGGCACGTGTCGAAGACGCACTGCACGCAACCCGCGCAGCTGTTGAAGAAGGCATCGTGGCTGGCGGCGGTGTGGCACTGATCCGCGCGCGTTCGGCAATCGCCGGCATCAAGGGCGACAACGCCGATCAAGACGCAGGTATCAAGATCGTGCTGCGCGCGATGGAAGAGCCGCTGCGTCAGATCGTCACGAACGGCGGCGAAGAAGCCAGCGTCGTGGTGGCAGCAGTTGCAGCAGGCAAGGGCAACTACGGCTACAACGCTGCAACCGGCGAGTACGTCGATCTGGTCGATGCAGGCGTGGTCGATCCGACGAAGGTAACGCGCACGGCGCTGCAAAACGCCGCTTCGGTAGCTGGCCTGCTGCTGACGACCGACGCAGCTGTCTGCGAACTGCCGAAGGAAGATGCACCGATGCCTGGTGGTGGCGGCATGGGTGGCATGGGCGGTATGGGCATGGACATGTAATTTCGGCTTCTGCCGGATTGCATGTGGGAGACGCGCCGCGAGGCGTGTCCCCCAAACGAAAAACCCGCAAGCGATTGCGGGTTTTTTTATTGCATCGATGCTTGCTTCGTTACGCGTGGATCAGGGCGCCGAGAGATACCGGTCCTGCAGATAATCGAAGATGCGCGCAACACCGCTGGCCTTCGACAACGCTGTCGTGTCCACAGTCAGGTCAGGATCGACTGGCGGCTCATAGGGCGCGGATACGCCGGTGAACGATGGAATTGCGCCGGAGCGTGCCTTCGCATAAAGACCTTTCGGGTCGCGGCGCTCGCAGTCGTTTACCGACGCGGCAACGTACACCTCGATAAATTTGTCGTGCCCGATAATCTCGCGAGCCATCGCGCGATCTTCCCGCATCGGCGATATCAGCGCGACGATCACAATCAGCCCGGCATCGTTCATGAGCTGTGCGACATGCGCAACCCGACGAATATTCTCGTGCCGGTCTTCCGCGCTAAAACCAAGATCGCTGGTGAGGCCGTGCCGGACGCTGTCGCCGTCGAGCACATAGCATGCGCGACCCTCCGACATGAGCTGGCGTTCCAGTTCGAATGCGAGCGTGGACTTGCCTGCTCCCGACAAACCCGTGAGCCACACGGTCATCGATTTCTGTCCAAGCACCTGGGTTCTCTCGTTGCTGGTAATGATCCCACTGAAGCGCTGCAGGAAGGGCTGGGTGCGAGCGGCAACAATAGTCGTTCCATCTTCGGGTGCTGTGTCACCGCTTTCACAATGGGGTTCGACGGCCGACGGGTGTAAGTGAGGGGTTTTCAATTTGGGTTATCTCTCTTGCCGGTTCTTCTACAAAACCTGTAGCCGGTCATTTCTCCTGTTTGTCGCGAGGGCGCGGACATATTTCCCGAATCACGTGTATGACACGTAATAAGCGAAGAATCGCGCGCGCCCTTTAGTTATATATCGCATTGAAATAGACGGCGCTGTAACGGCAAATTACAGACGTAATGGACAAACGTCGGCAAGGTGTTGGCGTTTTGGCCAGGCGCTTGTCAATGATCCGAGGGGACGATGCTCCGTCGATGCCCGTCAGTTATGTGGATGTAAGCGGATCACGGGTCATGCGACGCGACGAATAAAGAAATACCCCAGCGTAGGGACGCCCGGAAACGGACCCGTGTCTGCAATAGAGCGTAATGAATTGCGGTCTGAATAGACCCATGAAGAAAGAGCCGCGACACGAATGTGCCCGGCTCACTCACTCACGCGTGCTCGCGTTGGCGGCAAAGATTAGTGCCGCGCTTCCCCAGGCGGCGCATCCTTCGCGCTCGCCACCGGCGCTTCATCCTCGCTGGCGCGAGCCCAGAAAAAGCGATCCGGCAGATACGCACCCATACCGGGACGGTACGCATTCAGGGTTGCCTGATATAGATACTCTTGCGCTTCGCGCACGGCTTCGGCAGGGTCCTGGCCATTCGCGAGCAGTGCCGCGATCGCCGAGCCGAGCGTGTCGGTCAGCCCCATCAGGCGATGCGGCCCACGATCCCACATATCTTCGCGCAACTGGCCGTCTTCGCTGAAGAGCGTATTGACGAGCCGGTGCGTGCCGGTCTGTGTCGAAAGGATGTATTCGCAACCTTGTGACAGCAGATGCGAGATCGCCGCGTCGAGACTCGGGGCTTCGGCATCGCCGTCCGGTTGCGCGAGCGCGAGCAGTGTTGCGTGGTCGGCGACCAGCAGCGTGGTCTGCGGGGCGAGCAGATCGGCGATTGCCTCGCGCAGGTCGTCGGCGGCGAGTACGTGTTCGTCGTCGAGCGTGAAGTCGGGTGCGAGGATCAGTGGGATGTCGTCGTAGTCGGCAACCACTTCGGCGATTGCGCTGACCACTTCTGCGCGCGTCGCCGCGCCGACCTTGAACGCCGCGATCGGCATGTCTTCGAGCAGCATGCGGGCCTGCGTCGCGACGATGTCGGGGTCGAGCCCGGTGACTTCGTCGCAGTTCGCGGAGTCGCGCACCGTATAGCCGGTGAGTACCGTGACGCCGTGACAGCCCATGCTGGCGAGTGTCATCAGGTCTGCCTGTACGCCGGAGCCACCCGTTGGGTCGGAAAGGCCGAAGGTGAGGACGATCGGAGGGGTCTCGCTGGGCATGAAAATCGGGGGCAGGAGTGAGCGGATTGTCGGGCGGAAGCCGCCGCGCGCCACGCGCGCAACGACTCGGCAGTCGGCTCAATTATGCGGCCTATTCTGCCGGCAGGGCATTTTTTCACGCCGTCAGGAACCGAGGGCCGATTGCTAGGCAGTGGGGCGGCAACACGGTACCATCATGGCTCCCGAATTAACGTGCTTTTCGACGCGATACAAGAATGGACCATAAGAGCTGGATGTGCCTGATTTGCGGCTGGATTTACGATGAAGAAGCCGGATTGCCGGATGAAGGAATCGCGCCGGGCACGCGCTGGGAAGACGTCCCAATCAACTGGACCTGTCCCGAATGCGGTGCCCGCAAGGAAGACTTCGAGATGGTCCAGATCTGATCCCGGGCCGCGCTGCGGCCCGTCAGCGTTCCTGCAGCCTGCCCATGATCCCTCCTGCCGTTTCCCCCGCGTCGTTCGAAGCGCTACCCAATCCGCGCGGCGGCGCGGTGCGGACGGCGGAGGCCGCATTGGCCGACGCCGCGCACGCGTTCGCGCGGGGTGACGAGTTCGCGGCACCGCTGCTGCGTGCCGCGTGGATCTTGCGCGAAGCAGGGTGGTTGGCGGCACAACGGTTTACCGACACGCTCGTGCTGGTGTCGCCGCTCGCGGCGGCGCACGTCGAACCGACGAACACCCAGCGTGCACGGGCCGTTTTCGCGGCTGCACTCGACAATTTCCGCGTCGCCGTCGAGCGGCGCAATCTGCGCGAGTTGTCCTGTTCGCCGGCGCTGTTTGCGCACTACCGCGCGCTCGATCTGCTGCTCGCGCAGCGCACCCCGGGCGTAAATGCTGCGTTCGAGGATCTCGCGCTCGCCGGGCGCCCCATTCCGCCGGCAACCTTCAGCCCGCAACCCGCCGACCGGCTCGCGCATCTGCGTGCCCGTTACGAGCAGGCATTGCTGCCGGTGCTACGTGCGCCGGCCGGCGCCGCGGTACAAACAGCCGAGGCAGCCGGAGCCACCGATACCCGCGCCGCACTCGATACGCTCGGCGCGTGCCTGACCGAACTCGCCGGTCCCGATCCCTACGATTTCTGGCGCCTCGCGGCCGCCTGCGCGGATGCGCTGCGCACGAGCGCCCATGTATCGGGCGACGCAGACCTGCGACGTTTCCATGCACGCTGCAATCTCGCGCTCGCCGATCACGCACGCGGCATCGTGCTCGCGCCGCGCTCGCTGGTGCGCCTGGCGCTCGCCTTGCTGTGGCGCGATTACGCGCTGTTCGGCGCTGCGGCGGAGGATGCGGACCACGTCACGCTGCTGCGCGACTACGGCTTGACGACCGACTGGCACGTCGCGGGCACGCAGGCATCGGAAGCACTGTGGGAAGCCGGCACGATTGCCGCCGATGCAACCGCGTTGCGCGGCGACGGTGCAACCCGCGAACTCGGCGTGCTGACGGTCAACGCCCATGCGTTTGAAGACTTCCTGCAAACCGCGGACGCAGCGATTGCCGCACTATCGGATCATGCGCGTGCCGCGTTGCAACCCGACCGGGCAGACCCCAGTGCGGCACTGCAGGCGGGCGACGCCGCCTACCGGCTCGGTGCGGCCGCGGCGGCCCTCGGGCTTGGCCACATTGGCCTGCTGGCCGATGCGCTCGGCGTAGCCTGGCGGCGGCGCGCACATGCGAGCGCGAGCGAAACCGCAGCGGCGCGCCCAGCGCATCCCATCGTTGAAGCACCCGATGCCCCCGCACTGGAGCAGGCCGCCGAAGCGTTGCGCGCGATCCTGCACAAGATCGCCGCCGGCATCGCGCCCACCGACGGCAGCGCCGCGCTCGCCGTACTCACACACGCAATCGAGCGCGGCGGCACCTAGCGTGCCCGCGGCTGCCCACCGCTTGCGATTGTCCGGTTGCGCATACTTCGCGCGGCTCGATACAGGGCCGCCGGCCGGGGCTGGGCGCGTGATAGAGTGTTGCAACATGATCCGCATTTCCCGGATCGCGGCAAACCCCATCCGCCTGTGCGGTCGGCGGGTGCCGAAGGCCCGCCATCCCGCATCGTCTTTGCTAAAATCCGAACTATGTCCAAGAGTACCGATCGCATCAATCTGACCAACCAGTTCCTGATCGCCATGCCGAACATGGCGGACCCCACGTTTTCAGGAACGGTGGTCTACCTTTGCGATCACAGCGAGCGTGGTGCACTCGGCCTCGTCATCAACCGGCCGACCGACATCGATCTGCAGGCGCTCTTCAACCGCATCGACCTCAAGCTCGAAATCGAACCCCTGCTGCATGTCCCCGTTTACTTCGGCGGCCCGGTGCAAACCGAGCGCGGCTTCGTGCTGCACGATCCCGCGGAAGGCAACACGTACACGTCGTCGATGTCGGTGCCGGGTGGCCTCGAAATGACCACCTCGAAGGACGTGCTCGAAGCGGTGGCGAGCGGCAGCGGCCCGCAGCGCTTTCTACTCACGCTGGGCCACGCGGGTTGGGGCGCCGGCCAGCTCGAGGAAGAGATTCTGAAGAACGGCTGGCTCTCGGTGGAAGCCGATCCGAAAATCGTTTTCGACGTCCCCGCCGAAGAACGTCTCGAAGCCGCGCTCGCGCTGCTCGGCATTTCGCTGTCGATGCTCTCGGGCGAAGCAGGTCACGCATGAGCAGTGCGGCTGGACGCGAGGCAACGCTGCTTGCGTTCGACTATGGCGAAAAACGCATCGGTGTGGCGGTTGGCAATTCGCTGACCCGTCACGCGCAATCCCTCGTAGTGCTGCAAAACCGCAATCGCGAGTATCGCTTTGAGGCCGTTGGCAAGCTGATCGGCGAGTGGAAACCGGACGCACTGGTGGTCGGCCTACCGATGCACCAGGATGGCACTCCCCACGCAATGACCCAGCAGGCCAAACGCTTCGGCAATCAGTTGAACGGTCGCTTCAATCTGCCGGTGACGTGGGTCGACGAGCGCTATTCATCGGTTGAAGCAGAAGCCGCCATCCGCGCCGGCACCGCGCGCACCGAGCTGGTCGACGCCGAGGCCGCACGCATCATCCTCCAGCAATATCTAGACGGGCTTTCCGAAGATCATGAGTTCCATTGACGCCGAAGCGCTCTACAGCGCCGTGCTCGAACAGATTCGTGCCGCGTATGGCGAAGCGTTGGCCGCGGGTACGGGCGAGGTCGTGCTGGCCGGTATCTATAGCGGCGGTGCGTGGCTCGCGCAGCGCCTTGCGCGCGACCTGAAGGTCGCGTCGTTCGGCGTCGTCAACGTGGCGCTGCATCGCGACGACTACGCGAAGAAGGGGCTGCATACGCAGGCGAGCCCGACTTCATTGCCGTTCGAAGTCGACAAGCGACGCATCGTGCTCGTCGACGACGTGCTGTACACCGGGCGCACGGTCCGCGCCGCGCTGAATGAGCTGTATGACTACGGGCGGCCGGCATCGGTGGAACTCGCGGTGCTCGCCGATCGCGGCGGGCGCGAGTTGCCGGTGGCGGCGCGTTTTGTCGGCGGCGTGGTCGACGTGCCGGCGCATACGACGCTCGTGCTCGCACGCGGCGAAGGCGGCACCGACGACGCGCCGCGCTTCACGTTCCACACCGAGGCACGCGTCGATTCCTGATTCACCCGATATACCCCAGGCACACCCATGAACACCGCTACCCAGGGTTCCACCAGCAGCGACGCCGCGGAACCGTTCCGCTACGGCTTCCTGAAAGGCAACCCGCAGCTCACGAAGAACGGCGAGCTCAAACATCTGCTGACTATCGAAGGATTGCCGCGGGCAATCGTCAATCACATTCTCGATACCGCCGAGCAGTTCGTCAGCGTCACCGACCGCGAAGTGAAGAAAGTGCCGCTATTGCGCGGCAAGTCGGTGTTCAACCTGTTCTTCGAAAACTCCACACGCACGCGCACGACCTTCGAGATCGCCGCGAAGCGTCTGTCGGCAGACGTGATCAACCTGAACATCAACGCTTCGTCGACGAGCAAGGGCGAGTCGCTTCTCGACACGATCAACAACCTGTCGGCGATGCATGCGGATATGTTCGTCGTGCGCCACGCATCGAGCGGTGCGCCGTATCTGATCGCCGAACATTGCGCACCCCACGTGCACGTGATTAACGCCGGCGACGGCCGCCACGCGCACCCGACGCAGGGCCTGCTCGACATGTACACGATCCGCCACTACAAGCGCGATTTCACGAATCTGTGCGTGGCGATTGTCGGCGACATCCTGCATTCGCGCGTTGCGCGTTCGGATATTCATGCGCTCACTACGCTCGGCGTACCCGAAGTGCGCGCGATCGGCCCGCGCACGTTGCTGCCGGGCGGACTCGAACAGATGGGCGTGCGTGTGTTCCACAATCTCGACGAAGGGTTGAAGGACGTCGACGTGATCATCATGCTGCGTCTGCAGAACGAGCGGATGAGCGGCGCGTTGCTGCCGTCGGCGCAGGAATACTTCAAGAGCTGGGGGCTTACGCCTGAACGGCTCGCGCTTGCGAAGCCCGATGCGATCGTGATGCACCCAGGCCCGATGAATCGCGGCGTCGAGATCGACTCGCAGGTGGCGGACGGGCCGCAATCGGTGATCCTGAATCAGGTGACGTTCGGTATTGCCGTGCGGATGGCGGTGATGGGGATCGTTGCTAGCAATCACGACTAAACGCCCATGTACGGCGAGTGGCAGATCAGACAGACCATGCAGAATAAAGGCAGCGCATGAAGATTCATATTCAGGGTGGCACGCTGATCGATCCGGCGGCCGGCACCGAACAGCAGCAGGACATATTCATTGCGGCGGGCAAGATCGTCGGGCTCGGCAGTGCGCCCGCGGATTTCCATGCAGCGAAAACTATCGATGCGCGCGGGCTGCATATTTCGCCGGGGCTCGTCGACCTGTCGGCGCGGCTGCGCGAACCAGGCTTCGAACACAAGGCGACGCTCGAATCCGAAATGGCCGCGGCGCTTGCGGGTGGCGTGACGACGCTGGCATGCCCACCCGATACCGACCCGGTGCTCGATGAGCCAGGCCTTGTCGAAATGCTGAAGTTTCGCGCGCGCAACCTGAATCAGGCGCATGTGTATCCGCTCGGCGCGCTTACTGTTGGCTTGAAAGGGCAGACCATCACGGAGATGGTCGAGCTGACCGAAGCAGGCTGCATCGGTTTCTCGCAGGCCGATGTGCCGGTGGTCGATACGCAGGTGCTGCTGCGCGCGCTGCAGTATGCGACCACATACGGCTATACCGTGTGGCTACGGCCGCAGGATGCGTACCTCGCGCAGGGTGGCGTTGCGGCAAGCGGCGCGCTGGCGTCACGGCTCGGTTTGTCCGGCGTACCGGTTTCCGCGGAGACGATCGCGCTGCATACGATTTTCGAACTGGTTCGCGTGACGGGTGCGCGTGTGCATCTGTCGCATGTATCGTCGGCCGCGGGTGTGGCGCTCGTGCGCGAAGCGAAGGCCGAGGGTCTGGCGGTCACCTGCGATGTGACCATCAACCACGTGCATCTGATCGACGTCGACATCGGCTACTTCGATGCGCAGTTCCGGCTCGACCCGCCGTTGCGTCAACAGCGCGATCGCGAGGCGATCCGCGCGGGACTCGCGGACGGCACGATCGATGCGATCTGCTCCGACCACACACCCGTCGACGATGACGAGAAATTGCTGCCGTTCGCCGAAGCGACACCGGGGGCGACCGGGCTCGAGCTGTTTTTGTCGCTGACCGTGAAGTGGGCGAACGAAGCGCACGTGCCGCTTGCGAAGGCACTGAACCGGATCACAACTGCGCCAGCGGACGTGCTGAAGCTTGCCGCAGGGCGCATCGGTGTCGGCGCGGCTGCGGACCTGTGCGTGTTCGATCGCGACGCGCACTGGCGCGTCGAACCGCGGGCGCTGAAGAGCCAGGGGCACAACACACCGTTCCTCGGCTACGAACTGTCGGCGCGCGTGCGCGCTACCGTGGTGGCCGGGCATGTGGCGTTCGAGCAGCGTTGATGCTGCACGGGCGCCGCGCTTCAATGGATAGATAGAGAACACGTCACAGCATGAAACTCGCGTTTCGCAAGGCACGACTCGTTGTACATCTACTGGTCGGGATGTTCGTGGTGGCGACGCGTTTTCCGCGCGCATCCGCGGACGAACGGCTCGAGTTGAACCGTGCATGGTCGCTGAAGATGCTGCGGCTCGCGGGCTTGCGGCTCGTTGTGCACAACGACGGCGCGCGGCTCGATCATGGCGCACTGGTGGTCGCGAATCATGTGTCGTGGATCGATATCTACGTGATCAATGCGTGGCGGCCGACACCGTTCGTGTCGAAGGCGGAGATCCGTCAATGGCCGGTGGTGGGGTGGCTGGCGCAACAGCTCGGCACGGTGTTCATCCAGCGCGAGAAGCGCAGCGATGCAAAGCGGATCATGCATGAACTGGCCGATCGACTGAGTTCAGGCGAATTGATGTGCGTGTTTCCGGAAGGCACGACGTCCGATGGCCTCGGGTTGCTGCCGTTTCACGCGAACATGTTTCAGGCGGCGGTACTCGCGTCGGCACCGGTGCAGCCGCTGTGTCTGATGTATGAGGATGCGCAGGGGCGGCAGTCGACTGCGCCTGCGTATATCGACGACCTGACGCTGGCTGATTCGTTGAATGCGTTGCTGCGCGAAGGGCCGTTGACTGCGCATGTTTATGTAGGCGCGCCGCTGGCGGCGGGTGAAGACCGGCGGGTGCTGGCGGGGCAGGCGGAGGCGGCGGTGCGCGGTGCGCTCGAAGCCATGCGCGGCGCGCAGAGTACGCCACTGCTTCCAGTCGAGCACGGCTAGCTGAAGCTAGCTGAGCGGCGGCAACGCCGTTTGTTCGTTCGAGTAAACTACCGGCGATATGAACAGCGGACCGGCCCTCATGAACCGAACTGAAATTGGCGCGCTGATCGCGCAACGCCTCGCGCCTGTCGTAGCGGAGGCACATGAGCAGTGGCTTCGCGCGGCTCCCATCCACTTCTTCGTTGTCGACGACCTGCTGCCCGTCGAACTGGCCAGCGAGATCCGCCGTGCTTTTCCGGATGCATCGAAGATGATGCTTCGCAAGAGCCTGCGTGAATTGAAGTACGTCACGGCGCAGATGAACCAGCACGCGCCGCTGCTCGAAGAAATCATCTTCGCGTTCCAGGAGCCCGCGGTCGTCGAGCTCGTGCAGCAGATCAGCGGCTTACGCTCGCTGTATCCCGACGAGCATCTGTACGCGGGCGGCATCTCGATGATGGGCAACGGTCATTTTCTGAACCCGCATCTGGACAACTCGCATGACAAGGATCGCGCGCGTTACCGCGTGCTGAACCTGCTCTATTACGTTTCGCCCGACTGGCAGGCCGGCAACGGCGGCAATCTCGAGGTGTGGCCCAACGGTACGAAGGCCGAACCGACGACGATCGTGAGCGAGTTCAACCGGCTCGTCGTGATGGTCACTAACCAGCATTCGTGGCACTCCGTTTCGAAGAATCTGACCGACCAGCAGCGTTGCTGCGTGTCGAATTACTACTTCTCCGATCATCCGGTCGGGGATGATGAATACTTTCATCCGACCTCGTTTCGCGGGCGGCCCGACGAACCGGTCAAGGATGTCGTGCTGCAGGCCGACGCGGCCGCGCGTGGCATGGTGCGGCGGTTGTTTCCGAAAGGGGTGAAACAGGCTACGCACGTCTACAAGAAGGACTAGCCTCGCGCGACAGCGAGGATTCGATCATCGCGCGATCGACCCACAGCGAGGGCGATTGCGAACATGGGCCAGAGGAGTAGCGAGTGACTTTTTCTTCCGAACTGACGCCCCGGCGCGCACTGATCACCGGGGCGCGCGGTTTCACTGGCGCGTATGTGCGCGACGAATTGCAGCGCGCGGGATTTGAAGTGGTGGGCACACTTGCCGGCAACGAGACACCGGGTCCGAACGAGTACGTGCTCGACATTACGTCGCTCGACGACTGCAGACGCGTGATCGGCGAAGTACGGCCCACGCATATCGTCCATCTCGCCGCTATCAGCTTCGTTGCACACGATGATGCGCTGGAGATGTACAACGTCAACGTGCTCGGTACGTTGAATCTTTTGCAGGCTTGCGTGGACGTTGGCGTACGGCCGGACAAGATACTGATTGCGAGCAGCGCGAATGTGTATGGCAACGCCGGCGGCGTGATCGACGAGAGCGTGGTTCCCGCGCCCGTTAATCACTATGCGGCGAGCAAGCTGGCGATGGAGCATCTCGTGCGGACGTGGTTCGAACGCCTGCCGATCGTCGTGACGCGGCCGTTCAACTACACGGGGCGGGGGCAGGCACCGCGTTTTCTGGTGCCGAAGATCGTCGAGCATTTCGTGCAGCGTCGGCCTTTTATCGAGCTCGGCAACCTGGATGTGGCGCGCGACTTTTCCGACGTGCGGACGGTGGCGCAAACCTATCGGGCGCTGCTTGAATCGGCGGTGGCGGGGGAAGTTGTCAACGTTTGCAGTGAGCATGCTCGTACGCTGCACGATGTCGTGGACATGGTCCGCGAAGCTTCAGGGCACGACCTGGAGATTCGCGTCAACCCGGCTTTCGTCAGGGATAACGAAGTGAAGTTGCTGGTTGGTTCGGTGGCGCGGTTGCGCAAGCTCGTGCCCGAGGTTCAACCGGTTGATTTTGTCGAGACGATCCGGTGGATGGTTCGTTCGGTCGATCAGACGTAGCGACGGTTGCGGCAACCGCGAGCCGGTTATGTCTACTTCGAAGACGCGTCGGATTCCGAGCGGCAGGCCGAACAATCCACCTGCGTGACCGTGCGTTTGCTGGGGTCTCTTGCCAGTTGCACGGCCGAAAGCCGATTGCCCCACACGCAACCCGAATCGAGGCCGACCAGATTGTCGCGCAGGGTCAGGCCGAGCGCGGCCCAGTGGCCGAATACCATCGTAATGTCGGCCGTCTTGCGCGACGGGACGTCGAACCAGGGCATGTAGCCTTCCGGAGCGGCATCGAGTCCGCCACTCGATGAGAAATCCATCACGCCGTCCTTGTCGCAAAAGCGCAGCCGGGTGAGCGCGCTGCAGGTAATGCGCAGACGCTCGGTGCCTTTCAGATGCTTCGTCCAGCGGTTCGGCTCGTTGCCGTAGAGACCTGCGAGCGTTTCCTTCCAGTCCGGTGCGCGCAGCGCGCGTTGCAGATCGTCGGCGAGTTCTAGCGTTAGCGTCACGTCCCACTGCGGCAGCACGCCGGCGTGGACCAGCAGCATGCCGTGCTCGAAGTGCGCGATCGGACGATGACGGATCCAGTCGAGCAGATCGGCGGCGTCGGGGGCGGCGAGGATGTCGTCGAGCGTGTCGCCTCGTTTCGATTTGCGAATGCCCGCTGAGACCGACAGCAGGTGCAGATCGTGGTTACCTAGCACCGTGACTGCCCGGTCGCCCAGCGCGATTACGGCGCGCAATGTCGCGAGCGATTCGGGGCCGCGGTTGATGAGGTCGCCGGCAAACCATAGTGGTGTGTTGGCGGGGGGGGCGGTTTTTGCGAGGAGTTGCTGGAACTGGGTGTGGCAACCTTGTAGGTCGCCGAAGGCGAGGGGGACGGGGACGGCGAAGTAACGACGGTCATTATGTGGGCGGATCAGTGACGACAGGCATAGTCGTGAGGTAACACATTGACGTGTATGACGACGCTATTATCGCCGACAAGATGCCAGGGCTGTTTGCGATATCAGTGCCGCGCACGAGCGCTGCGTCTAATGACGTTGCGAAGTTTAGCAACGCGCACATTATTACTCATCGTCGCCGGGCAAAGGGTAATTTTGTCAAGTTGTCGCAAGTTGTTACGGGTCTTTTTTTTACCCCACACAGATTTATAATTGAGCCCGATACTTAAGCGCTTGAATGCTTGTTTGTTGTGAACAGTTTCGTATGGCGGGGTCAGGAGTCGAATGATGCGCACGCACTCCAGGCAACCGAACGACATGCTCCGGCTGCATCTATCCCGGATATCTTGAAAGGAATTCCATGATCCTGGTAACGGGCGGCGCCGGTTTTATCGGAGCCAATTTTGTGCTCGACTGGTTGAATACATCGGACGAGCCTGTCGTCAACCTCGACAAACTGACTTACGCCGGTAATTTGAGTACGCTAAAGCCGCGGCAGGGTGATGCGCGACACATCTTCGTGCGAGCTGATATCTGTGATCGGGCAGCACTCGATGCGCTATTCGCCGAGCATAAGCCGCGTGCAGTGCTGCACTTCGCGGCCGAAAGTCATGTCGATCGGTCCATTCACGGTCCGGCCGATTTCGTGCAGACCAACGTGGTCGGCACATTTACGCTGCTTGAAGCCACGCGCGCATACTGGAATACGCTAGGCGACGATGATAAGGCGGCATTTCGCTTCCTGCATGTGTCGACCGATGAGGTGTTCGGTTCGCTGTCGAGCACCGACCCGCAATTCTCGGAAACGACGTCCTATGCGCCGAATAGTCCGTACTCCGCAACTAAAGCGGGTTCCGATCATCTGGTTCGCGCATACCATCACACGTACGGCTTGCCGACACTGACGACGAACTGTTCGAACAACTACGGTCCCTACCAGTTTCCGGAGAAACTGATTCCACTGATCATCGCCAACGCGCTGGGCGGCAAACCTCTACCCGTGTATGGCGATGGTCAGAATGTGCGCGACTGGTTGTATGTCGGCGATCACTGCAGCGCGATCCGCGAGGTTCTTGCGCGCGGCGCATCGGGCGAGACGTACAACGTGGGCGGCTGGAACGAGAAGAAGAATCTTGAAGTCGTGCACACCCTGTGCGACCTGCTCGATGAGCTTCGTCCGAAGGCTGCGGGCTCGTATCGCGATCAGATCACGTATGTGACCGATCGCCCGGGCCACGATCGCCGTTATGCAATCGATGCCCGCAAGCTCGAACGCGAACTCGGCTGGAAGCCAGCTGAAACCTTTGAGACCGGTCTGAAAAAGACAGTGCAGTGGTATCTCGACAATCAGGAGTGGGTCGACGAAGTGGTATCTGGCGACTACCGCAAATGGGTCGAGACGAACTACGCGCAGCGCGCGTAAAGGCAAAGTCATGGCACGTAAGGGCATTATTCTCGCGGGTGGATCGGGCACGCGGCTCTATCCGATTACACATGTCGTCTCGAAGCAGCTGTTACCGGTGTACGACAAGCCGATGATCTACTATCCGCTGTCGACGCTGATGCTCGCGGGCATTCGTGACGTACTCGTTATTTCCACGCCTGAAGACACGCCGCGCTTCCAGGCGATGCTTGGCGATGGCGCGCAATGGGGGATGAACCTGCAATATGCGGTACAGCCTTCTCCCGATGGGCTTGCACAGGCATTCATCATTGGGCGCGAGTTCATCGGTGCCGATCCGTCCGCGCTGATACTCGGCGACAACATTTTTCACGGCCATGATCTGGCGCGACAGCTCGCAGCTGCCAGTGCTACGCACGACTGCGCGACAGTCTTTGCATACCATGTCAACGACCCCGAACGTTACGGCGTCGTGGAGTTCGACGATCAATTCCGTGCGCTTTCCATTGAAGAGAAACCCGCGCGGCCGCGCTCGAACTATGCGGTGACGGGGCTCTACTTCTACGACAACGATGTCTGCGATATTGCAGCAGATATCAAACCTTCTCCGCGCGGAGAGCTCGAGATTACCGATGTCAATTCACGGTACCTGAGTGCGGGCAAGTTGCGTGTCGAGATGATGGGACGCGGCTATGCGTGGCTTGATACCGGAACGCACGATTCGTTGATCGAGGCTGCAACGTTCATTGCAACCTTGCAGAAACGGCAGGGGTTGGTGGTGGCGTGTCCCGAAGAGATCGCGTACCGGCACCGGTGGATCGACGCGGCGCAGGTGGAGCGGCTCGCAGCACCGCTTGCCAAGAATGGCTATGGCAAATATCTCATCAAGCTGCTTTCGGAACCCATTGCATGAAGATCATTGTTACCCCAACGTCGCTACCCGAAGTCAAACTCATCGAGCCCAAAGTCTTTGGGGATGCGCGTGGCTTCTTTTTCGAAAGTTTCAACGCGCGGGAGTTTGCCGAAGGCGTCGGTGAACAGGTGGACTTCGTGCAAGACAATCATTCGCTATCGACACAGAACGTACTGCGAGGATTGCATTATCAGGTTGAACGACCGCAAGGAAAGCTCGTGCGAGTGGTGGCTGGCGAGGTGTTCGATGTCGCGGTCGACATCAGGGCAAGTTCGCCAAACTTCGGCAAATGGACCGGTGTGCGACTAAGCGCCGAGAACAAGCGACAGCTGTGGATTCCAGCAGGATTTGCGCACGGGTTCCTCGTATTGTCCGAGCGCGCGGAGTTCCTCTATAAAACGACGGACTACTGGCTCCCGGAGTACGAGCGCTGCCTCGTGTGGAATGACGCGCAGGTAGGTATCGAATGGCCCATCGACGGTGAGCCGGTGTTAGCGGCAAAAGACGCAGCGGGTAAGACGCTTGCAGAAGCCGAACACTATGCTTGAAGAGACGACGTCGATGCGTGAGGAACGGGTTATCTTGCTCACAGGCTCGACGGGCCAGGTTGGCTTTGAACTGGTCCGTAGTTTGCAGGGATTGGGGAAAGTCGTTGTGACTGGCCGCAACAGCCTGAATCTTGCTGATACAGCGCAGATTCGCGACACCGTGCGGACACTCAAGCCGGCGCTGATCGTGAACCCCGCGGCGTACACTGAAGTCGACAAAGCCGAGGCCGACGTGGTGTCGGCAACGCAGCTTAATGTCGATGCCCCCGCGTGCTGGCTGAGGAAGCAAAGCGCCTGGGCGCCGCGCTTGTGCATTATTCGACTGACTACGTTTTCGATGGAACGAAGACCACGGCCTATGTCGAACAGGACGAGGCAAATCCGCAGAACGTTTATGGACGCACCAAGCGTGCGGGCGAACAGGCGATCATCGAGTCCGGCTGCGCGCATCTGATCTTTCGCACCAGTTGGGTGTATGGGACGCGCGGCAAGAACTTTCTGCTAACCATGCTGCGCCTCGGCGCGCAGCGTAGCGAGTTGAGCGTGGTGGACGATCAATATGGTGCTCCGACATGGGCTAACACCATTGCCGCGCTGACTTCGAACGTGCTTGCACAGGCGGTAAGAGGAAGTGCAGCGGATTGGGATAACTGGTGGTCGTCATACTCGGGCATCTATCACCTGACAGCATCGGGCGAGACAAGTTGGCATCAGTTCGCGCAGGCCATTTTCGAACTGTCCGATCTGGCGACGAAACCGCTAGTCAAACCGATTCCTGCCGCTTCCTATCCCACGGCAGCCATAAGGCCGGCCAATTCCCGCCTTTCGAACGACAAGCTCGCCGACGTATTCGGAGTTCGCGCGCCGGATTGGCGCGACGCGTTGCGCCTTTGCATGGCAACGCGGTGACGCGTGAGCAGGTGCGCGAAGGCGCGTCACCTATTCAAAACTGATGCAGGAGTATGAAGATGCCGGGTCGCGAGCGTGTTCGTGTGATAGCACGAGAGACATTGTCGAGTGAACGACGACGGTTGGAAAAGCTGACTTTCGAATACGATCGCAGCGACGGCAGCACGCAGCAGCTCACCAATGAGATCTACCACATAGACGATGGGGCCGCAGGGCTGCTCTATGACGTTGAGCGCCGTACCGTTGTGCTTGTGCGGCAGTTCCGTTTGCCCGCGTACCTGCAAGGGGCGAGTGGATTCACGCTCGAAGCGGCAGCTGGTTTTCTCGACGGTGTTTCGCCGGAAGAGCGTGTGCGCGAGGAGATCATGGAGGAGGCCGGATATCGTGTGGCTTCGGCGAAGAAGGTGTTCGAGGCGTTGATGGTGCCGGGTTGTATGACCCACACGGTGCATTGTTTCGTTGCACCGTATACGCCGGCGGACAGGATTGCAGCGGGTGGCGGACTACTGGAAGAGGGCGAAGATATTTCCGTGATCGAACTATCAATCGACGATGCGTTGACGATGATCGAGAGCGGTGAGATTGTTGATGCCAAGACGATCATGTTGTTGCAGTACGCGCAGCTGCGTCTTTTTGGCAAGTCTTGATTGTGCGGTCATCCGGTCGGAAGCATCAATTGCACGGGCTGATTTTGCTCGCGCTCGCGCTGGCAGACTTTACGTAGTAGCTACACGAACGTCCCGGTCCGGGTCAACCCCGACGCGTTGACAATGCCATATATGTGCGGGATACTCCCCGGGCGATAAATTTGGGATGCCTTTTCTTTCAGAATGCCTCCGCTTCAAACCTTTGGGTCAGTTCGTAGAAGTAGCAGTAGCGGGCTTGCTGCGCCCGCAGCAACGAACGACAAGCGAAGGAGCGCAGTCGCCAACTGCAGCAGGTCAGGGCGGGCGGCACGTCAATGCGTGGCACACGCCATGCTCTGTTTGCTCCATTCAAAGTTGAACAACACAGCCTGGCAGGCTGATCTTTCGAGTTCTCGAGTGTGAAGTATTTGATCGCGTTAAATGACGTCCGTGATGGTATCCGTAGCCGCGAACTGTGGCTCGCCCTTGGCATGCAGGACATTCGCCAGCGCTATCGCCGCTCGATGCTGGGGCCGTTCTGGCTGACCATTAGCATGGGCGTCATGATCGGCGCTATGGGGCCGTTGTACGGAGCGCTGTTCGGATATAGCGCTGCGGTCTTCATTCCCCACCTTGCGCTTGGGTTGATCTTTTGGGGTTTCATTGCTGGGCAGATCAGCGACTTCGGAGAGGCGTTCTCGAATTCGACGAATTATCTGCGGCAAATGAAGCTGCCGCTTTCCATGTTCGTGCTTCGGGTGATGTGTCGACACTCGATCATCCTTGCGCACAATATTCTCGTCTTTGTCGTGGTCTGGGCAATTTTGCCGGTCCATCTGAATGCGAACCTGCTGGTTCTGCCATTCGCGGTACTTCTTGTGCTGGCCAATATCTTCTGGATCGGCGTCATCACCAGTATCTTTTGTACGCGGTACCGCGACATGCAACCGGTGATCGGTAACCTGGTGCAGGTTATGTTCTTCGTCACACCGATTATCTGGAGGGCGGAACAGCTCTCCCCCGCGCGGCAACACCTGATTCACCTCAATCCGTTCTTCTATCTTCTGGAACTCTTGCGGGAGCCGTTGCTTGGCATGATGCCGGCGCCTGCAATCTGGCTTCGCGCCGCGGGGATGGCAGTGGTTGGAATTGCGGTGGCGCTGTATATGCTCGGCAAGCTCCGGCATCGCGTTACATATTGGCTTTGACGGAGCGTTCGAATGCATATTTCTCTTGAGAACGTGACCGTACGGTTTCCCATTTACGATGCGAAGCAGCGATCGTTCAAGCGTGCGGTGATGGCGGCCGCGACGGGCGGTCAATTTGTTGGCAAGTCTGGGCACACCGTCGTAGAGGCGCTGCACGATATCAATCTGGAGATTGCCGAGGGCGATCGGATAGCGTTGCTTGGCGATAACGGGGCGGGCAAAACGACCTTGCTGCGTGTGCTAGCAGGGGTGTACCACCCTGATGAAGGTTCCGTTCGCGTGCAGGGCCGCGTGACCAGTTTGCTGGATTCGATGCTGGGTATGGATCTCGAGTCCACCGGCTACGAAAACATGTATCTGCGCGGACTCTTCCTTGGTCTCAAGGCTAAGCAGATTGCAGCGCTAGCGGACGAGATTGCGGAGTTTAGCGAGCTTGGCGATTTTCTGAATGTGCCGGTGCGCACGTATTCGTCCGGGATGACGCTGCGTCTGGCGTTTTCGATTTCTACGATCATCAAGCCCGAAGTCTTGCTGATGGATGAGTGGATGAGCGTCGGTGATGAACACTTTAAGCACAAGGCGGAGCAACGTCTTGAGCAGTTCATTAGCGATGCTGGAATCCTCGTGATTGCGACGCATGACTCTGGGTTGGCGGATCGTCTTGCGACTCGGCGCGTCACGATGGCGCATGGAAGGATTGCTGCGGTTGAGTGATGCTGGTGTTGCCTTGGTTGCGGCGAATGCACTCATGTTTTGCAGATTACGCTTGGTGAATCGTCTGATTGATTTTAGCCGCTGCCATTGCTTGCTATGTGAGTCCGCCGCATCACCTGTGCGGCGGATATCTAAACCGGGTTGAACCTTATCCCCCGGCCGCCCATACAATTCTTAAGACCTGTCACATTCAATTAATTTCAGGATACTCATACGGTACCTGTCCTGCTCGAAGAGACTTCTGATCTGCTGCCCGAAATGAGATGCCTCAATTGTGGCTCTATCTTATTCATTAGAGTTGATCCAATATAATAAGAAATCGATACAATTAAAACGATGCAAATGATCAAAACATTCCCATTTCGAATCGATGCTTCCGAAGACAACCAGTAGAGAAGAGGCGGATGTAGCAGGTACAAGGGATATGACATATCACCGAGCCATTTTATACATTTATTTATTTTATCGTTCTTGATGTGAATTTCATTCGATAGATAAACAAGCGCAGCTGTAGCTGCAACTGTGACCGATGCGAGTGGCAGATGATCACCCATATCAAACATTATTACTGGCAGAATCAGCATGAGCGCGAAATTGATTTTCGTCGGCGCTCTGTAAAATGAAAATCCCGTCATCCATGCCCATGCAAGGAGGAGGAAATCCAAGCCAAGCGGCATATGTGAATCACCGACCAAATAGCCCTTTGATCTCATATAGATCATCAAAGCGGCGAAAGACAATCCGATCAGAACGGATGTCCATTTGACGCTGTATCGAATTAGTACTATGGCGAGCATGTAGCACCACCATTCGACAGAGAGCGACCAGACAGCGCCGTCACCGCTTACCGACTGAGTGAGCGTCCCCTGCATCATAAAGACGTTGCTGAGAATTGTTTGCCAGTTGCTTAGTACTATCACTTGACCCAGAGGAAGGTGCAGCGGGTGTGGCAGCAGGACAATTGTTGAAAATAAAAGCGCAACGATGTAAGTCGGATATATGCGTCGCACTCGGCGCCAGAAATAGCCGCTGGGTTTCGATATAAGGCTCGCGGCGATGCTGTATCCACTGATCATGAAGAATCCGAATACTGCGGGGTATCCGGTATTCCCTACATGCCTCCACAAGAAATATCCGGGGGCCACGATACCAGAATGCGTTATAACGACGCACAAGGCTAATACAAAGCGTAGTCCAGCGAGGACAGTCCACTGTGAGTTGGGTTTATTTGGGGGTATCAATTGCATCCTCGTAAAATTTCATGCGTCTTCTGAGATGTAGATCTCTCTGCCGAACCGTAGCACGAAACGTGTTCCACGCGAACCCTCATCTCATGCGCGCTGTGCTATTTGCCGAGCAGTCGCCACACGACGAACCAGCGTGCTGTGAAGCCTTGGTTCTCCGTGGGCGCGCCTCATGTTGCGTTTGAGTGTACGTAATCTGGGGTTATCTTTTTGCAATCCCTATCGGTGCGCTGGAAGTGGTGTTGCATCAGCAAAAAAATAGCCGCACGCGGGCTGTGTCGCGGTTGCCGCAGTTTTTCTCTCGATCTCGTCGTGTGTAACGGTGAAATTAATCAGACAAATTCAATCAACCGGAAATTCATCTACGTAGCCGCTTCGGTTGGAAACATCTACAGGTACGCAGTCAATGCGGCGACCGGATCCTTAATGCCCCGGATAAGTGCGCTTGCAGCAGGCTCTGCTAGTGCGACCACGGCTAACCCCCATAGGCAGGACCGTCTATGCGGCGAGTAGCATTACCATCGGCTATCCAGGTTCCGGCAATGACGGTATCTCCGCCTGGTCGATCGATCAGACAACGGGCGCATTCACCCCAATCGAGACTATCGGAAAAGGTATCGGGTACACCAGCATCGAGGTCAACGCTGCTGGGACACTCGTACACGCTGGGACCTTCGATCTGGTCCAAGGTGGAATCAATACCTACGCCGTCGATTCGATAAGCGGCGCACTTGGGCCCGTCGCCGGTAACCCCTTGCAGGGGGCGTATCTTACGAGACTGCTTCGATCTCAATGTAGGGATCGTTCATGTACGTTGTAGCCGTCGCTGACATGGTGGGCTACACCCTAAACAAGAGCGCTGGCGCCCTGGCGGCCGGTCCCCGGGAGTCCTTTTGCGCAAGTGTCGTGGCCAGTGGTGGGAACCGCGACGCTCAATATGTACGAACGCTAAACACGGAATTGTCGTAGTGTCGCGACCTTCTCGACGTGGATGACTCAAGTATGGAGATCGCGCATAACTGCCGGGTGATGGACAGCGGTTGCGCGCAACCGGTGTAGGATTGTTGCGGTGATAGAGGACTTTCGATCTAAGCGGTACCAGCCCTATAATGAGCGCTTGTCCAATTTCACATTTGTGCCATGCGCGGAACGCTGTCTGGTTCGCTGGCGATACTGGTTTATTGTGGCCATCATCAACATCAACACCGGCAGCGAGAGTCGATATCTTGTCGCGCAGACACGCCGTGTTTGATGGGCGATCGCATAGTTGGCTGTCTTGGTGCGCTACATTCCATCACACGGGCTTCGCCTGCTGGGCCGCACCAATAGGTTCTGCCGCAGGAAGGCATGGCTAGTACGAAGCACAGTAAGCTGATAGGTGCCGAGCTGTACGTTTCGTCCGGACTACAATTCGCTCGCCAGCTGGGACAACATGCTCGTCGATGCTCAGACATTACCGTTGCCTAACAGTCATAGGGAATAGCAAAGACCGGAGCCAGTCTTGATGTTATATATGTTGTGTGAGATTGAAAATGGGATTGAAGGTGTGCAAAAGACTATCTAGAGCCTGTTGAAAAGAGCGCTGTGGTGAAGAGCCGCAGATAGTTCGAATGGAAAATTGATGTTCCGCTGGAAGGCTAATAGCCAATATTAAGTGAGCGAAAATGACTGCTGGCGAAGATTTATATGAGTAGAGGTTATAAAAATTTGCCCTCACTGACTGGAGGGCGCGGAGTTGCAGCTCTGTTAGTTGCCGTTCACCACGGTTGCTTGACTTGGGGTGGTGCACTAGTGCCCATCGGCAACGTCGGCTGGCTTGGGGTCACGTATTTCTTTATATTATCGGGTTTCGTATTGACGTGGGCATTTTCTCCCGATAGATCCTATCGAGAATTTATTTTATACCGCATTGCACGAATCTACCCGCTGCATCTCGTTACCTTGTTGGTTTCACTCGCGTTCTTTGCAATATTTGGCCATGCATTAGGGGGCTATATAGGGACCCGAGTCGGCACGGTTACTCAATTTTTCCTGATTCATGATTTTGTGCCGGGGCACCCCGAGATAAGGCAGTCATGGAACGGAGTTTCGTGGTCGTTAAGTGCAGAGTTTTTCTTTTATCTATTGGCTCCATGGTTTATATCGAGGCTGAATCGTATAAAAGAAGAGAATTTAATCAGAATCGGGCAAGCGCTATATTTCCTGCATTTGACGATTGGTGTTGTTGCGAGTAGCTTTCAGTTCCCGCAGGTGCTGGATTTTATGCAATATCATCCCATTGCATACATGCCAACCTTCATTTATGGGATTGTTGCGGCTATCTTTATTCAAAGAGGGTTTGAGTTTTCACCAAACACTGGTACAAAATTGATGTTGTTTGTTCCAATCTTCTTCTATGTTTACCATAACGAAGTGCGTAACGCCATTGTGATGATTGATTTGTGCACCCCCGCATTTCTGGCAATTATCATTGGAGGTGCGACAGATGATTTGAAGGGGAAGCGGACCATTTTGAGTCATGGCCTGATAGAGAAGATCGGAGAAGCGTCCTTTTCACTGTATATGACGCACGCGTTGCTTCTGGGTGTCATGGCCGCGGTATTCCATAAATTTGGAATGGAATCTCATCCGTCGTTGAAAATATTGATTTTCTTGATTTGTAGCCTGCTGTTGTCCCGTTTGGTTTATCTGTGGGTGGAGCTTCCGTCACGTAAATGGTTTCTCGTTGTGGTTGGTCTAGGTCGCTCGAAGAAACAGGTACTCTATAGTGCCAAATGAGTTTCTGCTAACGCGACAGGGAGCCGGAGGAGAATTTACCAGCGCGATCTTGCGGGAGCGCCGTTTGTGCACGACAGTAACATCGCCGTCGTACGTGCGAAGAGCGTGTCTAGGGCGAGAAAAGCCAACGGCGGCCGGATTTTCCGTGCATCGCGCTGGCCCCCTCATCAATGATTGACGCGGTACACCCACTTATCATGCGCTTGCGCATCCATCTGAATAGTCGGCTAGTCCTCGAGTGTCGAGGTTCTAGACCGACCGTGCCGAGCGAGTGCGCATCTCAGGGCGCGCAATTGACGCAGAGTCAAGCCTGATTACGCCCCGTCGATAAGAGGAGGTAAGGATGACATCTGCTGCGTCACATAACGACTCACCCTATCGCACAACTCCTTTCTGTCGTTTGACACGAACAATATGGGGGCACGTTGAGTTGTGATGTCCAACAATGAAAGATCCACTCCGTGGAGGACAGCCATATACTGACCGTTTGCCTCGTGAATATCGTAGCCCCATAATTCGCCCCCACCAACGATTGCAAGAGCTTTATAGTATAAATTGCGTGCCTTCGCGGTAGGTTGAAGCACAAATTTACTTTGATCAGCACCGTCCAGGCTTGAGCCTGAAATTCCTATATATTCAGCAATGCTCCGCCCGTGATGAATAGGATCGGAGATTAATTCTTCGTACGATATTTTGTATGGAGAGAGTCCGTTCTTGTTGAAAAAATCAAGAAAGAATTTCTCCGCATTCAAAAGAAAATTGATTTTATCTAAAATGGAATCCCTGGATATGTAGTGAAACGTCTCGTCATGTCGCGAATTGGAGAAATTGTGCCAAACGCCGGTCTCTATCGATATTTGATAAGAGATTGCTTGAGCGAGGATATCATTCCTCCAGATATATATATGTCGCCAGTTTTTGACGGAAGCGAAAAACTCGGGTTCCTCCTGAAAGCGCTCTGATTCAATTTCAACTCCAAATGCCCCATTCTCCGAATGTAATCTGGACATGAGGAAATCTTCATATGAAGAGGAAATATCCGAGAATGCAAGAGAAAAAGTTCTCAACACATCTGGGACAAAATGCTCTCCAGGAAACCCTAGCTTACCCGTGCCAGCCAGAATTTCGGTAAGCAACGTAGATCCCGAGCGTGGGATCATGAAAATGCAATATTTTAAAGATGCATTTTTCTCGTTCTTTAAAATAAACTCGATTAATTCCTTGGGGGAGCGCCGGAATTGCGATTTTATATATTCGATTGGCAGAGTCCATTCCTTTTCGAACAAGGCGACTCTTTCGGTTACTTCGACCTCAGGTGGCGAAATTTCACGAGGCACAAAAGTAGTGTTCGAGTAAAAATCAATGATCTCACGTTCGTCGAAACCGGAGGCGTGATCATCGTATCTAAGTTCCGGATTTCCAGTCGCTTCATTACATCTAATAATCGTATATTGAATAAAGCTTCGACATGAGACGGTTTGATTTTCCTTTTTAGTGTTTATCGAAAAATCAATAAAACCTGCAGTGCTTAATCTCAGGAACGCTGAGTATCTAGGGTTCGCTGCAGGTTCCGATATACTCTCCTCCCAGAGTCGTTTCCCATTTGCACAGACCGTGACGACGTATTCCCCTTCAAATGTCGTGGGGGTAAACGAGATTGCTACGAAGTAAGTGCCAGGCGATGAAATGAGAACCCGAGCAGCCATTGTTTCAAACGCGTGAGAAACCAGCACTGTTCGATGAGGTGGGATTGGGACAAGCTCGTAGGTAGTAAGCGCGCTCCCGAAGCTAGTAGCCGCAAATCCGGTTCCGTCTTGAGGGCGGCTGGCCAGGTGTGGAGCGTACCAGCGCTTGATCCCTTGCTCAGTAAATGTATATTTTCGAAGAGGGGAAAAGAAATAATCCCCAACTTTTTCACCATATTGAGTTAAAAAGGTATCACTCGCATATGGAGGAAGCTTCGATATTTGATTTTCCATTTCGCTTAAAGATGAGCTTCAATTTAACAAAAATCGATCTGCAATTAGCAGAGGCCTCAGGGTCCGGATGCGATCCCAGCTTTTAGCTGGAACCGCCAAAGTGGACGTGTCATCGATTGCGTCTTGAGTATCTTCGCGAAGTATGCCTCATCCGGAGTCCGACCTACAAAATGCAGTAAGAACCTGATCAGATGCGCGGGGCACGATCGCAGATCGGGGGCAAAAACACCCCTCATCAATCGTACTTGATCGATGAGCTGGAGCCGTGCTTGTCCTCGTGTCGTAACATTTCAGCTCGTTACGAAGGAGCAGTCCACTACGCTAATCGAGCGCCATGACATGTTTGCCGCCACTGCATACGATTTCGGCAGGAAGTCGACGAGAGGTGTGTCATGGCTTTCCTAAAGCTTCCTCTGAGGTCGTTGAATGGATACGATTAATGAAAACGTAACCTGGCCGTTCGCCGGTCAATCAGCAAGTAGGTCCGGCACTGCTGCATTCAGATGGCGAACGGTCCAGTTGTCTATTCTCTATCGGCAATGCTTGGGTATTCGTATTCCAAGACGATTGCGCGCGGTACTTTCTACATCGCATCAAATCAACGCGGCCTTCAGTTTGCTTTTTAGTTTTCCGGGCAGGGCTGCTGCAATTTTGAACGCGATGCGATGACGATAGAATCGTACAACCATGGTCGAAGTCAGCTTTCTCAAGAGAGTCTGCGGCCGGCCGGGTAGAACATTGATCGGATATATATCGCCGAAATACTTTGTCACTTCAGTCAATTCATAGACGTCCATTTCTTCCTGGTTGAGAATTTCCCACGCCGGGCCGATAGCTGGTGCATCGATGAGTTTGTATGCGAGAAGATAATCATCATTATCTTTAACACTGGACACTACATATCCACGGGGATGCAGTCGAACAAAGCGGTCACCCATCTGATTGACAATCAATGAGCCGAATCGAAGGGCGAGACTATCTACGCCAATTGCCTCGAATATAAGGCTGAGTTTATTGACAAAATCTTTTTCCGTTAAGGAATCGCAACCAGCATACAAATCACGCAGCATCTCGTTAGCGATGGCTTTTTCAGGGCATGTCCGACACAAAAAATCATAAGCCTCGTCGAATTCAGCCGAGGTCATTTTTTCTTCTTTCTTGAACCAGCCATATCGAATCTGAGCTACCAGATGAGAATACAGTTCATCGATCTGCCGACGAAGCAATGTGCCTTCCGAACACATTGAGCGCCGCACATCAGCATAGCTGTATGCGTTTCTGTCTATCAGGAACCTAAATTGCCTGATTAACCCAAAGGTCCACGCATAGAATCGATAGGTCTTTGCAAGGCCCGAATATCGTTTCCACTCACTATCGTCACCGGCGTGATATGCCTTACTTTCAATCTGACACAGATAGGATGAGAAATACTGCAGCGTCTCGTCGTGCAGTGTCGCCAACGTCGTCGTCACATGCGAAAAGTGAGGACCGCAATTATCGATGATATCTTTCCATATCGTGCGATCCAGGCGTTTGCGCTCAAAGATCCAGGTGCCCATGCCTGTTGCGATGAAGTTTATCCCGGTACTCATAACGAAACGCTTGTATGGCATCAATCCCTGATTCGCCAACATGTGCGTAGACGGGTGACTATTGGTCTTCCCGTTTTGATCGATCCAGTTTGAATTGAAGTATGCCGCTGGGGCTGTCGGATTTTCTAGCCAGCTTGCCAGTCGTCGCAGCCCTTCAGGGAGGAATATTCTCTTGTCACCGACAAGCCAGATGAAGTCGCCGTGAGCGTATGCGGATGCGGCGTAGGCCGATTCCTCCGCCGTAAGTTCGAAACGCTCGGAGCGCACGATCTTCAACTCCTGGAATCGCCCCCGGATGGTTTCGAGGCGGCTCTCGATGCGAGGATAATCGATTGGGGATAGAGGATCGGGATTCAAAAAAACAACGACCTCTGCACGCGCCAACATTGCGGGTGGCGCGTGGTTGACCAACGAATTCAGGCAGCGAAAGAGATTCTTCTCCTTTCCTGTTGTCGGAACAATCAAAGAAACCAACGGACTTCCCATGCTGCCATCCTCAATCTATGTTTAATTCGACGCTTACCGCGCCCAGCTCACATCCGCGATATCCGTCGAATACGGCTTACCGTTCTCATCAAACTTCGTCATCACAGCCGGGCCGCGGTAACCGTCTTCTTCGACCGAGACATCGATCAGACGACGCGGAGCACCACTGTTCAGACTCGCTTCGAGTTGTTCCAGCGTGTCGCATTTCTCATAAGGCAGACCTGCAAGCTTCGCCAGCAGATCGAATTGCAACTCGTACAGTCCAGACGCCTTGGACGCACCAAATTCCTTATTGAACGCACGCGCTTGCGATTTCATGATCGATTGATAGCCGCGGTTGTTCAGCACGATCACGGTAAGCGGAAGGTCCGGATTTGCCGCAAGCGTGAAGAGCTCCTGCACGTTCAACAGCAACCCACCGTCGCCTTCCAGGCACACCACGGGTTGCTTGAGCCCGGCCACCGCCCCAACTGCAGTCGGCAGCCCCAGGCCCATCGAACCGAGCACATGTCCGGCCCATGCAAAGCTCGCGCCTTCGGTCGGCTTGAAGAACCGCGCAATGCCTTCGATTGCATAGCCGGATGCGGTAGGCACCACATACTTGCCAACACGCGACCGGGACAACACGGTTGAGATTTGATACGTCGTCAGCCTAGGATTGCCGAATGCCGCCAGTTCGTCTTGCTGATCTTGCGCCTGCAACGTTTCGCAATTCGACAGCCACTCTTTGACATTGACCGTCGGTGCGCGAGTCAACAGGGCATCCACGACACCCGCAACGTTCACGTTAAAGAACGTGGTGTTCGTCATTCCCTCGTTCTTCGCGATTTCCTTTTCGTCCAGTTCCACGACGATACGCTTTGCGTTCTTGCCGTAGTTCTGCGGATTGAACGCAGTGGTCAGCAGGTCAAGGCGCGTACCGAGGAAAATCACTGCATCGGCCGACTGCATGATCTTGTTCGAATGCGTCGGTGCAAGGCCGCCAGCACAGCCGAAGTTCAGCTTGTGATCGTGCGCGAGCAGGTCGAAGCTTGCCCACGTGAACAGAGTCGGCACGCCGATCTTCTCAACCAGCTGCTTGATCGACGAACGGGAGATGCCAGCAATACGTAGCGCATTGCCGACCACCAGCACCGGTTGACGCGCGCCCTGCAACGCAGAAATGATGGCCGACACCGCCGCTTCCGGCACGTCGTGATCTTTGTGTACCGCGTCTGCGATCAGTGCGGCAATGTTCGCCAGTCGTGTTTCTGCATCGGGCACGGTCTCGGCTTGAACGTCGAGAGGGATGTCGATGAACACCGGTCCCTTACGACCCGAAACGGCCTGCGCCAGATTGGTCGCCAGCGTCGTGTCGTCGATCTCCGACGGCACGTAGCGGAACGCACACTTCGTGATCGGTTGCATCAGCTCGAGGTGGGGCGTTTCTTGCGCGCCACGGCTGCGTACACCGTGACCGTTGATGTCGGCACGCTTCACCTGACCGGCGAGCACGAACATCGGCACCGAGTCATAGTAGGCGGAAGCCACCGACGTGATGGTGTTCGTCACACCCGGACCCGATGTCACGATGGCCAGACCCGGCGTCACGTAGTCCTTTGCCTTCGCATAGCCGTCAGCCGCGGCGGCTACTGCCTGCTCGTGGTTGCAATAAATCACACGCAGGTCGGGCGCTGCATCGGCTGCGCGATTGATGTGCATCGCCATACCGCCGGTCAGGCAAAACGCGGTATCGGTGCCCAGCTTCTGGATGTTGGCAAGAATAAATTCAGCGACGTTCATGATGGCGTTCTAGTTAAGCTTGGTGAGGAAATCCAGCGCGTGCCAGAATCCGGCACCATGGTCTTTGTGGCCCTGCCACACTTCGGGGATAAAGCTGACTGACGGATAAGCCGAAATCTTCTTCCATGTCTGCGGCCAGTTGACATCGCCGGTGCCGATCACCACACCCTCGCCATTCACGCCGAGCGCGTCAGCGACGTGCAGGTGCACGCTATGGGGCAGCAGCTTCGCCAGGGCGTCCTGGAAGTCCAGGCCGAAATGACTGCAGGTCATCTGCAGGTGCGACAGGTCGGTACACAGGCGCAGGTTCAGTTCCTTGGCCTTTTGAGCCAGCTCATCCGGCATCATAAAGATGTTCTGATGGCGTTGGCCGCCGAAGTGCCACGGGAACGGTGCCATGTTTTGCGGCGTCAGTTCGGTGGAACCGAAATCGATTTTCGCGCATGACTCGACGAAGCGGTCGTACAGTTCGGCGCGATGCGCGAGCGGGAAGGGCGCGTCCATCGAGAATCCGCCCACGTTCGCAACGATCAGCGCCGAATCGGCCGCCGGGAAGAAGCTGCGAATCTGTTCGGTGACTTCAACCACACGTTTGAGGTTGTCGATCGAGCGTTGGCGATAGGCCAGGTCGTCGGCGGTAAGGTCGAGCAACTCGCTGTTTTCGAACAGTTCGGGCGCGTGAACGACTAGGCGCTTGCAGTTGCTTTCCTTCAGGTACTTCGACGGTGTCAGCGACATGTCGCGATACGACAGGTGGAATTCCCAGAGGTCCGGATCGATCATGCTCACATACTGATCGAAGTCGTGATAACGAACCGGCACGCCCCAGTACCCTGGGAACTGATACGTGCGCTTGACCGTCTTCTGCGCAGTCAGATCGCCCTCATACAGGAAGTCGCCGATACGGATATCACGGTGCGCGACTTTGCCCAGCAACTCGGGCAACCGGTAAGGGGCCAACCCCTGGCCTGGGCTCGCCACGCGCAGGCTTTCTTCGGTGAACGTCTCACCGTGCTTGATTGCGCGAGCGGCAATGACGCTCTTGCTCAGATTTTCTCGGTTCAGCAGTTCACCCTGGCTCGCGAGACGTCCTGGGCCGGTCCAGGGCAATGCCTGTTCGACCTGCCGGATGCCATCCACCAGGAACTTGAATTCCGCGGGTTCGAGACTTGCCGCGTGATCGGGGCCTTCCATGCTGCGGTCGAGCGTGATGTGCCGTTCGACGACCTTCGCACCAAGTGCGACGGCCGCGATCGTCACAGCCACACCGCGCTCATGACCGGAATAGCCGATGACGCTGTGAATTTCCTGCAGACGCTTGATATAGCCGAGGTGAATATCGCCTTCCGGTGCGGGATAGGCGCTATTGCAGTGGAGCAGTACAAACGGCACGCCAAGGCTCTTGACGAGTTTCGCGGCTGCCTCGATCTCCGGCTCAAACGACATGCCGGTCGACAGGACCAGCGGCTTGCCCAGGCTGGCTGCCTTACGGATCAGGTAGGGGTTCGTCAGATCGGCCGATGCCAGCTTCAGCGCAGGCACGTCGAACTCCGCCAGAACATCGACGCTCGGCTCGTCCCACGGCGTGCACATGTACGCGATATTCTTCTGCGTGCAGTAGTCGCGCATCTCGCGGTGCTCGTCATTCGTCAGCTCGACCTTGTTCAGAAGGTCTTGAATGTACTCGACGCCGAGATCTTCCGAGCCTTCTTCGCCAGGTGCCGTCCGGTAGAGCGCGGCGCGGTTTCTGAGCTGGAATTTGACGCAATCCGCACCGGCTTCGATCGATGCGTCCACCAGTTTTTTCGCAAGCTCAACGCTGCCGTTATGATTGTTGCCAATCTCAGAGATCACGAACGTACGCGGACCCCCGACAGTGAACTCGCCAATCTTGAATGTCGATTCGTTCATGCTACTTTGGTTCTCCACGATGTAACGCCCTCTTGTTCGAAACGGATGGTGCTCAGCGTGCAGCCGTGCGCCTTGAGCGCTGCGCTGACCGCGGAGCGGAAGCGCGGTTGCACGTAGAACAGGAAGAAACCGCCACCCCCTGCGCCCAGTAATTTTCCGCCTGATGCACCCGCGTCCAGCGCGGCTTTGTAGATTGTATCCAGCGTGTTGCCGCTGATCGCACTAGATAGCCCGTGCTTGATCGTCCACGCTTCATGCAGACTGGTGCCGAAATCGTTGAGGTCGCCACGAATCAGATGCTTGTGCATGCGCCGGCACAAATCCACCATGTCGAGCAGTTGCTGGCTACGATCGACATTGTTATTGAAGTCTTCGCGTTGCTGCTTATGAATCTTGCCTGAGTTGTGCTCGATACCGGTATTGCACAGCACCAGGCACTCTTCCAGTTCGTTGCTGGTCGCCGGCTCGAGGCGCAGCGAATGCACGAGATTGCGCTTGCCGTCGAACTCGATCAGGTTAAACCCGCCAAAGGCCGACGCATACTGATCCTGCCAGCCGCCGGAGATGGCGTAGCAGAGCCGCTCTGCCTGGAACGCCAGTTCGGCAATTTCGTAGGTGCTCCATTTGTCCAGTCGCAACTCGTTGAATGCCGCGACTACGCTTGTTGCCACGGCTGACGAGCCGCCGAGGCCGGAGCCCACCGGGAAGTCGGAGTGCACAAACAGGTCGAAGCCGAAGTCCGGACGGATGACCGAAACTACCGAGGACAGAAGTCCTTTGTCCGGGTTGTCCAGCAGAGCGCGCAGCGACGGATAGTGTTCATGCCGATCGATGTCATGAGAAATGACATTGATCTCGGGACCCGCGGAAGGGATCAATGTTGCGTGTGCATACAACGCGATCGACGCGTTCAGAACGACACCGCCGTTCTTCATGAAGTAATACGTGAGATCGGTTCCGCCGCCGGAGAAGCTGATGCGGACCGGCGCGCGGGCACGCGAGAGCACCGCCACCTCTTTCGCGGGCGGAAAGAAATCCGGGGTCGCGAACTCCACCAGCTTGCCGAGTTCATCAAGCAGAGGCACTGCGTTATAGCCAATGTCGAACAGCTTCAACAGTTCTTCGCGCGAGGTCCCGTGGGGCAGGGCGTGGAACTTGCGGTTCATGCACTCGTGAACCGGGGTCGACGTTTGTCCACCGCCCACCAGGAAGCGTCGGATATCGCCATTGGTCAGGACGCCGACGAGGACGTTCTCGGCGTCGACCACGAGCGCAATTTGCGTCGGCCCACGTTCGATGGCGGCAATCGCGTCGACGACGGGTTGGTCGTGTTTGACAACAAGATCTTTGAAGTGGTCTTTCATTACAGTTTCCGCACACCGTGTTCACGAATGAGTTTCAAGCTGTCTGGCGTGCCAATATCCAGGAACGGTCCCTCGTACACCTGCGCTGTCAGGAGCTTTTGCGCGATCAGTGCAGGGATGATGACCTGTTCCATGGATAACGTCTCGACAGGGAAATCGGACAGATTGCGCGTATGCAAACCGTAGACGCCGGCGCTGATCAGCCCCGGACCGGTCTTGCCTTTCTCGGTGATCGCCTGAACCTGACGGTCCTCGTTGAATTGCACAGCGCCATACCGTTCGCAATCGTCGATCGGGGTCACGACGATCGAAGGCGGCGCAGCCTCTGCAGCGGCGCGATAGGCGGTGGCGTCCAGATAAGTGTCCGCATTCAGCGCGATAAACGGGCCTTCATACCGAAGCTCGGACAGCGCATACAAAATGGCGCCGCCGGTTCCCATCGGGGACGGCTCGCGCACGATGGCAACTTTGCGCGCAGGGTCGGAGGGCAGGTTCGTCACCACCTCTTCGACCTGTTCGGACTGGTAATGGGTACAAAAAACGAGGTCATGAATGCCGGCCATGGCGAGCTGTTCGATGACAAAGGAAAGGAACGGGCGCCCGTCGATATCGGCTACCGCCTTCTGCGATGCGCCAATCACGCTACGCAGGCGAGTGCCTAGTCCTCCACACAGTATCAGCGCTTTCATGAGTTTTTCGAAGACCAAAGAGCAGTGTTGAGAATCGCCTGCGGTAATGCGGTCCAGACGTCGAGGCCGAGTTCGCTGCGCGCTTCGTCGATCGACGGAATGTATCGGTTGCCGGCGCCTGGACTGTTGCTGGCACCCTCGACAATTACTGTCTTGGCGGGCGCCAGCGTGGCAATCACCTGGCGCGCCAGCTCGGCGATCGTGACTTCATGATCGGAGCCCACGTTGTAGATGCCGCGATTGCGCCCGTTCAACAGCAGATGGTTTAGCCAGACCGCGAGATCGGCTGCGTAGAGATACGACCTGACGCCTTTGCCATCGCCGCGAATCACGATTTGATCCTGCGTCAGCGCGTCGCGAATGAAGTTGCCGATCGCAAAATGTCCGTCGAGAGGCAGACCCGCACCGACAAATGCGAAGCATCGGGCAATCACGACTTCACATGCGTTCTCATGCGCATGGATTGCACCGAGCAGCTCCATCACGCGCTTGCCTTCGCCATACGCACTGCCGACTTCCATCGTCGAAGGCGCATTTCTTGACGACTCGAGCAACCGCGGTGTGTCGACGGACTGCCCGCCATACGCGCCACCCGAACTTACCAGCAGCACGCGCTTTGCCCCGCACGCTTTAGCGCATGCAAGGATGCGCTCGGTGCCGCGCACGATCGAGTTCAGCAGGAGAGCCGGCGACCTGCCTGCAGCCGCCGACGTGTCGGTCGCTGCATGGATGACGTAATCGACGGATTGCTCGGGAAAAACGAAGTCCTGGATGTCGCCGACGATCCACTGCAACCATTCGGCGTCCGCGACCCACGGATGTTTGCGCTTGAAGCTCTGCGGGTCGCGGGAGATGGCCAGCACACGGAACTGCATGTTGCGGGTCTTTCTCAGCCATTCGAATAGCGCAAGGATCCACGCACCAAAAAAACCGGTCGCACCAGAGACGAGGATTGTCTTGCCGTCGATGTCGTGGCAATCGATATGCGCCGTCAGTCTTGCGAAGTCGGAACTTGCAATCTCAAAAAACGGGCGCTGCGATGCCTGCATCTCATTGGGCGACGTCATACTCAGAATCCGATGCCGAGATAATTTTCGATCTTCGTTGCAACGTACTCGAGGTGCTCGCTCGTCAATCCTGGGTAAATGCCGAGCCAGAAAGTTTGATTCATGACGATGTCGCTGTTGGTCAGATCGCCAACCACGCGATAATTCCGGCCGAGCATGTAAGGCTGACGCGTCAGGTTGCCCGCAAACAGAAGGCGGGTGCCGACCTTGTTCTGGTCGAGGTAAGTCAGCAACTCGAGGCGGCTAACAGGAGCATTGTCCTTCAGCGTGATCGGGAAACCGAACCAGGACGGATCGGAGTTCGGCGTGGCATGCGGCAGCAGCAGGAATTCTTCGCAGCTTGCGAGGCGCGCCTTCAGGAAATCGAAGTTGGCGCGGCGCTTTGCGATGAAGTCGTCGATCCGGTCGAGCTGTGAAAGCGCACACGCGGCCTGCATGTCGGTGATCTTCAGGTTGTAGCCGAGATGCGAATACGTGTATTTGTGGTCGTATCCTTCCGGCAGATTCCCGAGCTTCCAGCAGAAGCGCTTGTTACACGTGTTGTCCTTGCCCGGGGCGCAATAGCAGTCGCGGCCCCAGTCGCGGAACGATTCCGCGATCATCTTCAGATCGGGGTCGTTCATGAACACTGCGCCGCCTTCGCCCATCGTAATGTGGTGCGCAGGGTAGAAGCTCAGTGTGCCGATGTCGCCGAATGTGCCGACCTTCTGCCCGTTGTACGTCGCGCCGAGCGCATCGCAGCAGTCTTCGATTAGCCACAGGTTGTGCCGCGTGCAGATGTCCTTGATCACGCCGAGGTTGTACGGATTACCCAGCGTATGGGCCAGCATGATGGCCTTGGTCTTGCTGGAAAGCGCAGCCTCGATCTTCGATGCATCGATGTTGTAGGTGCCGAGTTCGACGTCGACGAAGACCGGCACGGCGCCGAACTGCAGAATCGGATTGACCGTAGTCGGGAATCCCGCTGCTACGCCGATCACTTCGTCGCCCGGCAGAATGGCGCGCTCGCCGAGCTTCGGCGATGTCAGCGTGCTGAATGCAACCAGATTGGCAGAGGAGCCCGAATTAACGGTGATCAGATGATTGACGCCGAGATATTGGGCAAGGCGTTTTTCGAACTCGTCGTTAAAGCGCCCGGTTGTCAGCCAGCCGTCAAGCGACGCCTCCACCATGTTGCGCAGTTCCGGTGCGCCAATCACCTTGCCCGACGGCGGAATGGTCGTCTGGCCCGCTACGAAAGGTTTGTCTGCGTAGGCAAGCGCAGCATATTCGTCAACCAGTGCCGCGATCTTTCGGCGCAGTTCGGCTTGTGCCTGTTTGCCGGAGTCGATGATTTCGATAGCCATAATGGGAGGACCTTGTAGGAATCTTGATTACTTGTTCGCTGCGCGTTGTTGCGCCGCGACTGAATAGTGTTGAATTTGCGCGAGGCAGACTTGCTGCATGTTTTCGCCGCCGGTCTTCGCGCGATGCCATGCAACCGTTGCCTCAACCGCCGTGGGCAAATTCCAGCTCGGAACCCAGCCCAGGTATTGTTTGGCTTTAGAGCAATCTAGCTTCAGGAAGTTGGCTTCGTGGGGTTGTTCTGCGCCATCCTGTTGCCAGCGAGCCGACTCGCCCCATTGCTCGATGACGAGCTCGACGACTTCTCGCACGCTGCGCGCGTCGGTATCGTTGGGGCCGAAGTTCCAGCCGCCGTTGAAGGCAGTACCCTGTTGTGCGAGGGCCTGCGCCAATACCAGATAGCCCGATACGGGTTCCAGTGCGTGCTGCCACGGGCGCACGGCACCGGGGTTGCGGATCATCAACGGCACGCCTTTCTGGAATGCAGCAATGGCATCCGGAACCAGTCGGTCTGCAGACCAGTCGCCTCCGCCAATCACATTGCCTGCTCTTCCAGACGCGATGGCTACACCGTGGTCTGCATAACGTGCGGCCGGAAAGAACGATTCGCGGTAAGCGGCCGTCACCAGCTCCGCGCAGCCCTTGCTATTGCTGTACGGATCATGTCCGCCCATCGGCTCGTTTTCGCGGTAGCCCCAGGGCCACTCGTTGTTCTGATAGCACTTGTCGGAGGTCACCATGACGGCGGCACGCACCGAGTCGCACTGCCGGATCGCGTCGAGTACATGGACGGTGCCCATGACATTGGTCGCGTACGTTTCAACCGGCTCTGCATACGAATAGCGCACGAGAGCCTGCGCTGCCATATGAATTACGACATCGGGACGGAACTTGACCATTGCGGCCGTCAGTTTCTCCCGGTCGCAAACATCGCCGAAGTGATTTTGCTCAAGCGTAGCGAGCACACCAGCTGTGTCGAAAAGACTCGGCTGCGTGTTGGGCTGCAGCGCATAGCCGGCCACTTTGGCACCCATGGACGCCAGCCACAGCGACATCCAGCCACCCTTGAAACCGGTATGGCCGGTCAGGAACACGCGTTTGCCTTGCCAGAACGCCGGATCAACGACCATCGTCACTCCCACGTTTTCCACGGTGCGTTGCCCGACGTCCACAACTCTTCGAGGTGGTTTTTGTCGCGCAGTGTGTCCATGGGCTGCCAGAAGCCGGGATGAAAGTAGGCCTGCAGTTGATCGCTTTTCGCGAGGGCTTCGAGCGGTTGCCGCTCCCAGAGCGTTTCGTCCGCTTCGATGAGATCGATAGCGGACGGCTGCAGTACAAAGAACCCGCCGTTGATCCAGCCACCGTCGCCGGTCGGCTTTTCGACGAATGAGCGCACTTGTGTGCCGTTCAGTTCAAGCGCTCCGAACCGGCCCGGAGGCTGAACGGCAGTCATCGTCGCCTGCTTGCCATGCGCGCGATGGAAGGCGAGCAGATCAGTGATGTTGACGGAGCCAACGCCATCGCCGTACGTCATGCAAAAATCGCCGTCGATATAATCGCGTACACGGCGAAGACGGCCGCCAGTCTGCGTTGTCTCGCCGGTGTCGACGAGCGTCACGCGCCACGGTTCGGCCTTTTTCTGATGGACTTCCAGGGAGTTTTTTGCCAGGTCGATCGTTACGTCGGACATGTGCAAGAAATAGTTGGCGAAGTATTCCTTGATCAGATACCCTTTGTAGCCGCAACAAACAATAAAATCAGTCAAGCCATGTGCGGCATAGATCTTCATGATGTGCCACAAGATCGGCTTGCCGCCGACTTCGACCATTGGCTTCGGTCGGACAGACGTTTCTTCCGAAATTCGGGTCCCGAGACCCCCTGCAAGCAGTACAACTTTCATCTAGGCTCAGCTCCTCGGAAATAATGATTTGGGGCAGTCCCGCAGTGACCGGTCACGCTAACAAGCGATGCACATCGCCAAAATAAAAGTGGTCACGATCGGCGCGACGATAGTGGTTTCAAAAACCGGGCACCCTGTGATAAAGCCGTATCAGAAGATGCCTGATTGTACGATTAGAGTTCTGGGCCTCAAAGGAACGTTAGATATCGTTGCAAATGACCGAGGAAGTTACAGGTTATCGAGGCGGCGAAGCCCTTGAGTTCAGGGGTAAGGCCTGACGACGGCGACATGCGCACTGGTTCGGGTTGCACCGTCCAATATTGACGCACACGCGCGATGATTGACATCGGGGAGGGCATCCCGACCGATGAGCGTCCTGCTGCATAGGGCTGAAAACGCTGCGGCCAAGATTCGCAAATATTGTAAATTGTGTAACTGAGCTAACCAAAACGTGCGCTGGCAATGCACGTGCTAACCCGAGATCATACCGCAGAGGCAAGCAGGGGTGAAGCGTTTCCGGGCAAGAGAGGGATGCCCCGATCGTTTCCGGTCAGGGCGCCGAGCCTGAAGCGCGTCAGGACGGTTTGTGGGCTTGCGGACAACGCCCGCAAGCCGGCGCATGAAAGTCAGTGCGCTGCTTCTACGGGAAACATCGCCAGTTCAACCGCTTCGCACACACTGTGTGCCAGCAGGATATGCAACTCCTGGATCGTGCTCGTGCGGCTGCCGGGAGCAACCAATGCGTAGTCCGCGAGCGTTGCGGCTTCGCCGCCACCAAAGCCCGTAAAGACGATCGACTTCACTCCAGCCTGTTTGCACACCTGCAACGCAGACAGGATGTTCTTCGATTTTCCGGATGTCGTGATGCCCAGAAACACGTCATTGGGCTTCAACTTCGCGATCAATTGTCTGGAAAATACGTGTTCGTACCCGTAGTCATTACCGATGGCGGTAAGAATGGACGTATCTGTTGTCAGGGATTCTGCCGGGAGGGGATTTCTGTCCCGCGCGAGCCTACTGACGAATTCCGCGGCGAGGTGTTGGGAGTCTGCAGCGGAGCCACCGTTGCCAGCGATATAAAGTCGACCACCTGCCTTGTAGCAGTCGATTACATGCGATGCCGCTTTCGAAAAGGTTTCGAGTAAGCGCGCGTCGTTGAGCAGCGCTTCTTTCGCGCGGATGGATTGGGCTGTATTGGTTTGTAGAATATCTACGGGGCTGGAGGGGCTTGTCATAGCATTAGTCATTGGTTGATTGCGCGGTTGTCGTTAGAAAATGTGCGGTGGCTCTCGGATCAGAGTGGGTCAAAGCGCAAAAACTTGCGCCCGCATAGGGTCTGTTGCGGCACCGGAGGCTTTGACGCGGAGAGTGGGTCTGTTGTGTTTCGCCGTCTTCCAGGGCGCCCACTGACCGCATGCACAATTAGTGGCGGGGCATATCGTGCCACTCCGGGCGGCGTAATGTGGGCCGTGCTCGCCAATATTGCGTGATTGTACGACCTGGGTGGCTCGTCGCATAGATGAGCCGTTGTATCGAATCGTTAGCGGCTGGGCAAGACTGGTGCCTCATATCAATCAGGTTGAGCCACCTCGACACGCGATCGAACGCTAGTCTCTCAGGCCTCTATGTTCGATTATCGCCCGCCAGTGAAAACTGCTTTTAACGCCCGCAGCGGCGCTGTCAAGCGCCAGCTGGTCGACGCGTGCAGCGCGAGGACGCTGCCTTGTAGTTCATCGATTCTTCCGTTGCGAGCGCGGAGTTGCTCGTCCTTGTCATGAAGCTGTCCGTTCAGGGCGGACAGTTGTTCGTCGATGGCGTGCAGTCTTTCCTCCTTGTCACGCAACGCCGTCTCGAGGGTATCGATACGGGCCTGTGCATTCGCAAATGGGGTCTCTTTGAGGGGCGTCGTATTGACCGCTTCTTCGCTGGATTCCCCTGCTGCACTGATCGCCGGCGCCGGAAAACGATAGACGAGATGCGGGTAGGCTTGTTCCGCATGCAATCCTGTCGCCTGAATCATTCCTTCGACCGCTTCCAGCGCACCGAGACATGTTGCTTGCAGGGGATCGTCGAATGCGAGGTAGCCACCGGAGGCATGCATCTTCGGCCGCACAACCTCAGTCGCAAACTTTACTGCAGAGTAGATATCGCAATCGATATGCGCGAGAGTGACGGCGTCGATCTTTTCGAGCAGCGCCGGCGCTGTCTGCTCGAACAAGCCCTGGACAGGGATCAGATTGACCAATTGATTCTCTTGCGCAAATGTACGTAGCGCGTCAAGTGAGCTGTCCTTGAAGTCTCCCGCCATATGCAGGTCGCGTGCGGTATCCGTTTCAGGCATTCCCTCAAAGGTATCGAGCGCATAGACCTTGGCCTTCGTCTCGAGCCGACGCGCGATATTCGCCATGAAGATCGCCGAGCCACCCTTGTAGCTCCCGAATTCGACGATGTCGCCCTCGATACCGGCCAGGCCATACTTCAGGATCAGAAACAGATTCATGAGCTTGTGCTCGTCGACCACGGTCCAGCCCCGCGCCAACTCCATGCTCTCTTTGTAGATGGGATCCTGCGCGATCGCGGGCGCAATCCCCTCGGGTGACTGAAGTCCCCACGATCGCACGTAGCCGGCCGTCACATTCCTGCCGGCGACAACACTGTTCGATGTGTTGATGTGAAGTTGACGGAGCGCGTGCTCGAGATCGGGCCCGTGAGTTTGATTTCTGAGGAGCGAGATTCCTGCGAGATGGAGATTCGTCATCCCTGCCAGTCTGGAAGTTGGTTCAAAAGGACTGCTCGGCACATGCCCAGATGTTCCGGCAGACGAGTAAGCAGCCGATGAATTCGACAAACGCGTTCGTGAATACTAACACCATGACCGACAGACGTCCGGGTCGATGACCGGCGTCATACAGCATTGACAAAACGCTAAAACCTCAAGGCCGATTCTGTGAGCTTGAAGGTTCTTTTCGATCGATTCGAGAGCAATTTCACGTAAGCGACAGCTTGATCACCACGGAAACAAGATGAACTGGTATTGATTCGAAGATCTCGACAACAGCGAAAATTCCCCCTCAGCTTGAGCCTGATTGTCTAAAACAGATTACCCATCGGGTTCCTTACGATTTGCCGCCATTGTGGAGTGTCTTTCACTATGCAGTGTCGCTAATCGTCTTACTCGCAGTAGAATCGGATGCCCGGATGGTCCGGTACACAAAGGAGAGTTCCGAGATGGGAAAATTCGTTGGAAGCCAGGCTGTAAATATCGCAGTCGATATTGTTAGAGATGCTTTAAGAAGCGATGCTATCAAGCTGCTTGGTCCCATCAACAAGGACGAAGCAGAAGCGTGCGCAAAAGCCGATGCGAAATACCTGGCGACGCTACTCAACGAGGTTCATGAGCAAATAACCAATCCCCGTCCCCAAGGTTGAAGTTGTCGTCGCCGGTGGCCTTTTGAAACGAGCAATGCGCTCGAAAGGGACTTATATTTCGTCGTCGGTTGCAGCGGTTTCTGCTCACCGACGGTGGAGGTTGAAAGACGACGTTCGTCAATTAAGGTACTTGTCCCGCAGATTGTCATACGGAGAGGCTTTGCGCCTGGCATGCATCGCCCTCGTTCCGGACGGTCCTCAAGGTCGACTGATCAACAAAGACAGGCGGTGTCGCGCAAAATGCATCCCGCGCTTCAGCTCCCCATTCCATATCCTTCCCGTAAGAACGGCGCCCCATCCCCACAGAATTGCAAGCGGTTTGGGCCAGGCGATAATCGGTGCGCAGAAAAACAGAAACGCCGCCCGATGGCCGAACTGTGTCTTGAAGCGTCGCAGCGTCGCAGGCGCGTTTCCGCCGCCGGACAGGCGTTGCCTTAGCAGGTTGAACGGGTAATAGCTGATCAGCATCTTGTTGCCCAGCCGATTGACTGCCTCGGGTTGCAATCCCGCTGGCTCATACGACTTCAGGATGTCGAAAAATTTTTCGACAAAAATCTCGGAAAAATCATAACCACCGGAGTTGGCCCGTTTGCACGCAAGGATGTAGTCAAGGACGTACGCGTTCAGACCTGCTCTAAGCGCTGGCAGGATGACAAGGTGTACCTGAACCAGATTGCTTCCGCAAAACACTCGCGCATCGATCTCGCGTTGCAGGTCCTTGTTGATAATGCAGGCGGATATGAATGTGACGAGCGAGCCGACTTCATACAGAAAGTCCGAGATGTCGGTGAAATCACGCCTGCCGCTGGTTCCGGTCGGTCGCTCCTTGACGAAATCGTGTTCGTATCCATACGCCTTCAAACAAACGACGCCGTAGTCGTTGCTTCGTAGCAGATCAACGACTTGTCGAAGTTTCCCGGGAAGATAAAGATCGTCATCGCCCAGAATCTGCACGTAGCGTCCCTGGGCGACATTGAAGCATTGCGCGATATTGGCATCGGACCCGATGTTTTGCTCATTGCGTATCGAGCGGATGTTCAACCCTTGTTGACGGATCGCTTCTACGGTTGCCGCGGTGTGATCGGAGGAACAGTTGTCGGAAACAACGATCTCCACTGAACCATCATCAAGCAGATCGAGGTCCGGCAGGAACTGGCGCAAACACAGTTCAACATACGCGGCGCGGTTGAACGTAGGGATAGCGATCGTAAGAAGGGGGCGAGTCGAGGCGCGAGTTTCCATGCTGTCTATCGGCCAGGTAGACGAAGATATGCAATGGCGTCGAGCGGAGACGCCACCTTGATCGCCGGCTGGTAGTTCGACTCATCGCCCATATAAAGCAACGTAGCCACTCCGGCTGCGCGTCCTGCATCCATGTCGGTCTTCTTGTCGCCAAGAAAGACAGACTCGCCAAAGTCTATTTCATAGTCGCGCGCGGCCTGCAGCAGCATGCCCGGAGCGGGTTTGCGGCAAGCACATTCCTGACGATACTTACCGTCCCCATGTTCCGGGTGATGCGGGCAAAAGTAGACTCGTTCTATCGGTCCACCTGCCTCGGCGAACTTTTGAGTCACCCAGTTCATCAAGGTCCAGAAATCTTCCTCGGTGTAGTAGCCCCGGCCGATGCCCGCCTGGTTCGTTACGATAAACGTCTTGTATTCCCGACGCATCGCTTCGGTTACCAGTTCGAATATTCCGGGGATGAACTCGAATTGATCCTGCCGATGCGTGTATCCGGAATCGACGTTGACCACGCCGTCCCGGTCAAGGAATAAAGCTCGCTGTTTCATAGGGCATCTCTCTTCACTCTTATCACGCGTGCCAGACCGCATCCTTCACGCGCTAGTCCAGTCGGGCATTACTCCGACGGCCCGACAGTCTAGCAGGTTGCCTTGTTGCTATCCGCGACTGCCGGCCACCGGGGGCGCCCACACCCGGTTCGGGCGAGGCCCTCGTTGCGAGAATCTTCGTATGCACCCAATGGGCTAAAATACGCACGCTTACGGAGGGTCGGATGTTGTTTCCCCACGTAACAAAAGGAAAAGCTGGTTGTCCGACTCGCCTGTTTTGAGGAGACTGATGTCTCCGCCAGCGCGTCGTCGAAAAACACAAGTGTCGCGACCCAGGCACGCTGCCTCGTTTACATGAATATTAGTGCGCTGATTTCCGAAGTCGAGGGTCTGTCCGTGTCTGTGGTCGTATATCGACCGGACCCGGCGCAGTTGGCGCAAACGCTGGATAGTCTCGCGCTCGCATGCGACGCCCTGAGGGTGGCGAAACCCGGTGTTCCGATCGGCGTCTATATTGTCGATAACGGTGGCCTGCCGGACGATACCCCTTCGCTCGATGAGTTACGTGCCCACCAGTTGACATGCACGGTCATTGCGGGGCACGGCAACGTCGGTTACGGGCGCGGGCACAACCTGGCGATCGACCGCACCGCCAGCCGCTATCACCTCGTGCTGAATCCCGACATCGACCTTGAGCGCGATTCGCTCGTGCAGGCGATGGCGTTCCTCGACGAGCACCCGGAGGTGGGTCTGCTCACGCCGAGAATCGGCGATCACGAGGGCAGCATTCAGTACCTGTGCCGACGGTATCCGACGGTGCTCGACCTTTTTATCCGCGGTTTTTTGCCCGGCAGCGTGCGCAGGTTTTTCTCACGGCGACTGGCGCGCTACGAAATGCGTGACCTCATTAACGAACGCGACATCGTTTGGGATCCGCCGATTGTCAGCGGCTGTTTTATGCTGTTTCGAACGAGCGTGTTGAAAAAACTTGCTGGTTTTGATCCACGTTATTTTCTGTACTTTGAAGATTACGATTTGAGTTTGCGCACCCACGACGTGGCGCGTGTCGCGTATCTGCCCGCCGTTCGCGTGCAGCATCACGGTGGAGGCGCAGCGCGCAAAGGTTCGTCGCATATCAGGATGTTCGCGGCATCAGCGGTCAAGTTCTTTAACCGTTTCGGTTGGAAGCTCCTATGACACATGTCCTGGTGAGCGGCGCAAACGGCTTCGTCGGGCAAGTGTTGACGCGCGCGCTGGTTGACGCAGGTTGCAGCGTGACCGGGCTGGTCCGTCGCGCCGCCAGCTGTGCGGACGGCGTAGCGGAATGGGTTCACGGCGGCAAGGATTTCGCCGGCCTGGCCGATGTGTGGCCTCAGGGGTTGAGGCCGGACTGTGTCGTGCATCTTGCGGCCCGCGTTCATGTCATGCATGACGATGCCCTCGATCCCGACGCCGCGTTCCGCGCGACCAATGTCGAAGGTACATTGCGACTCGCGGCCGCGGCGCGGCAAAACGGCGCGCGACGCTTTGTGTTCGTCAGCAGCATTAAGGCGGTGGCTGAATCGGATGGCGGACGTCCGCTTCGCGAGGACGACGACGTGCGCGCCGAAGACGCTTACGGGCGATCGAAGCGGGAAGCCGAGCAGGCGCTGATCCGCTATGGCGACGAGACGGGGCTCGACGTTGTGATCGTGCGCCCGCCGCTGGTGTATGGCCCGCAGGTACGCGCGAATTTCCTGCGTCTGATGGACGGTATCTGGCGTGGCATGCCTTTGCCGCTGGGTACGGTGAGAGCGAGGCGCAGTCTCGTCTACGTGGGCAATCTCGCGGATGCACTTGTGTGCTGCGCCACAGACCCTCGGGCGGCTCACCAGTGTTTTCATGTTGCCGATAGCGACGATTCGACAGTAGCGGAACTCGCGCGCATGCTCGGCAGGCATTTGCAAAAGCCGGCGCGTCTGTTCCCCGTGCCAGTGGGCCTGCTTCAACTGGCGGGCCGACTGACCGGTCGTTTGCCGCAGATCGATCGTTTGATCGGAAGTTTGCAGGTTGATACGACACGGATTCGCACGGTTCTTGGCTGGCAGCCACGCTATTCAACCGACGACGGGCTCGCTGCAACAGCTCGCTGGTACCGCTCGACACATTGAGACCGTTCATGGCCACACAAGCTTTTATGGCGATCTCTCCTCAGCTCAGCGCAATACTTGCCGCGCTTGGTGCGGCATGCGTATGTGCCCTGATCCTGTCCATGCTGCTCAAGACCGGCCTGGCATGGCGTCTCGCCACCGACATTCCGAACGACCGTTCGCTGCATGCTCGCCCCACGCCGCGAGTGGGTGGCTGGGGGATCGTCCCGGTATCTGTGCTGGCAATATTGATCGCGGCGCCCAGCCTGTGGTTCGCGGCGGCCGCAACGGCTTTCCTCGCAGCGATATCGCAGATCGACGATCGCCGCGGGCTCCCTGCTCGGGTCAGGTTCGCCGCGCACCTGATCGCAGTAGTGGGACTCGTTGTCCTCTACCCAGCAGCGGTCTCGTGGTGGATGCTCGCCGCCTTGTCATTTTTAATGCTCTGGCTAGTCAATCTTTACAACTTCATGGACGGCGCAGACGGACTTGCCGGCGGCATGACACTATTCGGCTTCTCCGGATATGCCGCTGCAGCGTTGATCAGCGCCCATCCGCTACCCGAACTGGCGCTGGCATCGGCGGCGGTAGCAGGAGCGGCAATCGGCTTCCTGCTGTTCAACTTCCACCCCGCACGTATCTTCCTGGGCGACGCAGGGTCCATCTCCACAGGCTTCCTGGCTGGCGCATTCGGTTACTGGGGCTGGCTTCACGGCGTCTGGCCGATCTGGTTCCCGGTACTGGTGTTCTCGCCATTTATTACGGACGCTTCAATCACCCTTACAAGACGTTTGTTGCGCGGTAAGAAATTTTGGCAAGCGCACCGGGAGCACTACTATCAACGTATGGTGCGCTCCGGCATTGGTCACGCCGGCACCGCTTGTGTTTGGTATCTCGTGATGGTTGTTGGCATAATGCTTGCTGTTTATGCACTCGACCGACCTTCGATTGTCCAGTGGAGTCTCGTTGCCACATGGATCGTTGCTTTGTGTTTGATGGGCGCGGCAGTCGATTTCCGCTGGCGTCGTTTCCAGTCAACACAGTCCGAACACTCTGAGGTATGACGCTGATGTTTAGATCCAGAGCCTCATGGCTGTCTTTCAGCGCTTTCCTTTTCGATGTCTGTGCGGTCGCCGCAGCGTGGCTGGTCGCCTACGTCATCCGCTTCAACGGCGTCATCCCGATCGAATTTCGAATGGGGGCGGTGCACTCGTTGCTGTGGGTGCTGCCTGTGTATGCGGTGATGTTCCATATCTACGGCCTTTACCGCGGCATGTGGGTGTTCGCAAGTTTGCCGGACCTGATGCGGATTTCCAAAGCAGTCGTGTCGGGTGCGTTGATCGCGATGGTCGTTCTGGTGATGGTTCAGCCACATCCGATCGTTCCTCGCTCAGTACTGGTCGTCTCCCCCTTGCTGCTGTTTCTGGCAATGGGCGGCTCTCGCGCCCTCTACCGCGCGACCAAAGAGTTCTATCTATACGGTGGCCTCGTCGCGCAAGGCAAACCCGTCATCGTTCTGGGCGCAGGCCGTGCCGGCGCAAGCCTCGCTCGCGAACTGTCGCGCTCGAGCGAATGGCGCCTCGTCGGTCTACTGGACGATGACGTAGCCAAGCACGGCCGCGAAATCTACGGCTACAAGGTTTTAGGGCCCATCAGCGACCTTCCGCAACTCGCGGAGTCGATGAAAACCGAGTACGCGATCATCGCGATCCCCTCTGCAACCGTCGAAGCACAGCGACGCGTAGCCACGCTGTGCGTCCGTGCGGGTGTCCGCGCGATGGTGCTGCCTGCATTGACGACGTTGACACAGGGCCAGGCGTTCCTCTCGCGTGTACGACACATTGACCTTGAAGATTTGCTGGGCCGCGATCCGGTGAAGATCGACACACCGCACGTCGAGGCACTGCTGCGAAACAGGGTGGTAATGGTCACCGGGGCCGGCGGTTCGATCGGCTCGGAGCTGTGCCGCCAGATCCTGCGTTTCGAACCTGCGCAGCTCATCGCCTACGATCTATCCGAATACGCGATGTACAAGCTCACCGAGGAATTGCACGAGCGCTACCAGGGCGTGTCGGTGATCCCGGTCATTGGCGATGCCAAAGATTCGCTGCTGCTCGACCAGGTGCTGTCGCGCCACACCCCGCATATCGTGTTTCATGCAGCGGCCTACAAGCACGTTCCGTTGATGGAAGAGCAGAACGCGTGGCAAGCGGTACGCAACAACGTACTTGGTACCTACCGTGTGGCACGTGCTGCGATTCGCCATGACGTCCGACACTTCGTACTGATTTCGACGGATAAGGCAGTCAACCCGACGAACGTGATGGGCGCGAGCAAACGCCTCGCCGAAATGGCCTGCCAGGCGCTGCAGCAAAGTAGCCAGCGCACGCAGTTCGAGACAGTGCGCTTTGGAAACGTGCTGGGAAGCGCGGGTAGTGTGATTCCGAAGTTCCAGCAGCAGATCGCGAAGGGCGGCCCGGTTACTGTCACGCACCCTGAGATCACGCGGTTCTTCATGACCATTCCCGAAGCCTCGCAACTGGTGTTGCAGGCATCGAGCATGGGGCACGGCGGTGAGATCTTCATCCTCGATATGGGGCAACCGGTCAAGATCGTCGACCTGGCTCGGGACCTGATCAAGCTGTACGGATTTAGCGAAGAGCAGATCCGGATCGTGTTTACCGGACTCCGCCCCGGAGAGAAGCTATACGAAGAGCTACTCGCCGACGATGAAACGACAACTCGCACACCTCATCCCAAACTGCGAATCGCGCAGGCACGGGAAGTAGCGGACAACCTGCTGGACGAATTGCTGCCGTGGTTGATGCAGCACCGCGTGCTGACCGTCGACGAGGTTCGTCGCGACCTACGGCGCTGGGTGCCGGAGTATCAACCGACGCTCGCACCGCCGCTCCAGAGCATCACGCCAGTGACGGGGATTCGCGCGTTGAAGTAACGAGTAGGCCCCGCTCACAGCGATAAACAAAAAGGCGCTCACGCGCCTTTTTCGTTGCTACCCCCGCTTTTTTCGCACCACCAACCACCTTGGCACCCGAAACCGCACAATACTCACGTAAAGCCAGACATACGTAAAAGCGAACACCACCACAAAGGCGAACAGATGCACCGTATGCCGCCAGAACAACGTCGCTGGAATCACAGCCACGAGACACAGTAGCCAAAGATAAGGCGAGGTAAGCGAATTCCGCTGCGTCAACTCCCGCGCTGTCCGCACGCCCACCGCCCAGCGCATCAGCCGCTTATAAACGAGCATATGCAGGTGCACACCATCGGGTATCCCCGGTGAAATCCCCCGAATAAATTTCTTCCGGTAGATCGAGAAACACGTCTCGAAGATCGGGTACATGAACAGCAGTACCGGGTACCACGCGGACACGTCGCGATTGCGCATCACCAGCATGATCGACAGTTCGGCCAGCATGAACCCGATGAAATAAGCGCCGCCGTCGCCAAGAAAGATCAGCCCGGCCGGAAAATTCCAGATGAAGAAGCCCATCACCGCGCCCATCATGATCAGCGACGCGGACAGCACGATCGGGTCCGATACCTGAAACGCGACATACGCAAGCGACGCGAACATCATGAACGCGACCATCGAGGCGAGCCCGTTGAAGCCGTCGATGATGTTGATCGCGTTAGCCAGCGCCGCGACCGCCAGCACGGTGATCGCGCCGGAAATTACCGCATACGTGAGCAGGAAATCGAGCGGTGGCACGCTGATTCGCGTCACGGCGATATGCAGCAGGAAGTAGGCAAGCGCCGCTGCCACCATCGTGCAGACGAGCCGCATGAGCGGCGAGACGCGCTTGGTCAGGTCTTCGACGAGGCCTGATGCGAACGCCGGCATGCCGCACGCCACCAGGCCGAGTATCCCCGCCGAAACAGCTGGATACGTGTGATGCAGCTGCACCGCCGAGACAATCAACCCAATCAGGATGCCGGTCCCGCCGATACGCGGCACGGGTCGCACGTGGAATTTTTGCACGCCGGCCAGATCGGTGTCGGTCGAAAATTTTTCGTGCAGATGCGCATAACGCACGATCAGCAGCGTGACCAGCAGCGAAACGATAAATCCGAGCGCAAAACTAAGCATGAATGTGGCCGGCCAGTACGCAAACGCCAGATTATACAAACGAATCCCGACAAGTCCCCGATCGACAGGTGCCGGCGGCACGCAGGCAGACCAGCCGCCCTCATGGATATCCCCTATACACCCACCGCGCCCAAACGCCGATATCCCGCTCAGGGAGGCCGCGCCGGCAACCACGCACCCCGCACGCAACCGATAGACCGCCACGGACCCATCATGCTCAACAACCTCACCATTCGCGGTGGCCTGACCCTGATCATCTGCGTATTCGTCGCATTTCTGCTGACGGTGATCGGAGTCGGCTACGGCGCACTGAAGCACACCAGCGACGGCCTGCGCGACCTGCAACGCAGCTCGGCCGCGCTCGCGTCGCTGAAGACGAGCTCCGAGAAGCTGCTGCAGGTGCGTCTCGCGCTCGGCAGCTACGAGACGCTGTTCAGCATCGGCAAGGACACCGACGGACTGCTCGAAGCCGCTCACACGATGCTGGTCGATTCGAACAAGGACTTCGGTACCTACGCGAGCGGTCCGTTCGCGAGTGCCGACGAGCAGAAGCTGGCCCAGGCGGTTGCGCAGGCCCGCGACGCACTCGTCAAGCAGGCAATCGAGCCCGAGCACAAAGCGCTCGTCGACAACGACTTCAACACGTTCCGCACGATCCAGGGCGAAACCGCCGATCGCTACTACAAGGTCTACGCGAAGGCGATCGATGCCCTCGAGCATCTGCAAGCCGACGCCCAACGGCGCGACGCCGACGACATCGCCCAACGCTTCCGCATCACGGGTCTGCTGTTTGCAGCGATTGGCGTGATCTCGCTCGTGGTTGGTGTGGTTGCGCGCGCAATGATGTCGGCGGCACTGGTCAAACCGGTCAAGCGCACGATCGCGCACTTCCAGAGCATTGCAGCAGGCGATCTGACGATCTCGGTCCGCACGCGTTCGCGCAACGAAATGGGGCAACTGCTCGGCGCGCTCGCGCACATGCGCGACGGGTTGGTCGACACGGTATCGAAGGTGCGTGGCAGTACCGGCGCAATCGCACACGGTGTAAAGGAAATCGCCGCGGGCAATCTGGATCTGTCGCGCCGCACCGAGCAGCAGGCAGCGGCGCTCGAACGTACGGCGGCGAGCATTGAGGAGTTGTCGTCGACGGTGAAGCAGAACGCCGACAACGCGAAGGAGGGCAGTCGTCTCGCTCACGGCGCACTCGATACGGTCACGCGCGGCGGCGAGGTCGTCAACCGCGTAACGCAAACCATGGACGGCATCACCGAGTCGTCGCGCAAGGTCACCGAGATCACCGGAATGATCGAAGGCATCGCGTTCCAGACCAACATCCTCGCGTTGAACGCCGCGGTCGAGGCCGCTCGCGCCGGCGAGCAGGGTCGCGGTTTCGCGGTGGTGGCATCGGAGGTGCGCAGTCTCGCGCAGCGCTCGGCAACCGCCGCGAAAGAGATCAAGGAACTGCTCGGGCATTCGGCCGCACAGGTCGCGCAGGGCGCAGCGCTCGTCGTGCAGGCGGGCGGCACGATGAAAGACGCGATGCAGGCGGTGGAGCAGGTCACGAGCATCATGGCCGAAATCGAAGCGGCGGCGCGCGAGCAGAGTGCCGGCATCGAGCAGGTCAACCAGGCTATCACGCAGATCGATGAGGTGACGCAGAACAACGTCGCGCTCGTCGAGGAAGCGGCGGCCGCGGCGAAGTCGCTCGAAGAGCAGGCGGAGGTATTGCGGGAAGCCGTAGCGGTGTTTCGCATTGACCGGTCGGTCGTCGACTCCGAACCGGTGGTTTCCAAAGTGCCGAAGTTGCCGGAGCAAGCGGGTGCGATCGGGTACAGGCAACACCCGGCCCTCGAACATCAGACTGAAATCGTCACCACCTGAACACAGCTTCGTGCGACGTACGACCGCCGTCACGGATAGTCCGAGAAGCGCGACGTGGGCGCGTCGCTCGCCGGCAGTGGCGTATAGCCCGGTACATTCGCACGAAACTGATCGAGCAGCCCGTTATCGATCTTTGAAAATCCTTTGAGCTGTAGTTGCATCAGAACCCGGGTGCCGGTGCTTGGCTCGGTCGTACTCGACGCGTTCGTATACTTTTCGAACGCGATGCTGACCGCCCAGCAATCGGCGTCGTACTGAAGACCAAGCAAGCCGGCAATCAACCGGTGCGTGACCATGTCGTAGTTGATGCGCGCGACGCTCGACAGCTGGCGCGCGAGCGGCCACTGTTCCGAGACGATGAACTGGTTGACCGGTTCGTAATCGAGTGTCTCGTCTTCGCGCGTGTAGTGATAGGCGAAGTTCAACACCTCGCGGGTAGCGGGTGCCCAGCCGAACCCGACGGTCGCGCGCGACAGGTAGTGTTCGATTTCGTTGTACTGGACCGCCTGCTCGGCGCTGAAACCGGGGCCGATCTTGTACGACGCACCCACGATAATCCCGGTCCGGCTCATGTCGGAGATCGGCTCGCCGTCTACCAGCGTCACTTGCGGCGCCCGGAAATCGTATAGCTGTGCAACGGTGAAGCGTGCCTTCTCGTCGCCACTCGACGGATCGATCAGGCGGCTCGTCACCGCAGCGGTAATACGGCTCGCGTCCGCTACGCGGTCGCCGCCCACAAACGTGTTGTCGGTGAAGATCTCGGACAACCCAAAATCGGCTTCCGCCGTATCGAACAGCGGTGCGAACTGCTGATTGCGATACGGTGTGTAGACGTAATAAAGCCGCGGTTCCAGCGTCTGGATGAACGCGTGTCCGAACAGCCGGACACTGCGCTCGAAGGTCATGCCCGAATCGAGACTCAACGTCGGCACGTTGAAGCTGAAGGTCTTCGGTTGCCCGGCCGGCGCATCGCTGCCTATCGACGACAGGTCGTAGTCGACGAAATGCCACTTCAGTTGCGGCGTAAAGAACCAGCCAGGCCGAACGATCGGATAGCTGATATACGGTGTGAAGGTGAAACGGTTGCCTTCGGTCACACCGGTTCCCGGCAACGTAAATCGCGTTGCATCGGCCTGGGTACCGAAGTCGAAACCATCCACGTTGTATTGCGAGTAGCGAACGTCTACCTGCGGTTCGCGGTTATACGTCGTGTCGGTCGAGAACGTCTGCCAGCGTTGCTCGCGTGCCAGTACGGACCACGGTCCGTTGTTGTAGGTGAGCCCGGCTTCCTGCTGATACAACGTGGTCGAACTGGTGGGGAAGGCGGTACCCGACGCAAGATCGGTTGTCACCGAGGCATCCGACACCCGGTTGTAATTGACGTACCCGGCGAGACCCGGGGCGATCGTCCAGTTCTGCACCACAGCGATCGAGTAACGGTTCGTCTTCGTGATCGCGTCGTCGGGCAGATACGCGACATCCATCGTGCCGGAAGACTTCGCAGTTAGATAGCGATAGTCGGCGCTCAACATTTCGCCGCGCTTCGACATATAGCGCGGTGTCAGCGTGAGATCGTAGTTCGGTGCGATGTTGAAGTAGTACGGCAACGCTATATCGATGCCGTTGGTTGAACCGATCGAAAACGTCGGCGGTAACAGACCGCTTTGCTGATCGTTGGAAAGCGGAAACGACAGCCACGGGCTCGCGAAGATCGGCACGCCCTGGAAGAACAGCACGCCATCGTGTGCGATGCCGTCGTCGGCGCCCTGGTCGATATTGAACTGCGACGCCTTCACGTACCACGCAGGCTGGCCGTCGCACGGGCACGTGGTGTAGGTCCCGTCATGTATTACCGATCGTTCGTTGTCGATCAGGTCGATGCGTTGCGCGCTGCCCCAACCGCCAGTCAGGCTGAAGCGATACTTCGGCACCGTCATGTAGCCTTCGTTTGCATCTACGCGCAGATGCGCCTCGGGTCCCGTAAACACGTCGCCGTCGTTCACGATCTGCACGGCTCCGTACGCGTCGGCCATGTCGCTGTCGAATGCGTAATGCACATAGTCGCCCTTGACCGCCGACGTGTAGCGTCGCAATTCCGCGTTGCCCTTGAGCGCGAGATCGGTGTCAGTCGTAGCAGTCTCGCTGTTGCCCAATGTCAGCGTGGCAGCCTTCTGATTGGCGGGCAGTGAGTGTTCGGCGAGCTGCGGCGCAAGACGCAAGTCCCATTGACCACCGAGGGATTCCGGCGCTGCAGCTGTGCCCGTCAGTTGCGCATATACAGCCGGCGGCACCCAGCCTGCGGTGAGCAGCACGAGCGAAATCAGAGGTTTCAGACGAAAACCTCGCAGGGTGCTGCGCAGAGTCAAGATAAGTGTCGAACGATGTGCGATTCAAACCAGACGGCGTGAGACCGGCGTTGTGATGGTTCGGGCGAGGGCGCCCGAAATGCTCGACTGGACGGCGAGCGTTGCGGGATCAAATGCGCGGTCTATCTTCCATGTGCGACGAATAAGCATGAAGCCTGTCGTCGGACACCGCGTTGGCCTCGCGGTAACCCGAGACCGTCAGCGTGCTATGCGTGGAGATCGAGGCCAGGAACGCGGAGTACACCGGAGCGGAACTGACCTTCAGCACCGCGGCAAGTACACAAGGGGTGAGGAATGATTTCATGATGACTGTCTGACCTCGCTGTAGCAGGAAGGGGCAGTCTCACGATAGCCGATGGTGTTCGTTGGTTTGTTACTGTCGTCTCGCTGTTCTTTACAGGATTTGTCATTGGGTTGGAGGAATTGTGCAGGAGCGGCGGATCGAACGCGTATGAGCACTCGTTTGCGTAACGGGCGCAAGACGGCGTTACGAATATCAAGGTTCGGAAATTTTTCGACGGCTGTAAGCGTTGGGAAGGATGCAATGCCGAATCGCGGTGAGAAGGCGTTGTTACTCACTATGTGAACGCGATTACCTGGACACACAGACAGATATCCCGATTCCATTGCACACAGCCAGATCGATCCCTATACTGCTTGCTGTTTGTAAGCAAGCCTCCGGCAGAGAGAAATATGGGGTTGTCTCCTGTGGTGACCGATCGCGGCTGAGCTGGCAAATCCACTCCTCGCCCGATCAACTTTTGTACTTCCGCCTGAATAGAATGACCGCATCGTCCACCTGTCGAATCGCAGTCCTGATTCCTTGCCTCAACGAAGCCCTGACCGTTCCGAATGTGATTCGCGACTTCAGAGAGGCGTTGCCAGGCGCAGAGGTCTTTGTCTTCGATAACAACTCCACGGATAAAACCATCGAAGTGGCGCGGGCGGCTGGTGCGACAGTACGCAAGGTTCCGCTGCGAGGTAAGGGCAACGTCATTCGGCGCATGTTCGCGGACGTGGATGCGGATATCTATGTGTTGGTCGATGGTGACGATACCTACGACGCTCGCGTTGCACCCAGGATGGTTTCGGCGCTAATCGACGACAGTCTGGACATGGTTGTGGGAACCCGTATCAGCCAGGAGCAGTGTGCCTATCGATTCGGTCATCGGTTCGGCAATGTTGCGCTGACCCGCTGCGTCTCGTCGATTTTCGGCAGAACATTTACGGACATGCTTTCGGGCTTTCGCGTTTTCTCCCGGCGCTATGTCAAGTCGTTCCCCGCGCACGCGTCTGGCTTCGAAACTGAAACCGAGCTAACGGTCCACGCACTGGAACTGAGGATGCCTGTATCCGAAGTCGTCACAGCATACCGGTCGCGCCCGGAGGGTTCGTGCAGCAAGCTGAATACTTACCGGGACGGCTTTCGTATTCTCGTCACTATCGTCAAGCTGCTGAAGTCGGAAAAGCCGTTTGCCTTCTTCGCCTCGGGCTCGTTGTTGTGTGTGCTCGTTTCGGTCTTACTGGCTATTCCGCTGCTGGAGACGTACGTGGAGACCGGGCTCGTGCCGCGCCTTCCCACGGCATTGATGTGCGTGGCACTCGTGCTGTTCGGCGGCATCCTGCTGACTTGCGGCATGGTCCTCGACACGGTCACGCACGGAAGGGCCGAGGCCAAGCGTCTGGCTTACCTCGCTGTTCCCGGGCCAGGCCGCTCGTGATCGGCAGTCAATTCATCCGGTTTGCCATTGCCGGCGTGATCGGTTTCGTTGTCGACGCGTCCGTTCTCTACCTCGCGCTAGCCTGTGGGCTTGGCCTGTTCGCGGGGCGGGCCGTTTCATTCATCGCAGCGGTCTGGGTAACGTGGCGTATCAACCGGCGGCATACCTTTCGCGAGCGCGCCGAGAGGTCCGCATGGGTCGAATGGTGGCGCTATCTTCTGTCCATGCTCGGGGGCGCCAGCGTGAACTACGCGACTTACTCGGCTGTCGTGCTCATCGTGCATGGCTGGCGACTTGTTCCCCTGATTGCTGTGGCTTGCGGGTCGGTCGCGGGACTGTTTGTTAACTTCTTTGCCGCGAAGCGCTGGGCATTCAAGAAATAGTTCGACACATCACTGCGGTAAAACCAGATGAACACACACTTCACGGCATGCCGGAACGGGCTCTTCCGGACACGGATGAACAGCCGTCGGTCTCTACTGATCGCGTGCTGGATTGTGCCGTTGATATACGGCGTCTATTCAGTAATGCAGGGTGCGGATTCGAACTGGGATATCCGCAACTATCATCTTTATAACGCTTTCGCGCTGCTCCACGGAAAGATAGCGATCGATCTGGCGCCGGCGGGAATGCAGAGTTACTTCAACCCGTTGCTGGATGTTCCGTATTACCTGATGTCGATGCACCTGCCGGCGATGCTGGTGGGATTCATCATGGGTGTGGTGCACGGTCTCAACTTTGTCGTGCTCCTGGGAATATGCCGTCTGACGCTTGTCGATCTGCCGGAACACGAGCGGAACAGGACGTCATTCTGGCTCGCACTCGCAGGTTGCCTTACCGCAAACTTCATGTCGGCCATAGGCAACTCGATGGGCGACAACACTACTTCGCTCTTCAGCCTCGGGGCGCTGCTTGTCGTCATGACGGTCTGGCCGCGGTTGGCCGAGGTGAGGACGCGTGTCCTTTTGGTCATCGCAATCGGCGGGATCATCTCTGGGCTGGGGGCGGGACTCAAGCTCACGACTGTCGTGTATTCGGTCGCTTTGTGCGTGGGACTGTTGTTTGCGCCGATATCGGCGACAGCTCGTCTGCGCGTCGCGTTTACCTTCGGGGTTGGCGTACTTCTCGGTATAGCGGCAACGGGGGGGTATTGGTTCGTGGAGATGTGGCGCCTGTATGGGAACCCGCTTTATCCACAATACAGCTCCATTTTCCCAAGCGCACTGACGTCGAGCGTTGGAGTGGTCGACACGCGGTGGTTCCCCAAGAGCCTCTGGGAAGCCTTGATTTTTCCGTTCGTATTCTCACTCAACCCTTTCCGCGTCGGGCAGGCAAGGCTACATCAAGGCATCTGGGCCGTTGCATACGTCATCTTCTGGTGTTGGGTGATCGTGGCTTTTGTGCGTAGTCGCAAGGGTGCGCTTACGACGAGCCTCGCCCCTGCCGCGCGTTACGTTGTCGCGTATGTTGCCATTGGGTATCTCGTGTGGATGATGCTGTTCAGTATCCAGCGGTATCTGGTGGCAATCGAGTTGTGTGTTCCCCTCTTCATCTATCTTCTGCTCACACAGTTGTTTGCCTATCGCGTCGCGCGTCATTTGACCAGGGCGTTGCTGGTGGTCTGCACGACTGTTGTTCTGGTTGGAGGCGCCCACTCGTGGGGGCATGATGCGTGGGCGCAGAGGATGTTCGAGGTGGATGTGCCACCGCTTCCCGAACCTCGGACGACGACGGTGCTGCTCACCGCAGGCGATCCACCGCTCGGCTGGCTGGTGCCGATGTTCCCCGACACGGTCGCATTCGCAACGACCAGGTCGGCGTTTCCCCAGGCTCGACCGGCGTACGACAACAAGATTCACGACATCGTCCGGCAGCGAGGCGGTCCTGTGTACGCGCTAATCCCAGGTTACTGGTCCGACGGCCAGGCAGATGCAGCGAAGGATGCAGCGGAACTCGTCGATTCGGGTCAGGCGTTGGCTGACTACGGCTTTTTGCTTGACGTTGGCTCATGTAAGACTTTTCTTGCGCATATCGGCAGGGGTGTCTATCCGTATCAGTGGTGTCGTATCTCCAGCACGAGGTGACGAAGCAGGAGGCGCTTCGCGAACCGGGCTCATCGGGCCCGGTTCACGCGAGCAATCACATACAGGCCACTAAGCCTGATAACTAGCGTCCGCCACCACCGTCTCAAGACTACTCAGATCCTTGGTCTTAGGATCGAATATCTTCGAGAACACTTCATCGTGGTTCTTGAACGCCTTGAACTCGAGCGCATTGCCTGAAGGGTCGACGACGAACATCGTCGCGTGCTCGCCCGGCATGCCCGCCATGCGAACGTGCGGCGGATCGAAGAACGGATAGTTCTGCGTCTTGATGCGCTCAGCCATGTCGCCCCACGTTTGCCGGTCGAGATTCAGACCGAAGTGCGGCACGATGACTTTCTCGTTATGAAATTTCGATTCGAACATCGCGGGCGTCCGGTCATAACTTTGCGGCGCGATATGCAGCACCAGATGATGGCCGTAGAAGTTGAAGTCGATGAAGTTGTCGGTAGAGCGTCCTTCGTGTCCGCCCAGCACGTCGCGATAGAACTGTCGTGATGCTTCGAGATCGGTGACGGGTATGGCGAGATGGAACTGCGTGTGAATCTGTTTCATGTGAGGGCTCCGCAGTAGAAGATCTAGGAAAGCGCGACGCTGTCCGCTGCGCCGACAGGCGCGGCTTGCAGCTGGAAGTTGCAGGAGGGAGCGACTCGCGTGCGTTTGACGTCGGTGGAGCGAATGGACGCAAAAATGTTGCTCCAGAAAAGTCCCCACGAGGTCATGCTCTCCTGGTAACCACGACCAAGGTCCGTCACCGCGTCGCCGCCTTGCTGAATGATTTCCTCGTTGATGAGCTGGCGCGTTCGGAGCCGGTGTTCGATATCGTGCTCGCCGATATGCAGGTCCCAGAACTTCCAGTCGATGGACGCGCGGTTCTGCTGGACATACGGATTCTTGATGACGTGTTCGTACAGTTTCGCCAGATAGATCTGGCACACACATTCGCCACCCATCCCGCGCAATCCGACCGCATAGGCGTTGCTCGTGTTGTTGTTGACGAGTTTTGTCCGGGTTCCGTCGAGCATGTCGATGTTGTCGGCGAGCGCCAGCGTATCCAGTTCTTCGTTCTGGCTACACAGGCTTCTCAGAAAGTCGTCGTAGAGCCGCGGATGCGCGCCGGCAGGATCGCCGCGGCCCAGTTCGTCGAACAGGACATCGGCCATGAAGCTGCGCAGCTTGCCGTCTTTGAGGCGCGCAACCAGGATCGCGATATCCGGAATGTAGTAGACGGTGAAGTAGCGGTACTGGATGAGGATGGCGTTGAGCTGCTCGGGGCTGGCGGTTTCGACGAATGAAAAAAGCTCGCCTGCACGTTCGACAGTCTGTTCCTGCAGGGTGTCCGCCATGCGCCAGAACTGATCCGCATTCTCGGAGCTCCAGCTGATATCGGTTTTATGCACAGTAAATACCTCGCTTCTGATTCCATGCGCGCGAACGGACATTTATTTTCTTGGTGGCGGGCATGGGAGCGTTGTTTGACACAATACGCATCGACGAATCGATACGCTGACAGGGGAAATTAAAATTTGAATTGGAATTGATTGTTCGTTGAGGATTCTCCTTGCCGGTTGATTGAGGGGTGAGAACTTATAAACGGCCAGGGAAAAGAGGAGCAACCAAGGGAAATACGACGCGCAGCGTGGATCGTGCGCTGGGTCGAGCCCGCGTGCGAAGGTTGGCGGTACCGAGCGGCACCTTTACGTCTCCTTGTTTTTTGATTGAGGCGATCACGACAGGTGAAGCGGTTTTATGATTCGCGCATAAGACCGTTTTAATCGCGTCGACTGATTGCCGCAGTATAGTAATCGACGAGAGGATTGTTAATTTTAATTTGAACGATGACTGATTGCGTGCGCAAATCAGATCGCTGCATCGCCTTTTTAATGTGGGTAAGTTAATTCGTGAGGCATATTCGGCGGCTACATCGAGTGCCGTGAATAAGCGGTGAGTCGCGGTGATAGCGTGGCATCGTGTGACGCCAGACGATGGTCCTGTTACCGCCGTCGCTCCTCGATCATCCCCTCGATCAACGTCGCCAGTTCATCGGCGGCCGGGTCGCAGATCCCCGACGAGCGATGCAGTTCGAGATCGGCCGGCGGCAGTGGCGGCAATCCTTCGTCTTCGCCAAGCACGCGCCAGTTCGGCGGCAACGTGCAGCGATCGATGATCGTCACCGCGGCACCATGATTCACGGCGATCTTGATACCGGTCGGGCTCTGGCTCGTATAGACCACGTGACACGGACGATCGAGCGCGGCCAGTGCTTCTAGACCGCGCTGCCGGTAGCAGCAGGTCTCGGGAAACAACGCGAGCGGCACCGGCGCCGCTTTATCCAGCGCGAAGTCCCGATGCGCGGCCCACACCACGTCTTCGCTACCGAGATGCCGGCCGCCCGTTTGCGTGCCGTGCCGTACGACGAGCGCCAGATCCAGTTCGCCTGCCTGCAGGCGTTCGAGCAGTTCGAGCGACATCCGGCAATGAATATGCGGCCGCACGTCCGGCCGCAGCGCGTAAAACTTCTTTAGCAGATCGGGTAGCCACAATTCCGCATAGTCCTCCGGTAGTCCAAAGCGGATCACGCCCTCGCGTCGGCCCCGATTCAGTGCGGCGATAGCGTCGTTTTGCACCTGAATAATGCGCCGCGCGTGAATCAGGAAATTCTCCCCATCACGCGATAACGACAGGCGCCGGCTATTGCGCAGAAACACGTGCGTCTCGAGTCGCTCTTCGAGCGTGCGAATGCGCAGGCTGATAGTGGACTGCGTGCGGTGCAGCTGTTTCGCGGCGGCCGTAAAGCCGCCGCTGTCGACCACCGCAACGAATGCGCGCAGCAGTTCGGGGTCGAGCGCACTGAGCCGTGACCAATCGGGTTCGCTCATCGCAGCCATCGGAATTACTCGCTTTCCAGAAGAAATTGGCGAACAAAAGATGAAGCGTCACTAACGGATCGCGATTCGCGATACCTCACACCCTTCATCGATCCGCCATCCATACCGGAACCGGGAGCTAATATCGTGCCAGTCAGTCCTGCCCTTGCCGATGCCGAATGCAGCGATCTCGGCGATATCGTCGACGCCGAGCGTTTTCCGTTGCATGAACCGGACGGTCCGCGCATGCGCGAGCTGATCGAGAGTTGTCGTGCGCGTCTTGCTGAAACGGGCAGCGCCGTGTTGCACGGTTTTCTGCGTCCGGCGGCACTCGCCCAGGCGCGCGACGAAGGTGTCGCACTCGCCCACAAGACCTACTTTTCGAGCCGCCGCGTCAACGCGTATTTCACTGCCGACGATCCCTCTCTCCCCGAAGGCGATCCGCGGCGCGTCTTCATGGACCGCACCAGCGGCTTCGTCACACGCGATGTGATTCCCGCCGACGCGATCATTCATCGCATCTATGTCGCACACGCGATGAAGCGTTTCGTTGCTGCATGTCTTGACGAAGCGCGCATCTGGGAATACGCGGACCCATATGCGGGGCTCGTGCAGAACGTGATGCCGCCGGGCACTCAGCAGCCGTGGCACTACGACACGAACGAATTCATCGTGTCGATGATGACGCAGCAGCCGGAGGCCGGCGGCGATTTCGAATATTGCCCGGGTATCCGCTCGCCGGAGGGAGAGAACTACGGCGAAGTCGGACGTATCGTGCGCGGCGAGACGCGCGCACCGATCAACGTGATCACGCTGCAGCCGGGCGACCTGCAACTGTTCAAGGGACGGTTCTCGCTGCATCGCGTGACGCAGGTGGAGGGTTCGATCGAACGTCATACAGCGATCTTCGCGTACTCGAAGAAGCCTGGCGTGATTGGGCGGCTGGAGCGTACGCGCCAGCTCTACGGGCGCGTTTCCGAAATGCATCTCGAAGCCGAGCAACGGCTCGTGCGTGCGGACAACTTGGTCGACTGACCTTCACCTTATTAAATAAACCCCCGCAGACACCATGACCTTACTTCGCCCAACTCATCTTCCCGAAGACTGCGAACCGACTGCAGAGGAGATCGCGCAGATCCAGCGCGACCGGCTCGCTGCAGTGCGCCGTGAGCTAAAGAAGCGCGACCTGACCGCAGCCGTGTTGTTCGATCCCACTCACATGCGCTATGCGACAGGCTCGCGCAACATGCAGGTCTACTCGATGCGCAATCCGGCGCGCTATGTGTTTGTGCCGGCCGAAGGCAAGGTCGTGCTGTTCGAGTATGCCGGCTGCGATTTTCTGGCCGACGGTCTCGATACCGTCGACGAAGTGCGGCCGGCGACTGCGATTTCCTATTACTTCTGCGACGACATGCTCGGTCGCGTGACCGAGCGCTGGGCCGACGAAATCGATGAGCTGGTGCGGCAATCGGGTGGCGGCAAACGCCTTGCAATCGAAAGTGCGACCTCGGCGGCGGCGTTTGCACTGCAAGCGCGCGGTTACCAGATCTCCGACGCCCAGGAGCCACTGGAACGCGCGCGTGCGATCAAGGTACCCAACGAGATCAAGATGATCCGCTCGTCGCTGCGCGCAGCCGAAGAGGGCGTGCGCAAACTCGAGGCGGCACTGGTGCCGGGCATCAGCGAGAACGAGCTGTGGTCGCATCTGCACAAACACATCATTGAGACCGACGGCGACTATGTCGAAACACGTTTGATCAGTTCGGGCCCGCGTACCAACCCCTGGTTCCAGGAAAGCAGCCCGCGCAAGATTCAGGCGGGGGAACTCGTCGGTCTCGATACCGATGTGGTGGGACGCTTCGGCTACTACGCCGACTTCTCACGCACGTTCCTGTGCGGCGACGGACCGGCGACAGCCGCGCAGAAGAACCTGTATCGCCTCGCCTACGAGCAGGTGCATTCGAACATGGAGAACGTACGTGCCGGCACGACGTTTCAGGAGTTCATTGCGAAAGCGTGGAAGATCCCCGGGCCGTATCAGGCACGACGTTACTTCGCGCTCGCACACGGCGTCGGTATGACCGGCGAATATCCGTACATCGTGCATCGCGAGGACAACGAGGCGAAAGGCTATGACGGTGTGATCGAACCAGGCATGACGCTGTGCATCGAGAGCTACATCGGTCACGAAGACGGTGGCGAAGGCGTGAAGCTCGAAGAGCAGGTGTATGTGCGCGACGACGGCCGCGTCGAGCTGCTGTCCGACTATCCGTTCGAAGCGCGTCTGCTTGCTTAACGGCGCGTGCGAGCGCGTTCCTTTCCTGGAAATCATCATGACCACACTGTTCAGGCGAGCGCTGCTCGCACTGTATCTGCTCGCCATACCGGTTGCGGGTTCGTTTGCCGCCGACCGCACGATATCGATCGGCGTCAACAACTGGGCGGAGAACATCGCCGTCGCGAATCTGTGGAAGGTACTGCTCACACAGAGGGGCTATACGGTGAATCTGCAGTCGGGCGACAAGGCGATCATCTACAGCGGTGTTGCGCAACGCAAGCTCGATCTCACGTTCGAGGTCTGGTTACCTTCCGCCGATGCCGCGCCGTACGACAGCGTGAAGACGCGTGTGGAGAAGATCGGCCCGTGGTTCGACAAGGCACAGCTCGGTCTCGCGGTGCCGGACTACGTGAAGATCGATAGCGTCGATCAGTTGAACGCGAGCAGCGGCCAGTTTCTCCATGACGGCAAACCGACGATCTTCGGCATCGAACCCGGCAGCGGCTTGATGAAGCTCACCGCAAAAGCGAAGGTCGACTATGCGCTCGATTACGCGGTGCTGCCTTCGTCGGAAGCTGCGATGTTGCTTGCGCTGCAGCGTGCCGGGAAGCGCCAGGAGCCGATCGTCGTTACGCTGTGGAATCCGCACTGGGTGTGGGCGAAAGAGAAACTGCATTACCTGAAAGACCCGAAGGGGACGTTCGGTACACCGGACGCGATCTATGCGATTGCTGCGTCGAACCTGAGTGCTACGTGGCCGGACGTGTCGCGCTGGTTGCATCAATGGAAGATGGACGACCAGACGCTCGGCGATCTGATGAACGAGATTCGGAGTGCCGGTGATACGCAGCCGGAGAAGGGGGCTGCGTTGTGGATCGCGAAGAATCAGGGGGTGGTTGGGCAGTGGTTGAAGTAGGTGGGGGAGGTATCAGCGGTGCGGGTTTGCATCGCCAGGGCAATTGTGCAGCAGCCTGCTGCACAATTGCCCTGGCGCCGGCCAAACCTGCGCCAGCGCACATGCTCATATCAGTCAATCAGGCACTCTTCTCCGCCTCCCCCGGAAACGGCAACACATGAATCCGCTTCCCCGTAGCCGCAAAAATCGCATTCGCCACCGCAGGCCCAACCGGCGCAACCCCGGGCTCCCCGACACCGGTCGGCGCTTCGCCCGATTGCACGATATGCACCTCGACCTTCGGCATCTCCGACATCCGCAGCACCTGGTAGGTGTCGAAGTTATTCTGTTCGACCCGACCATCCTTCAACGTAATCGCACTGTGCAGCGCGGCGCCCAGGCCGAAACCGATACCGCCTTCCATCTGCGCGGTAATGATGTCGGGATTGATCGGCGTGCCGCAATCCACCGCACAGACAACGCGCTCCACTTTCACGTTGCCGTCCTTGTCGACGGAGACTTCCGCGACCTGGGCGACAAACGTCTTGAACGCTTCGGCCACTGCAATGCCGCGGCCGCGTCCTTTCGGTAACGGCGTAGCCGGATCCCAACCGGCTTTCTGCGCCGCGAGTTCAAGCACGGCCCGCATACGCGGTTCTTCCGCAAGCAGATCGCGGCGAAACACGAACGGGTCCTTGCCCGCGGCGTGTGCGGCTTCGTCGATGAACGCCTCCACCGCGAACGCTGTGTGCGAACTGCCGACCACGCGCCACCACAACACCGGCACACCGGTCTTCGTCGTCGTCAGTTCGACGGAGAGGTTAGGAATCGCATAGGCGATGTTCGCAGCACCTTCGACGGACGTCGCGTCGATCCCATCCTTGATCATGCCGGCGGCGAACGGCGTGCCGGCGATGATCGACTGACCGACAATCCTGTGCCGCCAGCCCACCAGCTTGCCGTCGGCGCTCAGTCCGGCGTCGAGCTTGTGGAAATACATCGGCCGATAGAGACCGCCGTGGATGTCATCCTCGCGCGTCCATTGCAGCTTGACCGGCGTGCCGTTTGCACCGAGCGCTTTCGCAATCGACACAGCCTCGACGATGTAGTCCGACCAGACGTTCGCGCGTCGTCCGAAACTTCCGCCGGCATACAGCGTGTGTATCTTCACCTGCTGCGGGTCGAGCCCTGCCGTGCGCGCGGCGTTGCCCTGGTCGACGGTCTGGAACTGGTCGCCGGCCCAGATCTCGCAGCTGTCGGCGGTGAGCTTGACGACGGCATCGAGCGGTTCCATCGGTGCATGCGCGAGGTAGGGGAACGAGTAGGTCGCGGAGACCTTCTTCGCCGCGCCCGCCAGCGCCTGCGTCGCATCGCCGACCTTCTTCGCGGATGCGCCTGGCTTTTCGGCGAGCTGCCGGTACTCGCTCATGATCGCGTCGGAGCTACGCTTCTCGGCCTTCGTATCGTCCCACTCGACCTTCAGCGCATCGCGGCCCTGTTTCGCCGCCCAGAAGCCCTTCGCAACCACCGCGACACCGCCCGGCACCTGCACGACCGAAACGACACCAGGCACGGCCTTCGCCGCCGATGCATCGAACGATTTAACCGTCGCGCCGAACAGCGGCGGCCGTTGCAGCAGCGCGACCAGCATGCCGGGAAACGTTACGTCGAGTGTGAACTGCGCAGTGCCGTTGGTTTTCGGCGGCACGTCGACGCGTGGTAGCTGCTGGCCGATCAGACGAAAATCCTGCGGCGACTTGAGCGTGACCTTGTCCGGCACCGGCAAACGGGCCGCCGCCGACGCAAGCGAGCCATACGTCGCCGTACGGTTACTGGCCGTGTGATGAACGCTGCCGTCGCGCGTCGTCAATTCGGTAGCGGGCACCTGCCACTGCGCGGCCGCAGCCGATACCAGCATCGCACGCGCTTTCGCGCCGGCTTCACGCATCTGCATCCACGAGTTGGCCATCGCCGAGCTGCCGCCTGTGCCCTGGATCGTGCCGAACGCGAGATTCGCGTAGCGCTTCGCATCGGCGGGCGCGCTTTCGACACGTACGTCCTGCCAGTTCGCATCGAGTTCTTCGGCGAGGATCGTCGCGAGGCCGGTGTACGCACCCTGGCCCATTTCGACGTGCTTGGCGATGATCGTGATGCTGTTATCGGGCGCCACGCGCACGAACGCATTCGGTACGAACTCCGCGTTGGGCAGCGTGGCGGCGAGTGCGCGGCGGCCGGTGCCCACCCACTCGAAGCCAACGATCAAACCCACTGCGGCGACAGTGCCGGTTGCTTTCAGAAAAGTCCGGCGGGACGGGCGCACCACATCCTTGAGATCGAGATCGGTCGTCATGGCTCAGACCTTCAAGGTAGCGGCGGCTTCGTGGATGGCCGCACGAATGCGGTTGTAGGTCGCACAGCGGCACAGGTTGCCGCTCATCGCGCTGTCGATATCGGCGTCGGTCGGTGTCGCATTGCGTTCGAGCAAAGCGGTCGCGGACATGATCTGTCCGGACTGACAGTACCCGCACTGCGGCACCTGCAGCTTGATCCACGCGGCCTGGATCGCTTTGGCGGGCGCGCTGGTAATGCCTTCAATCGTCGTGATGCGCTTGCCGGCCACCGCAGCGAGCGGCAGCACGCACGAACGCGTGGCCTCGCCCTCCAGGTGAACCGTGCACGCGCCGCATTGCGCCATGCCGCAGCCGAACTTCGTGCCGTGCAGGCCGGCGTCCTCGCGGATCGCCCAGAGCAGTGGGGTAGTGGGATCGGCATCGAGCGTGATGTTCTTGCCGTTCAGGACAAACGATGTGGACATGAACTCTCTCCGTGGGGGAAAGCCCGGACTTGGCGCCGGGTGTAGGCGGGAGTGTGAAGGACGGCGCGCCGTTGTGCTTACACAATCCTGCAAAAATATTGAACAATGCTGCAAATCCGGCGGGCGGATGCGGGTGGTCCGCTGGGGATTCAGTATGCTCAATGTCCTCAACCGATTTCAATGCGTATGGAACAGAATGCCTCGTGGTTCGATGCTTCGGCATCGCGCGAAACGGCCCGCCGCGAACTGGCCGCGCTCATCGGTCGCTTCGCGCCCTGCGACGGCGGCCATCAGACGGCGATTCCCTCGCTGTCGTTCTACCGCTGTTCGGCGCCCGTCGATCTCGGCTGCGGCGTTTCGCACTCGGCATTCGTGTTCGCAGCCCAGGGCGCCAAGCGGGTGGTGGTCGCGGGGCACGCGTATCAGTACGATCACCTGCATTGCCTTGTGACGTCCGTCGACCTGCCGACGATGTCGCAAGTGACCCGAGCGTCCGCCGCCGAGCCTTATCTGTGCATGAAGCTTGCACTCGATCCACAACGCATCGTCGAGCTGGCGGCGCAGTTGCATCTGCCGGAGCCGGAGGCCGTGCCGGCGGAAGAGGGGATCGCAGTGGGTCTGTTGTCGACACCCGTTTTCGATACCGCACTACGGCTCGCCCGATTGCTCGATACTCCTGGCGACATCCCGATCCTCGCACCGCTCATCGAGAAGGAATTGCTCTACCGGTTGATGACGAGCGAGATGGGAACGCGCTTGCGACACGTGGCCGTGACCGGCAGCCAGACATACCGGATCGCGCGGGCAATCGAATGGATCCAGCATCACTACACCGAGCCGCTACGGGTGGAGACGCTCGCGCAGCAGGTCAACATGAGCGTGTCGTCGCTGCATCATCACTTCAAGAACGTCACGACGTTGAGCCCGCTGCAGTATCAGAAGCAACTGCGGTTGCATGAGGCGCGGCGGTTGTTGCTCAGGCACAGCGGGGATGTCCGCTCGGTGGCGATCAGGGTGGGTTACGACAGTCCTTCGCAGTTCAGCCGCGAATACAGCCGGCTGTTCGGGGCGCCGCCGCTACGGGATGTTGCGCAATTCAGGCGCGGGAACGGGTCGGCGATGAGCGAGGCGAGTGAGACGACCGAGGTGCGCGAGGCCATCCAGGACGATTCCGTCGACGAAAAGACTGGGGGTATTCCCTCATATTCCGTGTTAACCCTCGATCATTGAAGCCCCCCGCTGTCCTCTCTATGATGAGTCAAACGGTTTGGTAGAACGTTTTACAAAACATAGGAGACACCGTCATGCAGGTCACCCGTCGCCGTTTTATCCAGAGCGCGACAGCCGCTGCCGCGGCGCTGTCGGTGCCGGCGATCGGCCGCGCGAGCGCGCCCATCGCGCTGCGCTTCTCGTCGACGATGACGGCCGACGGTAACTCCGCGCATTACATCTGGTACCAGCGCTTCGCCGAGAACCTGAAGAAAAGCGTCGGCGAGCAGATCCGCGTCGACTTCTTCGCGAACGGGCAACTGGGCAAGGAAGCCGACGTCGTGCAGCAGGTCAGGCTCGGTTCAATCGACATGATGATTACGGGCAGTTCGATCTGGGCGACCGCGTTGCCCGAACTCGCACTGCTCGATCTCGGCTTTCTGTTCGACGACTATGCGCACGTTGCCCGTGCGGTGGACGGTGGCGTGGCCGGCGTCTACGACAATCTGTTGCAAACGCGCACCGGTTGTTCGGTGATCGGCTGGGGCTCGCACTTCAACGGTCGCAGCGTGTACACGAAGCCCGCGATCAAAAATCTCGCGCAGCTAAAGAACGTCAAGCTGCGCGTGCTGCCCACTCAGGCGTTTGTCGAAACGTTCAAGCTGATGGGCGCGATCCCGACGCCGATTGCATTCAACGAGGTTTACACGGCGGTGCAGACCGGCGTGGTGGAGGGCTTCGAACACGACGCGGCGAGCGTGCTGTCGAACAAGTTGAACGAGGTCGTGCGGAACAGCTGGCAGACCAATCATCTGTTCAGTCCGTGCATCGTCGTGATCGGTAAGCGTGGTCTCGCGAAAATTCCCGCACCGCTGCAACAACCGTTTCGTGCCGCAGCCAGCGAGGCGAGCCTGTATCAGCGCAAGGAAGCCGTCACCAAGGGCGCCGACGCGCTCGCGACGCTGCAAAAGCAGGGCATGACTTTCTACCCGATGGCGACCGCGGAGCGCGACACCGTGCGCAAGATGATGCGCGATCAGTTGTGGGTGCCGTTCACGCGCACGTATCCGGTGACCGCGCCGGTGCTGGCCGCGATCGACAAGACTCGCGCATAACCACGGGAGTCGGGACATGAACGAATCACTGAGTCAGATGCGCGGCGTCGGCCTGCGTGACGAAGCGAGCGAGGCAAGCGGCACGCACGGCGCAACGTCGGGCACCTGGAGTTTCGGCGCAGGCGGCTTCGTCGGCCGCACGCTCGCCGCGCTGTGCGTTCTGGTCGAGCGACTGTGCGCGGTGGTGCTCGCACTCGACGTGCTGGTCGTCTTCGTGTCGGTGATCCTGCGTTACTTCGTTCATCACCCGGTCGACTGGGCCGAGGAAATCGCGGGCGACCTGATGGTGATGCTGGTGTTTCTCGGCGGCGCGACGGTGCTCGCGCGCGGCCAGCATGTGCACATCGATTTCTTTCGCGGCTTGCTGCCCGCAGCCTGGCGGCGGGCGGCTACGCAGACCGGCAGCTGGATCGTCGCCGGTACTGCTGGAGGGCTTGCGTGGTCGGCGTGGCAACTGCTCGGCGATGCGGCAAACGTCACCACGCCGATGGGCCTGCCGCAATGGATCGGTGTGTTGCCGGTGCTGCTGGGCGCACTGTTGATGACGGCCGTCGGCATCGCGAACGCCGTGCGCGGCGCAACGCGGGGCACATGGTTCACGCTAGCCGGCTGCTGCGCGATCGTCGCTGCGGTATATGGATGGAATACGCTGTTCGACGCGTACGCAATTGCGCCGTGGGTACTGCTGCTCGCGGGCTTTGCAGGCAGCCTCGCGGTCGGCGTACCGATCGCCTTCGTGCTTGCTCTCGCCGCACTGCTGTTCTTCATCAGCGAACCGAGCCTGCCGATGATCATCTATTCGCAACAGGTGATGGCCGGCATCGACCACTTCGTGCTGCTCGCCATTCCGTTCTTCGTGCTGGCGGGCCTGCTGATGGAAGCGAACGGCATGTCGGCGCGCTTGATCGAATTGCTGGTGCGCATCTTCGGCCGCGTGCGCGGTTCGATGAACCTGATTGCGATTCTTGCCACCGCGTTCTTCTCCGGCGTGTCGGGCTCGAAGCTTGCCGATATCGCGGCGGTCGGCGGGATCGTCGTGCCGGCCGTGCGTCGCACACGTCAGGATGCGAACGAAACGGCGGCTGTGCTCGCGGCATCGGCGGTGATGGCCGAAACGATTCCGCCGTGCATCAACATGATCATCATCGGCTTTGTCGCGGACATCTCGATCGGCGGGCTGTTTCTCGCGGGCATCGTGCCTGCCATCGTGATGGCGCTCGCGCTGTCGACGATGGTCGTGATCTTCGGCAAGAAGATCGATCCGCGCGCCGCGTTTCCCGCGCGTACGCCGTTGCTGCGGTTGCTTGGCGGCGCGCTGGTCGCACTCGTGATGGTCGTGATGATCGGCAAGGGCGTGACATCGGGTGTCGCTACTTCGACCGAGGTATCGGCGTTCGCGGTGGTGTACGCGCTTGTCGTAGGTGGCCTTGCGTTTCGCGAACTCACGGTGCGTTCCGTCGCGCGTTTGTTTGTGCGTGCTTCATCGATGGCGGCGGGCATTCTCTTTATCGTCGCGGCGGCCTCGGGCGTTGCCTATGCGCTGACCGTCATGCAGATCCCAGCGCTGCTGTCGGCCACTATGCTGACGCTTGCACACGACTACGGCAGCGTCGCGTTTCTCGGTGTGTCGGTGCTGATCATGATCGTGTTCGGCGCGGTGCTCGAAGGCGCGCCCGCGTTGATTATCTTCGGACCGTTGCTGGTGCCGATCGCCGTACAACTCGGCATCAATCCGCTGCACTTCGGCACGATCGCGGTGACCGCGATGGGGCTCGGCCTGTTCGCGCCGCCGTTCGGCCTCGGGCTTTTCGCAACCTGCGCGATGACAGGCACGCGCGGTGAAGACGTGGCGCGCCACATGCTCAAGTACCTCGCACTATTGGCCGTGATGCTCGCGTTACTGGTACTGGTGCCGTCGATTTCGCTGTGGCTGCCACGGCATTTCAACATGGCTTGACCTGGAAACCCCGTACGCAAAGAGACAGACAACCTATGGCAACCGACAGGACCACGGCAACGATTCACGATGTCGCCGCGCTCGCCGGCGTATCGACGAGTTCGGTATCGAACGTGCTGAACGGCCGTACCGACAAACTGAGCGCCCAGACATGGTCGCGTGTCGAAGACGCGATCCGCACGCTGTCGTTCAGTCCGAACCGCGTGGCGCGCCAGCTGAAAACCGGCCACACACCGATGCTTGGACTATTGGTGCCCTCCACGGCCAATCCGATGTACGGCCAGCTCGCGCTGAACATCGAAGCGGCTGCACAGCGACGCTTCAACTACCGGCTGCTGCTCGGCAACACGCATCGCGACAAGCAGCAGGAAGCGCGCATGTTCGACGATTTGCTGTCGTTCGGCGTGCGCGCCGTGATCGTGATTTCGTCGCTCGACGACGAACGTCACCTCGAAAAAGCGGTGTCGCGCGGCCTCGCGGTGGTCAGCTACGACCGCGGCGCGGGCGGCGATACGCACTCGCGCGTCGATCACATGTCGCCCGACAACTATCAGGCCGGCTATCTTGCCGCCGATCACCTGATTAGCCACGGCCACCGCCAGCTCGCGTTTCTGCTGCCGCACGGCAAGACCGTTAGCCGTGGCGAGAAGATCGAGGGTTTTCGCGAGCGTGTGTCCTTGTGCCCGGGCGCGTCCTATTCGGCGAGCGTGGTCGAAGGGCAGGTGTCGGAAGCGTTTGGCGACTCCGAACTGGCGGATCTCGGCTTCGCGATGGCGAGCCAGGTCGCCGCGCTGCGACCGATGCCGACCGGCATCGTGACCGTCAACGACATGCTCGCAATCGGCCTGATGTCGGGCCTGACGCGGCTCGGGCTGCGCGTGCCGGAAGACGTCTCGGTGATCGGCATGGATGGCCTGCAGGTGTCGGGGTTCGTCAATCCGGGGCTGACGTCGGTGGCGATGCCGCTCGCGGAAATGGCCGATGCGATGGTCGAGCGGGCCATCCAGCGCTCGACCAACCCGGATCTGCCGCCATCCGATTTTCTCTTTCAACCCGTTCTGATCGCGCGCCAGTCGGTTGCTGCGCCGGCTCGCGCCAGAAAGACTGCCACTACGCTATGACCCGGATCTATCTGACGCATACCCCCGATGCGTTGAAAAACTACTACGGCGCCCGCGCGCTTGCGCAACTGCGCGCGCTCGGCGACGTGACGCTCAATCCGCACGGACGGCTGCTCACGCTCGACGAGTTTGTCGACGTCGCGGCCGGACATGACATCGTTGTCGCGAGTCGCGACGCCGCGGCGCCCGCGGCGTTCTTCGAGCGGTTGCCGGACCTCGTCGCGATCTGTCGTGTCGCCGTGGATATCCGCAACATCGATGTCGAGGCGGCGAGCCGGCACGGCGTGCTCGTTACGCGAGCGACGCCGGGCTTCGACACGTCGGTGGCGGAATGGGTCGTCGGTGCGATGATCGATTTGAGTCGCGGGCTTAGTGCATCGGCGGCAGCCTACTGGCAGCAGCGCGCACCCGCGATTGCGATGGGACGGGAGTTGCGGGCCTCGACGCTCGGCATCGTGGGCTATGGTTTTATCGGGCGACGTCTTGCGCGGCTCGCGCGAGCGCTCGATATGTCGGTGCGTGTCTACGATCCGCACGCGACGATCGACGACACGGATGTCGAAGCGGCTTCGTTCGACGACGTGCTCGTGCATAGCGATTACGTCGTCTGCCTCGCACCCGCCGTGCCGGAGACTGCGAATCTGTTTGGCCGCGCTGCGTTTGCGCGGATGCAGCCCGAGGCGTTCTTCATCAATGCGTCGCGCGGCGAACTCGTCGACGACGACGCGCTGATCGACGCATTGGATCGAAGCGTTATCAAGGGCGCCGCCATCGATGTCGGCCGTGCGACCGACCAGATGCCGGCCGCAGTGCTTGCGGCCCATCCGAAAGTCGTAGCGACGCCGCACGTCGGCGGCCTCACGCCACCCGCAATCGAACATCAAGCGATGGATACCGTCGAACAGGTCCGCGCGCTCGTCGAGGGCCGGCTGCCTGCGCACGCGGTCAATGCGGAGCACGCGACGCGGCTCGCGCGCCTGACTGGCTTTTCTAACACTGCGCAGGGAGCGCGCCAATGAGCACGACGTCTTCGAACCCGATGGCCGGCGCGTGCGACTGCCACGTGCATATCTACGAACTCGAACGCTACCCGCTTGCTGGCACTGCAACGTTCGCTCCACCGCAGGCTTCGTGGGCACAGTACGCGGCGGTACAGCGCAGTCTCGGTCTCACGCGCGCGGTTCTGGTTCAGCCGACGGGCTACGGTTTCGACAATCGCTGCCTGCTCGAAGCGCTCACGCTTGCCGATGGCGCCGCGCGCGGCATCGTCGTGATTCGTCCCGATACACCTGCAGCGGAACTGCAGGCAATGCACGACGCCGGCGTACGTGGTGTGCGCTTCATGATGATTCCGGGCGCGGGCGGCCTGCTCGGGTGGGGCGATCTCGAAGGACTTGCCGCGCGGATTGCGGAGTTCGGCTGGGTCATTAACCTGCAACTCGACGGGCGCGAGCTGCCGGACTATGCGGCGAAACTGCGCGCACTGCCGTGCAAGTTGTCGCTCGATCACACCGGCAAATTTCTCGAACCGGTCACACCGGAACATGCAGCGTTTCGCAGCCTGCTTGAGTTACTCGATGGCGGCAACACGTGGGTGAAAATCTCGGCGCCGTATGAGACGTCGCGCGTCGGTCCACCGCATTACGACGACGTCAGCGCGCTGGCGCAGGCGCTTGCGGCCGCGCATCCCGAGCGTTGCCTGTGGGCGAGCAACTGGCCGCATCCGAACCGTAAGCCGGTCCCCGACGACCACGCAATGCTCGACCTGCTGTCGCGATGGGCACCCGATCCAGCGGTGCGACGGACCATACTCGTCGACAATCCGGCATCGCTATACGGATTCGATACGATCTGATCCGCGCAAAAACTCGCTGTTTTGCGGCGCCCGCCGCGGCATGGCGATGTGCAGCGCACCATCGACGCGCCCGGCACAATCGGCGATCATACGCGGCGGCCCGCGGCGAACCTGCGGCGCGCAGACTACCCTTATCCAGACGCAGGCCCGCTCACAGGTGGCCCGTCCAGGCACGGAGAACATCATGTCGAAAGTGCGCGTTATGAGCTTCGCTGTTTCCATCGACGGTTACGGCGCCGGGCCGAACCAGGATCTGCAGAATCCGCTGGGCGTACGTGGTCCCGAGTTGATGGCGTGGTTCTTTCAGACGCGCGTCTGGCGCAAGATGCAGGGTCTCGACGGTGGAGAAACCGGCATCGATAACGAACTGGCCGAGCAGAGCATGTCCGGTATGGGCGCGTGGATACTCGGGCGCAATATGTTCGGACCGGTTCGCGGCCCGTGGCCCGACGAAAACTGGAAAGGCTGGTGGGGCGACGAGCCGCCGTATCACACGCCGACTTTCGTGCTGACGCACCACGCGCGCGCACCGCTCACGATGCAGGGCGGCACGGAGTTTCGCTTCGTTACCGAAGGAATTCACGCGGCGCTGGAGCAGGCGCGCGCGGCGGCGGGCGAGCGCGATATCCGCATCGGCGGGGGGGCGTCGGTGATCCGGCAGTATCTGCTTGCCGGTCTCATCGACGAGTTGCATCTGGCTGTGCAGCCGGTTTTGTTGGGCTCCGGCGAAAGCCTGCTCGGCGGGATCGATATGCATGCGCTCGGTTACGAATGCAAACGTCACGTTGCGGGTGAACGTGCGATGCATGTGTTTATCGGCAGGCGTGCGTGAATGGGATGATAAGCAGGGCGATCTAAGCGGGCACATGAGCGGCCATATGAGCGCGGCACTTGAATTGTGCGCCGCCGCGAAACCGGCCAACGACGCTTCCCACCCACGGCTACACGCGCTGCCGACAGACCACGCCCCACCGCTCCACCATTTCGCACCCACTTCAGCCCGTCATACGCCTGTTTCATTCACGCACTCAAAGCAGGCCCCGGCGTCCTCCACCGGTTCGCCGCTGTTTGGAGCCCCGCTCCTGGAGCGATCGCTTGGCCCGGCCCGCGCAGCGCTATATAAATTTGAAGATCGGAACAGACCGGGCGACGCTGCAGTGCAACCTGCGGAGTACGCCGGGCGGGACGAAAACAAGGAGGGAGACGTTATGGCATCGACGCAAGCGGCACCGGCTCGTTGGGTTGACGGTAAGCGCTACCTGTGGCTTCTCGGCGCGCTGACCATCACGCTGCCGCTGCACGCGGCGCACCTCGCGCTGCTGACCGGCTGGCACATCTTCTGGTGGTTCGGTCCGATCTTCGTGTTCGGCATCATCCCGGTGCTCGACTATCTGATCGGCGACGACCCCAGCAATCCTCCCGATGAAGTCGTCCCCACACTAGAACGCGAGCGCTACTACCGGCGCATCGTCTACCTCGCGACATTGATCGAGTACATCTCGTTCTTCGGGGCGGTGTGGGTCGTCGGCACGCATGCGCTGACCTGGTACGACTACCTTGGCTTTGCGCTGTCGCTCGGTGCGGCCACCGGCGTGTCGATCAATACCGCGCACGAACTTGGCCACAAAACCGATCCGTTCGAGCGCTGGCTCGCGAAGATCACGCTTGCGCCGGTTGCATACGGCCACTTCTTCGTCGAACACAACCGCGGCCATCATGTGCGCGTCGCAACGCCGCCCGATCCGGCCAGCGCGCGCTACGGCGAATCGTTCTGGGCGTTTTTGCCGCGCACGGTGCTCGGTAGCATTGGCTCGGCATGGCGGCTCGAAAAGCATCGCCTCGAGCGTCTCGGCAAGTCGCCGTGGAGCTGGCGCAACGAGGTGCTGCATTCATGGGCGATGACCGTGGTGCTGTGGGGCGCGATGGTCGCGGTGTTCGGCAAACACGTGATTCCGTTTCTGCTGATCCAGGCCGCGTACGGTGCGTCGCTGCTCGAAGTGGTCAACTATCTGGAGCACTACGGGCTCGGTCGCAAGCGTCTTGCGAGCGGGCGCTACGAGCGCTGTATGCCCGAGCACTCGTGGAACAGCAACCGCATCGTGACGAACCTGTTCCTGTATCAGTTGCAGCGTCACGCCGATCATCACGCGAATCCGACGCGCTCGTATCAGGCGCTGCGCCACTTCGACGGTGCGCCGCAACTGCCGTCCGGCTACGCGACGATGATCATGTTCGCGTACGTGCCGCCGCTGTGGTTCAAGGTGATGAACCCGCGCGTCGTCGCGCACTATCGCGGCAACATGGAGCAGTCGAATATCAAGCCGTCGATTCGCGAACGTGTGATCGCGCAGTTCGCGCAACCGGCGGGGCAGGGGTGACGACTACGCAAACCCCCGCGGATTCTGCTCCTGCCAGCGCCAGTGATCCGCGCACATCCGCTCGATCCCGAACGCCGCCCGCCAGCCGATAATCCGTTCCGCCGCCGCCGGGTCCGCATAGCACTGCGCAACATCGCCGGGCCGCCGCGCGGCAATCTCGTACGGCACCGGCCGACCCGACGCCTTCTCGAACGCGCGCACCACGTCGAGCACGCTATACCCCTGGCCCGTCCCGAGATTCACGACGAAGCTCGCATCGCGCGCAACCAGCGCATCGAGCGCCAGAAGGTGCCCGCGCGCCAGATCGACCACGTGGATGTAGTCACGCACGCCGGTGCCGTCCGGCGTGTCGTAGTCGCCGCCGAACACGCGTAGCTTCGCGAGCTTGCCGACCGCGACCTGCGCGACATACGGCATCAGGTTGTTCGGCACGCCGGACGGATCCTCGCCAATCAGGCCGCTTTCGTGCGCGCCGACCGGATTGAAATAGCGCAGCGTCGCGATGCGCCAGCTCGCATCCGATACTTCGAGATCGCGCAGGATCTGCTCGGCGATCAGCTTCGACTGTCCATACGGATTGGTGGCCGACAGCGGGAACGATTCATCGATCGGCGAGCTTTGCGGCACGCCATACACCGTTGCCGACGAACTGAACACAAACTGCCTGACGTTGCGCTCGTTCATCACGGCAAGCAGCACGAGCAGACTGTCGATGTTGTTACGGTAGTACTCGATCGGTTTCGCAACCGATTCCCCCACGGCCTTCAGCGCCGCAAAGTGAATCGCACCGGTAATCGGATGTTTATCGAAGATCGCACGGAGCGCGGTTTCGTCGCGCGCATCGGTTTCGTAGAACGCGACCTGTTTGCCGGTAATCCGTTCGACGCGTGCAAGCGACTCGCGATTGCTGTTCACGAGATTGTCGACCACCACGACGTCAAAACCGCCGTTCAACAACTCGACGCACGTGTGCGAGCCGATAAAACCCGCGCCGCCCGTCACCAGAATCGTGCCCTTCGTGGCCATGCTGTGCTCCATTAGAGTGAGACGCCCGTCAAGTTTCGAATCAGGTCTGTATATCGCTCGACGACGGCCCGCTCGTCGAATTCCGCCGCGACTTTCTGCCGGCCGCGTTCGCCCATCTCGCGGCGCGCGGCGCCGCTCATGTCCAGCATCTGTGCCATTTTCTCTGCGAGGCTCGCTGCGCTCTTTGCTTCGCACAGCAATCCGTTGATACCGTTCGCTACCACTTCGCGACAACCGGGTACGTCAGTTGCGACGATCGGGCGGCCCATTGCCGCGGCTTCCATCAGCGTACGCGGCACGCCTTCTCGATACGACGGCAGCACGACGCAATCGGCGGCGGCGATGAACGGGCGCACGTCGTGCGCTTCGCCGCCGTACTCGATGACGCCCTCGCGCTCCCAGGCGGCCACTTCTTCACGCGAGATCGCGCTCGGGTTGTCGACGCCAACCGGTCCGAGCAACTGGAAGCGCGCATTCGGATAGCGTGCGCGCAGTTGCCGCGCGGCGTCGACATATTCTCCTACGCCTTTATCCCACAGCAAACGGCCAATTAATATGAACGTGACCTGATTGCTTTCGGGCATCGGCGTCGGCGCGAACTGCTCGAGGTCGACGCCTTCGCCGTGCAGCAGGCGTGCCCGCTCCGGGTGCACGAGCAGATGCTGATCGGTAAACGCGGCCATGTCGTCGCGATTCAAAAACCAGATTTCGCGAGGAAAGCGGAACGCGAAGCGGTACAGCTTCTTCGCAATCTGCGCAGTGCGGCTCGACTGAATGAAAACATAACCGAGCCCCGTCGTGACCGCGACCGACGCAACGCCCGCGAGCTTTGCCGCAATCGATCCGTAGATATTCGGCTTGATCGTGTAGTGAAACACGACATGCGGCCGGATCGCGCGATAGTGGCGATACAGCGCCCACAGCGTGCGCAGGTCGTCGCGCGGATTCGTACCCTTCGATGCAACCGGCAGATCGACGCAGCGGCAGCCCATCTGCGCGAGTGGTTCGAACGTGCGGTCGCGTGGCGCGATCACGGTGACTTCGACACCGCGGGCGACGAGCGTGCGGATCAGCCCCTGACGATACGTATAGATGGCCCACGCCGTATTGCAGACGAGGCTGATGCGCAGTGCGGAACCGACAGGAGTGGGTGCGGGGCTGGATTTCATGCAGGGCGACGAAGCCGGGTATCTAAAGGAATGGGAGAGCGATGAGCGGGAACGTGATTCACGACTCACGCGACCCTTGCGAGGTACCCGCACGCGGCGCAAACAGCATGCGCTTGACCCACTGCAACGTCCGGTAAGGCGTAACGAAGTGCAGCAGATTCTTCGCGAGACCGAGCCAGTCGTACGGATTGAGTGCGTTGAAGTAGTGCATCTGCAGCCGCAACGTCGACGCGATCTGCCGACGCCGCTTCGTCGCGCTGATACCGCCTTCGTTCAGCTCGTAGTACAGGCCCAGTTCGGGCAGATTCGCGCAGTCGTAGCGTTCCATCAGCCGCAGAAACAGATCGAGGTCTTCGGCGGCGGGGTAGGCCGCGCGATAGTTGCCGACGGCTTGTACTGCGTTGATACGCAGCATCATCGAAGGATGCACGAAGCAGCCGCGCAAAAAACGGATGCGACGGATTCCAGCCGGTGTGGCGGGCGGTGTCAGCATGAAAAGCGGCGCGCTGGTACGCGTCACCACCTGCGCCCACATGCCGAGTCCTGCCACTTCGGGATGCGTGTCGAGATACTTGCGTTGCTTCGCGAGACGACCAGGCACCGTGAGATCGCCGGCGTCGATACGCGCCGCGTAACGGTAGCCGCGCGCGGCGAGTGCGTCGATACCCGCCTGCAACGCGCGTTCGATGCCAACGTTTTGCGGCATGCGCAGTACTTCGATTGACAGGTTCGGTAGCGTGGGCGCGACGATTGGCGGCGTGCTGCCGTCGTCGACGATCAGCACGTGCACCAGCGCGTCCTCGCTGAACGACGCCAGCGTGCGCTCGACGTCCGCGTGGCCGTTATACGCGGGCATCAGTACGGCTACGTCGTCTAGTGCGCCGGAAGGAGAGGATGTGGGCGTCATGGGCGCAGCTTGAAGCGGATGTAGTAGAGATTCACGCTGGCGGCTGCGAGATATCCAGCGGCGAGCCCAACCAGCGCGCCATATGCGCCGAGCCGCGGAATCGCGAGCAGGTTCACGACGAACGCTACGGCAAGCGCGAGCAGCCACTTCGACAGCAGCACGAACTTCGCCTGGTACTTCAGCACGATCAGGTTGCCGATCGCCTCGATGCCCGCGGGCACGGACAGCCACACGGCCCAGCGGAAAATATCGATGGCACCTTCATATGCGGGCCCGAACACCCGACGGATGATGAAGCCCGCGAGCAGGTCCAGCACCAGTGCGCCGCCGATCATCAGCACCGCGGTCATACCGGTGAGCCGCCACATGTTGCGCTTAAGCTGCACCGCGTCCTGCACGCGATAGACGAAGGCAGGCGCGATAGTCTGTGCGAGCATCAACGCGAGCGTGATCCAGTTTTCGTTGAGTTGCTGCGCGGCCGAATAGCGACCGAGATCGGCAAACGAAATCGTGCGTTCGAGCATCAACCGGTCGAGCTTCAGAAACAGGTACATGCAGATCAGGCCGATCCAGAACACGGTGCCCGCCGTCGCGAAGTGGCGGAACAGCGACCGGTCGACGCGCCATCCGAGCGAGCCATGACGGCGCACGTAATACAGCACGAGCACGATACCGATCGTCGCCGCTTCGAGTGCCCACAGCCAGCCAAAGCGTGCGGGACTTGCCGCCGCACGCACGAGTACGAACACGAGGCCCGCTTTCAGCACCGCCGTCGTCATACTGGTGAGCAACTGCGGCTTGCTGTAGGTCATGCTCTGCAGCCACGAGTTGATCACACCGACGAGCGGTTCGCGAAACAGCATCGTCAGCGCGAGACCCGCGAGCATTGCGCCGACGAGCGGATCGGTGAAGCCCGCGGCGATACCGGCCCACGTCAGCAGCAACGCGCCCGCCGACACCGTCACGCGCAACGCAAACGCACTGCCCAGCACGGTGCCCAGCTGTTCCTGTGGACGGTGCACGATGGTCGGCACGAGAATTTCGGCGCCGCATACCCACGTGATCGGCGACAGCACGAGCAGCAGCGTGTTCGCGTATTGCCATTTGCCGAACACGTCGGGTCCGAAGTAACGCGCCAGCATGCCGCTGATCGCGATCGCGACGACGATCTGCGTGACCCGCTCGAGCCCAAGCCAGACGATGTTGGCGAGAGCCCGCGCGACGTCGGGATTGGCGAAGCGCCTCACGGCCGGCATCCGGTGCCTGGCCTGCCGCTGGGCTGCTTTGCAGGGGTCCGGGAACAGGCCCGCCTTGCCATGACCGATGGCAACGTTATGAGTGGAGCGCGTCCAGGCATTAGAATAGGCACCTGCATGGCGTAATCTGAAAACCGCAATTATAAGGTTGGATAGAGGTAGACCTCCGATCGCTTCCGGCAAACGCACCACGCGGTGTCTACCGACACCGCCGGCCGCGCCGGTCAAAATTTCCTTTGCACGCAAGTGAGCCTATCCATGATCTCCCAGTCCATTTTCAAGGCGTATGACATCCGCGGTGTGATCGGCAAGACGCTCGACGCCGACACAGCCCGTTCGATCGGTCGTGCATTCGGCAGCGAAGTGCGCGCGCAGGGCGGCGATGCCGTTGTCGTCGCGCGTGACGGCCGGTTGTCCGGGCCCGAGCTGATCGCCGCGTTGTCCGATGGCCTGCGCTCTGCGGGTGTCGATGTGGTGAACGTCGGCATGGTGCCGACGCCGGTCGGCTATTTCGCCGCGAGCGTGCCGCTCGCACTGGCCGGTGGTGAACGCCGCATCGATTCGTGCATCGTCGTGACGGGTAGCCACAACCCGCCCGACTACAACGGCTTCAAGATGGTGTTGCGCGGCGCGGCCATCTATGGCGAGCAGATTCAGGCGCTGTATCAGCGCATCGTCGACAATCGCTTCGAAACCGGCAGCGGCAGCTACGCCGATTACGACATCGCGGATGTGTATCTGGCGCGCATCGTCGGCGACATCAAGCCCGCGCGGCCGATCAAGATTGTCGTGGACACCGGCAACGGTGTCGCCGGCGGTCTGGCTCCGCGACTCTTCAAGGCGCTCGGTTGCGAACTCGTTGAGCTGTTCACCGAGATCGATGGCACGTTCCCGAATCACCATCCGGACCCGGCGCACCCGGAGAATCTGCAAGACGTGATCAAGGCGTTGAAGGAAACCGATGCGGAAATCGGCTTCGCGTTCGACGGCGACGGCGATCGTCTCGGCGTCGTGACGAAGGACGGGCAGATCATCTATCCGGATCGCCAGTTGATGCTGTTTGCCGAAGAAGTTTTATCGCGCAACAAGGGCGCGCAAATTATTTATGACGTGAAGTGCACGCGTAATCTCGCGAAGTGGGTGCGCGACAAGGGCGGCGTGCCGCTGATGTGGAAGACTGGCCACTCGCTCGTGAAGGCAAAGCTGCGCGAAACCGGCGCACCGCTCGCCGGTGAAATGAGTGGCCACGTGTTTTTCAAGGACCGCTGGTACGGCTTCGACGATGGCCTGTACACGGGCGCACGGCTGCTCGAAATTCTCTCGAAGGTGAGCGATCCGAGCGCGTTGCTGAACAGCTTGCCGAACTCGCACTCCACACCTGAATTGCAACTGAAACTCGAAGAAGGCGAAAACTTCGAGCTGATCGCGCGTTTGCAAAAGAGCGCGACGTTCACCGGCGCCGACGAAGTCGTGAAGATCGACGGTCTGCGTGTCGAGTATCCGGATGGCTTCGGTCTCGCGCGTTCGTCGAACACGACGCCGGTCGTCGTGATGCGCTTCGAAGCCGATAACGACGCGGCACTTTCGCGCATCCAGGAGGATTTCCGCCGCGTGATTCTCGCGGAAAAGCCGGACGCAAAACTGCCGTTTTGATGGCAATAACCGCGGCGGTACCGGGCGTTAAGGTACCGGTCGCGGTTCGACGCGGCGCGGGGGGCACCCCCGGCGCCGCGTTTTTTATGCGTTTTATGCAAGGCTGGTGTCCGCAGCGCGCTAAAATTGCGTCCTTTCAACGCATCTTCGGGCCGGATTGCCGGCGTTCCACTCTTGAGCGTGCAAAAGATACTGATCGTAAGGGTGTCGTCGCTCGGCGACGTCGTGCATAACATGCCCGTCATCGCCGACATTCGTCGGCGGCATCCCGATGCGCAGATCGACTGGCTGGTCGAAGAGAGCTTCGTCTCGTTGGTGCAGTTCGTCGACGGTGTGCACCGCGCGATTCCGGTATCGCTGCGGCGCTGGCGCAAACGGCTGTTTTCGCCGGCCAACTGGCGCGAGATCCGCGCGTTCCGGCGGGCGCTCGCTGCGGAGCACTACGATCTCGTGATCGACTGCCAGGGGCTCATCAAGACCGCGTGGGTCGCGGGCATGGCGCGCGGCCCGGTGGTCGGCCTCGGCAACCGCACCGACGGCGCGGGCTACGAATGGCCGGTGCGCTTCTTTTACCGCAAGCGCGTGCCGATCGCGCCGCGCACGCATGTGGTCGAGCGAACCCGGCAACTGGTTGCGGCCGCACTCGGCGACCCGCCACCCCAACCCACCGACGACATCGATTTCGGCATCGACACACGCCGCGCCGCGCTCGCGCTCAGCGAAGCCGGGCTGAATCTGCCGGTGCCGTACGTCGTATTCGTCCATGCAACGTCGCGCGCCGACAAGCAATGGCCCGACGCCGCGTGGATCGAACTGGGGCAGGCGCTGATACGGCGCGGCGCATCGATCGTGTTGCCGTGGGGCAGCGACGCAGAACGCGCGACGAGCGAACGGCTCGCGAAGGAGTTCGGCGCGGCTGCCATCGTGCCGCCGCGACTGTCGCTGCCGGCGGTGGTCGGGTTGATCGACGGTGCGGCTGCGACGGTCGGTGTCGACACCGGCCTTGTGCACATTGCCGCAGCACTGAAGCGGCCGACGGTCGAGTTGTACAATTTCGCCACCGCGTGGCGCACCGGCGGCTACTGGTCGCCGAATGTCGTCAATCTCGGCACCGCGGGCCAGCCGCCGACGCTCGATCAGGTGAAGGCGACGCTGTCGGGCTTTGGCCTGCTGTGAGCGACATTCCGGGCGTTAGCGCCGCACGCAACCGCTGCACCCGTTTTCAAGGGCGACCATGAACGAATCCCAGATCATCGAAGTGGCAACCGGCGACTGGCATGGACACAACCTGTCCGTGCCGCGCGAGACGCTGCTGGCCGGCGTCGAACGCGGCAAGGTGCTGTACTTTCCGAATCTGTCCTTCGCGATCGAAGGCGGCGAGCAGGCGTTGCTCGATCCCGCGCTCGCCGATCCGAAGCGCAAGAACATCAGCCTCGAGCCGAACGGCGGCGCGCTGCATGGCGTGCTGGGCGACGCGGTGACGCAATCGGCGGTGCGTGCGTTGATCGCGCGTTACCAGATCAATGCGCGCACGCTCGTCGATGGGCTATTCCCTGAATACGACGGCAAGTTGCGCGTTGCGCCGACCAGTTTGCGCTTGCATCAGGTCGAAACGCGGCAGACGTCGTGGCGCAAGGACGATAGCCGTTTGCACGTCGATGCATTTCCTTCACGGCCGAATTACGGCGAGCGCATCTTGCGCGTCTTCACCAACGTGAACCCGCAGGGCGCGCCGCGTGTGTGGCGTGTCGGCGAGCCGTTCGAGGATATGGCGCAGCGTTTCCTGCCGCGTATCAAGCCGCAGATGCCGGGCTCCGCATGGCTGCTGAAGCTGCTGCACGTTACCAAATCGCGTCGTAGCGAATACGATCATCTGATGCTGAATCTTCACGACGGCATGAAGGCCGACCTCGATTATCAGAAGGTCTCGCCGCAAGAGACCATGCCGTTTCCGCCCGGTTGCGTGTGGGTCTGCTTCTCGGATCAGACTTCGCATGCGGTGATGTCCGGTCAGTTCATGCTCGAACAAACTTTCTTCCTGCCGGTCAAGGCGATGGCGCAGCCCGAGTGCGCACCGCTTGGCATACTCGAACGTCTGCAGGGTAGGGCTCTCGTTTGAGCGCCGCCGCTCGCGCGAGCCGCGCTTCTTCTGTCTTCTGTCTTCTGTATGCATGCCTCCCCGCGGAGCGCACATGCTGAGGCCGATCTATAACGCGCTGTGGTGGATCGTTGCGCCGCTTGCGGTGCTGCGCCTGCTGATTCGCTCGCGTCGCGAGCGCGGCTATCGCGAGCATATCGGCGAGCGCTTTGGCTATGCACCAGGACGCCTGCCGGAAGACGACGCGCCGTTGATCTGGGTGCATGCGGTGTCGGTGGGCGAGACGCGTGCTGCGCAACCGCTGATCGATGCGTTGCTGCAAGCGCGCCCAGACGCACGCATCCTTCTCACGCACATGACGCCAAGCGGTCGCGCCACTGGCGAACAGATTTTCGGCGACCGCGTGCTGCGTAGCTTTCTGCCGTACGACATGCCGGGTGCGATCCGGCGCTTCCTGCGCGCGTGGCGTCCCTCACTCGGTCTTGTGATGGAGACCGAGGTGTGGCCCGCGCTGATCGATGAGTGCCGGCGTGCCGACGTGCCGCTCGTGCTGACCAATGCGCGCATGTCTGCCCGTTCGTATCGGCGCGCGGCGAAGTTTGGCCGTGCGACGCGCGAGGTGTTCGGCGGTTTTTCTCGTGTGCTTGCGCAGAGCCCGTCGGATGCTGAGCGGCTCACTGCGCTCGGTGCGCGCAACGTCGCGGTGCTCGGCAACCTGAAGTTCGATATGGCGGCGCCGCCGGAACTCGCGGTGCGCGGCCGTGCGTGGCGTGCGGCGATCGGCACGCGGCCGGTATGGGTCGCGGCCAGCACGCGTGAAGGTGAGGAAGAACTCGTGCTGCAGGCGTTTGCCGCGCTCGCGGTGGAAGACGCGTTGTTGATTCTCGTGCCACGTCATCCGCAGCGCTTCGACGAAGTGGCGGCGCTGGTCGCGAAGAAGGGACTGCGCTGCGAGCGGCGCTCGGAGTGGGCGCCGGACAGCGCGGTGGTGGCCGGACGTACGCCGGACCACCTGCTGCCGGCCGATGTGACGGTGCTGCTCGGTGACTCGATGGGCGAGCTGGCTGCTTACTATGCGGCGTCGGATCTTGCGTTTATCGGCGGAAGCCTGCTGCCGCTTGGCGGGCAGAATCTGATCGAAGCGTGCGCGGTGGGTGTGCCGGTACTGATTGGGCCGCACGTGTTCAACTTCACGCAAGCTACCGCGGATGCAGTGGCAGTCGGTGCAGCCGTGCAGGTGCAGGACCCCGCCGATCTCGCACGCGTGCTGCGCGATCTATTCCGCGACCGGCCGCGCCGTACGGCGATGGGTGCGGCGGCATCGGCGTTCGCGGCGCGGCATCGCGGTGCAACTGCGCGTACGGTGGATGTGCTGACTACGTTGCTGCCGGAATGAACCCGGCTCGATCGGTGCTCGGTGCGAGCCCGATCGATGCAGGCCAACGTGCGCTACAGTGCGACAGGCTCGCGATTCAGCGCGCCTTCAATATCGTTTTCCCAAGCCGAACGCGGCAACTCGAATACAAGTTCCACGATATTCGAATCAGGGTCCCGAAGATGCACGCTATACGTCACGCCGCGTTTAATCCTGCGTGAAAGTGCGATGTCGTTCGCTGTCAGAAATTCAATCTGCTTGGTCCAGGCGTCCAGTGTCGGGTATTCGATAGCGAAATGATCGAGGGTACTGCCGCCATGGCGGTCCCAGTCCTCTGCCTGCTGTTCCAGTGCGAGATCGTGGTGGTGCAATTTCTGGTCGCGCCTGCCGCTGTAAAACCGGGTTGGAGGTAGGCCACCGGGGTCCGGCCGGCTGGATGATCCTACGTGCACAAAGCCGAGCAGGTCGGCATAAAAGCGATGGGACGCTTCGATATCCCTGACCGCCAGCACGATGTGATTGATGCCGCATGGGGTTTGCGGTCGCTGATCCGAACGGGTTTCGCTAGTCATGATTTCCGGCATACCTCTGCTCCATGAGTGCAACTGAATGTTGAACTGTTATCTATGCGTCGAGCGTAACCGGTAGTCGCAAGCGATGAAATCAATCGATTCACGCCCTGGTGGTCACGTATACTTACCAGCCATGACGCGGATGCCCCTCAATCTCCTGCCAGCTTTCGTTGCCGTGGCCGAGCTACAAAACGTGCGAGCCGCGGCCGAAAGGCTGCACCTGACGCACAGTGCCTTGAGCCAGCAGATCGCTGCGCTGGAGGCCCGGCTTGGGTTTCAGTTGTTCGATAGACATGCGCGCCGCCTGGTGTTGAACCCGGCGGGCGAGGCACTGCTGAAAAAGGTCGTGCCCGCGCTGGACATCATTCACGAGGGGATCGCGGACGCGACCAAAGCATCGTCCGCAGCCGAGACGCATTTGCGGATCGCGATGTCGCCCACTTTCGCCAATCGCTGGTTTTTGCCGCGCATCGAGCGTTGGCGTAGCCGGTATCCGCGCATTACGCTTGATATCGATGCCAGCCAGCGCGCAGTCGATATCGCGCGGGAAGGCTTTCATGCGGGTATCCGCAACGCTGCCGGGCCGTGGCCCGGTTTGACCGGCGAGCCGTTGTATGACGAACCCACGAGGCTGGTAGTCGTAGCCTCGCCTGAGACAGCCGCTCGTCTGGCGCAACAGCCCGCGGATGCGCTCACGCAAGCTGCCTTGCTCGGTGATCGTGAGTTATGGCGGTGCTGGTTTTCGGCCGCGGGACTGATTGCGCAGCCGGAGCCGGTCATGGCATTCAACGACATCGGGCTGATGTTGCAGGCCGCCGAACAGGGCCTGGGGCTCGCGATCGCCCGAGTGCTCTATGTCAGCGATGCACTCGATGCGGGTCGGCTGGTGAAGATATCGTCTGTTTCGATTACCCACGAACTTGCTTTGCCGCACAGCATGGTCTATCCGGCTAACCTTGAAGATTGGTCTGCGCTGCAGGCATTCCGGGAATGGATCAAGGCCGAACTTCGCGAGACCTTACTGCAGGCCGGGTAAGTCGGAGGTTTTGTCATGGCACGCACTCATTGCGAACTGAGCAACCCCTTCTTCTCGATAAACGCAACCACCTGAGCGAGCCCGTCGAGCGACTTCAGATTGCTCATCACGAACGGCCGCTCGCCGCGCATCTTCTTCGCATCCGACGCCATGATGTCGAGATTCGCGCCGACCATCGGTGCGAGATCGGTCTTGTTGATCACGAGCAGGTCCGACTTGGTGATGCCCGGGCCGCCCTTGCGCGGAATCTTCTCGCCGCCCGCGACGTCGATCACGTAGATCGTCAGATCGGACAGTTCCGGACTAAACGTCGCCGCAAGATTGTCGCCGCCCGATTCGATAAACACGATGTCTGCATCGGGGAAACGCGTGAGCATACGGTCGACGGCTTCGAGATTGATCGACGCGTCTTCGCGGATCGCCGTGTGCGGACAGCCGCCCGTTTCGACGCCCATGATCCGCTCGGCGGGCAGTGCACCGGCTACCGTCAGCAGGCGCTGGTCTTCTTTTGTGTAGATGTCGTTGGTGATCGCGACGAGGTCGTAGCGCTCGCGCATGGCTTTGCACAGCATTTCCAGCAGCGTCGTTTTTCCGGAGCCGACCGGGCCGCCGACGCCTACGCGCAGCGGAGGTAGTTTCTTCGTGCGACGGGCGGCGTGAGACGTGTGAACTGCGTGAGGCGTATTCATATTCGATGAACCTGCAATGCTTAAGAACGGAAGAGCCGCGAATACTGCGACTCGTGGCGCGCCGAGAGGATACCGAGCTGCGGCGCGAACGTATTGATGTCGTCGGGAGTGGTGGCGAGTGCGCGTGCGACGGCGTCGTCGATCGCCTCGCGCAGTGCGACGATGATTCGCTGCCCGGCGACCTGGCCGAGCGGCACGGCCTTCAGCGCGGCGGCGGCCTGATTCTCGACCCAACTGAACGCATAAGCGGCGAGCGTCGCATCGGGGGCGGCGTTTTGCGTGAATGCTGCGTATGCAAACGCGGTGGGCTGTGCGATCGGTATTAGCCGATCGAGCGTCGCGCGTCGTGCAGCGTCGCCCCATTCGAGCGATGTGCAGAGCTGCCGCAACGACCAGCCCATCTGCTCGGTCTCGCGACGCAGCTCCGCCGATTCGCGGCTCGCAAGGAAGTCGCTATTGGCGACAGCGAGTCCGGCTTCGTCATGCGTGCGCCAGCGTTCCATCTGATGCGCGAGGAACGGCAATTCACCGCGCGCGAGCACGTCGCGTAGCCCGCTCGCGATCCAGTCGCGCGCAGTGTCGGCATCGACTACGTGTTGTGCTTCGATCGCTGCTTCGAGTCCCTGCGAATAACTGAACGCGCCGATCGGCAGTGCGGGCGACGCGAGATGCAGCAGCGCAGTGAGTTCAGCGATGCGCATGGTGCGAGTGGTGGCTGTGGCTATGCCCGGGACCGTCGCCGTGCGCATGATCGTGGCAATGGTCGTGATCGTGGTCGTCCGCGGCGGCGTGATCGTCCGAATGATCGTGACCATGATCATGTGCATGCCCGTGATGCTCGCCGTACACCTGCTGTGCAAGTGCGTAGTCTTCAGCGAAGCTCTCGTCGTGACCATGCCGATGACCGCCGCCGTAGGCGCCGGCTTCCGGTTGAAACGGCAGCGTCGCATGTTCGACCTGCGCGCCGAGCCGTAACAGCATGTCTTCGAGTACCGGATCGGCTTCGAGCGTCAGTGCATCGATGGCGACTTCGACCGGCGTATGACGATTGCCGAGGTGATAGGCGGCGCGCGTCAGCGTGAGGCGGTCAGATGCGGTGACGCGCAGCACCGCCTGCGGCGCAGCGATGACACGCACGAGCCCGCCGTCCTGAGCAACCAGCACATCGCCATCGCGCAAAATCGTGCCACGCGGCAGCAGCACCGCCGCCTCGTCGCCGTTATCCAGCGTCGCGGCCAGCCGGCTCTTGCAGCGTTCGTCGTAGGCGAGTGTTAGCGTCGGCGCGCGCTGCACGAGCACAGCGGCGAGCTTGACGTGCGGATCGATGCGTTTATCGAGCGTTCTCATATCAGAAGAGGAAATAACGTTGTGCCATCGGCAGCACGGTAGCAGGCTCGCAAGTCAGCAACTGGCCGTCCGCGATGACCTGGTAGGTTTCCGGATCGACGCTGATCGACGGCTGCCACGCATTGTGGATCATATGCGCCTTTGTCACCGAGCGACAGTTGCGCACCGGCACGATCCGCTTGCTGAGCCCGTAGCGGCCTGCGATGTCCGCAGCGGCGGCCATCTGCGACACGAAAGTCAGCGACGTACGCGCGAGCGCACCGCCGCGCGTCGCGAACATCTCGCGGTAGTGCACCGGCTGCGGCGTTGGAATCGATGCGTTCGGGTCGCCCATCTGCGCGAGCGCGATCATCCCGCCTTTGAGGATCAACGCCGGCTTGATGCCGAAGAACGCCGGTTCCCAGAACACCAGATCGGCCCACTTGCCCGGTTCGATGGAACCGACTTCGTGTGCGATGCCGTGCGTGATCGCCGGATTGATCGTGTACTTCGCGACGTAGCGTTTTGCGCGGAAGTTGTCGTTTCGTGAAGTGTCTTCGGGCAGCGCGCCGCGTTGCACCTTCATCTTGTGCGCGGTCTGCCACGTGCGGATGATTACCTCGCCGACACGACCCATCGCCTGCGAATCCGAAGAAAGCATAGATAGCGCGCCGAGATCGTGCAGGATGTCTTCGGCGGCGATCGTCTCGCGGCGGATGCGCGATTCGGCAAACGCGATGTCCTCGGCAATCGATGGATCGAGGTGATGGCAGACCATCAGCATGTCGAGATGTTCGTCGAGCGTGTTGACGGTGTACGGGCGCGTCGGATTCGTCGACGACGGCAGCACGTTCGGCTCGCCGCACACCTTGATGATGTCCGGCGCATGGCCGCCGCCCGCGCCCTCCGTGTGATACGTGTGGATCGTGCGACCCTTGAACGCGGCAACGGTTGCTTCGACGAAGCCCGCTTCGTTGAGCGTGTCGGTGTGGATGGCGACTTGCGTATCGGTGGCTTCCGCAACCGACAGGCAGTTGTCGATCGCGGCCGGCGTCGTGCCCCAGTCCTCGTGCAGTTTCAGGCCGATCGCACCGGCGGCGATCTGTTCTTCGGCGGGTTCGGGCAGACTCACGTTGCCCTTGCCGAGAAAGCCGAGATTCATCGGATAACCGTCGGCGGCCTGCAGCATACGTTCGAGATGCCAGGGTCCAGGCGTGCAGGTGGTCGCGTTGGTGCCGGTAGCCGGCCCGGTGCCGCCGCCGATCATCGTCGTCACGCCGCTCGCGAGCGCCTCGTCGATCTGCTGTGGGCTGATGAAGTGGATGTGCGTATCGATGCCGCCCGCGGTGACGATCTTCCCTTCGCCGGCAATCACTTCGGTGGCCGCACCGATCGCAATCGTCACGCCGGGCTGGATGTCCGGGTTACCCGCCTTGCCGATCCCGACCACCCGGCCACCCTTGATACCGATGTCGGCCTTCACGATGCCCCAGTGATCGAGTATCACCGCATTCGTGATGACGGTATCGACGACGTCGGCGGCGACGCGTTGCGACTGACCCATACCGTCGCGAATGACCTTGCCGCCGCCGAATTTCACTTCCTCGCCGTAGATCGTATAGTCGCGTTCGATTTCGATCAGTAGCTCGGTGTCGGCGAGGCGGACGCGGTCGCCCGTTGTGGGGCCGAACATTTCCGCGTATGCGCGGCGGCCGATGCGTAATGTCATGGTGTGGGTCCGGAGGAAAGCATGAAGATTCGACGGCGTGGAGCGAGCGGGGCGTTACCGCCTCACAGCTTGCCCATTACCTTGCCGTTGAAACCGTAGACGACGCGCTCGCCGGCGAGCGCAACGAGTTCGACGGTGCGCGCTTGTCCTGGCTCGAAGCGCACGGCGGTACCAGCGGCGATATTCAGCCGGAAGCCGCGTGCGGCCTCGCGGTCGAATGCGAGCGCCGGGTTGACCTCGTAGAAGTGATAGTGCGAGCCGACCTGCACGGGCCGGTCGCCGGTGTTCGACACCGTGACGCTGATGGTTGCGCGCCCAACGTTCAGTTCGTGTTCGCCATCGTCGATGAGCAGTTCACCGGGAATCATGAGGCGCTCCTTTACGGAATCGGATGATGGACGGTGACGAGCTTCGTGCCGTCGGGGAACGTGGCTTCGACCTGGATGTCGGGGATCATCTCGGGGATGCCCTCCATGACGTCGTCGCGAGTGAGCAGCGTGGTGCCGTAGTACATCACCTCGGCGACCGTTTTGCCGTCGCGCGCGGCTTCCATCAGCGCCGCCGAAATGAACGCGATGGCTTCCGGGTAATTGAGCTTCAGACCGCGCGCGCGGCGCCGCTCGGCGAGCAGGGCGGCGGTGAAGATCAGCAGTTTGTCTTTTTCGCGAGGGGTTAGCTTCATCGGGTCGGGTCAGTCGCAATCTGCGCGGGGAATGGAGGGTGTGCTGAAGATAGCAAGCTGGCTTAACGGGACGCTTACAGGTCGGCGGGCAACGCGGCGCCGAACCACTTCTTCGACATCGTGTTCAGCGTGCCGTCCTGCTTGGCCTGCGCGATCGCTGCATCGACTTTCTGCCGCAGACGCGGCTCGTTCTTGTTCAGACCCACGAAGCACGGCGAATTCTTGATCACGAACTTGGGCTCGGGGCGACGCGGTGGATTCTTCGCGAGGATCGCGGCGGCGACGATGTTGCCTGCGGCGATCAGTTGAACCTGACCGGACAGGAACGCGGCGATGGTCGCGTTGTTGTCCTCGAAGCGCTTGATCGTGGCGTTCGGCGCCATTTGCGTGAGAGCGATTTCTTCGAGTGCACCACGGGTTGCGCCGACGGTCTTGCCGGTCAGATCGGCGGGGCTGGCGACTTTCACGTCGGCGGGGCCGAACACGCCCTGGTAGTACGGCGCATAGGCGGTCGAAAAATCGATGACCTTCTCGCGCTCGGGTGTCTTACCGAGCGACGAGATGACGAGATCGACCTTGTTGGTCTGCAGATACGGAATGCGGTTCGCGCTGTTCACCGGCACGAGTTCGAGTTTCACGTTCAGCGATTTCGCGAGTAGCGCGGCCGTGTCGATGTCGTAGCCCTGTGGCTTGAGATCGGGGCCGACTGCGCCGAACGGCGGATAGTCTTCGGGCACGGCGACTTTCAGTACACCGGCTTTCGCGATCGAGTCGAGCGCATCGGCGTGGGCGGCGGGTGCGGTGAACGTGGTGAACGCGAAGAGCGGAGCGAGCAGGAGTGAAGCTAGCGAGGCGCGGCGTGTGTTGGGTATACGGCGGTGGGACGGCGGTTGATTCGGGTTCATCGACGGGAGGTCTCCAGCGAGCGGATCGCCTGCCGTCGGATGCGGCAGATGCGTGGGGCTGTATTGAGCAAGGCGTATGCCAAGCGAAAGGCGTTGTGGCTCAGCGTTGTCAGGCGGGGCTCAGTTGGCGACGCGCACCGTTTCGATGCGTGATCGTGAGGTGAATTGCACTCTGATGGTGCGTTTGAGATTCTCGACCCAACGAGAGCGAAGCGCTGCCTTTCCGACCTGGGAAACCCGCTAGTCCGGATGAATAATTGCGAGGTCGGGCGATCGGGTATCGAACAGTACGTCCAGTTCGTCGCCGATCTCCGGTACCTCCATGAAATGGTAGGTCTCGCTGATGGTTATCGTTCGTCGCGGGCCACCCTCCAGCACTTCGACTGTCAGCACGCAGTACGGCCAGTCGTTGGCAACCGCGAGGCTGCCGTCCTCGACACGGATAACCCGCACGCGTCCGGGAGTCCCGTGTCGCACGATGCGCTGTCTCTTCATGTGATTGCGCGTGAGGATCGCGCCTACCCAGAGTGCAGCAATCACGAAGAGCGCCGCGGCACCGTATAGGAGAGAGCCGAGCATCAGGCTCACCCACATCACGCCATACATAGCGAGGAGCAGCGCGAGAATAACCGCAGTCAAGAGAACATTCTCGCGGATCGTCACGCCGGACTCCGTTGAGCAGTGAAGTTGAAGCCGACCGTTACCCAGGTGTGAACTTCAAGGATAGGTACGCAAAGGTCCGAACCTCGAGGGTGCGCCTGCTTTTATCGCCGCTATTGCCAGTCACCTCGTGTGATCGCAGTGTGGCTGATCATTCACGTCGACCACAGTCTCAGCGGTACGGCCTCGACACCATGCACGACCGGCCGCAAACGCAGCCAGCATTGTGTGAGCGTTTGCTGAAGCGGCTCCATCGATCGCGCGGCCGCGCGCACCAGCAGCACGTTCGGACATACGCAGGTCGCGGCGGCGCGAATCGTATCGTCGAAGGGCAGTGTGGCCGTGATCGATTCGGCGAGCGTATCGTCGCAGGCGGGACCGATTGCCCACAGCGTGCCGTAGGCGGGAAAACCATCCAGGCCCTGAGGCGCGGTGCGCAGCGTATCTGCGGCGGTGACGCGTGCGCGTTCGAGCCACAGCGTCTCGCCATGTGGGCCGACAATGCGCGCATCGCTGCGCAACGTGCCGGCGGACCAGTGCTCCCCCGCAGCCTGTCTACCGAGTTGCATCGCATCCCAACCGATGGCGGTGGCGTTCTCGGCGAGCGTGAGTGTGAAGCCGAGTTCTGCGTGAGCGTGTTCGAACACGATGTTGTTCTGTGGCAGCCAGTCCAGTTTCGCGCCGGCGCCGACGCGGATATCGATGTGCTGCTGCGCGACGCGCCCGTTCGATTTGTACCACTTGGTTGCACCGGGCGTCGCGAGCACGGCGTGGGTACCGGCGGCAAGCGCGATATCGATGTCGAGCCGATCGCCGCCGGCGACACCGCCTGGCGGATGAACGATCACCGCATGACAAACCGCATCGCCTTCGGGATAGAGCGGCCGTTGCACGCGCAACGGACCGCGATGCAACCGATGCGTAAGCGCCGTGCGTGCCTGCTGCAACGTGAAACCGAGCTCCAGCCGCGCGTGCCATTCGGCGTGCGGGACGGAGTGCGCGGGGTGCAGCGTGGCGTGAGGTTCGTGCAGCGACATGCGGATCGAGGGGAGAGGGGCGCAACGATGCGCCGAGAATAGCACGCGTGTGGACTGGCGACGGCTGGCGAGGAAAGGAGTGTGTCGTGTCCGAACGCGTGCGGCGACTAATACCAGCGACCCAACTTCAGCGACTCAACCTCGGCGATGCAAGATCAGCGATACAAGATCAGCGGAGCCTCCGCATCGCGACGAGACTCAGACCGCGATGAGTTCGCGCACACCGTCGGCGTCCATATTCTTCCCTTCGCCACCTGCGACGATCTCTCCGCGACTCATCACCCAGTATTGATCGGCGATAGCTTTAGCGAAGTCGTAGTACTGCTCGACGAGGAGGACGGTGAGTCCCATTTCCTCGACGAGTTGTCGCAGGGTGCGCCCGATATCCTGGATGATGGACGGCTGAATACCTTCGGTGGGTTCATCGAGAATGAGCAATTGCGGCTCGCTCATCAGAGCGCGCCCGATGGCGAGTTGCTGCTGCTGCCCGCCGGACAGATCGCCGCCGCGTCGCGAGCGCATGTCTTTGAGCACGGGGAAGAGCTCATAGATACGCTCGGGAATTTTCGAGGGTGCTTTACGACTAGCGGCCCCGACGAGCAGATTCTCTTCAACGGTAAGCCGCGGAAAGATGTCGCGTCCCTGCGGCACATAGGCAAGACCCTGCGACACGCGGGCATGTGGCGGCAACTTGGCGAGCGGCGCACCGCGCCAGGCGATCGACCCGCTGCGGGCGTTGACGACACCCATGAGACAGCGCAGCAGCGTGGTCTTACCGACGCCATTGCGCCCGAGCAACACAGTCAGCTTGCCATCGGGAACGGAGAGCTTCACATCGCGGAGGATATGGCTCCCACCGTAGTATTGATTCAGACCTTCGACTTCAAGCATGACAGTCCTTTACACAAGCGAAAACCAGACACGAGCGGAGCAACAACGGAGCGACGACGACAAACCAGCAACGACAAACCAGCAAGGGCTGCGCTTCAAAGCTACTGAACTACCCAACCACGACACACACAGTGTGGAGTGGGATGAATGACTGCCTTGTCACTGTCGTTAAAAGTGCGAGGGATGATCTCGTCTCGGACCACTACCGTTTCGGAGCGATGGCCACACTTAGGCGCGGGCCACGAGAGCTACACACGGAAAGGACTAAGTAACGTTTCGAGCGGCTTTCTTTGCCTTCTTTCTTTGCCGCGGCAAAGAAAGAAGGTGCCGCCCCGCACAGGGGCAACGCCTGCGCCGCGAGGCGCAAAATCGCAGCCGCCTGCATAGGCAAAAGAGAGACGCTAACGAAGAGCCGCCGGCCAAGGAAAAAGCGATCACCTCCCCAGATACGACTCAATCACAGATTCATCCCTCTTAACACTATCAAGCGTCCCATCAGCAAGAACCCGCCCCTCAGCCATAACAGTAACCCGCCCAGTATCACCAGCCAGAGCAGCAACAAACTCCATATCATGCTCAACAACCATCATGGAACAGGACCCACGCAAACGATTCAACAACGCAGCCAGCTCCATAGTCTCATCGTCAGTCATCCCAGCCGCAGGCTCATCAAGCAACAACAAAGCGGGCCGCTGCATAAGCAACATGCCAATTTCAAGCCGCTGCTTCTGCCCATGCGACAACTCACCGGCCAACCGAAGTGCCTCACTCTCCAACCGAATCACAGCAAGCGTCTCCTCAATAAGCGCCTGCGCAGAACGATCAAGCCGCGCCCGCAGAGAAGCCCACCACCCCTTATCCGTCTTCATAGCCAGCTCGAGATTCTCCCAAACCGGATGCTGCTCGAACACAGTCGGCTTCTGAAACTTCCGCCCAATCCCGGCACGAGCGATAGAAGGCTCGTTCATCCGCGTCAGATCGATCGTCTGCCCAAGAAAGACCTTGCCCGAATCGGGCGAAGTCTTCCCGGTAATCACATCCATCATCGTGGTTTTGCCCGCGCCGTTAGGCCCAATGATGCAACGCAATTCCCCGACATCGATCGACAGCGACAGCGCATTAAGCGCACGAAAACCATCGAAACTGACGGTCACATCCTCGAGATACAGAATCGTGCCGTGCGACACATCGATCTCACCGGGCACGACCGCGTGACCCATGCCGGCCACGCCACTCAACGACCGCTCGGCGGGTTCTTCCGGCAACGCGAGACCCACCACCAACGGGTCCTGAATCATGAGCGGGTCCTCCTGCGCGTCGCGAGTTCGATCAATCCCATGATGCCGTTCGGCAGAAGGAGCGGCACTAGCACGAAGATCAGACCCAGAAAGAACAACCAGTACTCAGGAAAATTTGCCGTAAAAAAGCTTTTCGCACCGTTCACGGCAAACGCACCGATGATCGGCCCGATCAACGTACCGCGCCCGCCCACCGCAACCCAGATCGCCATTTCGATCGAGTTGCCCGGCGACATCTCGCCAGGATTGATGATGCCGACCTGCGGCACATACAGCGCACCAGCGATGCCACACAGCACTGCCGACGCCGTCCACACAAACAGCTTGTAGGCGAGCGGGCTATAGCCGAGAAACATCAGGCGCGTTTCGCCGTCGCGCACCGCGGTGACGACACGCCCGAGCTTCGACGTAACGACCGCGCGCGCGCCAAGAAACGCGAGCACGAGTACGGCAAAGGTGATCAGCAGCAGCGCCGTGCGCGTGCCCGGATGAGTGATCGGAAAACCGCCGATGCGCTTGAAGTCGGTGAAGCCGTTGTTGCCACCAAAGCCCGTTTCGTTACGATAAAAAAGCAGCATCGCAGCGAACGTAAGCGCCTGCGTGATGATCGACAGATACACACCCTTCACACGAGAACGGAACGTAAAGAAGCCGAACACCCACGCGACCACGGCAGGCACCACGACCACCAGCAGCAGCGCATACCAGAGATGTTCGGTGCCTTGCCAGTACCACGGCAGCGCATGCCAGTCGAGGAACACCATGAAGTCCGGCAGGTCGCTGCCGTATTTGCCTTCATGCCCGATCGCACGCATCAGATACATACCAATTGCATAACCGCCGAGCGCAAAAAACAGCGCGTGACCAAGACTCAGAATGCCGCAATAACCCCACACGAGATCGAGCGCGAGCGCCGCAATCGCATAGCACATGAACTTGCCGGCAAGCGTCATCGCATACGCCGACAGATGGAACGCACTCGATTCAGGCAGTACGAGCGCGGCGAATGGCACGCCGAACCCGATGACGATAATCAGCGCGATTAATGCAAGCCACGCGCGACGCGACAGCAGCGCGGGACGCGGCGGCAGGCCGAGCGCGAAGCCGCTCTGTACCGCACGAGCAGCGGCGGTGGCCGCCGGTAGCGCAGCAGAGGATGAGGAGGCAGAAGCCGAGGTAGAGACAGCAGTCATCTCAAGCCTCCGCGCTGCGGCCCTTCAGGGCGAACATGCCTTGAGGACGCTTCTGGATAAACAGCACGATCAGCACGAGCACCGCGATCTTCGCGAGCACGGCGCCCCAGAACGGTTCGATTGCCTTGCTGACGAGCCCGAGCCCGAACCCGCCGAGCACAGTACCGGCCAGTTGTCCGACACCGCCCAGCACGACCGCCATGAACGAATCGATGATGTAGCTCTGGCCGAGGTCGGGGCCGACATTGCCGATCTGCGACAGCGCGCAGCCGCCGAGCCCGGCGATGCCCGCGCCGAACGCAAACGCATACGAGTCGACACGCGCAGTTTTCACGCCGACGCAGGCGGCCATGCGCCGGTTCTGCGTAACCGCGCGCACGAACAAGCCAAGCCGTGTCTTTGTCAGCACAGCCCACGCAATGCCGACGACGATCATCGAGAAAGCAAGAATGGCGAGGCGGTTGTACGGCAGGATCAGATTCGGCAGCACGGTGACGCCGCCGCTCATCCACGACGGGTTGACGACCTGCACGTTCTGCGCGCCGAAGATCATGCGCGTCGCCTGGATCAGGATCAGGCTCACGCCGAAGGTCGTGAGCAACGTTTCGAGCGGACGGCCGTACAGATGTTTCAACACGAGCCGTTCCAGCACGATGCCGACAACCGCAGCGGCAACGAACGAAGCAGGCACCGCGAACAGCGGATACCAGTCGAACGCACCCGGCGCATGGTGCTGGATGAAGTTCTGCACCGCATAGGTCGCATAGGCGCCGATCATCAGGAATTCGCCGTGCGCCATATTGATCACGCCGATCAGGCCATACGTGATCGCAAGGCCGAGCGCCGCGAGTAGCAACACACTGCCGAGCGACAGCCCCGCGAACAACGTACCGGCGATCTCGCTGCGGCGCTGGATCGAATCGAGTGCATCGATGCCTTGCTGAGCAACTGCACGAATACCCGCATCGCTCTCCGCAAAACTGCCGTCAGGCTTCTTCGCCACGAGCGGTCGCAGCAGTTCGTACATGTCGAGATCGTGGCGTGCGGCGACGAGCTTGACCGCTTCGAGCCGTGTCGCGACATCGGGATTGTGCAGGGCGGTCATCGCCCACAGCGTGTCGAGACGCTTCTTCAGCGTCGGATCGGTTTCCTTCGCGCGGGCCGCGTCGATCAGCGGCTTCATCGCGGGGTCGGGGTTTTTCAGCAGCGCACCGATTGCGGCGCGGCGCGTTTCGAGGTCGGGCGAATCGAGTTGCAGACCCGACAGTGCGCCCGTTACCTTTGAGCGCAGCAGGTTATTCAGCGTGACAGGCTGCGCATCGCCGGCGGCGACGGTCTTGCCGGTCGCGGCATCGTGTGCGGTGTCGCCGTCGAGGATCAGCACTTCGCCGCCGTCGGTGGCGAGCGCGGTGTCTTCGGACAGCGCTTTCAGCAGTGCAAGCGACGCTGCGTCGTGAGTGGCGATCAGCTTGTCGATCGCGGCGGACTTCGCGTCGAAGTCGTCGGCGGCGAGCGGTGCGACATCGGCTGGCGTTAGCGCGAATGCGGCGAGCGGCGCGCTGGCGAGAACCGCTATTAGGACGGTACCGACGGATCGGCGCAGCAGCCCTGAAAAAGGAAACGCCATAGTGGCCTTCAGAAATAAAACTGCACTGCAGTCGGTACGGCATCGCTTTGAAAGCCGATGCCGTACCGTCGCCTCATTTACGCAACACGCGAGCGCCGCAAGAACGCGGGGATCGAACTGACGACATCCGGCTTGCCCGCATTGCCCGCGATATACGGACTCCACGGTTGCGCACGGATCGTCGTCTTGGTGCGCCACACGACGTTGAACTGCCCATCGGCGCGCACTTCACCAATCATCACCGGCTTGTGCAGATGGTGGTTACCGTCCATCTCGAGTGTGAAGCCCGACGGTGCTGCGACCTTCTGTCCGATCATCGCGACGCGCACCTTGTCGACATCGGTGCTCTTCGCTTTTTCGACGGCCTGCTTCCACATATGAATGCCGACCCAAGTCGCTTCCATCGGATCGTTGGTGACGCGCTTCGTACCGCCCGGCAGATTCTGCGACTTGACCCAGTCGGCCCATTGCTTCTTGAACTTCTCGTTGGTGGGATTGCGCAGCGACATGAAGTAGTTCCATGCTGCGAGGTTGCCGACCAGCGGCTTCGTGTCGATACCGCGCAGTTCTTCTTCGCCAACCGAGAACGCGACGACCGGCACATCGGTCGCCTTCAAACCCTGGTTGCCGAGTTCCTTGTAGAACGGCACATTCGAATCGCCGTTCACCGTCGAGATCACGGCCGTCTTGCCGCCTTGCGAGAACGTCTTGATGTTCGCGACGATGGTCTGATAGTCGCTGTGGCCGAACGGCGTGTAGACCTCCTGGATGTCCGCGTCCTGCACGCCTTTCGACTTCAGGAACGCACGCAGGATCTTGTTCGTCGTGCGCGGATACACATAGTCGGTGCCGAGCAGGAAGAAGCGCTTCGCACCGCCGCCTTCGGCGCTCATCAGATATTCGGTGGCGGGAATCGCCTGCTGGTTCGGCGCCGCGCCGGTATAGAACACGTTGCGCGACATCTCTTCGCCTTCGTACTGCACCGGGTAGAACAGCAGGCCGTTCAGTTCCTCGAACACCGGCAACACCGACTTGCGCGACACCGAAGTCCAGCAGCCGAACACGACCGCGCACTTGTCCTGGGTGATCAACTGACGCGCCTTCTCGGCGAACAGCGGCCAGTTCGACGCGGGGTCGACGACAACCGGTTCGATCTGGCGTCCGAGCACGCCGCCGCTTGCGTTGATCTCGGCGATGGTCATCAACGCCGTGTCTTTCAGCGACGTCTCCGAGATCGCCATCGTGCCCGACAGGGAGTGCAGGATGCCGACCTTGATCGGGCCGGTGCCCGACTGCGCACGCGCGAACGGGCTTTGACCCGCGAGCGCAAGTGCGCCGCTCATGGAGCCGAGCTTCAGCAGACTACGACGTTTCATGTATTTCCCCTTGCCATGGATGGTTGAGTGTTATGGACGTCAGCGACGACCGCGACGGCGGCGGCATGCGTGAAATGTGTGGCGCCGCATGGCTTGCCGGACCGTTACTGCAAGGCATATGCCAGCGTGAGTGGATGGGGTTCAGACGTGCGAGTCGTGCGGCGACGCGGCTGTGCACGGCGCGGTTCGATGCGCGCTGGGCGCGAAACTGGTGCAGCGGAGATTGCGCCGCTTCGTTGCGGCGCGGTGCGCACCGCAACGAAGCGTGTATCGATCGCGATGAATGGCTGCGGTGCATCGCCGCCGCCCCGTTGTGCACGCGCGTGCGTCTGCCTACACTGGAAGACCGACTCTCGACCTTCGCCACTTCAAGGAGAATGAAACATGACCGAGTGTTCCACGCCTTCCGCCAGCACCCCCGATCTGTCCGCATTCTGGATGCCGTTCACCGCCAACCGACAGTTCAAGAGCGCGCCGCGCCTGCTCGTGAGCGCGAAGGGGATGTACTACACGTCGCACGACGGACGGCAGATTCTCGATGGCACGGCGGGGCTGTGGTGCGTCAACGCGGGGCACTGCCGCGACGAGATCGTTGCCGCCGTGCAGGCACAGGCTGCGGAGATGGACTTCGCACCGACCTTCCAGATGGGCCACCCGAAGGCATTCGAAGCCGCGACGAAGATCGCGAAGCACACGCCCGGCGACCTGAAGCACATCTTCTTCGTGAACTCCGGGTCGGAGGCCGTCGATACCGCGCTGAAAATTGCGCTCGCCTATCATCGTTCGCGTGGCGAAGGGCAGCGTACGCGCTTTATCGGACGCGAGCGCGGGTATCACGGGGTGGGTTTCGGCGGGATTTCGGTCGGCGGGATTGCGCCGAACCGGAAGACGTTTTCCGGTGGTCTGCTGCCTGCGGTCGATCATTTGCCGCACACACTGAATATCAAGGAGGCGGCGTTCTCGAAAGGCCAGCCTGCGTGGGGCGCGCATCTGGCGGATGAGCTTGAGCGCATCGTCACGCTGCACGACGCGTCGACGATCGCTGCGGTGATCGTCGAGCCGGTGGCCGGCTCGACCGGCGTGCTGATTCCGCCGCAGGGCTACCTGCAACGGCTACGCGAGATCTGTACGAAGCACGGCATCCTGCTGATCTTCGACGAGGTGATCACGGGTTGGGGGCGGCTCGGTACGCCGTTTGCCGCACAGTATTTCGGCGTCACGCCCGATCTGCTGACGATGGCCAAGGGCACCAACAATGCCGCGGCTCCGCTGGGCGCCGTTGCCGCGAGCGCACGGATTCACGATTCGATTGTCGATGGGGCGCCCGCGGGCATCGAGTTGTTTCACGGCTATACGTATTCGGGGCACCCAATTGCAGCCGCCGCGGCCTGCGCCACGATCGATCTCTACGAACGCGAGGGGTTATTCGAACGCGCGGCACGCATGGCGCCGGTCTTTGAGCAGGCTATTCATCGGCTGCGCGGCGAACGTCATGTGATCGACGTGCGCAACCTTGGGCTGGTGGGTGGCGTGGAACTCGCACCGCGCGATGGCGCGCCCGGCGCACGGGCGGCTGAAGTGTTCCTGCGCTGCTATCAGAAGGGTGTGCTGACGCGCTATACCGGCGACATCCTTGCGTTCTCGCCGCCGCTCATCATCGAGGAAGGGCAGATCGACGAAATCTTCCGCACGGTTGCGGAGGTATTGCGCGAGACGGAGTGAGTTAGTACGTAGGAACCGAAGCGTCGACCTGACGCGACCACGCGTCGATGCCGCCCTGCAGATTGAACACGTGCTGATAGCCGCGCGATTCGAGGAACATCGCGACTTGCGCGCTGCGTGCGCCGTGATGGCACACGCAGACGATCTGCGCATCGTCTTCGAGTTCTTCGCTGCGCGCGGGAATCTCGCGCATCGGAATCGACACGCTGCCGGCAATGTGCGCTGTCGTGACTTCCCACGGCTCGCGCACGTCCAGCAGGACAGGCGCGGCACGCGACTTGTCGGCGAGCCATTCGGCGAGGGCGGGGGCGGTCAGGTTTTGCATCGATTGATCCGGAGCGGGGAATGAACGGGCAGGTAGTAAAGCAAAGAAGTGAAGTGTGCCGGCCGCGCAGTGTCGAACAGACGGAACGCGGCCGGCCAAGCCAGATTTGGCTTTAGAACTTGAAGCGCGGCGGCTGCACCGCGTTGGTCAGCGGCTCGACATAGGTTTCGAACACGTCGGCAACGCGGTACTGCTTCTCGTCGATACGCGTGATGATCTGTGCCTTCATCACCGGCGCCGTGCCGACGAACGCGGCCAGACGGCCGCCCACCTTCAGTTGTTCGAGAATCTCTTGTGGCAGCACCGGCAGGCCGCCCGACACGCAGATCACGTCGTACGGTGCCGCCGAGGCCCAGCCCAGTGCGCCGTCGCCGGTGGCGACTTCGGCGTTGAGCACACCGTTCGCGGCGAGGTTCTGCTTCGCGAGCCCGGCGAGTTCCGGTTCGATGTCGATGGTCAGCACATGCTGCGCGCGGTGCGCGAGCAGTGCGGCCATGTAGCCCGAACCCGCGCCGATTTCCAGCACGCTTTCGTGCTTCTTCACCGCCAGTTCCTGCAGCACGCGCGCTTCGACGCGCGGCGCCAGCATGTGCTGACCGGCCGGCAGCGGCACTTCGAAGTCGACAAAGGCGAGATCGCGATGAATGGCGGGAACGAAGTTCTCGCGCTTGACGATCGACAGCAGGTTCAACACGTCCTGGTCGAGCACTTCCCAGGGGCGGATCTGCTGTTCGATCATGTTGAAACGCGCTTGCTCGATATTCATGGTGGGTTCGGCGGTTTTAGGTTGAATGCGGCCCGATCTGGAGGGGCGGCGTGTGGCGGGCGCGGCGGTCTGGCTGGATGGAGCCGGGAAAGCCGGTGGACAGTGGCGCGCAACGGCAGGATTGTACCAAACCGGGCGGACGCCTTGTCGGGTTGCCGACACACGGCCTCGGTGTTTATACCTAGGCGATGGTACTTGCGGAGCACGCGCCGGCCAGGCAAAAATGTAATCGATTACATTTTGGAGTACCGCAGTGGCGACTTCGTCGCGTCTATCGCGCTCCTCGCGTTCAATCTCTTCGGTCGAGGCCTTACGCTCCGGAAAAGCGGATCTGTCCACCGCTGCACCCGAATTCGGCCGCCATTCCATTGCCGGCGTTGCGGAGCAGGCGGGTGTGTCGGTCGCGACGGTATCGCGCGTGCTCAACGGCCACGACAACGTGCGCCCGGCAACGCGTGATCGCGTTCTCGCCGCGATCAAGGCGAGCGGCTATCGCGTCAATGAACTCGCGCGCAACCTGCGTACCGCCGAAAGCCATCTGCTGCTCACGATGGTGCCCGACATCGGCAATCCGTTCTATGCGGAGATCTTGCGCGGCATCGACAGTGTGGCGCATGAGCATGGTTACTTCATGCTGTTGTGCGACACCGGTGCGGACCTCGGGCGTGAGCGCAGTTACTTCGACCTGCTGCGGCAACATCGCGCGGACGGCGCGATCTGTCTCGATCCGGCCGCGATTCATCAGGCGCTCGCGGAAGACTCGGACACGCTGCCGTGGGTCGCGTGCTGCGAATTCGATACGTCGGTTGGTGTGCCGTACGTCGGTATCGATAACTACACCGCTGCGGGCGACGCGGTACGACACCTGCTCGCGCGCGGCCATCGGCGTATCGGGCTGATCAATTCCGCCGACAGCTATCTCTACGCGCAGCACCGAGAGCTCGGCTACCTCGGTGCGCTGTGCGCGGCGGGCATTGCGCCCGACCCGCGCTGGCGCATGACCGTTACGAATCTCGACTACGCGGCGGGCGGCGCGGCGGCGACCGCGCTGATGCAACTGGCCGATCCGCCGGACGCGGTGTTCGCGGTGTCGGACACGCTCGCGATCGGCGTGATCGCCGGGTTGCGCGAAGCAGGCTGGCGCGTGCCCGACGACATCGCGGTGGTCGGCTTCGACGATATCTCGCTGGCCGCGCAGGTCGACCCACCGCTCACGACGATTGCCCAACCGATGCGCGAACTCGGCGAAACCGCCGCGCGTCTCCTGTTGCAGCGGCTCGCGAATCCGCACGCAAGCGTGCCGGGCGTGCTGCTGCCGCACCGGCTCGTCGTGCGCAAGAGCGCGTGAAACAGATGAGGCCTGAAAGATGAGCCACGAGCGATGAGCGTCGCCGTACGCTTCGACGACATCCGCAAGGACTTCGGTCCGGTGCGGGTATTGCACGGCGTGAGTTTCGATCTCGCGCCGGGTCGGATCTATGGCTTGCTCGGCGAGAACGGCGCGGGCAAGTCGACGCTGATGAAGATCCTCGCCGGTTATGAAACGGCGAGCGCGGGGGCATTGTTTATCGACGGCCATGCACAGCAGTTCGACGGATCGCGCGCTGCGGAAGCCGCGGGGATTGTGCTGATCCACCAGGAATTCAACCTCGCCGAGCACCTGAGCATCGCGCAGAACATCTACCTCGGTCACGAGAAGCGGCGCGGCTGGTTCGTCGACGATGCGGCGATGCGTGCCGGTGCCGAACAGTTCCTCGCGCAGGTCGGTCTCGCGCGCGACCCCGATACGAAAGTGCGCGACCTGATCGTCGCAGAAAAGCAACTGGTCGAAATTGCTAAAGCGCTGTCGCGGCGCGCGCGTCTCCTGATCATGGATGAACCGACCGCGACGCTGACGCCTGCCGAAACGGGCCGGCTCTTCGCGCTGATGACGAAGCTGAAGGCCGACGGCGTGACGCTCGTGTACATCTCGCACAAACTCGACGAGGTCGAGCGCATCACCGACGAAGTCATCGTGATGCGCGACGGCCGCTTCGTCGCGCGCAGCGAAACGGCGGGGCTTGCGCGTCAGCAGATGGCGAACCTGATGGTCGGGCGCGAGGTGTCGGACATGTTTCCCGACAAGCTCGCCGTCCCCGCCGATGCGCCGCTTGCGCTGAAAGTGGATGGCCTGAGCGTGCCGGGCTGGGTGGATAACCTCAGCTTCGAGGTGCGCGCCGGCGAAGTGCTCGGCTTTGCGGGCCTCGTGGGTGCGGGCCGCACCGAAGCGTTCGAAGCGCTGATCGGACTGCGCCGGCGCAGCGCAGGCCGTATCGAGCTGGCAGGGCGCGCGGCGGACCTGAAGAATCCGCGCGATGCGATGCGCCGCGGCCTCACGTACCTGAGCGAGGACCGCAAGGGCAAGGGGCTGCATGTGAACCTGAACCTGCAGGACAATCTCACGCTGATGACACTCGAGCGTTACGCGCATCCGCTGATCGACCTGAAAGCGGCGCGCAAGACGTTGCTGGATGCGCTCGATGAATTCGGCATTCGTACCGGCGACCCCGGTAGCCGCGCACGCATGCTGTCCGGTGGCAACCAGCAAAAGCTCGCGCTTGCCAAGTTCCTGCAACCCAATCCGAACGTGATCGTACTCGACGAACCGACGCGCGGCGTCGACGTCGGTGCGAAGCGCGACATCTATTTTCTGATTCACCGGCTCGCGTCGCAGGGGCGTGCGGTGATCGTCATCTCGTCCGAACTGATCGAACTGATCGGGCTCTGCCATCGCGTCGCGGTGATGCGCGCGGGCACGCTGCAGACGACGCTCGGTCTCGACCATCTCACCGAAGAGGAATTGATCGCTCATGCGACCGGCACCCACTGAAGCCGCACCGTCCGGCCGCGCATGGCGGCTCGCGCGGCGTTTGCACGGCCTCGGGCCGTTAGCGGGCCTCATCCTGCTGTGCGTCGCGGGCACGCTGCTCAATCGCGACTTCGCGACGCTCGACAACATGATGAACGTGCTTACGCGCACGTCGTTCATCGGCATCATCGCGGTCGGCATGACGTTCGTGATCATCTCGGGCGGCATCGATCTGTCGGTGGGATCGATGGCGGCGCTGATCGCGGGCAGCATGATCTGGCTGATGAACGCTCTGGCCGGTCATGCGCTCGCGCCGCTCGCGATCGTTCTGATCGGCATCGTGTGTGCACTGGTGCTCGGTGCGTTGTTCGGCTGCGCGCATGGCTTGCTGATCACGAAAGGGCGGATCGAACCGTTCATCGTCACGCTCGGTACGCTCGGCATTTTTCGCGCGGTGCTGACGTGGCTCGCTGATGGCGGTGCATTGACACTCGATAACTCATTGTCCGATCTGTACGGCCCTGTGTATTACGCGAGCCTGTTCGGGGTGCCGGTACCGATCTGGGTCTTTCTCATCGTTGCGGCCGGCGGCGCGCTGATCCTGAACCGCACCGCTTTTGGCCGGCATGTGCAGGCGATCGGTTCGAACGAACAGGTGGCGCGCTATGCGGCGATCAACGTCGATGCGGTGAAGATCGTTACCTACGTGTTGCTCGGTATCTGCGTCGGCGTGGCCACCGTGCTGTACGTGCCGCGACTCGGTTCCGCAACGCCCACCACCGGCCTGTTGTGGGAACTCGAAGCGATTGCAGCGGTGGTGGTCGGCGGAACAGCGCTGAAGGGCGGTGAAGGGCGCGTGGTCGGGACTGTGATCGGTGCGGTGCTGTTGTCGGTGATCGCGAACATTCTCAACCTGACCAGCATCATCAGTGTGTATCTGAATGCGGCGGTGCAGGGCGCGGTGATCATCGTCGTCGCGTTCCTGCAGCGCGGGCGGCGCTAGCACATGAGTAGATTCGTCCGTCTGGTGTCATGCCGGTGACGGGTAGGCCAGCGAGTAGACAGAACAACGATAACGCAACAGAAGTAACGCAACAGCACGACGATATTCAACATGATGGGTCGTTCAACAATCAACGGGGCGCGAGACGCCTACGACAGGAGAGTCAACATGAAGCAGGTCATTCGGGCGGTTGGCGCGGGCATGCTGGCGCTGGGGTTGCTGGGCATCGCGGGCGGCGCGCAGGCAGAAGAGAAAGTCACGCTGGGCGTCGCGATCCCAACCGCGGATCACGGCTTCACCGGCGGGATCGTGTGGTGGGCGAACAAGGCGAAGAGCGATCTCGAGAAAGCACATCCGGATCTGAAAGTCATCGTGAAGACCGCGGCAGGCTCGCCGGAGCAGGCGAACCAGTTGCAGGATCTCGTCACCGTGAACAAGATCAATGCGCTCGTGATCTTCCCGTTCGAATCGGCGTCGCTCACGCAGCCGGTCGCGCAGGTCAAGAAGAAGGGCGTGTACGTGACGGTGGTCGACCGCGGGCTGACCGACACGAGCGCGCAGGATGCCTATGTGGCCGGCGACAACACCGCGTTCGGCAAGCTGCCCGCCGAGTATCTGGCGAAGACGCTCAACGGTAAGGGCGACGTGGTCGTGCTGCGCGGCATTCCGACGACGCTCGACAACGAACGTTACGGCGCATTCGAGGCCGTGCTGAAGAGCTACCCGAACATGAAGATTCTCGACGCGAAGTACGCGAACTGGAATCGCGACGACGCATTCAAGGTGACGCAGGATTACCTGACGCGCTTCAAGCACATCGACGCCGTCTGGGCCGCCGACGACGACATGGCGATCGGCGTACTGAAAGCCATCGACCAGGCAAAGCGCACCGACATCAAGGAAGTGTTCGGCGGAGCGGGCTCGAAGGTGATGGTGAAGAAGCTGATAGACGGCGATCCGCTGATTCACGCTGACGTGTCGTATTCGCCGAAGTTCATCTACGACGCGATCAAGCTGACCGCTGAAGCGCGACTGAAGGGCGAGAAGCTGCCGTCGACAACGATCATTCCGTCGGTGCTGATCACCAAAGAGAACGCGCAGCAGTTCTATTTCCCGGATTCGCCGTTCTAAACAAACGACGCATGGGTTGACCGATGCGGCGTACGCCGCATCCATTCCTCGGGGGACGCACCATGAAAACAATCAAAGGGCCGGCGATCTTTCTCGCGCAGTTCATGGGCGATGCGATGCCGTTCGACAGTCTCGCGCATCTGGCGGGCTGGGCCGCGGGTCTCGGCTATAAAGGCATCCAGGTGCCTGCCGATCCGCGTCTCGTCGATCTTGAACTGGCCGCGACGAGCCAGACGTATTGCGACGACATACGCGCGGTGGTCGACAACGAAGGCATCGTGATCACCGAGCTGTCGACGCATCTGCAGGGGCAACTCGTCGCGGTGCATCCCGCTTACGACACGCTGTTCGACGGCTTTGCACCGAAGAGCGTCGGTGGTAATCCGGTGGCGCGCACCGAGTGGGCGATCCGCGAGCTGAAGTTTGCCGCGAAGGCATCGCAACGGCTCGGGCTCTGCACGCACGTGACGTTTTCCGGGGCGCTGGCGTGGCCGTATCTGTACCCGTGGCCGCAGCGGCCGGCCGGGCTTGTCGAAGCCGCCTTCGATGAACTTGCGCGCCGCTGGACGCCGATTCTCGATGCGTTCGAAGACGCAGGCGTCGACGTCTGCTACGAGCTGCATCCGGGCGAAGATCTGCACGACGGCGTGACGTTCGAGCGTTTTCTTGATGCCGTGAAGCAGCACCCGCGCGCGAACATCCTGTACGACCCGAGTCACTTCGTACTGCAACAACTCGACTACCTCGCGTTTATCGATCTCTACCATCCGCGCATCAAGGCGTTTCATGTGAAAGACGCGGAGTTCCGGCCGAACGGACGCCAGGGTGTGTACGGCGGCTATAGCGACTGGGTCGAACGGGCGGGCCGGTTTCGTTCGCTCGGCGACGGGCAGATCGATTTCGGCGCGATCTTCTCGAAGCTCGCGCAGTACGATTTTCCGGGCTGGGCGGTGCTTGAATGGGAATGTGCGTTGAAGCATCCGCAGGACGGTGCGCGTGAAGGTGCCGAATTTATCCGGCGGCACATCATTCGTGTTGCGGAGCGTGCGTTCGATGATTTCGCGGGCAGCGGTGTCGATGCGCAGCAAGTAAAACAACTGCTAGGTCTTTGAACCGCACGACAAGGGGATGGCATGACGCGCAGGCTACGGCTGGGCATGGTGGGTGGCGGACAGGGCGCGTTCATCGGCGCGGTGCATCGGATTGCTGCGCGCCTCGACGACCGGTTCGAACTGGTGGCGGGTGCGTTGTCGTCGGATCCGCAACGCGCGCAGAGCAGCGCCGCGGAAGCGGGCATCGCACGCAGTTATACGGACTGGTGCGAGATGGCACGCGCCGAGGCAGCACGCGACGACGGTATCGATGCCGTCGCGATCGTCACGCCGAACCATCTGCATGCGCCGGTGGCGACCGCGTTTCTCGAAGCGGGCATACACGTGATCTGCGACAAGCCGCTGGCTATCTCGCTCGCAGAGGGCGAAGCGCTGGCCGCGCTCGCGCGCAGCAAACAACGCTTGTTTGCATTGACGCATACGTATTCGGGCTATCCGCTCGTGCGTCATGCACGTGAGCTGATCGAAGCTGGCGAACTTGGTACCGTGCGCATCGTACAGGTCGAGTACGCGCAGGACTGGCTCGCCGAACCGATTGAGGCGACGGGTGCGAATCGGCAGGCGGTGTGGCGCACGGACCCGAGCCTCGCGGGGCCGGCGGGGTGCCTCGGTGACATCGGCACGCATGCGTATCACCTTGCGGCGTTCGTCACAGGCATGACGCCATCAACGCTCGCCGCCGAACTGCATACGTTCGTGCCCGGCCGTCGTATCGACGATCACGTACAGGCGATGCTGCGTTATGCGGATGGCGCACGCGGTATGTTGTGGGCGAGTCAGGTGGCGAGCGGTGCGGAGAACGCGCTGCGTTTGCGCGTGTATGGAACGAAGGCGAATCTTGCGTTCGATCAGGAGCAACCGAATGACTTGTGGTTCACACCGCTCGGCGGTTCGGCGCAGCGCCTGACGCGCGCGCGGGTGAAGAGCGCGGTGGCCGCGCATGCGACACGCGTGCCGGCGGGGCATCCCGAGGGGTATCTCGAAGCATTCGCGCAGTTGTATAAGGATGCTGCGTTGCAGATCGAGGCGATCGATAACGGGCTACCCGTGCCCGTCGAGAGCCGCTTGTTGACCACAGTCGACGATGGTGTGGCGGGATTGAAGTTTATCGACGCGGTGATCTCGAGTCACGGTGCCGGCGGGACTTGGGTGGCGGTTTAAATTCAGCGAGGAGTATCGATGGACAGAAGAACGTTGATCTCAGGAAGTCTGGCCGGCGCCGCTGTCGCAGTCATGACACCGCTGCACGCACAATCCACGCAGAATGTGGCGACGCGCTTCGGAGGGACCTTGAGCGCGCACGACATCGATGCGTTCGCCGCGCTCTTCTCCGAGCACTACATCAACCATCAGCTCAGTGCCGCAGCGACACCGCCCGCCGGCGTCTCCAACAAAACCGCGACGGTGAATTTTTTCCGCGCGCGGTTGACGGGGCTGCCTGATCTGAACGTCACCATTGAGACGACGGTGATCGACGGGGACAAGTGCGCCGCAAGCTTCGTCTACGAAGGCACGCACGAGGGAGTCTTCTTTGGCGTTGCGCCCACCGGCAAGAAACTCAGGTTCACGTCGTGCGATATCTTTCGCGTGGCCGATGGGTTGATCGTCGAGCATTGGGGGATGGGCGATATCGCGGGGGTTCTGGCGCAACTCAAGGGCTGAGCGCGAGGGCAGGCTGCAGCGTTAGGCGATCGAAGCAACGAACGCCTACTTCCTGCTCTTCCTGATCTGCTCTTCAAAAGCGATATCGAGCTTGCTCGCCTTGCGCGGCTTCGCAGGCCCGACCCCATCGACGAACTTCACGAAATCGTCGAGCGGCAACGGTTCGCAAAGCCGCACCTCACCGCCGCTCGAACGGTCCACCAGAAAAAAGACGCCACCCGCGAGACTGATGGCCGCGTATTGCGGATTGCCGCTGCGGGTTTTTAACCGCTCGACGGCATGAATGGCTCGGGTAGTGCGCATAGGAACACCGGAAGTACGGAAGAGAGACGGCTACTTTAACAACTTTGCCAGCAACAACTCACTGGCTCAGATACGTGAACTTGCCGTTGCGAATCACACCCATCACGCTCGCCCGCTGATCGAGCCCGACGTGATCCTTTGCGCTGGTACTGACTACACCATTCGGCACGACCAGTTCATGTGCATGCTCCAGCTCGTCGCGTAGCGCAACACGAAACGCCACCGTACCCGGCTGCGCAGTTTTCAGTGCACGCGCAACCGCATCCTGCAGCCGTGGATAAACACCCGCCGCATCGCCGGCGAACTGCGTGACCGAGCCAGGTCCGTACTGCGCTTCGTAGGCATCGACGAAAGCGAGCGCCGCTTTCTTCGCCGGATGATCGGCCGGCAGCGTCCGCGCGACCACGACCGGCTGCGTCGGAAACAACGTCCCCTCGACATCCTTACCGCCGAGCTTGATGAATTCCGGTGTCGCAATGCCATGCGTCTGATAGATCGGCCCCTTAAAGCCACGCTCGATCAACGTGCGCTCCGGCAACACTGTCGGCGTGCCCGCCCCGGCGATCAGCACCGCATCGGGCTTAGCCGCGAGCAGTTTGAGCACCTGCCCGGTGACGCTTGCATCGGTCCGGTTGAAACGCTCGGTGGCGACCACCTGGATGTGCCGCAGCGTTGCAAACTTCGTGAACTCGTTGAGCCAGCTATCGCCGTAGCTGTCCGCGAAGCCGATGAAGCCCACCGTCTTCACGTTGTGATTGGCCATATAGCGCGTCATCACGTCGGCCATTGCGCTGTCGGTCTGCGCCATCTTGAACGCCCACACGCGTTTGCCTTCCTGCGGCTCGACGACACTGGCCGAGCCGATCAGCGTGATCATCGGCGTCTGGTTTTCGGCGACCGGATCGAGCGCGGCCATCGCGGCCGGCGTGATGTTCGGCCCGACGATCACGTCGACATGGTCTTCGTTGATCAGCTTACGGATGTTTTTCACGGCGGTGCCGGGGTCCGAGCCATCGTCGAGGACGATGTACTGCGCGTTCTGGCCGGCAATCGTCTTCGGCCACATCAGCATCGCGTTCTTGCTCGTAATGCCGATCGTCGCGGCCGGGCCGGTGCTCGACAGGTCGATGCCGACTTTCAGGTCCGCGTGCGCGGCACCGGCGATCAGCAGGGCGCCGAGCGCGATGGCGCGGCGCAGGTTCTTCTTGGGGTCCATCGAGGGTCTCCGTGGCGAGAAATGCGGTGTGGTCCGGGCGGCGCTTGTGTAGCGCTTCATCTGGTGTTCAGGGTCACGCGCTCAAAGTTCGTACGTCTCGTGCTCGCCTTTCAGCGCCTGTTCGATCAGCTTGCGGTTCAGCCCCGGCGACAGCAGCTCGACAAGCGTATACACATAGCTGCGCAGATACGCGCCATGCTTGAGCGCCACACGCGTCACATTGCTGCCGAACAGATGACCGACCGGCATCGCCCGCAGATGCCTATCGCGCTCCGCGTTGAACGCGATGTCGGCCATGATCCCAACCCCGAGGCCGAGTTCGACGTAAGTCTTGATCACGTCGGCATCGATGGCTTCGAGCACGATGTCCGGTTGCAGCCCGCGCAGCCGGAACGCCTCGTTGATCTTGGTGCGGCCGGCGAACGCGTTATCGTAGGTGATCAGCGGGTACTGTGTCAGATCGTCGAGCGACAGCAGCTTGCGGTCGAGTAGCGGGTGGTCTGGCTGCATCACGGCTACGTGGTGCCACTGGAAGCACGGCAGCGAGACCAGTTCCTTATAGTTAGCGATGGCCTCGGTGGCGATGGCGAGGTCGGCCTGGTCGTGGATCACCATCTCGGCGACCTGGGTCGGGCTACCTTGCAGAATTGAAAGGTGCACCTTGGGGTAACGCTTCTTGAACTCGGCGATCGCGGTCGGCAGCGAGTAGCGCGCCTGGGTGTGGGTGGCGGCGATCACGAGGTTGCCCTGGTCCTGCGCCGCGAAGTCTTTACCGACGCGCTTGAGGCTTTCCACCTCAAGCAGGATGCGCTCGACCGACTCGAGGATAATCCGGCCCGGTTCGGTCAGCGAGCGCACACGTTTGCCGTGTCGGGTGAAGATCTCGACGCCCAGCTCGTCTTCCAGCTCGATGATGGCCTTCGAGACGCCCGGCTGGCTTGTATACAGTGCCTTGGCGGCCTCGGTGAGGTTGAAGTTCTGCCGCACGGCCTCGCGGACGAAGCGGAACTGGTGCAGGTTCATTTATAACCCCTACGCATATAAAAAGAATTTTTTAGTCGTTTGAAATATATAGCGAGTTTATTACGATTACCCCAACTTTTCCAATATGGTTATCTGTTTTTGTCATTAGCAAATGAGCGATCGCTCTGAACGATCGCCCGCGCGCGAGGCCAATCAGATATCCAGACGCGGCGTAACCGGAACGCCGCGTGTTACGAGAACTGGGGTCCCCGAATGTATCAATACGATCAGTACGACCAGACCATCGTCGACGAACGCGTCGCGCAGTACCGCGACCAGGTTCGCCGCCGCCTGTCCGGCGAATTGAGCGAAGACGAGTTTCGCCCGCTGCGTCTGCAGAACGGCCTGTACATGCAGCGTCACGCGTACATGCATCGCATCGCGATTCCGTACGGCAACCTGCGCAGCGACCAGATGCGCATGCTCGGCCAGATCGCACGCGAGCACGACCGTGGCTATGGCCATTTCTCGACACGCTCGAACATCCAGTACAACTGGATCAAGCTCGAAGAAACGCCCGATCTGCTCGCGAAGCTCGCGTCGGTGCAGATGCACGGCATTCAGACGTCGGGCAACTGCATCCGCAACATCACCGCCGACCAGTTCGCGGGCGTCGCGCCCGACGAGGTCGTCGATCCGCGTCCGTGGGCTGAGATCTTGCGCCAATGGTCGACGTTCCACCCGGAATTCGCGTGGTTGCCGCGCAAGTTCAAGATTGCCGTGTCGGGTTCGAAAGAAGACCGCGCAGCCGTGCAGATTCACGACCTCGGCGTCTATCTGAAGAAGAACGCAGACGGCGAAGTGGTGGCGAGCATTCTGGCTGGCGGTGGCATGGGTCGTACGCCGATCATCGGTGCGATCATCCGTGAGGATCTGCCCTGGCAGCATCTGCTTACGTACTGCGAAGCCGTGCTGCGCGTGTACAACCGCTACGGCCGGCGCGACAACATGTACAAGGCGCGCATCAAGATTCTCGTGAAGGCGCTGAGCCCGGAGAAGTTCTCGCAGCAGGTCGAGGAAGAATGGCAACACCTGAAGGACGGCCCGTCCACGCTGACGCAGGCTGAAGTCGAGCGCGTGTCGCAGTACTTCGCGCCGCCGCAGTACGACAAGCTGCCGGACACCGAAGCAACCTTCGAAAAGCATCTGCTCGAAAACCGCGCGTTTGCGCGTTGGGTCGAGCGTAACGTGCGGCCGCACAAGGTGTCGGGCTACGCGGCGGTGACGCTGTCGCTGAAGCCGACCACGATCGCTCCCGGCGACGCTACCGATACGCAGATGGAAGCGGTCGCCGACTGGGCCGATCAGTATTCGCTCGGCGAAATCCGCGTGTCGCACGAACAGAACCTGATTCTCGCGAACGTGAAGAAGCGCGATCTGTTCGAACTGTGGGAAAAAGCGAAGACGCAAGGTTTCGCAACGGCGAACATCGGCTTGCTGACCGACATCATCGCGTGCCCGGGCGGCGATTTCTGCTCGCTCGCGAATGCGAAGTCGATTCCGATTGCGCTCGCTATTCAGGAGCGTTTCAACGATCTCGACTTTGTGTACGACCTCGGCGACATATCGCTGAACATTTCGGGTTGTATCAACGCGTGCGGTCACCATCACGTCGGCAACATCGGCGTGCTCGGCGTCGATAAGGACGGCTCCGAGTGGTACCAGGTGACGCTCGGCGGCGAGCAGGGCACGGGCGCGACCGGTGCGCATCTTGGCCGTGTGATCGGCCCGTCGTTCTCGGCGGAAGAGATGCCGGACGTGGTGTCGAAGGTGATCGACACGTTCGTGGAACACCGCCTCGACGGCGAGCGTTTCATCGATACGTATCAGCGCATCGGCCTCGCACCGTTCAAGGAACGCGTGTACGCATCGCGTCAGCCGGCTCACGCGTAACCCGAGACAAAAGGAATACAGGCAGATGGCTTCGATTATCAAGAACCGCTCGATTGTCTCCGACGACTGGACCATCGTGCGTGCAGCTGAAGACGGCACGTTGCCCGCGCTCGACGCGTTGCCGGCCGGCAAGATCGTGGTGCCGCTCGTACTGTGGCAGGCCTCGCGCGAGGCGCTGAGCGCGACGCGCAGCGCAACGGAACTCGGCGTGTGGCTCGCGCCCGACAGCGAACCCGCCGACATCACCGGCGATTTCGACAAGGTCGCATTGCTCGCGGTGGACTTCCCCGTGTTTAACGATGGCCGCGGCTACAGCATCGCGCGGCTGCTGCGCGAACGCTACGGATACAAAGGCGAATTGCGCGCGATCGGCGCCGTGCTGCGCGATCAGCTGAGGTTCATGTTCCGCTGCGGCTTCGACGCATACGCAGTACGCGAGGACAAGGACATTCACGACGCGCTGAAAGCGTTCGACGAATTCACCGTGCAGTACCAGGGCGCATTCGACAATCCGCTACCGCTGTTCCGGCGGCGCGACGCGGCAGCTTCGAAGGCGGCCGCATGAGCACCGACCACCCGTCCATCACGCCAGAACTTGCAGCGAAAATCGAGCGACTCGACACACTGCTCGATTCGATCGCGGCACGTCATACTCGCGTGAAGCTCGCCAGCAGCCTCGCCGCAGAAGACATGCTACTTACGCACGCGATCCTCTCGCGCGGCGTGGCGATCGGTGTGTTCTCGCTGAACACCGGTCGTCTGCACGCGGAAACGCTCGGCATGATCGATCGCGTGCGCGAACGCTACGGTTACGAGATCGAGCAGTTTCATCCGCAGCAGGATGCCATCGACGAATACGTCGCGCAGAACGGCCTCAACGCGTTCTACGAAAGCATCGATCTGCGCAAGCGCTGCTGCGAGATCCGCAAGGTCGAGCCGCTCAATCGCGCGCTGTCGGATGTGAGCGCGTGGGTGACGGGGCAGCGCCGCGAGCAGTCAGTGACGCGCGCGGAACTACACGAAGAGGAACACGACGGCGCGCGCAACATCGCCAAGTTCAATCCGCTCGCGGACTGGACCGAGGTCGATGTGTGGGCGTATCTGCAGGCATTCGACGTGCCGGTCAATCCGCTGCATGCGCGCGGCTACCCGAGCATCGGTTGCGAACCCTGTACCCGCGCGATTCGTCCCGGCGAAGACAGCCGGGCGGGGCGCTGGTGGTGGGAGTCGCGCGATACGAAGGAATGCGGGCTGCACATCACGACGATTCCGATTGCGGTGAGCACCGAATCCGCATCCGCGTAATATCGCCCTGTTCGCCGCCGATCCGGCCAGATTACAGATTATTTCCGCGCCGCGGGTGACCCCCGCTGTGCGAACCGACGAAGGACCTGAACATGAGCACGACGCTCGATTCCACTGTGAACGCTCCGCTTGCCAATACCGCGAACCGGATGGATCACCTCGACTGGCTCGAAGCCGAGTCGATTCACATCCTGCGCGAACTGGTCGCCGAATGCAGCAAGCCCGCGCTGCTGTTTTCGGGCGGCAAGGACTCGGTGGTCGTGCTGCATCTTGCGCTGAAGGCCTTCGGTCTCGGTGCGAACCGCAAGACGTCGCTGCCGTTTCCGCTCGTGCACATCGATACGGGACACAACTACGCTGAAGTGATCGACTTCCGCGATCGCCGTGCAGAGGAAATCGGCGCGGAACTGGTGGTCGGTCATGTCGAGGATTCGATCAAACGCGGCACTGTGCGTCTGCGCCGCGAAACCGATTCGCGCAATGCCGCGCAGGCCGTCACGCTGCTCGAGACGATCGCGCAGCACGGCTATACCGCGATGATCGGCGGTGCGCGCCGCGACGAAGAAAAGGCGCGGGCGAAAGAGCGCATCTTCTCGTTCCGCGACGAATTCGGCCAGTGGGACCCGAAGGCGCAACGCCCCGAACTGTGGAGCCTCTTCAACGCACGCCTGCATCAAGGCGAACACCTGCGCGTGTTCCCGATCTCGAACTGGACCGAACTCGATGTGTGGCAATACATCGCGCGTGAGCAGCTCGAACTGCCGTCGATTTACTACGCGCATCAGCGCGAGATCGTGCGTCGCAATGGTCTGCTGGTGCCGGTCACGCCGCTCACGCCGATTCGCGCGGGCGAGACTAGCGAAACCGCGCTGGTGCGTTTCCGCACGGTTGGCGATATCAGCTGCACATGCCCGGTCGAAAGCGATGCCGACGATCTCGAGAAGATCATCGCCGAAACGGCCGTGACGGAAATCACGGAGCGCGGCGCGACGCGGATGGACGACCAGACGTCGGAAGCCGCGATGGAACAGCGTAAGAAGCAGGGTTATTTTTAAGGCACCGGTAATCATGAGCATTCATCAACCAGAAGACCTCGGCGTGCTGCGTTTCATCACTGCGGGCAGTGTCGACGACGGCAAGAGCACGCTGATCGGCCGCCTGCTGTACGACAGCAAGGCTGTGTTGTCGGATCAACTGTCGGCGTTGTCGCGCGCGAAAAACAAGCGCACCGTCGGCGACGAGATCGACCTGTCGCTGCTGACTGACGGCCTCGAAGCCGAGCGCGAGCAGGGCATCACGATCGATGTCGCGTATCGCTACTTCGCGACCGCCAAGCGCAAGTTCATCATCGCCGATACGCCGGGCCACGAGCAGTACACGCGCAATATGGTGACGGGTGCGTCGACCGCACATGCGGCGATCATTCTCGTCGACGCGACGCGCGTCACGTTCGAGAACGGCGTTGCGCGACTGCTGCCGCAGACCAAGCGCCACAGCGCGCTCGTCAAGCTGCTCGGTCTACAACACGCGATCGTCGCGATCAACAAGATGGATCTGGTCGACTACAGCGAAGCGCGTTTCAACGAGATCCGCGATGCGTATGTCGAACTCGCGCGTCATCTGGGTCTTGCCGATGTGCGTTTCGTGCCGGTGTCGGCGCTGAAGGGCGACAACATCGTCACGGCCAGCGAACGCATGCCGTGGTATGCGGGCGAGCCGCTGCTCGACGTGCTCGAAGCCTTGCCCGTCGAACAGCCGACCGGCCAGGCGCTGCGTTTCCCGGTGCAGTGGGTGGCGCGCCAGGACGGCAGCCAGGCTGACGATTTCCGCGGCTATATGGGCCGTGTCGAGTCTGGCGAAGTGAAGCTCGGTGATACGATCGTCGTGCTGCCTGCGAACCGCGAAGCAACGGTGAGCGAAATCATTGCGCCGGTGCCGGGCGGTACCTCGCAGGTGGATCGCGCGTTTGCCGGACAGACGGTGACGATCCGTCTCGCGGAAGATGTCGATGTGTCGCGTGGCGATACGTTCGTGCTGCGGGACTACGCAGTGGCAGGCGCGACTGGCGCGGCACTCGAAGCCGTACCCGAACCCGCGAAGAAGCTCGAAGCCGACCTCTGCTGGTTCGACGAAGTGCCGCTGTCCACGCAACGCAAGTACCTGCTGAAGCAGACCACCAACACGGTGTTCGCGCGAATCGGCGCGATCCGCGAGGTGCTCGATGTGCATACGCTGTCGCATGCAGTCGATCGCCACGATCTCGCGATGAACGATATCGGCCGTGTGACGGTGACGCTGCAGAAGCCGCTCGTCTGCGACGTGTACGATACGCATCCGGGCACCGGCGCATTCGTGCTGATCGACGAAGCGACGCATCACACGGTTGCAGCCGGTATGATTCGTGCGTTTTCGGCGTAGACGCTACGCGGCAGTGGGCCGCGTGGTCAGCCAACAGTGCGGATCAAGCGGATTAACCGCACGAACGTGGGATTGGAATAAATGGGTAAGGTGTATCTGATCGGTGCAGGACCAGGCGCTGCGGACCTCATCACGGTGCGCGGCGCACGGCTCATGGGCATCGCGGATGTCGTGCTGCACGACGCGCTGGTCGAACCGGCGATGCTCGATCATGCGCCGGCGCATGCGCGCAGGATCGCGGTCGGCAAGCGTTGCGGTCAGCGCTCGACGGCGCAGCACTTCATCAACAAGCAGATCGTCGATGCGGCGCTCGAGCACGATGTCGTGGTCCGCTTGAAGGGCGGCGATCCGATGCTGTTCGGTCGTGCCGACGAGGAGATGCGTGCGCTCGAAGCCGCGGGCATCGAATACGAAGTGGTGCCGGGCATCACGGCGGCGCTGGCGGGTGCGGCCACGCTGCGGCGTTCGCTGACGCTGCGCGGCGTCTCGCGCAGCGTCGCGCTCGCCACCCACAGTCGCGCGCCCGATAGTGCGGCGATTCGCGAACACGTCAATGCAGATTCGCTGGTGTTCTACATGGGCCGCGACAGCGCACCGGAAATCGCCCAGGAACTGATCGACGCCGGACGTCCTGCTGCGACCCCGGTCGCGATCGTCGAAGCATGCAGCACGTCGCGCGAACGCTCGCTCACGCTGACGCTCGCAGCACTCGCAGCCGGCGATGCACAGTCGTGGCTCGATCCGGCTCAACCGAGCCTGCTGATGATCGGCGCAGCATTCGGCGAGCGCGACGCGCAGCAAGCCGAGCCGAAACAGAACGGCGATTTGCTGAACGCCGCCTGACACTAAAGACGTCAAGACCGTATGAAAAAAACGCGCCGGCAGGCGCGTTTTGCTTTGTATCGATCGAAGCAGTTATCGCAGCGGATTCAGCCGCCGGTAATCTGCCGCACGCAGTAGTCCGCCACCGCGTCGAGCACGCCTTCGTCTTCGCCGGCAGCGGTCGCGCAATGTATCGTCACGCCCGGATGCGCAGCCCGGCACGCATCGACGATAACCGGCAGATCGCGCCGCACGTGACCGCCCTGGCCGAAGAAAACCGGCACGACGCTGATCGTCGTGCAGCCAGCGGCGGCTTGCGCCGCGATGGCTGCGGGCAGGTCGGGCGTCATCAGTTCGAGGAAGGCCAGCGAAACCGGACCAGCGTTGCCGTGCCGGGCTCGTAGCTTTCCGGCCAGCCGCTCAAACGGCTCCGCCCAGCGCGGATCGCGCGCGCCGTGACCAAACAATACGATGCCATGCGCGCTCATCGCTTCGCTCCTAATGCCGGTCGACCCACTTCAACCCGACGAGACCGAGCACCAGATAGATCAACCCCGGCGTCGCCGCCGTGAGCGGCGCGGGCCACGTGTTCAGCGTACCGATGTGCGAGAACAGCGTGTTGAAGAGCTGGAAGCTCATCCCGAGCATGATCCCGCCGAACACCTTCACGCCGACCACGCCCGCACGCGTATGCAGATAGGCGAACGGCAGCGACAGCACCAGCATCACGAACACTGCGAACGGGTAGAGCAGCTTGCGCCACAGCGCGATCTCGTAGCGCTGCGAATCCTGATGGTTCTCGGTCAGATGCTGGATATAGCGGAACAGGTTGAACATCGACATCCGTTCCGGCGATACCAGCAGCACCGACAGGATTTGCGGCGTCAGTTCCGAGCGCAGCGAGTATTCCGGCACTGTGACCTGCTCCGCGCGGTACACCGGGTTGAGTGCATCGGTCGGCTTGGTGCCGGCGCCCGTCGGCGGGGGAACGTCGATCAGTTGTGTATCGGTCACATCCTTCAGCAGCCAGTGGCCGGGCGGCTGATACTTGCCGCTCTTCGCAATGCGCACGTTGGAGAGCCGGAATTTCGCATCGAACTCGTAGATGCGCACGTCGCTGATCGTCGCGTCCGGCTGCAGCTTGCCGACGTTGACGAAGCGCGTCACCTGCTCGCCGTCCGCGCGTGCAGTGAGCGTGTCCTTCACCCAGACGCCCGATTCGAAGTTGCTCGACACCGACGATCCAAGCGCTTCGAGGCGCACGCGTTCCGACAACTGGTCGGTGTACGGGCCGACCACTTCGCCGATCAGATAGGTGACGATCACGAGCGGAATACCGATCTTCAGCAGCGAGCGCAATGCCTGGTTGGTCGCGAGACCGGAGACGCGAAAGATCGTGTACTCGGAGTTCGCGGCCATCTGCGCGAACACATAGATCGAGCTGATCAATGCCGCGACCGGAATGATTTCGTAGAAACGCGAGGGCGTCTGCAGCGCGACGCGCAGCACCGCATACGTAAACTTGTAGTTGCCGTGTCCAACCGAATTCAGTTCGTTGATCAGGTCGAAGAAGAAAAACAGGCCCGAGAACGCGAACAGGATGAAGACGAAGGTGAGATAGATCTGGCGCGCGAAGTACCGTTCATAGATCCGCATCGATCACGCTCCCTGTGACGAACGGCGGAACATCGCCCACGTGAACAGCGGCCGGTTGCGCACGCGCATCCAGAAGATGAACACGACGATCGCGGCGACCACGATATGCAACCCGATCAGCCCGACGACGAACGACATCTTGCCTTGCTCGATCCACGACTGGATGACGTTGAGCAGGTTCGAGTACGTCAGGTAGATCAGCACGGCCATCACCAGGTTGATGGTGCGACCGCGGCGCGGATTCTGGTGGGCGAGCGGAATGGCGAGCAGCATCAGGTTGATCGCGATGAGCGGCAGACCGATGCGCCACGCCAGCTCGGCGAGGTTGTCGCGGGTCGGGTCGCGGATCAGATCGAGGGTGGGGGTACCCGTTGTACTTGGCGTGCTCACGACCGGCTGGCTCTCGATCTTCACACCGTAGCGGTCGAATTCCATGATGCGGAAGTCCGGATGGCCCGGCTCGCCGTCATAGCGCCGACCATTCTCGAGCACGACGAAACGGTCGCCGTTCTTATGCGTTTCCGTGTGACCCGTTTTCGACACGACGACGTTGACCTTGCCGCCTTCGGTACTCGTGACAAACACGTTCTCGACGCGCGCCTGGTCCTGCGTCATCTTCTCGATGAAGAACACGCGATGACTCACTGCCGATTCGCGGAACTGGCCCGGTGCGAGCAACGAGACCTCGTCGCGCTGCTGGAAACGCGCGCGGATCAGCTTGTTCTGCTGGTTCGACCACGGCCAGCCGACGAACACGAAGAACATGATGAGGATGATGATCGGCGTGGCGAATACGCCGACCGGCTTGATGAACTGGGTGAGGCTCACGCCGGACGCGAGCCACACCACCATTTCGGAGTCGCGGTACCAGCGCGTCAGGACGAACAGGATCGACACGAACAGGGTCGCGACGAGCATGATCGCCAGGTAGCCGATCACAGTGAGGCCGATCAGGACCAGTACGTCGCGCGGATCGATTTCGCCCGAGGCCGCGAAGCCGACGATGCGGATCATCATCGTCGTCAGTACGAGCGTGAGCAGAACCATGAACACGGCACCAGCCGTATACGCGAGTTCGCGCTGGAGGGAGCGTTCGAAGATCATTGTTGATGACGAGAAGGCGTGCTCCAGATGGTACCCGTTGCACCATCCTTGCAGCCGCCGCGGGAAAAATAGCGGATAATTGCGGCTTTCATCCTAAGCCCAGATTTTATCCGAGGACAAGCGCGATGGACTTTAGCATAAAAGCCTGTGATTGGAGCAAAGGCTCGTCAACCGGGTTCCCGACCGGCAAATCGGATTGCATCGTGATCGGTGTGTTCGAATCGCAGACGCTGTCGGGCGCGGCGCTGGAAATCGATGCGGCCACCAAAGGCCTGCTGACACGCATCATCAAGGCCGGCGACATGGACGGCAAGAGCGGTACCACACTGGTTCTGCACGAAGTATCCGGCATTGGCGCGTCCCGCGTGCTGCTGGTCGGTCTCGGCAAGCAGGACAAATTCACCCAGAAAGCGTACGGCGATGCAGCACGCGCCGCATGGCGCGCAATTCTCGGCACGAAGATCGTTCAGGTCGCCTTCACGTTGGCGCAGTTGCCGGTGCTCGAACGTTCGGCCGACTGGGCCGTGCGTGCTGCGATCCTCGCGCTGCGCGAACAGACCTACCGCTTCACGCAGATGAAGAGCAAGCCCGACCACAGCACGCGCGCGTTGAAGCGTGTCGTGTTCAGCGTCGATACCGTCGACGAAAAGGCTGCGAAGGTTGCTGCGAAGCAGGGCGCCGCGCTCGCCAACGGCATGGACCTCACGCGCGATCTCGGCAATCTGCCGGGCAACGTGTGTACGCCGACCTATCTGGCGAACACCGCGAAGAAGCTCGGTAAGGACTGGAAGCTGAAGGTCGACGTACTCGGCCAGAAGCAGCTCGAAGCGCTGAAGATGGGCTCGTTCCTGTCGGTCACGCGCGGCTCGGTCGAACCGCCCCAGTTCATCGTGATGCAGTACCAGGGCGGCGCTGCGAAGGCCGCGCCGATCGTACTGGTCGGCAAGGGCATCACGTTCGACACCGGCGGCATTTCGCTGAAGCCCGGCGAAAGCATGGACGAGATGAAGTACGACATGTGCGGCGCGGGCTCGGTGTTCGGCACGCTGCGCGCAGTCGCCGAAATGGGCCTGAAAATCAACGTGGTCGGCATCATCCCGACCTGCGAGAACATGCCCGCGGGCAACGCGACGAAGCCCGGCGACATCGTCACCAGCATGGCCGGTCTCACGATCGAAGTGCTGAATACCGATGCCGAAGGCCGTCTGATCCTGTGCGACGCGCTGACCTACGCCGAACGTTTCAAGCCGGCGGCGGTGATCGACATCGCAACGCTGACCGGCGCTTGCGTGATCGCGCTTGGCCATCACAACAGCGGTCTGTTCTCGAAGGACGATGCGCTCGCGGGCGAACTGCTCGATGCCTCGAAGGAAGCGTCGGACCCGGCATGGCGCCTGCCGCTCGACGAGGAGTACCACGAACAGCTGAAGTCGAATTTCGCGGATCTCGCGAACATCGGCGGCCGTCCGGGCGGCAGTATCACCGCCGCGTGCTTCCTGTCGCGTTTCACCGAAGCGTATCCGTGGGCCCACCTGGATATCGCCGGTACGGCCTGGAAGAGCGGTGCAGCGAAGGGTGCGACGGGACGGCCGGTGCCGCTTCTCACGCAGTTCCTGATCGACCGCTCGGCTTAATGAAGCAGCGCAACAGCGGGGCGCCTGCCCCGCGGTGGAGCGGGCCATGACGCGGATCGACTTTCATACGAACGTAGGCGACGCGCTGCTGTATGCGTGCCGCCTTGTACGCAAGGCGTATCAGGCCGGCCAGCCGACCGTCGTGCTGGCCGAACCGCCGCGTCTGCACGCATTCGACGAGCAGTTGTGGACGTTTTCGCCGCTCGATTTCGTGCCGCACTGCATGGCCGGCGCGGCCGTGGTTGCGCAGACACCGATCGTGCTGACCTCGAACCTCGACGATGCACCGCATCATCAGGTGCTGCTGAATCTGGGGGCGGAGGTGCCGGCGCAGTTTGCGCGCTTCGAGCGCTTGCTGGAGATCGTCGGCAATGCGCCCGACGAACTCGCGGCGGGCCGCGAGCGCTACCGCTTCTACCGCGACCGCGGCTATGCTCTGAACAATCACAAGCAGGGCGGTTGAGTTCCGGTCCGCACATCGTGCGCCGGTCATGCCGGGCAGCCTGAAGCTGGGCCGCTGGCTCACTCGATCTTTCGACGGAGTGCTCTCGTGTCCGATCTTGACGACCATTCGATCCCGCTTCTGACCGACATTCTGGTGCCGGGCAACCCCGCACATGCACGGGCGCCGCAATGGGCGCCGGCCGGACATGCGCCATTCGAGGCCGACGGCGGGTTTGCCGCCGAATCGGCGATCGGCCCGCTCAGCGGCGGTGCTACGCCCACTGCGGCGCCGGACGCACCGGTGGCGAGCTTCGTGCCGCCGCCGTCGATGGCGCCCGCGCTGGTCGCCGCCGATCTGCGCGATTCTCACGATCCCCACGGTTACGACCCCGAGGCGCTGGCCGAGCGGCTGCGTGGCCGGTTCGCGAGCTATCTGACTGGCGAAGGGCGCAGCGTGATCGAGACGCGTTGCCGGGATGCGCTGCAGGACCACTCCACCTGGCTCGTGAACCAGATCACCCGCGAAGTGGCGCTTGCGCTCGAAACGGAGCTGACCGGCTGGGTACGCGACGCGGTCAGGGATGAGATGGCGCGACGCGGCGCGGACCACCGCTGAGCGGCCGCCGGGTCCCGCCGTACTGCGCAACCGTACTGCGCCGCTGTACCGCGAAGGTTATTTCAGCGTCAGGATCCAGCCGGCAAGGCTCGCCGCCTGATCGGGCGTGAGTTGCGTATTGGCTGGCATCGGCACCGGACCCCAGACGCCCGTGCTGCCTTCAAGGATCTTGTGCGCGAGATAGCTTGCCGCATCGCTGCGATCCACATATTTCGCTGCCACGTCATGCAGCGCCGGCCCCATGAACGGACGTTTCACTGAATGACAGCTCATGCAGTTCTGCTGCTGGGCAAGCGCGAGACCGCTGGCCGGTTCCGCATGCGCGGCACCTGCGGTCGCGGTTGCGAGGGCAGCCGCCAGAGCGAGTGCCACATACATCGTTGATCTCATTCTGGTTTCTGCCGGTACGGGGCCCGGTTGGGCGGGTGGTGTGGTGGACGCATTATAAGCAGAGGGGCGCACGGATAACCGTGCGCCCCTCTGCGTTTACGGCACCTGCCTCGCGCCCTTTAACCGGTCACGGCGCCCTTGTGAGCCGGCAGCGCGAGCGCCGCGTACTTCGCCATCACGCCGCGCGTGTAGCGCGGCTTCGGTTGCTGCCATGCGGCGCGGCGGCGTGCGAGTTCGGCGTCGTCGATGTTCAGTTGCAGCAGCAACTGATGCGCATCGATCGTGATCGAATCGCCTTCCTCGACGAGCGCGATCGTGCCGCCGACAAACGCTTCCGGCGCGACGTGGCCGACCACCATGCCCCATGTGCCACCTGAGAAGCGCCCATCGGTGATCAGACCGACCGTTTCGCCGAGCCCCTTGCCGATGATCGCCGAGGTCGGCGCGAGCATTTCCGGCATGCCGGGGCCGCCTTTCGGGCCGAGGTAGCGCAGCACGACGACATCGCCGGCCTTGATCTGGTCCGCGAGGATCGCGGCGAGCGCGCTCTGTTCGTCCTCGAACACGCGTGCCGGACCCGTGATGACCGGGTTCTTCAGGCCCGTGATCTTCGCCACGGCGCCGTCGGTGGCCAGATTGCCCTTCAGGATGGCGAGGTGGCCTTCCTTGTAGAGCGCCTTGTCGATCGGGAAGATCACCTGCTGGTCCGCGCGCGGCACCGACGGTACGTCCTTCAGCGCTTCGGCCATCGTCTGGCCCGTGATGGTCATGCAGTCGCCGTGCAGCAGGCCCGCGTCGAGCAGCAGCTTCAGCACCTGCGGAATGCCGCCGGCCTTGTGCAGATCGGTCGCGACGTACTGGCCCGACGGCTTCAGGTTGCAGAGCACCGGTACGCGACGACGGATGCGTTCGAAGTCGTCGATGGTCCATTCGATTTCGGCGGTGTGCGCGATCGCGAGATAGTGCAGCACGGCGTTCGTCGAACCGCCCGTTGCCATGATCAGCGCGACCGCGTTTTCGATCGATTTCTTCGTGATGATGTCGCGCGGCTTCAGGTCGTTCTTCACCGCTTCGACGAGCACGCGCGCCGATTCCGCTGCGGAATGCACTTTTTCCTCGTCGGGATTGGCCATCGTCGACGAATACAGCAGCGACATGCCGAGCGCCTCGAACGACGAACTCATCGTGTTGGCCGTGTACATGCCGCCGCACGAACCCGACGACGGGCACGCGTTTTTCTCGATGCCTTCGAAATCCTCGTCGCTCATGCGCCCGGCCGTGAACTCGCCGACCGCCTCGAACGACGACACGATGGTCAGATCCTTGCCCTTCCAGTTGCCCGGACGGATCGTGCCGCCGTACACATAGATGCCGGGCACGTTCAGGCGGGCCAGCGCCATCATGCCGCCGGGCATGTTCTTGTCGCAGCCGCCGATCACGACCACGCCATCCATCCACTGGCCCTGCACGCAGGTCTCGATGCAGTCCGAGATCACTTCGCGTGAGACGAGCGAGTACTTCATGCCTTCGGTGCCCATCGACATTCCGTCGGAGATCGTCGGTGTGCCGAAGATCTGCGGATTCGCGTCGGCGTCGCGGATCGCGCCGACCGCCGCGTCGGCGAGACGCTGTAGCCCCGAGTTGCACGGTGTGATGGTCGAATGGCCGTTGGCGATACCGATCATCGGCTTGTCGAAGTCTTCCTTCTGATAGCCGAGCGCGTAATACATCGAGCGGTTCGGCGACCGCGCGACGCCTTGCGTGATGTTCTTCGAACGACGGTTGTACGGCATGGGGAGCTCCATCCAGTTTGTTTTGATCGGTACCCACGAGGCATGGGCGCCGGTGTTCCGCGCAAGAATGCGATGTTCGTAGATGCGTGTCTAATATATTATTAGCGATCTAATAGGTCGTAAAAGATATCGATGTTATTTGCCACCCCCGTTGTCACCCCCGCTGTTACTCCTGACCTGCGGCAGTTGCGCTATTTCATCGCCGTCGCCGAGGAGAAACACTTCGGCCGGGCCGCCGCGCGTCTGTCGATGACGCAGCCGCCGCTGTCGCAGGCGATCCGCGCACTCGAAGAAACGCTCGGCGTCGAGCTGTTCGCCCGCACCAAGCGCTCCGTCGAGCTTACGCCGGTGGGCGCCGATCTGCTGCCCGAAGTGCGCCGGCTACTGGCCGCCGCCGAGAGCCTGCGGCCGTTCGCACAGAGTCTCGCGCGAGGCGAGGCGGGGGTGCTGTCGCTCGCGTTCGTCTCGACCGCCGATTATGGTCTGCTACCGCCGTTGCTGCGCGATTTCGGCGCGCGCCATCCGCGCGTGCGGCTGCAGCTGACCGAAGCGACCAGTGACGTGCAGATCGAGGAACTCGTCGCCGGCCGCATCGATGCGGGGCTCGTCATCGCGCCGCTGCCGCCGCGCCACGCCGCACAACTGTCGTGGCTGCCGATCGTACGCGAGCCGCTGGTCATTGCGATGTCATCGGTGCTGGCGGCGCGTCTCGACGAAACCGCCGGCCGCCTGTCCGCGCCCGATGCGAGTGCCGATGCCGTCGATACAGGATGGCATCGGCAGCCGGTCAGCCTCACCGAAGTCGCCGATGAGCCGCTCGTCGTCTTCCCGCGTCGTTTGGCGCCAGGCTTTTATGACATCATTATGGATTGCTACGGCGTGGCCGGCCTCGCGCCGCGTATCGGCCAGGAGGCGATCCAGATGCAGACGATCGTGAGCCTTGTTTCGGCGGGCATGGGCGTCGCAATGGTGCCGCAGTCGCTGCGTAACCTGCGGCGCACCGGCGTTGTGTACCGGCCGCTGCGCGAATCGGTGCCGGCGATCGAAACAGGACTGGTATGGCGTACGGCTGAAGTCAGCCCAGTGCTTGCCGGTTTCATCGAGATCGTGCGGGCCCATGCGGCGGCGGTAGCTCATCCGGTCGCGTAACGGCGTAACGGCATAACGGCGTAGTGGCATAGCGCGGCAAAACCCAGACAGCACTCCGAAGAACCCGAACCTCCACCACCACACGATGCTCATTCACCCGAATTTCGATCCTGTCGCCATCCATCTAGGGCCGCTCGCTGTGCGCTGGTACGGCCTGATGTACCTCGTCGCGTTCATTGCGGCGATCGTCGTAGGACGGTTGCGCCTGCGCCTGCCGTATGTGGCCGCGCAAGGCTGGACCGCGAAGGACATCGACGACATGCTGTTCTACGGCGTGCTCGGCACGATACTCGGCGGGCGGCTCGGCTATGTGCTGTTCTACAAGGCAAGCTGGTACTTCGCGCATCCGCTCGACATCTTCAAGGTGTGGGAAGGCGGCATGTCGTTCCACGGCGGCTTTCTCGGCGTGCTGTTCGCGATGATGCTGTTCGCGTATCAGCGCAAGCGCACGTGGATGCAGGTCACCGATTTCGTCGCGCCGATGGTGCCGACCGGTCTGGCCGCGGGCCGCCTCGGCAACTTTATCAATGGCGAGCTGTGGGGCCGTGTGACCGATCCGTCCGCGCCGTGGGCAATGCTGTTTCCGGGCGCCGCCAACGAAGACGCCGCGTGGCTGGCCGCTCATCCGGCGAAGGCTGCGCAGTGGCATCTCGGCGAGGTGTTTGCGCAGTACCACATGCTGCCGCGTCATCCATCCGAGCTGTACGAGATCGCGCTCGAAGGTATCGCGCTGTTTCTCGTGCTGTGGTTCTTCGCGCGCAAGCCGCGGCCGGTTGGCGCGATTTCCGCGGTGTTTCTGATCGGCTACGGCCTTGCGCGCTTCACCATCGAATTCGCCCGCGAGCCGGACGACTTTCTCGGCCTGCTCGCGCTGGGGCTGTCGATGGGGCAGTGGCTGTCGCTGCCGATGATCATCGCCGGTATCGCGATGCTGGTCTGGGCTTATCGGCGCGGCGGCCGGGCGGCATCGCAGGTGGTTGGGGCGCGCTGAGGGGGCAGCCTGAAAGTTAAAAGTCCCTGTCTTGCATGCAAGACAGGGACTTCGGTCACGCGACGCCACGGCATACCGTGGCGTTTTTCGTCACACACGCGGTTGTGAACGCCGTGTGCGCGACCGGTGACATCACTTCATCTGCACCGACCCCGACACATTGACCGTAACCGTCGACGTCCCAGCCTCGATAGGCACCGGCGCGGAATCGGATTTCGCCTCGAAGCTCGCGGCGCGGGCCATCATCATCATCGGGCGAGGCATCACGCCGTTGCGGCCGATATTGACTTCACGGATCGTATAGCTGCTATAGCCGAACGCCTGTGCCGAGGCGGTAGCCTGCTGGCGGAACGAGGCGATTGCTTCGCCGGCAAGCTTCTGTTCGGCTGCGCGCTGCGCTTCCGGCGACAACGAGAACTGCACCTCGCCGACCTGCATGTTCGATGCAATCTGGCCCGCGAGCTTCGACGCCGCGGCGAAATCGTGCGATTCGAGGATGATCTCCGTGCGGCCGCGCCAGCCGGAGATATGCCCGTTGCGATCGGTCGACGGGCTGATCGAGAACGAGCCCGTGCGCGCCGTCACGCCACTGACGCCTTTCGCCTGACGCAGCGCGGCATCGGCATGCTGGTTCAGCGTGTTTGTGAGCGACGCCGGGTCGCTCGCTTCCTGCTCGTAAAACAGCGTAATGTTCACCACGTCCTGCGGCACATCGGCGCTGGCCTGCGCGTTCAGCGACAACACGCCCGACGGCTGATACGGCGCGACGCCCTGGGCTTGCGCGGCGGACGGTACGAGCGACAGCATGAGCGGGGCGGCCGAAGCCAGGGCAAGCGCGAACGCGATGGTAGTTTTTCTGGTCATTGTGTGACTCCTTGCGTGAACAGGGTATGTGCGCAGCCGGCTGGTCGCCGCTGCGCACGCTCGCGTAGCACTCCATGCCCGTGACGGAGACGCGGTCCGGCACGCTGAATGGCACGACGCTTGCGAGTCACTTAGGTGCGAATTCGTACCGACAGGTTCCCGTCATCCGGTAGTTTCGTCATTCAGTTTCGTCGCTTGAGACGGCGGCACGGCCTTACATCAGCCGCTTGAGAATGAAACGCCATTCCTCGCTCGTCACCGGTGTGATCGACAGGCGGTTGCCTTTTGCGAGCACACGCATCTGCGCGAGTTCCGGGTGCTCGCGCAGCGCGGCGAGTGCGACCAATGGGGTCTTCTTCTTGAACACCACGTCGACGAGCACCCAGCGCGGCTCTTCCTGCTTCGATTTCGGATCGTAGTACGGGCTCTTCGGATCGAACTGGGTCGGGTCCGGGTAAGCCGTCGACGACACTTCCGCCAGCCCGGCAATACCGGGTTCCGGGCAGCTCGAATGATAGAAAAGCACGCCGTCGCCGAGCTGCATCGTGTCGCGCATGAAGTTGCGTGCCTGATAGTTGCGCACGCCCGTCCACGGCAGCGTGTGCTTTGGCGCGTGGGCGAGGTCGTCGATGCTTGCTTCGTCCGGTTCGGACTTCATTAGCCAGTAGCGCATATGAATCGAAGGAACGTGAGGGTGGATGGGAGAACCACAACGAAAGCGACTACGACAGCGACCAGACAAACTGCGGCGCAAAGAAAAACGGCACCGGACGAGTGTCCGATGCCGTTCGAATAAGTCCCCGCCATAGCCGCTAGGCCGGCATCCTGAACCGGAGATTCAGAATTGGTCGCAGTTAGCAGCACTTCGGGTACATCAGACAGAGTGACGCGCACACCCGTGCTGCAAATTTCCACAACCGTGCACATGGCATTGGTTCAAGGAATATATGACCTTGGCAAACCAGGCAGGGAAGCTAACAACTGGGCCGGTATGTTCCACCAACCCACTAAACCGTTTGAATCGAGATGCTTGCCAGACTCGGACTACGCTGCGACTACTGCACGCCGTACTGGCCAATGACTGTATCGAGCTGCTCGTTCATCTGGTGCATTGTACGCCGGATTTCTTCGGCGGGAAACGATTCTCCATGACGCACGCTGGCTTGCAGCTTCAGCAGTTCCGATGCGAGCGACAGCGCGGCCATCACCGCAATGCGATCCATGCCGCGCACATTGCTGTGCGTGCGGATTTTTGACATTTCCGCATCGACCCGCGCAACCGCTTCGAGCAACGCCGCTTCGGTTTCCGGCGAGCAGGCGAGACGATAGGTCTGGCCGAGAATCGCGACTTCGATCTGCTTCGTGGTCATGCATTTTCTCCGTGGCGGGCCGCATCGCTGCGGGTCTCTTCTTCCTCGTGCTGCGCGGCGGCGAGCAGATCGAGTTGACTGTCCTGCTCGGATTGACCTTTGGCACGCGGCAGTTTTTCGAGGATCGCGTTGAGCCTGACCTGCGCGTCGTCGATCTTTGCCGACAGCGCGTCGCGTTCGGCTTGCAGCGCGTTGCGCTCTTCGCGCATGTGTTCGAGTTCGGCGCGCGTTGCGTCGCAATCCGAGCGGGCCTGCGCGAGCTGCTCTTCGAGCGCCTGGCGTGCCGCGTAGTGACGCTGGCTGACCGCGATCAGCCGGCCGATGTTCTGTGAGAGTGTTTCGAGTTCGGTGAGCATGTGCTGCGTCCTCTTAAGACGGGACATTTTAGCGCGGAATGCCGCGGGTTCCGATAATTGTCTCGTTTCGAGACGTAACAGTCGTGCTTTTTACAGGTTTTTCGCGGGGTTTTGTCATGTTGTTTGCCGATGTCCGGCGGTTTTTCAGTCGCCGCGGCACCCGACGTACGACCGCAATTGCCGTTTCTTGACGCGACATCGTACGCGCTCCTACACTTGCGGCACTTTGGCGCCCACGCGTTTTTTCGCATCGTGCGTAGTTAAACGGGAAACAGGGGGAGTTTTCGAAACCTGTTCGACAAGGACTATGAACTCGCCTCTATCTACAACACATCGCGGCGCGGCGTCCGTCACACGAATCTCGCGAGTCTCTCGATTGGCGGGCGGCAGCAGCTCGGTATGCGCTGCGAGCCCTACGCCGTCGATTAGTCCGTTCACCTCCATCATGCTGCACGGATGAACCGCATCGCGACGCGAACCGTTCGACGCATGAGCGCGCAACGCGCGGCCGTCATCTGGGCCGTGCTCGCCGCATGCACGGCAGCCGTGTTCGTCGCGTCGCTGTCGCTCGGCAGCGTATCTGTGCCGCCTGCCCGTGTCTTCGCCGCATTGTTGCCTGCGCACGCCGTGCCCGCCGATCTCGGTGTCGAGATCGTGCGCTCGCTGCGGCTGCCGCGCGCGCTTGCCGGGTTCTCGTGCGGCGCGCTGCTCGCGCTCGGCGGTGCGCTGTTGCAGGTGCTGCTGCGCAATCCGCTTGCCGAGCCGTATGTGCTTGGCGTGTCCGGCGGCGCCGCGAGTTTTGCATTGCTGGCGATGAGCGCCGGCTGTGCAGTATGGCTCGTCGATGCAAGTGCATTCGCGGGCGCGTTTGCATCGATCCTGCTTGTGCTCGGTCTCGCCCGTCGCGAACTGTGGCGCGGCGAACCGCAGGACACATCGCCGCGTCTGCTGCTGACCGGTGCCGTGGTCGCGGCGGGCTGGGGCGCGGCGATCACGCTGCTGCTCACCGTCGCGCCGGACAACCGTCTGCGCGGCATGCTGTTCTGGCTGACCGGCGATCTGAACGGCGGCGGCATGCCGTGGACCGCGCTCGCCGCACTCGTCGTCGTACTCCTCGCGATCGTGCCCGCCGCGCCGCAACTCAACGTATTGCTGCGCGGCGATGCGGCCGCGCAGGCGCTCGGCGTCGCCGTCGTGCCGCTGCGCCTGCGCATCTATCTGGTCGCGTCGCTTGCCGCGGCTGCTGCCGTGACGACGGGCGGCACGATCGGCTTCGTCGGTCTGGTGGTACCGCATATGGTGCGGCTCGCGTTCGGCAACGATCAGCGGATGTTGCTGCCCGCCGCGGCGTTAGGCGGCGGTCTCGCGGTGATGGGCGCCGACCTGGTCGCGCGCACGGCGATTGCGCCTGCGCAACTGCCGGTCGGTGTGATCACCGCGCTGATCGGCGTGCCGGTGTTTCTCTGGATGCTGTTGCACAGGCGGCGCGGATGACCGGCCACGACGCGACATCCAGGAATGCACCGCAGGCAGCGACGCTTGCGATGCAACACGTGACGCTGCGCGCCGGCGAGCGCGTGTTACTCGACGACGTCACGCAGACCTTCGGCCCCGGCGAGCTGTGGTGCATCGCCGGGCCGAACGGTGCAGGCAAGACGACGTTGCTGTCGGTGCTGGCCGGTTTGCTGCGGCCCGCCGCCGGGCACGTCGAGATCGACGGCGTGGCGCTCGATCGCTGGGCCGCCGTACCGCTCGCGCAACGACGCGCGCTGATGCCGCAGAGCCTGCACGACGCGTTCAGCGCGAGCGTGCTCGATATCGTGATGCTGAATCGCTTTCCGCACCTGGCCGGCTGGGGCTGGGAACGCGCGGACGATCTTGCCGCCGCACAGTCGGCACTCGCGATGCTCGGACTCACCGCACTCGCTTCGCGCGACGTGCTGTCTTTGTCGGGCGGTGAACGGCAACGGGTGTCGCTTGCCGCTGTGCTGTGCCAGAATGCGCCCCTGCTGCTGCTCGACGAGCCGCTTGCGCATCTCGACCTGCATCATCAGATCGAGTGTCTCGACGTGCTGACAGCGTGGGCGCGCGAGGCCGGGCGCACGGTCGTGTTCTCGTGCCACGACCTGAACCTCGCGCGCCGTTATGCGACGCATGCGTTGCTGCTCGACGGCAATGGCCATGCGCAGGCCGGCGCCGCGCGCGATGTGTTGACGCCCGAACTGGCGAGCCGCGCGTTCGGCTACCCGCTGATATTGATTCGCGAAGGGGAGCACGAAGCGCTGATCCCCGCGGTACAGTCCCGTTATTCGTCCGACAACGCCCGGCCCTCATCGCGGTGATCGGCGCAGACGGTTTTTCTTTCAACCGGACAACATGATCTTTTCACCTCTTGTCTTGCCCGTCGTCGAGCCGCTCGATTCCTCTTTGCGCGACGATCTTCAACGGATCATCGATGCCAAGACCAAGCCGCCCGGCAGTCTGGGCCGCCTGGAGACGCTCGCGCGGCAGATCGGGCTGATCCAGCAGACCACGCAGCCGAGCGTGACCCGCGCGACCATGATCGTCTTCGCGGGCGACCACGGCATTGCTGCCGAGGGCGTGAGCCCCTATCCGCAGGAGGTGACCGCGCAGATGGTCGCGAACTTCCTCGCGGGCGGCGCCGCGATCAATGCGCTGAGCCGCGTTGCCGACCTGACGCTCGAGATCGTCAACGCCGGTATCGCAACACCGTTGCCCGACAGCGAAGGGCTCGTCAATATTCCAGTCGCATACGGCACGCGCAACTTCATGCACGAACCCGCGATGACGCGCGACCAGGTCATCGCAGCAGTGCAGGCCGGCATCGAGCGCGTGCGGCACCACGCGGCGCTCGGCACCAACGTGATCGGCTTCGGCGAGATGGGGATTGCGAATACGTCGTCGGCTGCGTGTCTGATGAGCCGGCTGTGCGGCGTATCGATCGACGAGTGTGTCGGTCGCGGCACCGGGCTCGATAACGCCGGACTCGCGAAAAAGCGCAACGTGCTCGCATCGGCGCTTGCGCTTTATCCGGCGTCGATCCATCCACTCGATGTGCTCGCCACGTTCGGCGGTTTCGAGATCGCGATGATGGCGGGCGCCTACATGGCCGCGGCGGAAGCGCGCATGGTGACGCTCGTCGACGGCTTCATCGCGACGGCCGCGCTGCTGGTAGCCGATGCGCTGGTGCCGGGCGTGCGCGAGTATTGCGTGTTTGCGCATGCGTCGAACGAAGCGGGGCACCGGCGCATGCTCGATCACTTCGGCGCGATGCCGCTGCTCGCGCTCGATATGCGGCTCGGCGAGGGCACGGGCGCCGCGGTCGCGGTGCCGCTGCTGCGTGCAGCTGTTGCGATCGTCAACGAGATGGCGAGCTTTGAGTCGGCCGGCGTCGCCACCCGCCGGCCCTGAACGCAGCGCTTATCCGAGGCAGGCGTCGATGCATCCGTTGACCGAACTGCGTTACTTCTTCACTGCACTCGGCTACTTCACGCGCGTGCCCGTGCCGCGTTGGGTCGGCTACGAGCCGCATTATCTGAATGCGGCGGCGCGCTATTTTCCGCTTGTTGGCGCGATGGTGGGGGCGCTTGGCGCGCTCGTGTATCTGGCGGCACTGCATCTGTTTCCCGTAGGCGTGGCGGTGCTGCTGTCGATGGTCGCGACGCTCGTCGTCACCGGTGCGTTTCATGAGGACGGGCTGGCGGACTGCTGCGATGGGTTCGGCGGCGGCTATACCCGCGACGATGTGCTGCGCATCATGCAGGACTCGCGTATCGGTGCATTTGGTGCGATCGGTCTCGTGCTTGCGCTCACGCTGAAATGGCAGGCGCTCGCGGCGTTGCCGCCGGCACGTGCCGCGTGGCTGATGATCGCCGCGCACGCGGCGAGCCGCACGGGCGCGATCAGCTATCTGACGACGCTCGATTACGTGCGCGCCGAAGGCAAGGCAAAACCGGTAGCGCAGCGCATGGGCGTAGTGGCCTTCGGCGTGGCTGCCGTGTTCGGTTTGCCGTGGCTGTTATGGCCGGACTGGCGCTGCGGCCTTGCGATGCTCGCGGTGCTTGTCGTGCTGCGCGTTTTAATCGGTCGCTACTGGGTACGGCGCATCGGCGGTTATACCGGCGACTGCCTCGGCTTCGCGCAGCAGATCTTCGAACTGGCAATCTATCTGACGGGGCTCGCATGGATCTCGTCCTGATCCGTCATGCGGCCGTTTCCGTTGCTGCGGGCGTGTGCTACGGCCGCACCGACGTGCCGCTCGCGCATGAGCCGGCAATTGCATCGGCAGCCGCTGTCGCGCGTCTGGCTGCGCTGCGCGCGCCGCATCCTCGCGCACTATTCACGAGTCCGCTGACGCGTTGCGCGAGCATTGCGACTTCGCTTGCCGGACACTTCGACTGCGCCTGCCGTATCGATACGCGTCTCGAAGAGATGAACTTCGGCGCATGGGAAATGCAGCGCTGGAATGCGATCGAACGCGCGCAACTCGATGCATGGGCCGCCGATTTCGATCATGCGCGACCGCACGGCGGCGAGAGCGTCGCGCAGTTCGCGGCGCGCGTCGGAGCGTGGCTCGATGACGCGGTGGCTGCGTGCGAAGCGTCGTCGGTTGCCTATGTCGTGACGCACGCCGGCGTCATGCGTGTCGCTACGGCGCTTGCGCTGGAACTGCCGGTCGAGCGCTGCGTGCAGTGGGCGCTCGAGATGGCCGCCATCGTCTGGCTGCGGCGCGACGAAGCGAACGGGCGCTGGACGCTGGTGCGCTGGAACGCGTAAGCGTTCAGCGCTTGCGGTAGGTATCGGCGTTGCTCAGACGTTGTTATTGCACGCTGCCGGCCGCTCCAGCCGGTCGACGCGAGCGCGCCGTGTCGAGATCCTCGCACAGCTGCGCAGCACCCTGCGCGATACGCGGTGCGGGCCGGTTGATCAGATCGCCGTCGATCGCAAACAGATTGTTGCGCGCGACCGCTGTCAGCGCCGGCCACGCGCGCCATGTGTCGAGTTGCGACAACGGATGGTCCGGCGCGGTCGCCCCTTGCGACGCCGTGACGATTGCCTCAGGATTCGCCGCGAGCACCGCTTCCGTCGATACGGTCGGCACCAGCGGTTCCAATTGCCCGAATACATTGCGCCCGCCGCACAGCGCGATCACGTCGCTGATCATGTGCGTGCCGTTGAGCGTCATCAGCGGTTTGTCCCACACCTGGTAGAACACACTCACGGGCGGCCGCGTCGCGTAACGCGTGCGTAACTGCGCAATGCGCTGGCGGAATGCAGTTGCGGCTGCATCGGCGGTTTGCTGTGTGTCGAGCAGCACGCCGAGTTTTGTCAACGTGCTCGCGATGTCGTCGAGATGTTTGGGCTCGCTGAAAAAGAGCGGGATGTGCAGCTCGCGCAGCCGCTCGAGCTGAACTTGTGCATTACCGTGCCGCCATACGACGATCAGGTCCGGCTTCAGCGCGACGATGCGTTCGAGGTCGAGCGCCTTGTTGTCGCCGACGCGTGGCAGCTGCTTCGCTTCGGGCGGGTAGTCGCTGTAGGTGACCGCACCAACGAGCTTCGCGCCGCCGCCCGCGGCATAGAGCAGCTCGGTGACGTGCGGCGCGAGACTGATCACGCGTTGTGCGGGCGCTGCGAGCGTGACGGTTGCGCCGCTGTCGTCGGTAACGGCGATGGCCGCGTGCGCAGCGCGGCTGAATGGCAGCAAGGTCGCGCAGGCAAGAGTAAATACGGCGGCGAGACGAACGGAGCGGATCATTGCGATGAATGTAGGGAGCAGGGTGGTTGCGGTGCGCTCAACTGTGCAGCGCATCGATTGCTTCGATGCTCTCCTGCAATGCTCGCTCGAAACGCTGCCAGTCCGAGGGTGTGGCGGGCAGGCCGAAGCGCAGGCTGGCCGGTTGCGCGAACAGGCGTGTCCAGATACCACGCTCGGCAAGCGCACGATGCAACGCAGCGGCACGCACGTCGTCGGTCCATGCGAAGAGCGGAGTGGCTTGCGATACCAGACGATGCGCATGCAGTAGATCGACGAGCCGTGCGCTGTCTACGGCGAGGCGGTTGCGCATCTGCTGTTGCCATGCGCGATCGGCGAACGCTGCGCTTACTGCGTGACGAGCGGGACCGCTGACCGTCCATGCGCCGAGCGCTTCGCGCAATGCGCGAAGCTGCGTCGGCGCAGCCAGCACGAAGCCCGCGCGTACGCCCGCGAGGCCAAAGAACTTGCCGGGCGAACGCAGCACGACGAGACCGGGCAACGCGACGCGATCGGCCAGCGATGCGCGCGGCGCGATATCCGGCATCGCATCGGCGAACGCTTCGTCGACGATCAGCGTGCCGCCGCGTGCTGACAACTGCGCGTGCCAGCGCAGAAGTTTTTTCGCATCGAGATACGCGGCGGTCGGGTTGTTCGGATTGACGACGACCGCGTGGGTGAGCGCGTCGGGCAGGTTCTCGCACGCTACGTCGAGTGGGCTCACGGCGTAGCCTGCGCGTGCGAACGCCGGCGCATATTCGCTATAAGTGAGCGGCGCGATACCGACGGTTGCGCGCGTCGACGACTCGGGTCGCGATCCGGGCGATGAAGCAGGCTGCGCAGGCAGCAACGCAGACAACAACGCAGGCAACGCGCGGATCGCCGCCTGGCTGCCGGCCACCGGCAGCACATGCTCCGCGTCCGGCGCGCCGTAATAGCGCGCGGCGCATTCGGCGAAATCGTCGCCTTCGTCGGGCAGACGTCGCCATACATCGGGCGGCACGGGCGGTACGGGATAACCGTACGGATTGATACCGGTCGACAGATCGAGCCATGACGCGTACGGAATGCCGTACAGGCGCGCAGCCTCGTGCAGATTGCCGCCGTGCGTCACCGCGCCCGGCACGGTACCCGGGTTCGAAGTAGCAGTACCGATCTCTCTACGCATGAAACGGCACACTCAGCAGCGCCAGCACAATCAACACAGCCAGCCAGAGTGTGACAGTGCGCTCAACCAGTTGCAGCGCGGCTGGAACGTGTCGGGCCGCGGCAGGCTCGCCGGCGCCGAGCGTCGGACGTTGCTCGAGCGCGCCGTGATACACAGCCGCCCCACCGATCCGCACATTGAGGCTCCCCGCGCCCGCCGCCATCACCGGCCCCGCGTTCGGGCTGTCCCAGCGCCGCGCCTGATCGCGCCAGCAGCGCCACGCGGTGCGCGTGTCGCCGAGCAGCGCGTAGCTCGTCGCCGTCAGCCGTGCCGGAATCCAGTTGAGCACATCGTCGATGCGTGCCGCGGCCCAGCCGTAGCGCAGATAGCGCGGCGTGCGGTAGCCCCACATCGCGTCGAGCGTATTGGCAAGACGGAACGCGAGCGCGCCAGGACCACCCGCGATCGCGAACCAGAACAGCGCGCCGAAGATCGCATCGTTGCCGTTTTCGAGCGCCGATTCGACAGCGGCGCGCGCGAGCGCGGCTTCGTCGGCGGTTGCGGTTTCGCGCGACACGATGCGCGAGGTCAGCACGCGCGCCTGCGCCAGATCGCGCCGCGCAAGCGCGGCGGCGATCGGCGCGATGTGATCGTGCAGGCTGCGCGCGCCGAGTGCGAACCAGAGCAGCGCGACGTGAACCGCGCACGCGAGCGGCAACGGCAGCACCGCGACGAGCCACGCGGCGATAGCCACCGGCGGCGCGACTGCGAGCAGCCAGCCGAGCAGCCCCGCGAGCCGGCCGCGCCGGCCGGTGTTCAGACGCGCTTCGAGCGCGCCAGCCAGCTTGCCGAAACCGACCAGCGGATGAGCGGTGCGCGGCTCGCCGGTCCAGCGGTCGATGGCGACGGCAAGCGTCGCGAGCGCGGCGGTCAGCGGGAGCGACAGCATGATCATGGGCGTGCGGTCTTGAGCGTGAGCGGCAGGCCCGCGACCATCATCGTGACTTCGCTACTCAACGCGGCGATCCGTTGATTGAGCCGGCCGAGTTCGTCCACATAGAGACGCGTCGCCGCGCCGAGCGGTACGACGCCGAGGCCGATCTCGTTGCTCACGATGATGATCTTGCCCACCGCGTGGGCGAGTGCGTGTTCGAAGGCGGTGAAACGTTGCACGCTGTCATCCGGGGCGGGCGTACCGTCGGGTGGACACAGCAGGTTCGCAAGCCACAGCGTCAGGCAATCGATCAGGATGCATTGCCCAGGCGCATCGGTGGCGGTGACAGCGCCGGCCAGATCGAGCGGCGCTTCGAGCAGACGCCAGTGCGCAGGACGTCGCTCGCGATGATGCGCGACCCGCTCGGCGAATTCGGCATCCGCGATGCGTGCGGTGGCAATGTAGGTGACCGGGAGCGCGCTGTCGCTCGCGAGCTGTTCGGCGTGCGCGCTCTTGCCCGAGCGGGCGCCGCCGAGCACGAAGGTAAGGTCGAGGGAAATCATCGCGTGATTGTACCGGCTTGGGTTCGCGTTCAGCCTCGTCGCGGGCTCGCGCGATGGGATAATGCGCGCTCTTTCCTGTTCACCTCGTTACCACCTGGTCCACCCCGTGACTGCGCTATCCGACGCCCCATCGCCCGCAGGTTTGACCGTGCCAACCGTGCCAACCGTGCCAAGTGGCACGCTGATGATCCAGGGCACGACTTCCGATGCCGGCAAGAGCACACTCGTCGCGGGCCTGTGCCGGCTCGCCCGTCGCGCGGGTGCGAAGGTCGCGCCGTTCAAGCCGCAGAACATGGCGCTCAACAGCGCGGTCACGGTGGACGGCGGCGAGATCGGTCGTGCGCAGGCATTGCAGGCAGTCGCCGCGGGGATCGACGCGCACACCGATCTGAACCCGGTGCTGCTCAAGCCGACCAGCGACCGCGGCGCGCAGGTGATCATCCATGGCAAGGCGCGCATGAATCTCGATGCGCGCGCGTATCACGACTACAAGCCGGTCGCGTTCGATGCAGTGCTCGCGTCGTATCGGCGTCTGCAGGCGCGGTTCGAGACGATTTTCGTCGAAGGCGCGGGCAGTCCCGCCGAGATCAATCTGCGTGATCGCGATATCGCGAACATGGGTTTTGCGGAAGCGGTCGATTGTCCGGTGGTACTGGTGGCTGATATCGACCGCGGCGGGGTGTTCGCGCATCTGACGGGAACGCTTGCGTGCCTGTCGGCCAGCGAACGGGCAAGAGTGCAGGGCTTCGTGATCAATCGTTTTCGCGGCGATATCGGGCTGCTGCAACCGGGGCTCGACTGGCTCGAAGCGCAGACTGGCAAGCCGGTGTTCGGCGTGCTGCCGTATCTGCATGGCCTCACGCTCGACGCCGAGGACATGCTGCCGCGCGAATTGCGGGCCGCCCACGCGGGCGCGGGCATGGGCACGGCGAACGGCGTGCTGCGCGTCGTCGTACCGGTGCTGCCGCATATCAGCAATCACACCGATTTCGATGCATTGCGCGCGCATCCGCAGGTCGATTTTCACTATGTACGCAGCGGCAGCACGCCGCCGCCGGCCGATCTGATCGTGCTGCCGGGCTCGAAGAACGTGCAGGGCGATCTCGCGTTCCTGCGCTCGCAGGGTTGGGACGCGGTGTTGCAACGGCATCTGCGCTACGGCGGCAAGGTGATCGGTATCTGCGGAGGCATGCAGATGCTGGGGCGCGAAGTGGCCGATCCGCATGGCGTCGAGGGCGCGCCATGCACAGTGGCTGGGCTCGGCTGGCTCGACTTTTCGACGACGCTGACACGCGAGAAAACGCTCGCCAACGTAACCGGCACGCTGGCGTTGCCGGGCGCGCCGGCTGCGGCCGGCTACGAGATCCACATGGGTGAGACACAGGGGCCGGCGCTTGCCTCGCCGGCATTGCATCTCGCGAGCGTTGCCGGGCCGCGTCCCGACGGCGCGCGTTCTGCGGATGACCAGATTCTCGCCACCTATGTCCACGGCCTGTTCGACACGCCGGCTGCCTGCGCGGCGTTGCTCGCGTGGGCCGGCCTCGGCGCCGCCGAGGAAATCGACTATCCGGCGCTGCGGGAAGCCTCGCTGGACCGCCTCGCCGACACGCTGGAGGCGCATCTGGACCTGCCCCGGCTATTCGCGTCGATGCGCGAGCCCACGAATCGGTGAATCGATTAAATCCTGGCAGGAAATAATCTAAGCGCCATAGCCCGTTTTTCGGCTCCAATGGTTCGAATATAGTGCGACCCAACGACGGCATTGCTTGCCGTCCGTTCAACCCATCAAGGAGTCGCCATGCATTCGAACCGTTCCACCGATGCGGCCGCGCTGCTGCTGCGCGTGGCGCTAGGGGTGCTGTATCTCGCCCACAGCCTGCAAAAGATCTTTGTGTTCACGCTGCCGGGCACCGCGCAGTTTTTCGTTTCACTGGGCCTGCCGGGCTGGCTGGGCTACGTGACGGCGTTTGTCGAGCTGTTCGGCGGCATCGCCTTGCTGCTCGGCGTGCAGGTGCGCTGGGTCGCGCTGGTGCTGCTGCCGTTCATGCTCGGTGCGATGTCCGCCCATTTGCATAACGGCTGGGGCTTCGCGTCGCCGAACGGCGGCTGGGAATATCCCGCGTTCTGGGCGGTGACGCTGGTGGTGCAGTCGTTGCTGGGCAACGGTCTTTTCGCAACCACTGGGGTGAAGGCGGCACGTCCTGCGGTGGCCTGAGATCGCTGAATCAGCTTGCTGGTGCCTGGCCCGCCCTGAGTCGCTGCCTGGGCGAGGCGCACAAGGCGCCGCGCCACTCCCTCCTCAATACAACACCATCTGCGTGCAGCGAAACAGCGCAATGGTCTTGCCGTTCGGGTCCAACACCGTCGCATCCCAGACCTGCGTGGTGCGCCCAATATGGACTCCCTTCGCCACCGCCCGGATCGTCCCTTCCCGCGCGGTGCCGAGGAAATTGCTCTTCAGTTCGATGGTCGTGAAACTCTGAGCTTTCTCCGGCAGGTGCGCGAGGCACGCATAGCCGCAGGCGGTATCGGCGAGGGCGACCACGGTCGCCGCGTGCAGGAAGCCGTTCGGCGCCAGCAGGTCGGGGCGTACCGTCAGTTCGGCGCTCAATGAGCCTTCTTCAAGCGAAATAGCCCGAAAACCGATCAGCGCGGGGAGCGTGCCGCGCTGGCGTTCCTGCATGCGCTCGAGGGTGTATTCGGGGCGAAGCTTCGTCATGGTCTGGTGTCCTCGTAGAAAGAAATGCACACCGAATGGTCGTTCTTGTTTCGGTGCGGCGGGTTTTGCCGATATTATCAACGGCTGGATCGACTTTTGACGGCAAGAAACGGCAAACCGGCTGGCTGCGCCAGCCATCTTCCGGGGGCATTCATGACGGTAATCGTGGTGGCGAATCCGAAGGGCGGCGTGGGCAAGAGCACGCTGTCGACCAATCTGGCGGGCTATTTCGCCGCCGCGGGCGAGTGGGTTGCGCTCGCGGATCTGGACAAACAGCATTCAGCGCATGCGTGGCTCGAGCTGCGGCCCGCCACGCTCCCGCCGATCGAAATCTGGGAGGTCGACCCCGAGGCGCCGGCCAAACCGCCCAAGGGCCTCGAGCACGCGATCATCGATACGCCTGCCGGCTTGCACGGCAACCGCCTCGGCGTTGCGCTCGATCTGGCCGACAAGGTCATCGTGCCGCTGCAGCCGTCGCTGTTCGATATCCTCGCCACTCAGGAATTTCTCGAACACCTCGCGAAAGAAAAAGCCATCCGGAAGGGCCGCATCGAGGTCGGTGTGGTCGGGATGCGCGTCGATGCGCGTACGCGCTCGGCGGATCAGTTGCATCGTTTTGTCGAGGGGCTGAAGCTGCCGGTGCTCGGCTTTGTGCGCGATACGCAGAACTACGTGCAGCTTGCCGCGCACGGCCTTACGTTGTGGGACGTGGCGAAGAGCCGGGTCGAGAAGGACCTGGAGCAGTGGCAATCGATCATCGATTGGGCCAGCAAGAAAACCTGACGCCGCCACGCGCGGCACGGTGAAGCGTTCGGGCCACGATCGGCCCGACGCGCAAGGCCATCAGGTCCAGGTTTGCGTCGGCACGTGGTCGCGACTGCCCTTGATCCGGTTGTCGCCGTCGACGAACACCAGGTCCGGTTTCCATCCCGCTTTTAGCTCCGCCTCGTCGACCGTGGCAAACGCCGCGATGATGACGAGGTCGCCGAGTTGCGCCCGGCGCGCCGCCGACCCATTCAGCGAAATCATGCCGCTGCCGCGCTCGCCCTTGATCGCGTAGGTCGAAAAACGCTCGCCGTTATTGATGTTCCAGATGTCGATGCGTTCGTTTTCGACGATGTTCGCGGCTTCGAGCAGGTTCTCGTCGATTGCGCACGAGCCTTCATAGTGCAGTTCGCAGTGCGTGACGGCGGCGCGATGGATCTTCGACTTCAGCATGTGGCGTTGCATGGGCGGGCGTTCCGTGGACAAGTAGTCGCGACCCGGGCGCATGCGGCGCGCCGGGCCGGCGGGAGGTTCAGGCGGGTTTTAGATTTCGAGGTTGTCGATCAGGCGCGTCGCACCGAGCTTCGCGGCGGCGAGCACGACGAGCGGTGCGTCGGTTTCATGCGCGGCGGGTGCCTGCAGGTTCACGCGTTTGCGCACGGCGATGTAATCGGGCTGCCAGCCGCGTGCGGCGAGCGTGGCCATCGCCTGCTGCTCGATCTTCGCGAAGTCGCGATCGCCGGCCAGCACCGCGGTGCGCACACCGTTCAGCGCGATGGCCAGTTGCGGTGCTTCGGCGCGCTCGGTGGGCTGCAGATAGCGGTTGCGCGAACTGAGTGCGAGCCCGTCGGCGTCACGCACGGTTTCCGCCGCAATGATGTCGGTTGGGAGCGCGAACTGGTGGCACATCTGTCGCACGATCATCAACTGCTGGTAATCCTTCTTGCCGAACACCGCGACGCGCGGTTGCACGCACGACATCAGCTTCATCACCACTGTGCACACGCCCTGGAAGAAGCCCGGCCGGAACTCACCTTCAAGGATGTCGCCAAGATCCTGCGGCGGATGCACGCGATATTGCTGCGGCTCCGGGTACAGATCGCGCTCGGTCGGCGCGAACAGCACGTAGACGTTTTCCTTCTGCAGCTTCTCGACGTCCTCTTCGAACGTGCGCGGGTATTTGTCGAAGTCCTCGTTCGGGCCGAATTGCAGCCGGTTGACGAAGATGCTCGCGACAACCGGATCGCCGTGCTGGCGCGCAAGACGCATCAGCGAAAGATGGCCTTCGTGCAGGTTACCCATCGTCGGGACGAACGCAGTGCGGTTCTGGCCGCGCAACTGGTCGCGCAATTCGTGGATCGAGCTGATGATTTTCATGATCGGCGGTGCACTCCTCGCACGGGGCGGGGTGGCGGGTCTCCGTAGTTATGCCGGCAGATACGCGAGGCGCACGTAGATCGGCGCAAACGGTTCGGCCTGGGTGATCTCGATCAGCGATTCGCGCGACAGCTCCAGCATCGCGATGAAGTTCACCACGACCACCGGCACACCGCGCGATGTGTCGAACAGATCCGAGAATTCCATGAAGCGCGCATTCTGCAGCCGGCGCAGGATCGTGCTCATGTGCTCGCGCACCGACAGTTCCTCGCGCGAGATGCGGTGATGCTGGACGAGCTTCGCCCGCTTGATCACATCCGCCCAGGCCGCGCGCAGATCGTCGCTGTTCACGTCCGGAAAGCGCGGCGTCATGCTCTGTTCGATGTACACCTCGGCGCGCAGGAAGTCGCGGCCGAGCTGCGGCAACTGGTCGAGACGCTGCGCCGCGAGCTTCATCTGCTCGTACTCGAGCAGACGGCGCACGAGTTCGGCGCGCGGATCTTCCGCTTCCTCGCCGCTATCGGCTTTTCTGACCGGCAGCAGCATGCGCGACTTGATCTCGATCAGCATCGCGGCCATCAGCAGGTATTCGGATGCCAGTTCGAGATTCGACTCGCGCAGCTGTTCGACGTAACCGAGGTACTGCACGGTGACGTCGGCCATCGGGATGTCGAGCACGTTGAAGTTCTGCTTGCGGATCAGGTACAGCAGCAGATCGAGCGGGCCTTCGAACGTTTCGAGAAAGACCTCGAGCGCATCCGGCGGGATATACAGGTCTTGCGGGAGCTTGAAGAGCGGTTCGCCGTACAGGCGCGCGAACGCGATACCGTCGACGGTATCGGGTGTCGTATCGGTTACGGGCGCAGCGAGCGCGGCGTCGGACTGATCCTGCGCCGGGCGGGCCTCGTCGGCGGTCGTCACGCTCAGAAGTTCTGGTAGTAGACGTAAGGCGTTTGTTCTACGCGCGAGGCTTGCTGGTGCGCGCGTTCGTCGAGATCGACCGGCTGTTTGTCCCACAGCAGCGAACGGCCACGGCGCTGTTCCGCTTCGAGGGCGGGCTTTTGTTCTTTGAGCTGGTTCAGAAACTGGGTGATGTCCGATTGATACATGGCTCGACGTCCGTGAAAGAGGAGGGCGGCAGCGGGGCGGGAGGTCTGCCCGGCGGCTTTTCGCGCGGTGTGGCGGAATTTTACAGCATGCGAAAGCGCGCGGTCGAATTTGCGGAACATCGGCCGGGGGCGCGCGTCCAAGGCGAGCAGCGCACGCAGGTCAGCGGAGGCCAGGCCCTGCCGATGTGGTCAAATAGCGAGCTTCGGCCACGCTCGCAGCGCCGAATTAACCATTCATATCAACCACGGCCTGGGAGGTCCTGTTTGGCGGGGTGTCCGATCGAACCGTCGTACGTGCGCCGCCCTGGCTGGGGGCCCGGTCACGGCAGCCCGCGGCAGCGCGGAGCGGCGCGCCATGCGCCGTGGCCGTTGCGCGCGTGGTTGGCGGGATGCCTGCTGGTCCTCGCATTCATGTTTGCCGCCAGCGACGCACACGCGGCGCGCGCCGCCTACAAGGTCGACATCGAGACCTCGCCGCGCTCGCTGCGCAAGCTGCTCGAAGCGCATCTGGACATCGCACGGTTTGCGAAGCGCGATGACATCAGCGACGACCAGTTCCAGTTTCTCGTCACCGCGACGCCGCAGCAGGTGCGCGATCTCACCGCGACGCAGGGCTATTTCTCGCCGGTAGTACGGACGGACGTACGCACGGTCGACGGCAAGAAAAGCGTGAAGATCAGCGTCGATCCCGGCCCGCGCACGACGGTTTCGGCGATCACACTGACGTTTCGCGGCGCCGTGCTGACCGAAGACCCGAGTCAGGAAAACGCCACCCGTTTCGCCTTTTCGCTGCGCGAAGGCGACCCGTTCTCGCAGTCCGGCTGGGACGATGCGAAGAGCGCGTCGCTGAGGGCGCTGCAGGCACGCCGCTACCTGGGGGCGAAAATCGCGCAGTCGGAGGCACGTATCGATCCGCGCACGCACCGCGCAACGCTCAGCGTCCTGTACGACAGCGGCCCGACGTTCACGATGGGCAAGCTCGACGTATCGGGCACGCGGCGCTATCCGGAGAAGATCGTCGATAACGTGAATCCGGTGTCGGTCGGCGAGATCTACGATGTACAGCGCATCAACGAACTGCAGCGCCAGTTGCAGGGCACGCCGTACTACGCGAGCGTTGCCATCGACGTCGACAACGACCCCACGAAACCCGCCGATACGCCGATCCACGTGAAGGTCAGCGAGTATCCGTACAACAGCGTGCGCGGCGGCGTCGGTTATTCGACCGATACCGGTCCGCATGTGCAGGGTTCCTATTCGTACCTCGACACGTTCGGCCATGCGTATCCGTTCTCGATCCAGGGGCGCGTCGACCGCATCCAGCGCTACGGCCAGATCCAGCTGTCGATGCCGCCCGGCGAGCGCGCGTGGACCAACAGCGTGCTCGCGTCGTACACCAGCACCGACGTGTCGGACACGACGATCTATAGCGCGCGTGTCGGTGTGCAGCGAACCCGCACGTCGCAGAACATCGACTATTCCTACTCGATCCTCTACTACCAGGACCGGCTCGAGCAGAACAACGGTAACCCGACCACGAGCCACGCGCTCGTACCGTCATGGTCGTGGACGCGCCGCAATACCGACGACCCGCTGTTCCCGCGCTCCGGCAACCTGATTCACGCGGAAGCGGGGTTTGCGGTGAAGGGTGCGGCAACCGAACAGAGCTTCGTCCGCGGCTATGCGCGTGGCCAGCAATACCTGCCGATCGGCAAGACCGACCTCGTGGTGCTGCGCGCGGAACTCGGCGGCGTGTTCACGGGCGGCAGTTCGTCGGGCGTGCCGGCGTCGCTGCTGTTTCGCGCGGGCGGTTCGAACTCGGTGCGTGGGTACAGCTTCCAGAGCATCGGTGACGAGGTCGACGGCTCGACGCTGCCGACCAAATATCTGATGACGGGCAGCGTCGAATACCAGCACTGGTTCAGCCACGACTGGGGCGCCGCGACGTTCTTCGATATCGGCACCGCCACCGATACATGGGCCGAAAAGGTCTTCTTTTCCGGTGTCGGTGTGGGCGCGCGCTGGCGCAGCCCGGTCGGACCGGTAAACATCGACGTTGCCTACGGCATTCGCAACCGCAGCGTGCGGCCTTATCTGACGCTCGGGATTGCCTTCTGATGACTTCCTCCACTGCATCGCCCATTCGCCTGTATCGAGCATGACCACGGATTCCTCCGCACTCCCGCCACAGCCCGCACCGGACGACGCCTCGCCCGACGGCGCTGGCACGCCGCCGCCGTCCGGGCGTCCGCGCGGCCGGCGTCTGTGGAAGGTGCTGGCGTGGACCGTTGGTGTACTGGTGTTGCTCGCGGCGCTCGCGGTCGGTCTGGTGTACGGCGCGCTCGCAACCGAGCGCGGTACCGGCTACGTCTGGCGCGCGGCGGTGAGACTGCTGGGCGGCCAGTTGTCCGGCACGCTCGACGGCGGGGCGCTCGCCACCGGCGTGCGCTTGCGCCATGTCGAATGGCGCGGCGCCGACGGCACCGACATCAAGGTCGACAGTGTGGCGGGCAAGTGGGCGCTCACGCGAGCGCCGTGGCGTTACTCGATCGACTACCTGCACATCGGCACCATCGACGCGCGGCTCGTGCCGTCGACATCGTCGTCTTCGGAGCCGACGAAGTTGCCGCAGGACCTGCAACTGCCGATGCAGCTCGAGGTGCGCGACCTGCGCGTCGAGCGCTTGTTGCTGCACGAAGGCACATCGACGACCGAGTTCTCCCGGCTGTTGTTTCATGGGCGTAGCGACGGCCGGCATCACGAGGCGGCGGTGGAGCGGCTCGACACGCCGTTCGGCGCGCTGACAGCGCATGCGAAGCTCGACGGTGTGCGGCCGTTTCCGCTAACCGGTGAGATCGGTTATGCGGGCAAGGTTAACGAGGAAGCGGTCGAGGTGCGCGGCAACCTGACTGGATCGCTGGAAACGCTCGTCGCCGAACTCGATGCGAGCGGGATGAAGCTCACGGGGCACGCGCATGTGGAGGCGACGCCGTTCGCCGCGGTACCGTTGCAACGCGCGACGCTGACGTTCGATCATGTGAATCCGCAGGCATTTGCGCCGGGGGCGCCGCAGGCGGATCTCGCGGTGCGGGCTGAGTTGCAGCCGGCGAGTGGGGAAGCGGTTGTTGCTTCGGCGGCGGTGGCAAGCACGGCAAGCACGGCAAGCACGGCAAGCACGGCAAGCACGGCAAGCACGGCAAGCACGGCAAGCACGGCAAGCACGGCAAGCACGGCAAGCGGCCCGGCTGTCGCCCAGAAAGCGCTGACCGCTGCGGCGGCAAACAACACCGCCCCCGCTTTCGCCGTAGCCGGCACCGTCTCGATCGTCAACGCGAAGCCCGGCGCGATCGACCAGCATCTGCTGCCCCTCATCGATGCGCATGCCGACATTCGCCTCGATGCTGCAAGCCAGCGCCTGTCGAACCTGAACGTACGGCTCGTGAAGAACGCGACCATCACCGGTGGCGGTGCGCTGAAGGGCAAGTACGGCCAGTTCGATCTGAAGGTGGCCAACCTCGATCTGAACGCGCTCGAAGCGAGCGTGCGCGCGACGCAGTTGAGCGGCCCGGTCGGCATCCGCCTGAACGACGACGTGCAGAGCATCACGCTCGATCTCGCCGACCCGAAGGCCGCACTTCGCGCGCAAGGCAAGATAACGTTCGACCCCGCGCGGATGAGCTTCAACGACGTGAAGGTCAGCGCGGGCAAGGGCCGTATCGATCTGTCCGGCGCGATCAAGCACGACGCGAATTCGACCTACAACCTGAAGGCTGCGCTAACCGATTTCGATCCGTTCGCGCTGACCGTACAGACACCGGCGCGTGCCGCACCGGCCGTTGCGCGATCAGGCGCGAAATCGGGCGCGGAATCCGCGGCAAAACCCGCGGCAAAGAGCGCTGCCAACTCCGCCACCAACTCCGCAAAACGCAGCGCAGCTCCAGCACAGACGGGCAAGATCGAAGCACGCGTCACCGGCACGCTGAACGCAGCGGGCGTACTCGCCCCGGGCTTCACGACGAAGGCCGATTTCAAGCTCGGCGACAGCGTCTACGACGGCCTGCCGCTGACCGGCGGTGGCACGATCCAACTCGCCGGCACGCGACTGTTGCCGAGCCGCGCGAACCTGTCGGTGGCGGGCAACCAGGTGGATCTGCAGGGCAGCTTCGGCGCGCCCGGTGACCGGCTGCGCTTTCGCATCGACGCGCCGCAACTCGAACGGCTCGGCTTCGGCCTCGCGGGTGTCGTGGCCGCGAACGGCGATCTGACAGGTTCGTTTGCGCATCCGAACGTCGTGCTCGACTACAACGCGGACAGTGTCGCGTTCGGCACGACCCGGCTCGGTCATGCGCAGGGCCATGCCGAGCTGCGCGATGGCGCAAACGGCGCGCTCGTCTTCACCACCGACGCGCGCAATCTCAGCGCGGCCGGTGTCGATCTCGCGACGCTGACCGCGCGCCTCGGCGGCACTCGCGCGAATCACACGCTCGAAGCCGCCGCGTCCGGCAAGGTGGAAGGCCGCACCGTCGAATTGACACTCGGCGCGAACGGCCACCTGACCGAAGCACGCGACGGCACGCGCTGGGACGGCACGGTCACGCGCCTGCAGAATCGCGGCACGCCGGCGGTGAATCTCGAAACGCCGCTCACGGTGAGTGCCGGTGCCGGACGGGTGACGTTGGGCGCGACGCGGCTCACGCTCGAAGGTGCGGTGCTCGATCTGAAATCGTTCGCACTCGATCACGGACGCATCCGCTCGGCGGGCACGTTGACAGACGTGTCGCTCGCGCGCTTGCTGGCACTGCGCGAAGAGATCACCGGCGATGCGTCGCCGGTGAAGACCGACCTCGTATTCGACGGCGACTGGGACTTTGCGCTTGGCGACACGGCGAGCGGCCACGTCCAGTTGAAGCGCCGCGGTGGCGATGTGACGGTCGAGGTGGGCCGCGGCATTGCATCGCTGGGCATTACCGATATCGCTGCGCGTGCCGACTTCAGCGGCGGCAATCGCGTCAATGCAACGGTGCATGCGCAGGCGAGCCGGCTCGGCGTCATCGATGCCGACGCGCACACGGCGCTGGCGCTACGCGATGGCGCACTGACCGTCGACGACGACGCGCCGCTCACCGGCAAGGTCGACGCAGACTTGCCGTCGCTGAAGACGACGGGCGGACTGTTCGGGCCCAGCTATCTGCTCGATGGCCACCTGGCCTTGAAGCTCGCGCTCGGCGGGACGGTGGCGAAACCGAACCTGTCGGGCTCGCTGACCGGCGATGGGTTGTCGGCAACACTCGTCGACCAGGGCGTACAACTGAAGGGCGGCGTGGTCCGCATCGCGCTGTCAGAAAATCTCGTCGATTTCCAGCAGGTCGAATTCCATGGCGCGAGCGGTACGCTGCGCGCGACCGGTCGCGTGCGGCTCGACGGCGCGGAACCCGATCTCACCGCGAGCATCGTTGCCGACAAGCTCGAACTGTTCGCGGCGCCGGACCGCGAGTTGTCGCTGTCTGGTAGCGCGAGCGTTGCGAATGCGGGACCGCAGGGCGGCATGGCGATCAACGGCAAATTTAACGTCGACCACGCGCTCTTCGATCTGCCCGAAGAAGCCTCGCCGAGTCTCGGCGACGATGTCGTGATCGTGCGGGCGGATGGCACGGTGCGCGGCGAGAAGAAGCCCGATGCGGTGGCCGCCACCGACAAGCCCGTCGGCCGTTTTGCGCCGCGCGCGAACATCGACCTCGATCTCGGCAACAACTTCCGCTTCCGCGGCCAGGGCGCGGATCTCGGCCTGCGCGGCACGATCACCGCGATGAGCGCGCCGAACCAGCCGCTGCGCGCGGTCGGCAATGTGCGTGTGACGGAAGGTTCGACCTACACGGCGTTCGGTCGCAAGCTGGCGATCGAGAACGGTTTCTTCACGTTCAACGGACCGGTGTCGAATCCCGGCATCAACATTCTCGCGATGCGCCGCAACCAGCAGGTCGAAGCCGGCGTGCAGGTGACCGGCACGGTCCAGGCGCCGAACGCGAAGCTCGTGTCGGAGCCGAACGTGCCCGACAACGAAAAGCTCTCATGGCTGCTGTTCGGTCACGGCACCGACCAGGGCAACAACCTCGGCCAGCAGAGCACGATGACGACCGCGCTTGCGCTGCTCGGCAGTGTGAGCGGCAAGCGGATCGCGCAGACGTTCGGGCTCGACGAGGTGACGGTGGGGCGCAGCGAAGTCGGATTGACGGACCCGCAGGTCGTGATGGTGTCGAAGGCGATCAGCGAATGGCTCGTGCTCGGCTACGAACAGGGCCTGCAGTCGGCGGCGAATGCGATCAAGGCAACCGTCAACCTGACGCGCTTCTGGTCGATCGCCGCATATGGCGGGACGTTCCAGGGTATCGACCTGCTGTACACGCGGCGTTTCGATCGATTTCACTGGTAGTGTCGTTGCAGCCATGAAAAAAAGCGGCGGGCTTTTTTAGAGCCCGCCGCTTTTTTACCGCTTTGATCTACGCGACTTACTTCACCCGCATGCCCGGCTTCGCACCGCTGTTGGGTTCGAGCAGGTAAAGACCCGGTTCGGCCTTTTCATCGGTCGCGGAAGCCGCGAGCACCATGCCTTCCGACAGACCGAATTTCATCTTTCGCGGCGCGAGGTTCGCGACCATCACGGTCAGCTTGCCGATCAGTTGCTCCGGCTGATACGCGGACTTGATGCCCGAAAACACGTTACGCGTCTTCTCTTCGCCGACGTCGAGCGTCAGTTGCAGCAACTTGTCCGATCCTTCAACCGCGCGGCAATCGACGATCTTCGCAATGCGCAGATCGATCTTCGCGAAGTCATCGATCGAGATGACGTCGGGCGTGTCCGTTGCGGCCTGAGCGGCGGTCTTGGCAGACGCAGCGGCTTTTGCCGACGCTTTCGCGCCGGACGCAGCAGCAGGTTCCGCAGCGGTGGCCGTACCCGTCGCTTGCAGCGATTCGCGGTTTGCAGCAAGCAGCGCATCGATCTGTTTCGGATCGACGCGCGTCATCAGATGCTGATATGCGTTGATCGGACGCTGCGATGTGAGCGGCGTATTCGCGTCGGCCCACACCTGCGGTGCGATATCGAGGAACGCTTCAACCGATTGCGCGAGCTTCGGCAGCACCGGCTTCAGCGCGAGCGACAGCAGACGGAACGCCTCGATGCTGACGCTGCAGGTTTCATGCAGCGCGACCGCGTTTGCCGGGTCCTTCGCCTGATCCCACGGCTTGGCGGTATCCACGTATCCATTGACGCTGTCGGCGAGTTCCATCGTCGTACGCAGCGCGCGGCCGTAGTCGCGTGCTTCGTAATGCGCGGCGATCTGCGGAATCGCTGCGCGCAGCGTGTCGAGCAGCGGATGACGCATCGCGCTGTCCTGGATGCGCCCGTCGAAACGCTTGATCAGGAAGCCCGCCGCGCGGCTCGCGATGTTCACGTACTTGCCGACGAGATCGCTGTTCACGCGCGCCTGGAAGTCGCCGAGATTCAGGTCGATGTCTTCCATCGTGCTGTTCAGCTTCGCGGCGTAGTAGTAGCGCAGCCACTCCGGATTCAGGCCCGTGTCGATATAGCTCTTCGCGGTGATGAACGTGCCGCGCGACTTCGACATTTTCGTGCCGTCCACCGTCAGGAAGCCGTGCGCGAACACGTTGGTCGGCGTGCGATGGCCCGAGAACTCGAGCATGGCCGGCCAGAACAGCGTGTGGAAGTACAGGATGTCCTTGCCGATGAAGTGATACTGCTCGGTGGTCGAGTCCTTGCGCACCCATGCGTCGAAATCGATGCCGCGCTGCTCGCACAGGTTCTTGAAGCTTGCGTAGTAGCCGACCGGCGCGTCGAGCCACACGTAGAAGTATTTGCCGGGCGCGCCGGGAATCTCGAAGCCGAAGTACGGCGCATCGCGCGAGATGTCCCAGTCGGCGAGCTTCGCGTCGCCCGCATCGCCGAGCCATTCGCGCATCTTGTTGGTGGCTTCCTGTTGCGCCAGACCGCCGACCCAGCCGCGCAGGAAATTCTCGCAGCGCGGATCGGACAGGCGGAAGAAGTAGTGCGTCGAGACCTTGCGGATCGGCGTCGCGCCCGAGACGACCGAATACGGATTGATCAGGTCGGTCGGTTGATAGGTCGAACCGCAGACCTCGCAGCTATCGCCGTACTGATCCTTCGCGCCGCACTTCGGGCACTCGCCCTTGATGAAGCGATCCGGCAGGAACATTTCCTTGACCGGGTCGTACGCCTGTTCGATGTCGCGCGCCTCGATCAGGCCGGCGGCCTGCAACGAGGTGTAGATCGACTCCGACAGCACACGGTTCTCTTCCGAATGGGTCGTGTAGTAATTGTCGTATTGCACGCCGAAGCTGGCGAAATCGCGCGTGTGTTCCTGCCACACGCGGTCGATCAGTTGCTTCGGCGTGATGCCTTCCCGCTCTGCGCTCAGCATGATCGGCGTGCCGTGCGTATCGTCGGCGCCGACGTAGTAGACCTCGTGTCCATGCATGCGCAACGTCCGGACCCAGATATCCGTCTGGATATGCTCGACCATATGGCCGATGTGAATCTGCCCGTTCGCGTACGGCAACGCGGAGGTGACAAGGATCTGGCGGGGCTTTGACGGCGCGTCGACGGCGCTGGGGCCGGTGGCGGGGGCTGACATGGATATTCCGGGGGCTTGGCGGGGGACGAAACAGCGATTCTAGCAGGGCGGCCGCACAACGCGGGTGGGGCTCGCCGGGTCCGGGCGCGCGTTATGGTTGGTAGAGATTACGACGACACCGCGGGCCGAAAGCACGCGGTAGCACTACGCACGGTATGCGCGATGTGACAAAACGGCGACTTGGCGCGAGGAATCGGGAAACACCGGCGGGGAAGTGCAGCGGGAGAAGCGACCGGAAAGACCGGAGACCAGCAAAAACGACAGGCAAAAAAAACCGGGGCGATTCGGCCCCGGAGCAACAACGACAAGAGGAGAATGGTGACGCGGCGGCATCGCCAGCCACGTACCGTAAATACAGACACGGCTAAATCGCAAGAGTTCGAAAAATTTTTCGTTTCGTCCGCGGCGATTTTTCTGCGCTTGTTACTGCACTCGTTACGGGCCCGATCAGCCGGGCCCACAACCATCATTCCCCTCTTTCGACCAGTTGCTGGCGCACGTTACTGCGCGTGCTGTGCCGTGGCACGCAGATAGACTTCGACGCGACGATTTTGCGCGCGACCCGCTTCCGTGTTGTTATCGGCAATCGGATTGGACGCACCGCGGCCATCTGCCGACAGACGCCCCCCCGCGACGCCGCGCTGCACGAGGTAGGTCGTGACGCTTGTCGCGCGATTCACCGACAGTGTCTGGTTATAGGCCGCCTGACCCGTGCTGTCCGTATAGCCGATCACCTGGGCGATCACTTCAGGATTCTGGTTGAGCGTCTGTGCGACCTGATCGAGCACCGGCGCGAAGCTCGGCTTGATCGTGTACTGGTTGGTGTCGAAGGTGACCGAGCTCGGGATGTTCAGCTTGAGCGAGCCGTCCGGCTGCTCGGTGATCTGCGTGCCGGTACCGGCGGTGGCGCCGGTCAGCTTGTTGTGGATGGCCTGCCAGTTGTAGCCGGTGATACCGCCGGCCGCCGCGCCTACGCCTGCGCCGATCGCCGCGCCCTTGCCGCCGCCAATCAGCGCACCGATGCCGGCGCCGAGACCGGCGCCCACACCGGTACCGACCGCGGTGTTGGTGCCCTGCGGAGTGGCACAGCCGGCAAGCAGCGCGCCGACGAGGGTGAGTACCGACATGCGAGTCATGATTTTTGCATTCATTTTTGATTCCTCTCTTGAGTAAGACGGCTCGACGACGACAGAAGCCGGACCGTCGACACACCACGCAACAGGGTCTTCCGGCAGCAGCACGCGGCAGCCACTACAATGACGGCTTGAGCCTGCAGCGGCAAAGCCTCGAGGCACCCGGGCAGGGCCCTATAGCTTGCTGCTGGCGAAGGGTGCCTGGCAAGCCTGTTTTGCGCAATGGCGACTAACAATTTCTTTCAATTTCCGGCGGCTGGCGGAAGCTTCGATTCCCCCGCGCCGCAAGCGTTCCCACGGAGTTTCAATGAGTATCGATCGGGCATTGGTCGACGCCGCCCTCGCGGCCGTCGCCGACCCCAACACTGGCCGTCCGTTTGCGGCGGCAAAAAATTTCCGCAATGTGGCAATCGATGGTTCGACGGTCGGTGTCGACCTCGTGCTCGGCTATCCGGCAAAACGCCAGTTTGAAGCGCTGAATGCGCTCGTCACCGAGGCACTGCGTGCCGTGCCGGGTGTCGCTGAAGCCCGTGTGACGGTGTCGCAGCAAATCGCGGCGCATACCGTGCAGCGCGGCGTGAAACTGCTGCCGAACGTGAAAAACATCGTAGCGGTTGCGTCGGGCAAGGGCGGTGTCGGCAAGAGCACGACCGCCGTGAACCTCGCACTCGCGCTGGCGAGTGAAGGCGCGTCGGTCGGCATACTCGATGCAGACATCTACGGCCCGTCGCTGCCGATGATGCTCGGCATAGAAGGTCGCCCCGAATCGCCCGACGGCAAATCGATGATTCCGCTCGTCGGCCACGGCATGCAGGCCAATTCGATCGGCTTTCTGATCGAGCAGGACAATCCGATGGTCTGGCGCGGTCCGATGGCCACGTCCGCGCTCGAACAGTTGCTGCGGCAGACGAACTGGCAGGATCTCGACTACCTGATCGTCGACATGCCGCCCGGCACCGGCGATATCCAGCTCACGCTGTCGCAGCGCGTGCCCGTCACCGGTGCGGTGATTGTGACGACGCCGCAGGACATCGCGTTACTCGACGCAAAGAAAGGTCTGAAGATGTTCGAGAAGGTCGGGATTCCGATTCTCGGCATCGTCGAGAACATGAGCACGCATATCTGCTCGAACTGCGGTCATGAGGAGCATGTTTTCGGCGCCGGCGGCGGCGACCGGATGGCGCGCGAATACGGCGTGGAACTGCTCGGCAGCCTGCCGCTCGATATCGCGATCCGAGAGCAGACCGACTCGGGCCGGCCCACCGTCGCAGCCGACCCGGACGGCCGCATCGCCGGGGTTTATGGGGCGATCGCGCGCAAGGTTGCGATCCACATTGCCGAGCGCGCGCGCGACATGACCTCGAAGTTTCCGAACATCGTGATCCAGAACACCTGAGCGCGCCTTCGGCACGGTCGTCGAAGGCGTCAATCCGGGCCGTCGCTCGCGGTATCATGTGGGCTTCGTCAGGTCCGGCAGACTGGCCGCAGGGGCGGCCGGCGGCCGACAAGAGGATTGCATGAGAAAACGAATCGACGGGCGCGCGACACATACGTTCATCGTGATGGCCGCGAGCGGGTTGCTACTGTGCGGTTGCTCGACTTTCCTGCGGCCGCAGGAAAAGCGCGCGGATGCCCAGTTGCTGCCGACCGTGGGGAGCATGGCGCGCGGCACGGTGACCTTTATCGAGCGTTCGGATGGCGTGCAGGTTACCTACAATCTGTCCGGCCTGCCCGCGAACTCCGACCACGCGCTGCAGGTACACGAGCGCGGCGACTGCAACTCAGTGGATGGTTCGGCGGCCGGCCCGGTGTTTTCGCCCGCAGCCGAGCGCCTGAAGGCGGGCGCCCGGGTCGAGGGCGATCTCGGCAACATCCACGCGGATGCGAACGGCGTCGCGGCCGGCTTCATCGTCGCGCCGGACGTGTCGCTCGACGGCATCCGCTCGGTGCTGCAGCGTTCCGTGCTGGTCCATCGCGATGCGGGCGATCCTTACGCGTACCCGCAGCACAGCGCGGGTCCTGCGCTCGCGTGCGGCGCCATCCGCCAGTGAGCGCGGTCGATGTGCCGCGTGGTCCGAGTGGTCCACGTAGCGCGCCCAGCCGGTGCGCCGGCCCGATGAGCAGCAGCTTTCTCCCGATCGCGTAAAATAACCGCCTTTCGTCCGGCAACCCGCGCCCCACGGGCGCGTCAGCCGGTCCCCACGTCACCGTAGCGATCCGGCACAACCCGCCGGTAGCGACCAACCAGCGTTCAACTCGACTCTATGGCAATCAAATCCGACAAGTGGATCCGGCGCATGGCCGAAGAGCACAAGATGATCGAGCCGTTTGTTCGCGATCAGGTGCGCGTGTCCGAGGATGGCCGCAAGATTGTCAGCTACGGCACCTCGAGCTACGGCTACGACATCCGCTGTGCGGACGAATTCAAGATCTTCACGAACATCAATTCCACGATCGTCGACCCGAAGAACTTCGACGAGAAGTCGTTTGTCGACTTCAAGGGCGACGTCTGCATCATCCCGCCGAACTCGTTCGCGCTCGCCCGCACGGTCGAATATTTCCGTATTCCGCGCAGCGTGCTGACGGTCTGCCTCGGCAAATCGACCTATGCGCGTTGCGGCATCATCGTCAACGTGACGCCGTTCGAGCCGGAATGGGAAGGCTATGTCACGCTCGAATTCTCGAATACGACACCTTTGCCTGCCAAAATCTACGCGAACGAAGGCGTCGCGCAGGTGCTGTTCTTTGAAAGCGACGAAATTTGTGAGGTGTCGTACGCGGATCGCGGCGGCAAATATCAAGGTCAACGTGGCGTGACGTTGCCTAAAACGTGACGCGCGAGCGCATTGACTCACCGGATTGCCGGGTGACCGCTGCGCAACACAAGCAGCGGTCGTTCTTTTTGGAGAATCGCCCATGAAGTTTCGTTTTCCCGTCGTCATCATCGACGAAGATTTCCGTTCCGAGAACATCTCGGGTTCCGGCATCCGGGCGCTCGCGGAAGCGATCGAGAAAGAAGGCGTCGAAGTGCTCGGGCTGACGAGCTACGGCGATCTCACGTCGTTTGCACAGCAATCGAGCCGCGCGTCGTGCTTCATTCTCTCCATCGACGACGACGAACTGCTGCCGTTCATCGAAAACCCCGGCAACGAAGACGACACGCCCGAACTCGCGTCGGCGATCATCGACCTGCGCGCGTTCGTGACCGAAGTGCGCCGCCGCAACTCGGATATCCCGATCTTCCTGTACGGCGAAACACGCACGTCGCGGCACATTCCGAACGACATCCTGCGTGAGCTGCACGGCTTCATCCACATGTTCGAGGACACGCCGGAGTTCGTCGCGCGCCATATCATCCGCGAGACCAAGGTGTATCTCGATGCGCTTGCGCCGCCGTTCTTCAAGGAACTCGTCAAGTACGCGGACGAAGGCTCGTACTCGTGGCACTGCCCGGGCCACTCGGGCGGCGTCGCGTTCCTGAAGAATCCGCTCGGCCAGATGTTCCACCAGTTCTTCGGCGAGAACATGCTGCGCGCGGACGTCTGCAATGCCGTCGACGAACTCGGCCAGCTGCTCGACCACACGGGCCCGGTCGCGGCCTCCGAGCGCAACGCGGCGCGCATCTTCAGTGCGGATCATCTGTTCTTCGTCACCAACGGCACGTCGACGTCGAACAAGATCGTCTGGCACGCGACGGTCGCGCCGGGCGACATCGTGCTGGTGGACCGCAACTGCCACAAGTCGATCCTGCACGCGATCACGATGACGGGCGCGATCCCCGTGTTCCTCACGCCGACGCGCAACCACTTCGGCATCATCGGGCCGATTCCGCGCGATGAGTTCAAGCCGGAGAACATTCGCAAGAAGATCGAGGCGAACCCGTTCGCGCGCGAAGCGCTCGAGAAGAATCCGAATGCGAAGCCACGCATCCTGACGATCACCCAAAGCACCTACGACGGCGTGATCTACAACGTCGAGATGATCAAGGACCTGCTCGGCGATCTGCTCGACACGCTGCACTTCGACGAAGCGTGGCTGCCGCACGCCGAGTTCCACGAGTTCTATCAGGACATGCACGCCATCGGCGCGGGGCGTCCGCGCACCGGCGCACTGGTGTTCGCGACGCATTCCACGCACAAGCTGCTCGCCGGTATCTCGCAGGCTTCGCAGATCGTCGTGCAGGACTCGGAGAACAGCACGTTCGACCGCCATCGTTTCAACGAGGCGTATCTGATGCACACGTCGACGAGCCCGCAGTACGCGATCATCGCGTCGTGCGACGTTGCCGCGGCGATGATGGAGCCGCCGGGCGGTACGGCGCTGGTCGAGGAATCGATTGCTGAGGCGCTCGATTTCCGCCGCGCGATGCGCAAGGTCGACAAGGAGTACGGCGACGACTGGTTCTTCGAAGTGTGGGGCCCGGAAGAACTCGCTGACGAAGGCATCGGCTCGCGCGAAGACTGGATATTGCGGCCGAACGAGCGCTGGCACGGCTTCGGTCCGCTCGCCGAAGGCTTCAACATGCTCGACCCGATCAAGGCGACGATCATCACGCCGGGCCTGAACGTGGACGGCGAATTCGGCGCGACCGGCATTCCGGCCGCGATCGTCACGAAGTATCTGGCCGAGCACGGCATCATCGTCGAGAAGACCGGTTTGTATTCGTTCTTCATCATGTTCACGATCGGCATCACGAAGGGTCGCTGGAACTCGATGGTTACCGAGCTGCAGCAGTTCAAGGACGACTACGATAACAACCAGCCGCTGTGGCGCGTGCTGCCCGAGTTTGTCGCGCACAATCCCGCGTACGAGCGCATGGGCCTGCGCGATCTGTGCGAGCAGATCCACAGCGTTTACCGTGCAAACGACATCGCGCGTCTGACCACCGAGATGTACCTGTCGAGTATGGAACCCGCGATGAAACCGTCCGAAGCGTTCGCGAAGCTCGCGCACCGCGAGGTCGATCGCGTGCCTATCGACGAACTCGAAGGTCGCGTAACGTCGATCCTGCTCACGCCGTATCCGCCGGGCATTCCGTTGCTGATTCCCGGCGAGCGCTTTAACCGCACGATCGTTAATTACCTGCGTTTTGCGCGCGAGTTCAACGAGCGCTTCCCGGGTTTCCATACGGACATTCACGGGCTTGTCGGCGAGACGATCAACGGGCGCGTCGAATACTTCGTCGATTGCGTACGCGGCTGACGATGGTGAACCGGAAGTTCGCGTCGATTGCGGTTGCGGCGGTGCTCGCGCTAGCCGCGTTCGCCGCGCCACAGGTCGCGCGTGTTGCCCGCGCAGAGGTTGCCGCCGCCGATCCAATCGATGCCACGATGCGTACGTGTCTTGCGCGCAGCGATATGTCGTCGACGGCGGGGCAGGTGCAGTGCATGAACACGGCGCGCACCGCGTGGCAGGCTGCGCTCGATATGGCGTATCAGCAGGTGCTCGCGAAGTCGTCGGGCGCGCAGCACAGGCGCTGGGAAACGAGCCAGAAGCGCTGGACGCAATGGCGCGATGCCGAAGCGAAGATGCAGCGCGCGGTTTTCGAAACGACGCACGGCACGATGTATGTGCTGTTTGAAGCCGACATGCAACTGCAACCGGTGCGTGACCGCGCGCTCGCGTTGCGGCGTGCGGCGCTGCGTGAAGGCAGCGGCGATCCGCTGCCGCGTCTGCGCGCCTGCTCTGCCGATGCGCAATGCGAACACGCGATGTTCGACCTGAACCGCTACTACCGGCGGCTCAATGCGCGGATGCCGCCGGGCGCGCGTGCGACGCTCGTGCAGGCGCAGCGCGCGTGGGTTGCGTTCCGCGATGGGACCACGCCGGTGATCGATGCGCATAGCCGGATCGATATCATCGGTGCGCGGATTGCGACGCTCAAGCGGCTGTCGGAAACGGTCGGCAACGACTGAGCTGCGTACGCGGTGTACGCAGCGGTGCGATGCCGTTGTCAGTCGAGCACGAAGGCCGGTTTCCCCGACGGGTGAGCTTCGAGCGACGGTTCACCAAGCAGATCGCGCGTCGCGTCCTCGATCGACGCGGATAGCATGTTCAGCGCGAGATCGTTGTCTTCGGTGCCGAACGGATCTTCGATCTGCGAGGCAATCGCTTCGTGCGCCATGAACGTATACGCGACGAACACGCTGAACACCGGCGTGAACAGGCCGATGCTGTCGACAAGGCCGAACGGTAGCGCCGCGCAGAAAAAATAGACGGTGCGGTGGATCATCACCGAGTACGCGAACGGCAGCGGCGTCGAGGCAATGCGCTCGCATCCGCCAATCACCTCCGACACACCATGCAGATTGCGATCGAACGCCAGCACGGCCCACGGGTCGAGCGTGCCTTCGCGCGCGCGACGTTGCACCCATTCTCCGAGCCAGAGCATCAACTTCGCGGGACGGTAGCGCGAGGCCATGACGCGTTCGACGAGCGCTGCGGGTAGCCGGGCTGCGAGATCGTTGCGCGGGTCTGTCCTGCGTAGCTGGTGCCGCAATGCATGCGGTAGTGCGCCCAGCACGGCGATGAATTCACGTACCTCGGCTGCGTTAGCGTCTGCGCTGGCATTGCTACGCGTCAGCGTGAGCGCCTCACGCGTCAGCGAGCGCGTGTCGATCTGCAACTGTCCCCACAGTTTGCGGGCTTCCCAATAGCGGTCGTAGCTCGTGTTGTTGCGAAACCCGAGAAACACCGCGAGTGCGATGCCGATCAGCGAGAACGGCGTGGGGCTCAGCTCGAGTCCGACCGCGAGCCGATGCGTATGCGCGACCACAGCAAGCACCGAGATGCAGAAAATCAGAAAGAGACGTGGCAGCAGTTCCGGCAGAACGGAGCCGCGCCACGCGAGCAGCATGCGGAACCAGTGCAGATTCGGGCGGACGATCATGGGCGGGGGAGCAGAGCGAACGGTGAGAGACGATGGGGTCATTATCGCCGATGCGTTAGCGGCCGATGACCGGCTGGCGGTGCGTCGTTTGGGCGCGGTGCGGCCCGCGCTTCGGCCCACGGCCGGCTCGGTTGCGGGAGAGGGCGAAGCGGATTGCACAGCAGCGGCTACAATGGAGTCCAGATCAGTACTGGTACTAGCTATACAGTTATCCCGGTACTGGTGCACCCGCTACCCCACTCACTCACGATGCCCACGCGCACCCCGCCGGCGCGCCTGACCGATGATCCACACAACGTCTCCCGCCGATCCACCGCCCCCACTCGACGCGACGCCTGCCCGCGCGCTCGGCGATTTCATCCGCGCGCATCGCGAGCGCCTGTCGCCGGCCTCGGTCGGTTTGCCGCCGGGGCCGCGGCGCCGTACGCCGGGTCTGCGGCGAGAAGAGGTCGCGCAGCTGTGCGGCGTGAGCCCGACCTGGTACACCTGGATCGAGCAGGGTCGGCCGGTGTCGGCTTCGGCGGATGCGCTCGCGCGAATCGCGGTGGCGTTGCAGCTTTCGCGTGCGGAGCGTGCATATCTGTTCGAACTCGCGGCGCAGCGCGATCCGGCCGAGCCGGACCCGAGCGCCGCCGACGCTCCCGACACGCTGCTGCAAACCGTCCAGCTCGTCGACACACCGGCCTATGTGCTCGATCGTCAGTGGAATGCGCTGGCGTGGAATGCGCGCGCGGCGGACCTGTTCGTCGGCTGGCTCGACGACACGCACGATCGCAACCTGCTGCGCTTCACGTTCACCGAGCCGGGTGCGCGCGACCTGATCGTCGACTGGGAGACGCGCGCGCGACGGCTCGCTGCCGAATTTCGCGCCGATTCGATCCGCCATCTGAACGACGCGCCGACGCGCGGCCTGATCGACGCGTTGAGCGCCGCTAGCGATGCGTTCGCGCGCTTCTGGGCGTCGCAGGACGTCGGCGAGCGCGAGGGCGGACGGCGCGAATTCAATCATCCGCGCGACGGTCGCGTCGTCTACGACCAGATCACGTTCAAACCTGCGCATCGCGAAGACCTCAAGCTCGTCGTGCTGGTGCGCGAGGTGTGACGCCCGGCTCAAGTGCCGCGGCGGCTGCGGCAACGGCCCCGGGTGTTAAAATCCTCGACTTCCCCGGTTCGCGAGCGCCTTAGGCCCGCGCGAACCGCTTCACCGCACGTTCACTGCTCATCACCATGACGTCCCAACTGCACAAAAAAGGCGAAGCCTGGTCGGCTCGCTTCTCGGAGCCGATGTCGGAGCTCGTCAAACGCTATACGTCGTCGGTTTTCTTCGACAAGCGTCTCGCACTCGTCGATATCGAAGGATCGCTGGCGCATGCTTCGATGCTGGCCGCGCAGAAGATCATCGCCGCCGCCGACCTCGCCGCCATCGAGCGCGGCCTGACGCAGATCAAGGGTGAAATCGAGCGGGGCGAGTTCGAGTGGCAACTCGATCTCGAAGACGTGCACCTGAACATCGAAGCGCGCCTCACCGCATTGATCGGCGATGCGGGCAAGCGCCTGCATACCGGCCGCTCGCGCAACGACCAGGTCGCGACCGACATCCGCTTGTGGTTGCGCGGCGAGATCGACCGGATCGTCGGTCTGCTCGGCGAACTGCGCCGTGCGCTGATCGATCTCGCGGAACAGCATGCCGGCACGATCATGCCGGGCTTCACGCATTTGCAGGTCGCGCAGCCGGTCACGTTCGGCCACCATCTGCTCGCGTACGTCGAGATGTTTACGCGCGACACCGGTCGCATGCGCGACTGCCGCGCGCGCCTGAACCGTCTGCCGCTCGGCGCGGCGGCGCTTGCGGGCACCAGCTATCCGATCGATCGTCACGCGGTCGCGAAGACGCTCGGCTTCGACGGCATCTGCACCAACTCGCTCGATGCGGTTTCCGACCGCGACTTTGCCATCGAATTCACCGCTGCCGCTGCGCTCGTGATGACGCACGTGTCGCGTTTCTCGGAAGAACTCGTGCTGTGGATGAGCCCGCGCGTCGGCTTTATCGATCTCGCGGACCGCTTCTGCACCGGCTCGTCGATCATGCCGCAGAAGAAGAACCCGGACGTGCCTGAACTCGCGCGCGGCAAGACGGGGCGCGTGAACGGTCACCTCATCGGTCTCTTGACGCTGATGAAGGGCCAGCCGCTCGCGTACAACAAGGACAATCAGGAAGACAAGGAGCCGTTGTTCGACACCGTCGATACAGTCGCCGACACGCTGCGTATCTTTGCCGAGATGGCCGCGGGTATCACGGTGAAGCCGCAGGCCATGCGCGCGGCCGCGTTGCAGGGCTTCTCGACGGCGACCGATCTCGCCGACTATCTGGTCAAGCGCGGTCTTGCGTTTCGCGATGCGCACGAAGCGGTTGCGCACGCGGTGCGGATCTGTGTGGATCGCGGCTGCGATCTCGCCGATCTGACGCTCGATGAAATGCGCAGCGAACTACCGAACGTCGCGCATCTGCTCGGCGACGATGTGTTCGAGTATCTGACGCTGGAAGGGTCGGTGGCGAGCCGCAATCATCCGGGCGGTACGGCGCCGGAACAGGTGCTGGCGGCGGTGAAGGCGGCGCGGGCAGCGCTGGGCTGACGCGTTGCGCTAAAGCATTGCGCGTGAGCGCAAGCGGTTTGCTGCGCGAGCATCGCTCGCGCAGCGTGGTGCAGATTACTCGTCCCGCACGCTATCGTCCTTCTTGAAGGTCAATTCCATCGTGTGCCACGCGTCGGCCTGACCGGGCTTGCCCATCGTTTTGTCGAGGTTGATCAGACTCTCCCGCGATGTGACGATTTGCGCATCGTTCTCCGGTGGATTTTCTCTCGCGACACGTACCTGTGCCCGATCCAGCACGTAGCCGTTTTCCTTCGCCATATCGAGCAGATCGCTCGCCGACCGGATGTTCAGGCCTTTTGATTCGGTGTACGCGTGCTGCGAGCCGTACGTCGACAGAGAAAATCTGTCGCCGTCCTTCTGCACGTGAGCAGCATGGGTGAAGGTGTTCGCGAGTTCGTTGTCGTTCATGTAAGGCGCCACGTAGGCCATCACGATGCGATCGGCTTCGCCGGGCTTCACGTGCCCATTCAGGACGGCACTCGAGAAGTCCATCGCGGCTGTGACTTCGATGTCCTTGTTGTTGCCAAGTCCGCTTTTCTCGCCCTTCGCGTGGGCTACCGCTTCCGAATCCGTTTCGATGCCCTTGACCGCGGCGTTCGGATAGTGTGTCTTCGCGGCCAGCAATTCGTTGCCCTCCGCGTAACCGATTACCACCACATTGCGGACCGCCTCAGCCGACTTCTGCGTTTCGCTGGATGCGGCCCATTTCACGTTTTCGGACGTCGGCTGTGCCGGGCGATCCGGCATGGCGTTGAGACGTCCGAGTTTGCCGTAGCGGTTCGCCATTGCCGCGTACGGTTGCCTCGGCGACCCCGGCAGTGAGGACATCGGACGTGGGGCGCTTGACGACATCCGGCGCAAGCCTGCGCCCGTGCCGGAGATCCCGGCAAGCTGCGGCGGCACCGAGCTCGTTGGGCTGGTCGGACTCGTAGGGCTCGTCGGCCCACGCGTTCCTGTGTTCTTCGCCGCGTTGGTGGTCGATTCGGCGAAACCGGTTGCGAGGCGACCGGCGAGCTGGCGGACCGAATTGGAACGCATGATGTTTCTCCAAAGAAGCAAGTGTCAGCCGAAGGCTCGGCTCGTGTCGCGTAATACGAAACGAATCGCGCCCGGAAACGACAGCAGATGAAAAGAACCCGGAGCCGGCCGCGCCAGGCGGCGCGGCCGTGCATCGCGGTATGGGCTAGCGAGGCGCGGAAGCGGGTTCCGCGGGTTCATCTGTAGCGGGTGCACGGTTTCGCTGCGGTAGCGTTCCGGCGAGTTTGCCGAGCAAGGTGAAGTAGCAGATCACGACGGGGATGAAGCTGAGTCCGTCCATCATCGCATTGGCGTTCATGTTGGCCATTTCGCGTGATTGACCGCGCTTCATGAGTTCTTCGCGAACGGCGGGAATCGCGGACTGTATCAAGCCATACCCAACCGTCGAAGCCCCGACGATCCCCATTCGTTGCGTGACCTGCGAGATCACATGCGCGACCTGCTGTAGGCCCTCACGACCATCATTAAAGGTTCCCATCGCCGCTTCGACTGCGGCGCCAATGTCCGGCGTGGGATTCGCCCCCGGCTTGAAGAGCAGCTTCGACTGCGACTTGCCGTCAGGCCCTCAATCTCGATCCGGCTATTGGCCTGGAGGGCCTGCATCAGAATCGGAGTGAGGGCACCGGCTAGAAGCGATGTCAATATGGCTACGGCATAGCCGGCGCCCGCTGACAGCCCCGCGTTTGCCGTTACCGCGCCGCGTACCGCATTGAGGCCGCCGAAGGACAGGATGCCAGCCGCGATGTTTCTCCAGGAGTCGACAGCATATTGCGACTTCGCCGCGTCCTGCGCCGTGCGGATCGCCTCGATTTGCGCGGAACGGTTTGGGGCGTCATGCGGCACCATTAGCTCAGCGTCTGCCGGTGCCAACTTCGTGCCGGTGCCCAGGGTCTTCGACATTAGTGCGATTGCAGCGGGCGCCGCTGCTGCCGCCGCCACCGTATTGCCGACGCCCCCCAACCCGGCACCGATCAAGACGGCCTCCATTTGTTTGAGCACCTGCTGGCCGAACTCCGGGTTTACCGTGTGCTCGATAGTCGATCCGACGCCTCGGAATGCACCGAATGTGATCGCTGCACCGACACCGCCACCGGCCGCCACCGGCAGTGCCGCTTTAACATAGTCCCAGAGACGCGCGGGTGAATCCACGTTCTGTGGTAGCGCCTGGTTGGAGAGGTGGTCCATCGCGCTCTCGATATCGCCCCGCTCCCGATTGCTCGACAAGGCACCGGACGACTGCTGCTGCACCGGCTGGAGCGAGCGCACGCTCAGTTGCCGCGAAACGGGCTGCATCTCCACAACGTCACCCGACTGCGCGCCCGGTGCCTCTTCACTCCCGCGCAACGCGGGGGAGTGAAGAGACTCCAGCGAGGCACGTCGTCGCGTTCCGGTCGAGACGCGCGACAGCGACGGATCGCCTTCGGGGCCACTTCGCGGTGGAGCACCCGCCAGCGGCAGGTGCTCCTTCGAAAGCCGGCTCTGTGACGGCGTGCCAGGGCGGCTCGTCGACGCTGCGGCCGTTGTATCGACCGTTGCCGGAAAATGAGTGGACGAAGGGCTGGACGGCGTCGAGCCGATTCCGTTGCCGTGGGCCATGGTGCTCCTCCTGATATGAATGGCGAAAAAAACCGGACCTTCGCATGTCATTCGGGGAGTGCGTGCTGCTCGTGCTACGAACGCTCGAACCTTTCGCAAATGCTTCGACGCATGTGTGTGCGTTCGAAACACCGTGCCGCCGAACCATGGCATCCGTCTATCTATGGGTGCCCATTAGAGCAGTGCAGCGCGGCGCCTGGCGGGACAACACGAAATGACGTCGCGTCACGCGAATGCGCGTGCGCCGATTCATTCCGTGTACATATGTGGTGGGATAGCGGTGCGGCGATCCACTCGCCGCGCAGGGTCAGTTCTTGCGCCGGTACTCGACCGCGAACTTGATCAGCTCCGCCTGTCCTTCGATATCGAGCTTACGTTTGAGGTTGAGCCGGTGCGTTTCCACCGTGCGTACCGATAGCCCATTGCGTTGCGCGATCTGCTTGCTCGACAGGCCGTCGGCGAGGGCGTCGAGAATCTCGCGCTCACGCGGCGTCAGCTGTTCGACCGGCATCTGCATCGCGGACGCCTGGATCATGCGCGCGCCGAGTTCCGTGCTGAAGAACCGCTCGCCGCGCAGCACCGCATCGATCGCGTGGATGATCTCCGTCGCCGGCGAGTCCTTCAGCACGTACCCGCTCGCACCGGCGCGCACTGCCTGCGTCACGTACTGAACGTTGTCGTGCATCGAGAGCATCAGCACGCGGATCGCAGGGAAGCGCTCGTGAAAGACGGCTGCCAGTTCGATACCGTTCATTCCCTTCATGCCGACATCCATCAGGACGAGATCGGGTTCATGTTGCGCGGCGAGCGCGAGCGCCTCGTCGGCATTGCCCGCTTCGCCGACAACTGTGAAAGTCGGCACCGCATCGAGCCGCGCACGCAAACCATCGCGCACGAGCGGATGATCGTCGACCAGCATCAGACGCGCAGGGGAGGATGAAACGTCGTTCATGTTGAATGTCCTTCAGACCGGTAGACGCTGCGCGCCATTTGCGAGCGGCACGCGCGCGGTGAGGATCGTATGGCCCGCCTGCGACGCCAGCGACAAGGTGCCGGCGAGCCGCTCGAGCCGCTCGCGCATGTTGCGCAGCCCCACGCCGCCACGCGAACCGGCAAATGCATAGGCGACGTCGAAGCCGCAACCGTTGTCGAACATCGACAGCGTGACGGCATCGGCCGAGATGTCGAGCGAGAGCGTTGCGCGGGTGGCCCGCGAGTGACGCACGACGTTGGTCAGCGCTTCCTGCGCGATGCGGAACAGCACGATGTTGACCGCATCCGGCAGCGGCGTTGCGCTCGTCTGGCCAGTCTGCGAAAAGCCGATACCCATGCCGGCTTGGTCGCTGAGTTCGCGCGTCAGCTGTTCGAGCGCGGCAGCGAGGCCGAGATCGTCGAGCATAGCGGGCCGCAGCGCGTGCGAGATGCGGCGCACTTCGCGCAGCGTGTCGCCGAGCCGCGTGAGACTTGTCGAGAGTGCCGCTTGCGCCGCCGGTATGCGGACGTCGCTGCGTTCGAGATGCGCCATCGCCGATTCGAGCAGCAATTTTACGGACACCATCATCTGGCTGATGCCATCGTGCAGCTCACGCGAGAGCCGCGCGCGTTCGGTCTCCTGCGACTCGACCACCTGCTGCGCAAGCCGTTTCAGTTTCGCGTCTGCGCTACGGTATTCGCTGACGTTCAGCACCAGAGCGCAGGCTGCGATCACGCCGAGACCCGCAAGCGCAATCGCACCGATCCACATCATCGTGTGATCGATGTTCGCCGATGCACGCTGATCGATCTGCGCGAGTGTCGTGTTGACGTCATCCAGATAGATGCCGGTGCCGATCATCCATCCCCAGCGCTCGAGCGGCACGACATAGCCGAGCTTCGGCTCGAGCCGGCCCGTCGACGGACGATTCCACACGTAACGCACATAGCCGCCGCCGCGCGCTGCCGCTGCAACTAGCTGCTGGATCGGCAGCGCGCCTTGCGGATCGCGCATGGTCCACAGGTCCTGACCCACCAGGTCCGATTGACGTGGATGCATCAGCGATCGCCCATGCATGTCGTAGACGAAGAAATAGCCGTCCGGGCCGAAGTCCATCTTTTTCAGCACGTCGAGCGCCCGCAGGCGCAGCATCGCGTCGTCGCGCGCATTGTTGTGATCGGTGTCGTAGAGCGGGGCGATCGCGCTGGTTGCGAGCTCGACGTAGTGCTTCAGTTCGATCTGCTTGCTCGACAGGTACGCAGCCTGCGTCGTTGCGTGCTGTGTGTCGGCAAGCACCCGCGCCTGCTCGCGCACGCCGAATTCGATACCGGCGATCGCCGCCAGGAACGGCACGATGGCGAGCAGAAACATCTTCGCTTTGAGGTTCATCGCTGAAAAGGGGTAACAGATTGTCTGCGTAGTACTACGTAGTCGGGTTACGTATTCGTGCGCTTGTCGCGACGGCGGCAACAGCGAATACTACGCCGCCGGGCACCGCATGCTTCCCACTGTGTGTCCCGGCTTGCGTGTCGTCGCAGAGAAACAGCTCGACGATCCGCGCAAATCATCGCATGGCCTGGCGGACGCCGCAGTGTACGGCCCAGGTACCCCGATTCAATAAACCAGAGGAGACAATCATGGAGTCTACCGATCAGTCTGGCCGTTCATGGCTATGGCTCATCTTGCTCGTGCCGTACATCGCGCTGCTGTGGCTGCCGTTCTATAACGACGCGCGTCCTTCATTTGCGGGCTTTCCGTTCTTCTACTGGTATCAGTTCCTCTGGGTGCCGCTGACGTCGCTCCTGATCTACGTCGTCTACCGGAGGATCAAATGAGCGATGTGAATCCCATCAATCCGGTAGCGATGAGCGTTTTCGTCGCGTTCTTCGTGCTGGTTACCGTGGTCGGCTTCTTCGCCGCGCGCTGGAAACGCGGCGACCTGACGCAATTGCACGAATGGGGGCTCGGCGGACGACAGTTCGGCACCGTCATCTCGTGGTTTCTCGTCGGTGGCGATTTCTATACGGCGTACACCGTGATTGCCGTGCCGGCACTCGTGTATTCGGTGGGGGCTTATGGTTTCTTCGCGCTGCCGTACACGATCATCGTGTACCCGTTCGTGTTTGCCGTGATGCCGCGACTGTGGAAGATCTCGAAGGCGAAGGATCACATCACCGCGGCCGACTACGTGCAGGGCGAATACGGCGGCAAGTGGTTCCCCGCCGCCGTTGCACTGACCGGCATCATCGCGACGATGCCGTACATCGCGTTGCAACTGGTGGGCATGCAGGTCGTGATCAAGGGACTTGGTGTCACGGGTGAACTGCCGCTGATCGTCGCCTTCGTGATCCTCGCGCTTTACACGTACACGAGTGGCCTGCGCGCGCCGGCCATGATCGCGTTCGTCAAGGACATCATGATCTATATCGTCGTGATCGCGGCGATCTGGCTGATTCCGGTGAAGCTCGGTGGCTATGGTCATGTGTTCGATGCCGCCGACCAGTACTTCCAGGCAAAGGGCGGCGCAACCGGCATCCTGCTCAAGCCGACGCAGTTCACGGCCTATGCATCGCTGGCACTCGGTTCGGCGCTTGCCGCGTTCATGTATCCGCACACGATGACCGCGGTGCTGTCGTCGTCGTCCGCGGCGACGGTGCGCAAGAACGCGATCTTCCTGCCGGCCTATACGCTGCTGCTTGGTCTCATTGCGCTGCTCGGCTATATGGCGATCGCGGCTGGCGTGCACGTGAAGTCGGCCTCGGATGTCGTGCCCGCGCTGTTCACTACGCTGTTTCCGTCATGGTTCGTCGGCTTCGCGGCGGCGGCGATTGCGATCAGCGCGCTGGTGCCGGCAGCCATCATGTCGATCGGTGCAGCCAATCTGTTCACGCGTAACCTGTGGCGCCCGCTCGTGTCGCCGGACATGACGTCGCAGGCGGAAGCGTCGACAGCGAAGATCGTTTCGCTTGCGGTGAAGTTCGGTGCGCTGGTGTTTATCGTCGTGCTGCCGACGCAGTATGCGATCGACCTGCAACTGCTCGGCGGCGTGTGGATCCTGCAGATCTTCCCGGCGATCGTGTTCTCGCTGTACACGCGGCGGCTGAATACGCCGGGGCTGTTCCTCGGCTGGCTGGCGGGGATCGTGACTGGCACGGGACTCGCGATCGCGCAGGGGCTCAAGCCGGTGTTCGCGCTGCATGTGGGCGAGGCCACGTATCCGCTGTATATCGGCTTGATCGCGCTGGTGCTGAATATCGTCGTGACGTTTGTGGTGTCGATGGTGACGCCGAAGCGCGCAGCCGTTGTTTAAGCATGCTGTGTCGACCGGGTCGGCTCGCGAGTATCGCGAGCCGACCCGGCGACGGTGTTTCTGCTAACCCGTATTGCGCAACCCCGCCGCAATCCCGTTGATCGTCAAATGGATCCCGCGCCGCAGCCGCGCGTTCGTATCGCCCGCACGATGCCGCTTGAGCAGTTCGACCTGCAAGTGATTCAACGGGTCGAGATACGGGAACCGGTTCTTGATCGAACGGGCGAGCAGCGGGTTGTCCGCAAGACGTTCGCTCTTGCCGGTGATCTCGGACAACACCTTCGATGTCCGCTCCCACTCCGCGACGATTCGCTCGAACACATGCTTGCGCAGCTTCTTGTCGGTGACGAGATGCGCGTAGCGTGACGCGACCGCGAGGTCAGTCTTGGCGAGCACCATGTCCATGTTCGACAGCAGGTTCGCGAAGAACGGCCAGGTCTTGTGCATTTTCTTCAGCACGGCGAGACGGCGGCTGCGCTCGGCATCGCTAGGCGCGCTGTCGAGATGCGCGGCGACCGCGCTGCCGAAGCCGTACCAGCCGGTCAACAGCAACCGGCATTGGCCCCACGAAAACCCCCACGGAATTGCGCGCAGATCTTCGATCTTGCGTTGCTTTGGATCTTGCAGCTTGCGCGACGCGGGCCGGCTGCCGATGTTCAGCTCGGCAATTTCCGCGATCGGCGTCGACGAGAAGAAGTAGTCGGTGAAGCCGGGCGTTTCATAGACGAGCGCGCGGTAAGCAGCCATCGCCGCATCGGACAGGCTTTGCATCGTTTCTTCGAACGCGGGCAACTGCGCAGGCGCGTTGCCGTGCGGCAGCAGCGATGCTTCGAGCGTCGCGGCCACCACCGTTTCCAGATTGCGCCGGCCGATTTCGGGGTTGCCGAACTTGCTCGCGATCACTTCGCCTTGCTCGGTCAGACGGATCTGACCATCGACGGTACCGGGCGGCTGCGACAGGATGGCCTGGTACGTCGGACCGCCGCCGCGCCCAACCGTGCCGCCGCGGCCGTGAAAGAGCCGCAGCGTAACGCCGCGTTGGTTGAACAGCGACACGAGTGCCAGTTCCGCGCGATACAGCTCCCAGTTCGACGTGAGGAAGCCGCCATCCTTGTTGCTGTCCGAGTAGCCGAGCATGACTTCCTGCTCGCCACCCTGATGTTCGATCAACGCGTCGACGCCGGGCAGCGCGATCAGGTCGCGCATGATGTGCGGTGCGTTGCGCAGATCGGGGATCGTCTCGAACAGCGGGATCACCATCAGGCCGGCCCGCGCCGGTTCGTGCGCATCGCCGAGACGCCCTTGCAGCAGGCCGGTTTCCTTCTGCAACAACATCACTTCGACCAGATCGCTGACCGTTTCCGTGTGCGAGATGATGTAGTTGCGCACGGCGCGCGGACCGAACTTCTCGCGTGTGACGCGCGCGGCTTCGAGTACGCCCAGTTCGCTCTTCGCGAGCTCAGAGTACTCGATATAGGCTGAGCGCAGCGGCCGCGGTTGTGCAAGTTCGGCGAGCAGCACGCGCAGCTTGTCGGCTTCGGTCAGGGCTGCATAGTCGGCCTCGACGCCCGCGCGCTTGAGCAGCTCGGCGACGACCGCTTCATGCACATCCGAGCTTTGCCGCAGATCGATGCTCGCCAGATGGAAGCCGAACACTTCGGCGGCACGCGCGAGCGGCGACAGGCGCGGTGTAGCAAGCGAGGCGCCGTGATGCTCGGCCAGCGAATCGACCAGCACCTGCAGGTCGCGCGCGAATTCCGACGCATCCTCGTACGGTTGCGCGCGTACCGGTTGCGTTCCGCGGCCGGCGCTGCGCACCGGTACCGCACCTTCGCCGAGCCGCACGCGCGCGCTTGCCGCGAGCCGCGTGTACATGCCGATCAACGCACGACGATACGGCTCGTCGACGCGATGCGGCGACTGGTCCGGCGAGATCGCCGCCAGTTTCTTCAGATCGTCGCTGGCGCCGGTCAGCAGATGGGAGATTGACAGCTCGGCGCCGAGTTTGTGCACCTGTTCCAGATAGTGTTCGAAGATCACCGCGGCCTGGCGCGTGATCGCTTCTTCGAGCGTCGCGGCGGTGACATTCGGATTGCCGTCGCGATCGCCGCCGATCCAGCTGCCCATCTGGAAGAACGGCGGCAGGCGCGCGGGCAGGCCGTGTTCGGCGAGCGCGGCTTCGATGTCCGCATACAGCGCGGGGATTTCTTCGAGGAACGTCGCGCGGTAGTACGACAGCGCGTTTTCGATTTCGTCGGCGACGGTCAGACGCGCATCGCGCAGCATCCGCGTTTGCCACAGCGACGTGACGCGGGCGCGCAGCAGCGACTCGTTGTGCGCGCGTTCGCGCACCGTGAGCGGCTGATCGCGCTCGGCGAGCAGCCGCGCGATGTCGTGCTGCGCATCGAGAATGCTCTTGCGTTGCACTTCGGTCGGGTGGGCCGTTAGCACCGGCACGATCAGCGCGTCGTTGAAGAACTGCTGCAGCACCGGGGTGGCCGCCGCGCCGGCTTCCGCCAGCCGCTCGAGCGCGTACGCGATGGTGCCCGCCTGCGATTGCGACCCGGCCAGCGCGTGGATGCGGTGGCGGCGGTTGCGATGGCGGTCTTCGGCGATGTTCGCCAGATGCGAGAAATAGCTGAACGCGCGCACGACGCTCACCGTCTGCTCGGGGCTCAGCGAGCGCAACTTCTTGTCGAGCGCCTGGGCGGCGGCACTGTCGTCCTCGCGGCGAAAGCGCACCGCGGTCTGCCGGATCGTTTCGACGACGTCGAACACTTCGCTGCCTTCCTGCTCGCGCACGACGTCACCGAGCAGGCGTCCCAGATAGCGGATGTCCTGGAAGAGCGGCTGGTCCTTGTCTTCGCGCGTGCGGCCGCTGGTTTTGGCGGCGGGCTTTGCATCGCTTGCCGGCGCGGTTTGCGCGATCCCCGCCGCGCCGTTCAGTGCCGCTTCGACCGCGATGGCCTGAGCGGCTTGAGTCGCCGCCGCTTTCGAGCGCTTGCCGGTCTTGACCGGGCGGGTAGCTGCCGCGTTTTTGCTGGCCTTGCCGCTCTTGCCGCCTTTGTGCAGGCTGGCGTTCTTGCTGGTTTTGGCGGGCGCAGCCGCTTTTGCGCCCTTCGGCGCGCGGGCAGGAGCGGCGGCCGGAGCAGCCGCGGAAGCGTTGAGCGATGCAGTATTGCGGCGGGCAGGGCGCGCCGATCCGGAAGACGTCACGATGGGTTTCCTCGGGGAAGCCAGGGTCTAAAGAAGATGGACTGCTGTTACTTGACTGCTCGAACTGCGTGCCGGACTGCGCATGCGCTTCGGTGCCGAGGCCTGTCGGGCTACAGCATACGGCGCGAAAACTGCAGGGACTACCTCAAAACGCACGCGATTTGCGTGGGAACGACATACATGACACTTGCGATCCGCCGCATTGCATCATGCCGCGCGCTATCGGGCTGTGTACGAACGACCGTGCGCGAATAGTGAACTGCACAGGCTGGAGATACCGCGCTCCAATGCCCAGGAGCGTCTGCGTCTGCCTCCTGCCACCGACACCCGCCGGCACGGCCGCCGGAGCGGGCGGACGTGGCCGGAGCGCGTGCTAACATTGTTGGTCATTACATCCTGTCATTCGACTACCCAGGAATGAATTCCGAGACGCCTTCCGCGCCGCCCCCCCATACGCTGGTCATTGCCTCACGCGAGAGCCGCCTCGCGATGTGGCAAGCCGAACACGTGCAGTGTGCGCTGCACAAATTATATCCATCTTGCGACGTAAAAATCCTCGGAATCACGACACGCGGCGATCAGATTCTCGATCGCACGTTGTCGAAGGTTGGTGGTAAGGGGCTGTTCGTCAAGGAACTCGAGAACGCGCTGGCCGACGGCCGCGCCGATCTCGCGGTGCATTCGCTCAAGGATGTACCGATGGAACTGCCGCCGGGCTTTGCGCTGTCGACGGTGATGGAGCGCGAGGATCCGCGCGATGCGTTCGTGTCGAACGGCTACGATTCGCTTGCTGCGCTGCCGGCCGGTAGTGTGGTCGGCACGTCGAGCCTGCGCCGAGAGGCGATGGTGCGCACGCGCTACCCGCAGCTTGTCGTGAAGCCGCTGCGCGGCAATCTCGACACGCGGCTCGGCAAACTGGATCGCGGCGATTACGCAGCGATCATTCTTGCCGCCGCCGGGCTGAAGCGGCTCGGCCTCGAGCAGCGCATCACCGCATGGCTCGATCCAGAGGACTGCCTGCCCGCGGCCGGACAAGGCGCGCTCGGCATCGAGATTCGCGCCGACCGCGCCGATCTGGCGGCATGGCTCGCGCCGCTGCATCACGAGCATACGTCGCTCGCCGTCGAGGCCGAACGGATGGTGTCGCGCGCGCTTGGCGGGAGTTGCGAGGTACCGCTCGCCGCGTACGCAATGTGGCACGACGGTGCGCTGCATCTGCGCGGCATCGTGGCGACGCCCGATGGGCAGCGCGTGCTGCACGCGCATGCGTCGTCGCCGGCGGCGACGGTTGCCGCGGCGCTTGAGCTGGGCAACGAGGTCGCGGGCCAGCTCGTGACCCAGGGTGCGCTCGATATCGTCCGTGCGCTGAGCATCGCGAGCGGCAAGCCGGCCGATACCTGATGACCGCCGACCGTGCTTCCGACCCAACCACAGGCGCCGCGCCCGACGCGGCGGCTAAGAAGGCTGCGTCGCCGTTCACCGTTGTCCTGACACGACCCAACGTATCGACCGGCGAGGGTGATACAGCGGCGAACCCGCTCGCGTCGCAACTCGCTGCGGCTGGCATCGCGACCTTCGACTTCCCGCTGATCGAGATCGCCGACGTGGTCGACGATGCGCCGCTGCGCGCCGCGCTCGCATCGCTCGAACAATACGTGCTGGTCGTCTTCGTCTCGCCGAACGCCGTCGATCACGCGTTCGCCCGCTACAACGCGATCTGGCCGCATGCATTGCCGGTCGGCGTAGTCGGGCCGGGCAGTGTGGCGGCGCTGGCGCGCCACGGCGTCGCAGCACCGTCCTGCACCGTGATCTGCCCGGCTGCTTCCACCGATGAAGACAACGCGCGCTTCGACTCCGAAGCGCTGTACGCCTCGCTCGAAGTGGCGCTTGGCGAGCGTGCGTTCGAAGGTCGGCGCGTGCTGATCGTGCGTGGCGACGGCGGCCGCGAATGGCTTGCCGACCGGCTGCGCGAAGCGGGCGCGACCGTCGACACGGTCGCCGCGTACCGGCGCCTCGTGCCGGAGCCGCCCATCGGCGCGTGGGCGCGCGTGCATGCGCTGCTCGCGGGTGACCCGCATACGTGGCTCGTCACGAGTTCGGAGGGCGTGCGCAACCTGATCGAACTGGCGCAGGAGCATCTGACCGCCGACGAACTCGTTCAACTGAAGCACGCTGCGCTCGTCGCACCCCACCCACGCATCGCGGAAACCGCGCGGGGACTTGGTTTTGATAGCATTACGGTGTCCGGCGCGGGTACCGACCGCATTGCGCGCACCCTGCTTGCCTCCGCAGCTTCCGTCGTTCAACCGGTAGCGGCTACTTCGACTACTCCGGCTCAATCACAGGCTCACTCATGGGCTCATTCACGCATGACTGATTCGAACGCTTCCACGAACGCCTCTCCCCAGCCGGCCGCAACCCCCCCGTTGCCGCCGAATCCCCCTTTTACGCCCTATGAAGCGCAGTCGCAGCGGCGCAGCATCAGCGGGCCGCTGCTGTGGTTTGTCGTCGTGGTGATCGCGTGTGCGGCGGGCGTCGGGGCGTTTGCGCTGAACCGCAAGGTGATCCGGCTCGACCAGCAACTGACGCAGCGCCAGCAGGCCAACGACACGCAAACCAGCGAGCTGCGCGTGAAGACCGAGCAGGCGGTCGCGACCGTGCATCAGATGGACTCGCAGATCTCGCAGCTCGAAGGCAAGCTCGCCGATGCGCAGACTTCGCAGCAGGCGCTGCAGCAACAATATGCGGATCTCGCGCGCAACCGCGACGACTGGACGCTCGCCGAAGTCGGGCAGATGCTCTCGAGCGCAAGCGAGCAGTTGCAACTGACCGGCAACACGCAGCTCGCGCTGTTCGCGTTGCAAAGTGCGGACACGCGGCTCGCGGCCTCCGATGGTGCGCAGGTACTGCTGGTTCGCAAGGCGATCGCGCAGGACATCGACAAGCTGAAGTCCGCACCGTCCACTGATCTGACCGGGCTCGCGATCAAGCTCGATAACGCTATCGATCAGGTCGATACGCTGCCGCTCTCGGGCGAAGCGCCGATTGTGCACGCCACGCCGCATGCGCCGGTACCTGGGGACACCGCGAAGGTCGCGGCCGCCACCGGCGAGCCGCGCTGGAAAGTGTGGTGGAAGGAGTTTTCGGCGGGCGTCGGCGAACAGTTGACGAGCCTCGTGCAGGTGCGCCGGCTCGATCATGCGGACTCGATGCTCGTCGCGCCCGACCAGGGCTACTTCCTGCGTGAGAACCTGAAGCTGCGCTTGCTGTCGGCGCGGCTTGCGCTGCTCTCGCGTAACCAGACGACGCTCAAGTCCGATCTGCATGCCGCCGATGCGGCGCTCGCGCGTTACTTCGATCCGTCGTCGAAGGCAACGCAGACAGTGCGCGGTCTCGTGAAGGAGGTCGACGATGGTTCGGCGGCTGTTCAGTTGCCGGATCTGAGCACGAGCTTGCAGGCCGTTCACCAATACCATAGCCGGGGTTAATCATGGCGCTCCGGGGACTCATCTGGCTGGCCTTCCTGTTCGCGATCGCGGTCGTGCTCGCGATCACCGGACGCTTCGACGCAGGGCAGGTGCTGCTCGTCTATCCGCCGTATCGGGTCGATATTTCGCTGAACCTGTTTATCGTCGGTCTGATCGTGCTGTTCATTCTCGTGTATGCGCTGCTGCGTATCGTGCGCAACATCTGGCGCATGCCGCAGCGCGTGGCGGCGTACCGGGCGAGATCGCGCGTTGCGAAGGCGCATGCGGCGCTGCGCGACGCGATCGGCAATCTGTATGCGGGCCGCTTCTCGCGGGCTGAGAAGTCCGCTCGCGACTCGCTGGCGAACGGCGACAACAAGGGCGCGGCCGGCCTGATCGCCGCCAACGCCGCGCACCGCATGCACGAGTACGCGCGCCGTGACGAGTGGCTCGCGCAGATCGAAGGAGCCGACTGGCAGGACGCACGTCTGATGGCGACCGCCGACATGCGTGCCGATGCGCGCGATGCCGATGGTGCGCTTGTGGCGCTCACTGAGATGCAATCGCAGGGCGGCCGGCGCATTCACGCGCAGCAGATCGCACTGCGTGCACAGCAGCAGTTGAAGAACTGGAGCGAAGTGCTGAAGCTCGTCAAGACGCTCGAAAAGCGCGAGGCGATTCATCCGGCGGTGGCCGTGCGTCTGCGGCAACTCGCGGCGGAAAACCTGTTGCGCGATCGTCGTCACAACGCCGATGCGCTGCTCGAACTGTGGCATTCGCTGACGCCGGTGGAGCGGCACTCGCCGCGTCTCGCCGATCTCGCGGCTGAGCTGCTGATCGCGCTGAACCGTCCGCAGGATGCGCGCAAGATCGTCGAAGAGGCGCTTGCGCAGAACTGGGATGCGCGTCTGCTGCGCCGCTATCCAGAGACCGCGGGTGGCGATGCGTTGCCGCTGATCCAGAAAGCCGAAGGGTGGAAGAACGATCGCCCCGACGATGCCGATCTGCTGTTCGCGCTCGGTCGCCTGTGTCTGCATCAGCAGTTGTGGGGCAAGGCGCAGTTGTTCCTCGAGGCCGCGTTGAAGATCGCGGACAACGAACCGTTGAAGATCCGCACGCATCGTGCGCTGGCCCGTCTGCATGAGCAGCTTGGCGATGCGGACAAGGCGAGCCAGCACTATCGCGAGAGTGCGCTGGCGATGAACGTGGTGTGATTTTTTGGCGCTAGCCGGTTGTTGTGTCGAAAGCCCTTGCAGTTGCTGCAAGGGCTTTTTTCTTGCGCTTGTTACTTTTTATTTGTTCACGAGCCGCGCCGGCACACTCACCGCCAGCAGACCGCCCAGAATCATGAAAGCAGCGAGCATATACATGCCCGAATCGTTGGCGGCCGTCGCCTGCTTGAGCCAGCCCACTGCATACGGGCTCAGGAAGCCGGCCAGATTGCCGAGCGAGTTGATCATCGCGATGCCTGCCGCCGCACCGGTGCCGGCGAGGAACGACGTAGGCAGACTCCAGAACAGCGGCAGTGTGGTGAGAATGCCCATCGTCGCGAGCGTGAGCGCAGTCATTGCGAGTACGGTGTTGTGCGCCCAGGCCACCGACAGCACCAGCCCGATCGCCCCCGCCAGTGCCGGCAGCGCGACGTGCCAGCGTCGCTCGCGGGAACGGTCGGCGCTGCGCGCGACGAGCACCATCGCGATCACCGCGGCCGCGAATGGAATCGCCGACAGCAGACCGATCAGAAGCGAGTCGCTCACGCCGGTGGCCTTGATGATGGTCGGTAGCCAGAAGCTCACGCCGTATAGCCCCATCACGAACGAAAAATAGATCAGGCTCATGAGCCAGACGCGTGCGCTGGATAGCACGGCGCCGATGGGCATATCGTGCTTTTCGGCATCTTCGGCGGCGATGTTGCGCTCGAGCAGCGCGCGCTCGTCGTCGGTGAGCCAGGTCGCTTTGGCGATCCGGTCGTCGAGTACGAAGAACACGAGCACGCCGACCAGGATCGACGGGATGCCTTCGAGCAGAAACAGCCACTGCCAGCCGTGCCAGCCGTTCATGCCGTTAAAGGTCTTCAGGATGTAGCCCGACAGTGGCCCGCCGATCACCCCCGACAGCGCGATCGCCGTCATGAACCACGTGGTCATGCGCCCGCGCCGGTTCGCCGGATACCAGTAGGTCAGATACAGGATGATGCCAGGGAAGAAGCCCGCTTCGGCAAGACCGAGCAGGAAACGCATCACGTAGAACATCGTCGGCGTGGTGACGAACATCGTCAGCATCGAGACCACGCCCCACGACGCCATGATCCGCGCGATCCACACGCGCGCGCCGACACGATGCAGGATCACATTGCTGGGAATCTCGAAGACGAAATAGCCGAGGAAGAAGATGCCCGCGCCGAGACCGTAGACCGCATCGGAGAGATTGAGGTCGGTGGTCATCTGTAGCTTGGCGAAGCCGACGTTCACGCGGTCGAGATAGGCGACGACGTAGCACAGCATCAGCAGCGGCACGAGCCGCTTCGAGACCTTCCGGTAGGTTGCCTCTTCGAAGCTGGAAGGCGGCGCCCCTGCGCCGGGATGGGGAAGCGGACTCGCTGGTCTGGACATCGTTGTCTCCTTATTTTTTACATATTGAAAGCCTTGGTGCCGTTCGCGATTCTAGTCGCGCCTGGCGCGTGCCGGCGCGTTATTTGACCGAGGGGAAACACCGAGCACAGCTGCGACGCGACGCATGAGATGGTCCGCTCGTACATCGCGCAGCCGCGTCAGACGCAGCGTCCACCATCCACTTCGAGGCACACGCCGGTGATGAATTCCGCTTCGTCGGACGCCAGATACAGGCAGGCGTTCGCGATGTCCTGCGGCGTCGAGAAGCGGCCCAGCGGAATGCCGGCGAGAAAACGCTTGCGGTTCTCCGGCGTGTCTTCGACACCCATGAATTCGGACGTAAGCGCGGTCTCGCCGATCACCGGGTTCACGCAGTTCACGCGAATCCGGTCGGGGCCGAGTTCGACGGCGAGCGTCTTGCTCGCGATGATGACCGCGCCCTTGCTGCCGTTGTACCAGACGAGCCCGGGCCGCGGCCGCACGCCGGCGGTGGAGGCAATGTTCACGAACACGCCGCCGCCCTGTTCGCGAAAGTACGGCACGAACGTCTGCACGCTCCAGTAGATGCTTTTCAGGTTCACGGCCAGGACGCGATCGAATTCGCTTTCGCTGATGTCGAGCACCGGCTTGTTACGGTGCGTGGTGCCCGCGTTGTTGACGACGATCTGTACGCTGCCGAAGTCTTCGAGTGCGGCGTCGCGCAGGTGTTGCCAGTCGGCGGCGCGCGTGACGTCGCCGGTCACCGCGATGGCCTTGCCGCCGGCGAGCGCGATTTCGCTTGCTACGCGCTCTGCCGCCGCACCGTTCAGATCGTTGACGACGACGTTCGCGCCTTCGCGCGCATAGGTTTTGGCGATGCCCTCGCCGAAGCCAGAACCGCCACCTGTGACGAGCGCCGTTTTACCTGTCAACCGCATGGGTGTCTCCTGTTTTGTGATGATGTCGCTGCGTCGCTGTACTGTGGCCAGCCGCGCTAGCCGTGGCGGATTGCGATCGTCTTCAAAGTCGTGAAGCCGTATAGCGCTTCGAAGCCTTTCTCGCGCCCGTGACCGGAGTGGCCCACGCCACCAAACGGCAACTCGACGCCGCCGCCCGCGCCATAGTTGTTGATGAACACCTGGCCGGAACGCACGCGCCGCGCCACACGAAACTGCCGCGCGCCGTCGCGCGTCCAGATGCCGGCAACGAGCCCGTACAGCGTGCCGTTGGCGAGCGCGAGCGCTTCGGCTTCGTCGGTGAAGGGAAGGGCCGCGAGCACCGGGCCGAACACTTCCTCGCGAGCGAGACGGTGCGTGGGCGGGACATCGCGCAGCAGCGTCGGCGCCTGGTAGAAGCCGCTTTCCGGCGCCTCGGCTACCACCTCACCATGAGCCGCCATCGCGATGCCGTCGTGTTGCGCATCGGACAGGAAGTCCCAGACACGTTGCTGCTGTTTTGCGTTGATCAACGGTCCGCAATCGAGATCCGCCTGCGACGGTCCGACGCGCAGCGCCTGGAACGCCGTGGCGAGCCGGTCGAGCAGTGGTTCGTAGATGCTGCGTTCGATCAGCACGCGGCTGCCCGCCGAGCAGGTTTGTCCCGCGTTCTGCACGATCGCGGAGACGAGCGCGGGCAGCGCGGCGTCGAGGTCGGCGTCGGCGAAGACGATCTGCGGCGACTTGCCGCCGAGTTCGAGCGTCACGGGCACGTGGTTTTCGGCAGCCATCTGCGTGACGAGTTTGCCGGTTTCGGGCGAGCCGGTGAACGAGATGTGATCGATGCCGGGATGGCGCGCGAGGGCCGCACCCGCTTCGTGACCGAAGCCGGTGACGATGTTCAGCGCGCCGGCCGGTAAACCGGCTTCAGCGGCGAGTTCCGCGACGCGCAGCACGGACAGGCAGGCGTCTTCGGCGGGCTTCACGACGCATGCGTTGCCCGCGGCGAGCGCCGCGCCGGCGCTGCGGCCGAAGATCTGCATCGGGTAGTTCCACGGCACGATATGACCGGTGACGCCGTGCGGCTCGCGCAGCGTCAGCACCGTGTAACCGGCCTGATAGGGGAGGGTTTCGCCGTGCAGTTTGTCGGCGGCGCCGGCGTAGAACTCGAAGTAGCGCGCCAGCGCAGCGGCGTCGGCGCGGGCTTGCCGTAGCGGCTTGCCGGTGTCGCGTGCTTCGAGTTGCGCGAGTTCCTCGTGGCGGGCGGCGACGAGCAGCGACAGCCGCTGCAGCACGCGCCCGCGCTCGGCGGCGCTGGCCGCTCCCCAGGGGCCTTCGAATGCGCGCCGGGCGGCCTGCACCGCGGCGTCGATGTCGGCCGTATTGCCGCGCGCGAGACGCGCAAACGTCTGGCCATCCGATGGATCGAGCACCGGCAGCGTCTCGCCGCCCGCGGGCGACACCCATTCGTTGCCGATGAAGTGCTTTGCTTCTTCCATGCGTGCTCCTTGCTGAAAGGCGGGCCACGGCCATTATCGCGCCGTTCGTCCGGCGGATGCCATCGGCCGATTGGCTATAATGGCGCATTCCATTGTTCCCGGCCGCGCAGCAGCACCCCTGTTCGCCGCGTCGCGTGCCTTCCTCCGAATTCCACCCTGATCTGAGAGCGCTCATGAGCTTTAGTCACGTCCCCGCAGGCAAAGACCTGCCGCAAGATTTCAACGTCATCATCGAGATTCCGGCGCAAAGCGACCCGGTGAAGTACGAGGCCGACAAGGACCTGGGCCTGCTGGTGGTCGACCGCTTCATCAGCACCGGCATGCGCTACCCGGCGAACTACGGCTTCATTCCGCAAACGCTGTCCGGCGACGGCGACCCCGTCGACGTGCTGGTGATCACGCCGTTCCCGCTGCTGGCGGGCTCCGTGGTGCGCGCCCGCGCGCTCGGTATGCTGCAGATGACCGACGAATCCGGCGTCGATGCGAAGCTGGTTGCCGTGCCGCACGACAAGGTCTGCCCGATGACGGCCAGCCTGAAGTCGCTCGACGACGTACCGCAGTACCTGAAAGACCAGATCAAGCATTTCTTCGAGCAGTACAAGGCGCTCGAGAAGGGCAAGTGGGTGAAGGTCGAGGGCTGGGCGGACATCGATGCCGCGCACAAGGAAATCACCGAAGGCGTCGCGAACTACAAGAAGTAACGTAGGGCGAATGCAGGTTGCAGGAAGCCGCTGTTGCCCGGTTTGAGCGGGCGACGGCGGCGACCGGCAAGCAGGCAATCGGGAAGGAGGCAGGCCGTCCGGCTTGCCTCTTTGTATTTGCGGGGTCGATTCACTACGCGGCCTGCCCAAAGCAGACCCGCCGCGATTGCAGTTAGACTAATCGCCATGAACAGGTGCCGTTACTGCGAAAAGATTCGTGACGAATGGGATTGCCACGGGCAGGAGTGCCGGCGGGCGATCGCCAAGGCCGTGCGCAGGCAGCAGGCGGGCCTGCCGATGGTGCCGAACATCATCCGTAACGAGATCCCACCCGGCGCATCGACTCGTGAGGTCATCACCGTTTTGTCGCGTCAGCGTTTGCGTGCTCGCCGGGGCAACGAAGAACGCCGGGACCGCAAGGAAGTCGAGGGCGGCGACGGAGATTGACGCGAAGTTTCGCAGTGCGACATCTTGATCACTTTTTTACTTGCGGTTTCGTGCATCCGCCGAATACAATCCGCCCGTCTCATTCTAAGGAGTCCCTCGTGGACGAGTGTTCCAGTAGTGGAAGTCCGATGCCGGCCTGTGCCGGCGCAACATCCGCGAGCTAGCGACCGCAGGTACACTCCTTCGCCGCTAACTCGCCCCTGGTCGGGTTAGCGCGCTTCATCACTGACTGGCTTACGCCGGTCTGTCCGTAGCACGCTCTCTCTGTTCGACTGCCTGTCGCAAGGTCTCTTGCGAGGTGCCGTCACGTCTTCACACGTCGCCCGTTTTATCGGGCTGGACGGGAGTGAGCTTATGTTCGTCAAAGCGTTTGTTGTGCCGTTTTGCATGGTGCGTCGGGTGTGTCGCGTCGCGCCGGTTCGTCCTTCCTTCACACCGGCGGCTTGCATCATTCTCGCCGCCACGCTCGTGGCGATCGCTCTGGTCGCAATGCTGTCGGCTTCCCAGGTCGGCAGTGAACTCAGTCGCGCAATGCGGCTGAGCTGGTGGTTCTCCTGAGCAGGGCGGCGCTACCGCCTTGCTGCTCCGTTGTAGCTGCTGCATCTCGCACGTCGCATCCGTCGACGAAACGCTCTTCGTGTCACACAACCTTGTCGCGACTTCTCATGAAGAAAAAACTCAAGACCACACTGCTGCAGTCCGGTGTTCCCGCTGGCCTGACTGTCCTGCTGTCGATCGGTATCGCGCCGTCGGCATTCGCGCAGACCGCATCGTCTGCTGTGCCTGGGCAGGCCGACAATTCGTCGTCCATGCAGCCTGCTGCCACTGCTGCCAGCACAGACACATCCGCAGCCGCATCGACTCCAGCCCCGACCGGATTCTGGGACCGCTCGAACCTGTTCGGCGACATGGGTGGACTACGACCGCGGCTCGGCAACTACGGCGTGACGTTCAACCTGCAGGAAACCAGCGAGTATCTGAACAACTTGTCCGGTGGCGTCAGGCGCGGTGGTGCTTATGACGGACTGACGCAGTTCAGCGTCGTCGTCGACACCGCGAAAGCGCTTGGATTGCCAGGCGGGACCTTCAACGTATCCGGCCTGCAGATACACGGCACCAACCTGACCCAGCGCAATCTGCTGACGCTACAGAGCGCGAGCGGCATCGAAGCCAACGATACGACGCGTCTGTGGGAGCTGTGGTATCAGCAGTCGCTGCTCGCGGGCAAGATCGACGTCAAGGTTGGTCAGCAGAGTCTCGACCAGGAATTCATGGTGAGCCAGTACGCGAACACTTTCATGAATGCGACCTTCGGCTGGCCCGTGCTGCCGTCGGTCGATCTGCCCGCAGGCGGGCCCGCTTATCCGCTTTCTGCGCTCGGTGCGCGTGTGCGCGTGAAGCCGTCCGATTCGTGGACCGTGCTGGCTGGTGTCTTCGACGGCAATCCCGCGGGCAGCGATGTGGGCGATCCGCAGCAACAGAACAGCCACGGCACCAACTTCAATCTGCACAACGGAGCACTTTTCATCGGCGAGATCCAGTACGCGCTTAACGCGGCGCCCGCGAATGCATCGGACCCGCAGCCGACAGGATTGCCGGGTACCTACAAATTGGGCATCTGGTACAACACGCAGCGCTTTGCAGACCAGCGCTTCGACAACACCGGTCTATCGCTTGCGAGTCCCGACAGCACGGGGATCGCGCGTAGTCATCGCGGCGACTACAGCTTCTACGCAGTCGCCGATCAGATGGTGTGGCGTCCGTCGGCTGACAGCCCGCGATCGGTTGGTGTGTTCGCGCGCATCATGGGCGCGCCGGGGGATCGCAATCCCGTCGACTTCGGCGTGAATGCGGGCGTGACGCTGAAGGCACCGTTCAATGGACGCGACAACGACGTCGCTGGACTCGCCATCGGTTATGCGCAGATCGGCTCGCATGCACGCGATCTCGCAAGCGATACCGCCGCACTTGCTACACCGGGTTATCCGTCGCGTAGTGCCGAAACGGTGATCGAGGCGACGTACCTGTATCAGGTCACGCCGTGGTGGCAGCTACAGGCCGATTTTCAGTACGCATTCCGGCCAGCCGGCGGTATTCCGAATCCGGACAATCCGGCGCAACGCGTCGGCAACGAAGCTGTGGTGGGCTTGCGGACCAACATCGTTTTCTGAGCCGAAGGTGCGCGTGAAGCATTCGCGCGCACCAGCCCGCTCAGATGTTGATCTGACCACCCAGTTCGACCACGCGATTGGCCGGCAAGCTGTAGTACTCGGCTGCCTGTGCCGCATTGCGACCGAGAAACGCGAACAGCTTCTCGCGCCAGAGCGGCATCGCCTTGCTTGCTCCGGTCGCGAGAATCGTGTCGCGCGCGAGGAAGAACGACGTATCGGCGGGCTCGTACCGCCAGTTCGGCATCTGCGTTTTCGCGAGTTCGAGTATCGCGGGGACGTTGGGAATTTCCATGAAGCCGTGGCGCACCACGAGCGAATAGCAACCGTGCCCAAGGTCTTCCACGACGACTTTGCGGTCGTTCGGAACATGCGGCACGTTGTCGGTCGTGCCGGCCAGAAAGATGTTGGTCTGATGCATCACGCCGTTGTGCTTCAGGTTGTGCAGGAACGCAGTCGGCGCCATACCCGCGACGCCTCCCGGAAACACGGCAGTACCGTTGACGCGCGGCGGCGCGTGGCTGCTGTCGCATAGCGAGCGAATCAGCCCGGGGAGCGGCAGATTATCGCTCTTCATTTTCTCGACGAGCGTTTCGCGACCCTTGTACCAGGTGGTCATGACGGTAAACAGCAGACCGCCCGCGAGCAGCGGGAACCACCCGCCATCGAGCACCTTGCCGATATTGCTCGAGACGAACACCGCATCGACGAGCGCGAGCGGACCGACGACCGCGATGGATGCGAGCGGCTTCCAGTGCCACAGGTTATGCGTGATGAAGTACATCAGCAGGGTGGTGAGCAGCATGGTCGAGGCGACGGCAATTCCGTAGGCCGCGGCCAGATTGTCGGAGGACTTGAAGAACACGACGAGAAACACGACCGCCGCATACAGCGTGATATTGATGAACGGTACATACACCTGGCCGATCTCGTGCGTCGACGTATGGACGACCGGGATACGCGGCAGGAAGCCGAGCTGGACCGCCTGCTTGGTCATCGAGAACGCGCCCGAAATCACCGCTTGCGACGCGATGATGGTGGCGGCCGTTGCCAGCAGTACGAGCGGAATCAGCGCCCAGCCCGGCGCCGATTGAAAGAACGGCTGCGCGACCGCCGCCGGTCTCTCGAGCACGAGCGCGGCCTGGCCGAAGTAGTTGAGGATCAGGCTCGGCAGGACGAGAAAGAGCCACGCGGCGCGGATCGGGCGTTTACCGAAGTGGCCCATATCGGCATACAGCGCCTCGCCGCCGGTCAGCGCGAGAAACACCGAGCCGAGCACGACGAACGCGGTGCCCGGCGCATGCGAGACAAAGGTCAACGCATAGAGCGGCGACACCGCGCGCACGATGCTCACGTGCGTGACGATATGCAGGATACCGAGCGCGGCCAGCGTCAGAAACCACACCACCATCACCGGCCCGAACACCTTGCCGACCGCACCTGTACCGCGTTTCTGGATCTTGAACAGCCCGGTCAGGATGACCAGTGAGATCGGTACGATCCACGCGGTGAGATTGGGATCGACGAGCGTCACGCCTTCGACGGCGGAGATCACCGAAATTGCCGGCGTGATCATCGAGTCGCCGTAGAACATGGCCGCACCGAATACACCCAGGGTCAGCAGCAGATGGCGTAGCCGTTGCGGCGCGACACCGGATGCGAGCGCGGTGAGCGCAAGGATGCCGCCTTCGCCCTCGTTGTCCGCGCGCATCACGAAGCTGACATATTTCAGCGTGACGACAATGATGATCGACCAGAGAATCAGCGACACGATGCCGAACACATTGGTCTGGCTAATGCCGCCCGCTGCCTTCAGGCATTCGCGCAACGTGTAGAGCGGGCTCGTGCCGATGTCGCCGAAGACCACACCGATCGCACCCAGTACGAGACCGGGTGCGGCTTGGGTGGCGGGCGTTGCGGCACGGATCGAGGAAGAGGACATAGGGCGTCGGAGGTCGGAGGTAGACGGGGGCGCCACATGAAGCGGCCTGTCGAGGCTCGAAAGCCGTTGCTATTTCAGATGCCAGATGCCCCACAGGGCGATGAGCAAGGCCAGTGCCAAACCGCCACCCAGCAGGATGTATGTTTCCATGCGAATCTGAACCTGTCGTGAATGCGCAGGCGTGCGCAGCTTATGGTGCCGCTTCGCCGCGCGAAGAATACCGCGTCGGCCACATGCTACCCGCGCTTCCTTTCAGAACCGTAGCAACCGGTTCCGCGACCCATCACGTCGTCTTGTTGCCGCGCAACTTGAATCCCGGCAGTGTGCGCGCGTCGGGGCTCCATGCGAGATGGACGCCTTGCTCGACGGCTGCGTTGAACTGGAATTCGTTCGTCCACATCGGAATGCGCGTCCGGTAGAACGCTGCCCACTGGAACTCCGCAAAAGGCGCCGGCGTCTTGATGTAACCGCCGGCGTCGCGCACGAAGGCCGCGAGGCTGCGATACGGGTCGTCGGTGAGATCCACCACCTTGTCGGGAATCGCCGACAGCGCGCGCAGGATGCCGCGCTCGTCGTAAGGGTGTACCCAGCTTCGTTCGATGAGCGTGTCCCAGAAGCGGTCGGTGGACAGCGACGACAGGTCCTTCACGACTGCCGCGTACACCTCCGTGATGCCCGCATCCCATAGCGCACGCGCCAGGTGATGATGATCGATCACGTAGTGCAGGTCGCGCTTGCCGATCACAGTCGGAATCGGTGCGCTGCGCATGAATGCCTGCAGTTTCCTTGCATCCATCGCGGCGAGGCGTTTGTGCTTTGCGTTGACTTCGAGCATGCCGACTGTTGCCTGCAACGGCCGCAACTGGTCGATGTGAATAGTGAGTTTTTTTGCCATGGGTCAGTGCCTCCCTCGCTACGTTGTCGTTGTGCCCGGGCCGCACCGCCGGTGCCCGAGGTGTTTTTAGTGTAGCCGACGGATGTCGATCCATCGAAGGGAAAAGCGTTTAGTGCGCGAACCTTTCAAACCTTGTCGCTTGCCGACGTTGCGTCGGTTTCTTCCGGTGCAGGGGTGGGTAGTACCGATTCGAGCGTACGTGTGCCCGCAGCGAGCGCACGTTTTTCCGTGGCGGTGAGTTGCTTGACCCGGTACTCGGCGCGCAATGCGCTCGAGCGGTCGGCGAGGGCGAACGAGGCGAGTACGCGCAGCGGTTTGCGCGAGCGCGTATAGCGTGCGCCGGTACCGTTGACGTGTTTGTCGAAACGCGCGTCGACATCGGTGGCGATGCCGGTATAGATGCTGCCGTCCGCGCATTCGATCAGGTACAGGAACCACGGCATGGAGCGAAGGGATCGGTTGCGTTGCGCAGGAGTGTCGCACAAAAAAGCGGCCCGGCATGTTGCGCTATCGATAACGATCGCGTCATGCCGGGCCGCTGCATCACGTCACTTCACTTCACGTTACACCGGCGACGGGTTGCGTTCTTCGAAGCCGCGTTGATGCCAGTACGGATACGGCAGCGCCAGGTTGCTTGCCTTGTCGAGTTGCGCGATCTGTTCAGCCGTGAGCGACCAGCCGAGGCTGCCGAGGTTTTCGCGGAACTGCGCTTCATCGCGCGCACCGACGATCACGTTCGCCACAGTCGGTCGTTGCAGCAGCCAGTTCAGTGCGATCTGCGGGATGCTCTTGCCGGTTTCTTTCGCAACGGCGTCGAGTGCATCGACAACCTGGTACACGTATTCGTCGGAAACCGGCGGTCCGGAGTCTGCCGTTTTGTGCAGACGGCTTGTCGCCGGCAGCGGGCTGCCGCGCCGGATCTTGCCGGTCAGCCGTCCCCAGCCGAGCGGGCTCCAGACGATCGTCGACACGCCTTGATCGAGGCCGAGCGGCATCAACTCATGTTCGAAGTCGCGGCCGATCAGCGAGTAGTACGCCTGGTTCGCCGAGTGACGCACGAGCCCTTCGCGGTCCGAGGCGGAGAGCGATTTCATCAAATGCCAGCCGGAAAAATTCGAGCAACCGACTACGCGTATCTTGCCCGCGCGCACGAAGTCGTCGAGCGTACGCAGCGTTTCTTCGACGCTCGTCAGCGCATCGAAGCCGTGCAACTGATACACATCGATGTAGTCGGTGCCGAGCCGCTTCAGGCTGTTGTTGATCGACTCGGTGAGATGGTGGCGGGTCGAGCCGACGTCGTTCGGGCCGTCGCCGAGCCGGAACGTGCCTTTGGTCGAGATGATGACCTGCGAACGGCGTCCGGCGATCGCCTTGCCCAGAATGGTTTCGGCGAGACCGTCCGAGTAGATGTCGGCGCTGTCGAACATCGACACGCCCGCGTCGAGCGCGATATCGACGAGCTTGCGCGCGCCGTCGGCATCGGTTGAGCCCCACGCCTTGAAAAAATCGTTGCCACCGCCGAAGGTGCCGGTGCCGAGACTCAGTACCGGGACCTTGAAGCCGCTTTGTCCAAGCAGGCGATATTCCATGTTGACTCCTTCGAACAAAAGATGAGGTTGCCCGTGTTGCGGGCGGGGTGTCGAACCGGGGAGCGGCGCCGCTGCAGGCTATCGCGCGGCGCCTCGGCTGTATGTGGCTCGCATGAGCGGCCGTCGCCGTCGCTTTTTATGATATCGCTCATCCGTGGACGTTGCTGTGAGCGTGGCAATGCGTTGCTCGGGCTCGTGACGTCAGCTTCTAAACGGATTGTGTTCGCGCAGCTCGTCGACGTATGCGTGAATATTCGTCGTCTCGCTGTCGAGAAACCGCGCCACCGCATCCGCGAACGCCGGATGCGCGAGCCAGTGCGCGGAATGCGTGACGGTGGGCAGAAATCCGCGCGCCATCTTGTGCTCGCCTTGCGCACCGCCTTCGAACGTTGAAAGTTTTTCCTCGATGCAGAATTCGAGCGGCTGGTAGTACGCGGTTTCGAAGTGCAGACACGGCACGTGTTCGAGCGCGCCCCAGTAGCGGCCATACAACGTGCCGCCGGTCGCGCTGTTGGTCACGTCATCGCGCTGATAGACGACCAGCGAGCTCGCGATCGGTTTGCCTTCGAATTCGGCGAGCACGAGCATCAGGTTCTCGGGCATCGTCGCACCGATCGTGCGGAAGAAGTTCAGATTCAGATACGGGCTCGAAAAGTGCTCGCTGTACGTCTGCCGATAGCACTTGCTAAAAAAACGCCAGTCCTCGTCGGTGATGTCTTCGCCGCGCACGCGCCGCATCGCGACGCCCGCTTCGTGCACCTTGCGTCGCTCGGCGCGAATGTTCTTGCGCTTCTTCTGTTCGAGCGTCGAGAGGAACTCGTCGAAGTCGCGATAACCGTCATTGAGCCAGTGAAACTGCACGCCTTCGCGGCGCATCATGCCGAGCTCGGCGAGCACGTTAGCTTCGTCGGCGGTCGGGAACAGCACATGCAGCGACGACACGTCCGCCTGTTCCGCGAACGCAAGCAGTGTCGCGGCGAGGTGACGGCGCGCGTGTTCGTCGGTGGCGAGTAGACGCGTGCCCTGAACCGGCGTGAACGGCACGCCGCACAGCAGCTTCGGGTAGTACTCGATGCCGTTGCGTTTGTACGCATCGGCCCACGCCCAGTCGAACACATACTCGCCGTACGAATGCCTTTTCGCGTAGACCGGTGCGGCCGCCGCAAGCTTGCCGGTGCGCGGGTCGGTCAGCGTGACGAACTGCGGCGCCCAGCCGGTCTCGGCCACCGCGCATTGCGTCGCGTGCAGCGCGCTCAGGAATTCGTGGCGCAAAAACGGCGTAGGTTGAGCCTGCCGGGCGAGGAGGGCGTTCCACTCGGCTGCGTCGATCTCCGACGGCGATGCCAGAATGCCCGTGCGATAATCAAAACGTTCCTGATTCAATCTGTGTGATTGTTCCGGTCTGCCCGGCGCATCGCAGTTGGCGGCGCGCCGTTCGTTGTTCTGGTGTTTGATCCGTTTCTGTCCATCTTGCCGAGCCACTGAAGCCGTTGCAGCCGGCAAGCCGCACGGCTTGCCACTATCCCGCCATGAAGACCCGAATCGCTCTTGCCCAACTCAATGTCACCGTCGGCGATTTCGCCGGCAATGTCGCGAAGATCGTCGCCGCGGCACGCGCAGCGCACAACGATGGTGCGAAGCTGCTAATTGCCCCGGAGCTCGCGCTCTCCGGCTATCCGCCCGAAGACCTGTTGCTGCGTCCCGCGTTTTACGCGGCGAGTGCCGCGGCGCTCGCCGATCTCGCCGCACAGCTGGAGCCGTTCAAGGGCCTGCATGTGGTGGTCGGGCATCCGCATCGCGACACGGGGCTCGGCCATGGTAATGCAAACGCGCCGATCGAGCGCGGACTGCCGCCGGTCGACACCTTCAACGCCGCTTCGCTGATCGTCGACGGCAAGGTGGCCGGCACCTATCTGAAGCAGGATCTGCCGAATACCGAGGTCTTCGACGAGAAACGTTACTTCGCATCGAGCCCAAAGCCGTTCGTGTTCGAACTCGACGGCGTGAAGTACGGCATCGTGATCTGCGAGGACGTGTGGCATGCCTCGGCGGCGCAGCTTGCGAAAGCGGCCGGCGCCCAGGTGCTGCTGATTCCAAACGGCTCGCCGTATCACCTGAACAAGGAGGCGGTGCGCATTGACATCCTGCGTGCGCGGATTCGCGAGACCGGCCTGCCGATGATCTACGTGAACATGGTCGGCGCACAGGACGAACTGGTATTCGACGGCGGATCGTTCGTGCTCGATGCGCAGGGCGAACTGGTGGCGAAGATGGCGCAGTTCGAGGAAGGTCATGCGATCGTCGAGTTCGACGGCGCGACGCCTGTGCGTGCCGCGGTCGCGCCCGAGCAGTCGCTCGAAGCGCAGGTGTATGCGGCGCTCGTCCTGGGCGTGCGCGACTACATCAACAAGAACGGCTTTCCGGGCGCGTTGATCGGCCTGTCGGGCGGTGTCGATTCCGCGCTGGTGCTGGCGGTGGCCTGCGATGCGCTCGGTCCCGACCGAGTGCGCGCCGTGATGATGCCGTCGCGCTACACAGCGGATATTTCCACGACCGATGCCGCCGAAATGGCACGCCGTGTCGGTGTGCGCTACGACGAGATCGCGATTGCGCCGATGTTCGACGCGTTTCGCACGTCGCTTGCCGGCGAGTTCGCTGGGCGCGTCGAAGATGCCACTGAAGAAAACATTCAGGCGCGCATCCGCGGCACGCTGCTGATGGCGCTGTCGAACAAGTTCGGCTCGATCGTGCTGACCACCGGCAACAAGAGCGAGATGGCAGTCGGTTATTGCACGCTGTACGGCGACATGGCTGGCGGCTTCGCGGTGCTCAAGGACATCGCGAAGACACTGGTGTACCGGCTGTGCCGCTATCGCAATGCGGCGACCTCGTTCGCGACGCGCGACGTGATTCCCGAGCGCATCCTGACACGCGCGCCGTCGGCGGAGCTGCGCGACAACCAGACCGACCAGGACAGCTTGCCGCCGTACGAAGTGCTCGATGCGATCATGCGTATGTATATGGAAGAGGACCGGTCGCTGGCGGAAATCGTCGCGGCCGGTTTTGCCGTCGACGACGTGAAGCGCGTCACGCGTCTGATCAAGATCAACGAATACAAGCGTCGCCAGGCGCCGATCGGTATTCGCGTGACGCATCGCGCGTTTGGGCGCGACTGGCGCTATCCGATCACATCGCGCTATACGGAGCCTACCGAGTAACGCCGTAGCCAACGCCGCAGCGCGTTTCCGGTGCGCAGGCAACGCGCCCGGTGCGGCGTAGAATCGGCAGCATCCCTAGTTCTGTTTTTCGACACCGAAAGAGGCACGCCATGAAACGCATCACTGCAGTCATCAAACCATTCAAGCTCGACGAAGTGCGTGAGGCGCTTGCGGAAGTCGGTCTGACGGGGCTGACGGTTACCGAGGTCAAAGGCTTCGGTCGTCAGAAGGGCCACACCGAGCTGTATCGCGGCGCGGAATACGTGGTCGACTTCCTGCCGAAAGTGAAGATCGAGGTCGTGGTGGCGAACGACCAGTGCGATCAGGTGATCGACGCGATCATCGGCGCGGCGCGTACCGGCAAGATCGGCGACGGCAAGATCTTCGTGGCCGAAGTCGAACGCGTGATCCGCATCCGCACCGGCGAAGAAAACGAAGCAGCCGTTTGAACACGGTGTTTCGCAGACGGTGATGGTCCGGCATTGCACCGCACCGGTGCGTGCGATGTGCGTGGCCCAGAAATAAAAAACGGTGCGATCCCCTTGACGGACATCGCACCGATACGCGCCTCTCGCAGCAGCGTGAAAACGTTTCTACATCTGTTCTGTCAGCAGCGTCCGATTAGAACGAGTGCTGGATACCTGCGTACACGCCGGTCTGGCTCTTGCCCGGCAGCGGGTTTTCGTTGTAACCGGCCGCGGTGTTGCCACCATTGCCCGGGTTGTTGGCATCAAGACCGAAGTTAGCGTTCTTGCTGTTACGCACCGACGCGACCTGGATGTCCAGCAGCGTGCGCTTGGACAGGTTGTACGAACCGCCAACCGTGTAGATCGTCGCGTTGCCAGCACCATTGTTGGCGTTCACGTGATACACGGCTGCGATCAGTGCAGCGGCCGGCGTGGCTTGCCACGTTACGCCGCCCCATGCCTGGTTGGTCGTCGTCGGCGTGCCGAACGGTACGTTCGTTTCACCAGACGTGCGGACCACCTGGTAGACGCCCTGCACCTTGAACTGACCGAGGAACACGTTCACGCCGGCGAAGTATTCACGGCCGAAGGCGAACGGGCCGGCCGGGCTGCCTGCCGTCGGGTCGCCGAGGCTACCGGTCGTTGCGTTGCGGATTTCGTCGTACAGGCCACGAATCTGGAACAGCGAGTTCGTGTAGGTAATCTGCAGACCGTCCTGACGACCTTGGGCAGCGCCATTGCCACCGTTCCAGCTCGTCGAGTTCGACAGCGAGTACTGGCCGTACACGTCAAAGCCACCGAACTTCGGCGACTGGTACGACACGTTATTGCTCGATTGCGTCCAGTTACGGCCGCGTACCAGCGATGCCGACGACCAGTTCGACTGGCCAAACGGATCGAAGTCCCACACGCCGTTGGCGATGAAGAGTTCACGACCGAGGAGCAGGGTACCGAACTGGTCGTTCGCTACACCAACCGTTGCCCAACGATTGAAGATACCGTTGTTGCCCGGGCCTTGACCGTTCATCGTGTTGAAGCTGCCTTCCAACTGGAACAGCACCTTGTTGCCGCCACCGATGTCTTCAACGCCCTTCATCCCCCACAGGCTCGTACCCCAGTCGCCGCTCTCGGCTCTGAAACGGCTGGTGGATCCGGTGTAGCTACTGTTCGGAAGGCCGCTGATGTATTCGAGACCAGCGTCGAGGCGTCCATACAACGTCACGCTACTCTGTGCCTGTGCCGCTACGCCGATCGTCAGCAGCGAAGCCGCGAGCAATACTTTCTTCATCTTCTCCTCCATACCCTGTCAAAAAGTAAACCCAGTTACTGCAAGAGTGTCCGGACGCGCGAACGCCGAACAGAAATCTTGTTTTGGGGAGATTCGCGGACGGGTCGGACGCGATGGGGGACGAGCAGCCGCGCGGGCTGTCTATTCGTCTTTCCGATCCCTCGCGACCGGTATCTCCTGTGTGGTTTGAAGTGAAACTACTTTTAATGAACTTTGTTTTGCTACTTTGGTTACTAATTTAGCAAAAATAGCCTGGCGTGGGCGAAGAAATTAGAACCCCTCCGAACAATTGTCGCCAAATTGCAATACTGTCATGCGCAGCGGCACTAAACAGACCCCCTGTTTATCCTGAAAACCCTTGTCCAGTAAGGGAAACACGGATCGGCGCAAGCAATCCTAAGGATTGCCACTATTGACGCTGAAAATCGTCGGGAGTAATGCGTTTAGTGCGGAATTTTGCGCACATTGCGGGATTCGGAGGCTCGAAATGTGTAACCGGCCCACCAATAAGAAAGGCGCTGTAAGCGCCTTGTAAAACTACTTTAACTACATTCGCGGTCTGGGACGCGCAATTGCCGGGGTTATTTAAGACTGCCGGCGAGAAACTGTCGAAGGCGCTCGCTTTTCGTCCGGCCAAATACCTCGTCCGGCGCGCCTTCTTCCTCGACCCGCCCCTGGTGCAGGAACATCACATGGTTCGACACGTTGCGCGCGAACGCCATTTCGTGCGTGACGACGATCATCGTGCGGCCTTCCTCGGCGAGCGTCTGCATCACCTTCAGCACTTCGCCGACCAGTTCGGGATCGAGCGCGGAGGTCGGCTCGTCGAACAGCATCACGTCCGGATGCATCGCGAGCGCCCGTGCGATCGCCACGCGCTGCTGCTGGCCGCCCGACAGATGCGACGGATACTGCTTCTCCACACGCGGCGCGAGACCCACCTTTTCCAGGTAGGTGCGCGCACGGTCTTCCGCTTCCTTGCGCGACAGGCCGAGCACGTGCCGCGGCGCCTCGATGACGTTTTCCAGCACGTTCATGTGCGCCCACAGGTTGAAGTGCTGGAACACCATCGCAAGCTTGGTGCGCACGCGCTGCAACTGCTTGTGATCGGCCACGCGCAGCGCGCCGTGCTTGTCTTTCGCGGTGCGCACTTCCTCGTTGTCGACGAAGATGCGGCCCGCGTTCGGTTGTTCGAGAAAATTGATGCAGCGAAGCATCGTGCTCTTGCCCGAGCCTGACGAGCCGATCACGCTGATCACATCGCCGCGGTTCGCCCGCAGCGACACGCCCTTGAGCACTTCGTTGTCGCCGTACTGCTTGTGCAGGTTATCGATGAAAAGCTTTTGCGTCGGGGTACTCATTGACTCATTTCCCTTGCGGCCGCAGATAGGCGAGCCAGCGGTGTTCAGCGCGCCGGAACAGGCCGACGAGCGTGAACGAAATAGCGAGGTACAGCAATGCGGCAATGCCGAAGGCACCGAACGATTGATACGTGGCGGAGTTCACGTCGCGCGCGATCTTGAGGATGTCCGGCACGGTCGCGGTGAATGCCACGGTCGTTGCGTGCAGCATCAGGATCACTTCGTTGCTGTAGTAGGGCAGCGCGCGGCGCAGCGCGGACGGCAGGATCACGCGCCGGTACAGCGTGAACGACGACATGCCGTAGGCGCGAGCCGCCTCGATCTCGCCGTACGGCGTGGCCCGGATCGCACCGGCGAAGATTTCGGTGGTGTAGGCGCAGGTATTCAGCGTGAAGGCGAGCAGCGTGCAGTGCATGCCGTCGCGAAAGAACGCGTTGGTCAGTTCGTGATTGCGGATCACTTCGAGGCTGTAGAGGCCGGTATAGCAGAGCAGTAGCTGTACATACAGCGGCGTACCGCGGAACACATAGGTATAGAGCCACACCAGCCGCGACAGCCACTTCTTCTTCGACACGCGTGCAACCGAGAGCGGAATCGACAGGCAGAAACCCAGTCCGATCGACACGGCAAGCAGCCACAGCGTGATGGCGACGCCGGTAAACCGATAGCCGTCGGTGTACAGATAGTTGCGCCAGTACTCCTGAAACAGCTCGATCATAGGTCCGCCTTGCGTACGCCGGAGGAGTAGCGCTTTTCGAGGTACATCAGCACGAAGTTCGACACCGTCGTAATGCCCAGATAGATCGCACCCGCGAGCAGGGTGAAGAAGAAGAACCGCAGCGTGCCCTTGCCGGCATCCTGCGAGGCCTTCACGACGTCGGCGAGACCGATGATCGACACCAGCGCGGTCGCCTTCACCATCACCTGCCAGTTGTTGCCGATGCCGGGCAGCGCGAAGCGCATCATCTGCGGGAACATGATCCGCGAGAACACCTGCCAGCCGCTCATCCCGTAGGCTGAGCCGGCCTCCAGCTGGCCGCGCGGAACCGCGAGAAACGCGCCGCGGAAGGTTTCGGTGAAGTACGCGCCGTAGATGAAGCCGAGCACCGCGACGCCCGCGACGAACGGATCGATATCGATCTGATCCCAGCCGAGCAGGTCGGTCAGGTTGTTGAGCCAGATCTGGATGCTGTAGAACAGCAGCAGCATCAGCACGAGATCGGGCACGCCGCGGATCAGCGTCGTATACAGCGTGCCGACGCCGTAGGTCAGCCGGTTCTTCGACAGCTTCGCCGCTGCGCCGAGCAGGCCGAGCAGGAAGGCGAAGGCAAGCGACAAGACCGCCAGCTTGACGGTTTGCCACGTGCCGGAGAGGATCAGCGGGCCATAGCCTTGAAGAAACATAAAGGTCCCTGACGGTGCGCCGTTGCGCCCCGCGAAAGACGCGGCTACCAGTGGGCGCGTACCGCGGAGTCCCGATGAACTCCTGCGATGCGCGCGCTACGGCGTGCCGCTGTGCAAATCATGACTGTCTTGCCGTTGCCGGCCCGACAGCGCGTTTTCCGACTGACTACGATTGCTTTTGACTGCGTGTGATCCGCGTTTGACCCGCGTTTGCCCGTTAGCGCCTGTAGTCTAGGCGGCCAAAAATGCGCCGCCGCTTCGATCTCGTTTCGATCTTTCAAACGCTGCGTTTCCTCGCGCCGCCCGGTGGACAGGGCTGTGCGGGGAGGTGTCTCGATGCGGACCACCGGAAAAGCGCGGTATTTTACCCGAACGGACAGGGTGCGCCAGTCGGGTACACCAGCACGGGTAGCAGGAAAAATCGCTGTCGCTTGCTGCACGACGCCGCGTCCGCGGCCGCGCCACGACGCAGATTGGGTGGATTTACGGAACGATCCGGTGCAGCGACGCGGGTTGTGTGAGGGGCATGTCGGCCATACATTGTTCCCATCGCACACTAATGACGGGAGATCGCCATGATCGAGATTTGCCGCTCCGCCGAGCGAGGCCATGCAAACCACGGCTGGCTCGACTCGTACCACAGCTTTTCGTTTGCCGATTACTACGACGAAGCGCATACGCACTACGGGCCGCTACGCGTGATCAACGAGGACCGCATTGCGGGCGGCCAGGGTTTCGGCGCGCATGGCCATCGCGACATGGAAATCGTGACGTACGTGCTGGACGGTGCGCTGTCGCATCGCGACAGCATGGGCAACGGCTCGACCATTCGTCACGGCGATGTCCAGCGCATGAGCGCCGGCACCGGTGTCAAACACAGCGAGTTCAATGCGTCGAAGGAAGCGCCGCTGCATCTGCTGCAGATCTGGGTCATGCCGAAGCGGGTCGGCGACCAGCCGGGCTACGAGGAAAAGCGCTTCGAGGATGCCGAGAAGCGCGGCCGTCTGCGTGTCGTCGCTTCGCCGGATGGGCGCGATGGGTCGGTGACGATCCATGCGGATGCATCGATCCACGCGGGGCTGTTCGACGGCGCGGAAGAATGGCAGTTCGCCCTGCCGGCGGGGCGGCGCGCATACGTGCATGTCGCGCGGGGTGCGGTGAGCGTGAACGGCAGCGCGCTACAGGCCGGCGACGCAGCGATGATCGAGGGTGTGGACAGCGTCACGCTCACGAACGGCGAAGCGGCTGAAGTGCTGCTGTTCGATCTCGCCTGACGGGAGTGGCAACCAGTCTGCCGCGGTTGCTGTAGTCGTTGCAGATAGAAACCGAAGCGCCAACAAAAGCAGAAGCAGAAACGCCACGCGATGCATCACCGCGTGGCGTTTTCTTTATGCACAGCGACCGCACTTACGGTTTGAGGCCTATCGCCCCCGACGCGCCGCCATGCTGTTCCCAGCGTTCGTGCATCTTTTCGCGGCGGGCCGCCATCTTCGCGAAGTGCTGTTTCAGCGCTGTGCTGACGATGGTCTTCTGCTGATCGTTCAGGCCGTTGTAGAAGTTCAGCCAGGCCGTCGTGGTCTGTTCGCGCAGTTGCGCGTTCTGCTGTTCGACACGCTGGTGTGCGTCATGCAGCGCGTTCAGGTCAAGAATGGGCTGCTGTTGCAGCGCCTCGAACTGCTGCTTCATCTGCTGATGATTCGCACGTGCTGCGCTGCGATTCTGCTTCATCGTGTCGAGCGCGGCCTGCCATTGCTTTTCCTGGTCGGCATTCAGGTTCAGCTGGCTGTGCAACTGGTTCAGCTGCTTCTCGAACTGACCGTGGTGCCAGCCCGGGCCGCCCCCGGGGGCGTCGGATTGTCCTGCGGCGTAGGCAATGCCGACGCCAAGCGCGAGCGAGGCGGCAGCAACGGCGAGGAAGCGCGTGGGTTTGACGGACATTCTGTTGGACATCGAGGTGCTCCTTATGATGAACTAGCCGGCGATGCGGCAGACACGGAAACAGCGTCGCCGCATCCGGTAATGCACAGCGTAGAGGGGCGCTCGATGCGTCGTGTTACGCCGCATACCGCGGGTGTTACGCGACATTACGCGCGCCTTTCGCGGTAACACCCGGTAACCCTTTGACGACCGGCGGGGGCCGAAACGGCTGGTCTGGCGCGTTAAACTTCGCCCCATGACTACTCAAATCCTTGTCGTCGACGACGACGTCGAACTGCGCGACCTGCTGCGCGACTACCTTGCCCGCCAGGGGATCGAGGTTTCGGTGCTGCACGATGCCGGCTCGCTCGAACGCCGGCTCGAACGCGAGCGTCCCGATCTGATCGTGCTCGACCTGATGATGCCAGGCGTCGACGGGCTGACCGCGCTGCGCAAGCTGCGCGCGGCCGGCGACGATATCCCCGTGATCATGCTGACCGCCCGTGCGGACGATGTGGACCGCATCGTCGGTCTCGAACTCGGCGCGGACGACTACCTCGGCAAGCCGTTCAACCCGCGCGAACTGCTGGCTCGCGTGCAGGCGGTGCTGCGGCGGCGCCGTACGCTGCCGTCGGCGGCGGCGCCGGAGCAGCGCGAACCGTTTTCGTTCGGCCGCTTCACGCTCGATTTCCAGTCGCGCACGCTGCATCAGGAAGGCCGGCCACTCACGCTCTCGGGCAGTGAATTCGCGCTACTGAAGATCTTCGTCAACCACCCCATGCGCACGCTCACGCGCGAGCGCCTGCTCGAACTGCTGCACGGCCCGGAATACGACGGCACCGATCGGGGCATCGACGTGCAGGTGTGGCGTCTGCGGCGCATCCTCGAAACCGACCCGTCGGTTCCGCGCTTCATTCAGACGGTCCGCGGGCGCGGCTACGTATTCGTGCCTGACGGCGAGCAACATGCGCCGTCCCATTGATACGCTGTTCGGACGACTGACGTTCCTGGTCGTCGGCGTGCTGCTGATATCGCATTTCGCGGGCTATGTGCTGTTTCGCCTCGAGCGCAACCAGTTTCAGAATCGCTACGCAGTAGAAGAAGCGGTGTTCCTCGTCGACGCCGTGCGCCAGCACGTCGTGCACGATCCCGATCAGCCGTTGCCGTCGCGGGTGCGGCTGGTCGATCCCAGCAGCGACGCTGTGCCACCGGATAACCCGAATCTGCCGGCGTCGCTGCGCCGTTTCGTCGACGATGTGCGCGACCGGGTGCCGAACACGACCCAGGTGCGCATCGGCACGCCGGGCAAGCCACCCACGCTGTGGGTGCGCGCAGCCACCGATCCCAACTGGATAGTCGTACCGGTCCAGCCGTTGCGACCGCCGCGCTCGTTCGACCGGATGGTGTTGTGGCTCACGATCATCTTTTCCGCCGGCGTGATGGCGGCCTTGCTGGCCGCCTGGCAGTTGCAGCAGCCGTTGCGCTCGCTGGCGCAGGCCGTCGCGCGCTTCGGCCGCGGTCTGCCGGTGCCGCCGCTACCGGAGCGCGGCCCGCGCGAACTGCGGCAACTCACGCATGGTTTCAACCAGATGGTTCAGGAAGTCGCGCGCACCGAGAACGACCGAGCGGTCATGCTCGCGGGCGTGGCGCATGACCTGAAGACGCCGCTCGCGCGGCTGCGGTTGCGCGCCGAGATGATGGACGAAGCGAAGGCGCGCGACGGCGTCGTGCGCGACGTCGATTCGATGACCCATATCGTCGAGCAGTTTCTCGTGTTCGCGCATGACGGCGCGGATCGCAGCGAAGCGGTCGAGGTCGATGCGCAATGCGACCGGATCGTGCGTAGCTATCGCGCCGTGGCGGCCGGCGCGCCGGCGGTGCAGAGCGATCTGGCGGCGGGCGAAGGCTTCCGGCTGCCGGCCGCGACGCTCGACCGGATTCTGTCGAACCTGCTCGACAACGCACATGCGTACGGCGCGCCGCCGATCGTCGTGGCGACCGCACGCGTCGCAGGTGGCTTCGCGCTATCGGTCAGCGACAACGGCAAGGGCATCGCCGCCCAGGACCTGCTCAACGCGAGCCGGCCGTTCGTGCGGCTCGATCCGGCGCGAGGCGGCAACGGCCATAGCGGGCTCGGTCTCGCGATCGTCGAAAGGCTGGTGCGCCGGGCGGGCGGCGAATGGGAAATCGGCAATCACGACGGCAGCGGCCTGCGCGTGCTGATGACGTTCCCGGACGAAGTCATGCCCAAGGTGGCCGCAGTCGCGCAGAGCGCCTGGTAGGCGCGGCGCCTGTTTTCGTCCATTCGGTCTACTCAGTGAAGAGCGTGTTGAGCGCGGCAGCGGCTTCGCTGTCTACCGTGTTCCACGTCACCGTTTCCGCTTCGAAGATGTAATGCGTCGTGTATTTGCCGAGGCGCGCGAGAATTTCCTCCTGGATCAGTTCCGGCGCCACATCCAGCTTCAGATACCACGCGGTCGACGACAGGCGGGTCTGGAATGCGCCGTATTCGGCCAGCAGATGGTCGAACGCATCGGCGTCCTGATCGCGGCAGACGATGACCAGATTTCCCTTCATGCAAACCTCCCGGTAGAGCAGTAACGAATCAACCTTCTGACGAAAGTCGCGAAGGGTGATCATACCTGCCTGGTCCGCAACCGTTGAAGTCGCAACGAGTCGATCCTCTGCGAGAGGTCGCACCCGCCTGGCCGCCTGCGTCAGGTCACCAGGCGGTCACGGCGGCGCGCGCGGGCGGTGCCGTATCGCCGGCACGCACCGCTTCGCTGCGGTCGCGGCCACCCGACTTCGCCGCGTAAAGCGCATGGTCCGCGCGGCTCATCAGGCGCTCTGCGGGATCGTCGGGGCCGAGTTCGGTGATACCGATGCTCACGCTCAGTTTGACCGGTGCAGGTAGCGTCGCGCTCGGCGCGTTCCTGAACCGGATACGCAGCCGCTCGACGGTTTCGAAGCCCGCCGCGAGCGCGGTGGCGGGCAGCAGGATGCCGAATTCCTCACCGCCCAGCCGGCCGATCGCATCGCCGTCGCGCAACTCGATCCGGCAGGTGCCGACGAAGTGCTCGAGCGCCCGGTCGCCGGCGGCGTGGCCGAAGCGGTCGTTGATCTGCTTGAAATGATCGAGATCGGCGATGGCCATGCATAGCGGCTCGCCGGCGTGTCGCGCGCGTTCGATCTCGTGGCGCAGCAAGTCGAGGAAGTAGCGGCGCGACAGCGCGCCGGTCAGTGCGTCATGGCGCGCCTCGGCGGAGAGCAGCGTATTGGCCGATTGCAATTGCTCGGCGAGATGGCGCGTCGCGCTGTGGTGGCGGCGCTCGCGCAGGTATGACAGCGTGAGAACGCAAAGCAGTGCGGCGCCGCCGGCGAGCGTGACGAACACCAGCAGACGGTCGCGCCGGTGCGTGTACAGGAGCTCCGGCCACGCGGCGACCGGATCGACGATATGCGAGGCGAGCTTCGAGTTCAGGCCGTCGCGTACCTCGTATAGCGCGGGCGACTGGTGCACGGGTGTCTGGAAGAACTGTCCGGCGAGCGCGTTTGGTACCCACGGTGCATCGTCGCGCAACTGGCTGACGGGCCGAATACTCAGGTCCGCAAAATGATCCCGTCGATACAGCTCGCTGCGTTCGGCGGCACTCATCTGCGTTGCACGCGAACCTGGCAGTGCGTGGTTTTCGAGCGCGTTGTCGTGAGCCATGATGATCACGCCGTTGCCGTCCGTGACGAAGGTGCCCGGGTGCGCGACCCAGTGCCGCAATCTCGCGATGCCCACCCGCGCGACGACTGCGCCGACCAGTGCGCCGTCGTTGTAAACCGGCACGGCGATGAAGATGCCGGGCTCGCGGTGCCGCGGACTCACCCCGTAAATCTCCTCGAAGGCGCCCAGTAACGCGTTCGTCAGCCAGGCGTGCGAGCGCATGTCAATACCGACCAGCGAGCGCGGTGCGTTCGCGTTACTCGATGCGACGCACAGGCCGTTGGCATTGACGAGCCAGATGATGTCGAGTCCGGAGTAGCCCTGAGCGTCCTTCAGGAACCGGCTGATGGCGGCCAGCGCGGGTTGTTTGAGCAGCGTGTCGCGTTGCGGCGATTCCGCGCCGGCGCCGTTCGCGGCATAATTCCGCGACTGCGCGAGCGCGTGCTGGATCGTGTCGAGTTCGGCCATCGTCGCCGGGACGGCGCGAAACATCGCGAGGTCGCTGGCGATGACCTGGGCCATGTTGTCGACCACCGATGCGGACATCTGCCGCTGCGTGCGTACCGCGGCATTCAGTTCTTGCTGTACCATCCGGTCCGCGGCCAGGCCGGCCGCGAACCAGCAGACGAACGCGATCAGCAGAAGGCTGACGGGTCCGGCTGCCGCACGCAAGTTTGTCCTGTTCATCGACCCTCTGGTCCGTCGATTTTGTCTGGATGCCGCGAGGTCGTTTGGCGCGGCGGTTCGATTTTAACCGCCGGAGGTACGCGCAGATGTGTGCCCGCGCGCACGTACGCCGGCAGGTTCATCACGGTTGAGCGAGGGGTCGCCCGAACCTGTGGGGCTGCGGGGGTGTGGCTCGTATGCGACGTTCGGACGATAGACGAGCGAAGCGGCGGAAGATTCAACCGTCCGTTTGCCGCGAAAGGTTGTGCCTGAAACACAGGTTGTAGTAGTGTCGTGCCGTCCAAAACAAGGAAAGCTCGCCGGTTTCTTTCAGAACACATCTGTTGTAACGGATGCGTTCTTCGTGCGGCAGGTGCCGGTGCAGTTCGCCGCGCCGGTTGCCACGCCCGGCCACTGCGTCTTAACGCCAACGAATTACCGCGCACAAGCGTCCAGTCATGTCTGATTTCCGCTTTCCGGACCTATCCTTCCCCTGCCACCCGCGCTGGACGCGGCTTTCCATAGTCTGCACGGCGGCCCCGAGCCCGGCTCGCCGCTACCGGGAGGGCATCTGATGGACTTCAGTTTCAATCTGAGTCGCACCGCCAATGCGTCCGCATGGCGAGTCTTGCCCAACCGCTGGGACTTCGTCGCGTTCCCGCTGATCATCTGCCTGATCGCGATGGCGGCGATCGGCTTTCATGAATCGATGGCGCCGATATCGACGCTGAAAACCCAGGTCATCTCGCTCGATCCGACCAATCTGCCCGAGTACGCGATGCGCACGACGCTGCGCATGCTCGCCGCGATGGTTGCTTCGCTGACCTTCACACTGGTTTACGGCACGCTTGCGGCGAAGAGCCGGCGCGCCGGTCTCGTGCTGGTGCCGATTCTCGACATCCTGCAGTCGGTGCCGGTACTCGGCTACATTTCGTTTACGGTGACCTTCTTTCTGGCGCTGTTCCCGGGCCGTGTGCTCGGCGCCGAACTCGCGGCGATCTTCGCGATCTTCACGAGCCAGGCCTGGAACATGACGTTCAGCTTCTATCAGTCGCTGCGCACCGTGCCGCGCGATCTCGACGAAGTGTCGCGCGGTTTCCATCTGACGTCGTGGCAGCGTTTCTGGAAGCTCGAAGTCCCGTTCTCGATGCCCGGTCTCATCTGGAACATGATGATGTCGATGTCGGGCGGCTGGTTCTTCGTCGTTGCATCGGAAGCGATCACGGTCGGCAACAACACGATCACGCTGCCGGGCATCGGCGCGTTTCTCGCGCAGGCGATCTCCGAGAAGAACCTGCATGCGATCGGCTGGGTCATCCTGGCGATGACCATCGTGATTCTTGCTTACGATCAACTGCTGTTCCGCCCGCTCGTCGCATGGGCCGACAAGTTCCGCATGGAAAACACGAGTTCGGGCGATGCGCCGGAGTCGTGGCTGCTCGACCTGATCCGCCGCACGCGGCTGATTCACCGTCTGCTCGTGCCGCTCGGCTGGTTGTTCGCGAACGCGGCACGTGTGCCGCTGCGTCTGCCGTCGTTCGACCGCGCGCGCTTCGCGATTCCGCAGCGGCAGAAATCGTCGCGCGTCGGCGACATCGTGTGGGCGATCTTCGTGATCCTGCTGACGGTGTACGTCGTGTATCGCGTGATCGAATATGTGAGCACCGGCGTGTCGCTCGGTGAAGTCGGACACGTAATCGTGCTCGGGCTCATCACGTTGCTGCGGGTGGCGCTGCTGATCGCGCTGTCGTCGGTGATCTGGGTACCGCTCGGCGTGCTGATCGGGCTGCGTCCGGCGCTCGCCGAGAAGATCCAGCCGCTGGCGCAGTTTCTGGCCGCGTTCCCGGCAAACCTGCTGTTCCCGGTATTCGTGATCGTGATCGTGCGTTTTCACCTGAACCCGGACATCTGGCTGTCGCCGCTGATCGTGCTCGGCACCCAGTGGTATATCCTTTTCAACGTGATTGCAGGCGCGAGTTCCTATCCGAACGACTATCGCGAGGTGGCGTCCAACTTCCGCATTCGCGGCTGGCAATGGTGGCGCCAGGTGATGTTGCCGGGCATCTTCCCGTACTACGTGACCGGTGCGATCACGGCGTCGGGCGGCGCGTGGAACGCCAGCATCGTGGCCGAATACGTGCAGTGGGGCGATACCCGGCTCTCGGCACACGGCCTCGGCTCGTATATCGCGCAAACCACGGCCGCTGGCGATTTCCCGAAGATCATCCTCGGCATCGCCGTGATGTCGCTGTTCGTGACCTTGTTCAACCGCCTGCTGTGGCGTCCGATGTACGCCTATGCTGAATCCAAGCTTCGGCTCGACTGACCGCTTCATTAAGGCCAAACGCGATGCAAAATCCTAAAGCTGCCGTAACCGCCGGGTCCACCGATATGCCGAGGCCGCCGCGCCTCGGCGACGAAATCCTGAACGTCAAGGAAGTGTGCCGCGGCTTCAACAAGTCGCAGGGCGAACTGCTGGTCCTCGACGGTGTGAACGTGGCGCTGCGCGAAGGCGAGATCGTCGGCTTGCTAGGTCGTTCGGGCTCGGGCAAGTCGACTTTGCTGCGCATCATCGCCGGACTGATCGAGCCGACCGGCGGCGACGTGACCTACATGGGCCAGCCGCTGGACGGCCCCGCCAAGGGCGTCGCGATGGTCTTCCAGACCTTCGCATTGTTCCCGTGGCTGACCGTGCTGCAGAACGTGGAAGCGGGTCTCGAGGCGCAGGGCGTCGGAGCACGCGAGCGACGCGAACGGGCGCTTGCCGCGATCGATCTGATCGGTCTCGACGGTTTCGAGAACGCGTATCCGCGCGAGCTGTCCGGCGGTATGCGGCAGCGCGTCGGGTTCGCGCGCGCGCTCGTCGTCGATCCGACCTTGCTGCTGATGGACGAACCGTTCTCCGCACTCGACGTGCTGACCGCCGAAACCCTGCGTACCGATCTGCTCGATCTGTGGACGCAAGGACGTATGCCGATCAAGTCGGTGCTGATCGTCACGCACAACATCGAAGAAGCGGTGTTCATGTGCGACCGGATTCTCGTGCTGTCGTCGAATCCGGGCCGCGTGATCGCGGAGATCAAGGTGCCGTTCAAGCATCCGCGCAACCGGCTCGATCCGGCGTTCCGCCGGCTCGTCGACGATATCTACGCGAAGATGACCGCGCGCCAGACCGACGAAGCGACGAAGAAGGGCCTGGAGCTGGGCAGCTGGCTGCCGCAGGTGTCGACCAACCTGATGGCGGGTCTGATCGAAACACTCGCGGCGCCGCCGTATCACGGCCGCGCGGACATGCCGGAAATCGCCCGTTCGCTGCATCTCGAGGTCGACGATCTGTTCCCGATCGCCGAAGTATTGCAGTACCTCGGTTTTGCCGACGTGCGCGAAGGCGACGTGTTCCTCACGCCGCCGGCGCGCGTGTTCTCCGAGTTCGGCACGCAGGAACGCAAGATGATGTTTGCCGACCATCTGCTGCGCCATGTGCCGCTGGCGGCGCGGATCAAGAAGGTGCTCAACGAACGCCCTGGCCATCGCGCGCCGCGCGTGCGTTTCGAGCAGGAGCTGGAGGATTTTCTGTCGGACAGCGCCGCGGAAGAGACGCTCGATTCCGTGATCGACTGGGGCCGTTACGGCGAGATCTTCTCGTATAACGACCAGACGGAAATTTTCAGTCTCGAGGACGTGGAGTCCTGAACGGCAGCAGTGTGTGTGGTGTGGCGGTATGGCACGGCGTCAGACGACGCGTGCCATGCCGCTGCGAGAATTACTGCAGGTTGCCCCAGCGATCGACGGCCGGTTCCGCCGACGCCCATTTCCATCCCTTGTCCTGGCGGCACGCGCTGCCGATATACCAGCGCGCCGGCGCCTGCGGCCCGTCGCCATCCACCACCGAAAACACGAACTCCTTGCAGATCGCGAGCGCTGAGGCGAACGCGCGCGTCACGCGCACTTCGCCGTGACCGTTCTCGATCGGCAGGGTGTGCTTGACGCTCCACAGCCGCGCATCGCCGACCGGTATCGCGCCTGCCGTTGCGGCGATCAGGTTCTGCTGATCGCTATGCATGTCGCGCATGAAGCCGTTGACAGCTTCGTCGGTAGCGGCCTGCACGGCGATACCGACGCCGATGCCGACCGCCGGGTTGACGGTTACGAGACCGGTCGCGACACCGGCCGCCGCGCCGCTCGCCGCGCCCACCGACGAACAACCGTTCAGCAGCATGCCGGCGCCGATGCACAGCGCGCCGGCCAGTGCCAGACGCGCTTTGATGACCCACATGCCACGATGGGCGCCACTCATTGCAGTGCGCCCCAGCGCTCGGTAGCCGGTTCGGCTGAGGCCCATTTCCACGCGGCGCCGTCGCGACAGATCGATGCGACGTAGAACGCACTCGAAGCGGGGACATTCTGCGTGGCGGTCTGATCGACCGAGAAGACGATTTCCTTGCAATCGAGCTCGCCGCTGCTGATGGTTCGGCTCACGGTAACGCGGCCGTGTTCGTCGTCTTCGAGCGGGACTGAGTGGGTGACGGCCCACGGTGCAATTGCGCCGACGTCGAGCGGGCCGGCGATCTTCGCGATGCCATCCTGGGTATCGCGGTGCACGACGCGTTCTGTGTACTGGACGCCGGCTCGCGCGGCGGCGACGGCGCCGAGGCCAATGCCGGTGGCCACCGCGGCATTGCGCGTGACCTTGCTGGCGAGAGCTGCGCCGCCGATGCCGGCACCGGCGACTGCACCTTCGGAATAGAGTGAACTGCATCCGCCGAGACTGGCGGAGAGCGCTGCCAAAGCGAGGGTCAGCGCGGTGAGCGAGGTGAAACCTGGAGGTAAGGCGCGGGCGGCCCTGTGCATTCTGTTTGGCATGTTCCCTGTCTGTGCTCCTGCATGCGCCGCGCGTGACGATATTGCGCAGCGTGGCTTCTTTTATGCAGTGGCATTGTGCAGGATGCTTTTTGCAATTGGCATAGGAAAAGTGCAAACAATTGCAAAAGTGCGTGCAGTGCGCGGGTTCTTTCGTTTAAACGTTGAGGTTCGGCGAGCGCGCTACGCTTCGTCGCTGGTCGGTTCGTCAGCCGCTTCGTCGCCGTATGTACTCAGGCGGTTGTAGAGCGTCTTCAGGCTCACGCCGAGCGCTTTGGCCGCGCGCCGCTTGTCGCCGCCGCAGTACTTCAACGTACCGAGGATGATCTGCTTCTGCGCGTCCGCGAGCGGCGTGCCGATCCACACGCTCATCGAGTCGCCCTGGGTGAGCGGCTTTTTTATGCGCGCGGCGAGATGCGGATGCGGCAGTTCGACGACCGTTTCCGCGAGGATGAATGCACGGTAGATCGCGTTCTTCAGTTCGCGCACGTTGCCGGGCCACGACCATGTGCGCAGCGTGTCCAGCGCGCGTTTGCTGAAGGTTTTGCTCGCGCCTTCCTGTTCGTTCAGCGCCGCGAGGAAGTATTGCGCGAGCAGTTCGCGATCGCCTTCGCGCTCGCGCAGCGGCGGCGCGCGCAACGGAAACACCGCGAGCCGGTACATCAAATCTTCGCGCAGGCCGTTTTCCTTGACGGCAACGGCTGGATCGCGATTGGTCGCGGCGATCACGCGGACATTCGAGTGAATCAGTTCAGTGCCGCCGACCCGAAAGAACGTGCCCGTCTCCAGCGCGCGCAGCAGCTTGACCTGGCGCACCGGCGACATCTCGGTGACCTCGTCGAGAAACAGCGTGCCGTTGTTCGCGTGTTCGAAGTATCCGATCCGCCCCTGGACGGCACCGGTGAAACTGCCTTTCTCGTGGCCGAACAACTCGGCTTCGATCAATTCGTCGGGAATCGCGCCGCAGTTCACCGCGATAAACGGCGCCTCCTTGCGCGTGCTTTGATCGTGAATCGTCCGTGCGACCAGTTCCTTGCCGGTCCCCGATTCGCCGATGATCAGCGCGGTTGCATCGGTCGATGCGACGCGCTCGATCTGCTCGTAGAGATCGAGCATCGCCGGTGACGAACCGTACAACAGACCATACGACCTGAGCCCCGCAACGTGCTGTGCGTTGCGAGGCTTCGCCTGTGCCGCTGTGGTGCCGCCGGCAGTGGGCGAGTCCAGATCGATTGACGCCATAAACGGGTAGTCCTGTGCAAAGGGGTTCGGTGTTCGATGAGTTCACTATCTCACAAAAAATGATTTAACCATCCAGGGGTAGGGCGCAGCAATACGCACGAGTGTGCTTCGACTCGTTCGCCGGTGTTCGATTCAGTGTTCACGGCCGGGGCGGGTACGCGACTTGCGCGGTATCGACGCGAATGGCGGCCATCGAAGCGATAAAGCTCGTGCGCCGCCGCGAATCCACGATCCTGGAGCGTTAGATGACAGAAACCACGGAACAACTGGCCCTCGGCCGGCAGAAGGTCGTCGAGGATCTGCGCGTGCTATTGGCGGACTCGGAAGAAATGCTGCGGCTCGCGGGCGCGGTGCCGGGCGAGGGCGTCGATGCATTGCGCGAGCGTCTTCGCACGCACGTCGATGCGCTGCAGGAGACGCTGTCCGATGCGCAGTCGGCGGCACATCGACGTTATCGCGCGGCGGCTGTCAATACCGAGCGCTATGTGCGTCACAACCCGTGGCAGGCCGTCGGTATTGCGGCTGGCATCGGCTTCGTGCTCGGTGCGCTGGCTGCGCGTTGACAGGGCAACGTACCGCTTATCTACGGAGACTCGCGATGGCACGACATCGGATCGGAATATTCGGCGTACTGGTAGCAATCGGCGGGATTCTGGCGCTGCGTTGCGCGCAGAAGAGCCGGGCTGCCCAGACCACGACAGCGCGTGAAGTCAGCCGCTGGGAAGGCGAGGGCGGAGCAACCGCGCCCGCGGCTCAAGCGGCGCAAGTGACTAAAGGAACGAATGGCGCGCATCATCCGGCCGCCAACGGGGATGCGTGGCCATTCCCGCGCGGGTAACGCGTCCCTGGGGTGCGGTGGCCCATCCGTTGCCGCTTCGACGGCCGTTCGCCTAATTGTAATATCGGCCGTATAATGATCAAATTCACAACAATCAAGTAATTTTTACTGCGTAAAAGCAGTAATTGTTGCGCGGTTGTGCTAAGTCGCTGTATCGGGAGCCGCCAGTGGAGCGGCTCGCAGGGTGAGCGTCCACTTATGTTGCGGTGCGTTTATCCCGTTCCCCGCTGCATGTCGGCATTCCCATCCCATCCACGCTATTGAGGCGCGATGCCACACGTACTGATTGTCGATGACGATCCGGCCACCCGCGAGGCGCTGGCCGCCATCATCGGAGAAGACGGCTTGACCACCGCCACGGCGGGCGACTTGCGCGAAGCGCGCATCCAGCTCGTGCGGCAGATGCCGGATGTGGTGTTCACCGATCTCAAGCTGCCGGATGGCAGCGGGGTGGATCTGTTCGAAGATCTCGATCCGCGCTCGGGTGTCGAGGTGATTGTGATCACTGGCCACGCGACGGTCGAGTCCGCCGTGAGTGCGCTGAAAATGGGCGCGGCCGACTATCTCGTCAAGCCGATCAACATGCAGCGCGTGAAGGCGATCCTGTCGCGTCTGCCGCGCCCCGGCGATCTCAAGGCCGAGATCGGTACGCTGCGCGGCGAGTTGCGCCGGATGGGCCGCTTTGGCTTGATGCTGGGCAATTCGCCGGCGATGCAAGAGGTCTACGATCAGATCGGTCGGGTTGCGCCGACGGCGGCGTCCGTAATGCTGGTCGGCGAATCGGGCACCGGCAAGGAAGTGGCGGCGCAGACCGTGCATGAGCTGAGCCTGCGCCGCAAGCATGCGTTTCTCGCCGTGAACTGCGGCGCGATTTCGCCGAACCTGATCGAGTCGGAGATGTTCGGCCACGAGCGCGGTTCGTTCACCGGCGCGGATCGTCAGCACAAGGGTTACTTCGAACGCGCGAACGGCGGCACGCTGTTTCTCGACGAAATCACCGAGATGCCGGTCGAGCTGCAGGTGAAACTGCTGCGCGTGCTCGAAACCGGTATGTTCATGCGCGTCGGTACGACGAAGGAAATCGAAACCGACGTGCGCGTGATCGCCGCGACCAATCGCGACCCGGAGCAGGCCGTGCTCGAAGGCAAGCTACGTCTCGACCTGTATCACCGTCTGAACGTCTTTCCGATCAGCCTGCCGCCGCTGCGCGAGCGCGGCAAGGACGTCGAACTGCTCGCCCAGGCATTCCTCGAGGATCTCAACGAACGGCACAGCACACGCAAGCATTTCCCGCCCGCGGTCAAGGAGATGCTGATGTCGTATCCGTGGCCGGGCAATGTGCGTGAGCTCAAGAACTACGTGCAGCGCGCGCACATCATGTCGGGCACGGATTCGGACAGCACCGCGACGGTGCCGCTACAGATCACGCTGTCGAAACCCGCTACCGGGACCGCGGTGACGATTCCGTTCGGCACGTCGCTGGCCGAAGCGGACCGTCAGCTGATTCTTGCGACGCTCGACCAGTGCGGCGGCGTCAAGACGCGCGCGGCGGAGATCCTCGGTATCAGCTTGAAGACGCTGTATAACCGCCTCGTCGAATACGGCAACGACGCGAATCGTGCCGACGACGCCGATTCGACCGATGAGTCGCGCGCGCTCGGTGACGCAAGCGCCTGAGCGTAGCCGCGGCGGCTGACGGCATAGCCCTTGCTGCGGCACGAGGAATCACACAATGGAGTCCTTTATGCCGCACAACGAGCCGAGCAACGAGCCACACAACGAGCCGCCCAGCGAAATTCCCCCGATCGTCGCGCATCGTCCCGAGCCGACCGATCCCCCGATGCCCGACGAGCCCTACGATCCCGACACCGAGCCGGGCCCGGCGCCCGAGCTTCCCGAGCCCGGTACGCTGCCGATTGGCGATCCACCTCCTCAGCCGAACCAGACGCCCCAGGCAGGCTACGCATAGGCTATCTGCGCAGTGTTCACGCGCGATACTTCGCCGCGCCGCTGCGTTGATGTAGCCGTTACAAAAAGGGCGCATCTTTTACCGGCAATTTGACGCGACGAGCCCTAGACTACGTGAGTGCCACCGCTACGGTGGCGGCCTTCCCCAGGAGGCACGACCATGCGACACCCTGCATTGCGGCGCTCCGCGCGCCACTCGAAGCGCGATTCGCGCCCCGGCTCCGGATCGGGCGGCCCGCCGCCGACTCCGGACCCCGCCGCACAGAACCGCATCGCGCCCGATGCGCCACCGGACGGCGAACACAATCAGGGCGGCGTGCGGCCGGAAGGGCTTGAGTATCAGCGCGACCTCGGTTCCGAGCAGGACGCCTGAGCGCAACGCCGCAGCGCGACCATCGGTTGGGTCGCGCGCAATCACCCCGGTGAGAAAAATTCTGTGCGACGCGCGAGCGTGGCTCGCTTCTGCTCGTCCATCGCGTCCATCACGCACGTCGCATTCGCGCGTGGAGTCCCCGATTATTTTTGAGATGAGGCACGTCGCTTGCATACGCCGATCAGGCACATCCCGCATGCAATGACTACGAAACGAGGTGGAGCCGAATGAGTAGATTGATCGTGGTATCGAATCGCGTTGCGCCGACCCAGGAAGGTCGCCCTGCCGCCGGCGGCCTGGCCATCGGTGTTCTGGACGCGCTCAAGGAGACCGGCGGCGTGTGGTTCGGCTGGAGCGGCGAGACCGTCGCGGAGCCGTCCGATCCGGTGATCGAGAAGCAGGGCAACGTCACCTATGCAACGGTCGGTCTCACGAAGCGCGACTACGATCAGTATTACCGGGGTTTTTCGAACGCGACGCTGTGGCCCGCCTTCCACTACCGGAACGATCTGTCGCGCTACGATCGACAGGAATATACCGGCTATCTGCGCGTCAACGAGACGCTCGCGAAGCAGCTAAAAGCGATGCTGCAGCCCGACGACATCATCTGGGTCCACGACTATCACCTGTTGCCGTTCGCGCGTTGTTTGCGCGATCTCGGCGTGAAGAATCCGATCGGTTTTTTCCTGCACATTCCGTTTCCGGTGCCAGAGGTGCTACGTACCGTGCCGCCGCACGAGGAACTCGTGAGGAGCATGTGCAGCTACGACGTGATCGGTTTTCAGACCGATGCGGACCGGCAGTCGTTTGTCGACTACATCGAGCGCGGCGGCCACGGCAGTGCGAGCGACGACGGCATGCTGCACGCGTACAACCGCTTCATGAAGGTCGGTGCGTATCCGATCGGGATCTATCCCGATGCGATTGCGAAGGCGTCCGTGCAGTTCAGCGATCGCAAGGCTGTGAAGAGTTTGCGCGACGGTCTGCGCGGTCGCAAGCTGATCATGAGCGTCGACCGGCTCGATTATTCGAAGGGACTGGTGGAGCGCTTTCAGGCATTCGAGCGATTGCTGCTGAGCGGGCCGGGCTGGCATGGTCGCGTGTCGCTGGTGCAGATCGCGCCGCCGACGCGCTCCGACGTGCAGACTTATCAGCGCATCCGTCAGACGCTCGAAGGCGAAGCCGGCCGGATCAACGGACGCTTCGCGCAGCTCGACTGGACACCGATCCAGTATCTGAATCGCAAGTACGAACGCAATCTGCTGATGGCGCTGTTCCGGCAAGCGCAGGTCGGCTATGTGACGCCGCTGCGCGACGGCATGAATCTGGTGGCGAAGGAGTATGTCGCGTCGCAGGATCCGACCGATCCAGGCGTGCTCGTGCTGTCGCAGTTCGCCGGTGCCGCGGAGCAGTTACCGGGCGCGCTCGTCGTCAACCCATTCGATCTGTCGCAGATGGCCGAAGCGCTTGAGCGCGCGCTGTCGATGCCGCTCGCCGAACGCCAGGCACGCCATGCCGACATGATGGCGCCGATGCGCGAGAACAATCTGTCGGTCTGGCGCGATACGTTCCTCGCCGATTTGCGCAATGTCGCGACGGCGTCGTCGGTGGCGGAGAAGGCGGTGAAGCTCGCGGATGTGACGGCGTCGTAACTGCGTTTAGTGTTGTGTTCGCGCGGGCCGCGTCGCATCGGCGGTGTGCAGTTCGGCCGCAGGCGAATCGCCGCGTTGCACACGCTCAGGCGGTCGCAGTGCCGCGCTGCGTGGTCCGCAGCACGCTGACGATGGCCGCGGCCGCGGCGAAACACGCCGCGACATACAGCGCGATGGTCGGTCCGCGCTGCGGCGCTATCCCGAAGATCAACGCAACGAGTGCCGCGCCAAGTGTCTGCCCAGTGAGCCGGGCGGTGCCGAGCATGCCGCTTGCGCCGCCGCTGCGCGCGCGCGGCGCGGCAGCCAGCATCGTGCGATTGTTCGGCGACTGAAAAATGCCGAAGCCCGCGCCGCACAGCGCCATTCGCCAGGCGATATCGAACGGCTGCGGATGAGCGCCCAGCGTCGCGAGCGACAGCAGTCCACAGGCCATCGTGGCCAGGCCGATTCCCCCCAGCCATCCCGCCGACAGCTTGTCCGACAGCACCCCCGAGAGCGGCGCCGCGACGACGATGGCAAGCGGCCATGGCGTGATCAACAGCCCGGTCTGCACTTGCGAGAAACCGAGCGTGTTCTGCAACAGGAACGGGAACGACACGAACGTCAGCATCTGCGCTGCGAACGAACACACCGACGTCCCCACTGAGAGCGCGAAGATCGGGATGCGCAGCAGGTCGACGGGCAGCAGCGGTGCGGGTTGGGTCAGTTGCCGGCGCACGAAGATGTAGCCGATCGCGATCGCACCGATCAGTTCGGCCGCGACGTACGCGTAACGTTCGCCGTGACCGAAACCGTCGAGCGCGAAGATCAGCAGACCGAAAACGAGCGCGTTCATCACGGCACTCGGATAGTCGTAGGGCGAGTCGTGCCGCGTGTTGGCGGGCAGTGCCTTCAGGCCGATCGCGAGCGCGACGATGCCGATCGGCACGTTGATCGCGAACAGCCACGGCCACGATGCAACCGACAGCACCGCCGACGCAACCGTAGGTCCCACCGCGGACGATATCGCGACCACCATGGCGTTGATGGCGATACCGCGTCCGAGCTGGCTGGGCGGATAGATCATGCGCACGAGCGCCGTGTTCACGCTCATGATGCCGGCCGCGCCGAAGCCCTGGAATACCCGCACGAGCGCGAGCATCGGTAGCGAAGTGGCAAGCGAGCAGCCGAGCGAGGCGACTGTGAACAGGATCATCCCGCCGAGATAGACGCGCCGGTAGCCGATGCGGTCGCCGAGCGACGCGAGCGGCAGCAGCGAGATCGTCACCGCGAGCTGGTAGGCGTTGACGACCCAGATCGAGGACGCGGCGCTGGCATTCAGATGGCGCGCGATGGTGGGCAGCGCGACATTGGCGATGGCGCTGTCGAGTACGGCAAGCGTGACGCCGAGCGCGACCACGATGATCGCCCAGTAGCGGGCAGGCAGCGGGAGTCCTTGTTCTGTGGCAGCGGTCATCGGCGGGGGTGTGGCGCGGGTGGGGAAACGGGAAAAAGGCAGACGACAACAAGCAAAAAGCGCCGGTCGGCGGGCTGAATGCTGCCCGCCGACCGGCGCCGGCTACTGCGAGCCGGTTACTTCAGTTCGTACAGGCCCGTGTGCGTCGCCGAATCGAGTTCGTTCAGATGTGTCATGAAGCGCGCGACCGCATTCGTCGTCTCTGCGGTGATCGGCAGATGCGCGACCTTCAGCGCGTGCACCCGGAAGATGTAGCGGTGCGGTTTGTCGCCGCGCGGCGGCGCAGCCCCGCCGAAACCCACCGTGCCGTAGTCATTGCGTACCTGCAGCGCGCCCGCCGGCAACAGGCTGCCGTCGGCTTTGCCGGCGTTGCGCGGCAGCGAACGGGTATCGGCGGGGAGATTGACGACGACCCAGTGCCAGAAGCCGCTGCCGGTCGGCGCGTCGGGATCGTAGACGGTGAGCGCGAAGCTCTGCGTATCGGCGGGCGGTGCATCCCATTGCAGCGCGGGCGACACATTTTCGCCGTCGACGCCAAACGCTCTGTCGTCGAACTCGTGGGCTTTCGGCATGAAACCGTTGACGGGAAAGTCGTCGGACCAGACTCGGAAATCGGCCATCGGATGCCTCCTTCGAAGAGGGTTCTGAAGATGGACGGGCGCGCTCGGCAGGCTCGTCCCATGAGCCGATCGAGTGTATCACCGGACCATGAAGCGGTTATGCGAACCCGGCACGTGCGCTGAGCGCCGGAGTGCCTTGTTCGCGTCTATCCGGCCGGCGCCTGGGCTCGCGCCGGCGGTGCGGTGCCGCGTTCTTCGAAGGTGAGCGCTTCTTCGCTGTGCAACCAGTCGATGAGACGCTGCAGTACGCCGTCGAGATCGCGGTGCGCGCCGCGCAGCGCGCACTCCCACACGGTCGCGACACGCCACCCTTGTTCGAGTAGCAGGCGCTGTGCCTTTTCATCGTTGCTGCGATTGCGGCCGATCTTGTCGCGCCAGAATTCGGGGCGTGTCTGCGGCCATTTGAAGAGGTGGCAGTCGTGGCCATGCCAGAAACAACCGTGCACGAACACCACCGCGCGATAACGCGGCAACACGATATCGGGACGCCCCGGCAGATCGCGTGCATCGAGGCGAAAGCGCAAGCCCCGCCGATGCAGCAGGCTGCGGATCAGAACCTCCGGCTTCGTGTTGCGCCCGCGAATGCCGGACATCATCCGGCTGCGTGTGGCCGGGTCGACGACGTCGACCATTACGCGACGAGTGCGAGCGTCGGAGTCGCCGACGTTGGCAGCGCCACTGAGCTCGCGCCGAGCAGCGTATCGACATGCGGCAGCATGATGCGCGCGACCTCGCGCATCACGGGCATCACAACGCTATTGCCGAACTGCCGGTACGCCTGCGTGTCGCTGACTGGAATCCGGAACGTGTCGGGAAAGCCCATCAGCCGTGCGCACTCGCGCGGCGTGAGACGCCGCGGACGCTTGCGCGAGCCTTGATGCACGAGAATCTCCGAGCCGTCCTTGTGATAGCGCGCCGACAATGTGCGCGTCACGCTGTCCGGATAGGCCAGCCCGAAGCCAAAACCGTTGCCTGCCGCGCGATGCTTCTCCGCGTAATGCTGCAGGTACGCCCATAGCTTCGGCGTGAGCGTGTACTTCGGTTGCACGTGACGCTTCGCATGATCGAAGAAACGGTCGCCATCCCACGGCAGCAGCGGCTCGCTGCCGTCGGTGCGATGGAGGATCGAGGCGAGCCGCGGCTCGTGTGTGGGCAGTTGCAGGTCGTCCCACGAGAACGCGGTCTTCTCGCGAAACCCGACCAGCAGAATCCGCTCGCGATGCTGCGGCGTGAAATGCTGCCCGTCGATCACGCGGTAATGCACGTCGTAGCCGAGTTCGTCGCGCAGCGTCTGCAGGATCACCTCGAACGTGCGGCCTTTATCGTGCGACAGCAGGTTCTTGACGTTCTCCAGCAGAAACGCGGCCGGACGGCGCGCCGCGATGATCCGTGCGACGTCGAAAAAGAGCGTGCCCTGAGTCGTGCACTCGAACCCATGCGGCCGCCCAAGGGCGTTCTTCTTGCTGACGCCGGCGATCGAGAATGGCTGACACGGAAAGCCGCCGAGCAGGATGTCGTGCTCGGGGATGGCATCGGTGGGAAAGGACACGATGTCGCCGATGAACTCCCGCTCGGCGCCGAAGTTTTCGACGTAGGTTTTCTTCGAGAACGCGTTCCACTCGCTCGTGAATACGCAGGCGCCGCCGTGCGCTTCGAAGCCCATGCGGATGCCGCCGATGCCGGCGAACAGATCGATGAAGCGAAAGCGCGCAGGGGCGTCGACCGGAGCGAGGGCGGTGGTTTGCAGCAACGTGTGCAGCGCCGGTTCCAGCATCGCGGGGCAAGGCGTTTCGCCTTTTTCCCAGCGCCGTACCGTCTTGATGTCCTTGCCGACGTAGGCGGCGATTTCTCGTTGTGTAAAGCGGGTGCGCGCCTGTTTCAACAGATCGAGCGGGGCGGCCAGGGTCACGGATCGTCCTTGCTGGGAATTTTTGCGGACATTATGACCTATGGGTGACCCAGATGCGGAGCTGATTTTTCGTTGTAGTTATCCGTGGGGTGCGCTGGATGTGCTTGCGGTGTATTTGGCAGTATGTCCTGTCAGGCAGCCCTGGCGACTGTGGAGCAAGCGTCTCACGGCAGCCGCCAGGTGTTCGCGCTGCGCGGCACAGCATCGACGATCGTCGCTGGCGCGGTCAACGATTGTTAAATTAACTTCAGACGAAGCGGGGCGATGCGTCGCTTGCGTCGGTCTGGGCTTGCGTAGATGTGACTGCGCACCGCGGCCTAGTGCCCGTGGCCGCCACCGCCGTGCCCGCCATTGCCACGTCCGCCGCCATGCTGCCAATAGCCGCCGTGATGGCCGTGGTCGCCCCAACCACCGCGGCGATCATAACCACCGCGGCCGCCGCCGCCCCAGATATTGACCGTCCCGTAACCGTACGCCGGCGCGTAGTCGGGACCGTAGCCCGACCCGTAGGCGTAACCTGGATCGTAGTACCCGTAACCCGGAGCCGCCACGCAGCCCGCCAGCATTACGACTAGTCCTGCCGCTGCCATGAGCCTGAACATGATTCGCCCCTCCTTCCAGCTAAGAAAGAAAAGAGGGGCGCGAAGTTCGAGCTGAATTGTGTCCGCGGGTTACCGGTTCATCGACCGGACGCGGGGCCGGCCTAGTGGCAGTGTTTTTCCCAGTGATGGTGAACGCGCACGTTGTGACATACCGGCCGATGATGATCGTAGGCGAATGCCTGCGACACGCTGGCGAAGCCGGCAAACGCGGTAACCAGTAGCAGAAGGGTCTTTTTCATGGGGAATCTCCTTGGTCTTTGTGATTGTGGGTAAGCAAATTCATCGTAGCAGAGCCACATGACGAACCACTGAATGCGCAAGCCCACAAGTCTCGCGAAATGGTAAGGACCCTTCGGCGAGTATTGGATACAACTTAAGCAACAATGATTTGTGATGTTAGGTATTAACCCTAGGATCAATCCCTCCTAGACTGTTCTTAACGGATGCCGACGAAACGAAACGCGGTACCGCAAACAACAATCTCTGGAGGTAGTAATCATGAAATCCCTGATCAAAGCTGTCGCTCTTGCCGCAATCCTCGCCGCTCCGGTGGTGTCGTTTGCTCAATCGAACCAACCGCTCACCCGCGCCCAAGTTCGCGCCGAGCTGGTTCAGCTGGAAAAGGCGGGCTATAACCCCGCGACCGCTAACGACTACGACTATCCGGCCAACATTCAGGCTGCGGAAGCAAAGGTCGCTGCGGAGAACGGCGCCGCGCAAACCGCCTACGGCCCGTCGATGAGCGGTTCGTCGGATGCGGGCCGCCCGGCCACGGCAGCCGGCGCGAAGAGCATTTACTTCGGTCAGTAAGCCGAAACGACGCCGGTCTTGAGGCCGGCGCAGAAATTCCATAGGGGTGGCTGTTGCATCCCACCACGCAACAGGCTCGCGTCTCATGTGGGACCCGGGCCTGTTTTGCAAGTGGTCAAGCAAACCTCCGCTGCCGATGTCCGGTGGCTTTCGCCCAGGCTTCACGGTCTGGGCGCTTTTCGTGGTTATTCCAGCGGCGTTCCCGGCCCAATCCGCAGACGAATTTACAGAAACATTTGGTAAAAATTACTTTGTTTAGTTGAAAGAACATGGTGTTTTTTCTGATTTCGAATATTGTGAAAGACGTGGATACTTCCTGTCAGGCATTTCAGTTCGGAGTCATTCATGCCAACACTTCCTCTTTCAGACGACGCCTGGAGTCAAGTCAGGCATCTCTTCCCGTATAGCGACGCCCGTCGTTTCGGGCGCGCGAGCCGTGATCCGCGGGAAGTGCTCAATGCTGTCCTGTGGGTGGTCACCCAGCACGAGCGCTGGCAGCATCTACCCGCCGATTACCCGCCGTCGCAGACCTGCTACATCAAGTGGCTGCAATGGACGCGCGCGGGAATCATGTCCGAGGCGCTGCTGCTGCTCGACCTTTATAGCGAAACGGAACAGCAACTGGAACGGCAACTAGAAGAAGAGCAGACGGCGTGAGACTGGGCGTGGCGCGCGTGCTGCGCGCCGGCTCGGCGGTTCAATAGCGAATTCCGGTAAGATTGCGGCTCGCCGCGCCCCCTGAAAAGGGTTGGCGCGGTCGGATTATTGCCTTGAACCGATAAAGAGTGCGCTGTGAGTGAAGTGATCGAATATAAAAGCTGGGTCTGCCTGATTTGCGGCTGGATTTATAACGAAGAAGAAGGGTTGCCTGAGGAAGGCATTGCGGCGGGCACTCGCTTTGCCGATATTCCCGAGGACTGGCGCTGCCCGCTGTGCGACGTGGGTAAGGCTGAATTTGCCGCGGTGGAGTTTTAAGCTCTATGTTTTGACGCAGCCGCGGCGCTTCTTCAGTCGCGTACTGCAACTACGATCAATTCGCGGCTCTGCTCGTCGACCGGTGCGCCCGACCAGTCGCCGTACCAATGCTCGATCGAGAAGCCTGCATTCGTAAGCGTCTGCGCGAGCGTGGATGGCGGGCGAAAGCGCAGTTCGCTGGCCGAGATCAGTTCGTCGCCGGTTGTCTCGAACTGGTAGTGCGTGACAAAACGCACGCGCTCGCCGCTTACATCGATGAGTTCCTGCCAGATATTGACCGTACCATTGCCGTCGACGCTGATCCGACGCAGTGACGCTTCCGGTGTCCATGTCTCCCACGGTGCGGATTGCGGATGACGGCTTTCGAATGCGAGCCGGCCGCCCGGCCGTAACGCGCGATGCGCTGCGGCAAGAGCCGCTTGCCAGTCCCGATCGTCGACGAATACCTGAGCGACGTGACCTGTCATTAACGCGAGGTCGGCTTGTGTGTCGCTGGCCTGTTGCGCGTCGCCTTCGATCCACCGCACACGCTCGCCGCCCGGGCGACGACGCGCGACATCGAGCATGGCGCGCGCCGGATCGATACCCGTCACCGTATGGCCGCGCCGCGCGAGTTCGCAGGTGAGCAGGCCTGTGCCGCAACCGATGTCGACGATATAGCCGGCTTGTAGCGATGCGGCGAGTGTCAGATAGAACTCGGTGTCGGCGGCGAACGGATTTAGCGTGTCGTAAAGCGCGACGAGCCGTGGGTCGGTATAGAGCGTATTGATTTCGGTCATGCGGTGGATGGTAACGATGAAGTGTGCGTGCAGGGTGCCATTTTCGTGTGCAGGCGCGTTTGCTATACTCTGGCCCCTGCGGCGCGATTCGCGTTCGGTGCGGGCTCTTCCCGCCGACACGAAGCTGTCCCACGCTACGATGATGTACTTAGGAACGTAGCTGTTTATCCGGGACACAGGGCATCTGATTTTGTCGCGAGATGCTCTTGCTCGCTGTGGTTTTCTCCCCGTAGTTCAATGGATAGAACAAGTGCCTCCTAAGCGCTAGATACAGGTTCGATTCCTGTCGGGGGGACCAGTCGGGTACCCAGCCAGTCGTCTTGATTGCCGCTGCGGCAACCACCGTGTTCACCCACCGTCGCGGTACGCCAACCCCCGCCACAACCCCGGTGTATCCTGTGCGGCGCGGCCTCTCGCAACGATCGCCAATGCGTGCTGCCTATGTTTCTCTATGGCGCACATGCAAGGCGTAACGCCGCTTTCCCACAGGAGAAGAACATGTTCAACAACAAATGGTTGGCCAGTGCTGCGCTCGTCGGCTTGCTCGCTATGTCGGGCGTTGCGCGGGCCGAAGGCGTCTTCTTTGTCGCGCCGAAAGACGGCGCTACCGTGAGCAACCCGGTACACGTGCAGTTCGGTATCGATGGCATGAAAGTCGTGCCTGCCGGGACCATTGCGGAAGGCACCGGCCATCATCATCTGCTGATCGACGGTCAGCCGTTGCCGAAAGATCAGGTGATCCCTGCCACACCCACGTCGCTGCATTTCGGTAAGGGCCAGACGGAAACCGATATCACGCTGCCGCCCGGCGACCATACCTTGACGCTGCAATTCGGCGACGGCGCGCACCGCTCGTACGGCCCCGAGTGGAGCCAGACCATCAAGGTACACGTGCAGTAACGTCGTTTTCCGCGGATGCACCGCAACCCGGGCGTTGCGGTGCATCGCACATAATCCGCGCGACACCCAGCTCATCGCCCGCGGAGCTCCACCAACCAGAGCCCGCACCGACACCCAACAGTCACCCGAACGACCCCGGCCTTTCGGACAACACAGCGCCGCCCCGCACGACCGGTACAATGAGCGGTTCCGATTCATCGCAGGTTTTCTTAATTCTCCATGTCGCTTTACACCATTATCGGCGCGCAACTCGCGTTCGGTCACGTCGCATTGCTCGATCACGCGGATTTCTCGCTGGAAGCGGGGGAGCGCGTCGGTCTGATCGGCCGTAACGGCGCGGGCAAGTCGTCGTTGCTGAAAATCGTCGCAGATCTGACCAAGCCCGACGACGGCCTCGTCACGCGTCAGCAGCATCTGACTACCGTCTATGTGCCGCAGGAGCCCGAGTTTGACACCGACATCTCGGTGTTCGACGCCGTCGCCGCGGGGCTGAGCGAGGCGCGCGCGTTGCTCGACGAATACGACGAGGTCGCGCACCGGCTCGCCGACGTGCCGGAGGGCGCGGAACACGACGCACTGCTCGCACGCATGAACACGCTGCAGTCGTCGCTCGATTCAATCGATGCCTGGAACTGGCGCAACCGCGTCGAGACTACGCTTGAGCAGATCGGTCTCGACGGCGATGCGCGGGTTAGCGCGTTGTCGGGTGGCATGAAAAAGCGCGTCGCGCTGGCGCGCGCACTCGTCGTGCAGCCCGACGTGCTGCTGCTTGACGAGCCGACCAACCATCTCGACTTCGAGGGCATCCGCTGGCTCGAAGATCTGCTGGTCTCGCAGCGTGCAGGACTGTTCTTCATCACCCACGATCGCGCGTTTCTCGATCGCGTCGCGACCCGCATCGTCGACCTGGACCGCGGCCGTCTGCTGTCGTATCCGGGTAATTTCTCCGCCTACCAGACGCGCAAGGCACAACAGCTCGAAGTGGAGCGCGTCGAAAACGACAAGTTCGACAAGCTGCTCGCACAGGAAGAAGTGTGGATCCGCAAGGGCGTCGAAGCGCGCCGTACGCGCAGCGTCGGCCGGATTGCACGGCTCGTGCAGATGCGCAACGAACGCGCGGATCGCCGCAACGTGCAGGGCAACGTCAAGCTCGATGTCGGGCAAGGCGAGAAGTCCGGCAAGATCGTCGCGGAACTGACCGATGTGACGAAGCGCTACGGCGCGCGCACGGTGATCGATGAATTCACCGCGACGGTGATGCGCGGCGACAAGATCGGTTTTGTCGGGCCAAACGGCGCGGGCAAAACGACGCTGCTGAAACTGATCCTCGGTGAACTCACGCCGGACGACGGGACGGTGCGTATCGGTACCAACCTGCAGGTTGCCTACTTCGACCAGATGCGCGCGCAGCTCGATCTGGACAAGAGCGTCGCCGATACCATCAGCCCCGGTAGCGACTGGGTCGAAGTCAACGGTACGCGCAAGCACGTGATGAGCTATCTCGGCGACTTCCTGTTCGCACCCGAGCGTGCGCGCTCTCCGGTGCAGTCGTTGTCGGGCGGCGAGCGTAACCGACTGCTGCTCGCGCGTCTCTTTGCGCGCCCCGCGAACGTGCTGGTGCTCGACGAACCGACCAACGATCTCGACATTCCCACCCTCGAGTTGCTCGAAGAACTGCTGACGGACTACGACGGCACGGTGCTGCTCGTCAGCCACGATCGCGCGTTTCTCGACAACGTGGTCACCTCGGTGATTGCCTCGGAGGGCGAGGGTAAGTGGCGCGAATACGTTGGCGGCTTTACCGACTGGCAAGTGCAGCGCGACCGGTCTGCGCAGATCGCGCGCGACGCGCTGAAGCAGCCGGCGAAGGAGGCCGCACAGGAGTCGGCGCAGAAAGACAGTGCGACGGGCCGCAACGCGCAGCGCGCGGCGAAGCTCTCGTTCAAGGAGCAGCGCGAGCTGGAGGCGTTGCCCGTGCAGATCGCGGCGCTGGAGGCCGAACAGAAAACCATCGGCGCGCAGCTCGAAGACGGTTCGATTTTTGCGAAGGATGCGTCGGAAGGCACGCGACTGACCGAACGCTACGGCGCAATCGACGGCGAGCTGCTGACGGCGATGGAGCGCTGGGACGAGCTGGAGAGCCGGCGCAAGTGAGGGGCAACCGGGTTTAACCGTCTTTAATAGTCGAATTGCCCGTCGCATCGAAATCAGTAAAATACCCCGCGAACAGGCTGCCTCGTGTACCGGCAGCCGGCCATGCAACAGTTTGCCCGCGCCGCGGGCACCCCAATTTACCGCGTTGTTTCGTTCGGAACGACGCGGACAGAACCCAAGCAAGCCATGCCTACGAAAAAGCCAAACGCTACTTATAGCGAAGCGTCGATCAAGGTGCTGAAGGGCCTGGAGCCGGTCAAGCAGCGGCCCGGCATGTACACGCGCACCGAAAATCCGCTGCACATCATCCAGGAAGTCATCGACAACGCATCGGATGAAGCGCTCGGCGGTTTCGGCAAGGAGATCACGGTCACGCTGCATGCGGATCAGTCGGTATCCGTCGACGACGACGGCCGCGGCATTCCGTTCGGTCTTCATCCCGAAGAAGGCGTGCCGGTCGTCGAGATCGTGTACACGCGGCTGCACGCGGGCGGCAAGTTCGATAAGGCCGCGGGCGGTGCGTACACGTTCTCGGGCGGTCTGCACGGCGTCGGTGTATCGGTGACGAATGCGCTCTCCACGCGTCTCGATGTCACCGTCTGGCGCGAAGGCAAAGTCGCCGAACTTGGTTTCGCGAACGGCGATGTGGTGCGTCCGCTCGAAGTGCGCAACGCTACCAGGAGCGACAAGAAATCGGGCACGCGCGTCACCGCCTGGGCGAACCCGAAATACTTCGACTCGCCGAATCTGCCTGTCGGCGAGTTGCAGCGGCTGCTGCGCTCGAAGGCGGTGCTGCTGCCCGGCGTCGAGGTGACGCTCGTCATCGAAAAGACCGGTGAGCGGCAAACATGGAAATACGAAGACGGTCTGCGCGGCTATCTGCTGGAAGGACTGGATGGTAGCGATCTGCTGATTCCGGTCTTCGAAGGCGAGCGCTATGCGGAAAACTCGCGTTCGAACGAAGAGACGTTCGCCGAGGGCGAAGGCGCCGCGTGGGTCGTTGCGTGGAGCGAAGAAGGGCCGCTTACGCGCGAATCGTACGTGAACCTGATTCCGACGCCGGCCGGCGGTACGCACGAGTCCGGTCTGCGCGACGGTCTCTTTCAGGCGGTGAAGAGCTTTGTCGAGCTGCACAACCTGCAGCCGAAAGGCGTGAAACTGCTCGCCGAAGATGTGTTCGCGCGCGTGTCGTTCGTGCTGTCGGCGAAGGTGCTGGACCCGCAGTTCCAAGGTCAGATCAAGGAGCGCCTGAACAGTCGCGATGCGGTGAAGCTCGTGTCGTCGTTTACGCGTCCGGCGCTCGAACTGTGGCTGAACCAGCACGTCGAGCACGGCAAGAAGCTCGCCGATCTCGTCATCAAGCAGGCGCAGGCACGTACCCGCGCAGGTCAGAAAGTCGAGAAGCGCAAGAGCTCGGGTATTGCGGTACTGCCTGGCAAGCTCGTCGATTGCGAAACGACTGATATCGCGCGTAACGAACTCTTTCTCGTCGAAGGCGATTCGGCGGGCGGCTCCGCGAAGATGGGGCGCGACAAGGAGTATCAGGCGATCCTGCCGTTGCGCGGCAAGGTGTTGAACACGTGGGAAACCGAGCGCGACCGGTTGTTCGCGAACAATGAAGTGCACGACATCTCCGTGGCGATCGGTGTCGATCCGCACAACCCCGATGATGTGGTCGACCTGTCCAATCTGCGCTACGGCAAGATCTGCATCCTGTCGGACGCGGACGTGGACGGCGCGCACATCCAGGTGTTGCTGCTCACGTTGTTCTTCAAACACTTTCCGCTGCTGATCGAGCGCGGTCATGTGCATGTCGCGCGACCGCCGCTCTTTCGCGTCGACGCGCCCGCGCGCGGCAAGAAGCCCGCGCAGAAGCTCTACGCGCTCGACGAAGGCGAGCTCGAGGCGATTCTCGACAAGTTGCGCAAGGACGGCGTGCGCGAATCGCAATGGACCATTAGCCGCTTCAAGGGTCTTGGCGAAATGAGCGCCGAGCAGTTGTGGGACACGACGATGAATCCGGACACGCGGCGTCTGTCGCCGGTTGCGCTCGGCGAGCTCGACTTCGATGCGACCGTCGCGCGGATGACGATGCTGATGGGCAAGGGCGAAGCGGCGTCGCGGCGTACCTGGCTCGAAGAAAAAGGTAACGACGTCGAAGCGGATATCTGAGTGCGGCACGCCGGCCGCGCGAACACTTGCGCGCCGCATGCCCTGTACTCACAGCAAATACGGATACGGAATCTAGATGGACGACAACACGCCTGATCTTTTCACCGAGCCTGCGCCGCCCGACGGCGAATTTCTCACGCTCGGCAACTACGCGGAGCGCGCGTATCTCGACTACGCGGTGAGCGTCGTCAAGGGCCGTGCACTGCCGGATGTCAGCGACGGGCAGAAGCCCGTGCAGCGCCGCATCCTGTTCGCCATGAACGAGATGGGACTGGCCGATAACGCGAAGCCGGTGAAGTCGGCACGCGTCGTCGGCGACGTGCTCGGCAAGTACCATCCGCACGGCGACCAGTCTGCCTACGACGCACTCGTGCGTCTCGCGCAGGACTTCTCGATGCGCTATCCGCTGATCGACGGCCAGGGCAACTTCGGCTCGCGCGACGGCGACGGCGCGGCGGCGATGCGCTACACCGAAGCGCGCCTCACGCCGATCTCGAAGCTGCTGCTCGACGAAATCAATCAGGGCACCGTCGACTTCATGCCCAACTACGACGGCTCGTTCCAGGAGCCGAAGCTGCTGCCCGCGCGCCTGCCGTTCCTGCTGCTGAACGGGGCATCGGGCATCGCGGTCGGCCTTGCTACCGAGATCCCGTCGCACAACCTGCGCGAAGTCGCCGCAGCGGCGGTGGCGATGATCCGTCAGCCGGCGTTGCAGCACGCGGAACTGATGCAACTGGTACCGGGCCCGGACTTCCCGGGCGGTGGCCAGATCATTTCTAGCGAAGCCGAAATCGCTGCCGCTTACGAAACCGGCCGCGGCAGCCTGAAGGTGCGTGCGCGCTGGAAGATCGAAGAACTTGCGCGCGGCCAGTGGCAGCTCGTTTTCAACGAGTTGCCGCCGGGCACGTCGGCCCAGCGGGTGCTCGAAGAAATCGAAGAGCAGACCAACCCGAAGATCAAGCTCGGCAAGAAGACGCTCACACCCGAGCAACTTCAAACGAAACAGACGTTGCTCGCGCTGCTCGATGCAGTGCGCGACGAATCGGGCAAGGACGCGCCGGTGCGTATCGTGTTCGAACCGAAGACCAGTCGCGTCGATCAGACCGAGTTCGTCAACACGTTGCTCGCGCATACGAGTCTCGAATCGAACACGTCGCTGAACCTGGTGATGGTCGGCGCGGACGGCCGGCCGCGGCAGAAGGGGCTCGCGGAAATCCTGCGCGAATGGATCGGCTTCCGCTTCGCGACGGTTACGCGGCGCACGCAGTATCGGCTGACGAAGGTCGACGACCGGATTCACATCCTCGAAGGCCGGATGATCGTTTTCCTCAATATCGATGAGGTGATTCGTATCATCCGCGAGTCGGACGAGCCGAAACCTGCGTTGATGGCCGCGTTTGGCCTGAGCGACCGGCAAGCGGAAGACATCCTCGAAATCCGGCTGCGCCAGCTCGCGCGTCTCGAGAAGATCAAGATCGAGAAGGAACTGAGCGAGCTGCGCGACGAGAAAGCGAAGCTCGAAGAACTGCTGGGTAGCGACTCGGCGATGAAGCGGTTGATCATCCATGAGATCGAAGGCGATGCGAAGCAGTACGGCGACGAGCGACGCACGCTGATCCAGCAGGAGAAGCGTGCGGTCTTCGAAGTACGCGTCGTCGATGAGCCGGTTACGGTCGTCGTGTCGCAGCGTGGTTGGGTTCGTGCATTGAAGGGCCATGGCCTCGATGCTGCAAGCTTCACGTTCAAGGCCGGCGATGGGTTGTATGCGGCGTTCCAGTGCCGCACGCCCGATACGCTTGTTGCGTGGGGCAGCAACGGGCGCGTGTATTCGGTGGCTGTGGCGTTGTTGCCTGGTGGTCGCGGCGATGGTGTGCCGGTCACTTCGCTGATCGAACTCGAATCGGGTTCGCACTTGATGCACTACTACGCGGCTCCCGCCGATCAGCAATTGCTGCTTGCATCGAGCAACGGGTTCGGGTTTGTTGCCAAAGTCGGCGATATGGTGAGCCGCGTGAAGGCGGGTAAGTCCTTTATGACGATCGATGCGGGTGCTACGCCGCTCGTGCCGATGCCGATGTTGCCTGATGCGACGCGGGTTGCGTGTCTGTCGAGCGGCGGGCGGTTGCTGGTGTTCGGGCTCGATGAGATGAAGACGCTGTCGGGTGGTGGGCGCGGTGTGATTCTGATGGGTCTCGACGAGAATGAGTCGTTGGTGCAGGCGCTTGCTATTGGGAAGGCGGGGCTTGTGTTGTCGGGGACTGGGCGTGGCGGCAAAGCATACGAAGAGGTGTTTGCTGGCGCTGCCTTGACGCCGCACGTTGGGAAGCGGGCACGCAAAGGGCGTCTGCCGGATACGAAGCTTAAGTTGTTGAGTTTGCGGCCTGTTGCAGTGGAGTAGGGGTTTGTTTGCCTGTGCAGGCGGCTTCTTGTTAGCGCCTCGCGGCTGGTTCTCGCTGTTGCCCCGTGCGGGGCTGCGATTTGGCGCCTCGCGGCGCGGGCGTTGCCCCTGTGCGGGGCGGCACTTACTTTCTTTGCGCGGCAAAGAAAGTAAGCAAAGAAAGCCGCTCGAGACGTTACCGGGTCCTTTCCGTGTGCAGCCTTCGTGGCCCGCACCTAAGTGTCGTCCTCGCATCGAAACGTTAGTGGTCCGAGACGAGATCGGGCCTCGCGTTTTTAATGGTGGTGACAAGGCCGTCATTCATCCCACTCGCACTACGTGCTCGCGGTCGGGTGACCACATGGGAAAGCGGGGTGTTGGTCTACATGGGGGTGTCCGTTCGCGCGGCGCAAATCGCGGCCGTGGGCCCTGGCAAATCAGCGATTACCTGGTAAAGTCCGAACCGAATACATACACTGCGGTCGAATGCCTACAACAATGAACCGCGCTGCAGTCAAAACAAAAAGGGATCACCCATCATGAACAAAGCGATCGAAGTCGCACTCTTTCTACACCTGCTCGGCGTCGCCGTCTGGATCGGCGGCATGGTCTTCGCGCACTTCTGTCTGCGCCCAGCACTCGCCGATCTCTCGCCGCAACTGCGGCTGCCACTGTGGGAGTCTGTCTTCGCGCGCTTCTTCAATTGGGTCGCGGCGTCCGTGCTGGTCATTCTGCTGACCGGCGGGTTCCTGCTCACCCAGTTCGGCGGCGGTCACGCCGCATGGCAACTTCATGCAATGGCCGGCCTCGGCGTTCTCATGATGCTGATCTTCGGTCATATACGTTTTGCCGTTTTTCCGCGCATCCGTCGCGCCGTGCAGGCGCAGAACTGGCCCGACGGTGCTCGCGCAGTCGGCACCGTGCGTCGCCTCGTGGTGATCAATCTCGTGCTCGGTGTCGTGACGATCGGTTTTGCAGTGCTCTCGCGCGGATTCTGATAGTGGCACGCCGCCACCACATAGCATTTCGCTAACGCACAGTCCCCAACCGCTCCGCCAGCGAATACCGCTGCATACACCGCTCCATACTGTCGAGAAACGCATTGTCGGCCGCACTCATCTTGCGGTCGCGGTGCCACAGCAAATGCACATCGACATCGGCCAGCCCTTCGTCGGGCGGCAAACGCCATAACCGTTGCTGAGCGATGTCGTCGCGCACGATGTGCTCCGGCAGACAACCGATCCCATAGCCCGCGAAAATCAGCCGGCGCACTTCATCCAGACTCGGTGACGACGCAACGATCCGTCCGGTAAAGCCCTTCTGATCGCGAAATACCGTCAGCGGCGACAGGCTGTCGCCGATCTGGTCGCTCGTGAACGACACGAAATTCTCCGCGAGCAGGTCCTGCATCGTCAGTTGCGACTGGCCGAACAACCGGTGATACCGGCCGCAGAAAATCGCATAACGCTGCCGCAGGAAGCAGCGCATCTCGAGCTTCTCGATCGGGCTGCGGCACAGGCTCAGACCCGCGGTCGCGGTCTTCTGCAGCAGCGACGAGATGATGTCCGACGAGCGCATCACTTCAATCTGCAGATCGATCCGCGGGTATGCACGATGAAACTCCGCGAGAAACTCGTCGTACACCGGCGAATCGATCCGGCTCACGCTCAGCAACCGGATCGAGCCGGTGATGTCGTCGGTGCGGTCGTCGAGTTCGGTTTCGAGCCGCGAGATGTTGCCGTAGATGTCGCTGGCAATCCGGTACACCTCTTCGCCAGCGTTAGTCGGCGTGAAGGTCGTCCCGCGTCGCTCGATCAGCTTGCGCCCCAGTGCTTCCTCGAGTCGCTTCAGCGCCTGGCTGACCGCCGGTTGCGTGACATAGAGCCGTGCGGCGGCCCGGCTCACGCTGCGTTCCTGAATGATCACGAGGTAGGTGCGCAGCAGGTTCCAGTCGAGGCGGTCGTTTAGGAAGCGGGCGATGTCGGCGCGCATGAGCGGGGCTCCGGGATAGTTATATTAGTGAAATTTATGCCGTGAATAATAACTGGAAATTTGACTAATGTATTGTGGCTGGCGATAAACAGCCTGTGCGCCGAATGCCGTGGCGCGACCACCACGCCGCCACCACGCACTCGACCGCCCGCCAGAGGAGCCCACCCCATGAGCCAGCCCGCCATTCCAGCCCGTCAGCCGGCGCGCGCCGCGACTGCGGCCTTCATCGGCACGATGATCGAGTGGTACGACTTCTATATCTACGCCACCGCCGCCGCGCTGGTGTTCGGCGAGCTGTATTTCCCGTCGCACGATCCGTTCGTCAGCACGATGGCTTCGTTCGCGACCTTCGCGGTCGGGTTTTTCGCGCGGCCGCTCGGTGGTTTGATCTTCGGGCACCTTGGCGACCGCATCGGCCGCAAGAAAGCGCTGATGACCACGCTGATGATGATGGGCGTCGCGACGGTCTGCGTCGGGCTGTTGCCCGATTTCTCGAAGGTCGGTTTGCTTGCGCCGGTGTTGCTCGTGCTGTTGCGCGTGGTTCAGGGCATCGCCGTCGGTGGCGAATGGGGTGGGGCGGTGCTGATGGCGGGCGAACACGCACCGCAGGGACGCCGCACGTTCTTCGCCTCGTTCGCGCAGCTCGGCAGTCCTGCGGGGCTCATCCTGTCGCTGATCGCGTTTCGCGCGGTGACCTCGATGGACAAGGCCGACTTCCTGTCGTGGGGTTGGCGTCTGCCGTTCCTTGCGAGCTCGGTGCTGCTCGTCGTCGGGATTCTGATTCGACTCGGCGTCAACGAGTCGCCCGAGTTCCAGCGCGTGAAGGACACCAGCAAGACGCTCAAGCTGCCGGTTGCCGAGGTGTTCCGTTCCGCGAGGGGCCTGGTGCTGCTGTGCATCGGCGCGAACACGATCGGCATTGCCGGCGTGTACTTCACCAACACGTTCATGATCGCGTACACGACGCAGTACGTCGGGGTTGCGCGTTCGCTGATTCTCGACTGTCTGTTCGCGGTCGCGATCATCCAGTTCTGTGTGCAGCCGCTCGCGGCGTGGCTCGCCGAACGTATCGGCGGCGCGCGCTTTCTGAAGCTCGCCGCATTGTGCGCGATGGTCTCGCCGTATCCGATGTTCCTGCTCGTGCAGCGCGGCAGCGTCGTGCCGATGGTGATCGGCATCGCGATCGCCGTCGTGTGCATGGCGAGTTTCTATTCGGTGATCGCGGGTTTTGTCAGCGGTGTGTTCGATACGCGCGTGCGCTACTCCGCGATCTCGTTGTCCTACCAGGTGTGCGGCGCGATTGCCGGCGGCCTCACGCCGCTCGTGGGCACGTGGCTCGCTCATCGCTACACCGGCGCATGGTGGCCGCTCGCGGTGTTTTACACGTGTCTTGCGGGCATCTCGCTGCTCTGTATCGTCGCGCTCGATGCGCGGCGCGAACAGCGCGCCGATATGCACGAAGAAGCCCGCGATCCGCTAGCCGCGAACTGATCGATTCATTCAGCCAACTTGAGGACACGATGAAAGACCTGTTGCACGTCGACGGCGCCCGGCTGTGGGCGAGCCTGATGGAGATGGCGCAAGTAGGCGCGACACCGCGCGGCGGCGTGCGCCGTCTCGCACTCACCGACGAGGACCGGCGCGGCCGCGATCTGTTCGCGCAGTGGTGCCGCGACGCAGGCCTGCGTGTGAGCGTCGATGAAATCGGCAACCTGTTTGCGACTCGCGCGGGTACCGATGCGGAGGCTGCGCCGGTATTGATCGGCAGTCATCTCGACACGCAGCCGGAGGGTGGGCGCTTCGACGGCGTCTACGGCGTGCTGGCAGCACTCGAAGTCGTACGCGCGCTGAACGATGCGGGCCTCACAACTAAAAAGCCCATCGAGATCGTTTCGTGGACCAACGAAGAAGGCGCGCGCTTCACACCGGCGATGCTCGGTTCGGCGGTATTCACGGGGGCGATCCCTCTGCAAGAAGCACTTGAAAAACGCGATGCGCAAGGCGTTACGCTTGCCGACGCACTCGACGCAACAGGCTATCGCGGCAAGCGCCCGGTAAACGGTGTCGCCGTCGACGCCTACTTCGAAGCCCATATCGAACAAGGCCCCGTGCTCGAAGCGAATGGCACGACGATCGGCATCGTGACGGGTGGCCAGGCGATCCGCTGGCTCGACGTGACGGTGACCGGCACGTCAGCGCACGCCGGCACGACGCCGATGCCGTATCGTCGCGACGCATTGTTTGCAAGCGCGCAGATGGCGGTCGAACTGGAGCGTATCGTCGAGCGCTATGCGCCGCGCGGGCTCGTCACGATCGGTCAGGTCGAGATTCCAAACGCATCGCGCAACACGATTGCAGGCCGCCTGATGTTCACCGTCGATCTGCGCCATCCCGACGACGCGCAGATCGATGCAATGGAACGCGATTTGCGCGACGCGTTCGCGCGACTTGCCGAGGCGCGCGGCGTGCAGCTCGACATCGCGACACGCTGGGTCAGTCCGGCGACACCGTTCGACGAGCACTGCGTCGCGCTCGTCGCCGATGCGGCCAGTGCGCTAGGCTATACGCATGAGCACATCGTCAGCGGCGCCGGCCACGACGCGATTCATCTCGCGCGTTATTGCCCGACGGCGATGGTGTTCATTCCGTGCGTCGATGGTCTGTCGCACAACGAAGCCGAAGATGCGTTACCCGACGACGTGACGCGCGGTGCCGACGTGCTGCTCAACGCGGTGCTTGCGCGCGCCGGCGTCGCACAGAAAGTGGCAGCGCACGACTGAAGATATTGCGTGATTGCGCCACACCACACTGCGCGCATCGCCCCCAACACTCGAGGCAAGACACCGACATGCTGACTTTCTTCCACCCCGACCAGTTACTGCATCATCCGCGCAGCTACCTGTCGCGCGGGCAGATGCGCTCGCCGCAGGAAGTACCCGAACGCGCGATGCGTCTCGTCGCCGCCGCGCATGCACTCGGTTTCGAGGTACGCGAACCCGCCGATGCCGGCACCGCACCGCTCGCAGCCGTACACGACACGAACTACCTGCGTTTTCTCGAAGAAGCGCATCGCGAATGGAAAAAGATTCCCGCCGACTGGGGCGACGAAGTGATGTCGAACGTCTATGTGCGCGAGCCCAACCCGTTGCGCGGTGTGCTGGCCCAGGCGGCGCGCTATCTCGCCGACGGCAGTTGTCCGGTCGGCGCACAGACCTGGCGCTCCGCGTACTGGTCGGCGCAATCGGCGGTGGCTGCGGCCGCTGCCGTCAATGACGGCGTGCGCGAAACATGGGCGTTGTGTCGCCCGCCCGGTCATCACGCGCGCACCGATGCAGCCGGCGGCTTCTGCTACCTGAACAACGCGGCAATTGCGGCGCAGTCGCTGCGCAGCCGCTACGCACGTGTCGCGATCCTCGACACCGACATGCATCACGGTCAGGGCGTGCAGGAAATCTTCTACGGACGCGACGACGTGCTGTACGTGTCGGTCCACGGCGATCCGACCAACTTCTATCCGGTGGTCGCGGGTTTCGAGGACGAGCACGGCGAAGGGGCGGGCGCCGGTTTCAACGTCAATCTACCGATGCCGCATGGTTCGTCGGAAGCGACGTTCTTTACGCATGTCGACGCGGCGTTGCAGGCGTTGAAGCGCTTCAAGCCCGATGCGCTGGTGCTCGCACTCGGCTTCGATATCTATCGGGAGGACCCGCAGTCGCAGGTGGCGGTGACGACCGAAGGGTTCGGCCGACTCGGCGAGGCGATCGGTGCGCTCGGTTTGCCGTCGGTGATCGTGCAGGAGGGCGGCTATCACCTGGAAAGCCTCGAAGCGAACGCGCGCGCGTTCTTCGGTGGCTTCGCGGGCGCGCGGGGCGGCTAGTGCGCTCCGGCTGCGCAGGCCGGCGTGCCCTGACGTCGCCGTCGGGGCACGTTGTCACCGTCGCTACGACGCCCCGTGGCCGTACACGAGCCACAACCCACAGGCAATCGCGACCGTGCCGTACACCGCATACACGGGCACCTTCAGCCTCGTGAAGCATATCGCCGAGAACACCGCGGTCAGCAGGTACACGGGTTCGTACGGTACGTGTCCGGCGATGCGCAGCACCGCGACCGCGAGAAACGCGGTCGTGACGGCGCGCAACATCCGCATGCCGTGTTCGAAGCGCGCATGGGTCTGCAACTGATGCAGGTAGCGCTGTGCGAACACGACCAGAAATCCGGACGGCACGAACAGCGCGAGGGTTGCGACCAGTGCACCGAGCCAGCCGTCCACCAGGTAGCCGAAGAACGGCACCACGTTCAACAACGGTCCCGGGGAAAGCGGCGACAGCGAGAACGCCAGCGTGAAATCGTTATCCGACACGCCGATCGCCGGCGTGACGAACAGCGTCTTCAGCACCGGCAAGGCAGAGAAGCCACCGCCGAACAGCGTCATCCCCGCCCCGGCGAGGCGCGGCCAGAGCAGCGCAAGATCGTACCGGTGCGGCAACGGCACGGCGAACAGGGCGAGCAGGATGCCGAGACCGACAAGCATTTGCCAGTCGCGTGTGGCGATCTTCAGCACGAGCGGCTGTCGGCGGACCGGACTGGCTATCCAGCCAGTCGCGAAGGCGCTGCCGAGGATCGCCACATACACGGCCGGACTATGCGCCCATGCGAGCCCGACACAGCCGAGTATGGCCGCGAGCCATTCGAGTTTGCCGCGCACGAGCGTACGCGTCTGCCGATACCACGTGACGGCGATCAGCATCGCCAGTACGACGCTGAAATGATTGAGCAGGGTTTGCGACGCAACGGCGCGCACGATTGGCGTGCGGTAGAAGATCGCGAACAGCGTCATCAGCGTGAAGAACGGCAGCACGCTCGCGACACCCGCGATCCATGCGCCTGCGCGTCCGCGCAGCGCATGCCCGAGTTGCACGGCGACATTGCAGCCCACTGGCCCCGGTACCATCCACGCCAGCGCGATCAGGTCGGCGAAGGCGATCCGCGACAGCCGGCCCTCGCGCTCCACATAGTGATTCTCCAGTTGGGCCATCAGTGCGAGACCGCCCCAAGATAGCGCCGATAAACCCAATACCACCCGAAACAGCGCCCATAGCGGTTCCCGTTCGCCACGGCGTGTTGCTTCCCTGCTGCCGGTTATTTGCATTGCTCATGCGCGTCGGAACAAGCCCGCCTCCGCGCCTCTCTTTGGCCGTGTAGTCGCGGGCGCGCGCCGCATGGCCTTAGACGCTGCGTGCCCCGTTGTCGGTGATGTCGCGGCTGGCCGTGTGAACGGTCGGCTGCGGCGATTCCGGCTTATGTATGGTTGCTGCTCATGCGGACAGTCCGCTCTCGCTCGACGCCGCACTCGTGCTGTCCGTATCGCGCTCGGGTCCGCCGCGTTTCTCTGGCATGCCGCACACACCGAAGCGATCGAGTAGCGCGGCAATCGCTTCGGCCGGCACCGGCCGCGAAAACAGGAAGCCTTGTGCTTCGATGTGGCCGAGCGCCGCGAGCCACGCAATCTGCTCTTCGGTCTCGGTGCCTTCGACCACGACCGTCAGTCCAAGCGAACGCGCGAGATTGACGATCGCCGTCACCATCACGCAGACGCTGCGGTCGCCGGGAATCGCCTGGACAAACGAGCGATCTACTTTCAGCGTGTCCACCGAGAACCGGTTCAGATACGACAGCGACGAATAGCCGGTGCCGAAGTCGTCGAGCGCGATGCGCACACCGAGGCGCTTCAACGCGAAGATTTTCTCCGACACGAGTTCGGGGTATTCCATCATCGCGGTTTCGGTGATCTCGAGTTCGAGGCGGCGCGCGGAGATACCCGTCTCTTCAATCGCGCGCGAGATCGTTTCGAACAGATCGCCGCGCCAGAACTGTACCGCCGAAATATTCACCGCCAGCGACAACGTGTCGTAGCCCTGCTGCTGCCATAGCGCAAGTTGCCGGCAGGCGGTCTGGATCACGAAGTCGCCGATCGGCACGATCAATCCGGTCGATTCCGCAACCGGGATGAATTCGCTGGCCGGAATCAAGCCGTGCTGCGGATGGTTCCAGCGCGCGAGCGCTTCGAAACCGGTGATACAGCGACGCGTCAGATCGATCTTCGGCTGGAAGGCGAGGAACAGCTGACCTTCGGCCAGCGCGACGCGCAGTTGCTGCTCCCATTTCATCAGGTGATCCGCGCGGTGCGACAACTGCGGCGAATAGAACTGGTAGCAGTTCTTGCCCGCGTCCTTGGCGCTGTACATCGCGAGGTCGGCTTTTTTCAGCAGATCGATCTCGCTTTCGTTGACGACCGAATAGAGCGCGATGCCGATGCTCGCATGCAGCACGAACGAGCTGCCGCGCACTTCGAACGGCCGTGAAAAGACATCGGCGGCTGCTTCGGCGAGATCGACCGCGCGCTTCTCGACGTTGTCGCCTTTCACGACCACAACGAACTCATCGCCGCCGATGCGCGACAGCGCGCCTCCTTCGCCGACCGCATCGGCGAGTCGTGCGGAGGTCATCTGTAGCACGATGTCGCCGGCGTTGTGGCCGAGCGTGTCGTTGACGGCCTTGAAGTTATCGAGGTCGATGAAGAGAATCGCGAGGCGCCCGAGGTTCGATTGCTGGCTGACGTCGTAACGCAGGCTTTGCAGCGTGGCGTAGCGATTGCGCAGACCGGTCAGCAGGTCGTACTCGACGAGGTGCGTCATTTCGCGCTCGCGGCCGAGCAGCTTGCCGATCAAGCCCGTGGCGACGGCGAAGAAGCTGAGCATGGCGAGCGAGATGAAACTCGCCATCAGCAGGTAGACGTTGCGCGTGTGGTTGTAGTCGGCGAATTCCTCGGCCTGCGACAGACCGACGAGCACGCCGAGCGGATAACCGTCGATATGCCGGTACGACACGATGCGCGGCACGCGATCGATCGAGTCGATGTAGGTGCCCGACACATGCGACGAAGTTGGATACGTGCCGCTTGCGGTGAACGAGCCGTTCGCGCTTTCGGCGCTGCCGGTGCGGCGTGCGAGCACGGTGCCGTTGTCGGAGATCACCGCGATCACGCCGTCGCGGCCGATCGCGGCGTTGTTGTAGAAGTCGCTCGTGAAGTAGCTCGGATCTTCGGACACGACGACCACACCGGCAAAGGAGCCGTCGGGGTGGTTCAGGCGCCGTGTCATCTGCAATGTCCAGTGGCCCGATACGCGGCCGAGCACCGGCTTGCTGATGTACAGCTGGTCGTCGTTCTCGTGCTCGTGAACCTTGAAGTGCTCGCGGTCGGACAGATCGATGTGCGCTGGATTGAGTTCCGCCGTATTCGCGATCAGTCTGCCGTGCTCGTCGATCAGCGAAACCTGCACCAGGGTCTCGCTCTGCACGACACCTTTCTCGACCGTGCTCGCCAGATCGAAACGCCCGGGCGATTTTTCATACTCGTACTTCACGAAACGCGTGATCTGGTCGACCTGGTGAATCGCCTTCACCGTGTGCTGTTCGAGCGCGGCCGAAAGGATCGCCGCCGACGCCATCGCCTCGCGATACGTGGCTTCCTTTTCAACCGACAGCCGCGCAAAGATGACTGCCCACAGCAGGATCAGCACGAGCACGCCGAGCGACGGAATAGCCAGCAGCGCGCGACGGCGCGATACGGCCTGGTCGGAGCGGTGTCTTGCGTCGCGAGCGGAAGAATGCCGGAACGGATTCATCGGACAGGTCGAGTCCCTGCGCCGTCCGGCTGCGGCCCCGGGTACATCGACATCGACTGCGATGGTTTCGAAGTTGGCTGCATGATGAACTGTGCGTGGTCGCGCGGAAGATGAGAATGGGTCGCGCGAAAACATCCGTAAAGCGCCGGATTTTGTCTTGATATTACTGAATGACGGTAGATTAAGGAAGGGCCGGAGCCACGGGTATACGCTGCCGCGAGCAGGCACGTAAAGGCCAATTGAGCCCGCATGCGGGTAACGGCGCGCTTCTGGCGCGGTTCCTCGAATACTGGCCGGTTTTATCGCGGAAATAAAAAGAATTGCGTTTGGCGCATGGCCGGTGACGCATTGATGCGCGGCGCATGATTGGGCGCGCAGGAACGCGCCGTCAGTGGGCAGATGCTCGCGTTAGCGTGCTGTCGCGTGCGGCAGATCGATCGTGCCGTCGACGATCGTCACAGCCGGCCCGCCGATCCATATCTTGTCAGCCGCGTCGTCGTAGCGGACGACGACATCGCCCGCGCGACCGAGCGCCGTACCCTGGCGTACCGTATAGCGGACACCGGGCCGCTTCTGCTGCTTAAGCAGCAAAGTGGCCAGCGCCGCATTGGCACTGCCGGTCACGGGGTCTTCGCCGACGCTGAAGCTCGCGCCCGACATCAGACAACGTAATTCGAAGGTGGCGGGGTCGCCGGTTTCGTGAGGACCGTACACCGCGATGCCGAGCGTCTTGACGGACTCGGCGACGCGCGCGAGCGCGGCAGTATCCGCCTTGATCGCAAGGCACTCCTGCGCCGAGTTCACACGGACCACGAGCCACGGCACGCCGTTGTTTACCGCACACGGCGGCGCACTGAAATCGATCGTGGCGCCGCGCAGTGCGGCATGTAGTGTGTCGTACTCGCTTTGCGGCAGCGGCACGATGGGGGCCGGCGGGGCAGCGAACGCCCAGTTGCCGTCGGTCTGTTCGACGAGTTCCACGAGCCCGACGCCGCACTGCTGGATGAGCTTGCCGGGCTGCTTCGGCCGGTAGCCGCTTTCGAGCAAAGCATGCGCGGTGCCGAGCGTCGGGTGACCGGCGAACGGCAGCTCGAAGTGCGTCGTGAAGATGCGTACGTGGTAATCGGCGCTGGGGTCGGTCGGGGTGACGAGGAAAGTCGTTTCCGACAGGTTGGTCCAGTGGGCAATCGCCTGCATCTGGGCCGTGTCGAGCCCCTCGGCATCGAACACGACCGCAAGCGGATTGCCCTTGAACGGAACGGCGGTGAAGACGTCGACCTGCTTGAAGGGAACGGTGTGCGTGGTCATCATCGGCGATCCGTTGAACAGGTTTACTTCGCGTCGCCCACTTCGGCGATCATCTCGATCTCCACACATGCGCCAAGCGGAATCTGCGCTACGCCGAACGCCGAGCGCGCGTGCTTGCCGCGCTCGCCAAACACGTCGGCGATCAGCTCGGAAGCACCGTTGGTCACGATGTGCTGTTCGGTGAACTCGAGGGTCGAGTTGACGAGGCTCATCAGCTTGACGATACGCGTTACGCGGTTCAGATCGCCGACATGCGCATGCAGCGTGGCGAGCAGATCGATTGCAATCGAACGCGCCGCGGTCTTGCCTTCCTCAGTCGCGATCGACGCGCCGAGTTTGCCGGCCCACACCTTGCCGTCCTTCTTCGCGATGTGCCCCGACAGGAACACCGTGTTCCCGGTCTGCGCGCTCATTACATAGGCGGCAGCAGGCGCACCCGCGACGGGCAGTTCGATGCCGAGTTCCTTCAGCTTGTCGTATACGTTGGCTTGAGTCATGAGAGATCCCTATGCAGTGAAAAGAGTGGGCAGGCTGCTTACACCCTGGCGCGCAGCAGCGCGCCAAGACGCGCAACGCCTTCGTCGATTTTAGCGGGCGGCACTGTCACGAACGACAGCCGCAGCGTGTGATGCTGCGCATCGCTGGCGAAGAACGGCGCGCCCGGCACGAACGCAACGTTCTGCGCGACCGCTTCGTCGAGCAGCTTCATGCTGTCGATGTGCGCCGGCAGCGTCACCCAGATGAACATGCCGCCTTCCGGCTTGTTCCAGCTTACGCCTTCGGGCATATAGCGCTCGAGCGCGGCGAGCATGGCCGCGCACTGATCGCGATACAGCGCGCGAATGGTCGGCACGTGCGTGTCGAGGAAGCCGTCCTTTACCACCTCGTGCACGATGCGCTGCGTGAAGCTCGGCGTGTGTAGATCGGTGGCCTGTTTGGCCTGCACGAGCTTGAAGTGCAGTTCTTCGGGCGCAATGATGTAGCCGACCCGCAGGCCCGGCGCGAGCACCTTCGAGAACGAACCGAGATGCACGATATGATCGGGCGCCATCGACAGCATGGTCGGCAGCGGCTCGCCCGCGTAGTCGAGTGCGCCGTACGGATCGTCTTCGATAACCGGGAACGGTGCGCCTTGCGCGAATGTGGCCAACGCGCGGCGCCGTTCGATCGGCAGACGGCGGCCGGTCGGATTCTGGAAATTGGGCTGCGCGTACAGCACGCGCGCGCCGGCTGTGAGTTCGGGCGTGAGGGCTTCGGGGATCAGGCCGTTGTCGTCGGTCGGCACCTGCACGTAGCGCGGCTCGTACATCGAGAACGATTGCAGTGCGCCGAGATACGTCGGCGTTTCGACGAGCACCGGGCTTTCCGGACAGATCAGGACCTTGCCGAGCAGATCGAGTGCCTGCTGCGAGCCGGTCGTGATGAGCACCTGGCTCGGCCGGATCTGGGCACCGTTCACCGAGTAGCGCGTGGCGACCCATTCGCGCAGCGGCAGATAGCCTTCGGTCGCGCTGTATTGCAGCGCGGCGCCCGGCGTGTCGCGCAGGATACGGTCGGATGCTTCGCGCATCCGTTCGGCCGGGAACGTGACCGGCGAGGGCAGGCCGCCCGCGAACGAGATGACTTCGGGCCGTTCCGTGACCTTCAGGATCTCGCGGATCGCCGAACTGGTGAGCTTGAGCGCGCGCTCTGAAAGTTGCCACTTCGGGGCATGAAGGTCGCTTTGATCCACAGTCTCCTCGATCTGTTTCGCTGGAACGGTTTGGTAAAAGAATGCAATTATCGCGTGACTTGCGTTTGACGTGGATGGCCGACCGCTAGCTGAGCGTGCGCGGGCCATCCGGTGTGTCGAATTCGGCGACGAGCGCGGCGGCGCCTTCCGTCGGTTCTACGTGCAGCAGGTGTGCGGCGCCGAGCCACTGCAAGTGCTCGCGCACGGCTTCCGCCTGCGGGTGCACGGCTTTCAGCTTTTTCAGCGCCAGGCCCGTTTCCGGCAGCACCGCGGACGGATGATGCGGCGTATCCCACTGGATCAGCGTCGGTACGATGCCGTCGCCGGCGCCTTGCCATGCGGGAAACGCGCCGTCGTCGGGGACGGCAAGCCCCCAGGTGAAGTCGCCGCGCGTCATCGGAACGATCGGTGCGATGCGCTGCGGATACTGCGTCTGCCATGCGGCGAGCTGCTTCGGGCGTTCCACACGCACGACCCAGTGCGACAGATACGGGCCGTTCGCGAGGCGGGCCTGCGTGGCCGGGTCGTCGAGTGCGAAGACACGTGGCCGTGGCGGCGTGTCGGACGACGCTGCCGGCGCGTCCGGGTCGATCGCGATTACCTCGAGATACACGCCACCCCACAGATTCAGCAGCCGGTTGTGCGTGCGCATCAGCGGATGCGCGCCGCCGCCGGCCGGTGCCACGCCGAGCGCATCGGCGACGTACTGCGTGCCTTCGTCGAGCGTGCGGGCGGAGATCACGAGATGGTCGAGGTAGAGCGAGTGAGCGGTCATGGCGGATCGGTAAGACGGTTTCTGATGACGGGGGCGGCGCGTTCGCGGGTGTTTCGGGTTGCTTCCGGGTGCTGGCGGCGGTCGGCGAGGCAAGCTCAGCATGCAAAACCAGCATGACAGCAGTACCGGGGCCGCTAGCATAACCGTTCGCCCCACCCCAGGCCATGCGTGCCCGCGAGAGGCGCCGCGCCACCGCGCACCATCCGCATCGTCCACGCCAATGTAGCGCGTGGCACCGGCACAGTAACGGTACAATTGCCCAGATAATGTTCGGTACAGTCGGAGAGTTCATATGTCCGTTCCGCTCGACCAGATCCCCGCTCCCCACGACGCATCGTCGACGACGCTCGTCGATCAGCTCGTGCAATGGGGCCGCCGCCGTATCGAGGAGCGTGTGTTCCGCCCCGGCATGCGCATGCCGTCCATCCGCAAACTCGCGCTCGACAAGGGTGTATCGCGCTTCACCGTGGTCGAAGCCTATGAGCGGCTGGTCGCGCAGGGTTATCTGGATTCGCGTCGCGGCTCGGGCTTTTATGTCCGCGAACGGCTCGCGGCGCCGATGCCGGGCGAGCGCCGCCTCGCCGCCGTTGCAGCCGAAACGACGGCGCCCGCGTCCAGTACGCTCGATGTTGTCTGGCTGCTGCGCAACATGCTGCAAACGTCGATGCGGCCCGAAAAGAGCCCCGGCCACGGCTTTCTGCCCAACCGCTGGCTCGACGGCGAACTGATCACCGGCGCCCTGCGCACCCTGGGGCGGCAGAGCGGGGCGCAAATGCTCGGCATCGGTACGCCGCTCGGCTTTTTGCCGCTGCGGCAACAACTGCAAACAAAGCTCGAAGAACGCGAAGTCGGCGTATCGCCCGAGCAGATCGTGCTTGTCTCCGGCATCACCCAGGCCATCGATCTGATCGCGCGCATCTACGTGCAGCCCGGCGATGCGGTCATCGTCGGCGATCCGGCGTGGTTCCAGATGTTCGGCCGCTTCGCCTCGCAGGGCGCGCGGCTGCTCGGCATGCCCTACACGCCGGAAGGCCCCGATCTCGATGCGCTGGAAACGCTCGTGCAGACCTGGCGGCCGAAAATGCTGGTGATCAACTCCGTACTGCAGAACCCGACCGGCACCTCGCTAACGGCTGCGCAGGCGTTCCGCATCCTGCGTCTCGCGGAAGAATACGACTTCATCGTCGTCGAAGACGATGTGTACGGCGATCTCTGTCCACCCGGCTATCCGGCGACGCGGCTCGCGAGTCTCGATCAGCTCAAACGGGTCATTTACCTCGGCAGTTTCTCGAAGACGCTCGCGGCCAATTTGCGCGTAGGTTTTGTCGCGTGCGCGCCGGCGGTGGCGAACGCGATTACCGACCAGAAGATGCTGGTCGGCATGACGTCGCCGGAACTGAACGAACGCGTGCTTTACAAGATCCTGACGGAAGGCCACTACCGGCGTCACGTGGAGCGGCTGCGCGCGCGGCTCGACGGCGTGCGCGACAAGACCGCGCGGATGCTCGAGAAAACCGGACTGCGCCTGTTCCAGTCGCCGGGGGCGGGTATGTTCATGTGGGCCGACACCGGCGTCGACTCGGATGGACTGGCTGCCGCGGGGCATGAGGCCGGTTTTCTGCTGACGCCCGGCAGCCTGTTCTCGCCGCACCAGGCGCCGACCACCTGGATGCGTTTTAACATCGCGAACTGCGGCGACCCGGCGCTGTCGGCGTTTCTGTGCCGCTATCTCGACGGGGCCGCCAGGCGCGCCTCTTGAAACTGCGCAGATCGTCCCTATCTGCGCGGACGGTCTGCACCGAATAGTTTCCACCGAATAAACCAGCAATACACAGAGGAAGTCCGACATGGCCCAGGAAACCATGAGCTTTCAGGCAGAAGTGAAACAGCTTCTACACCTGATGATTCATTCGCTGTACAGCAACAAGGAAATTTTCCTGCGCGAGCTGATTTCGAACGCATCCGATGCGGCCGACAAGCTGCGCTTCGAAGCGATCGAAAACGCCGCGCTGTACGAGAACGATCCGACCTTGCGTATCCGCGTGTCGTTCGACAAGGCCGCGCGCACCATCACGCTCGACGACAACGGCATCGGCATGAGCCGCGACGAAGCGGTCTCGAACCTCGGCACGATCGCGCGCTCGGGCACCAAGGAGTTCTTCGGCAAGCTGTCCGGCGACCAGCAGAAAGATGCGGCGCTGATCGGCCAGTTCGGTGTCGGTTTCTATTCGGGCTTCATCGTCGCCGATCGCATCACAGTCGAAACGCGTCGCGCGGGCCTGCCAGCCAGCGAAGGTGTGCGCTGGGAAAGCGCAGGCGAAGGCGATTTCGCGGTAGAGACGATCGAGCGTGCCGCACGCGGTACGACGATCACGCTGCATCTGCGCCCTGAAGAAGACGAACTGCTGTCGTCGTATCGACTGAAATCGATCATCCAGAAGTATTCGGATCACGTCGCGCTGCCCATCCTGATGCAGAAGGAAGAGTGGGACGCGGAAAAGAGCGAGATGGTCGCGAAGGACGAAGACGAGACCGTCAACCAGGCAAGCGCCTTGTGGACGCGCGCGAAGAACGACATCACCGACGAGCAGTACCAGCAGTTCTATCAACATCTCGCGCACGATCACGAGAATCCGCTTGCGTGGACGCACAACCGCGTCGAAGGCCGCAGCGAGTACACGCAGTTGCTGTATGTGCCCGCGCGCGCGCCGTTCGATATGTTGAACCGCGATCATCGCAGCGGGCTGAAGCTCTACGTGAAGCGCGTTTTCATCATGGACGAAGCGGAGCAACTGCTGCCGTCGTATCTGCGCTTTGTGAAGGGCGTAGTCGATTCGAGCGATCTGCCGCTTAACGTGTCACGCGAAATCCTGCAGGAAAGCCGCGATGTGAAGGCGATCCGCGAAGGCGTGACGAAGCGCACGCTGTCGATGCTCGAAGAACTCGCGAACGCCGAAGACGATGCCGGCAAGGACAAGTACAAGACGTTCTGGAATGAGTTTGGTCAGGTGCTGAAGGAAGGCGTCGGCGAAGACTCCGCGAACCGCGAACGTGTCGCGAAACTGGTGCGCTTCGCATCGACGCATACCGATACCGCCGAACAGAACGTGGCGCTCGCCGATTACGTCGCGCGGATGAAGCCCGAACAGACGAAGATCTACTATGTCACCGCCGATACGCTGCAGGCCGCGAAGAACAGCCCGCATCTCGAAGTGTTCCGCAAGAAGGGCGTCGAAGTGCTGCTGCTCACCGATCGCGTCGACGAGTGGATGCTGTCGTACCTGAACGAGTTCGACGGCAAACCGCTCGCCAGCGTCGCGCGTGGCGATCTGGATCTCGGCGCGCTGAACGACGAAGAGAAGGAAGCGCAGGAGAAGGTCGGCGAGGAACTGAAGCCGCTCGTGGAACGGATGAAGGAAGCGCTGAAGGATAAGGCGAAGGACGTGCGGCTCACGTTCCGTCTGACCGATTCGCCGTCGTGCCTCGTTGCCGACGATGGCGACATGAGCGGTTACCTGCAGCGCATGCTGAAGGCCGCGGGGCAGAATGCACCGGCCGCGCAACCGATTCTCGAAGTCAATCCGGAACACGCGCTTGTGAAGGGCTTGCATGCGGAGAACGCCGATTTCGCCGACTGGTGTCATCTGTTGTTCGATCAGGCGCTGCTCGCTGAAGGCGGCTCGCTCGACGATCCGGCGAGCTTCGTGAAGCGGACCAATGCGTTGCTGCTGGCGCGGGCGGGTTGAGTTTCGCGCTTTGAGCGGAGCGAGTGAGGCGGACAGCGATGCGTTGTCCACGACATGAACTTTGTAGATATGTTGCACTTCAAAAACGCTGCCCTAGGGCAGCGTTTTTTGTATCGATCGCGTGCGTGTGACTAAGTCGCGTTCGCTGCGCGCGCTCAGGCGGTCACCCTATAATGGCGGCCATGATCCTTCGTTTCGATGCAGCCGATGCCCACTGGCGCGTCACGCCGCTGCCCTGTTTCAGTACCGATCAGAAAGACTGGCTCACGCGCGGCGGCTCGCTGACTGCGCATCTGCGCACGCTCGGCGAGGTCGCCGTGCGCGTCACGCGTGAGGCCGTCGCGCAGCCGTGGGCCGATGAATATGCAGCGCTCGCGGTCGTGCCGCGTGCGCCGGTGTGGGTGCGTGAAGTGGTGCTCTCAGTGGACGGTGTGCCGTTCGTCGCCGCCCACAGCATCGTGCCGCTTGCAGCGAGCGTCGGCGTGTGGCTATCGATCCGCCGGTTGCGCACGCGACCGCTCGCCGAACTGCTGTATAGCGACAGCACGGTTGCGCGTTCGTCGCTCGTGAGCCGCAGGCTCGTTGCGCGGCATCCGCTGTATCGGCTGGCTGCACACGCAAGCGATGAGGTGTTGCCGCATGCGCTCGTTGCGCGTCGCTCGGTGTTCGAGCGGTACGGCGCACCGCTGATGGTGACCGAGTGTATGTTGCCCGCGCTGTGGCGGAATCTGGCTGTTACCTCGCAACTGGATGTTGAGCGTGCGCAGACGCATCCGCGTGATCATGGACGCGCGCTTGGGCATACGGCATCGCGTGCTCACCACGCAGTGCCGCCGCGGGATGCTCGCCAGGGCGAGGCTTCCTGATGCAGAAGCGCTGCTTTCCGCCGGTCGTCGATGCGAACACCCGCGTGCTGGTGCTGGGTAGCCTGCCGGGGGAAGTGTCGCTGGCGCAGTCGCAGTACTACGCGCACAAGCAGAACAAGTTCTGGCTGCTTGTCGGCGATGTGATCGAACGAGATCTGGTTGGTATGGACTATCCGGCCCGGCTCGATGCATTGCTCGAACATCGCATTGGGCTATGGGATGTCGTTGCTGAAGCGCAGCGAGTTGGAAGTCTTGATAGTCGGATACGTGACCATGCCAGTAACGATCTGATCGCGCTGATCGATACGTTGCCGAAGCTGGTGACCATCGCGTTCAATGGTGGGACCGCAGAAAGAATTGGACTGAAGGTACTCGGAGAGTATGGTGGTCAATATCGACTTCTCCGCCTGCCATCAAGCAGTCCCGCCCATGCTTCGGTTTCATACGCTCAAAAGCTAGATGTGTGGCGACAGTTGGGACAGTGGATATGAACAGGAATTTGTCTGAGACAGGGAATTACAGTTTTGACGATTACGAATACGGACCAGTTATTGTGGTTCGGGGGAGCTTTAAGGGAAGAATTGGCGAGCTAGACGATACTGAGAAAAGGCGTGGTTGCGTTTATTTCGCAGGATTTGGTATATCCTCCAAGTATGCATTATTGCCCATGTCATATTTGCGATCGCCTAATACACGGGATTTGCTACAAAGATATGAAGCCTTATGGCGTAGTCTCACTGCATATTTAGAGAATTCTTTGCAGGGTGACGCCAGAATCGATGCGTTACAGGAAATGGCGTACGTATCTAATATCCTTAGCAATCGTATGTTTGATGCGCAATTTATGACACTTCACAAAGGACTTTCAGTTTTTCTTTCGCATTCGTCCAGCGATAAGACTTTTGTTAGAGGGCTTGCTGTCGACTTGGCGGCGCTGGGGCACACGCCTTGGTTGGATGAATGGGAAATTTTAGGTGGTGAATCGATTCCCACTAGAATATCGGAAGGCATCGAGTCATCGGACGTGATACTTGTCGTGTTATCAACAAATTCGATTTCATCGAAATGGGTCGAGAATGAGTGGCAGGTAAAACATTGGGACGAGATTAGTACCCGGCGTGTTGCGGTTATACCTATCTTGTTGGAGAGTTGCGAAATCCCCACTTTATTGAGGGTGAAACGCTACATAGATTTTCGCGGTGACTATTCCATTGCGCTTCAAGATCTCGCAAGGACCCTCAAGGGACATTCAAGTCATAAGGGGGCGCGTGAGTCCTAGGTGAATACAATCGCTCATACCGGCGCAATTGCTGGGCGGGTGGCGTCCTGGATAGCAACATACGTAGTCATATCGCAACGATCGGATCGGGCCCGGTAGCCTCGTACATGGTCTTGCGGGTTACACCGAAGCGGTGCGCCTGTCGCGCGAGCCGCTTCGGCAGACTTTCTTCACCAAGCCCCACCACCTACAAAGCAAGCCTACCCATCTCACTATGCGCGCGCTGCAGCCACACCTTGACGCGCTGCCGCTCCAGCACACCGAACCCGATGCTGTCACGATCCGGGTGATTGACCGCAGCCCAAAAACTCGCACTGTGCCGATCGATTTTCTGCATCGTCGTATCAGGCAACCGACGCAGCGAAATCACACTCGCGCCAAGCGCTTCAGCGCGTTGGCGCTCACCGGACGCTTCCAGAATCTCGAAGCGATCGCCGCGCAGTTCATTGAGGACGAGCACGAGCTTCACCCGCCCGCCGAACCGGTCGAGCCACTGCCGCAGCAGATCCACCGAATCGCGCCCGGTATCCATCACATGCCACCACTTCAGCGTGAGCCCGTGCTCTTCTGCAAGCGCGATCACATCGGAATCGTCGAACCATGTTGCAAGCGAGTGCTGCGTCTGCGCCGCGAGGTCGACCAGAATGCGCCGCTGCGGATCGTCGAGCGCGTGCTCGATGATCGGGTCGAGACTGTCATGCCGGTCAGTCGCGACCGGCGCCGCATAGTCGGAATAAAACCGCAACAGCGCACCATGCGACTTGTCGGTATCGAAACCCAGAAACGGCACGTTCCGATCGATGAAATGCTGTGCCAGCACGCGGGCGACAAGCGATTTCCCGACACCGCCTTTTTCACCACCAATGAAGTGGATATAGCTCATTTCTACAGGCCCTTTGTCGTGGAGTCAGTCGTCATCGCACGCCTTCGACGAGCACCGCGCGATAACGCGCCCCTTTGAAACGATGCTGCACGACTTCCTGGTATGCAGGGCTGTCGTACCAGGCGCGCGCTTCTGCGGTCGACGGGAATTCGACGATCACCACGCCTTCAGGCGCATCCCCTTCCAGGACCTGTTGCGGGCCGTAGGCCGCGAGCGTCTTGACCGGGTGCCCCTTGAAGGTCGCGCCGACCTTGCGCATGTAAGTGTCGAGTTCTGCCTGATCCTGCGTGCTTTCCCGTGTGAAAACCATGTAAGTCGCCATGTCGTACGCTCCTGCAACGGTGTGAGGGTGCGTGTGATGATGCCACGAAACGGTGGCACGTTCAGGGCGTGCAGGGCGGCGCAATAGCAATGTCCGATTGCCAGGGCATACCCTCGGTTCTCTCTTTGTCACGGTGACAAAAAGCTTTCAAACATACTTTCATTTAAATAAAAATCAGGTTGCGTTTACCCAACAATTTTATTGTCGAAGGTTCGTTCACGGTTATTCTGCGCTCCGCCCTTTCACTAAAAAACCAAGGACGCGCTCGTGAAGACCACACTGACTACCCTGACTCTGGCAATGCTTGGCATCAGCGGCATTGCTCACGCACAAAATACCGTAACGCTGTACGGCATCATCGATACCGGCCTGACCTACGTTTCCAACCAGGGCGGCGGCCGGTTCGTCGGCATGACGTCGGGCAACGAGTCCGGTAGCCGCTGGGGCCTGAAAGGCTCCGAAGATCTCGGCGGTGGTCTGAAAACCGTCTTCCAGTTGGAGAACGGCTTTAACTCGACGAACGGCAGGCTCGGTCAAGGTGGCCGGATGTTCGGTCGCCAGGCGTTCGTTGGTTTGAGCAGCGACAAGTGGGGGACGCTCACGGCCGGTCGTCAATACGATCCGCTGGTCGACCTGATTCAGCCGTTCCAGGGCGATGGCTTCCTCGGTGGCATCTTCATCTCGCCGGGCGATATCGATAACTCCGACAACAGCGCGCGCGTCAATAACTCGCTCAAGTACACGTCGCCGTCCCTGTCCGGTCTCCAGTTCGAACTCATGTACTCGCTGGGTGGCGTGGCTGGCTCAACCGGCTCGGGTCAGAGCTACGCTGCCGCCGCCGCGTATACATCGGGTCCCGTCAACGTGGCCGCGGGTTACTTCCACATCAGCAACGGCAGCGGCGCGAACCGCGGCACCACGACCTGGGATTCGCTGTTCAACACGTCGGTCAACGGTGCGTATTCCACCGCTGCTTCGATCAACGATGCGCGTATCGCGGGCAACTACATCTTCGGTTCGGTGACCCTGGGCGGCTACTACAGCTACGCGGAATACACGGTGGACGGAAGCTCGACGTTCAAGCAGACGCAAAAGTACAACACGGGTTCGGTCTATGCCGTGTGGCAGGCGACGCCCGCGCTGCAGACCCAGGTCGGCTACGTGTACCTGAAGTCGAGCGGCAACTCGTCTGCGAAGTACAACCAGTTCGCCGTTGCAGCGGATTATTCGCTGAGCAAGCGTACCGATCTTTACGCATGGGTGGCTTACACGGCCGCATCAGGCAAGCAGGACCCGGCGGGCACGCCGGCGGTTGCCGTCATCGGCTCGGCCACGGGGGACTCCAGTTCTAACCGGCAGGCCACTGCGACCGTGGGTATTCGCCACCGGTTCTGACATCGCGTCTGGGCAGCCCGGCGCAAGCCGGGCGGTACGGGGTGGGTCGGATGCGGTAGGCGAGACGCGGGATGCTATGCTCTCGTTCGACTAAAAATTACGCCTCCGGCACAACCCCGTTCATGACCAACCTGATCAAGCGCGCTTCCGCCGAAGCGCGCGCCTTCCGCCGCAACCAGAACGAATCCGCGCAAACCAGACAGAAAATCGCGCGTACCAAACCGCGGGCGTCGCGCGACGACGCCTTCGACGAAGCACTGAGCCGCGCACCGAAAATCGACGTGCCGCGTAAGCCGCGTTTCGCTCCAGTGACGTTCTCGGAAGAGGGCGGTGTGCGCTATCTGCACTTCGGTACCGAATGGGTGCAAGGCGCGATGCGCCTGAAAAAGCCGCAGCATCTCGAACTCGAATACGCGCAGCAGATGATGGCCTGGCTGCTGTTTCTCGAAACACCGCGCCGCATCGTGCAACTGGGCCTCGGCGCCGCTGCGCTGACGAAGTTTGCGCATCGCTTCCTGAAGCGTGCGCACGTCGAAGCGGTCGAACTGAATCCGGCCGTCGTCGTCGCCGCGCGCACGATGTTCGAGTTGCCGTCCGACGATGCGCGCCTCTCGGTGCACGAAACCGACGCGTGGGACTTCGTGAACGACCGCGCGAATCACGGCACGATCGGCGCCATGCAGATCGACGTCTACGATGCGACTGCGCGCGGCCCGGTGCTCGACAGTGTGGCGTTCTATCGCGCGGTACGGGCATGCCTTGCCGATGCGGGCATTGCGACCATCAACCTGTTCGGCGATCACCCGAGCTTCGAGCGCAACATGAAGCGTCTGAACGAAGCCTTCGAAGGCCGCGTGATCGCGCTGCCCGAGGTGCACGAAGGCAACCGCATTGCGCTCGCGTTCTCGGGCCCGGCGCTCGAAGTACCGTTCGCGCAACTGCAACAACGCGCGAAGCTGATCGAGAAGAAGCTCGACCTGCCGGCCCGCAAGTGGGTGAAGGGGCTGCAGGAATCGTCGGGTCAGGACGGTACGTTTTCGATCTGATCGGCAAACGCAGCGTCAGACGAAGCGGGCGCCGGGCCAGATCTGCGTGCCCCGCTCGCCATGACCGCGCGAGGTGCTCACCCTTGTCCGGCGGGGCTTTTGTCCGGGTCGGCCCCGCTTGACCGCGCGTTCGCGACTCCTATACTCTTTCGAAGCTTTCGGGGCGCCCGTGGGCGATTCATTTTCGGGTCGTGTGCCCGTCGGACACGGGCCACAATTCAATAAAAGGTAAGAGGAGACGTCATGGCTCACGACGCCGACGCGAAGAAGCCGGGCCGGCATTGGCTCTGGCTGTTGTTGCTTCCATGGATCGCGATGATCTGGGTGCCGTCCTACAACAAGGTCGAACCGCAACTTTTCGACTTTCCGTTTTTCTACTGGTACCAGCTGCTGTGGGTGCTGATCAGCGCCGTGATTACCGCAGTCGTGTACTTCAAGACCAAGACCCGTTCCGGCAACGCTAATACGAGGGACGGCGCATGATGAATACCACCGCAACCTTCGTTTTCGTCCTGTTCTTTATCGGCGTGACGATTCTCGGCTTTATCGCGGCACACTGGCGGCGCGGCGATCTCACCCATCTCGAGGAGTGGGGCCTGGGCGGCCGGCGCTTCGGCACGATCGTCACTTGGTTCCTGCTGGGTGGCGACCTGTACACCGCCTACACCTTCGTCGCGGTGCCGGCGCTCGTGTTCGGCGCGGGCGCAACCGGCTTCTTCGCGCTGCCGTACACGATCCTGATCTATCCGTTCGCGTTCGTCGTGTTTCCGAAACTGTGGAGCATTGCGAAGCGCCAGGGCTATGTGACTTCCGCGGACTTCGTGAGCGCACGCTATGGCAGCCGGATGCTCGCACTGGCGATCGCCGTCACCGGCATCGTCGCGACGATGCCGTACATCGCGTTGCAACTGGTCGGTATCGAAGTGGTGATCGGCGCACTCGGTTTCGATACGACGGGCTTCGTGGGCGATCTGCCGCTGATCATCGCGTTCGCGATTCTTGCGGCCTACACCTACACGTCGGGTCTGCGCGCACCGGCGATGATCGCGGTCGTCAAGGATCTGCTGATCTACATCACGATCGCGGTCGCGATCATCGTGATTCCCGCGCAGATGGGCGGCTTCGGCCATATCTTCAGCATGGTGCCGCCAGCCAAGCTGCTGCTGAAGGCTCCCGATGCATCGAGTCTGAACGGCTATAGCGCGTATGCGACGCTCGCGGTCGGTTCGGCGCTTGCGCTGTTCCTGTATCCGCATTCGATCACCGCGGTGCTGTCGTCGAAATCGGGCAATACGATCCGCCGCAACATGGCGATGCTGCCGGCGTATTCGCTGGTACTCGGTCTGCTCGCGCTGCTCGGCTTCATGGCGCTGGCGTCCGGCGTGAAGGACATGCCGGAGTTCGCGCCGTACTTCAAGGCGTTCGGTCCCAACTTCGCGGTGCCCGCGCTGTTCCTGCACTTCTTCCCCTCGTGGTTCGTCGGCGTCGCGTTCGCAGCGATCGGCATCGGTGCGCTGGTGCCCGCGGCGATCATGTCGATTGCGGCGGCCAACCTGTACACGCGCAACATCCACAAGGAGTTCATCAACCGCAACATGACCCACGATCAGGAAACCGGTGTCGCCAAGCTGGTGTCGCTGATCGTCAAGGTCGGCGCGGTTGCGTTCATCCTTGGTTTGCCGCTTACGTACGCGATCCAGTTGCAGTTGCTGGGCGGCATCTGGATCATCCAGACGCTGCCTGCCATCGTGCTCGGTCTCTATACGCGCAAGCTCGATCACCGCGGCCTGCTGATCGGCTGGGCGGTCGGTATCGGCGTGGGCACGTGGATGGCGGTCTCGCTGAGCCTGAAGAGCTCGATCTATACGATCCATATCGGCGATCTCGCGATTCCGGGTTATGCGGCGGTGTGGTCGCTGATGGTGAACCTCGTGGTCTCGGTTGTCGTGAGCGCGCTGGTGCGCGTGGTCGGCATGAAGCGCGCGGAAGACCGCACGCGGCCCGAGGACTATCTGGACGTAGTAGAAAGCTGAGCATTCGCGCAGCGGCGACACGTCGCTGTGCGCAAGACACACGGGCCCGCAACGAAAGTTGCGGGCTTTTCTTTTGCCGGGCGCGATAATTGGCCTTATCGTCCACGCGTCACCCGGTTCGTCTCATGGCTTTGTCCGATTCCGATCGCGATCCCGATCCTGACCGTTCAGGTTCCGCTGCCGCTCCGGTGTCGCCCGCACCGCGTTCGCCGCGCTCGCGCTTTGCGCGGCTCTGGCGCATCGCAACGTCGCCGTTCTATCGCTACCGGCACGCCAAGCTGATTCACGGCGTGCGCGTTGGTCTCGCCATGCTCGTGTCGATTCTCGCCACGACCGGTATCGACATTCCGAACGGCGTGTGGGCATCGGTGACGCTGCTGGTGGTGATCGGCGGTTTGCAGCATCAGGGCAATATCCGCAAGAAAGCGGCCGAGCGCGCGGCGGGTACGCTGCTCGGCGCAACGATCGGGCTCGGGCTGATTATCCAGCAGCACCTGATCGGCTCGTTACCGCTCACTTATGTGCTGATGTCGCTGATCGCTGGCGTGTGCAGCTGGTACGCGATCGGCAAGGCAGGCTATCTCGCGCTGCTGACCGCGATCACGATGGTGATCGTCGCGGGCCATGGCCACAACGCGATCGATGTCGGTCTGTGGCGCACGGCAAACGTGTTGATCGGCATTGTTATCGCGTTGGCGTTTTCGTTCGCGTTGCCGCTCTACGCGACGTATTCGTGGCGCTATCTGCTCGCCGACAACCTGCGCGAATGCGCGCGTATCTACACGCGGATGGTGGGCGGCGGCGCGGTTGGCGCGGCGTTGTCCGCGGAGGAGCAGACGCGCACGTTCCTGCGACTCGGCACGCGGCTCGTGCAGCTGCGCGCGCTGATACCGTCGGTGGCGAAGGAAATCGATGTGCCGCAATCGATGCTGGACGACATTCAGCGGCTGCATCGTTCGATGCTGAGCGCGCTCGAGATGATGACGACCGGCACGCTCACGCACGTCGATGCGGCGGCGCGTGCTGCTTTCGCGCAGCAGTGCGGCCCGCAGTGGCATCGGGTGCGCGGTGTGCTGCTCGGCTCGGCGCGCGCGCTGCGCTTCGCGGGCGCGACGCGGTTCAGGATGCCGGAAGCGCCGCCGGCCCCGGTCACAGTCGCCGGTACGCCGATCGATCCCGCGACGAATCTGCCGGCCGATCCGCAGCCCGACCTACCCGCCGACCTGCAGGGGCCCTACTGGCTCGGGTTGCGGCTCGCGGAGCAGGTCGAGCAGTTGCGCGCGCTGCTCGCGCAGACCGAGAGGCACTGGAACATCGATGCGCACACGAAGCCGCCCGCGTCACCGCAGTAAGCTCGTTGTCGGTTATTCCGGTTCGGGCACGGAAACCATCCACGCAATGCCGAAGCGATCCACCAGCATCCCGAAGCCTTTGGCCCAGAACGTTTTCTGGAACGGCATCGTGACCTTGCCGTCTTGCGCCAGCGCATCGTAGTAGCGTTTTGCGGATGCTTCGTCGTCGGCGGTCAGGGACAGCGAGAAGCCGGCCGGCTGGGGTGCTGCGGCGTTGCAGTCGCCGTCCGAACCCATCAGCACGGTCGTACCGATCTGAAACGACGTATGCATGACCTTGTCAGCCAGATCGGGGTTGATCGGCTGATCGGGGTTCGGCGGCGCATCGCGAAAGTGCATCTTGAGCAGGATCTGCGCACCGAGCTTGTCGCGGTAGTACTCGAGCGCTTCTTCGCAGCGGCCGTTGAAGAACAGATAAGGCTGGACGTACATGATCGTCTCCTGGATCGTTGACGTGACGGTACGCGCGGCGTCGATGCGCCGTGCATCCGAGCTCACGATTGTAGGCTTCGCCGCAGTGCATCCTGTGACGAAACTTCGGGGGCAACGTGGGGATTCGAACGAAACGCAGGCGCGCCGCTACGAGGCGACTATGAGCCAGCTACAAAGAAAAACCGCGCACGGCCTGTGGGACCGTGCGCGGTGCAGGAGAGGTGCGGCTGTCGCGTTTAACGCAGCGCTTCGATCAGCTTTTCCAGCTTGACTGCGTCGGCGGCGAAGGTGCGAATGCCTTCCGCAAGCTTTTCGGTGGCCATCGCGTCGTCGTTGAGCTGGAAGCGGAACGACGATTCGTCGACCGCGACGCGCGTTGCGTTGGTGTCCTTCGCGTCCGGCAACAGCTTGCGCTCAAGCGTGTCGTTGCTGTCCTGCAGCTTTTGCAGCAGATCGGGGCTGATGGTCAGCAGGTCGCAACCGGCGAGTTCCGTGATCTGCGAAACCGTGCGGAAGCTTGCGCCCATCACTTCGGTCTTGTAGCCGAACGTCTTGTAGTAACCATAGATGCGACGCACCGACTTCACGCCCGGATCGTTTGCGCCACCGTCTTTCACTTCATCCCATGCGCTGCCCGCCGACTTCTTGTACCAGTCATAGATGCGGCCGACGAACGGCGAGATCAGCTGTGCGCCCGCTTCCGCGCAGGCAGCGGCCTGGGCAAGCGAGAACAGCAGCGTCATGTTGCAGTGGATGCCTTCTTTTTGCAGTACCTCGGCGGCACGGATGCCTTCCCACGTCGACGCGAGCTTGATCAGGATGCGTTCGCGGCCGATGCCTGCGTCCTGATACAGCTTGATGATTTCGCGACCTTTATCGATCGAGGCCTGGGTGTCGAACGACAACCGCGCGTCGACTTCGGTCGACACGCGACCCGGGATGATCTTCAGGATTTCGGTACCGAACGCGATCAGCAAGCGGTCGATGATCGCGCCAACCGGCTTCGACGCGTGGTCGCGCACGGTTTTTTCGAGCAGCGGCTTGTAGTCGTCTTTCTGTACGGCCTTGAGGATCAGCGACGGGTTGGTGGTCGCGTCGCGGGGCTTGTACTGGGCAAGCTGCTGGAAGTCGCCGGTATCGGCGACGACGACGGTGTACTGCTTGAGTTGATCGAGTGCGGTAGTCATAGCGGGCCTTCCAGGCGCGTGGGCGCGTGGTCAAAAAGGGTGATGTTGCCGAACCGACGACCGGCAGGCGTGCCTGCCGGTCGTCCCGAAGCGCTCACGTAGCATCGCGTTCGATGTTACCGCGAAGCGCGGCTCCCGGCCTCTATTCTATGGCGGATCGGGTGATGTGTTTTTGACTTGTGCGGCGGCTGGCCCGTTCCGCATTCGCCTGAGGGTTCATTTCATCGCCCACTGCGCGGCATGCGGCGACGCCGTTCAGGCGCGCCGCGCGCTCAGCACGACCTGTGTGACCACACCCGCGACCAGCCCCCAGAACGCCGAGCCGATCGATAGCAGCGTCAGCCCCGACGCGGTCACCATGAACGTGACGAGCGCCGCTTCACGCTGATTCGGGGCCTGCATCGCGTTGGCGAGACCGCTCGAGATCGAGCCGAACAGCGCCAGCGCCGCAACCGATACGACGAGCGCTTGCGGCAGCGCTGCGAAGAGCGCGGCGATCGTCGCGCCGAAAATCCCCGCGAGCAGGTAGAACATGCCGCACCAGAGCGCCGCGGTGTAGCGTTTTGACCGGTCCTCGTGCGCTTGCGGACCGGTGCAGAGGGCGGCGGTAATGGCGGCGAGATTGATGCCGTGTGAGCCGAACGGAGCGAACACGAGCGAAGCGAGACCGGTCGTCGCGATCAACGGTGCCGAGGGTGTCTGGTAGCCGTCGGCGCGCAGTACGGCAATCCCCGGCACGTTCTGCGAGGCCATCGCGACGACAAAGAGCGGGATGCCGATGCTGACGATTGCCGCAATCGAGAACGACGGCAGCGTCAATACGGGGTGCGCGAACGCGACATGGAAGCGGCTGAAGTCGAGCAACCCAAGGCCGCCCGCGACCGCGGTCCCGACAATCAGCGTCGTGACTATCGCATAGCGCGGCGCGAACCGCTTGACGATCAGGTACGTGAAAAACATCGTCAGCACGAGTGCGGTGCGCGACTGCGCGGCGTGAAAGATGCCGATGCCGATCTCGAACAGGATGCCCGCGAGCAATGCCGATGCGATACCGGCCGGGATCTTCTTCATCAGCGTATCGAACCAGCCGGTCAGGCCGACCGCCGTAATCAGCAGCGCGCACACGATGAATGCGCCGATCGCCTGCGGATACGGAACATGAGGCAGCGATGTGACGAGGAGCGCCGCGCCGGGCGTCGACCAGGCAGTCACGATCGGCGCGCGAAAGCGCAGCGACAGGCCGATGGTGGTCACCGCCATGCCGATCGACAGCGCCCAGATCCACGATGAAATCTGCGCATCCGACAGATGCGCGGCCTGGCCCGCCTGAAACATCAGCACGAGCGCACTGGTGTAGCCGGTCATCATCGCGACGAAACCCGCAACCAGCGACGACAGAGAGGTATCGGCCCATGGCCGGATGCGTGCCGGTGCGGCGGCGGAAGGAGACAGGTTGGGAGTTGACGGCGGGTTCATGCGTGAAGATCGGGTCTGATGTTGTTGTTATGCGTTTGCGGCGTGGTACTGCGACCGGGCTGCTGCCGTGCGGTACAGCGTGCCTATTTGCTGAGCGCGCGCATCGACGCTTCGAGCCCGGCGAGGGTAAGCGGGTACATCCGGTAGCCGAGCACTTCGCGGATCACCGCCACCGATTGCCGATACTCCCACAGCCCTTCCGGTTCCGGATTCAGCCATGCGTGATGCGGGAACTGGTCGGCGAGCCGGCGCAGCCAGACGGCGCCGGCTTCGGCGTTGTTGTATTCGACGGAGCCGCCGGCCTGCAGGACTTCGTAAGGGCTCATGGTCGCATCGCCGACGAAGATCAGCTTGTAGTCGGGCGTGAACTTGTGCAGCACGTCCCACGTCGCGGTGCGCTCGGCGTGGCGGCGGCGATTGTTCTTCCACAGGAAGTCGTACACGCAGTTGTGGAAGTAGTAGAACTCGAGATGCTTGAATTCGGCCTTGGCGGCGGAGAACAGTTCTTCGGTGCGCTTGATGTGATCGTCCATTGATCCACCCACATCGAGCAGCATCAGCACCTTCACGTTGTTGTGCCGCTCGGGGACCATCTTGATGTCGAGCCAGCCGGCATTCGCGGCGGTGCTGCGGATCGTGTCCGGCAAATCGAGTTCTTCGGCGGCGCCTTCGCGCGCGAATCGGCGCAGGCGCCGCAGCGCGACCTTGATGTTGCGCGTGCCGATCTCGACCTGATCGTCGTAGTCGCGATACGCGCGCGCTTCCCACACCTTCACAGCCGAGCGATTACCCGACGCTTCGCCGCCGATGCGAATGCCCTCGGGGTTATAGCCGCCGTTACCGAACGGCGAGGTACCGCCGGTGCCGATCCACTTGTTGCCGCCTTCGTGACGCTCCTTCTGTTCTTCGAAGAGCTGCTTCAGGCGTTCCATCAGCTTGTCGAGACCGCCCATCGCTTCGATCTGCGCTTTTTCTTCCGGTGACAGGTCGCGTTCCAGCTTCTTCTTCAGCCAGTCGAGCGGCACGTCGAAGGCGAGCTCCGACTTCTGCTCGATACCGTTGAAATACGCGCCGAATGCCTGGTCGAACTTGTCGAAGTACTGCTCGTCCTTCACGAGCGTCATGCGCGCGAGGTAATAGAACTCGTCGAGCGACGGCGCGATTACGCCGGCCTTCAACGCTTCGAGCAGCGTCAGGTATTCCTTCACCGACACCGGCAGTTTGGCGGAGCGCAGCGTGTAGAAGAAGTCGATCAGCATGCGGGGGCTCTCAGCGGATGATCAACGGTTGTTGCGGTTCATGAAGATCAGCCGCTCGAACAGGCTCACGTCCTGTTCGTTTTTCAGCAGCGCACCGTGCAGCGGCGGAATGATCTGCTTGTGATCCGTCGAGCGCAGCGCTTCGGGCGGAATGTCTTCCGCGAGCAGCAGCTTCAGCCAGTCGAGCAGTTCCGACGTGGACGGCTTCTTCTTCAGGCCCGACACGTTGCGCAGCGCGAAGAAGCTCTCGAGCGCTGCGCGCAGCAGTTCCTGCTTGATGCCGGGGTAGTGCACCTCGACGATCTGCTGCATCGTCGACGGTTCGGGAAACTTGATGTAGTGAAAGAAACACCGGCGCAGGAATGCGTCGGGCAGCTCCTTTTCGTTATTCGACGTGATGATGACGAGCGGGCGCTCCTTGGCCTTGACCAGTTCGCGCGTCTCGTACACATAGAATTCCATGCGGTCGAGTTCGCGCAGCAGATCATTCGGAAACTCGATGTCGGCCTTGTCGATCTCGTCGATCAGCAGTACGGTCTGCTGGTCCGACTCGAACGCCTGCCAGAGCACGCCCTTGACGATGTAGTTGCGGATGTCCTGCACGCGCTCGTCGCCGAGCTGCGAATCGCGCAACCGCGAGACCGCGTCGTATTCGTAGAGGCCCTGCTGTGCCTTGGTGGTGGACTTGATGTGCCACTGCATGAGCGGCATGCCGAGCGCGCCGGCGACTTCTTCGGCCAGCATCGTCTTGCCGGTGCCGGGCTCGCCCTTGATGAGCAGCGGACGCCGCAATGTCATGGCGGCGTTGACGGCGAGCTTGAGGTCGTCGGTGGCGACGTACTGCGAGGAACCTTCGAAACGCATGGCGACAGGCTCTGTGGGAGGAAAAGCCCAGTATAAGTCAGAAGCCCTTTCGTGCTGAAAGCGGCTCGTGTAGGGTGTCGAACGGCGGTGCGCATGGCGTTGCGTGTCCGGTCGCGGGTGGCTACGCGTACGGCAGGCTCGCCCGTGCGACTCCGGGAATACGCCGACCGCTGGCCCCGCCCGCGCTGTGGACGCCCGGCGTAGCGTCGCGGTACAATTAGCCCGATTTTTTTGGCCTGCGTGGCATCTCAACAAGAATAACGGCGCAGGCCGTTGCCTTTTTTGGGCGCCCGTTTCCCCTCATGCCAGGTTACATGCTATGAATAAATTCGTCGGCAAACATGTCGTGATCGCAGCGTTGTTCGCGCTTGCGGGCTTCGCGGCCACCGCGCAGGCAGCGGACGTCGTGGGCAACGCGAAAGCGGGCCAGGGCAAGGTCGCGATGTGTATCGGCTGCCACGGCATCCCCGGCTACCGCACCGCGTACCCGGAGGTCTACCGGGTACCCGAGCTTGGCGGGCAGAACCGGCAGTACATTGAAAACGCGTTGCGTGCCTACAAGAAGGGCGACCGTCATTTCGAAACCATGCGCGCCATCGCGACCTCGCTGTCGGATCAGGACATTGCCGACATCGCGGCGTACTACGCGGCGCAAACATCCTCTTCGAAGAACAATCCCGACAAGTGACCGGCTGAGCCTTTCTGTCCAGTCATCCGGTTTACCCACATTCGCGGGATAGGAGAATTCATGAAGAAGCCCCAACAGGCACTCCACACAGTGTTCAAGGCTGCATGCGTGGCCACGCTGCTCGGTCTTGCCGCGGCGCCGGCAGCCTACGCGGCCGATGCGGCCAACGGCAAGGTGATCGCCGATGCGCATAACTGCGCGTCTTGCCATGGTCCGGGCCTGAACAATCCGGTGAGCCCGGAATATCCGAAGCTCGCGGGTCAGCATTCCGACTACATTTATTGGGCGCTCAGGCAGTATCAGATGGGCACCAGCAATCCGCATCTCGGCCGTAGCAATCCGATCATGCAGGCTCAGGTGCAGAGCCTGTCGCCGAGCGATATGAAGGACCTTGGGGCCTATATCGAGTCGCTGAACGGCGACCTCGTGCAGAAGAAGTAAGCCACGACGCTGGTTACCGCTGGCTTTGAGTTGCTCTGTGTGAAAGCAAACACCCCGCTGCGGCGGGGTGTTTGCTTTTCGGAGCCTGTTGTTGTGCAGTCGATGCGGGACGCGTTGCGACCGGGTCGGCCGCGCAGGCGCGACGTTTTGCCGCACCGGGGCCGAGGGCCTTCGTCATCGGGTGTTCTTCAGTAGCGGATACGCGCCCGGGCTTAGTCCCGCGACGCGCGCCGTTCGATGCGTGCCAGATACGCATCCGTATCCGGTGGCGTGCCGGTGCGCTGCGCTTCCCAGATCGTTTCGCCGAGGCATTCCATGATCGCGTGCTGCGCGTCGTGGGTCGAGCCTAGGCGCGCCGCCAGGCGTTCGTGTGCGGCGCGAATGCCTAGCGGTTGATCGATCGACAGTTGCTCGCTGATCGCGAGGTGCATCGACAGATGCAGGAACGGGTTGGTCTTGCCGCCTTCGGGCGAATAGTCCTGGCTCGCCGCGGTATCGGCATCCGCGAGTTCCGCATGGTATTCGGGATGCTCGACGATCCAGTCGGCGGCGATCGCCTCGAGTGGTGTCAGGATTTCGCCTGCGCGCTGCTTGCGCCAGGTATCGGTGAAGAAGCGTCGGACTTCGTCGCGGCTGGGATTGAACATCGTGGACTGTTGAAGGCGGAGTGGGGCGGCTATCGATGCAAGATGCAGCGGCAAGCGCGTATTTTACGCCGCCGCGCCACACGGCGCAGACGGGTGCGGGGTCGGGCTCAGAGGTCCGGTGGCGGTGTTTTTGGCCTGAATTCGCAGAGCGGCTCGATCACGCAATGCCAGCATTCGGGACGGCGCGCCTTGCATACGTAGCGACCGTGCAGGATCAACCAGTGATGTGCGTCGTGGCGAAATTCCTCGGGTGTGAATTTCTCGAGCGCCGTTTCGACCGCGCGTACGTCCTTGCCTGGCGCGAGCCCGGTGCGATTGGCGACGCGGAAGATGTGCGTATCGACGGCAATGGTCGGCTGGCCGAACGCCGTGTTCAGAATCACGTTCGCGGTCTTGCGGCCCACCCCCGGCAAGCTCTCGAGCGCCTCGCGATCGGCCGGCACCGCGCCGTCGTAGCGCTCGATCAGGATGCGGCAGGTCGCGACGACGTTCTTTGCCTTGGTCCGGAACAGGCCGATCGTCTTGATGTAGCCGGTCACGCCTTCCTCGCCGAGTGCGACGATCTGCTGCGGCGTGTTCGCCACCGGAAACATCTTGCGCATCGCCTTGTTCACGGACACATCGGTGGCTTGCGCCGACAACATCACGGCGATCAGCAGTTCGAACGGTGTGGTGTATTCGAGCTCGGTGGTCGGATGCGGATTGAGGCTCTGGAGCGCTTCATAGATGGCGCGGCGTTTGTTCGCGTTCATGCGGGGCGGTCAGCGCTTCGTAGGAGGGAGGTCGGACGGGTTGCCGGCTGCGTCGCCATCCGTTGATGGCGCATCGCCGTCTGATGCAATGCCAAGCCGACGGCGGCGCGCTTCCGCCGCGTCGATCTGTGCCTGCACTTCGGGGCTGACGCTCGCGATGTTCTTCGGCGCCTGGCCCTGGGCGGCCAGTTCTTCTTTCTTCTTGCGCGCACGGTCGAGCGCGGCTTGGATCGTCGCACGTTTTCTGGCTTCGGCGTCGTCGGGGCTGGGCGTTGCAGGGGATGTCGTACCTGCCGGTGCGGTTGTTGCCGTTCCACTTGCGTCTGCCGCTGCATGTGCCGCCGCGCTGCTCGCGTTGCGCCGTGCGGCCGCACGCGCCTCGGCTGCTTCGCGCTCGCGTGCGAGGCGCGCCATATGCTGGTCGTGATGCGCGCGCGCATCGTCGGCCTGCTGCTGGGTCCAGGCGTCCCAGCCGGTACGTTCGCCGGTGACCGGGAGCATGTCGATACAGTCGACCGGGCAGGGCGGCACACACAGGTCGCAGCCCGTGCACAGCGAAGCGACGACCGTATGCATCTGCTTGGCCGCACCCACGATCGCATCGACGGGACAAGCCTGCGCGCACAGCGTACAACCGATGCACAGGCTTTCTTCGATCACCGCAACCGGCCGCGGACGTTCGACACCGTTGACGGGATTGATCGGAATAACGCGCTTGCCGAGCAATGTGGCGAGACGCGCGACGCCCTCGGCGCCGCCAGGTGGGCACTGATTGTAGTTCGCGGTGCCTTGCGCGATTGCTTCGGCGTACGGACGGCAGCCGTCGTAGCCGCACTTCGTGCATTGCGTCTGGGGCAGCAGATCTTCGATGCGGTCTGCGAGTGTTCTGGAATCGGTCACGGTGACAACGTCGGGGCGGGCCGCTGGCTGGGCCATTGCAGGCATGGCAGGGGTTCGGCAAGCCTGCTTGGGGCTCGCCCCGGGCAGGCCAGGCGGCGCTTCGGCCAAACCGCGATTATCGCCGATTTCCCCAATTGCCATCGTCAAACCATGTGCCATAATCGAGGCGCTTTTTTGAAAGACCGCAGGAGGGTGTCCCCCAACCATGGCGCGCCCGTACAGTGCTGTCGGTGCACGGTCCGAGGAGGCCGGCGGCGCGATCCGGAAACGCGGCTCACGAAGCACATGCCACCATGAATCAGCCGAAAATCAAAAGAGATCCTGAAGGCACCCGGCGCCGCATCCTGCTCGCGGCGGCCGAAGAGTTTGCAAACGGAGGTCTGTTCGGCGCACGTGTCGACCAGATTGCCCGTCGTGCGGAGACAAACGAACGCATGCTCTACTACTACTTCGGTAGCAAGGAGCAGCTTTTCACCGCAGTACTCGAACACGCATTCACCGCACTGACCGAAGCCGAGCGCACGCTCGATCTCGGTGGCGTTGCGCCCGTCGAAGCCATCACGCGGCTCGCGCATTTCGTCTGGGACTACTATCGCGACCATCCCGAACTGCTGCGTCTCATCAACAACGAGAACCTGCACGAAGCGCGCTACATGAAGAAGTCGACGCGCATTCGCGAAATGATCTCGCCGATCGTTGCCACGCTCGGCGGTATTCTCGAACGCGGGCAACGTGCCGGACTGTTTCGCACGAACGTCGATTCGCTGCGGCTGTACATGACGTTATCGGGCATGGGCTACTACAGCGTATCGAACCGCTTTACGCTCGAGGCGACACTCGGCCGCGACTTCAGCGCGCCTGCCGAGCGCAGCGAGATCATGCAGATGAATACCGACATCCTGCTTGCGTATCTGTTGCGTCGTTGACGCTCAACATTGGATATGACAACGGCGCCCCTCGGGGCGCCGTCTGTTTGCAGCGACGAAGCTAAAGAAGTTACGCTTCGATCTTCTCTTTCTCGCTCTTCGAAGGCTTCGTGCTCTTGTTATGCGCGAGGATGAAGTCGCGCAGCTGCGGATAAATAATCGTGCGCCAGCGGCGGCCCGAGAAGATGCCGTAGTGGCCGCATTTTTCCGCGGTGAACTGCTGCTTGTTCTTTGCCGCGATACCGCTGCACAACTCGAGCGCGGCATGCGTCTGACCGCTGCCGGAGATGTCGTCGAGCTCGCCTTCAATCGTGAAGAGCGCGGTCTTCTTGATGTCCTGCGGACGCACCGGCTCACCGTCCACGACCCACGTGCCCTCGGCGAGCTGGAATTCCTGGAACACGATGCGAATCGTCTCCAGATAATATTCGGCGGCCATGTCGAGTACGGCGTTGTACTCGTCGTAGAAGCGGCGATGCGCATCGGCATCTTCTTCGTCGCCGCGCATCAGGCTCTGGTAGTAGTCCCAGTGCGAGGCCGCATGGCGCTCAGGATTCATCGCGACGAAGCCGGTGTGCTGCAGGAAGCCCGGATACACCTTGCGGCCGACGCCCGGATAGTTAGGCGGCACCGTGTAGATCACGTTGTTGTCGAACCATTCGAACGAACGCTGCGTGGCCAGCGAATTCACCGCAGTCGGGCTCTTGCGGGCGTCGATCGGGCCACCCATCATCGTCATCGTGCGCGGCGTGTCTTCGCCGCGGCTCGCCATCAGCGAGATCGCTGCGAGCACCGGAACGGTAGGCTGACAGACCGAGATGACATGCAGCTCTTTCGCGCCGATATGGCGGATGAATTCCTGAATGTACGCGATGTAGTCGTCGAGACCGAACGCGCCGTTTTCGACCGGTACCATCCGTGCATCGATCCAGTCGGTGATGTAGACCTTGTGGTCCTGCAGCAGCGTGCGCACGGTGTCGCGCAGCAGCGTGGAATGGTGTCCGGACAGCGGCGCACAGACCAGTACGACCGGCTCGTCTTTCAGCTGCGTGACGGCATCGCTGTCGTCGGCGTAGCGCTTGAAGCGCAGCAGCCGGCAGAACGGCTTTTCGATGATCGTCTGTTCGACGATCGGAATGTTGTGGCCGTCCTTGACGATCTGGTGCAGATTGAATTCGGGCTTCTCGTAGTCCTTGCCGAGCCGGTACAGCAGTTCGTAGCCGGCGGACAGGCGCGTGGCGCCGGGCACATAGGCAAGCGGGCTGGCGGGATTCGCGAACGATTTCGACGCAGCCTGGGCCCAGGCGGTAAGCGGGCTCAGCATCGCGCGCTGGAATTCATGCAACTGATAGAGCATGGGGGCTCCGGCTTTGGAACGGTTCGCACAGGCTGCGCGTTGCGCGCGTAGCGTTGGAGCGGGCCGTATTGGTTGACGACAACAGGGTATCGGCCGTTATTGGCTGGAGATGATATCGGACGTCGTCTGTTTGTGCAATGCAACAATTGTCAAGCCTGTCGTCACTTTGGGGGACTACAGGCCGCCGTAATTTCAGACGGAGGTCTGGCTCTGATCCTGGCCCGGCGCGCTCGCGGAGGGCGTGAGGCCCGCCGGCTGGCCGTCGTGGGCCGGCTGGCCGGTTGCTTTAGCCATTTCCTGCTCGTGTTTCATCAGGTTTAAACCGGTGTGCACGAGCGCAACGTGCGAAAACGCCTGAGGGAAATTACCGACGAGCCGCCGCGCCGCCGGGTCGTATTCCTCCGCCAGAAGTCCGACGTCGTTCGCGAGGGCGAGCAGCCGCTCGTACATCTCGTGAGCCTCGGCAACGCGGCCTTGCAGCGCGAGGTTGTCGACCATCCAGAAACTGCACGCGAGGAACGTGCCTTCGCCGGGCGGCAAGCCGTCGTCGAACTCGGTGGTGCGGTAGCGCATCACGAAGCCGTCGTGCATCAAGGTTTTCTCGATGGCCGCGACCGTGCCCGCGATGCGCGGATCGGATGGCGGCAGGAAGCCGAGAAGCGGGATCAGCAGCGTGCTCGCGTCGAGATCGTCGCCGCCGTACACCTGGGTGAATGCATTCAGCTTCGGATTCCAGCTTTTCTCGCACACCTCGGCGTGAATCCGCTCGCGCATCTCGTGCCAGTGTTCGAGCGGCGCAGGCAGATTGAAAGTTTCGGCCGACTGGATCGCGCGATCAAAGGCGACCCACGCCATGACTTTCGAGAACGTGAAGTGCTGGCGTCCGCCGCGCGTTTCCCAGATGCCTTCGTCGGGCTCCGTCCAGATCGTCTCGAGATGCTTGAGCATCGTGCACTGCACGGTCCAGGCAGTTTCGTCGGCTTGCAGGCCGCCCACGCGCGCGAGGTGCAGGGCATTCATCACTTCGCCATAAACGTCGAGTTGCAACTGGCCGACCGCGTTGTTGCCGATGCGCACCGGCTTCGCGCCTTCATAACCCGCCAGCCAGTCGAGCTCGACCTCCGGCAAGCGGCGCTCACCGCCAATGCCATACATGATCTGCAACTGCTCGGGCGAGCCGGCCATCACGCGGCCGAGCCACGTGCGCCAGGCACGCGCTTCGTCGTAGTAGCCGCCGCGCATCATCGCGAGTAGCGTGATCGTCGCGTCGCGCAGCCAGCAGTAGCGATAGTCCCAGTTACGTGTGCCGCCGAGCTGTTCGGGCAGCGAGGTGGTCGGCGCGGCGACGATGCCGCCGGTCGGTTCGTACGCAAGTGCTTTCAGCGTAATCAACGAGCGGCGGATCGGCTCGGCCCAGCGGCCTTCGATCGTGCTGCGCGCCGACCATTCGAGCCAGTGGTTTTCGGTGCGCGCGAGCGAAGTGTGCGGGTCGCGCGCGGGCGGCACGCGCAGATGCGACGCCGCGTAGGCGAGCGAGAACGGCACGCGCTCGCCGGCCGTGACGGTGAACTCGGCCATCGTGCGCATATTCTCGCCGCGCAGTTCGACCGGTGTGCGCAGCACCGCGGTATCGGGCCCGACGATCGCCTGCACGCCGCTGTCGTTCGGGAGGCGGCTGACCCACGGTATCGAGAAGCCGTAATCGAAGCGCAGCACGAGTTCCATCTGCATGCGCACGGTACCGCGCCGGCCGACAACGATACGCACGAGTTCCGACCAGCCGTTGCCGGGCGGCATGAAGTCGATCACAGTGACCTCGCCTTCGGCCGTTTCGAAATCGGTTTCAAGGATCAGCGTCTCGCCGCGATAGCGCCGCGTGATGACGGGGGGCTCGTCGCTGATGGGAGAGAGCAACCAGCGGCCGTTGTCTTCGTTGCCGAGCAGCGCGGCGAAGCACGCACCGGAGTCGAAACGCGGCCAGCAAAGCCAGTCGACGGAACCGGTGCGGGAAATCAGCGCGGCCGTGTGGCCGTCGCCGACGAGTGCGTAATCTTCGATGGGTGAGGGCATGGTTCTGCGGTCTGTTCCGTTAGGAAAAAGGTCATTGGCATTCTGCGCGCGCGCTACCTACAATCGGAATTCCGGGGATTGCCGACAGATGCTGCGCACCGTTTGCGCGGTGTCCGTCAGCCGCCGCACCGCCAGTTGCCGTTTCGAGGATCACGCCATGCTGAACCCGTCGAAATCCGATTGCGTCACGATACTCTCCGCTGCAAGCCAGCTCACCGACGACTCCCTGCTGCCGCTCGACTCACACCGGCTCGGCCTGTCCCGCAACGGGATGGAGACCGCGGCCGCGTTCCTGATCGAGCGTGCGTGCTTCAAGCGTCATCAGGACGGCGACGGTCATTATGCCGTCGGCGGTCTGTCGCTGCAGGGACGGCTGCGGCTCGACCAGTTGTCCAACGGCTGAGCACGACCGGGCTCCGCGTCCGGTCCGGACGCGTTTCTACTGTGGAAACGAGCGACGCGCTCAGGCGTCGGTGCACGCCTGTCTGCGGCATCCGCGATAGGTCAGAAATGCATGTGCGAACTGCCGACCCCGAACAGACCAATCAGGCCGATGATGATCAGGTACAGCGCGACGATGAAGTTGAGCAGACGCGGCATCACGAGGATCAGGATGCCGGCGATCAGCGAGACGAGTGGACCCAGACTGAGTGTGACGTTCATGGCGACTCCGTAGGTTGAACCGCGGTGAGGCAAATCGATTCGATTCGCACAGGATACGAGGCGATCGACAGTATGACTGTGCCTAAATCCACAACGAGCCCCGTGCAACGCTTTTATACTGTTCGCACCGTTCGACGCGGTCAGGTCGAACCATAACAACCGCGCGGCAGACCAGCGACACACATCACAACCCCAAAAACCGCTGTTGAGGAGGCATTCATGCATCGCAGCAACCAAGCTGTAGCAAACGCCGCGCCACAGTCTGACGAAGTGCCTGGTCATAAGACCGTACCTGCCCGATCCGTCCGCTCGATAATCAAAGGTTTTGCCCTCATGGCTTCGATCGTTGCTACTCATGCGTTTGCTCAAACACCGGCCGCTACGCCGGCACCTGCCAACGGCGTCTATGACCTGCTGATCGGCACCTACACCGGCGGCAAGAGCGAAGGACTTTACGTCTATCGCTTCGACGCGAAAACCGGCGATGCGACGCCCGTGTCCGTCGCGAAAACGGTGAATCCGTCGTACCTCGTCGTGAGCGGCGATCGTCGCTATGTGTACGCGGTGAACGAAGGGCCCGGCGATAACGGCCCGGCAACGCAACGCGGCGGCATCAGCGCATTTCGCTTCGATGCGCCGAGCGGACAACTCACTTTTCTCAACACGGTTTCGTCCGAGGGTAACGATCCGTGCTATCTGAGCCTGTCGCCGGACGGCAAGTATCTGCTCACCGCGAACTACTCGGTGGCGGCCGATCCGGGCGGCAGCTTCGCTGTGTTCCCGCTGCAGGCGGACGGCCAGGTCGGTACGTCGGTGCTGACCGTGCATCACGAAGGCGGCGGGCCGGTGAAGGGGCGCCAGGACAATTCGCATGTGCACTCCACAGTGTTCTCGCCGGATGGCCATTATCTGTTCACCCAGGATCTCGGTGCGGACAAGCTGTATTCGTATCGCTATACGCCCGATGGCAGCCGCGGCCTGTTCGGTCCGACCGAGGTGCGCTACACCGATGTGAAGGCCGGTAGCGGTCCGCGTCATCTGGTGTTCGGCGCCGACGGACGCCACGCCTATCTGACGAGCGAACTTGCCGCCACCGTCAGCGTGTTCGATTACAACGACGGCAAGCTCAAGCTCGCGCAGGTCGTGCCGTTGACAGAGCCAGGCTTCAAGGGGCAGGTGGGGGCGGCGGCGATCCATCTGTCGCCGGACGGACGCTTTGTCTACGCGAGCAATCGCGGCGACGCGAACGAGATCGTCATCTTCGCGGTCGACGCCGCCAACGGCCATCTGAAACTGGTCGGGCGTCAGTCGAGTCTCGGCAAGTCGCCGCGCGAATTTGCGATCGATCCGACCGGACAATGGCTGATCGTCGGCAATCAGGGCAGCGATACGATGTATGTGTTCCGGCGCGATCAGCAGACCGGGTTGCTCGAAGCGAATCCGAAGCGTGTCGATATCGGCTCGCCGGTGGACTTCAAGCTGGTTTCGCCGTCGTGATGTTCTGAGGGAACGCGGCGCGCGGAGTGTGCGCGCCGCGCCGCGTGAGATTGCGCGATTTATTCTGCGGGGCCAGGCGCGAGCACTTCGCGACTACCGTTGATTCCCATCGACGACACCAGCCCCGCCGCTTCCATCTGCTCGACGAGCCGCGCCGCGCGGTTATAACCGATCCGCAACTGCCGCTGCACCGACGAGATCGATGCACGCCGCGTGCGCACGACGAACGCGACCGCTTCGTCGTAGAGCGGATCGGCTTCGGCATCGGGGGCATCGCCGAACAGATCCTGCGCCGCGCCTTCGGACGCAGGGCCATCGAGAATGCCCTCTTCGTATTGCGGCTCGCCGAACTGCTTCAGATATTCGACGATCCGGTGCACTTCTTCGTCGGCGACGAACGCGCCGTGCACGCGCTGCGGATAACCGGTGCCTGGCGGCAGGAACAGCATGTCGCCCTGGCCGAGCAGCGACTCCGCGCCCATCTGGTCGAGAATCGTGCGCGAGTCGATCTTCGACGACACCTGAAACGCGACGCGCGTCGGGATATTCGCCTTAATCAACCCGGTGATCACGTCCACCGACGGACGCTGTGTTGCGAGTATCAGGTGGATGCCGGCTGCGCGCGCTTTCTGCGCGAGCCGCGCGATCAATTCTTCAATCTTCTTGCCGGCGACCATCATCAGGTCGGCGAGTTCGTCGATCACGACGACGATCAGCGGTAGCTTTGCGAGCGGTTCGGGCGCATCGGGCGTGAGCGAAAACGGGTTGCCGAGTTTCTTGCCCGCTGCGTCGGCGTCGCGCACCTTCTGGTTGAACCCCGCGAGGTTTCGCACGCCAACCGCCGACATCAACCGATAGCGCTTCTCCATTTCGCCGACGCACCAGTTCAACGCGTTCGCGGCGAGCTTCATGTCGGTCACGACCGGCGCGAGCAGGTGCGGGATGCCCTCGTACACCGAGAGCTCGAGCATCTTCGGGTCGATCATGATCAGGCGCACGTCTTCTGGCGCGGCCTTGTAGAGCAACGAGACGATCATCGCGTTGATCGCGACGGATTTGCCCGAACCGGTGGTGCCGGCCACCAGCATGTGCGGCGCTTTGGCGAGGTCGGCAACGACCGGGTGACCGGTGATGTCCTTGCCCATCGCGAGCGTGAGCATCGAGTGCGAGTGCTGATAGACATCGGCTTCGAGAATTTCGGAGAGCCGGATGGTCTGGCGTTTCGCATTCGGCAGTTCGAGGCCCATACAGGTCTTGCCGGGGATCGTCTCGACGACGCGGATCGACGTGAGGCCGAGGCCGCGCGACAGGTCCTTCATCAACCCGACGATCTGGCTACCGCGCACACCGAGTGCCGGTTCGACTTCGAAGCGCGTGATGACCGGCCCCGCCGATGCGCCGACTACGGTCACCGGCACCTTGAATTCCTGCAGACGCTGCTCGATCAGCGCACCGGTTTCGGCGAGGCGCTCTTCGGAGACGGGCTCGACGTCGGTTGAGGCGCGCGCGAGCAGATCGAGCGTCGGCAGTTCGACCGCCGATGCGGCCGGTGCGTGGAATTCGAAACTGGTCGGTGCGTGGCCGAGCGGTGCGCGTGCGGTGGGTTCGTCTTGTGGTGCGTTCGATGCGTTTGATGCGCCCGATGCGAGACGCGGGGGTTCGTCGATCGGATCGTCGATTGATTCTTCGGCCGGCTCGTCGGGCGATGCGGCGGCGGCCGGTGGATCGAATGCATCGGCTGCGAGCTGGCGTGTGGCAGCGAGGCCCGGGAAGCGGACTACGTTCGATGGCGGTGGGGTGTCGTCCTTGATCGGGGTTGCGTCAGGTGCAAACGTCGCGTCGCCAGATACGACAGGCGATGCATGTGTAGCCGATGCGGCGGGCGATGTGTCTTCCGTTGTTGCGACGATTTCCCACGGCGGTATTGAAGCGTCCGCGGTATGCGATGAGACAAACGTGGTTGGTACGACTTCGAAGGGGCTGCGAGTTGCGGCCGGTTCCACCGGGTGGTCCGCTGCAACGCTTGCGGCAGGCGGCGTTGGCAACACGGCAGAGACATCGGCGGAGGTGTGCGGGCGGTCGAGCACCGGCGATGCTGCGGAAGGAATGTCCAGCGAAGGTACGGGCGTTGCTGTGGCCGCAGTTGTCGTCGCCGGTGTGACGCTGAGTGTTGCAGCAGACGTAACGGTGGCTGCTGTCGCAGGCGTAACAGTGGGTATTGCGGCAGGTAATACTCCGCTGGATGTCGCAGGTGTAGTAGTAGGTGTAGTAGTAGGTGTAGTAGTAGGTGTCGTAACAGGCGTAGCAGCAGGTGTTGCGACAGGTGATGCAACAGGTGTGACGACAGGCGCTGCCGCAGCCGTCACAGTAGCCGTCGTCTCAGGCGCAATGGCAGACGCACCATTCACCGATCCACCCGCGCCACTGTGTTCATTCGGCACCTGCGATTCGCCGGAGTGCTGATGAGCCGTACCCGCGAGCGTAGCCCAGCTCGCAGTGTTCTCTTCGATACTACGCAGTGTGTCCTGCACGCTCGGCGGAGGGGTGACGCGCGGCGCGGTGGGCGCCGGCGTCACGGGGCGTGAAAGCGTGGGTGCTTGCGACCTGCGCTGGTTCTCGCTGGGATATTGCGGTGTGCGATTCGCAACCGCCGGTTGCGCGGCCGGCGCAGTGGATCGCATGACGGAGCGCGGCGGCGTGATCGGGCGCGGTGCCGGTGTAGTGCGCGGCGCGGCAGGAGCAGGGGAGAGGCCACTGCGTCCCGCCTGCGATCCTGCTTCGGCGAACGGCACACGGGGCCGTACAACCGGGGGGCCTGCCGCATTATTCACGGCCGACGGCGCACTGCCTGACGCTTTGGCGACGCGCGATATCGCACCGGCCGCAGCCACGGTACCCGCGGCACTGGCGCTACCGCTGCCGGCCGCCGACTGCAATCCGCGCGTTACGCCACCGCCCGTGCCCGTCTCACTGCCGAGCCAGCCGGCGGGGGCGACGGGTTCCGCGGGTGCCCACGGCGTGGGGCGACCCGGCGCGGATGGCATGGAGGTACGTCGACCGGTGCCGGCCGCGGTACTGCGCAGTACCGGCGAGATGACGGTAGCCGGCGCCGCCTGGCTCACGCCATCGCTTGCCGCGGTTTTCTTCGCGAGGCGCGTGACAGGCGGCCGCCAGACAGTCGGTCGTGCATAACGCCCCTGCGTTTTCGGCGCCATCGGATTCACGCCCGCACTGCCGGAACCGACCTCGTACGAAGCAGCCATACCCTCGTCGGTACCGCGCCGTCCGCGCGCGTCGTCGCTATCGCGTTTGCCCCCGCGCGACAGACCGAGCCCGAACGCCGCATCGGCCCAGTGCGCGACCTGGCTCCAGCGAAAGCCGATCAGCCACGGCAGGCTCACGAGGAACAGCGCCAGCATGACAAGCGGCGTACCGATGTGTCCGAGCAGCCGCGCGAAGCGACCCGCCAGCGCGTGGCCGAACCGGTCGACACCGTCGATATCGATAACCGACGCCTCCAGCGCGCAACTTGCCACCAGTACGCAGACGAAGCCGAGCCATAGCCGGATCGTGCCGGGGCCGCGCAGGCCGGCGCCGCCGGGCAACGCGGCTTTAATGAGACGCCAGAACAGAGGAATGAACCAGACGGCCGACGCGCCGAACCAGCCGAAAACTACCGTGTGCATGCTAGACATCGATGAAAGACAGACGCGCGGACGCGCAACCCGTCGAGTTTAAACCGGCAAAGCAAGATGCTTCGAAGACGAGTGTTAAAGATGTCACAGGTGTTACGCGGCGCGAGCGGGCCGCGCGCTGGACGCGCTCCGCACTGGCGCGATCACGGATTGCTGCGCGCAAACACCAGTTTGTCGCCGTTCTCGAGCGTCAACTGGAGTTCCTGCGGCGTGCGCATCTGCACGCCGGTTCGCGCGATATGTTCCAGCGCGTCGAGATAGGCAGGTTCCAGTTGCCCGCCCGCCGTTTGACACGCCTTGCGCGTACCGGCCAGCATCCCGAACGACAGCTTGCCGTCCTTCAACCCATAGGTGCCCATGTAGCGGTTGCAACCCGAGAAGCCGCTGGCGCGTCGTTGACCGGTTGCCGTCGAAAGCGTCAGTGTGATCGGCGCATCGCCGCCCGCTTGCGGGACGTTGCGGGCGGTACCGCCCGCATCGGTCCAGCTACTGAGGTGCCACGCGGTGTCGTCGAGCAACTGGGTGGCCGCCGGGTTGAACGGATCGGGCGGCGCGGCGGAGGCATCGGTGTGAACCGGCATCGAGCACGCGGCGAGCAGCACGGCAACGGTCAGCGCGGCGAGCGGTGCAACGAAACGCACAACGCGTCGTGCAGAAGACGTTGAAGGCATGGCGTCGTTCCTCTTCAAACTGGCGAAGGCGTAAGGGTAACGCACTCCGTGTGCCGCACGCGAGCGCCGTCGTGCTTGCGATGCGCGATGCAGTGTTTCAGACGCCGCACGGCTCAGCACGGACGTTCGCTACGCGTGGCACTCGACGCGAGCCCGATACAACCCACCGACGCCGGCAAAAACGGCGAAATCGCGGGCAAGGTCAGCGTGTTAACATTGCCTGTCCATTCTCATCCGACTTGAATTTTCTGGAGACCTCATGCAGATCGGCCAACGGATCGGCACCCCGCTCTCGGCATCGGCGACGCGCGTCATGCTGCTCGGTGCCGGCGAACTCGGTAAGGAAGTGATCATCGCGTTGCAGCGGCTCGGCATCGAAGTGATCGCCGTCGACCGTTATGCCGATGCGCCGGGTCACCAGGTCGCGCATCGCGCGCACGTGATCGACATGACCGATGCTGCCGCACTGCGCGCGCTGGTCGAGGCAGAGCGCCCACACCTGATCGTTCCCGAGATCGAAGCGATCGCCACCGATGCGCTTGCCGGCATCGAAGCCGACGGTCTCGCGGAGGTGATTCCGACCGCGCGCGCCACTCAACTGACGATGAACCGCGAAGGCATCCGCCGCCTCGCCGCCGAAGAACTCGGCCTGCCTACTTCTCCTTACGCCTTTGCCGATTCGCTCGACGAATTGCGCGCCGGCATCGCGAAGGTCGGTTATCCGTGTGTCGTGAAACCGGTGATGTCGTCATCGGGCAAGGGGCAATCGGTATTGAAGAGCGATGCCGACGTCGAACCCGCCTGGCAGTACGCGCTGGCGGGCGGACGGGTGAATCGCGGCCGCGTGATTGTGGAAGGGTTTATCGATTTCGACTACGAAATCACGCAACTCACCGTGCGCGCGATCGATCCCGCGAATGGCGAGACACGCACGTATTTCTGCGATCCGATCGGTCATGTGCAGGTAGCCGGAGATTACGTCGAGTCGTGGCAACCGCAACCGATGAGCGCGCTCGCACTCGAACGTTCGCGCGAAGTTGCGCACAAGGTAACCGCTGCACTCGGCGGCCGTGGACTCTTCGGCGTGGAACTTTTCGTGCGTGGCGATGACGTATGGTTTTCGGAAGTGAGTCCGCGTCCGCACGATACGGGGCTCGTCACACTGTGCACGCAGCGTCTGTCGGAATTTGAACTGCACGCGCGGGCGATTCTGGGCTTGCCGGTCGATACGTCGTTACGGACACCGGGGGCATCGGCGGTGATTTACGGCGGCCTCGACGAAACCGCTATCGCATTCGAAGGCGTCGCGCAGGCGCTGGCGTTGCCCGATACGGACTTGCGGCTGTTCGGCAAACCGGAAAGTTTCGCGAAGCGCCGCATGGGCGTGGCGCTTGCTACGGGCGCGAGCACCGACGAAGCGCGGTCCCGCGCGAAGCAGGCGGCTGCGGCAGTGCGTCCGGTTTCCACGGGTTCCGCCGGCTGAGTATCACCAGGCATCACCGCGCGACGACAATCAGGCCGGCGTGCGGGTGTAGAGAGGCACACCATGAATCAGCAGGTTGGGTTGGACATCGTCGCAATGACACGACGTGTGCGATGGGGCAGACGGGCCGCGCTCGGCACGTTGTGCGTTGCGCTAAGCGGGTGCGGGCTGGCTGCTGCACCGTGCCGCATTGCATCGGCGGGGCTGAAGATCGTGCCGGTGGTCGGCCACGTCGCTGCCGCGCCGACCGATGCGTGTGCGGGCGTGATCGATCCTTGAGCGTTCGTCACATGCGTTGCCGCTCGATACATCAACAACCAGTTGCATATGAAATTGCGCATGAGTTCGCGGGGAAGACGATGAGGACATGGCTGGTCGCAGCAACGGGCGTGCTGGTTCTGCTGTCGGCGGGTAGTGCGGCGTGGGCCGCGCCGCAGCCGCTCGCGGATATTCAGCCGAAACAACGCCAGACCCAGAAGTACACCTGTGCAACCGGCAAGATCCTGCAGGTCACCTACCTGAACGCCGCCAACGGACAAAGCTTCGCGCTTGTGCCGGTCAAAGGTCAGACGCTGCTGTTCGTCAGCACCATCGCTGCATCGGGCGTGAAATATCAGGCCGGCAGCTATACGTGGTGGACCAAGGGGCCGCGCGCCGATCTATACGATGCGATGGGCGGCGCCGATGCACCGCCTGTGATGTCCGACTGCGTCACCATGATCCGCTAGGCCGCCTCGGGCAGCGCTGCCAGAGACGCTGCCTGAAGCACCGCCATCATCTCGTCGTCATCCCATAGCCATGCCGCACGCGCTGTTGCGCGTGCATAGTTACGCGCATCTTTTCTCGCCAGGTAGTAAGCTGTCTGGCGCGTCCGCCGCCGGCTACGCAGGATGCGGCGCCAGGGTCTTCATCGTCATCGCACGTTCTTTCCCGGAACCCCTCGCGCAGGCAACCTGCCTGCGTCTGTCCGTCAAGCGAGATTCTCCATGAAAGCATCGGATCTATTCGTCAAATCGCTGGAAGCTGAAGGTGTCGAGTATATTTTCGGCATCCCCGGCGAAGAAAATCTCGACCTCCTCGAGTCGCTGCGGCGCTCGAAAATCAAGCTGATCCTCACGCGTCACGAACAGGCCGCTGGTTTCATGGCTGCGACCTACGGGCGTTTGACTGGCCGCACCGGCGTGTGCCTGTCGACCCTCGGCCCGGGCGCGACGAACTTCGTTACGGCAGCTGCCTATGCGCAGCTAGGCGCGATGCCGATGCTGATGGTCACCGGCCAGAAGCCGATCAAGACCAGCAAGCAAGGCCACTTCCAGATCGTCGATGTGGTGCGGATGATGGAGCCGCTTACCAAATACACGCGGCAGATCGTCTCGATCGGCAATATCCCGGCGCTCGTGCGCGAAGCGTTCCGCCAGGCCGAAGAAGAGCGACCGGGCGCGGCTCACCTCGAACTGCCCGAAGACGTGGCTGACGAAGAAGGCGACGGCAAGCCGATCCCGAAGAGCTATAGCCGTCGCCCGGTCGCCGAAGAAAAGGCGGTCGCGAATGCGGTCGCGGCGATCGCCGGCGCGAAGCATCCGCTCTTGATGATCGGCGCAGGCGGCAATCGCAAGACCACGACCAAGATGCTGCGCGAATTCGTCGACCAGATCGGTATTCCGTTCTTCACGACGCAGATGGGCAAGGGTGTAATCGACGAATCGCATCCGCTGTGGCTCGGCAATGCGACGCTGTCGGACGGCGACTTCGTGCATCGCGCGATCGATCACGCGGACTGCATCATCAACGTCGGCCACGACGTGATCGAAAAACCGCCGTTCTTCATGCGCAGCGCCGACACGGGCGACAAGACCGTGATCCACGTGAACTTTCTCGGCGCCGAAGTCGACCCCGTGTATTTCCCGCAGATCGAAGTGGTCGGCGATATTGCGAATGCGGTCTGGCAACTGAAGGAAAGTCTGAAAGATCAGGAGCGACACTGGGATTTCACGCGCTTCACCGAGATCAAGCAGCACTTCGAAGAGCATCTCGCGAAGGGCCAGCACGACGCACGGTTTCCGATGTACCCGGTGCGCATCGTCAAGGATGTGTACGACACGACACCGGTGGACGGCATCGTTTGTCTCGACAACGGCATGTACAAGATCTGGTTTGCGCGCTACTACCGCGCACATGAACCGAACTCGCTGCTGCTCGACAACGCGCTCGCTTCGATGGGCGCCGGTTTACCGTCGGCGATCGCGACGAAGATCGTCCATCCGGATCGCAAGGTGATGGCCGTGTGCGGCGACGGCGGCTTCATGATGAATTCGCAGGAAGTGGAAACGGCGGTGCGGCTCAAGCTCGATCTGGTCGTGCTGATTTTGCGCGACGACGCGTTCGGGATGATTCGCTGGAAGCAGGAGAACATGAATTTCCCCGACTACGGCATGACCTTGCAGAACCCCGATTTCGTGGCCTACGCGGAGAGTTACGGGGCGCACGGTCATCGCATTGCATCGGCGGACGAATTCGCGCCGCTGTTGCGCGACTGCTTCGCGACGCCGGGCGTGCATGTGATCGACCTGCCGATCGACTACTCGGACAACGAGCGTGTGCTGAACCGCGAGATCAAGCGGCTGAGCGCGCAGCTATAAGCGGGCCGGCCGGTTGCGCGGTCTGTTGACGCGCCGCTTGCGCGGCGCCCGTCATCCGAACGTCACCCGGCCGTGTTAAAGCCACGCTAAGAGAAGGCGAGCGCGTATGCGTGCGTAGTTGCGTAGCCTCGCCGGACTGGATGGATCGCCCCAAGGAGAACGTGTCATGTTGCAGAAGACTTACCCGTACTACCTCGCGAACGAGCCGGTCGCGGCGAACACCGATCTCGAAGTCACCGACAAGTTCAGCGGCGAAGTGGCCACGCGCGTCGCGCTCGCCGATGCGGCCACGATCGACAAGGCGATCGCCGCCGCGGTCGACGCCATGCCTGCGCTGCGTGCTTACCCGCCGTTCAAACGGCAGGCCGTGCTCGAACATTGTGTGAAGCGCTTTCGCGAGCGTTACGATGAACTGGCGATGGCGCTGTGCATCGAAGCCGGCAAGCCGATCAACGATTCGCGTGGCGAAGTCACTCGGTTGATCGATACGTTCAAGATCGCGGCGGAAGAGTCGGTGCGTATCAATGGCGAAATCGTCAACCTCGAAATCTCGCCGCGCGCGAAGGGCTACCACGCGTATGTGAAGCGCGTGCCGATCGGGCCGTGCTCGTTCATCTCGCCGTTCAACTTTCCGCTCAATCTTGCTGCGCACAAGGTCGCGCCCGCGCTGGCGGCCGGTGTGCCGTTCGTGCTGAAGCCGGCGAGTCGCACGCCGGTCGGCGCGTTGATCATCGGCGAGATTCTGGCCGAGACCGATCTGCCGAAGGGCGCATTTTCGGTGCTGCCCGCGCATCGCGACGGCGCCGATCTGTTCACCACCGACGAACGCTTCAAGCTGCTGTCGTTCACAGGCTCGCCGGCGGTGGGCTGGGATCTGAAGAAGAAGGCCGGCAAGAAGAAGGTGATCCTCGAACTGGGCGGTAACGCGGCGGCGATCGTCGACGGCGATCAGGGCGGCAAGCTCGATTACGTGGTCGACCGGCTTGCGTTCGGTGCGTTCTACCAGTCGGGCCAGAGCTGTATCGGCGTGCAACGCATCCTCGTGCATGCGTCGATCTACGACGCGCTGCGCGAGAAGCTGATCGCCAAAACGAAATCGCTGAAGATGGGCGATCCGAAGGACGAAAAGACTTTCGTCGGGCCGATGATCTCCGAATCGGAGTCGAAGCGTCTGGCCGGCTGGATGGACAGCGCGGTGCAGGCGGGTGCGAAGATCGTCGCGGGCGGCACTGTGGATGGTGCGATGTTCGAGGCGACGCTGCTCGAAGGCGTGGGGCGCGATACCGACCTGTATCGCAAGGAAGCGTTCGGACCGGTTGCGATCCTCGAGCGCTTCGACGACTTTGCCGCTGCGCTCGCCACCGTCAACAACAGCGACTTCGGCCTGCAGGCCGGCGTGTTCACCGATTCGCTGGCACATGCGCACCAGGCATGGGACGAGCTCGAAGTGGGCGGCGTCGTGATCAACGATGTGCCGTCGTTCCGTGTCGACAACATGCCGTATGGCGGCGTGAAGGATTCGGGCCTGGGCCGCGAGGGCATACGTTATGCAATCGAGGACATGACGGAGCTGCGTCTGATGGTGATGCGGGAAACCTGGTAGGGCTTGTGTAGGGTAGCCCCGTCCGGTACGGCGGGACCTCGTGCCGTGCTGGAGGACTGGTGGCTGGGTGGGCCAACTGGCTGCGGGTGGCTGCAGCCCCGGGGCTGCGCCCTCCCGGGGGCATGCGGGAGTACCTGTCCGGGCCTACCCGCCTGGGGCCATCCGGCCGAGGCTACCGCCCGGGGCGGCCCGCAGCCCATGTCATGAGTGTTTACGCTGGGGTGCTACAATACCGGCCTTTCCGGCGGGTGTTTCCGCCGGCCGGGGTCGGTCGATCGTTTTGCCCGCAGTATTCGTACTTGTCCGCGCGACTCGCGCAGCAGTCTCGACCCGGCCCAGGCGGCGCGTATGGCGCGTGCAGGGTTCTTTTTGCACACCGGGCTCCGCCTTCATCATTGCCCTCCGCGGTCTTCCGGCCGCAGCCGCACGCCACGCGCCGCGCGCATTTTTAGCGAAAGCCACCATGTCCGACACAGCAGTCACGCCCAGCAACGCGACTTTCGACCAGTTCGGTCTATCGCCCGACATCCTGAAAGCGATCGCGGAGCAGGGCTACACGACACCCACGCCGATCCAGGCGCAGGCGATTCCCGTCGTGCTGTCCGGCCGTGACGTGATGGGCGCCGCCCAGACCGGCACCGGCAAGACCGCGAGCTTCTCGCTGCCGATCATCCAGCGGCTGCTGCCGCTTGCCAGCACCAGCGCCTCGCCGGCGCGACATCCGGTGCGCGCACTGATCCTTACGCCAACCCGCGAACTCGCCGACCAGGTGGCGGCCAACGTGCAGGCGTACGCGAAGCACACGCCGCTGCGCAGCGCGGTGGTGTTTGGCGGGGTGGACATGAACCCGCAATCCGCGGAACTGCGGCGCGGTGTGGAAGTGCTGATCGCAACGCCGGGCCGGTTGCTCGATCACGTTCAGCAGAAGACCGCGAATCTCGGTCAGGTGCAGATGCTCGTGCTCGACGAAGCGGACCGCATGCTCGACATGGGCTTCCTGCCCGATCTGCAACGCATCCTGAACCTGCTGCCGAAGGAGCGCCAGACGCTGCTATTTTCCGCAACGTTCTCGGGCGAAATCAAGAAGCTCGCGGCGACTTATCTGCGCAACCCGCAGACCATCGAAGTCGCGCGCAGCAACTCGACTGCGACCAACGTCACGCAGACCGTCTATGAAGTGCCGGAAGGCGACAAGACCGGCGCGGTCGTCCAACTGATCCGCGAACGCAGCCTGAAACAGGTGCTGGTGTTCTGCAACAGCAAGATCGGCGCGAGCCGGCTGGCCCGTTCGCTCGAAAAGAGCGGCGTGGTGGCGACCGCGATTCACGGCGACCGGACCCAGAACGAACGGATGCAGGCGCTCGAAGCATTCAAGCGCGGCGAGATCGAAGCGCTGGTGGCCACCGACGTGGCCGCGCGCGGACTCGATATCGTCGAGTTGCCGACGGTGATCAACTTCGACTTGCCGTTCAACGCGGAAGATTATGTGCACCGTATCGGCCGCACGGGGCGCGCGGGTGCGTCGGGGGATGCGCTGTCGCTGTGCAGCCCGAACGAGCGCAAGCAACTGGCCGATATCGAGAAGCTGATCAAGCGGCCGCTCGACGTTGGGCATCTAACCGTTGATGTGCCTGTGCGGCATCACGAAGAACGTAGCCCACGACGCGAAGGTCGCGATGGACGTGACGGGCGCGATGAGCGGCCGGCTCGTCGGCGCTCGGGTGGTCCGTCGTTCGATCGTCCGCATGGCTCGCACCGTCAGCAACCGATCGACGATTTCTTCCTCAAGCCGTACGAGCCGTCGCCGTCGGCTCACAAGTCCGACGAAGCGGCAGCGGCCGATGCGGCGTCGGCGCAGCAGCAGAAGGGCGCGACCAAGCAGCCGCTCGCGGCACTGCTCGGCGGTTTTGGTATGCCGCGTAAGTCGTCTTCTTAATTTTCGGTGTTCAGGCGCGGGCGAACTTACTCCCCGCGTGTTCCCGCGAGACTTGCCACGCGACGCGCCCATGCGGTCGTCGCAGCGCCGTAGAAGGCCGCGAGCGATGCGGCCGGCCCTCCCTCCAGTACCAGCCCCAGATAGTCCGCCGCGTCATGCAGCGCGGCTAGCGGCTGCGCGCTGTCGAGCGCCTGCGCGCCCGTCTGCTTGCTGAGTTTTTCGCCTTCGACGGTGGTGACGACCGGCACGTGCAAGTAAGCGGGCGTGGATAGGCCGAGACAGCGCTGCAGGTAGATCTGCCGCGCCGTCGAATCGAGCAGATCCGCGCCGCGCACCACGTGCGTGATCCCCGCATCGGCGTCGTCGACGACGACCGCCAGTTGATACGCCCATTGATCGTCGGCTCGCCGCAGCACGAAGTCGCCGACCTCGGTGGCGAGGTTCTGCGTTTGCGGACCCTGCCAGCGGTCCTCGAATTCGATCACGGCTGTGTCGCCGTCCGGCACACGCAGACGCCACGCGCGCGCAGGTTTGCCGTGCAGGCCGCTGCGGCAGGTGCCCGGGTAGGCGAGCGTCGTATGGCGCGCGTGCGCATGCAGCAGCGAGTCCGCAATTTCTTTGCGCGTGCAGCCGCAGGGATAGACGAAGCCCGCGGCTTTGAGCCGGTCGAATGCGTTTGCGTAATGGGTGCCGCGCGCGCTTTGCCAGACCGGCGGTTCGTCGGTCTGCATGCCGAAACGGGCGAGCGTCGCGAGTATGTCTTCGGCGGCGCCGGGCACCGTGCGCGGCGCATCGACGTCTTCGATCCGCACGAGCCACGCGCCGCCATGGGCACGTGCGTCCAGCCAGCTTGCGAGCGCGCTGACAAGCGAGCCGAAGTGCAGCGGTCCGGTCGGTGAGGGGGCGAAGCGTCCGCGGTAGGGGGATGGGGCGTTCATGGCAGCGATACGGGCAGGCGCAGGTGCGGTCTGGCGTGTGTTGTGCCGCAGGTCGCGAATGCAATCGTAGTCGTATTCGCCATCGCGCTTACGGTCACAGAAGCGCGCGCAACTAGAGACGTGACCGTAGCCATAGCGTCCCGAGCGCGAACCCCGTCCATTACGCGGCGTGCGCCGCGTCCCGTTGCGGATGACAGGCGGGACAAGTCTTGCCCGGCACGTAAAGCGGCGAGCGCTGCGCGTCAGGACTGACGACCGCGCGGCAACCAAAGCACTGCGCAGTGGCCGTCGGTTTGAGCTCCGGGTTCAGCGCGGTCCGGTAATCGAAGACGAAGCACTCACCGTGATAGTGCGCGCCGCCCACTTCCTCGAAATACTTCAGGATGCCGCCTTCGAGCTGGTACACGTTCTCGATGCCGACTTCCTTCATATGGATCGCCGCTTTCTCGCAGCGAATCCCGCCGGTGCAGAACGACACGACCGTCTTGCCTTCGAGGTCGGCACGATGCGCTTCGATTACCCCCGGGAACTCGCTGAACTTGCTGATCCGGTAGTCGAGTGCGTCGTCGAACGTGCCGACGTCGACCTCGAACGCATTGCGTGTGTCGAGCATCACGACCGGGCGGCCCGCATCGTCGTGGCCGCGATCGAGCCACGCCTTCAGCGTTGGTGCATCGACCGAGGGCGCGCGGCCGAGTTCGGGCCGGATCGCCGGCTTTTTCATCGTGATGATTTCGCGCTTGAGCTTGACGAGCATGCGCCTAAACGGCTGCTTCTCGGACAGGCTTTCCTTGAACTGCAGCGTCGTGAATTTGCCTTCGAACAGCGGATCGTGACGCAGGTAGTCGATAAATCCGCTCGCTGCGTCCGGCTCGCCCGCGACGAACAGATTGATGCCTTCAGGCGCGAGCAGGATGGTGCCGCGCAGGCCGAGCGCCTCACAACGTTCGGTGACGAGCGGGCGCCAGGTGGCGGTCGCGTCGAGGGTCACGAAATGATAGGCGGAGAGATTGACGATACTCATGATGATTCAGCGGTAAGGCGGCCGGGCGGACCGTACAGGCAGGGTGGCAGGCATCTACAAGGATGCGCTGCGTGCTCGCGGATGGCGCCGGCAGAATGGGCGAAAACCGTATTATCGCTCAACCGGCGCGGCGGCCTTCGCTGGCCGAATGGCATAAGACCCGCAGTGCAGCCCCGGGGAGTCCCGCGGGGCGGCCGTACGCGGTCCATGCCCTCGGCCGGATGGCGAATCCGGCATGTCTTGATGCGAAGGTTCGTCGGTGCAGTTGTACAATGACGCCCATGTCAGATCCTCGCTTCGTTCATCTCCGCGTTCACTCCGAATTCTCGATTGCCGATGGCATCGTGCGCCTCGACGACATCGTCGCGGCGGCGGCCAAAGACGGTCAGGGCGCGCTCGCGCTCACCGATCTCGGCAACGCATTCGGCCTCGTCCGTTTCTACCAGGAAGCACGTGGCAAAGGCGTCAAGCCGATTGCCGGCTGCGATGTCTGGATCACCAATCCCGACGACCGCGACAAACCCTCGCGCCTCTTGCTGCTGGTGAAAAACCAGCGCGGCTATCTGAATCTGTGCGAGCTGCTGACCAAGGCGTGGCTCACCAATCAATACCGCGGTCGCGCGGAAGTCGAAGCGGGCTGGCTCGAGTCGGGCATGGGCGAAGGCTTGCTCGCCCTGTCGGGCGCGCAGTACGGCGACGTCGGCCTCGCGTTCGCGGCCGGCAATACGGAAGCGGCGAAGCGCAACGCGCAGCATTGGGCGAAGGTGTTCGCGGGCGGCTTCTATATCGAACTGCAGCGCTGCGGGCAACCGGGCAGCGAGGCGTACGTGCAGCAGGCCGTGGCGCTTGCGGTGGCGCTGAAGCTGCCGGTGGTCGCCACGCATCCGCTGCAGTACATGACCTCCGACGACTTCACCGCGCACGAAGCGCGCGTCTGTATTTCGGAAGGCGACATGCTGGCGAACCCACGTCGCCAGAGGCGCTTCACAACCGAACAGTATTTCCGCAGCCAGGACGACATGACGGCGCTGTTCGCCGATCTGCCGTCGGCGCTGGCCAACACCGTCGAAATCGCGAAGCGCTGCAATCTCACGCTCGAACTCGGCAAGCCGAAGCTGCCGCTGTTCCCGACGCCCGACGGCATGTCGCTCGACGATTACCTCGTGCAACTGTCGAAGGACGGTCTCGAAACGCGTCTGCAGCAACTGTTTCCCGACGCAGCCGAGCGCGAGCAGAAACGCGACACGTATTACAAGCGGCTCGATTTCGAGTGCGGCACGATCATCAAGATGGGCTTCCCCGGCTACTTCCTGATCGTCGCGGACTTTATCAACTGGGCGAAGAACAACGGCGTGCCGGTCGGCCCGGGTCGTGGCTCGGGTGCGGGGTCGCTGGTTGCGTATGCGCTCGGCGTGACCGACCTCGATCCGCTGCGCTACAACCTGCTGTTCGAGCGCTTCCTGAATCCGGAGCGGGTATCGATGCCCGACTTCGACATCGACTTCTGCCAGCACGGCCGCGATCGCGTGATCCAGTACGTGAAGGAAAAGTACGGTGCGGACGCGGTATCGCAGATCGCGACGTTCGGCACGATGGCTGCGAAGGCGGCGGTGCGCGACGTCGGCCGCGTGCTCGATCTCGGCTACAACTTCACCGACGGCATTGCCAAGCTGATCCCGTTCAAGCCGGGCAAGCACGTTACGATCGCCGACGCGATGAAGGAAGAGCCGCTGCTGCAGGAGCGCTTCGACAACGAAGACGAAGTGCGCCAGCTGCTGGAACTCGCGCAGCGCGTTGAAGGGATCACGCGGAACGTCGGCATGCACGCGGGCGGCGTGCTGATCGCGCCTGGAAAGCTGACCGATTTCTGTCCGCTGTACACGCAGGGCGACGAAGGCGGCGTCGTGAGCCAGTACGACAAGGACGACGTCGAAGCGGTTGGGCTCGTCAAGTTCGACTTCTTGGGCCTGACCACGCTGACCATTCTCGACTGGGCCGAACGGTATATCCGCAGGCTCGATCCGTCGAAGGCCGACTGGTCGCTCGCCCAGGTGCCGCTCGACGACCCCGCGTCGTTCTCGATCCTCAAGAAGGCCAACACGGTTGCGGTGTTCCAGCTGGAAAGTCGCGGCATGCAAGGCATGCTGAAGGACGCGCAGCCTGACCGCTTCGAGGACATCATCGCGCTGGTGGCGTTGTACCGGCCAGGTCCGATGGATCTGATCCCGAGTTTCTGCGCCCGTAAGCATGGCCGCGAAGTGGTCGACTATCCGGATCCGCGCGTCGAAACTGTTCTGAAAGAGACCTACGGCATCATGGTCTACCAGGAGCAGGTGATGCAGATGGCGCAGATCATCGGCGGTTACTCGCTCGGTGGCGCCGACTTGCTGCGTCGTGCGATGGGCAAGAAGAAGCCCGAGGAAATGGCCAAGCATCGCGAGCTGTTCCGCGAAGGGGCCGCGACGAACGGGCTGACCGGCGAGAAAGCCGACGAGATCTTCGACTTGATGGAGAAGTTCGCGGGCTACGGCTTCAACAAGTCGCACGCGGCCGCGTATGCCCTGCTCGCGTATCACACCGCATGGCTGAAGGCGCACCATCCGGCGGAATTCATGGCGGCCAACATGTCGCTCGCCATGGACGACACCGACAAGGTCAAAATCCTGTTCGAGGATTGCCGGACCAACGGGATGGCAGTGCTGCCGCCCGATATCAACCAGTCGGCCTATCGCTTCGAGCCGGTTGCGGAACCTGGCGGCAAGCGCTCGAAAACCATACGCTACGGTCTCGGCGCCGTGAAGGGCAGCGGTCAGAGCGCGATCGAAGAAATCCTGCGGGCACGCGAAGACGGGCCGTTCATCGACCTGTTCGATTTCTGCAATCGCATCGACCGGCGCATCGTCAACCGTCGCACGGTGGAAGCGCTGATCCGTGCGGGCGCGTTCGACACGCTGCACGACAATCGCGCGCAGTTGATCGCCTCGGTGTCGCTCGCGATGGAAGCCGCCGACCAGGCCAGCGCCAACGCGATGCAGGCGGGTCTGTTCGATATGGGCGATGCGCCGTCGCAAGGTCACGAGCTCATCGACGAGCCCGCATGGCCCGAGAAGCGCAAGCTCCAGGAAGAGAAGGGTGCGCTCGGCTTCTACTTGTCGGGCCATCTGTTCGATGCGTACCGGGAAGAAGTGCGCCGCTTCGTGCGGCTGAAGTTGAGCGAGCTGAAAGAAGGCCGCGAGAAGCTGGTAGCCGGTGTGATCGCGTCCCTGCGCACGCAGATGACCCAGCGCGGCAAGATGCTGATCGCGCTGCTCGACGATGGCACTGGCCAGTGCGAGGTCACCGTCTTCAACGAACAGTTCGAGGCGAACAAGCAACTCTTCAAGGAAGACGAGCTGCTCGTCGTCCAGGGGCAGGCGCGCAACGACGCGTTCACGGGCGGCATCCGTTTCACCGTCGATACCGTGATGGATCTAGAACGCGCGCGCAGTCGTTATGCGCGGGCTGTGAAGGTGCAGATGAACGGCAATGCCGATGCGGGTGCCTTGCGCCGCGTGCTCGAAGCGTATTGCGCAGGTCCCGACCAGGTGCTTGCCGCGCCCGCGCCGTCCGCATCGCGCGGCGGCGGAAACGGCAATGGCCGTAGCGGCGGTTACGGTGGAGGGGGAGGCTACGGCGGCAACGACGGCGGTGGCCGGCAGCGCGCGCCCGTGCAGATACCTGGCGGCCTCGCGGTGCAGATCGTTTATCGCAGCGAACACGCGGAAGGCGAAGTCCGCCTTGGCGATGCGTGGCGCGTCAAACCCACCGACGAACTGCTGAGCGCATTGCGCGGAGAGTTTGCCGGCAGCTCGATCGAAATCGTGTACTGACGCCAGTGCCCGGTGCTTCGCATGACTTGCGCCGGGTGTTTTCGTCTCCTGGAAACCCATGACCAGAATCGGACTGTCCTGCAATGCGTTCCGGCACAGTGGTGGCCTCGAACGTTACGCGATGGATCTCGTGTGCGGACTGCACGATAACGGCATCACACCCGCTGTGTTCGCGCGTCGTTTCGACCGTTCGTTGCCGGAAATCGAACTCGTGGAGCCGCACCGCATCGCGGTGAACTGGTTGCCCGGCAAGCTGCGCGATGCGTGGTTCTCGTGGCGGCTGCGGCGCGCGCGGGCGGCGGCACGCATCGACGTGCTGATCGGTTGCAATCGCGTCGATTCGTCGGAGATCGCCATTTGCGGCGGCACGCATCGCGGCTTTCTGCGCGCGGGTCGGCGTGACACGCGGCCGTCCGATCATCGGCAGATCGTGCTCGAGCAGCGCCAGTACGATCGCGCCCGTTTCATCGTCGCGCACTCGGGGCTGATGCGCGACGAACTGATCGAACTCTACGGCGTGCCGCCGGGAAAAATCCAGCTGCTCTATCCACCTGTCGACGCGCGGCGTTTTACGCCAGTTAGCCGCGACGCACGCGCGCAGTTGCGGCAACAGTTCGGTTTTGCGGACCACGAAGTCGTGCTGCTGTTTCCGTCGAGCAGCCACGAACGCAAGGGCTTGCCGCTGATCGAAGCGGCGCTAAAGGACAACCCGCTGCCGGTCGTGGTCGCAGTGGCCGGACGACCGCCCGAACGTACGTCGCAGCAGATCCGCTACATCGGCTACGCGAAGCAGATCGAAGACTGCTACCGCGCCGCCGACTACACGATCCTCGCGTCGAACTACGAGCCGTTCGGTCTCGTCGGCATCGAGTCCGTGCTGTGCGGCACGCCGGTGATCTTTTCGTCGAATATCGCTTGCTGCGAAGTGCTCACGGACGAAGCGCGCATTACGTTCGCGCCGGGCGATGTCGATGGATTGCGTGCGGCACTGGCGCAGGCTGTCAAGGCGGCAACCGATCCTGCGCGCACAGCGCCGGATGCAGGCGCGATTCGTTATGACATGAGCATCGGCGCGCACGTGAATGCGCTGCTGAAACTCGTCGAACAGGTGCGAAGCCAGCCGCGTTGAGGTGTAACCGCCACCAACCGTCGGAGGCGCTCTCAACTCTCAGGCATCGCGGCTCACGTGAAGGCGTTGCTGAAACTCATCGAGCCGCTCTTCGGCCAGCTACGCTGAACCGCACCGCACCCGTCACAACCGCCCGTCACGTTCCCGATTCAACCGATCAAGCTTGAGAAAGCGGTAATAAACCGTCTCCGCATTGAAGAGCGCAATCATGAATCCCGCGCGCCCATCGAGAAACCCGCGGCGCAACAGATACGTGCGCAAAAACGCCCACGCACCGCGGCCCAGTGCCTTACCGAAGCTCGCCCGCTGGCCCGCCGCGTGTCGCTGCCGCGCGCCCGCGCTCGAATAGGCGTCGAGCTTGCGCAGCACCGCCTCGAAGTCTTCGTACGAGTAGTGCAGAAGCTTGCCGTCGAGGCGGACGACCGGCTGCCCGGCGGTCTGGTAGACCAGCCGCTCGTGCACGAGATCGTTGGAGAAGCGCGCCGCGCCACGCTTGAAGAGCCGCGGAATCCAGTCCGGATACCAGCCGCTGTGATGCACCCACTGGCCGCAGAAGCTCGACAGCCGGTCGATCGCATAGACCTCCGCGCGCGGGTTGCGGATCGCGTCGCGAATCGACGCGGCCAGTTCCGGCGAGAGCACTTCGTCGGTATCGATCGACAGGACCCAGTCGGTGGCGAGCGCATCGAGCGCGCGATTTTTCTGCGGACCGAAGCCGGGCCAGTCGGCGGCGACGATCACGCGTGCGTTGTGTGCGCGCGCGATCGCGGCGGTGTCGTCGGTGCTGCCGCCGTCGACGACGACGATGTCGTTCGCGAACGAAACGGCAGCGAGGCACTGCGCGAGCCGTGCAGCCGCGTTGTGCGCGATCAGCGCTACGCCGAGAGTAGGTTCCGCCATAAGCAGTCGTTGCGATCGAGGCAGGGTAAAGAGATCGATACAGGAATCGACATCGGTAGCGCCGCCGCTAGCGGCGCAGGTGCCACTTTACGAAGAGCACGGGTTTGTACAGCGACGGAAAAGTCGCGTACAAAAAGACGCGCAACCGGTAGCCGAACGACACGTCGTGGCTGCGCCCAAACAGCGCGAGCTTCTCTCCCACCGATGCACTCGCGAATATCGCGCTCGCGTATTGCTCGCGGGCCGACTTGCGGGCGAGCGCGACGCGCATGCCTTCGCCGACTCCGACCCGCTCGGCGTCGCGGATCAACTGGCGCGTCTCGCCAAGCCCGTTGCGATTGGCGAGCCGGAAGCGCGCGACGAATTCGTCGGACGAGCGCCACGCGCGCTTGCGCGACAGGCCGCCACGCCGGTATTTGACGAGCGGCTCGTGCAGCGTCATCGCGCCGCCGCTCATGATCGCGCGGAACGTCATGATCTGGTCCTCGCCGTAAATACCGGCTTCCATCTCGCCGAACCGGTCGAACAGGCGTCGCGACCATGTGTGCGCGGCGCCGACTACGTGCGGGCGCTTCTCGGCCCAGTCCTGGAAGGTTTTGTAAGAACTGAGATCGGTGACTTCGAGCACGTCGTGGACGTCGCCGTCGGTGTCGAGATCGTAAAGATCGGTGGCGATCAAATCGGGGCGGCGCCCGGCTTTCAGCCACGCGGCGACTACCGCACGGCAGCGTTCGGGTAGCGAAACGTCGTCGCCGGCTGCGATGAACAGCAGTTCGCCCTGGGTTTCGCGTGCGAGCAGGCTCAGATGCGCGCTGATGCCGAGGTTCGACGGATTGCGTCGCACCTGCACCGTGTGGGGGCCAGTGTAGTGGGCGACGCAGCGTTGGGCGGCGGCGTAGGTGCCGTCGCTGGACGCGTCGTCGGAGATGATGATTTCGAGTGGGGAGTAGGTCTGCCGCAGCGCGCCTTCGATAGCCGCTGCGACTGTCGCTTCCTGGTTATAGGTGATCAACAGCAGGCTGACGAGCGGAAACGCGGATCCGTCAGGTACGACGTTAACCATTGTGAAATCGCATGATTGGGAGGTTCCGCGGAGCATATCATCTTCGTCTTTCGATCCGGACAAAACCCGTAGTGGCGGGGGACGGACCGTTATAATGAGACAAATTTTCCGGACGGCCAGTGGTTACTACATGATTTCTTTCGCTGCACTATGACCGCTAACAGAACTACCACCGTTGCGGCCGCTGTGCTGCTGTTTCTGGCGCCCGCGACGATGCTGACGTTGCGTGGCGGTACCGGCTACTGCTTTTTCCTGCTGCTTGCTGTAGCACTCGTCAACCTCGCCGTGATGCGCGGCCAGCACGGCTATCTGGCACCGTTGCGCAAGTACCCGTTGTACACGGCGAGCATGCTGGCGTTCACGCTGTACCTGCCGTTGCAGCAACTGCTCGAACATTACTATCTGCCCCGGCAGTTCGACGCGATGTCGCGGCTCGTGCTGAGCCTGCCGATCTTCCTGCTGTTCTGCACGGTGTCGAGCCGCAGCCTTGCGCTCGTCGGCTGGGGATGCGCGGCGGGCGCAGTTGGGGCGGGCGCGTGGGCTTTTATCAGCGGTATCAACGCGAGCTGGGGTGATCTGAATCGCCTCGGCAACTACTACACGAACCCGATCCCGTTCGGCAACACGGCGCTGCTGCTCGGCTTTCTCGCGGTGCTGTCGATCCGCTGGGACGTCGGTCTCGCGCGGCGTTTTTCGATTCCGCTGAAGCTGTTTGCGCTGCTCGCGGGCGGCTACGCGTCGTATCTGTCGGGCACGCGCGGCGGCTGGCTCGCGCTGCCGCTGTTCGCGTGGCTCGTGGCCGCGAACTTCGGCTGGATGCGACACCGCGCACGCCTCGCGATTGTCGGCGCCGTGCTCGTGGTGGGCGTGGCGGCACTGTTCTCGACCCATGTCGTGCAGCAGCGCCTGCGCGATACGGCGTCCGATCTGCACCAGCTCGAACATGGCAATGCCGATACGTCGATTGGCTTGCGCCTGCAATTGTGGAACGCGTCGTCACATCTGTTCTTGCAGAACCCGGTGCTCGGTGTCGGCAAGGGCAAGCTGGAAAGTTCGCTGCAAACGCTCGCGAATAACCACGAAGCGTCGCAGGCGATCGTCAACGAGCGCGCGCATAGCGAATTTTTCTCGACGATCGCCGAGTTGGGCACGTTCGGCATCGCCTGTCTGCTGCTTTTATACTGGGGGCCGCTCGCGTATTTTCTGCGCCATTACCGCTCGGCGGATGCGACGGTGTCCACGGCGGCCTATTGCGGCATCGCGGTCAGCGGGTCGGCGATCATCTTCGGTCTGAGCATCGATATATTGTCCTCGGTCATGAATGTCGCGCTGATCGCCCTGCTATGGGCGACAATGATGGCCATTATTCACCGCGGGACGCGCACCGAAAGCGCGCCAGCCAAACCGCAGACGGCCATTTGATGCCGGCCGCCTGATTCACTGCCCCGTAGCCCGGCTGCGGGGCTGCACCACCGCCCAGGCTGCGCCAGGCTGTTTCGCATCGCCGGCGAGCGCTTGCCGGGGCTATTGCCCGATACAAGGACATTTTTTGGAAACCAGGAACACATTGCGCAAGAACATCGGTGACGAAGGTACTTCGTCGACCGACGTTCTGGAGCGTCTCTGGCCGTATATCAAACCGGTCTTGGTGGTTCTGTTGCTGGGGATCGCCACGATGGCTATCGTCGCCGCAACCGAAACCGGCATCCCAGCGCTGCTCAAACCGCTGCTCGATCACGGTTTCGGCACCCACGGCAACGCCAATGCGAAATGGCTGGTGCCGCTCGCCGTGATTGGGCTCGCCGTCGTGCGGGGCGCCGCGCAATACCTGTCCGGCTATCTGCTCGCCTACGTGTCGAACCGAATCCTGCTGCAGCTTCGACTCGACATGTTCCAGCGGATGCTCCACACCAGCTCCTCGTTTTTCCAGCGCGAAACGGCGAGCACGGTCATCAACGCGATCGTCTTCGAGGTCAACCAGATCCTCAATGTGCTGCTGGGTGTGATGGTCACGCTGGTGCGCGATTCGCTGACGGTGGTCGGCCTGCTTGGCTGGCTGTTCTACCTGAACTGGCGCCTGACGCTGATCGTTGCCGTGGTCCTGCCTCCCATCGGCTGGGTGGTGAGCAAGATCAACCGGCGCTTGCGACACTTGAACCGCGAACAACAGACGCTCACGAACGAGTTGTCGTACATCGTCGAAGAGACCGTGGCGGGCTACAAGGTCGTCAAGGTACATAACGGCGAGAAGTACGAGATGCGCCGTTTCACCGAGATGAGCAAGCGCCTCAAGGGTTACGCGATGCGCCTGACGATCTCGGGTGGGCTGGCGCAGCCGCTCACGCAGTTCCTCGCGTCGATCGCCCTGGCTATCGTGATCACGATAGCCGTGGTGCAGTCGTCTCACGATCAGACCACAGTGGGCGGTTTCGTCTCGTTCATCACGGCGATGCTGCTGATCATCTCGCCGCTGAAGCACCTGATCGACGTCAATCAACCGTTGCAGCGCGGCATGACCGCCGCCGAATTTATCTTCGGCCTGATCGACGAGCCGACAGAATCGCAGGGTGGCGAACGCCGGCTCGAACATGCGCGCGGCGAAATCGAGTTTCGCCACGTATCGTTCAACTACGGCACCTCCGAGCGGCCGACACTCGACCGCGTATCGTTCAAGGTCTCGCCGGGCGAAATGGTGGCGCTGGCCGGACCGTCGGGCAGCGGCAAGACTACGCTCGTCAATCTCCTGCCGCGCTTCTTCGATCCGGCGGGCGGCGAAATACTCGTCGATGGCGTGCCGATCAACGACTACGATCTGCACGATCTGCGCGGCCAGATGGCGATGGTGAGCCAGGACGTGGTGCTGTTCAACGATTCGGTCGCCCACAACGTCGCGTACGGCCAGACACCGGATCGCGAGCGCGTCGAAGCGGCGCTGCGCGCGGCGAATCTGATGGATACGGTGAACGCGATGCCGAACGGTATCGATACGCTGGTCGGCGGTAACGGCATGCGCCTGTCGGGCGGCCAGCGCCAGCGTCTCGCGATTGCGCGCGCGATCTACAAGGACGCGCCGATCCTGATTCTCGACGAGGCGACCTCGGCACTCGATTCCGAATCCGAGCGCCACGTGCAGGTCGCACTCGAAACGCTGATGAAGGGACGTACGACGCTGGTGATCGCTCACCGCCTGTCGACGATCGAACGCGCGGATCGCATTCTCGTGCTGGAAGGTGGAAAGATTGCGGAGCAGGGTAGTCACGACGAACTGCTCATACAGGGCGGCCTGTATGCGCATCTGCATAAGATCCAGTATCAGCAGCAGGCGGCGTGAACGTGTTGCGGTGATCGTAGTTGCGTGCGCAACCGGCGCATGCAGCTAGCGGTGCAACTCAACCGCGCTGCTGAACGACGGGCGCCTGATCCGCTTCGCCTGCTGTCGTCACCGCGTCGCCCGTTTCCTTGCGCAGATCGGCAAACGCCTTGAGCACGCGCGACACCGGCAAGAAGTGTTTCCATAGCCGGTCTTTCGCGATCTTCCCCGGCAGTACCGGCAGCGGCAGGACCGCCCGGCTCGGCGCCCAGCCCGGCCGCCAGCGCAACGCGATCTTGCGCCGCACCGCAAGCGAGACCGCGGGCACACCGAGATTCGACGCCAGATGCGCGATGCCCGAATCGTTGCCGATGAACCATCCCGACTCATAGATCCATGCCGCAACATCGGCGAGCGTAGCGAACGCCGGCCGCGGCAGACCGTGCTGGTCGAGCAGGTCCCAGTCCTTGCGTTCGTGCGCGGCCATCACGAACTCGGGTTCGAAGCCGTCGTCGCGTAGTTGCAGCGCCAGCGCGACAAAGCGCTGCGGCAGCCAGCTCTTGCGCGGCAGGTTTGCAGTGGGATGAATCACGACACGGCGTGTATGTGCGCGTGCATGTAGATGCGGCGGTGGGACGAGTCCGTTGTCCGGCACGACGTCGGCGAGACCGAGGTCGAGCGAGCACAGTTCCATCTGGATCTGCACCATGGTTTTCAACTGCCGGTAGCGCGGCCACTCGTCCATCACGAGTACGCACGGATGCCAGTCACGTGTGCCTTCGATCACGTCGGGCGGATACGCATGCAGCAGCACGTCGAATCCGCCGAGCAGGCTGCGCGCTTCATCCGGACGCACGGTTGGATGAACCTCGAACGATCCGAACCAGTCCTTGAGCGAATGAATGTAGTCGCCGAACACGACGACGCGATGACCGTTGCGTACGAGGTTGTGTGCAACAACCATCGTGAGCAGCGAATCGCCGAGACGGGGGGACATCAGGAGCGCGACGGACTGTCCGGGAGCAAGACGCATGGAGCAATAACCTGGAATTTCGTTTGACTGGCGTGGTGAGCAGACCCGGTTGCGGGCGAACGGCATGCGGTGAACCGACGGAGTAGTTTGAGTATGGCGGTGTCCGATGGTTCTCTAGGATGACGCGCGTCGGCATCGAGGATGCCGGGGCGAAAGCGCGGGCTGATCGTTGCGGCCGTCGTTGATGGCCGCATGGGTGGCATCCTGCCCAGCGACCGAAGGCCAGATTGTACAGTGGGCGGGATACGCTCGAAGCGCCGTCACACGCCACTGGTGACGAGCGCGAGCACCGACAGATCCGGATGCGTGCCGTCGACAATGCTCCGGCCCACGTGGACCGCTTCGAACAGCGCATCGGCGGCGCTCGCAAAGCTCACGTCGCCGTCCGGATGAAACGGTACCGCATGCCCGGGGATGGCCGGGTCCGCTCCGGGGTGGCAGACGTAGCCGATATACGTGTAGCGCACCGGTTTCACGTCGGGTGGAACGGCGGGCGGATTCTGCGCGAACGGTGCGACGTGGACCTCGAAGCCTTCGTACTCCGCCGTTTGCCAGCACGCATATTCGCGGTACTCGTCGATCATGGTCGCCTCCATCGGTCAGGGCGCTTTAGCGCGGTTTGCGGTACGGCTTCAATGCCGGTGCCGCATCCTGTCCCAGAGCCGGTGACCGTCATGATGCAGCGCGCCTGTCCGGTGTTCGCGGCGGCGGTGCGAACCGAGCACCATCACCGCAATGGCGATGACCATGAGCCCCACTACAATGCTGACCATCGATTCAGCCATGGCAGCCTCCCTTCACGTCGTATTTCATCCTGAAATTCTAGGCGATGGGGATGAAAAGGCGCCGGGCAAACGAGGGACATGTCACCCGGTATTCGAACGTACCAATTTGATAAAATGCACTTATAAGATGCGTATATAGAGCTTCCCACTCCATTGTGCTACATTTATGAGGCACAAGGAGTCTTCCCCATGAATTGCACCCTGCAGATATTCCTGGATGATCGCTGGGTCGACTGCGCCGAGATCGAATTCAACGGTGGGCTTTGCCAGTGGAATCACCTGGTGGCGTATGCCCTCGAACACCCGGATGCCCCGCTATCGCTCGCCGAGCCCGTGGATATGGACATCCGCGCGGCCCGGACCATGCCAGCCTTCCTCTATGACCTCGTTCCGCAAGGGGCTGGCCGTCGCTTCCTGTTGGGCCAGTTGCAGCTACCGGATGGTCCCGACGCGGACTTTCCGCTGATCTGTGCAGGCGCCTTCAATCCGGTCGGCAGGATTCGGGTTGCCGAGGCAGTCGATTACCTTGAGAAGCACCTGGCGCGGCACCCGAATGCGCGCGACCTGCCAGGACTGACAATCGACGATGTCGCCGGGCGCAGTGCAGAATTCGCGGAAAGGATGCACCTGCACGGGATGTTGGGCACCGGCACCACAGGCGTTCAGGGCGCCGCGCCGAAGTACCTGCTGACGCATGACCGGGCGGGCCTTTTGCACGGCGACGCGGTACTCCCCGACGGCGACGCTACCCAGCATCTGATCGTGAAACTGCCTCGCGGCAATAGTGCGGCCGACCACAAGGTCCTGCGCAACGAAGCGGCCTATATGCGGGTGGCCGCCGAGCTCGGTATCCGCACGCACATGGATTTACCCACTCTTCACGGAGATGTCCTGCTGATCCCACGCTTTGACCGGATCGTGCGCGGCGGGAAAGTCGTGCGTCTCCATCAGGAAAGCGTGGCCTCGATCCTGGGGCTGTCCGGTTTTGACCGGCGCCCAAGCCTTTTCGATGTCACGGCCGCAATCCGCAGGGTAGTGACCGATCCCGCAGCCGAGACGCTCGAATTCATCAAGCGCGACGTGCTCAATCTGGCGATGCGCAACACGGATAACCACGCGCGCAATACGGCCGTGCAACGGGTCGATGGGCAGGTCCAGCTCACGCCTTTGTTCGATTTCGCTCCGATGTATCTGGATCCCGAAGGGATTGCCCGAACGCTCAGATGGTATCGGCCCAACACCCAGGTGGAGTTGACGAACTGGGCCGATGTCCTTGTCGCGCTACCGGTGCCTGACTCTGAGCGTCAGATGCTTGCTCGCGGATTGAATCAGTTTGCCGTGCAGATCGAACGCCTGCCGGACGTCCTCGAAGAGCAGGGCGTCGATCACGACATCATCAAGTTCCTGGCGCTTTCCGTCGATGCGCAGGTTCGCCAGCTGCAAGCCCTTTAATCGCCAGAGATCCCTCATGCCGCGCCGAAACCGACCTACCCGTGACGAGCAAAATGCGCTGCGCCTCGCGTTCTACGAAAGAATCGATCGGGGTGACATGACCATTTCCGAGGCCGTGAAAGCGATGCGCGAGATGACGGGCCTGACTCAGGCGGAATTCGCCGCGCACCGGGGCGTGAGCCGCCGGGTCGTCCAGGACACCGAGCGCGGAACCGGCAACCCAACCGTCGATTCGCTCGACAGCATTGCGAGGCTGTTCGGATTGCGTGTCGGATTCGTTCCGATCAGGCGCAAAAATCCGGTTTCGCCAAGCTCGAGCTAATGGTTCAGATCGGCACGAAAGGCAGATTGTAACGATATGTAAAGGTTCGAGATTTAGCCGTAACCTGCGTAATCGCACACAGAACTAGACTGGTCGCCGGTTAATCGGGCAATGGTCCGATGCATCCTGGACGACCTCTCTATGCTTTCAGTGGAACGGGCAACGCCGGCGCTCCCCGCGATCGAATTGCCGTCAAAGCCGCCTTGCTATACGTGGCCCGGCCCGATCCGGCGCGCACGGGGCACGATGCTCAAACTGCTGTATCGCTGGACGCATTCGCGCGCATTCCGTCACAACGAGCGCTTATGGGGAGCGGTTACTGTCGAGCGACATGAAAGCGGGTATTTGCAGCGCATGCGGATCGGGCGCCACGAATTACCGATTGAAAATGCGGACACGCTGCTCGGCGCATTCAAAGGCGCCTGCCATCTGATCGCGACGGGTCCTTCAATCAGCGACATCGATTACGCGTCGCTCGATCTCGATCACGTGATGGGCGTGAACGGTGCGATCGCGTTGCAGGACCGGCACCCGGTGCAGTTCGACTACTACTGCATCGTCGACGCCGGGTTCGCGAGAAACCGTCCCGATCTGGTGGCCCGCGTGATGCAGCAGCGCCTCGTGCTGTTCGCCACGCCGCTGGTTCTCTGGTACATCGCGCAGTACTTTCCGCTCGAACAGATGCAGTGCCGGGTCTTTCTCATCGAAGACGTTCGCTATCCCGCGTGCCGGCGCGCGCTGCGTCGCCAGGAACTGCGTGCTGCGCAGACTCGCGACGGCCTGGTCGTGTTCGATGAAGCGCGTGCGCTCGGTTTCAGCCTCGATATCCGGCGCGGCACGTTCGATGGTCGCACCGTGGCGTATACGGGTCTACAGATTCTTCATTCGCTGGGTTTCGATACGCTCTATCTACACGGGCTCGATTTTCGTCATGCCGCGCGTACACCGCGCTTTTACGAAACCGCCGGCACCATGCAACCGAGTTCGCTCGACGATCATTTCGATGCGTTCATCGCGCCTTCATTTCGCGAGGCAGCGGCGTTGCTCGAGCGTCGCGGCGTGCGCATGGTGAACCTGTCGCCGCATAGCGCGCTCGACACGCAGGTCGCCGAGAAAGGTGACTGGCGGCAGTTGCGTCGGGTGTCGGTGGCGTACGGGTGAGTGGCTGTTGCCCGTGCTGTGACGCAGCCGCACGAATCACATCAGCACGATGTCGTACTGCTCCTGACTCAAATTCGACTCCACCTGCAACGAAACCGGCTTGCCGATGAAATCGATCAGCATCGCGAGATGCTGCGATTCCTCTTCAAGGAACAGATCGATCACCTGCTGCGACGCCACCACGCGAAACTCACGCGGATTGAACTGCCGGGACTCACGCAAAATCTCGCGCAGCACGTCATAGCAGACGGTGCGTGACGTCTTGACCTGGCCTTTGCCCTGACACACCGGGCAAGGCTCGCACAGCACATGCGCGAGCGATTCACGCGTGCGCTTGCGGGTCATCTCGACGAGCCCGAGTTGCGAGAAACCATTCACCGTCACGCGCGTACGATCGCGCGACAACGCTTTCTTCAGTTCGCCGAGCACCTGGTCGCGATGCTCGACGTTCTCCATATCGATGAAGTCGATGATGATCACGCCGCCCAGGTTGCGCAGCCGCAACTGGCGTGCGATCGTATGCGCGGCTTCCAGATTGGTCTTGAAGATCGTGTCGTCGAAATTGCGCGCACCGACATAGCCGCCGGTGTTCACATCGATCGTCGTCATCGCTTCAGTCTGGTCGATGACGAGATAACCCCCCGACTTCAGATCGACGCGCCGCGACAGCGCCCGCTGGATTTCGGTCTCGATGTTGTACAGATCGAAGAGCGGCCGTTCGCCGGTGTAGTGGTGCAGTTTCGGCGACACCGTGGGCGTGAACTCCGCCGCGAAGTCGGACAGCATCTGGAAGGTCTCGCGCGAATCGACCTGGATGCGCGTCGTCTCGTCGTTGACGAAATCGCGCAGCACGCGCTGCGCGAGATTCAGGTCCTGGTAGAGCAGGGTGGTGGGCGGCATGCGTTGCGATTGCGACTGGATCGTCACCCACGTCTTGCGCAGATAGGCGACATCGGAGGCGAGTTCATCGCTGGTCGCATCTTCGGCGATCGTGCGCACGATGTAGCCGCCTTTTTCGTCCACCGGCAGCACGGCCGTCAGGCGCGCACGTACCGCTTCGCGTTCGGTCTCACTTTCGATCTTCTGCGAGATGCCGATATGCGGTTCCTGCGGCAGATAGACGAGCGTGCGTCCCGCGATGCTGACCTGGGTCGACAGGCGCGCGCCCTTGGTGCCGATCGGATCCTTGACCACCTGCACCATTAGCGTCTGTCCTTCGAACACGATCTTCTCGATCGGTTGATGCGGTACAGGACGCTGCGGGTCACCTTCGGTACGCGGATGCCAGATGTCGGCGACATGCAGGAACGCGGCACGTTCGAGACCGATGTCGATGAAGGCCGATTGCATACCGGGCAGCACGCGCACGACCTTGCCGAGATAGACGTTGCCGACCCGTCCGCGCGACAGCGTGCGTTCGACATGAAGCTCCTGGACCGAGCCCTGCTGGACGAGCGCGACGCGCGTTTCCTGAGGGGTGACGTTGATCAGGATTTCTTCGTTCATGGTTTTGTTCTAGAAGTCGATGCGCACTGCGCGTAACAGCGCAGCGGTCTCAAAAAGCGGCAAACCCATGATACCTGAATAGGACCCGCCGATATGTTCGACGAACTCCGCGGCGCGTCCCTGTATGCCATAAGCGCCTGCCTTGCCCATTGGTTCGCCGGTCGCTATGTAGCGGCGCAGCATCTGCTCCGGGGCCGCGGAGAAGCGTACGCGCGAGCGGGACAGCACGGTGGGTAATAGCGCGCCGTCGGCGCTGATTGCAGCGACTGCTGTCAGCACATCGTGGTCGCGACCAGCGAGGCGCGCGAGCATCGCGAACGCGTCATCGGCGTCGGTGGGTTTGCCGAGAATCGCATCGTCGATCGTGACGGTTGTGTCCGCAACGAGGATCGGCGCATGCGTACGACCGCTTGCCAAAAGGCGCGCGCGTGCAGCCTGTGCCTTCGCTGCGCAGACGCGCACCACATAGTCGTGCGCGGCTTCGTCGGGCAGTTCGGCTTCGAGTGCTTCGGCATCTTCATCGGGGCGCGGCAGCAGCAGTTCGAAGCGCACGCCGAGCTGTTGCAGCAATTCCTGGCGGCGCGGACTCTGCGAGGCGAGATAGACGAAGGGATAGAGTTCGGCGGATGACATGGCGGCGTTTCCGGAGGACGCGTAACGGTTGCGGCGCAGCACAACTGCACGGTACGACTGCGCTATACGTGCGGCATGCACAGCACGTCGCCCGCACTACGCGCGATGATAAGGATGATTCTGCGTAATGGTCCACGCGCGATACAGCTGCTCGGCGAGCAGCACGCGCACCATCGCATGCGGCAACGTGAGGCTGGAGAGTCGCAGCAACATATCGGCGCGCGATTTCAGCGCCGGGTCGAGCCCGTCCGCACCGCCGATCAGGAACGCTACGTCGCGCCCGCCTTGCTGCCAGTCCGGCAACGCGGCGGCGAGCTGCATCGTGGTCCAGTCTTTGCCATGTTCATCGAGTGCGACGATGCGCGCCTGCTTCGGCAGGGCGGCTTCGATGCGCTGACGTTCGGCGGCCATCACGCTTTCGGCGGAACGGCCCGACGAGCGTTGCTCGGGCTTCAACTCGCGCAACTCGATGCGCAGCTCGGGCGGCATGCGCTTCGTGTATTCGTCGAAGCCGGCTGCGATCCAGTCGGGCATCTTGTGACCGACCGCGAGGATGTGCAATTTCATGGCGTACGTGAGGCTACGTCGACGTGCCATACGGCGATCCGCATGGCGCGCCGGCGCGGTTGCACCATGCTAGCTACGCCGCGCGGGCGCCTTGCGGGCGGGCTTGGCTGTCGCAGGCTTGGCGGCTTTGGCGGGCTTGGCAACCTTCGCGGCCTTGGCAACCGGCGCGTCGTCCTCGTCCTCATCGTCGAACGGGCCGCTCGCCTGCGCACCGCCGAACGGGTTCGGCGTCGACAGCTTGATGCGCACCGGCTTGTCACCCCAGATCTCTTCGAGGTTGTAGTACTGACGCAGCGCCGGCTGCAGGATGTGGACGACCGCGTCGGCGCAATCCACCAGCACCCATTCGCCGATGTCTTCGCCCTCGGTGCTGATCACTTCGCCGCCGGCTTCCTTGACCTTATCGCGTACGTTCGATGCGAGTGCCTTGGTTTGCCGGTTCGACGTGCCGCTCGCGACGATCACGCGATCGAACAGCGAGGTCAGGTGGGTGGTGTTGAACACCCGGATGTCTTGCGCTTTCACGTCTTCGAGAGCGTCGACGATCGCGCGTTGCAGTTTGCGTATATCCATATTTACTGGTGGTACAGATGATGTTGAAGAATATAGTCCCACACGGCTGCGGGAACGTGGCTGGCCGGCTGGCCCGCCTCGTTGCCCGCACGGCTCGCATGATGTGCGACCCGTTCGCGCAGATGTGCGCGGATGTCCGTGGCCGAGACGTCGAATGCCAGTGTCGTATCGATCAGCAGATGCCCGCAGGGTGTTGCCTGCAATACCTCGGCGCTCGCTGCGCGCGCCGCAATTTCAGCCGCCACGGCGGGCGGTATCGAACCGAGGTCGAAACCGGGCCGCGTCGACGCGCACACGTGCGCGAACTCGAACAGTTTGCGCCACTCGCGCCAGGTGTCGAGCTTGACCAGTTGATCCGCGCCGATCAGCAGCGCCAGCGAGGTCTTCTGTCCTTCCCGCTCGCGCCAGCGGGCGAGGGTTTCGACGGTATAGGTCGGGCCGTCGTGTTCGATTTCGTCGGTGGCGACGCTGACGGTCACGCCAGGTATCGTCAGCGTGCGGGCCGCGATGCGCGTCATCGCGAGGCGATGCTGTGCCGCCGTGACATCGGTCTTCTGCCATGGCTGGCCGGCGGGCAGCAGCACGAGCTCGGTCAGTTGCAGTACGTCGGCGAACCGTCGCGCGAGCGCGAGGTGGCCGTCGTGGACCGGATCGAACGTACCGCCGAGCAGACCGATCCGGCGGGGCAGGGCAGCGGGAAGAACGGGCGGATTCAGATCGTGATCCTTTGTCGTGACAATGCGTGCGCCGGGGTGGTGTGTCTAATGGGTCTAATGGCCGCGCGGCGCGCGGCCCTCATCGTACTAACACACACACTCACACCCATTCGCGCGGCACGAGGAAGTCGCTTTGCAAGCGTGCTTCGGGCGTGCCGGGCTCAGGATGCCAGTTATAGCGCCAGTTGGCGACGGGTGGCATCGACATCAGGATCGATTCGGTGCGTCCGCCGCTTTGCAGCCCGAACAGTGTGCCACGGTCGAACACCAGGTTGAACTCGACATAGCGGCCGCGCCGGTAGGCCTGGAAATCGCGTTCGGCCTGCGTGTACGGCTGGTCGCGGCGTTTTTCGACGATCGGCAGATAGGCTTTCAGAAACGCGTCGCCGACGCTTTGTACCATCTCGAACGAACGCTCGAAGCCCGGCGCCGAAAAGTCGTCGAAGAAAATTCCGCCGATACCGCGCGTCTCGTTGCGATGCTTCAGGAAGAAATACTCGTCGCACCAGCGCTTGAAGCTCGGGTACAGGTCCGCGCCGAATGGCTGCAACGCGTCGCGGCACACGCGATGAAAATGCTGCGCGTCTTCTTCGTAGCCGTAGCACGGCGTGAGATCCATGCCGCCGCCGAACCAGAACACCGGCGCTTCGTTCGGCTTGGTGGCCATCAGCAGACGCACGTTCATGTGCACGGTCGGGCAGTGCGGATTGTGCGGATGCAGCACGAGCGAGACACCCATCGCCTCGAAACTGCGTCCGGCCAGCTGCGGCCGCGCCGCGCTGGCCGACGCGGGCAGCGCATCGCCGGCGACGTCCGACAGGCCGATGCCGGCCCGCTCGAAAAACGCGCCGCCTTCGAGGATGCGCGTGCAACCGCCGCCGCGCAGCTTTTCGCCGGGGCCGCGCTGCCAGGCGTCGGTGGCGAACGGCTGGCCGTCGAAGGCACCGAGCGTATCGGCGATGTTGGCCTGCAACTGCTGCAACCAGCTGCGGACGGCCTGGACGTTATAGGTCGGTTCGGTCATGAATACGGGGCTGCTGGGCGGCCCGGTTGAGTGGCCGCGGGTTCAGGGAAGTGCCGGCCGGCAGGCGGTCAAGGCTACAAGCCGTGACAGGCGGTCGGCCGAAATCGCGCCGCTTATCACGCCCGCTTGCTACGGCCGCTTGTCACAGCCTGTAGCGCCGCGGACGACCAGCACCAGACCCGCGCGGCAATACCCGAAGTGTAGCGCCGAAGCCGCCAGGCGCCCGCGCGAGGCGCCGCGCCAGTTGCTCAATGCTTGCGGTTGAGCGCGCGATAACCGATGTCGCGGCGATACTGCATGCCGTCGAAGGAGATCTGGTTGATCGTTTCGTACGCAACCGATTGCGCGCTGCGTACCGAATCTGCGAGCCCGACCACGCACAGCACACGGCCACCCGATGTGAGCAGCTTGCCGTCCACGAGCGTCGTGCCCGCGTGGAACGTCACCGACTCTTCGGTGGCGGCCGGGATGTCGCTGATGCGGTCGCCCTTGCGCGGCGTCTCCGGATAGTTGTGCGCGGCCAGCACGACGCCGAGCGCGGTGCGACGATCCCAGTCGAGTTCGACGGTATCGAGCGTGCCGGCGATCGCCTGTTCGACGACCTTCGAGAAATCGCCCTTGAGCCGCGCCATGATCGGCTGCGTTTCCGGGTCGCCCATCCGGCAGTTGAATTCGAGCGTCTTCGGGTTGCCTTGCGCGTCGATCATCAGACCGGCGTACAGAAAACCGGTGAAGCGAATACCTTCCTTCTCCATGCCGCGCACGGTAGGCAGGATGATTTCGCGCATCACGCGTGCATGCAGTTGCGGCGTGACGATCGGCGCGGGCGAGTAGGCGCCCATGCCGCCCGTGTTCGGCCCCAGGTCGCCGTCGAGCAAACGCTTGTGATCCTGGCTCGAGGCGAGCGCAAGCACGTGCTTGCCATCGACCATCACGATGAAGCTCGCTTCTTCGCCGGTCAGGAACTCTTCGATCACGACGCGCGCACCGGCATCGCCGAGCTTGTTGCCGGACAGCATCATGTCCACGGCGGCGTGCGCTTCTTCGAGCGTCTGTGCGACCACCACGCCCTTGCCTGCGGCGAGGCCGTCGGCCTTGACCACGATCGGTGCGCCTTTCGCGTCGAGGTACGCGTGCGCGGCGCCCGGCTCGGTGAAGGTTTCGTATTCGGCGGTGGGGATCGCGTGGCGTTTCATGAACGCCTTCGCAAAGTCCTTCGAGCTTTCGAGCTGCGCGGCTTCCTTGCTCGGCCCGAAGATCTTCAGACCACGCGAGCGGAAAAGATTGACGATGCCGGCCGCGAGCGGGCCTTCCGGCCCGACCAGCGTGAACGCGATCTGCTCGCGCTCGGCGAAATCGGCCAACGCAGCCGGCTCGGTGATGTCGATGTTGAGTAGCCGCTCGTCGTGCGCGGTACCGCCGTTGCCGGGCGCGACGTAGACGAGCTGCACGCGCGGCGACTGCGCGAGCTTCCACGCAAGCGCATGTTCGCGACCGCCGGAACCGACGACGAGTAACTTCATGTGTTTCCCCGAAGACTAAAAACCGTGAACGGCCGACGCGTCGGCATCGGCCGTGAATCTGTGAATCCGTGACTATTCATTCGCGCGGTTCGCACAGCGCGAACCAGTGCGTCTGCAACTGCAACGCCTGCAACGCGAGCGAGCTCACTCGTCGGCGATCGCTGCGTTTGTATAGACTTCCTGCACGTCGTCGAGATTTTCGAGCGCATCGAGCAGCTTCTGCATCTTGAGCGCGTCGTCGCCGGTGAACTCGACTTCGGTCTGCGGCTTCATCGTCACTTCGGCCAGCTCGGCCTTGAAGCCGGCGGCTTCGAGCGCGGACTTCACTTTCGGGAAATCGTTGGCCGGACACAGCACTTCGATGCTGCCGTCGTCGTTCGTCACGATGTCTTCGGCGCCGGCTTCGAGCGCCGCGTCCATCAGTTTGTCTTCGGGCGTGCCCGGTGCGAACAGGAACTGGCCGACGTGATCGAACATGAACGACACCGAGCCGTCGGTGCCCATGTTGCCGCCGAACTTCGAAAACGCGTGACGCACTTCCGCGACGGTGCGGATGCGGTTGTCGGTCATCGTGTCGACGATGACGGCCGCGCCGCCGATGCCATAGCCTTCGTAGCGGATTTCTTCGTAGTTCGCGCCGTCCACACCGCCGGTACCGCGCTGGATCGCGCGGTTGATGTTGTCCTTCGGCATGTTGGCGTCGTACGCCTTCTCGACGGCGAGCCGCAGACGCGGGTTCGTATCCATTTCTCCGCCGCCCATGCGGGCCGCGACCTGAATTTCCTTGATGAGCCGCGTCCAGATCTTGCCGCGCTTCGCGTCGGTCGCTGCTTTCTTATGCTTGATGTTGGCCCATTTCGAATGACCCGCCATACCTTTCTCCAGCGCATGCGCCTCTAGGCGCACGCATAGTGCAATTGTCGTTGCGATGTCGGGCGGCCGCCCGATAAGCAGACGCGAATTTTATCACGCCGCCGCCGCCCGGCCCGCGCCTGAGAACCGCGTAGAGCCTGGGCTACCGCCCAGGCAGGCGGTCGGTGCGATGCTCAGTTCTTCGTGCCGAACAACCGGTCGCCTGCGTCACCGAGGCCGGGCACGATATACGCGTGCTCGTTCAGATGCGAGTCGAGCGAGGCGACGTACAGCTTCACGTCCGGATGCGCGTCCTGGAACACCTGCACGCCCTCGGGCGCCGCCACAAGCGCGAGGAACATGATGCTGGAGCCTTCCACGCCGCGGCGTTTGAGCACATCCACGGCATGCACGGCCGAGTAGCCGGTTGCGACCATCGGGTCGCACAGGATGAAGTTGCGGTCCTCGAGATCGGGCAGGCGCACCAGATATTCGACCGGCCGGTGGTCGTCGGCCCGGTAGACGCCGATATGGCCGACCCGCGCCGACGGGATCAGCTCGAGCAGCCCGTCCGACATGCCGACGCCCGCGCGCAGCACTGGCACGATGGCGAGCTTCTTGCCCGCGATGACCGGCGCGTCGATATCGACGAGCGGGGTCGAGACGGGGCGGGTCGTCATCGGCAGGTTGCGGGTGATTTCATAGCCCATCAGCAGCGTGATCTCGCGCAGCAGTTCGCGGAACGTGCGCGTCGACGTGTCGCGGTCGCGCATATGCGAGAGCTTGTGCTGGATCAGCGGGTGGTCGAGGATGAAAAGATTGGGAAAGCGGCTGTCCTGGGTCATGGCTTATGCGCAAGCAGTGCGAAAAGGTGGCGGGGTGGCGGGCGGGAGCTCGGGGAACGGGGCGCTGGTTCGCGCCGGACCGGCCGGCCAGGCGAACCACGGCTGCAAGTTTACCGAAAGTCCCGCCCGAAGATAGCGAAGATTATGCGCGGGCTTACGGGCAGGGCCGTGTGAGGCCTCCGGCAGCGCGGCGGCGATTCTTCTAGAATCGAGGGAAATTTAGTTTGCACCCAGAGGAAACGCACCATGGATATGGGAATCGCTGGACGCACCGCGCTGGTCTGCGCGGCAAGCAAGGGGCTCGGCCGCGGCTGTGCCGAGGCGCTCGCGGCCGAAGGCGTGGCGCTGACGATCGTGGCCCGCACCGCGCAGACGCTCGAAGCCACCGCTGCGGAAATCCGCGCGCAGACCGGCGTCGAGGTCAAGACGGTGGCCTGCGACATCACCACCCCCGAAGGCCGCGCCGCGGCGCTCGCCGCCTGTCCGCAGCCGGACATCCTCGTCAATAACGCGGGCGGGCCGCCGCCGGGAGACTTCCGCTCCTACACCCACGACGACTGGATCAGCGCGCTCGAAGCGAACATGCTGACACCGATCGCGCTGATCCAGGCGACGATCGACGGCATGATGGCGCGCGGTTTCGGCCGCATCGTCAACATCACGAGTTCGTCGGTGAAGGCGCCGATCGATGTGCTGGGGCTGTCGAACGGCGCGCGCTCAGGGCTGACCGGGTTCGTTGCCGGCGTGGCGCGCAAGGTCGCGGGGCAGGGCGTGACGATCAATAACCTGCTGCCGGGTTCGTTCGATACGGACCGCATCAATGCAGCCATCGCCGCGCAGGCCAAGGCCCAGGACATATCGATCGAGGAATCGCGGCGCCGCCGCATGGCGTCGATTCCCGCAGGCCGGCTCGGCACCCCCGACGAGTTCGGCCGTGCCTGCGCGTTCCTGTGCAGCGTGCACGGCGGCTATATCACCGGGCAGAACTGGCTGATCGACGGCGGCACGTACCCCGGAACGTACTGAAGTGCAACGCGGCGCCGGCAGCGTGCGGGCGCGCAACATCAAGCAAAACCAGGCCAATCCAGGAGAGACGATGGTCAAGGCAACACGATTCGATAAGACCGGTGGCCCCGAAGTCATGAAGTGGGTCGATGTCGAAGTGGGCGAGCCGGGCGCGGGCGAAATCCGCGTGAAGCAGCATGCGGTCGGCCTGAACTACATCGATGTGTATTTCCGCACGGGTTTGTATCCGCTGCCGCTGCCGGGCGGTCTCGGCATGGAGGCGGCAGGCGAGGTCAGCGCGGTCGGTGCGGGCGTTGCGAACCTGCGGGTGGGCGACCGCATCGCCTATGTCGCGCGGCCACCCGGTGCGTATGCGCAGGAGCGCGTGCTGCCTGCGGAAAAGGTCGTGAAACTGCCTGAAGGAATCAGCTACGAACAGGCGGCCTCCGTCATGCTGCAGGGGCTCACCGCGCAGTATCTGTTGCGCCGTACCTACCCGGTCAAGGCCGGCGACACGATCCTGATCCAGGCTGCCGCGGGCGGCGTCGGGCTGCTGGCGTGCCAGTGGGCGAAGGCACTCGGCGCGACCGTGATCGGCACGGTCGGCTCCGACGAGAAGGCGGAGATCGCGAAGGCGCACGGTTGCGACTACCCGATCGTCTACACGCGCGAAGACTTCACGAAGCGCGTGCGCGAGATTACCAATGGCGCGGGCGTGCCGGTCGTCTACGATTCGATCGGCAAGGACACGTTTACGGCATCGCTCGACTGTCTCGCGCCGCTCGGGTTGTTCGTCAGCTTCGGCAATGCATCGGGACCGCTGCCGCCGATCGACTCGTCCGAATTCGCCGGTCGCGGGTCATTGTTCTTTACGCGGCCGACGCTGTTTACGTATATAGCGAAACGCAGCGACTACGACGCGATGTCGAACGAGCTGTTCGACGTGCTGTTGTCGGGCAAGGTGAAGACCAGCATCAACCAGCGCTACTCGCTGCCTGACGCCGGACAGGCGCATGCGGACCTCGAAGCGCGGCGCACGACGGGTTCGACGATCCTGCTGCCCTGATCCTGGACGGACCCGGTAATACCCGGACACCCCCGTAGAAAGCCGCTCCCCGCCAGGGAGCGGCTTTTTTTGTTTACGCCATTTTTACACCCCCCTCCCGACCTTTGACCTGACCTTTACGCGGATCAGCATATCGTTGCACGCATCCAAAGTCCGCATATGGAGAACACTAAATGGATGTGCTGTACATCGGGGGGATCGTGCTGTTCGCAGCGCTCACCTTTGCATTGATTGCCGGTTGCGAGAAGCTCATGCAGTTCCGGCGTGGCCAGGGAGCACGCTCATGACCTGGATTATGTGGTTATCGGGTGCCGCGACCGCGCTGCTGTTCGCTTACCTCGTTTATGCGCTTCTGCGCGCGGAGGACATTGAATGAACCTCAACAATGTCCTGCAAACGGTCCTGTATATCGTCGTCCTGCTGGCGCTCGCCGTGCCGGTCTCGGGCTATATCACGCGTGTGATGGACGGGACCTCTCGCGTGGTCCGCTTCGGCGGTCCGCTCGAACGCGTGCTGTATCGCATCGCCGGGGTCGACTCTTCGGCCGAAATGGGCTGGAAGCATTACGCGATCGCGACGATTGCACTTAATGCACTCGGCACGCTGTTCCTGTACGTGCTGTTGCGCGTGCAGGGCTGGCTACCGGGCAATCCGGCGCAGTTCGGTCCGATGTCGGTCGACAGCGCGTTCAATACGGCTGTCAGCTTCGTCACCAACACGAACTGGCAGGATTACACGCCTGAGCAGACCACTGGCTATCTGGCGCAGATGCTCGGCTTCACGGTGCAGAACTTCCTGTCGGCGGCTACCGCGATCGCGGTCGTGATCGCGCTGATCCGCGGCTTCGCGCGCCATTCCGCGAAGACCATCGGCAACTTCTGGGTCGATGTCACGCGTGCGACGTTGTACGTGCTGATACCGATGGCGGCCATCATCGCTGCGTTGCTGATGAGCCAGGGCGTGATCCAGACCTTCAAGGCGAACCAGGACGTACCGACGCTGCAGACCACGACCTATGCCGCACCGAAGCTCGATGCGCAAGGCAATCCGGTGAAGGATGCGAAGGGCAATGCGGTGACGGTCGACACCAAGGTGACGACGCAGACCATCGCGATGGGCCCGGTGGCGTCGCAGGAAGCGATCAAGATGCTCGGCACCAATGGTGGCGGCTTCTTCAACGCGAACTCGGCGCACCCGTATGAAAACCCGACGCCGTTCAGCAACTTCCTGCAGATCGTCTCGATCCTGATTATTCCGGCGGCGCTGGCTCTGGTGTTCGGGCGCATGATCGCTGACCGCAAGCAGGGGGTCGCCGTACTCGCCGTGATGACGATTGCGTTCGCCGCTTGTGTGGTCGGTGAAATCAGCTCCGAGCAGGCGGGCAATCCGACCTTGACGTCGCTGCACGTCGATCAGTCGGCGAACGCCCTGCAGTCGGGCGGCAACATGGAAGGCAAGGAAACGCGCTTCGGGATTGCGCAGACCGGCATCTTTACGGTCGCGACGACGGCGGCATCGTGCGGTGCGGTCGACGCGATGCACGACTCGCTGACCCCGCTCGGCGGCCTGTATCCGATGCTGCTGATCCAGCTGGGCGAAGTGATCTTCGGTGGCGTGGGTTCCGGTATGTACGGGATGCTCGTCTTCGCGTTGCTAGCCGTATTCGTCGCAGGCCTGATGATTGGCCGCACGCCCGAGTACGTCGGCAAGAAGATCGAAGCGTATGAGATGAAGATGGTGTCGATCGTCGTGCTGCTCACGCCGCTGCTGGTGCTGGTCGGTACATCGATCGCGGTACTGAGCGCTGCGGGCAAGGCGGGTATCTCTAACCCCGGTGCGCACGGTTTCTCGGAAATTCTCTACGCGTTCAGCTCGTCGGCGAACAACAACGGTAGCGCGTTTGCCGGCCTGTCTGTGAACACGCCGTTCTACAACATTTTGACAGCGATCGCGATGTGGTTCGGCCGCTTCGGCACGATCGTGCCGGTGCTGGCGATCGCTGGCTCGCTGGCTGGCAAGAAGCGCCTCGGTGTTACCGGTGGCACGCTGCCCACGCATGGCCCGCTGTTTGTTGTACTGCTGCTTGGCACGGTGCTGCTTGTCGGCGCACTGACTTACGTGCCTGCGCTCGCTCTCGGCCCTGGCGTCGAACATCTGCTGATGATCGCTGGCCACTAACGGGAAATTCGGGGATCCAATGACTGTTCATACTGCAACACGGTCCATGTTCGATCCGGCGCTGGTGCGTCCGGCGATCGTGGACTCATTCAAGAAACTCACGCCACGCACGCAGTTCCGTAACCCGGTGATGTTCTGCGTGTACGTCGGCAGCATCCTGACGACGATTCTCTGGATCGCCGCGCTGGGCGGCCAGGCCGAAGCACCCGCGGGGTTCATCCTCGCGGTGACGCTGTGGCTGTGGTTCACGGTGCTGTTCGCCAACTTCGCGGAAGCGCTTGCCGAAGGCCGCTCGAAGGCCCAGGCCGCGTCGCTGCGCAGCGCGAAGAAAGACGTGATGGCCAAGAAGCTCAACGAGCCGCATCCGAAGTCGCCGATCCGCATCATGACGGCTTCCGATCTGCGCAAGGGCGACGTCGTGCTGGTCGAAACGGGCGACGTGATTCCGGCCGACGGCGAAGTGATCGAAGGCGTCGCGTCGGTCGACGAATCGGCCATCACTGGCGAATCGGCACCGGTGATCCGCGAATCGGGCGGCGACTTCTCGTCGGTGACGGGCGGCACACGCGTGCTATCGGACTGGATCGTGGTGCGCGTCACCGTGAATCCGGGCGAAGCTTTCCTCGACCGCATGATTGCGATGGTCGAAGGCGCGAAGCGTCAAAAGACGCCGAACGAAATCGCCCTGACGATTCTGCTGGTCGCGCTGACGATCGTGATGCTGCTCGCAACCGCGACGCTGCTGCCGTTCTCGATTTTCTCGGTCGAAGCGGCGAAAGCCGGCCACGTGGTGACGATCACCGCGCTGGTGGCGCTGCTCGTGTGTCTGATTCCGACCACCATCGGCGGCCTGCTGTCGGCCATCGGGGTGGCGGGCATGAGCCGCATGATGCAGGCGAACGTGATTGCGACGTCGGGCCGTGCGGTCGAAGCGGCGGGCGACGTGGACGTGCTGCTGCTCGACAAGACCGGCACGATCACGCTCGGCAACCGTCAGGCGTCGACCTTCGTGCCGGCGCCGGGTGTGACCGAAGAAGCGCTGGCCGATGCCGCGCAACTGTCGTCGCTGTCGGACGAAACGCCGGAAGGCCGCAGTATCGTCGTGCTCGCCAAGCAGCGCTTCAACATCCGGGCGCGCGACATGGGCTCGCTGCACGCGGTCTTCCTCTCATTCACCGCGCAGACGCGCATGAGCGGTGTCGACCTTCCGGGTCGCGAGATCCGCAAGGGCGCGGCCGATGCGGTCAAGAACTACGTCGAAGCCAATGGCGGTCGCTATCCGGCGGAAGTGAACAACGCGGTGACCGAAGTGGCCCGCCGCGGCAGCACGCCGCTGGTGGTGGCCGAGAAGGGCGAGCAGGGTGCACGCGTGCTCGGCGTGATCGAGCTGAAGGACATCGTCAAGGGCGGCATCAAGGAACGTTTCGCCGAACTGCGCAAGATGGGTATCAAGACCATCATGGTGACGGGCGACAACCGCCTGACGGCTGCCGCGATCGCAGCGGAAGCGGGCGTCGACGATTTCCTCGCCGAAGCCACGCCGGAAGCCAAGCTGTCGACGATCCGCGCGCATCAGGCGGAAGGCCGTCTGGTCGCGATGACGGGCGACGGAACTAACGACGCTCCGGCGCTCGCACAGGCTGACGTCGCGGTGGCGATGAACACGGGTACGCAGGCGGCCAAGGAAGCCGGCAACATGGTCGACCTCGATTCGAATCCGACCAAGCTGATCGAAATCGTCGAAATCGGCAAGCAGATGCTGATGACGCGCGGATCGCTCACGACGTTCTCGATTGCCAACGACGTTGCCAAGTACTTCGCCATCATCCCGGCTGCCTTCGCGACGACCTATCCGGTGCTGAACACGCTGAACGTGATGCATCTGGCCACGCCGGCGTCGGCAATCATGTCGGCGGTGATCTTCAACGCGCTGATTATCGTCGCGCTGATTCCGCTGGCGTTGAAGGGCGTGAAGTACCGGCCGCTGGGCGCGGCGATACTGTTGCGCCGCAATTTGCTGGTGTATGGCCTCGGCGGGATCATCGTGCCGTTTATCGGCATCAAGCTGATCGATATGGTGCTCGCCGCGCTCGGCTGGGTTTAACAGGCTCTGTCCGGCGGCGCTGGCTGCCGGACGCGTCTAAAAGGATTGCCAATCATGAAACTTTTTCGTCCTCTTATCGTGATCTTCGTCGTGCTGTCGGCGATTACGGGACTCGCTTACCCGGCCGTCATGACCGCTATCGGCCAGGGTGCGTTCCACCACCAGGTCAACGGCAGCATCATTGAGCAGAACGGCAAGGTTGTCGGCTCGTCGCTGATCGGCCAGCAGTTCGACGCGCCGCAGTACTTCTGGGGCCGTCTGTCGGCCACCAGCCCGATGCCGTATAACGCTCTCGGCTCCGGCGGTTCGAACCTCGGCCCGACCAACCCGGCGCTCAACGATGAAGTCAAAGGGCGCATCGACGCGCTGAAGGCGGCCGGCACCGATCTGTCGAAGCCGGTGCCGATCGACCTCGTGACATCGTCGGCTAGCGGCCTCGATCCGGAAATCAGCCCCGCAGCTGCCGATTACCAGATCGACCGCGTGGCGAAAGCCCGCAAGATGAACGCTAACGACGTCGCGGCACTGGTCGATCGCTATACGACCGGACGCCAGTTCGGCGTGCTCGGCGAGCCGCGCGTGAACGTGCTGGAGCTGAATCTCGCGTTGGATGCCGCAGCGCACGGCTAAGCCGCGTCTTTTCCCCCAAGGCGGCGCCCTGCTGGGCGCCGCTGCTTTTTGCCATTGCGCCTTTGCGCTGCTGCGCCGCTGTGTGCATCCGCCATCGCCGATGCGCATCGCATCCACCCGTCCCCAGCCGTTTGCGGATAGCGGGCCGCCGTGCGACCATCGCGGCATGACGGGTTGCGCACCTGCATCCGCGGTGCCGCGTCCGCCCTCTATCGTCACCTTCGATGAACCGACCCAACCCCGACGAACTGCTCGACAAACTGCAGCGCGATGAAGAAAAACAGCAGCGCGGCAAGCTGAAGATATTTTTCGGTGCGTCGGCGGGCGTGGGCAAGACCTACGCGATGCTGCAGGCGGCGCGCCGTCGCATGGAAGACGGCGTCGATGTGCTCGTTGGCATCGCGGAGACGCACGGCCGCAGCGAGACCGCTGCGTTGCTCGACGGGCTCGACGTACTGCCGCTCGCGCATATCGAATACCGCGGCCGCAAGCTCGGCGAATTCGATCTCGACGCGGCGCTCGCTCGCGCGCCGCAACTGATTCTCGTCGACGAACTCGCGCATTCGAACGTGCAGGGCGCGCGCCACCTCAAGCGCTGGCAGGACGTCTACGAACTGCTCGATGCGGGCATCGATGTCTATACGACGGTCAACGTCCAGCATCTGGAGAGCCTGAACGATGTGGTCGGACAGATCACCGGCATCCGCGTATGGGAGACGGTGCCCGACCGCGTATTCGACCGGGCCGATGAAATCACGCTGGTCGATCTGCCCGCCGAGGAACTGCTTGGCCGCATGCGCGACGGCAAGGTGTATATGCCCGCGCAGGCCGAGCGCGCGGTGCGCAATTTCTTTCGCAAGGGCAACCTGATTGCGCTGCGCGAACTGGCGCTGCGGCGCACCGCCGACCGCGTCGATGCGCAGATGCGCGAGTACCGCGCCGATCGTTCGATCCAGCGCATCTGGCAGGCGCGCGAACGGCTGCTGGTGTGCGTTGGTCCCGGCCCGGAAGCGCAGACGCTGGTGCGTGCGGCCGCGCGTCTCGCGGCGAGCCTGAAGGCGGACTGGATCGCGGTGTATGTCGAGACACCGCGGCTGCAGCAACTGCCCGCAGCGCGCCGCGAACGCACGCTCGGCGCGCTGCATCTCGCCGCCGAACTGGGCGCCGAAACGGCGACGCTCGCGGGCGCCGATGCGGTCGCCACGCTGGTCAGTTATGCACGGGTGCGCAATGTGTCGAAGCTCGTTGCGGGCGGCTCGATGCGCACCGGTGTGTCGCGCTGGCTGCGGCGACCGATCGGCGAGCGCATCGCCGAGCGCGCCGGCGATCTCGACCTCACGCTGATTCGCGCATTCGAAGAGCGCAGCAGTGACGGTGCGTCGCGCGGTCCGCTCGACGCGGGGGTGCAGGCATGGCGCGAAGCACTGGGCGCCGCCCGCGAACGACGCTCGCCGCCGCGTGCGTACGCATGGGCGCTCACGCTGTGCGCAATCATTACGCTGGTCGCGAGCCAGTTGATCAATCACATCGATCTGACCAACCTCGTGATGCTGTATCTGCTCGGCGTCATTTTCGCGGCCGTGAGGCTTGGACGCGGGCCGGGCGTCGTGCTGTCGTTCGTCAGCGTCGCGGCGTTCGATTTCTTCTTCGTGCCGCCGCGCATGTCGCTGTCCGTATCGGACACGCAGTATCTGTTGACCTTCGTCGGCATGCTGCTGACCTCGCTCGTCATCAGCCATCTGACGTCGAGCCTGCGTCGCGAGGCGAGCGTCGCGCAGCGTCGCGAAGCGCGTACCGGCGCGATGTACGCGATGGCGGGCGAACTGGCCGCGGCGCTTACCACCGAACAGATCGTCGGTATCGGTAGCCGCCATGTCAACGAAGTGTTCCGCGCGCGCGTGGCGATGCTGTTGCCGGACAGTGCGGACCAGGTGCGGCAGAAGATCGAAGACCCGGACGCCGAGGTTACGCTCGAAGGCGCGGATCTCGACAGCGACGTTGGTCAGTGGGTCTACGATCAGCAGAAGCCGGCCGGACGCGGCACCGATACGCTGCCTGCCGCGATCGCGCTGTATCTGCCGCTGAAGGCACCGATGCGAACGCGCGGTGTGCTCGCGGTTGCGACGCGCGATCCGCACGAACTCGATGTGCCCGAGCAGCAGCGCATGCTCGACGCGTTTGCCGCGCAGATCGCACTGGCGCTCGAGCGCGTGCACTACGTAGACATCGCCCGCGATGCGCTCGTCAACATGGAATCGGAGCGCCTGCGCAATTCGTTGCTGTCGGCAATTTCGCACGATCTGCGCACGCCGCTCACTACGATTGTCGGTTTCGCGTCGATGCTCGCGCAGACCCGCACCGGCACGCCGCAACCTGGCGACGATCTGGTCGAGGCCATTCACGAAGAAGCGCTGCGCATGGCGGGCATCGTCACCAATCTGCTCGATATGGCGCGACTGCAGGCGGGTGGTCTGCAACTGAACCGCCAATGGTCGCTGCTCGAAGAAACCGTGGGCGCTGCGCTACGCGCATGCCGGCGCGTGCTGGCACGGCATCCGGCGCAAGTGCGGCTGCCGGCTGATCTGCCGCTGCTGCAACTCGACGCGGTCTTGATGGAGCGCCTGTTCGCGAACCTGTTCGAGAATGCGGCGAAGTACGCGCCGCCCGATACGCCGCTCGTGATCGGCGCACAGCGCATCGATAACGCGGACGGCACGCCGTTCGTACGCGTTACCGTCGACGACGCGGGCCCCGGCTTGCCACCGGGCATGGAAACGCGCATCTTCGACAAATTCACACGCGGCGAGAAAGAGTCCGCGAAGCCGGGCATCGGGCTCGGGCTCGCAATCTGCCGCGCGATTGTCGAAGCGCATGGCGGTACAATCGGCGCGCTCAACCGGGTGGCCGCGGATGGGCACGTCGAAGGCGCGCGCTTCTGGTTCACGCTGCCGGTCGAGACGCCGCCGCCGGTGCCCGATGCGGGCGATGACACCGATGAGAGCGACGAAAGCGAAGGTTACGTCGAGGCCTTGCCCGACGAGGACCCCGATGAAACGCATGAACCAGACGAACCGCGTGCACTGCCCGGTCCGAAACCCGTAGCAGGACCCACCGATGAATGAGCCGAGCATCACCGTCGTTCTGATCGAAGACGAAAAGCAGATCCGCCGTTTCGTGCGCACGTCGCTGGAAGGCGAGGGCATCACTGTGTACGACGCGGAGACAGGCAAGCAAGGCCTCATCGAGGCGGCAACCCGCAAGCCCGATCTCGTGATTGTCGACCTGGGCTTGCCCGATACCGATGGTCTCGACGTGATCCGCGAACTGCGCGGCTGGAGCGAGCTACCGGTGATCGTGCTGTCGGCACGCACCCAGGAAAGCGAGAAGGTCGCGGCCCTCGATGCCGGTGCCGACGATTATCTGACCAAACCGTTCGGCGTGTCGGAGCTGCTCGCGCGGATTCGCGCCCACATGCGCCGGCGCAATCAGGGCGGCGCCAACGAATCGCCGCAAGTGCATTTCGGCGCCGTCACCGTCGATCTCGCACTGCGCCAGGTATCGCGCGATGGTGCCGCGATACATCTGACGCCGATCGAATACCGTTTGCTTGCCACGCTCGTGCGTCACGCCGGCCGCGTGCTTACGCACCGGCAACTGCTGCGCGACGTGTGGGGGCCGTCGCATGTCGAGAGCCATCACTATCTGCGGATCTACATGGCGCATTTGCGGCAGAAACTGGAGCGCGACCCGGCGCAGCCGGAGCATATCGTCACCGAGACCGGGGTGGGTTACCGGCTTGTCGGTGCAACCTGAGCGATGTGAGCGACCAGCGTGATCGGCCTGCCAGCCTGATAGAGGCATTTTTGATATAATTACGTTTCGTAAGGACGACCTTACGCATCCGCAGCAAACGGGGACGGCCCCATCTAAACCATGGAGTCGTCACATGTCCTGGGTTCTTCTTTTCATCGCCGGCCTGCTCGAAGTCGCATGGGCCGCCGGACTCAAAACCTCTGAAGGTTTCACGCGCCTGTGGCCGTCGGTGTTCACCATCGTCACGGCGCTCGGCAGCTTTATCCTGCTCGCGATGGCCATGCGCCAGTTGCCACTCGGCACCGCCTATGCGGTGTGGACCGGGATCGGCGCGGTCGGCGCGTTCGTGTTCGGGATCGTGATGATGGGCGAGGCGGTGACGCTCGCGCGGGTCGCTAGCGCAGTGTTGATCGTCATCGGCCTGATCGGTCTGAAACTTTCTTCAGGTCACTGAGTTATACCGCTCACTCGTCGAACGCGATTCCGAGCCTGCGTAACTCTCTTAAGCCGCTAGCGAGGTGTGCCCGCGCGCTTTCGGGATCGACTACCCGCATTTGCTCATAGGCGCGTTGGGCCACTTCGGGAGGCACTGGCTTGAGCATGCGATTACTGCCCATCGCCTTGAGCTGTACTTCAGCTGCGCGCTCCAGGTAGTACAGGTCGTCCCAAGCCTCCGCGATGCTCGCCCCCGCCACTAGCACGCCGTGGTTTTTCAGGAACAGGATATCCGCCTTTCCGAGTGCCTCCGCAATGCGATCTCCCTCTGAAGTATCGAGCGCCAGCCCGTTGTAGTGTTCGTCGACGGCGGTGCGGCCGTAGAACTTCAAGGAAGATTGCCCGAGCCACAGCAACGGCGGCCCTTCCAGCAAGCACAGCGCCGTGGCGTTTGGCATATGCGTGTGGAACGCGGCTTTCACACGCGGCATCGATTGATGCAGTTGGGAATGGATGTACCACGCGGTTGCCTCGGGTTCGCCGTCGCCGTCGATCACATTGCCGTCGAAATCACATACCACGAGCCTTGACGCGGTGATTTCGGAAAACGCATAGCCGTATGGATTGACGAAAAACAGGTCACTGTGTCCCGGTACAACGGCGGAGAAATGATTGCAAATTCCTTCTTCGAATCCGCGCCGCGCGGCCAGTTGAAAGCAGGCGGCCAGTTCGAGGCGTGCTTGCACGACGGCGCTCGAATCGAGTTGCAGGGTGCGTGGCGCCGCCGTGCGTTTCGTGGATGCAAACGAATGTGCCATGGGTTTCCATCTCCAGAACCGCTGCGCTTAACCGAGCACCCTCGCGATGCTGCGACTCAGGATCTGCACGGCTTCTTCGATCTGATCGTGGGTGATCACCAACGGACAAAGACACTTGATCACCTGACCGGAATGACCGGATGTTTCGATCATCAGGCCATTTCTGAACGCTTCCACCGTGATTTTACTCGCCAGATCTCCAGACCGGACATCGATACCGCGCATCAGGCCGAGCCCACGCTCCTCGGCCTCGATATCGTAGTTTCTCAACGTCTCCACCAACCCGAGAAAGCCTTTCCTGACGATCATTTCTTTCTGCCGGGTTTCTTCCGCGAAAGTGTCGTCGGCCCAGAAGTGCTCCAGCGCCCTGGCAGCAGTGACCATCGCGGGGTTGTGCCCGCGAAACGTGCCGTTATATTGCCCCGGTTCCCACAGGTCGTGCTCCCGGCGAATCAGGACTTGCGAAAAGGGTAGTCCGTACCCGGACAACGATTTCGAATTGGTCACCATGTCGGGGACGACACCCGCGTGTTCGAAGCTGAAGAATTTTCCGGTTCGACCGCACCCCGCCTGGATGTCGTCGATGATCATCAACATATCGTGGGTCCGGCAGATTTTTTCCAGTCCTTGCAGCCAGGCCGTCGACGCGACGTTGATACCTCCTTCTCCCTGCACCACTTCGACGATGACAGCAGCCGGATGGTCGAGGCCGCTCGATCGATCGGACAGGAATTTCCTGAAATAGGCGAGCGTATCCACACCCCCACCGAAGTAATTATCGAACGGCATAAACGCGCCACCCATGATTGGCAATCCGGCGGCGGTCCGGAACTTCGCGTTTCCTGTGACGGCAAGCGAGCCCATGGTCACGCCATGAAAACCATTGGTGAACGAGACGATGTTGCTGCGGTTTTTTACTTTTCGGGCGAGGCGGATCGCGGCTTCGACGGCGTTGGTGCCGGTGGGGCCGGTCAGGTGTACCTTGTAATCGAGCTTGCGCGGTTTCAGGATTAGCCGGTCGAATGTATCGAGGTACGCATACTTGGCCTTCGTCCAGAGATCCAGCGAATGAACGATGTTGTCCCCCCGGAAATACTCGATGACCGCTTCCTTCAGAACCGGGTGGTTATGCCCATAATTCAATGTCCCGGCGCCGGCGAGAAAATCGATATATCGCGTGCCGTCTATCGAATAGATTTCCGCGCCTCGTGCCTTCGAAAAAACCACCGGAAAAGAGCGCGAATAAGTGCGGACGCTGGATTCGAATTCGGGCAACCTCTCGAGCATGTCTTCCATGATTCCTCCTGCATCGCGTTTGGTCAGAGTCGTCTCTGCGCTACATCGAGCTCACCTCGATGTCCGCTTTGTCGAAGCATGTGTCACGACGAATTTTTGTAGCAATAACCGATGAGCCCAAGAACGATGATTAGCACGCCCACCCAGGACGTCAGATCGGGAATCGGTTGATGCATGAAGGCGATTCCGGCCACCAGCGTAATCACGACTTCACCCGCCAGCGTCGCATCGACGGCCGCAATCTGCATCGCGGACGTCGTGCTGTTCCGGGCGAAATAAAATAGTGACGTCGCGCAAACACCAGCCAGGAGCGCGACCATGAAGCTGCCGAGGAATTGCTGTGCTGAGGGTGCCGGCGGTTGTATTGCGAAAATTAGCGCAAGCCAGTACGGCACGGACCCGAGGCTCATCAGCAGAACGCAAGCCATCGGGTTTTCGAGAACTTCATTGTCGGACAACCGCAGGCGGCCGAGCTGATTGTGTTTCGCGCTATTGACGAACTGATTGCCGATCGGATACGCGATAGCTGCGATCAACGCGGGCAACGCGCCGTGAATCACTTCCGAAACTGCGATGCCCTCCTTGATCCTGCCGTAATTCAGGACGAGCACGCCCACTACGATCAGGAAGGAAAACGTCAAGCCCTTGCGGGGCATTTTCTTGCCGAAAAGCATCAGGACAAACGGGCTTGCCAGTACCGTCAGTTGCCAGGTCGCAGCGACGACCCAGCCATGCGCGAAGTCGGCGGCGAGACAGATTCCGGAATAGAAAACCCCGAATCCGATGCCGCCGGCCAGCGTCCAGAACAGCAGGTTCCGGAAATAATTGGCCACCACACGCCTGAAATACGCGCTGCCCCTGGAAATCGGCAGGATCGCCGAGAGCAGTACTAGCATGAAAAGAAACCTCAATGCCGCCGACCAGAGCCAATGCCCCCCCTGCAGGTGCATGACTTCATTTAGCAGGAACGTGGCACTGAAGAACGCCGAACTGACTATGCCGATCAAAACCAGTCTGAATGTGGACGGATTCGTCATGCCCGACTGGGGGTCAGTTTTCGTCGCGGCGTGCATATACTTTCCCGATTACCCATTTGTTCATGGCATGTACCACTTCTTCATGGAAAGAAAACCGTCCTGGCAGGCACCATCTTGAGTTGACACCTAGTTGTTGACGTTCGCAGATTCGGTTGTCCTCATCGATCACCATGTCCCACCGGGAGATGTAGCGTGGTGAGATATCCTTGAAATCGTCTCGCGCCACGGTACTTTCCGGGAAGCAATACCCCACGTGCACTTTGGTGGTAGTCGGAGTTTCGGGAAGCTTGTTGATCCACCAGCTCGAATCCTGGGTCGTCACGAGAAAGAAACCGGGGTAGATCATTGTGAAGTAAGTTCCCGTCGCCTCCTTACCGGAGATGCCGGGAATCTTGGGGAAGATCTTGCCATTGTCCACAGATGTAACGGAAACCGTGCGGGGATATTCGAAAAAGGTGGTTTCGTATTCACCCGACGACGGTTGCCTCGGGAAAACCTGCTGCCCGATGGAAACGGGATGTACTGTCGGAGCGTGATAGTCCTCCATGTCCACCTCGGTATACAACTTCCAGTTGCATTTGACGAGGTGATTTTTCTCCATAACGCAGCGCATCTTCTGCAGCTGATACCCATGCATCTTGTCCGGCAGGTCGCCCAGAAACTCCATCAAAGGCGCGGCATCGGTGTCGAAATTGATGAAGATGAAACCTTCCCACGTCTCGACCCGAATCGGCACCAGGCCATTCTTTTCCTTCGCGAAATTGATGCTCTTTTTCATGTCCGGCGCACCCATCAGCGAGCCGTCCAGGTCATACCCCCAGTTATGAAACGGGCATCTGATCATCTTGACGGAGCCTTCGCCATCAAGCAGACGGGCACCGCGATGCCGGCAAAAATTCTGGAACGCAGAAATCCCGCCCTCCGGGTTTCGCAGCACGATGACCGATTCGCCTAGCAGATCGAAGACGAAATAATCGCCGGCAGTGGGTACTTTCTCTTCTCTGCCGACAAACAGCCAGTACTTGAAAAAGATGTTGTCGATTTCCGCCTGGAAGAACTCATCTGATTTGTAGCACTCCGGCGGCAGGGAGCTTGTTTCCAGAAAGTGGCTTTCCGTTGTTTCGAAAAGCGCCTTCTGGTTCGTTTCCAAAAAATTTCTTTCGGGGTTCACGATCAAATCTCCTCGAGTCATTTTTCTTGCCGTTTGTGAGGCAGGTCGGTCGACGCTCAGTTGCATGCACAGCGCAACGCGTATCTCGTTGTCATCGACGAGAGCCACCGTCGAGCGCGGGCGATGTGAGGCGGAATCTGCGTGAGCGAAGGAATCTCAGGCATTCACCCCGCATTCCTGCAGTTTTTGCGCTGCGACCCGCTTTAGATCCACGGATGCGGCTTTCCTTGTCGGACTGCATTCCGTTGGCTGCAAAGCGATCGAGAACGTCCCGCTGCCGAGTTGACGCAACGATTCAACCAGCGCTTCGCCGCACAGGATGTTGATAGACCGGATGAGTTCCGGGTAGCTCGACGGCACCTCACTTAGCACGCGCCTGAGCAATATAGGTCCGGTGTCCACGCCCTTGTCGATGAAGTGCACGGTCACGCCCTGGGCCTTTCCTTCGAGAATGGCCCATACATAAGGGTTGTTGCCCCTGATCTCCGGCAGTAGTCCAGGGTGCACGTTGATGATGCCCAGATTGCACTCGTGAATGACGGATTCCTTGATGATCCGTGTATCCCCAAGAACGGCCAGGTGGATGCTAGCTGCGCGGATCAGATCGACGCATGCCGTATCGTTGTGGTTTTCAACGATGCGATAGGGAATGTTCTTCTTCCTGCACAGCGCTTCCACGTCGCCGATTTCGACGAAATCGTCCAGCTCCTTAAGGACACTTCGCTGTTCCTCCACGCCGTCCTGACCTGGCAGCGACGCTTCCTCGATAACCAGTGCGGGTACGAAATCCGCTTCGATCAAGGCGTCGAGCATCGTGCGACCACGAGGATGGTTCCTGAAATTCAGGTAGACAAACTCGATCTCGCGCTGCATCGCACGCAGACAGAAAGAAATATCGCTGATCAACATGGTCTCAAGATCCTTTAAAAGAATCCGGACTGCCGTGGAGACGGGCGGGCCGATGAACTATCGTCGCGCATCAGCCTCGGTAATCGAGATCGGTTTGTTCTCGTTCAGAAATCAATCGCTCGCCGGATAAGCGCCGTCCGGCCCATGCGTTTCATCGCCGTTGAGCGCCGGTGAGAATGTGCAGGCAATGACAATGTCGGTCTCGCAGGTAACGATGTGGTGGTCGTGCTGGTTGAGGGCGTACATCATTCCAGGTTCGACAGGAAATATCTCCTGGGTCGCGACATTTTTTATTTGCGCCGATCCAGATATGCAATACACGCACTCGAGATGATGCCGATATTGCATCTCTGTTGTCGTGCCGGCATACATCGTGGTGATGTGAAACCCGAAACCCATGCCGTCTTTTCTTAGCAGCAATCGCACGCTGTCCCAGGTTTTTTCTTTTTTGTGACGTTCAGTCCCGATGGTGTCTTTGATATTCCTGACAATCATGCTGGCTCCTCGCCCCTGAAGAGGGTCTGTCAATTAGATCGGATCTCAATCACATTTTTACTTTGATTGCATTTCGCATCGTCAGTTTGACGAACGGTAACTGCGATTCGCCTGAAGGTCATCCGGAAAAATACGGAAGGTCCGAGAAAATCGAAAATCCCCGGTTTTGATCATGATGACGGGCACGTGCACTAGAGAAGGGCTTTATCGAATCAGACCGGACACTGTTTGAACTATCCATGCATCGGAATTTTGCGATAGAAATCGATGCATTGTGGTTCCGTATTTTTACGGATGATCGGGTGTGAAAATCTGGCTATAGTCGGATCGAATTCATCTAAAAGCCCGCTTCGTGATCTGGCGATCCCAGGTTTCGGATTAATAAAATGGAGCCGGTGAATCATGCAGGTGTCGATCCGGAATTCTCGGAATTCCGTGTGGCGTTTCAGTGTTTTCGGGGCAGGCATATAACCTGAGCATGCGTCTCCATCAATTCGGGCGAGTGAATATTACTTAAAGAATGAAAATATAAGAACTTATCGGACCACGGTTTTCGTAAGGAGTCGATCTTGCATTCTGCGAGCCGTCTTCTCTTTGATCTTGCGCCAAACGAGGGTGGATCGCATGTTTATCCAAATATTTCAATCTCACCTGAGTGATTCCGCGGATCGCATTGCGATCTGCTCGCAAGACAGCAATCTCACGTATGGGGAACTCAACACACAGGCCGAGTCGCTGGCGCTGACGCTCGGCGCGAACGGCGTCAAACCGGGCCAGCTCGTCGTGCTGTTCATGCCGCGTTCACCGGCGATCGTCATGGGGATGCTGGCGATCATGATGGCTGGCGGCGCATATACCGTGGTCGAGGCGAATGGCGCTCCTCACGAGCAGTTGAAGCAGATAGCTGACATAGACGCCGATTTTCTGATTGTTTCCAGCGAACTGACCCATCTCGCCGGTGAGACCGGTTTGCCTTGGTGCACGTCGCATGGGGCGCCGGCCGACATGCGTGCGCCATTGGAATCGCGGCTTGTGCCCGCGCCGGGCGACGCGACCGCCTATGTGCTTTTCACATCCGGCTCTACGGGGGTGCCCAAAGGCGTCGCAGTCAGCCACGACAATCTCGCGCATTACTGCACGGGCCTCATCGTGCGACTCGGTCTGCCGGACGGAATGACGTATGCACACGTAAGCACGCTGTCGGCCGATCTTGGTAACACCTGCCTGTTCACGGCGCTTTGGACCGGGGGCACACTGTATCTCGCCGGCGAGCACGAGCGTAAAGATCCGCTGGCGATGGTCTCGGCGTTGAACCGTCATCGTGTGAACGTTCTCAAGATCACGCCGACCCACTGGAAATCGATTCTTGCCGTCGCGCAGGCCGCAGGCGAGCATGCGCCGAAGCTGGAGTGGCTAATACTGGGGGGCGAGAGACTACAGACGGCGCTTGCCCGCAGGACCCTGGAGAGCGGCGTTACCCGGCGCCTCGCGAACCACTACGGGCCAACAGAAAGCACGATTGGCGTAACCGTGCAGCCGGTCGCCCTGGCGGCGCTCGGTGACGACGGGGACGCGACCGTTCCGATTGGTCGCCCGTTCGGCCGGACCACGCTCAAGATCAGAACCGCCGAAGGCATATTCGGCACAGCCGATATCGAGGGGGAGTTGTATATCGGCGGTCCGTCCGTCGCGCAGGGCTACCGGAACCGGGAGGAGGCCACACGCGAGCGTTTCGTCGAGCTGGAGAACAGCACCGGCCGCTATTACAGGACCGGCGACTGGGTGCGCGCGGACGGCGAAGGGACGATCACGTTCCTTGGCAGGGTGGATCGTCAGGTCAAGGTGAATGGTTATCGGGTCGAACTGGAACACGTCGAGCGAGCCATCCGTAGCAAGGCGGACATCGGTCACGTGGTTGTCGTGCATCACCGTCATCAGGAACACGATTATCTGTTGTGCGCGTATGAAGGTCTGGCGCAGGAGCCGGCCGCGCTTCGCCGCGAGATGCAACATATCTTGCCCGGCTATATGATCCCCGTTGTCTTCGAGCACTATGCTTCGCTGCCGACCAATCAGAACGGCAAGATAGACGGCGGCACCATCAAGCAGCTGCTGATCGACACATTCTCGCGCAGACACGCTCCCGGCGCGGCGTACCTCGCATCAGCACACGCAGACGACGATCTCCAGACCTTCATCACACGCGTCTTCCGCAAATATGTCGGCGAACGATGCTATTCGCCGGACGATAACTTCTTCGATCTGGGAGCTGATTCGCTGGATGCGATTCAGCTCATCGCCGAGCTCCAGTTGAGCGGCTATCCGGTCAGCGCGCACGCATTCCTGGAGCGTCCGACCGTAAGGGGGGTGCTAGCGATGATCGACGGCGAGCAGGCGAGAACCGCGCCTGCGCCGGCTCCCGAAGAAACGGCCGACAGGTGGCCGTGTTCGCCAGCCCAGCAAGAATTCCTGAAGCGCGGTTTCGCCGAACCGAACCGGTGGAACCAGGCCATGGTGCTCGAACTCGGAGTCCAGCTCGATCCACTGGTGCTTGAGCGCGCGTTTGACCGCCTCGTTTCCGAACATGCGTTGTTGCGCGCCGGCTTTCACCGCGACGAAGCGCTCGGGCAGTGGTATTTCCGCTCCCAGCCGACGGTGGATTCGATTCTGTCCATTTGCGCGGCGCAGGAAGCACCATGGTCCGACCTGGGCCCGTTCGTGAACGAGCGGTACGGGCACCTTGCCTCGCAACTCGACATCGAGAGTGGGCAGACGTTTCGCGCGGAGTTGTCGATCATCCGGGGCAAACAGTTCCTTCTGCTCGTGGGACATCATCTCGCCGTCGACGTCATTTCATGGCGAATCCTGCTGGACGATCTGATGCGTCACTATTCGGTGCTGGAAGGTGTCGAACCGGCTACCCGGGCAATCCGCTCCTGTACGTTCGGACAGTGGTGCCAGCACCTGGAGACCCACCAGGCGCGCCTCTATGCGGATCGGAATTACTGGCTGGAGCAGCCTCGCCAGGAGCCGTTCTCCGCATCGCATGCAGGCGTGGAAGCGCATTCGGGTACAGCGTGGATCGCCTTTAGCGCCGTGGAAACAGAAGCGCTGTCGAAGATCGCTGCGTCGCAGAATATGGGCATTGACCGCATGTTGCTTGCCGGATTTTTCGAGCAGTGCGCGGATGCGCGTCCAGACGAGGTCGTGCAGGTCGACGTGGAGAGCCACGGTCGTTTGTCTCTCTCCCCCGACGTCGATGTATCGCGCACGATCGGGTGGTTCACCTCGACATTCCCTGTTGCGTTCGAACGCGGGCAAATTACATCCATTGGGTTGGCGAGCGCATTGCACGAGCGTCTGAACCGCTTACCCAATCTGGGACATGCCTATACGCTGATCGATGGTATGCAACATGGCACGCGTTCGCGATATTGCTTCAATTTTCTTGGCCGGCAGCGCCTCGGCTTGCGAAACGACTGGAAGATGAAGCTTGTCAGTATCGAATTGCCCAGTCTCAGAGGCGCGCAAAACGACCGGGTCTATGACCTGAAGTTGACCGGGAAGATTGTCGACGGACAACTCATTCTCGATCTGAATTTCGATGCGAGCGCGGATACCGCGCCATCCATCGAACAGTTCGTCCTGAATCTGAAAGAGCGTATTTTGCAACCGGTGGATCCGGGCTTGCGTTCGAGTGGCCCCCCGCGAATGCACGACGCGAATTCGTCCGGTGCGTTGTGGAATATTCCCGCCGATATTGTGTCGTCCAACGGCGCGGACCGGAAACGCCGCTCATATGAAAGCATCTTCGTGACCGGCGCGAATGGCTTCATCGGCATCTACGCACTATACGAACTATTGTTGAGTACCGACGCGCACATCATCTGTCTGGTTCGCGACAGTGGAGACGAAAGCGCTGCGAGCCGGCTGTTCGATGCATGGTCGGCATTCTTCGATCCCAACGAACTCGAATCGCGGTGGTCGAGAATCTCGGTGATAGCGGGTGACATCACGCAACCCTGCCTCGGTATGAGCGACGTCGAATGGGACATGACGAGCCGCTCCGCGGATGCGATCTATCACTTCGCTGCCGATACTCGCTTGGTTGGTAGCACCACGGAGATGCGGGCAAGCATCCTGCACTCGACGAGAGAAATTGTCAGGCTCGCAGAGCAGGGACGCCAGAAAGACCTTCACTTCATGTCCACCCTCGCCGTGAGCGGCATGTGCGCGGGCGATGAACCGCGTACCTTCGACGAGGATTCACTCGACGTCGGCCAGACCTTCTTCAACGAATACGAGCGCACGAAGTTCGACGCTGAAGTACTGGTCAGGAACTTCGCGTATCAGGGGCGCAGCGCATTCATCTACCGCTCGGGAAACGTCACCGGACATTCGGAGACCGCCTTGTTCCAGCGCAACGCCACAGCCAATCGCTGGGTTCAATGTCTGCGGGCCATTGTCACGATCGGGAAAGCGCCGCGTGTCTATACCGAGCGCATCATTCTGAGCCCGGTCGACATCGTCGCCCGAGGCATCGTCGCCATTTCGCTGGACAGCAACGTATCGGGAGGCACATTCCATGTGGACTCCGAAAGTGCGGTTCCCGCGAGTATGTTCATCGACTCGATCGAGGCCTTGGGCGCTCCCATCGAACGCGTCGACAACGCGAATCTCGCAGAGCTGTTCCGGCATTCCGGCCGGCTCGATCACGCGGACATCGCGCTCGGTTACTTCTGGGCGGTGAGAGGCAGCCGCAACATACGGTACGACAACAGCAGGACGCTTGCCATGCTGGCGAGTTCGGACATCGCCTTCAGGCCGCTCGATAGCGCGTGGGTGACACGCTTCGTCGAGAACCTCCGGCAGTCCGGGGCGCTGGCGGTAGGCGAGCGGCGCGACCCCTCACGTCGAATTTCAGAGTTCATTGCTCAATAAGCAGCTTAGACAGGATAACAACATGATCAACCATCGAGTCGCAGCGGTGTCGGGCGGAACCTCCGGTATCGGCTACGCGGTACTGGAGACATTGGTACAAGCCGACGTCAAAGTCAGCTTCAGTGGACGGCGCACCGAGCGCATCCAGCAAATTGCCGTTGAGCATAACGAAAGCCGCCATCGTGTCGAAGGTGTCGCTGCAGACGCGGTGGACGAGGATCATGTAGACAGGCTCTTTGAAGCGGCAAACCACGCGTTCGGTGAGCGCCCCTCGGCGTTTGTCCTGTGTGCGGGGCGGGGACTTCCGGGTTCGGTAACGGGTTCGGACGCATCCCTTTGGGAGGAGCTTTTGCGCGTCAATGTGTTGGGAGTCATGCGCCAGTTGCGTGCCTGTGCGACCTTCTTCAAGGACACGTACCGCTCCGCCAGCGGCGACATCAGGGATATCGTCGTGATCGGTTCCACGGTGGGTCGCACGTTGTCGGCTGGTAATCCCGTCTACGGGGCGACGAAGTTCGCGCTGCATTCGCTGGTCGAATCGTTGAGGGTGGAACTCTGTGAACACAGTGTTCGCGTCAGCTTGATCGAGCCAGGATTCGTCAAAACAGAGTTTCAAGCCACGGCCGGCTATGACATGAAATGGTTCAACGAGATCGAGCAGACCCAGGGACCGTTGTTGTCCGCCCAGGATGTTGCCACCTCGATCCGCTTCGTGCTCGAGCAACCTCCCCACGTGCACATCGACGACATCCGGATCCGGCCTACCCGTCAACGCGCATGACCTGTAGATGCAACTTCGTTTCGTAACCTGCTAAGGAAAGCACTCATGGATACCCTTACTTCGTCGCCGTCGAAAGCTACGGTCCCCGCCGTGGTTGCTCGCGAACTCAATACCGAAACACTGCTGCAACTGGCTACCCGAAAGATCGGGGCGATTCACGTGAAGGGGTTCTACTCCGCCGCGGTCGCTGAAAAAGCGGCGGAACAGGCAATCGATCACCCCAAGCTCGGGAACTACAACAAGAAATACACCAGTAGCGTCGGGCGGATCTGCATGCCGCACATCGATTCCGAGTGGAATGAAGACGCCGCCCAGAAATATCACAGCGAAGCGATCGGCAACATTCACGATTTGCGAACGATGTTCGCACCGCACGTCACACCTGCCGATCATGTTCGTCTGCTGCTGCAGGAATACTGGCCTGGTGGCGCCAACATCCAGCGCCTGCACGGGCGGACCTGTTTTGTGGGGGCGATCCGCGTCTTCAAGCCCTCGACGTCGAAGTTCTATCCACATCACGATCGCATCGACGAAGAGTCCGATGCACCGGAGCTGGCCGGCATCGTCGAGCAGCTCGTGGCGAACATGTACCTGCGCACGCCCACGCAAGGAGGCGATTTGCAGTTGTGGTTGCGCGATCCGTCCGAAGATGAAAAAGTGCTGATTCGGGATGTCGAAGGGCTGCTTCCCGAGAGCGTCGAGGAGCCGGCACTGGTACTTCACCCGGACGCCGGCGATCTCATCATCTTCAGTTCGAGAATGCTGCACGCGGTCACGCCAAGCCGCGACAGCTATCGCATCGGTATGGCGGCCTTCATCGGCTGCTACGGACCGGACCGTCCGCTGGGTTACTGGAGCTGAGATCGGTCTGCGCCAATGTAGAGTCGGGGCGCGCGCCCCGGCACCGCGAATATGACGACATGGGTTCGGATTTTCAGCATCGAGACAATCGATGCGGATACGCTAGCGCGGGCAAATGCGCTCCTAGGCGCGCGGCCTCATTGCAGGCGCCCCAATCTGCTTGAGTATCGGCTAGAACACTGTGGTGATCGAGAAAGAGGTTCCATTGACCTCTTTTGCCGGGCGTACGGCCTCGACCACGCTGTGCTTTCCCACGCGTTCGGACTCGATCATTACCGGTTGATGGCGCTCGATATGGACTCGACGCTGATTCCGATGGAGTGTATCGACGAGCTGGCGAGCCTGGCGGGTGCCGGAGCAGCGGTACGCAGCTTGACAGACGATGCGGTTCGAGGCGTGACGGGCGACTATAAGGACAGCATGCGTACCCGGGTGCGTATGCTGCGCGGGCTTGAGCAGCACGCTCTGGATCGTTTTCTGAGAGAGCAGATCACACTTACGCCAGGCGCAGCCGCGCTTGTCTCCGCTGCACGCAAAGCAGGTCTGAAAACCCTCATTGTGAGCGGCGGATTTCAGTTCGTGGCCGATTACGTTGGCCACCTGCTCGGGATCGACGAGGTAGTTGCGCACACGCTTGGAATTGCCGATGGAAAACTGACTGGTCACCTTGAAGGCGAGGTGATCGACGCTGACGAAAAATCGCGGATAGTCGGCCGGTTCTGTGAGCGACTCGGGATTGCCCCGAACCAGACGATCGCCGTGGGCGACGGAGCAAATGATATCGGCATGATCCGGTTCGCCGGCCTCGGCGTCGGATTCCGACCGAAGCCGGCACTACGCGAAGTCTGTTCGGTCAAGCTCGACGTTTCCGGGCTAGACGGGCTTCTGGTTGTTCTCGATGCAGCATGATTTCGCCCAGGGAGGTGTGATGAGTGCGCTAGAAGAAGCGATGAAAGATGCTGCTGCGTCAGGCATCGAGTTTGCGTTCGCCGAAACCAATGGACTGCGGATGCACTATGCCCGCAAGGGGCGCGGAAAGCCTCTGGTTCTATTGCACGGCTGGCCTGAATTCTGGATGGTGTTTCGTCCGTTGATGGAGCGCCTCGAGGACGAGTTCGAACTCATCGTGCCGGATTTGCGCGGCTTTGGTTTTACAGGTAAGCCGTTCGCGGGGCCCGATGAAAACGCGACCGCCGATACGCATGCGGAAGACATCAAGGGGCTTTTCGATGCGCTGGGACTCGCGAGCGCGGGCGTAGTGGGTGGGGACCTCGGTGCGTATGTCCTGCAAGCGTTCGCTCAGCGGTTTCCGGCAAGGCTCGAGCGTGCGTTCTTTTTTTGCACGCCGTATCCGGGCTTGGGCTCACGGTATGGCGCACCCGATCATCTGATCGAGGTCTGGTATCAGTATTTTCAGCAACTGCCCTGGGCTGCCGACCTGATAGGCGCATCCCGGCAATCGTGCAAGCTATACCTGTCGTACTTCCTGAATCACTGGTCTGGTGACAATCACGATGTCTTCAAGAACATGATCGAGATATACACGGACATGTTCATGATGAACAACAACATTCAAGGCGGCTTCGACTGGTACCTGAGTTCGGCGAGAAACCGGCGCAAGTGGCTGGAAGGGACATTGCCCAGGCCGCCCGTCATCCATACGCCAACCCGGTTCCTGTGGGGCCGGTTCGATCCGCTGATCAAGGCCGACTGGTGCGACAAGCTCGACGAGTATTTCTCGAACTATTCGATCGATTTCGCGGACACCGGACACTTCGTGCACTACGAAGCCGCCGATCTTTGCGCGAGGGAAATACGTTCGTTCTTCGGTCGTCCGGAGCTGACTTGCTGAGGCCGTCGGTAAGGTCCGGCAAAGCGATTTTTTCCGATGTCTCCGTAGTTCTACGGATGTCCAGTGAGACGGGGGGCGTTATTGTCAATCGGGCGCACTGTCGCGACCATGGGCGAGCTCAATGCGAAGCACGGCGAGGCCATCAATCCGGAATGCAGAACCGGGGCAAGTCTTTTTTCGCCACAATTTCACGCAGATTTTCGAGCGACGCAAATGGAGCGCGAGATAGATAAATTGAACGAGGTGATGAGTACCCCCTCATCTGGCGAGCGATCGCGAGACGATCTTGCGGGTTCGCGGTCCAGTGAGCTGGACCGGGAGAGTGGCGAGGTGGTGACCGCGAGTACACATGCCGGTCGCCTTTCCAGGCCGCAGGACCTCGATAAATTCTGGATGCCGTTCACGGCAAATCGGGATTTCAGGAAGCAACCGCGGCTGATCACGGCTGCCGAGGGCATGTATTACTTCACGGCTAACGGCGACGGAATCCTCGACGGAACGGCCGGGCTATGGTGCGTCAACGCAGGGCACGGCCGCCGCGAGATCGTACAGGCGGTCCATGAGCAAATGATGGAGCTCGACTATGCTCCGTCTTTTCTACAGCTAGGTCACCCGCTGGCGTTTTCCGCCGCCAATAAAGTAGCCGAACTCACACCGCCCGGTCTCGACCGAATATTTTTCACTAACTCGGGGTCCGAGGCGATCGATACCGCTCTGAAAATGGCGATCTGCTATCACCATTGTCGTGGCGATACGCAGCGCTTCAGATTCATTGGCAGGGAGCGTAGCTATCACGGCGTGAATTTCGGTGGAATGTCGGTGGGCGGGATCGCGAATAACCGAGCGAAGTTTCACGCCAATCTCATGCCGGGCGTCCAGCATCTGCGCGCCACCTACGACTATGAAAAGCAGCGCTTCTCCCGTGGGGAGCCGGAGTGGGGGGGAGAACTGGCGGACGAACTGGAGCAACTGGTGGACGTGCATGGCGCGCACACCATCGCCGCGGTGATTGTCGAGCCGGTCGCGGGATCGACGGGAGTGTTGGTGCCCCCGCGCGGTTACCTGCGGCGTCTCGAACGCATTGCCCGTACACATGGCATCCTGCTCATTCTCGATGAAGTGATTACCGGCTTTGGACGATTGGGAACCCCATTTTCGGCACAATATTTCGGCGTGTCCGCGGATCTCATCGTCATGGGCAAAGGCATCAACAACGCCAGTATTCCGATGGCTGCGGTTGCGGCAAAAAACGAGATCTACCAGACGATAGTCGACGCTGCCCCGGCCAATACTCCCGAGTTTTTTCACGGATATACTTTCTCGGCGCACCCGGCCGCCTGCGCCGCGAGCCTTGCGGCGCAGGAGATTTATGCGAGGGAAGGTCTGTTCCAGAAGGCAGGGGCGATGGCGGGTTATTTCGAAGAAGCGATCCACTCGCTGGAAGGCATCAAAGGGATAAAGGATATCCGCAACATCGGCTTGCTGGGCGCGATCGAATTTGAATCGAATCGCAGTGCTAATGAGGAAATGGCGCTCGAAATTCATTACCGATGCTTCGCGAGAGGACTGCTGGTCCGACATACAGGAAGCAGCGTGACCTTGTCCCCGCCTTTCATCGTCAAGGAAGCCGAAGTGGATCTGATGATAGACACCATCGCAGCGGTGCTGAAAACGTTCTGATTTTTCGATTGCAACGTCGTCGATTTCCCTCAAGGAGTGGCCGTAATGGTCGAACAGCATACAACGCAGTATGGTGACCGGCATCGCTGGAAGATCCTGGGAATTGGTGTTGCTGCAAACGCGAGCTTTGCAGCGGTATTTCAGGGATTACCCACCACGTCCGTGTTGATGCGGATGAACTACAACCTGTCGAACGATCAGCTGGGATTGGCGTTGGGCCTGCTTGGCATGGGTATCGCTGTCAGCGAAATACCCTGGGGGCTGCTGACCGATCGCTGGGGCGACCGGCGCGTGTTGCTGACCGGCTTGGGGGCGACGTCCATTGCGTTATGCCTGTTTGCGCTGTTCGGTTCGCCGACGGCCGATCGTGTTCCCGGTCCATGGCAACTGGCGTTGGGCCTGTTTTTTGTCGGCCTGCTCGGCGGGAGCGTTAACGGATCGAGCGGTCGTGCAGTGATGTCATGGTTCAAGAAAAATGAGCAGGGTTATGCAATGAGTATTCGGCAAATTGCTTACCCTTTGGGTGGAGGAATAGGAGCGCTGTTGTTGCCGGTGGTAGCGTCGCGATTCGGCTTCAATGCGACATTTGCGGTGCTTGCGTTCGGATGCGTCACGACAGCCGCATTTACCTGGGTATGGCTCCACGAGTCGCCCGAAAAAATCAGACAGGACGCTGGCGTCAGGACGCCGGCGCCAGGCGATGCGGGCGTAGCGGCGAAAGACGCCTCGGCGGCGCGCAGTCCATTGCGCGACTTCAAAATATGGAGAATGATCGCCGCGATCGGCCTGTTCAGTGTTCCGCAGTTCGCCGTCATCACCTTCGCATCGATCTTCCTGCATGACGTGTGCAAGGCGGGGATCGTCGTCACGGCCGGGATCATGATCGTCATTCAGTCCGGCGCGATTGCGGCGCGGATCTGGAGCGGGCGCTGGACCGACAGGCACGGCAACCGGCGCTACTATCTGATCCGGTGTAGTTTGCTGGTCGCTGTCTCTTTCGCTGTTCTAGCGTTGTCCCTGTTCGTCCTGGGACGGTTAAACATCGATAATTCGCTCAAGCTGGTGATCATTTCCGCACTGCTCATTGTATCCGGCGTATGCGCATCGGCCTGGACCGGCATCGCGAATGCGGAACTCGCCGTGCAGGTTGGAATCCGGCGTGTCGGTACTGCGCTTGGCATGTGCAATACAGCGGTCTATACGGCGCTATTCTTCGCACCTTACTTCACCCCCATCGTCGCGAAATTGTGGTCCTGGCCGGCCGCATGGTTGATGGCTAGCCTGTTCGCTTTCTCCGCGAATGCACTGTTCAGGCGTACGTAAGTGGGTAGCCGGGTGCCTCGTGCGAGATCCAGCGGCTCCTGCCTGAGGTCAGTCCGATGCCGGCGGCGCTCTACGCTTGCCCTGTGGCGAGCCGGTCAGGCTCGTCGGGAATCCATCGGACCGGCTTGTTGTTCTCGACGATGTTCAGGAAATTCCCAAGCGCCGCCGAGGTGGCGTCTTTCAGCCAGACGACGGTCATCGGAGAGGTAAGGATCGGTGGGTCGAGCGCGAGGAACCGGACGCCCGAGCGGCGATGCTGCCCGACGCTAGCCGGCACGAAGGTGATGCCGACTCCCGCAGCAGTAAGACCCAGTGCGGTTTGCAGGTTGCCGACCTCCTGCACGATGTCCATATGGACGGCGTTCGCTTCTAGCTGTTGCAGCACGAAGTCGGTGATGCTCGGTTTCGGATAGCGCGGATAAAGAATAGCGTCCTGACGATCCAGCGCTTCGATCGGGACGCACGGACGCACGGCGAACGGGTGACGTTCGGGAACGGCGACGACCATCGGCTCTTCGAGGAGCATCCGTTGCCTGATCTTCTCGTGCGCTTCCAGGCCGGGTCGAGAGAACCCGACATCGATTTGCCGCGCCTCCAGGGCGTCTTCTATCTGGCAGGCGAGCAGTTCGACGAAAGTCAGATCGACCTCGGGGTAGAGGTCACGATATGCATTCAGGATAGTCGGCAAAAAGTTGTACATGGCGGAACCGGCAAAGCCAATTGACAGCTGGCCCGCCATACCTCGGCCGATACGCCTGACTTCGTCCACGGTCGTTTGCATGGACGACAGGATTTCCGCTGCGCGGCTGAGTAGCTGCTTTCCTGCATCCGTCAACCTGAGCGGGCGTTCCGCCCGTTCGATGAGTTGCACACCGAGATCGTCTTCCAGTTGTTTGATCTGTTGGCTCAGTGGCGGTTGGGCGATGTGCAGGCGCTCCGCCGCGCGCGTGAAGCTCAGTTCCTCGGCTACTGCCTGAAAATAGCGCAGATGCCGAAGCTCCAGACGAGCCTCCATCGGTATCCCCCCATTGCTGGTCTCGGTGGGGCGGGTCGCCGAACTACCTTTCCGCATGGAGTTCTCCGGGTTGCGGGGTATGCGAGCCAAATTCACACGGTGTGTGCCGTGTCAAAAGTGTGACAACGTTCGAACGAGTGAAGCCGGCATTATCGCGTCATTGGGACGATAACGGGAAGATGGGCGTAGACGGAGGAAAGCTGGCCGAGCGATGCAGCGTGGAAGGGAGGGCGGACGGTCAGCGTGGCGACAATTGCTCTATGCGATCAAGCGCTCGGAAAATCGCCAGCGCGCGCCATCCATCTCGCCGACATGCGCGATGGCATCCCCGATCGTTCCGCATCTGCTCTAAATCATTCCGAGATGCGAGAACTGGACCAGGAGTTCAGTCTTGTTCGAGCACCCCAGCCTGGACTTCATGTTGTCGATATGAGTTTCAACCGTGCGGGCCGACAGACCCAGTCGATGGCCGATCTGGCGAGCGGTTTGCCCTGTGATGATGTGTCGGGCGATTTCTAGCTGCCTACCGGTGAGCAGTTGGGGATGTGAGCTGACGAGGCCCCACGCTTTTGGCCTGGGCAGGATGTCGTTGCCCAGACGGGGAGCGTCGGGTGGACTCGACGCTTTAACGAGTCTCTGGCTCGACGCGGCCGAAATCAGACTGGCCGCGACGATCTTGAAGAAACTGGAAAATTGTTCGAACGTCGCGAGATTGTTTATATAAAAAATTTCTGCGGAGCGCCGCGAAGCGGAGCTATAAAAAGAAAAGAATTCGCATGAGTCATTGAGCTTTATCACAATCTCAAATGGACTGGTGTGATCAAAAATGATCCGCTGATCGACCAGGTGCATTGAATATTTATCGCGAATTAAATCAGGGAATGACTCAATCTTGCTGTCCAGCAGAACATAACGTTCGTTGATATTGTAGTAATCCGCTGTGTAGGTTCCGGTAATATATTTCTTCTTGAAAAATGTATGTTCGAGTGCATTCGGATCGCTCCAGAGTTCGGCTCGCGACCCATCCTTGTAGACTCTGGAGTATGAAAAAAAATTTATCTCTGCTGCTTTAAACAGATCTTTGCATATCTCGGCAATGTCATGGGTTGCCATGAGAGAGGTATTTATACGAGACATCGTGCGACTCATCGGTAAAATTCTCCCTGCCCAGATTTCAGTTAGGAAGAACGGTAAAAAGCCGCAAAGAAGGATGTGCTACGTCAAGGTTGTGAATGCATACCCACCCGGGATATTGCCTTGGTCGTTCGTTATTTTTGAAGAATCGCATTTCTGACGCGACTTAACTCAGCTGTGCGATCGAAAATCATGTCAAAACCACAGGTCTGGATAAAGATAAATCCACCCCGTTGAAATTTTTAGTGCTGAACCGGAGAGCAAACAGGCGTTCGACAACTATAAGTACTTGCCGATGAATTCACAATGACTTTTTCGGTAAAATTTTATACGCTGCGGATATAGTTCGCAGGATGGTCTTCGTAAATTTCAATCAATCGGTTGGTTTTCTGAAACGCCCGCGGAGCGCTGCGCCGTCGAATATGTATAATGCGATGGAAAATTTGATCGTGTTCCGGACGTAATATTTCGAGCGGTTTGTCCGTGCGTCTCTGATTTTCCAGATTTCAAGTCGAGATGTTTCAAAGTTCGTACTCGCGGCCGTGCATCAGGATTTTAATGCAGGATGGATATTTCCCACTGCTTGTGTTCTGTCTGGGTCACGCTGTGGGTTGGCGCCCGCTGGCCAGTTTTTGCGACCCAGACAAAACGGTCTGAAACTTTCTTCAGGTCACTGAGCTATATCGCAACGGCGGCCGTGATAAAGCGATTGCTTCATCGCCTTCATCACGGCACCTTACGAGACCATCCCATCGAGCTGACAATTCCATTCGTCAGCATGGATGGATTACGGTCGAATCATCCTCAATGCTTCTGATCGGCCTTCGGCTTCGGCGGCGTCTGTACCTTGGTGTACTGGAACGCAGGCGTTGCCTTCAGCGCTTCTTTTGTCGCGCCCGCCAGATACAGATTGCCGTCGCGAATGTCTAGCGCAGCGACAGGCACCGCGACATCGTGCGTCGCAACACCGAGAAAGCCGCCCGCTGCAACGATAGCCGCACTGACCGTTCCGTCGGGTGCGACGATCAGGTCGCGGATCGAACCGATTTTCTGATTCTGATCGTTGTAGACCGCCTTGCCGAGAATGCTCTTCTTCACGCTCCAGCCCTGCAACAGGGCCTGCGATTGCTCGACGGTGACGCTGAGCGGTTGCGTGCCAGCGACCTGCGCGTGAGCGCCGATGCTGGATGCGAGTGCGACCGTAATCAATATTGCCTTGCGCAAAGTCATGTTGATTCGCTCCGTATCGGGATCTCTGCTGTCAGGCACATCTTCTGTGCCGCATAGGGCCGCTTCCAACCTGCGACATTGCTTCGACACTGCGCGCAATGCGCATTCTGTGAAGCAATACCATCGGTCGCGGCTTTGGCATCATACCGGCTCCCGGATCGGCATGCAGTCAAGTGGGAATGACCCTGCATCACGGGCCTGTCACAAGAATGCACTGTTTGTCGTTCATCGTTACTTCATGGATGCTGCACGAACGCGCTGCGCATCTTGAATGCGCGGACTATCGCGATCGCTTATTCTTTCCGTTGATCCATTCGAGGAGATTACGATGCCCAACGCCTCTCGCAACGCAGCGGCTTCATCCGACCTGATAACGTCGCTCTCCGGTTATGAGTTGCTCGCCGATCCGCTACTCAACAAGGGCACGGCATTCAGCGAAGCCGAACGCGATCTCTTCGATCTGCATGGGCTCTTGCCTCCGAATATCGGCACGCTCGAAGAACAGGTCTCGCGCCGCCTGCAGGTGCTGCGTAGTTTCGCAACCGATCTCGAACGCTATGCGTTTCTCAGAGAACTGCAGGACAGCAATGAAACGCTGTTTTTCGCACTGCTGGTGCAGAACCTCGAAGAGTTGTTGCCGGTCGTGTACACACCGACAGTCGGCGCCGGCTGCCAGCAATTCAGCAAGCTGTTCCGCAAGCCGCGCGGACTGTTCCTCAGTTTGCCGCACAAGAACCGTATCGAAGCGATCCTCGCGCATCCGCGTTTCGATAACGTCGAGGCGATCGTCGTCACCGACGGCGAGCGCATTCTCGGCCTTGGCGACCAGGGCGCGGGCGGCATGGGCATTCCGATCGGCAAGCTCGCGCTCTATACGGGCTGCGGCGGTCTTCATCCGGCCACCACGCTACCGATCATGCTCGACGTCGGCACCGACAACCCCGATTGCCTGAGCGATCCGCTCTATATCGGCTGGCGCCACGAACGCGTGCGCGGACAGGAGTACGACGATTTCATCGACGCGTTTGTTCAGGCAGTCATCAAGCGTTGGCCGCACGTGCTGCTGCAATGGGAAGATTTCGCGAAGAATAACGCGACCCGTATGCTCGAGCGCTACCGCGACAGCCTTTGCACATTCAACGACGATGTCCAGGGCACCGCGGCCGTCGCGACCGGCACGCTGCTGTCGGCGATCAACGTCACCGGTGTGCCGCTCACCGAGCAACGCATTGCGGTGATGGGCGCCGGTTCGGCCGGCTGCGGGATTGCGAGCCTGATTCGCCAGGCGATGACGGACGCGGGTCTGTCGGACAGCGAAGCTGGGCAACGCTTCTTCATGGTCGATCGCGATGGGTTGCTGGTCGAGGGCATGGAGGGTCTGGCTTCGTTCCAGCAACCGTTCGTGCAGCAGAAGTCGGCGGTGGGTGGCTGGACGCTCGATCATCCGGACAAGATCGCGCTGCTCGACGTCGTGCGCAACGCGAAGCCGACTGTGCTGATCGGTGTGTCGGGGCAGCCGGGCGCGTTTTCCGAACCGGTGGTGCGCGCGATGGCCGAGTTCAACAAGCGGCCCGTCATTTTCCCGCTCTCGAATCCAACCTCACGTGCCGAGGCGACTCCCGAAGACCTCGAAGCGTGGAGCGAGGGCCGGGCTGTGATCGGCACGGGTAGCCCGTTCCCGCCGCTCACCCGCAATGGCGCGAAGTTCAAGGTGGACCAGACCAACAACTCGTATATCTTCCCTGGCGTCGGTCTGGGTGCTATTGCCGTCAAGGCCGAACGCGTCACCGACGCGATGTTCATGGTCGCGGCGAAAGCATTGGCCGCAGCATCGCCTGCGCGCAACGATCCGCGCAGCAATCTGCTGCCGCCTGTGACTTCGCTGCGCGAAGTGTCGGTGACGGTGGCGCTTGCGGTGGCGCTTCAGGCGCATAAGGACGGACTGACCAAGGGCGTCGATACCGATCAGATAGAAGGCCTCATCCGCGCGAAGATCTGGGCTCCGCACTACGTCCCGTATAGCCGGACCAAAAGCAGCGCCGTTTAAGCCAGCCCGAAGCAGTCAAAGCAGAAAAAAGGGGGTATTGCTGTGCTCAACACCATTCTCAATGGGTTGTTGCCGGTCGCGTTCGTCATCGGGCTTGGCTGGCTATCGTGCCGGCTCGGTCTGCTGAAGCACGCCGATGCCGGCGTGCTTGCCACTCTGGTGATTCGTTTTGCTCTGCCTTTCGCGCTGTTCGAAGGCGCAGTCAAGACCTCGCCGGACAAACTGCAGAACGTGGGCTTTGCCGCCTGCCTGACGCTCGGGTTGATGGGCACTTATGTGATTGCGTTGCTCGTCGGTCGCTATGTGTTCAAACACGATCTGCGTACGGCTACGATGCAGGCGCTGGTGTGCGCGTTTCCCGATATGGCTTACTTCGGTGCGCCCATTCTGGCGGCGGTGTTCGGACCCGAGGGGTTTCTCGCCGTGCTGGTCGGTAATCTGATCACCAGTATCTTCATGCTGCCGTTGACTATCGTGCTGACGAATCTGCACGGTAAAGGCACCGAAGGAAACGGATGGCAGGAGGCGCTGAAGGTGTTCTGGCAGAGCATCGTGCGTGCGGTGATCAATCCGATTGTCTGGCTGCCTATCCTCGGCATGGTGCTGAGCTTCGCGCACGTCACGTTGCCCGGACCGGTGCTCACGTCTGTCGACCTGATAGCGAAGGCCGCCGGCGGGACGTCGTTATTTGCACTCGGACTGATGCTGTACGGCGAGCGCTTCGTCATCAATGCCAATGTGCTGACCAACCTCGGGATCAAGAATCTCCTGCAGCCGGCGCTGATGGCACTCGGTGCGGTGCTGTTCGGTGTGGTCGGCGCGCCTGCGCATCAAGCCGTGATCACCGGGGCGGTGCCGACTGCAACGGCTGCCGCGATGTTCGCGTTGAAGAGCAACACCTACACCACCGATGCAACGGCCACGATTCTCGTCAGCACCCTGTTGGGCGTGCTGACGGAAGGGTTGCTGATTGCTTATTTCTTCTGATCGACGGCAACCTGCTGCGTTCTGCTGTAACGCTGCAAACGCCTGGCGCGACAGCGCCAGGCAAACCGCCTCGCCCCATTCGACGCGCTTCGCGTCATGCTGGTGGAATAGCGGCCGGGACATCTGAGCCACCGACCTGGCGGACAACACATACGCGTTCGATGGTTCGCTACAAATCGCGACACACAAGATCGGCTCTTGTGATTACGCTTCTAGCCGGCCGCTGACACTTGCCCAGATATAGCGGGTGAGTCTGTCAGCATTCTCGGAGTAAAGCGAACGGACGATCCGCGATGAGAGCGCTTAGTGATGCATCGTATTCGCAAGAAACGGCTTGCCTGTGCACACGGGAGCCGTTATGAACCTACCTCAGCCTGCGGAGAACGCCGGCACCCAGGCGCTCACGGTACTGTTCGTCGATCAGAGCGGCCAGCTCGGTGGGGCGGAGTTTGCACTGCTGTCGCTGGCAGGCCTGTATGCGTCTCGTGGCAAGGTGGTGTTGTTGTCGGAGGGACCGTTTCGCACGCGGCTCGAAGCGCTTGGCGTGCACGTGCAGGTGATCGGCAGCAAGCATGTGTCGAACATTCATCGGCAATCGATGCGCTTCGGCTGGTTGCGCGCGCTACCAGGTATCGCGAGCCAGGTGCGGGCAATCGCCGCGGAGGCAAAACGTTTCGACGTCCTGTTTCTGAATACGCAAAAGGCACTCGTACTCGGCGCGCTCGGTAAGCCGTTTCACCGCCGGCCCGTCATCTGGTACCTGCACGACATCATGTCGGCGCAACACTTCGGCTTCGTCCAGCGTGTCATCGTCAAATGGATGGTTCGCCATATGGTCGATCGCGTAGTCGCGAATTCGCACGCGTCCGCGCAAGCGCTTGCTGCACTTACCGGGTGCGCGACCGACACACTGGCCGTCGTGCACAACGGCATCGACACGAGCATCTTCGATAGTTTCGGCACGCTCGATGCCGGTGACATCGCAGCTCTGCGAAGGCGTCTCGGTTTGCCCGAACACGTGTGGCTCGCTGGACTTTTTGGCCGGATCGCACCGTGGAAGGGGCAGCACGTTGCCATTGCCGCGCTGGCCCGTCTGCACGACGTGCATCTGGTACTGGTCGGCGATGCGCTGTATGGCGAGCACGCCTACGCGCAGGAGCTACATAGCCTCGCGCAGCGCCTCGGCGTCACCGAGCGCGTGCACTTCGTCGGCTTTCGCGACGATGTGCCTGCATGGATGAAGGCGATGGACGTCATCGTACATACGTCGACGGAACCGGAGCCGTTTGGGCGCGTGATCGTCGAGGGCATGGCGGCCACGAAGCCGGTCATCGCGACTGCGGCAGGCGGCGTCACCGAAATCATCCGGCACCGGCACAATGGCTGGCTTGTCCAGCTTGGTGACGAGAAGGAACTCGCCGATGCGGTGAGTACCTTGCGTGCATCGCCGGACCTCGCGCAACGTCTCGCCGATCAGGGGCGTGCCGATGCACAGCGCGATTTTTCGCTCGACGGTTTTCTGCGCAAGATGACACAAGAGATTGCAAACACCGCGCGACAATGATGTCGCACGTCGCGGATCAGGCCCGCTTCGCATTGATCGGCCTATCGTTTTCCCCTTATTTCCCCCTTATTTGCCCGTTAGTGTCAGCGTTCGATTCGCCCGAAAACCGCCACGCCGTGCGCGGCGGTGCGACAAGGTTAAATCCTCGGAAGCCTTGTCGCCATTGGCGGGGCGGGTGGTCGCCGAAGTCGCCATGAACTGCTGCAAGCGGATGATGAGTCCGCTGCGCACACCACCCGCCAGCCGTTCTCCAGTGGGCCGCGAATTAACGTGGCTATAATGAAAGCCATATTTACCTGAATAACCTGAACTTCCCCGCGCTCGCGGTCCGCTATGGCAGACGGGCTTTGCGCGGGATCGGCGGCTTCGGCGCGGCGGGTTCCACGCGTTTTCCATGCTAATCGATGCGATTCCATGCACGAGCAGCGGAGATCCCGCGAACCGGCCGAAGCACCCGGCATGCAGCGCGCGCCAGGAGGCGGCCATGCTTGAACCTCTTTCTCTTGCAGCAGGTCTGTCGTGGGGTAGCGGCCTGCGCCTCTATCTGACGGTCCTGCTTGCCGGCGTGTTCGAACGCCTCGGCTTCATCCATCTGCCCGATACGCTGTCCGTGCTGTCGTCGCCGTGGGTCATCGGTGCGGCCGCCGTGCTCACCGTCACCGAGTTTCTCGCCGACAAGATCCCCGCTTTCGATTCCCTCTGGGATGCCGTACACACGTTTATCCGCATTCCCGCCGGCGCCGTACTCGCGGTCGGCGCGTTCGGCCATGCCGATCCGGCGCTGCTGACGGTCGCGGCGCTGGCCGGCGGCACGCTCGCCGGCACTGCCCATCTCGCGAAGGCGGGCACGCGGGCACTGATCAACCTGTCACCTGAACCGGTGTCGAACATCGTGACGTCGACGGCCGAAGATGGCCTCGTGTTCGGCGGCCTGCTGCTCGCGTTGTTTGTCCCGCTGCTGTTCCTCGTGCTGCTGATCGGCTTCCTCGCGCTCGCCGGCTGGGCATTGCCGCGTCTGTGGCGCGGCGTGCAAGGCAGTTATCGCGGGATGGCGACGCATATGGTGACGCGCTTCGGCTCGCTCAGAGGCAGGCACGATTGAGCGACGCTGCGCAGACCCCCTTGCCGCGCACCGCGGCGCATCGCCTTGCATGGCCCGATCTGCTGCGTCAGGCGTGGCGGATGACCGCACGCGACTGGCGCGCGGGCGAACTCACGATGCTGCTGCTGGCGCTCGTGCTGGCCGTCGCCGCGCTCGCCAGCGTGGGCTTTCTCGGTGACAGGTTGCAGAAGGGACTGGAGCGCGACGCACGCAAGATGCTCGCGGCCGACTTCATCGTGCGCGCCGATCATCCGGTCGAGCCGAAGTTCTTCCAGCAGGCGAAGGCGCTCGATCTCGAGACCGCTACCACCGCAATCTTTCCGAGCATGGTCGGTACAGGTGGCGCTCAGCCACTCTCGCGCCTCGCTGCGTTGAAGGCTGTCTCGACGGGTTATCCGTTACGTGGCGAACTGCGCATCGCCTCTTCACCGACCGCCGCCGACCATCCCGCCACATCGATTCCACCGCCTGGCGTCGTCTGGGTCGATCCCGCGCTGCTCGAGGCGCTGAAGCTGAATGTCGGCGACGCGGTGCGGGTCGGCAGCCGCAGCTTCACGATCGGCGCGGTGATTACGCGCGAACTCGATCGCGGCTTTGCCTTCGTCAATTTCTCGCCACGCCTGATGCTGCGTTTCGACGATCTGCCGTCGACCGGTCTCATCACCTACGGCAGCCGCGTCACGTACCGGCTACTGGTGGCCGGTGCCGAACCGTCGGTCGCGACGTTCTCGCAATGGGCGCATCAACAGATCGACGGCGGCAAGCTGCGCGGCGTCGCGCTCGAATCGCTACAGGACGGCCAGCCGCAAGTACGGCAGACGCTCGATCGCGCGAGTCACTTCCTTACGCTCGTCTCGCTGCTGACCGCGCTGCTCGCGGCCGTTGCGATCGCGATGGCTGCGCATCGCTACATGCGCCGGCATCTCGACGGTTGCGCGGCGATGCGTTGTCTCGGTGTGAGCCAGCGCACGCTGCGCGCGCTCTTCACGATCGAATTCGTGGCGCTCGGTCTGCTCGGTGGCGCGCTCGGCGTGGCGCTCGGCTACGCAGGGCATCTTGCACTGCTGGCGTGGCTCGGCAGTCTGATCGATGTCACGCTGCCGCAGCCTGGCGTATTGCCGGCGCTCGAAGGGATTGCCGCGGGCCTTGTGCTGCTGCTCGGCTTCGCGTTGCCACCGCTGTTGCCGCTCACGCGTGTGCCGCCGGTGCGCGTGTTACGGCGCGAGTGGGGCGAAGCGGAACGCACTGCGTGGGCGGCATACGCGCTTGGCATCGTACTGTTCGCCGCACTGCTGATCGTCGCGGCGGGCGAGTTGAAGCTCGGCGGTATTGTCGCGGGTGGTTTTGCAGGCGGGCTGCTCGTGTTCATGTGCGTGGCGCGTGTGGCGTTGTGGGCGTCGGCACGGCTCGTACGCAGCGAGCGTCTGAACGCGGGGATCGGCTGGCGTTATGCGCTCGCCTCGCTCGAACGGCGCAGCGGCGCGAGCGCGCTGCAGATCACGGCGTTGAGCATCGGCCTGATGTGTCTGCTGCTGATCGCGATGACACGCAACGATCTCGTGAATGGCTGGCGCAAATCAACGCCGCCCGATGCACCGAATGAATTCATCATCGACATCCAGCCCGATCAGCGCGCGGCCGTCACGCAGTATCTGACGACGCACGGCTGGCCCGACGCGACGCTGTCGCCGATGGTGCGTGGCCGGCTCGTCGCGATCAACGGTAAAGCGGTGAACCCGGATTCGTACAAGAGCGAGGACGCGCGCCGGCTCGTCGATCGCGAGTTCAACCTGTCGTACACGACGACACTACCGAGCGACAACCGCATCGCCGCCGGCGAGTGGTACGGCAACAGCGACAAGCCGCAGATCTCGATCGAGCAGGGCCTTGCGAAGCTGATCAACGTGAAACCCGGCGACGTGCTGCGTTTCGACGTGACGGGCCTGACCGTCGATGCGCCCGTGACAAGCGTGCGCAAGCTCGACTGGGGTTCGTTCAAGGTGAACTTCTTCGTGCTGATGCCGCCCAGTGCGTTGCGCGATTTTCCGGCAACGTTCATCACGAGCTTCCATCTGGCGCCGAGCCAGCAGGGCGTGATCGACAACCTGATCGCGACCTGGCCGGGGCTCACCGCGATCGATATGGGGCCGATTCTGGCGCAGGTGCAGAACGTCCTCGAACAGGTGATCGGCGCCGTGCAGTTCCTGTTTGCGTTCACGCTGGCGGCCGGCGTGCTCGTGCTGTACGCGGCGCTGGCCGGCACACGCGACGAACGCATGCGAGAATCCGCGCTGCTGCGCGCGCTCGGCGCGTCGCATCGCCAGGTGCGGGCGGTGCAGATCGCGGAGTTCGTCGCGGTGGGCGCGCTATCGGGGTTGATGGCGGCCATCGGCGCGCAGGTGATCGGCTGGGTGCTGGCCACACGCGTCTTCGAGTTCTATCTGTCGTTCGATCCGTGGCTACTGCCTGCCGGTGTGGCGGCCGGTGTCGTGTGCGCGGCGCTCGGCGGATGGCTGAGCCTGCGGCATGTGCTGTCGCGTCCGGCGTTGCAGTCGCTGCGCGACGCGTGATTTTTCTTTTTTCGTTCCACTTTGTTGTCGAGTAGAAAACCGTATGACTGAACCAACCGAAGCAGCGGAAACTGCACCCGCCGAGACCACGGCGTTCGAACTCGTAGGCGGCGAGGCGCGTGTGCGCGAACTGATCGACCGCTTCTACGACCTGATGGATATCGAACCGGAATTCGCGGGCATTCGCTCGCTGCATCCACCCACACTGGACGGTTCGCGCGACAAGTTTTTCTGGTTTCTATGCGGCTGGCTGGGCGGCCCGGACCACTACATCAGCCGCTTTGGCCATCCGCGATTGCGTGCTCGTCACCTGCCGTTTGCGATCGGCGAGAGCGAACGCGACCAGTGGCTGCGCTGCATGGCGTGGGCGATGGAAGACGTAGGCCTCGACGCTGCGTTGCGCGAACGGCTGCTGCACTCGTTCTTCGATACGGCAGACTGGATGCGCAACCAGCCCTCTCCAGTACAGAAGATTTAGGCCCGGTGGACGCAGCAGGTCCACATCAAGGGCCTTGTGTTGATTCGATGAAATCCACCATGAACAAAGACTCTTTAGGCAAACCCAGCGATCTGTTGTCAGGCGGCAGCCGCCATCATCAGATCCATCCCACGCTCGACGAAGCGCAACTAGCAATAGTGGAGCGCTACGGCGAGCGGCGCAAGCTGAAGGCCGGCGACGTCCTTTATTCCGAAGGCGACCGGCACACGAGCATGTTCGCCATTCTGTCCGGCACCATCGAAGGGAGCAGGGGGTCCATTGACGGCCCCCGACTGCTTGGCATACATGGCCCCGGCAGTTTTACCGGCGAGGTTGGCACGCTCGCTGGCCGGGCAGCGGTGGCGACGGTGCGCGCCATCAGCGATTGCGAGGTCATCGTGATCGATGAGGAATCGCTGCACGCGCTCGTCATTGCGGAAGCGGAGTTGAGCGAAACGATCATGCGCGCCTATATCCTGCGCCGGGTCGCTTTCATCCAGGGCCAGCAAGTGGGTTTGATGGTGATTGGCAGTACGTCGTCGATCACTACGCTACGACTGCGTCATTTCCTGAGTCGCAACGGTCAGCCTGCGGCTTACTTCGATATCGTCGAGCACAGCGAGGCCCAGGAGCTGCTGACGCGCTATGACGCGACCGAAGCCGACATCCCGGTCGTGATCACGCTGCAAGGCGTCGTGCTGAAGCAACCGAGCCACCGGGCCGTCGCGGATGCCATCGGCCTGAGTCCGGACCGGCTCGACGGCGAGCACTTCGACCTCGTGGTGGTGGGGGCGGGACCCGCAGGGCTCGCCGCTGCGGTGTATGCCGCATCCGAGGGATTGACGGTCGCGGTGCTCGATGCCAAAGCCCCGGGCGGACAGGCCGGCATGAGTTCGAAGATCGAGAATTACTTTGGTTTTCCTACGGGCATATCCGGGCAGGCATTAGCGGGCCGCGGTCTGTCGCAATGCCGCAAGTTCGGCGCCGAGGTTGGCGTGCCGATAGAAGCACTAACGATCGATTGCACGGATACCCAATCGTTTCACATCGGCCTCAATCACAACGAGCGTGTTTACGCGCGTGCTGTCGTGATTGCTACCGGTGCGCGCTATCGGAAACCGGACCTACCCCGTCTCGAGCATTTTGAAGGCCGCGGCGTCTACTACAGCGCGACGTTCATGGAGGGCGGGTTCTGCAAGAACGAAGAGCTGATCATCGTTGGCGGCGGGAATTCGGCCGGGCAGGCTGCGGTATTTCTCGCGAGATTCGCGCGCCACGTGCACGTCGTGGTGCGTGGCGATGGGCTCAGCGCCAGCATGTCGGCATATCTGATCCGGCGGATCGATGCGGCGGCCAACATCACGTTGCACACGAAGACGCGGATCGTCGAATTGTGCGGCGAATCGCGGCTTGAGGCGATACGCTGGGACCGGCAGGGGCAGATCGAACACAAGCCGATGCGGCACGTTTTCCTGTTTCTGGGTGCTGAGCCGAGTACGCGCTGGCTTGGTGATTGCGTCGCCCTGGACAAGGACGGGTTCGTGCTGACCGGTGCCGATACCGGCGAACACTGGACCGCAGACCGGCCGCCCCACGATCTGGAGACCAGCCGGCCCGGTGTCTTTTCGGTCGGCGATGTGCGCAGCGGCTCCGTCAAGAGAGTGGCGGCCGCGGTGGGGGAGGGAGCAGCTGCGATTCAGGCGGTGCATCAATACCTTGCCCGGCCCTGACGACGCGATTGGCCCGGCGAATCGCCCAGTACAGTCCTGACGTGGGCGGGTGCAGTTGCCTTCTTCGCTGCGCCTCCCGGTCGGCATAATGACCGCTCGCACCAGAAATACGGAGACCCCACTCATGACCACGCGCGCACTCTTTCGCGAGGACGCCTATCTCACGCACTGCGATGCCGCGATCACTGCGATCGACGAGCAGGGCATCCACCTCGATCAGACGGTGTTCTATCCGCTCGGCGGCGGTCAGGCCGGCGACGCCGGCACCTTGACGCTCGCCGACGGTACGCACATTGCAATCGCCGATACGCGCAAGGCGAAGTTCGAAGGCGCGACCCCGGACGACGCGGTACACGTGCCCGCTGCGGACCAGGATGAATTGCTCGCACGTCTCTCCGTCGGCGATCGCGTGACCGCAACGCTCGACTGGGCGCGCCGCTACCGGCACATGCGCCTGCATACCGCGAGCCATCTGATGTGCGCGGTGCTGCCCTATCCGGTCGACGGCTGCAGCATCACGATCGACTACGCGCGGCTCGACTTCGCCACCGTCGAGCCGATCGAACGCGAGCTCGTTGAAGCGCGGCTCGCGGAACTGGTGGGCGGCGCGCACAGCGTCGCGACCGAGTGGATCACCGACGAAGAAATGCAGCAGCGTCCGGAACTCGTACGCACGATGAGCGTGAAGCCGCCGATGGGTCTCGGGCGTGTGCGGCTGCTGCGCATCGAAGGAATCGATCTGCAGCCGTGCGGCGGCACGCATGTTCGCAACACGCAGGAGATCGGTGCGTTGCGGGTTGCGAAGCTGGAGAAAAAGAGTGCGCGCACGCGTCGTCTCGTGCTGGAGTTTGCATGAGCGATAGCGACGCAACGCTCGATCCGCGTGCGCGCGATGTGCTCGAATGCTGGTTTGGTGCGCCCGATGCCGCTGGTTTCGGCGAGCCGCGCAAGCAATGGTTCGCGCGTGACGAAGCCTTCGATACGATGCTGCGCGAGCGCTTCGGCGTATTGATCGACGCGGCCCGCGAAGGCGTCTTCGACGACTGGATGCGCACGCCAGTCGGTGCGCTTGCGCTCGTGATCGTGCTCGACCAGTTCTCGCGCAACTGCCATCGCGGCACCGCGCGTGCATTTGCTGCGGACCCGAAGGCGTTGCAAGTCGCAACCGGGATGGTGGCGTGCGGCGACGACAGGCAATTGCCCACCGTACATCACCGCGCATTCGCTTATCTGCCGTTCGAACACGATGAATCGATGGCGAGCCAGCGGGAGTCGCTGCGGCTTTTTAAAGAGCTCGACGCCCAGCCCGACGGCGCACGCGCCGATTACTACCGGTTCGCGGTGCGTCACGCCGATGTGATCGAGCGGTTCGGACGTTTCCCGCATCGCAATGCGTTGCTTGGCCGGCCGTCTACTGAAGCGGAGATCGCGTTCTTGCGGCAACCGGGTTCTTCGTTCTGATTTGTCGAGCGCGGTAGTTTCTCGTGTCGTGTGCACGAATACTCGAAGCAGTTCATCGGTATCGCTGGGGCGCGCACCTGACACAACAAAGCCCGGGCAACCGCAGACACGATTGCCGCCAAAGAAGGGAAAGGACAATAAATCAGCGGCCGCCGCTGACGTCGAGCAGCGTGCCGCTCACGTACGACGACGCGTCGGTGAGCAGCCAGACAATTGCTTCAGCGACCTCGTCCGCGCTGCCGGGCCGTCCAAGCGGCGTCTGTGCGCCGAGTTGCGCGGCGCGCTCGGGCTTGCCGCCGCTCGCGTGAATCTCGGTATCGATGAGGCCGGGGCGCACCGCGTTGACGCGCACGCCGCGCGGCCCGAGTTCTTTCGCGAGGCCGAGCGTCAGCGTATCGATCGCGCCTTTGGAGCCCGCGTAATCGACATATTCGTTCGGCGATCCAAGGCGCGCCGCCGCCGATGACAGATTGACGATCGCACCGCCCGCGCCGCCGCGATCGGTCGACATGCGCCGCGCGGCTTCGCGTGCGCACAGATAGGCGCCGAACACATTGACGTCGAACAGGCGCTTCAGGCGTGCCGCGTCCATGTCGGCGAGCGGCATCGACGGGGCGACGATGCCGGCATTGTTGACGAGCGCGCTAATCCGGCCAAAGGCGTTTTCGGTGGCATCGAACATCGCGATGACTGCGGCTTCGTCGGCCACGTCGCCGGCAATCGCGACGGCCCGGCCGCCGGCGTGCTCGACTTCCTCGACCGTGACGCGCGCGGCATCCGCATCGCGCCGATAGTTGACCCCGACCGACCATCCAAGCGCGCCTAGCGCACGTGCCGTCGCGCGGCCGATACCGCGGCTCGCACCGGTGATCAGGACAACCTTGGACATGAGCGATCTCGCTGGAGAAGAGAAATGAAGAGAAGTGAAGCGGGCAAGGGCGCAGCGCACCCCGTGCCATGCGCCGCCGTCGCGACTTATACCGCGTTACGCGTTTGAACCCACTTGTCGGCCACGATCGGCTGATGACGCTGCAGCTTGTCGATCAGCGCGGTCGGGTCGCTGTCGAACTGCAGCATATCGAGGTAGGTCTGCCGCATGAAGCCTTCCTGCACCGTGTGCTCGAGCATCGCGATCAGCGGATCGTAGAAGCCGTCGATGTTCAAGAGCGCGACCGGCTTCTGGTGATAGCCGAGCTGCGCCCACGTATAAGCCTCGAACAGTTCTTCGAGCGTGCCGACACCGCCCGGCATTGCGACAAACGCATCCGACAGATTGGCCATCATCTTCTTGCGATGATGCATATCGGGCACGACGTGCAACTCGGTCAGGCCCCTGTGGCCGATTTCCTTGCTGACCAGCAGCTCGGGAATCACGCCGATCGCGCGGCCACCTGCCTCCATTACCGTATCGGCGATCGTGCCCATCAGGCCGACTTTGCCGCCGCCGTAGATGAGCGCAAGGTCGTGCTCGACGAGCGCCCGGCCAAACGCGCGGGCCGCTTCGACATACAGCGGGCGGGCTCCGCTCGATGAGCCGCAATACACACACACCGACTTCATGTTCTAACCGTCCTTCGGTTCGTTACGCGGTGCCGCGCCTTCCTTGGGCGGCAGATAATCGTAGAACTCACGCTTGGGCAGCTTGCCCGACACCAGATCGTCGAAGATCTGCCGCGAGCGGCCGCGCAGATACGGCGCCATCAACGACACCACCTGCACGCTCACCTGGTCGAGCTCGTTGCGAATCGCCTGCTGGTCGTTGTACTTGCGCGGATTCATCACGAACTGGTACGACAACCAGTAGGTCGCGATGACGCCGATGTTGGTCGCCATCACCTCGATCTCTTCGGGGGTCGCGATCATTTCGCCGTCGGTGACGAGCTGCTCGCAGAACTGGCTCGCGAAGCGCACCTTGTGGCTGATGATCTGCTTGAAGTGGGTCTCAAGCGTCCGGTTGCGCGCGAGGAGATCGTTCAGATCGCGATACAGGAAGCGATAACGCCATGTGAAATCGCTCATGTACTGCAGATACGACCACATTTCATCGATGGTCGCGCGGTGATTGTCCGGAAAACGCAGACGCTTTTCGATCTCCTGCTCGAACTGGCTGAAGATGCTGTTGATGATGTCGTCTTTGTTGCGGAAGTGGTAGTACAGGTTGCCCGGGCTGATCTCCATTTCCTCGGCGATCGTCGTCGTCGTGACGTTGGGCTCGCCAATGTCGTTGAAAAGCTTCAACGATAGTTCGAGAATCCGTTCTCGGGTGCGACGGGGAGGTTTGGCTTCCATGACGTCCGGCCCTGGTTTCGCCGGGCTGGCACGTAGCGGCAAGCCGTTGCTGCCGCTGCTGCAAAAGCCACCCGGACACGGTTGGTATGTAAGAGTATCGGACGATTATAAACCGACCGTTCTCTTTCCAGACCGGGATTCCGGGTTTTCCTTCGACAACGTAGCCTGCGGGCGTACTGCAACGCATGTCCGCGCAGGGTTAGCGCGTCTTCGGAGAATGCTCAGATGAAGCTCGCGATCCAGTGCCACGCAAGCGGGCCGACCAGCAACGCCCACGTCATCACGCAGATGCACAGCGCGACCGTCACGGCGGCGCTACCGAAGTCCTTCGCGCGTCGCGACAGTTCGTGGCGCTCGAGCGAGATGCGGTCGATTGCCGCTTCGACGCTCGAATTGAGCAGCTCGACGATCAGCACAAGCAACACCGAACCGAGCAGCAGCACGCGCGACACCGGCTCGACGGGGACCAGCACGCCGCACGGCAGCAGGATCGCGGCGAGCGTCAACTCCTGGCGAAATGCGCTTTCCTCGCGAATCGCCACCCGAAAGCCGGCCAGCGAATTCTTCAGCGCGTGCCAGGCGCGCGTGACGCCGCGGTTGCCCTTGTACGGATTGAACGGCAACGGTGCGAGCGGATCGTCGGGACCGAGCGGTTCGTGATGTTCGTGCGGGTCGTGTCCGTCGTGCGTACGGTGGGTATCGGGCGTGGCCGGCGCGTGATCCGGGTCTGGTCGCGTGACCCGGCGTATCGACGCGACATGCGAACGCGCGATACCGTCAGCGGGCGCCGTGCCGTTGTGCGTATCGTCGCGCACGTCGTCGAACGGCTCGGCGCTGGCCGTATGTGCAGCGCCCGTGTCACGCTGTGCCGGCGAAGTTCTGGCTCGCATCGATGGCGCCTTGTTCACGCGGCGGCGCTATTCTCGGCGAACGATTCGCGCTGCAGCGGCTTCAGGTGCGCGGCGAACTGGGCGGACGCGGCGGCCCATGAGAACCGCTCGGCCCACGCGCGTGCATGCTGGCGATCGATCTTCAACGCTTCGAGGCAGGCTTCGCGCAGGTCCTCGTGCATCGCGCCCGCACCGCCGGTGCCGAGCACGTCGATCGGACCGGTCACCGGGTAGGCCGCCACCGGCGTGCCGCAGGCCAGCGCTTCGAGCAGCACGAGCCCGAACGTGTCGGTGCGACTCGGGAACACGAACACGTCCGCGGCGGCATAAACCTTCGCGAGTTCCGCCTGGGTCAACACACCGAGATAGTTCGCCTGCGGATAGCGCGACTTCAGTTCGGCCAGCGCGGGCCCCTCACCGGCGACCCACTTCGAACCCGGCAGATCGAGCTTCAGGAATGCTTCGACATTCTTCTCGACAGCAACGCGTCCGACGTACAGAAAGATCGGCCGTGCACTGTTGAGCACCTTCGACTCCATCTGATGAAAGATCTCGAGGTCGACGCCACGGGTCCACAGCACGACGTTGGTGAAGCCGAATTTTTCGAGGTCGGTCTTGACGACCGGCGTCGGCGCCATCACGGCGAGCGATGCCTTGTGAAACCAGTGCAGGAAGCGATAGGTCGCGGCCAGCGGAATACCGAAGCGCGCCTGCACGTACTCCGGAAAGCGCGTGTGATACGCGGTCGTGAAGGGCAGCTTGTGCGCGAGCGCATAGCGGCGCGCAGCGAGCCCGAGCGGTCCTTCGGTGGCGATATGCAGCGCGTCGGGCGCGAACTCGTCGATGCGCCGGCTCAGCTTGCGCTTGGGGAACAGCGACAGCAGGATCTCCGGATACGTCGGGCACGGAATCGTTTTGAATTCGAGTGGCGTGAGCAGTTCGACGCGGTGGCCGAGCGCGATGAGCTCCCGCGTGGTGTTCTTCAGCGTACGCACGACGCCGTTGACCTGCGGTTCCCACGCATCGGTGACGATCATGATCTTCATCGGTTCTGGCCCAGTCGGAGTGAATCGGATAAACAGAAGTTACGCGGTGGCGGTGGCTTTCTGCACGCTGGCTTCGGGCGAGCGCATCACGGTCCAGTAGATCACCTTGAGTTCGCCTTCGAACGTCTCGACGAGTGCGGACAGACTTTCCACCCAGTCGCCGTCGTTGCAGTACAGGACCCCGTCGATGTCGCGGATCTCAGCCTTGTGAATGTGTCCGCAAACCACGCCGTCGCAGCCGCGGCGGCGCGCTTCGTCGGTCATCACGCGTTCGAACGACGAGATGAAGTTCACCGCGTTCTTCACCTGGTGCTTCAGGTACTGCGACAGCGACCAGTACTGGAAGCCGAAGCGGCTGCGGATGCGGTTGAACCAGCGGTTCAGCACGAGGATCAGCGTGTACAGCGTGTCGCCGAGATAGGCGAGCCACTTCGCGTGCTGGATCACACCGTCGAACAGATCGCCGTGCACGATCCACAGGCGTTTGCCCGCGAGCGTCGTGTGGAACGCTTCGCCGCGCACGTGGATGTCGCCGAATGCGAGGTCGCAGAACTGCCGCGCGGCTTCGTCGTGATTGCCCGGGATGTAGACGACCTGGGTGCCCTTGCGCGCCTTGCGCAGGATCTTCTGCACGACGTCGTTATGCGCCTGCGGCCAGTACCAGCCTTTCTTCAGTTGCCAGCCGTCGATGATGTCGCCGACGAGGTACAGGTACTCGGATTCGTTGTGACGCAGGAAGTCGAGTACATAGGGCGCCTGGCAGCCGCTCGTGCCGAGGTGAAGGTCGGACAGCCAGATGGTCCGGTAGCGATGCGAGGCTTCGACGTCTTCGTCGTGATGCGCCCCATGCGTGGCGGGTATCTCGGGTGGAAGCGGCAGCGGCAGGGCGCTGCCAGGAGAGGAGTCTGGGCGGAACGCGACGGGGTCGACGCTCGGGCCAATCTGGCGGAACAGGGAAGTCGCGGACGTTTTGGAGTCCATGGCTCACGCGTCGAGTTGCAGTACCCGCATTGCGCCATTGGCACGTGACTGTGCCGTGACAGTCACGAGAAGTTCTTATTACGCTGTCTCGCTTGTGCGACGGTGCGGCGGGGGAAACTCGGACGTGTGGATGTAATAAACCGCGAACGACAGTGGACTAACGCGTCGCCGTGATGATCCGCGTGCCGGCCAGCCGGTCGTGCAGGAATTGCCGTTGCGTGCCGAACAGCCCGCTCGCCGCCCAGATGACGAACCACACCCCGGCGATCATCAAGGTCTGCGGCAGCTTGAGCCCGAGCAGCGGATGCAGCGCGAGCGGTGGCAGGAACCACAGCCACGCGAGCACATAGCGTGCGATCGCACGCACCGCCGACAGCGGCGCGCCTTCTGTATCGACGACGCGCAGACGCCAGGTTTTCATCGGTAGCGTCTGGCCGCCGTGGGTCCAGAACCAGACGAAGTACGCACCGACGACAAACCCGATCCACGCCGCCAGCAGGTTGTGATGCGTGAGGCCGTTGCGCTGCTGCGTCAACGTGCTGAACAGGTAGCCCGCGATGAACACGATGCCGAACAGGATCACGCCTTCATAGGCCATCGTGGCGAGTCGGCGCCGCACGGTCGGTGCGATGAAGGTGGTTGCGGGCAAGACGGAGACAGTGGCGGAAGAGTCGGTCACGAGCGAGAGCGGAGGGAACGGATCAGGAGCCGTTGAAAATGGACGGCGCCTCGGACGGCGAAACCGGAATCGGCGTCGCGGGCACGAAGCTTCCCGCGTTCGGAATGGCCGGAGCGCCCGGCAGCAGAGCGCCCGCTCCCGATGCGCCGTTAGCCGGCAGCACGCCGCTGGCGCCGCGTTGCTTCGCGTCGATCAGACGGTCGAGATCGGTGACTTCGCTCTTGCCGGAAGGCGGCGCGCTGACGACGCTCGGCCGCCGCTTGTGCTCGCTGGCGGCGAGGCGCTCCTTCTGTTCTTCCGGCAATTGCTCGTAGGCCTTCCACGCTTTCTGACGCGCCTCGCGCGGCAGTTCTTTGGAGACCTGGTAATTTTCGCGGGCGACGCGCCGCTGCTCCGGGGTCATCCGGGCCCATTCGGTCATGCGGTCATGCAGCTGCTTTTGCGCGTCTGGCGAGAGCTTCGAATAGCGCGAGGCGATTTTCAGCCACTTGCGGCGACGCGCGTCGCTGAAGGTATCCCACTGGCTTTCAAACGGTGCGAGCGCGAGGTGTTCGGCATTGCTCAGGCGCGACCACGCGAGCGGATTGTTGTTGCTCGGTAGACGGGGAAGTTCGACGGATAGCGACGGCGTGCCCTGTTTCACAGGCGGCACGCCTGGCGAAGCCGCCCGGGGCGAGCTCGGATAGAAGCGCGGATAGGTGGCGGCGAACGCCACCAGGGCCGCGATTGCGCATCCGAAGACAACGGCGAGGCCGCGCTTGTAACTCACCCGTAGAGTCTCCCGCTCAGCGCGCGCGCGAAAGATACGCGTTGAAACCGTGATCGAGATATGCGTTGAGCGGCAGATCGTCGCTCAGCATGGCTGCATCGATGTCCGCGAGTTCCGCGGTGCGTTGCTGGTCTTCCCAGTAGCCGATCGCCACGAGGCCGACCACCAGTGCGACGAGCGGCCACGCAAGCGCGAAGCGGCGCAGCCGCGACGGACGATGTTGCGGGCCCGGTACAGGACCCGCCGCCGGCATCCCGGCGAAAGCCGGCACGAACACAGGTGCAGCCACCGGTTCCGGTTTTCTGCGGGCGAGGGCAGTACGACGCGCGAGAGCGAGTCGATCGACGGTAGCGGGCGGGATGCCGGCGGCGCTTTCGTCCAGCGCACGACGCACCTGCCGCGCAAACTCGAGTTCTTTAGTTTCGAGAGCGGAGCTCATAGCGTAATTCCTTTGGCCTTGAGCGCGTGCGCCAGCGTGTGAGTGGCCCGGGAGCAGTGCGTTTTCACGCTGCCTTCGGAGCAGCCCATTGCGGCGGCAGTCTCGGCGACATCCATATCCTCCCAGTAACGCATCAGAAACGCCTCCCGTTGACGTGCCGGTAACTTTTGGATCTCGTCGTCGATCAACTGCAGGATCTGTTCGCGTTCGATTTTCTGCTCGCCGCTTTCGGCGCCGACCGAACCATCCTGGGACTCGAACGTTTCGAGCAGGTCGAATTCGTCATCGTCGGCGCTGCCGAGCGACGAAAACAGACTGACCCACGTGTTGCGCACCTTCTGGCGACGGAAATAGTCATGCGTCGCATTCTGGAGAATACGCTGAAACAGCAGCGGCAACTCGGCAGCAGGACGGTCGGCGTATTTTTCGGCGAGCTTGATCATCGCATCCTGCACGATATCGAGCGCGGCGTCGTCGTCCCGCACGGCGTAGACCGTTTGCTTGAACGCGCGCCTTTCGACGCCCGCCAGAAAGTCGGCGAGTTCCTTGTCTGATGCCATCCGTTGGGGATTAGCGCAGCGAGCGTGCGCGTAAACGTTCGAAAAATGTCGTAAAACCCGCGGATGCTAGCAAATTTTCGCGGTGCCGGGTTGGAACACCGCACCAACAGCCCCTGCTGATGGGTGTCGCGAAAGAAAAACGAAAGCGTACGGTAAGTTGCGCAGTTGTGCTGAGGCCACTTGTAACACACCGACAAATGCGCCCAGACACGTGCCGATCGCGCTTATTACCGGCTTTCGCGCGCTTTACGCCGCGTTGCCGCAAAAAACGGCAACAATGACTTGACCGCGACACGAGCAGCAGATATCGTCGCTGGTTCGCAACATAAGTGACTGTCTCAATTGAGGTGTAGCCCAAGAAGCTCGCCTGTCAACTGGACGCGCCGCTTGAACCCGAGCCACAAGCCCGGCAGAGAGCACCCGATCAATTTTTTGCCGAAAATTCGAAAGGTGAATAATGAATATGCCCAGCGCGGAATTCTCCACGTCGGATACCACTCCCTCCCACGAATCTGAATCCATCGGCGCCACCGTGCTCATGAAGGCACTGGCCGACGAAGGCGTTGAATTCGTCTGGGGTTATCCCGGCGGCTCGGTACTCTACATCTACGACGAGCTGTACAAGCAGGACAAATTCCAGCACATCCTCGTGCGCCACGAGCAGGGTGCCGTCCATGCGGCGGACGCCTATGCGCGCTCGACCGGCAAGGTCGGCGTGTGCCTCGTGACTTCCGGCCCCGGTGTCACCAATGCGGTGACCGGTATCGCCACCGCCTACATGGATTCGATTCCGATCGTTGTGATCAGCGGCCAGGTGCCGACGGCCGCGATCGGTCAGGATGCCTTCCAGGAGTGCGATACGGTCGGTATCACGCGGCCCTGCGTGAAGCACAACTTCCTCGTGAAGGACGTGCGCGATCTCGCGGCAACCGTCAAGAAAGCGTTCTACATCGCCCGTACCGGCCGGCCCGGCCCGGTGCTGATCGACATCCCGAAGGACGTGTCGAAGACGCCGTGCCGCTACGAGCCGCTCAAGACCGTTTCGCTGCGCTCGTACAACCCCGTTACCAAAGGCCACTCCGGCCAGATCCGCAAGGCCGTCGCGCTGCTGCTGACGGCGAAGCGTCCGTACATCTACACCGGCGGCGGGATCATCCTCGCCGATGCATCGCGCGAGCTGAACCAGTTCGCCGATCTGCTCGGCTACCCGGTCACGAATACGCTGATGGGACTTGGCGGCTATCGCGCGTCGGACAAGAAGTTTCTCGGCATGCTCGGCATGCACGGTACGTACGAAGCCAACATGGCGATGCAGCACTGCGACGTGCTGATCGCGATCGGTGCGCGCTTCGACGACCGCGTGATCGGCGATCCGGAGCACTTCGCATCGCGGCCGCGCAAGATCATTCACATCGACATCGATCCTTCGTCCATTTCCAAGCGCGTGAAGGTCGACATTCCGATCGTCGGCGACGTGAAGGAAGTGCTGAAGGAGCTGATCGAGCAGTTGCAGGTCGCGGAACATGGCCCGGACACCGCGGCGCTTGCCGACTGGTGGAAGGACATCGAAGCCTGGCGCGCCAAAGACTGCCTCAAGTTCGATCGCAAGAGCGAGATCATCAAGCCGCAGTACGTGGTGGAAAAGGCGTGGGAGCTGACCGACGGCAATGCCTTCGTGTGTTCCGACGTCGGCCAGCATCAGATGTGGGCCGCGCAGTTCTATCGCTTCAACAAGCCGCGTCGCTGGATCAACTCTGGTGGTCTCGGCACGATGGGCTTCGGCCTGCCGGCGGCGATGGGCGTGAAGATGGCACACCCCGACGACGACGTGCTCTGTATCACCGGCGAAGGCTCGATCCAGATGTGCATTCAGGAACTCTCGACCTGCAAGCAGTACGAGACGCCCGTGAAGATCATTTCGTTGAACAACCGCTACCTGGGCATGGTGCGCCAGTGGCAGCAGATCGAATACAGCAAGCGCTATTCGCATTCGTACATGGATGCGCTGCCGGATTTCGTGAAGCTCGCCGAAGCGTACGGCCACGTCGGCATGCGCATCGAAAAGACGTCCGATGTGGAGCCGGCGCTCAAGGAAGCGCTGCGTCTGAAGGATCGCACAGTGTTTCTCGATTTCCAGACCGATCCAACCGAAAACGTCTGGCCGATGGTTCAGGCCGGCAAGGGCATCACGGAGATGCTGCTCGGTTCGGAAGACCTGTAACGCGGCGCGCCGCGCGAAGCCCCGTGTCCGCGTCTTCATAAAAGACGCGCTCACACGAAGGCGGCGCGGAGCGTTTGCAACAGGTTGCTCATCGACTCTGGATTAACCGGAAAACACGCGAGAACGCACTATGAGACACATTATTTCCGTGCTGCTGGAAAACGAACCGGGCGCGCTGTCGCGCGTGGTCGGTCTTTTTTCCGCACGCGGCTACAACATCGAAACCTTGACGGTGGCCCCGACCGAAGACCATTCGCTGTCGCGCATGACCATCGTTTCCATTGGCTCGGACGACGTGATCGAACAGATCACGAAGCATCTGAACCGCCTGATCGAGGTGGTGAAAGTGGTCGACCTGACTGAGGGCGCCCACATCGAGCGCGAGCTGATGTTGATCAAGGTAAGGGCGGTCGGCAAGGAGCGTGAAGAGATGAAACGGATGGCGGATATTTTCCGCGGCCGCATCATCGACGTCACCGAAAAGACCTATACGATCGAACTGACGGGCGCGAGCGACAAGCTCGACGCATTCCTCGAAGGACTCGACGCCACTGCGATTCTCGAAACTGTCCGCACCGGCGGCTCGGGTATCGGGCGCGGCGAGCGCATTCTGAAGGTGTGACGTCGTATCGATCGAAGCCGGGGTGCGTATCAACTGTATCCGCACACCCGGCCGTGCAGCACATAACGCAGCATTCCGCAGTATTCGAATTTCACTGATTTTGTATATCGCCAAGGAACAGACATGAAAGTTTTCTACGACAAGGACGCCGACCTCTCCCTCATCAAAGGCAAGCAGGTCACGATCATCGGTTACGGCTCGCAAGGCCACGCGCACGCGCTGAACCTGAAGGACAGCGGCGTCAACGTGACGGTCGGCCTGCGTAAGGGCGGCGCTTCGTGGAGCAAGGCCGAGAACGCCGGCCTCGCGGTCAAGGAAGTCGCGGAAGCGGTGAAGGGCGCGGACGTCGTCATGATGCTGCTGCCCGACGAGCAGATCGCCGAGGTCTACAGCAAGGAAGTGCACGCCAATGCCAAGCAGGGCGCAGCCCTCGCATTCGCGCACGGCTTTAACGTCCACTACGGCCAGGTGATCCCGCGTGCGGACCTCGACGTCATCATGATCGCGCCGAAGGCGCCGGGTCATACGGTGCGCGGTACGTACACGCAAGGTGGCGGCGTGCCGCACCTGATCGCCGTGGCACAGAACAAGTCGGGCGCGGCTCGCGACATCGCGCTGTCGTACGCAGTGGCCAACGGCGGCGGCCGTGCCGGCATCATCGAAACCAACTTCCGTGAAGAAACCGAAACCGATCTGTTCGGCGAGCAAGCCGTGCTGTGCGGCGGTACCGTCGACCTGATCAAGGCCGGCTTCGAAACGCTGGTGGAAGCGGGCTACGCGCCGGAAATGGCGTACTTCGAGTGCCTGCACGAACTGAAGCTGATCGTCGACCTGATCTACGAAGGCGGCATCGCGAACATGAACTACTCGATCTCGAACAACGCCGAATACGGCGAGTACGTGACGGGCCCGCGCATCATCACCGACGAAACGAAGAAGGTGATGAAGGACGTTCTGAAGGACATCCAGACCGGCGAGTACGCGAAGAGCTTCATCATCGAGAATCGCGCCGGTGCGCCGACGCTGCAATCGCGCCGCCGCCTGACGTCCGAGCACCAGATCGAACAGGTCGGTGCAAAGCTGCGCGCGATGATGCCGTGGATCGCGAAGAACAAGCTGGTCGACCAGTCGAAGAACTAAGGCTGTACGCCGCTTCGGTCCGGTGCGCAAGAAGTCTTGCGCACCGGTTCGCGCAAAAAGCCGTCCAGGCGTGCTGAACCCTGGACGGCTTTTGCTATCCTACGGTTTTACAAAAATACAGAAGCCAATCATGAATTACCCTCATCCGATCATTGCGCGCGAAGGCTGGCCGTTTATCGCTATCGCAGCCGTTGCCGCGCTGCTGATCCATGCCGTCGCGGGGTTTGGCTTCGCATGGATCTTCTGGCTGCTGCTGATCTTCGTGGTGCAGTTCTTCCGCGATCCGGCGCGACCCATTCCCACCCAGGCGAATGCGGTGCTGTGCCCGGCCGACGGCCGTATCGTCGCGGTCGAAACCACCCGTGACCCGTACGCCAATCGCGATGCGCTGAAGATCAGCGTGTTCATGAACGTGTTCAACGTCCATTCGCAACGCTCGCCGGTGGACGGCGCGATCTCGAAGGTCGAATATTTTCCGGGCGCGTATCTGAACGCGGCCGTCGATAAAGCCTCGCTAGAAAACGAACGTAACGCGGTCGTCATCAATACGGCCAGCGGCCACACGGTCACGTCGGTGCAGATCGCCGGTTTGATCGCGCGCCGCATCCTTTGCTACGTGCGGGCGGGCGAACCGCTCACGCGCGGCCAGCGCTACGGCTTCATCCGCTTCGGTTCGCGGGTCGACGTGTATCTGCCGGTCGGCAGCCGTCCGCGCGTCTCGATCGGCGAAAAGGTCTCTGCCTCGTCGACGATCCTCGCCGAACTATAAGTCGGCATAAGGAGCTTTCGATGGCCGCATTCAAACCGCGCCGGCCCCGTCGCAGCGGCGCTCCGCTGCCGCGACCGTTCCGCCGCAACAAGCCGGTCGGGCCGGAGCCGGTCGTATCGGACAGCCGCCGGGCAGCGCGCCAGCAGTTCCTGCGCAAGCGCGGCATCTATCTGTTGCCCAATGCGTTCACGACCGCTGCGCTCTTTTGCGGCTTTTTCGCCGTCGTGCAGGCGATGAACGTGCGCTTCGAAATCGCGGCGATCGCGATCTTCGTCGCGATGGTGCTCGACGGTATGGATGGTCGCGTTGCGCGCATGACGCACACGCAAAGCGCGTTCGGCGAGCAGTTCGACAGCCTGTCGGACATGGTCTCGTTCGGTGTCGCGCCCGCGCTCGTAATGTACGAGTGGGTCCTGAAGGACCTGGGGCGCTGGGGCTGGCTCGCAGCGTTCGTCTACTGCGCCGGTGCGGCGCTGCGGCTCGCGCGTTTCAACGCGAACATCGGCGTCGTCGACAAGCGCTTCTTCCAGGGGATGCCGAGCCCGGCCGCCGCAGCCTTGATCGCCGGCTTCGTCTGGCTCGCCACCGACAACCGCGTCCCGCTCCAGCTCGTCTGGCTGCCGTGGGTCGCCTTCGCGCTGACCGTCTACGCAGGCGTGACGATGGTGTCGAATGCGCCGTTCTACAGCGGCAAGGCGCTCGATGTCCGGCACCGCGTGCCGTTCGCGGCCATCCTGCTCGTCGTGGTCGCGTTCGTGCTCGTGTCGTCCGATCCGCCGTTGATGTTGTTCGGCCTGTTCGTGCTGTACGGCCTGTCGGGTTACGTGTTCTGGGCGTGGCAAACCGTGCGCGGCCGTCTGAATCCGGCCCGCTCGTCGCAACGCGAACACTGAGCGGCGCGCCTGCGGTGGCGTGAGCACCCGAATTCCATCTTTACTATTATTCCTAGACGATCCCCCACGGAGCCCAGACATGGCAGACAAGCTCATCATTTTCGACACGACGTTGCGCGACGGCGAACAGTCGCCCGGTGCGTCGATGACGAAGGAAGAAAAAATCCGTATCGCGAAGCAGCTTGAGCGGATGAAGGTCGACGTGATCGAAGCCGGCTTCGCGGCCAGTTCGAACGGCGATTTCGATTCGATCCACACGATCGCGTCGATGATCAAGGACAGCACGGTGTGTTCGCTCGCTCGCGCGAACGACAAGGACATCCAGCGCGCGGCCGACGCGTTGCAACCCGCCGATCACTTCCGTATCCATACGTTTATCGCAACGTCGCCGTTGCACATGGAAAAGAAGCTGCGCATGACACCGGACCAGGTGTTCGAGCAGGCAAAGCTTGCCGTGCGCTTCGCCCGCAAGTTCACCGACGACGTCGAGTTCTCGCCGGAAGACGGCAGCCGCTCCGACCTCGACTTTCTGTGCCGCGTGCTGGAAGCAGTGATCGCCGAAGGCGCGACGACCATCAATATCGCCGACACCGTCGGCTACGGCGTGCCGGAACTGTACGGCAATCTCGTGAAGACACTGCGCGAACGCATTCCGAATTCGGACAAGGCGGTGTTTTCCGTGCACTGCCATAACGATCTCGGGATGGCGGTGGCGAATTCGCTGGCGGGCGTGCAGATCGGCGGCGCGAGGCAGGTGGAATGCACGATCAACGGGCTCGGCGAGCGCGCGGGCAATACGTCGCTCGAAGAAATCGTGATGGCCGTGCGTACGCGCAAGGACTACTTCGGCCTCGAACTCGGCATCGACACGACGCAGATCGTGCCGGCGTCGAAGCTCGTGTCGCAGATCACCGGTTTCGTCGTGCAACCGAACAAGGCCGTAGTCGGTGCAAATGCGTTTGCGCACGCGTCCGGGATTCACCAGGACGGCGTGCTGAAGGCGCGCGATACCTACGAAATCATGCGTGCCGAAGACGTGGGCTGGAGCGCGAACAAGATCGTGCTCGGCAAGCTGTCGGGCCGCAATGCATTCAAGCAGCGTTTGCAGGAACTGGGTATTTCGCTCGACAGCGAAGGCGAGTTGAACGCCGCGTTCGCGCGCTTCAAGGAACTCGCGGACCGCAAGGCCGAGATCTTCGACGAGGACATCATCGCGATCGTCACTGAAGAGTCCGCTGAAGCGCAGGAAAAGGAACACTACAAATTCGTCTCGCTGTCGCAGCATTCGGAAACCGGCGAACAGCCGCAGGCGCGGATCGTGTTTTCGGTCGACGGCAAGGAAGTGGCCGGCGACGCGAAGGGTAACGGCCCCGTCGACGCGACGCTGAACGCGATCGAATCGGAAGTGGGCAGCGGTTCCGAGTTGCTGCTGTACTCGGTGAACGCGATCACGACCGGCACCCAGGCGCAGGGCGAAGTGACGGTGCGGTTGTCGAAGGGCGGTCGCATCGTGAACGGCGTCGGGACCGATCCGGATATCGTCGCCGCTTCGGCGAAGGCGTATATCTCCGCGCTCAACAAGCTGTATTCGAACGTCGACAAGCTGAACCCGCAGCGTTCGTAATCGATGGGGCGGCGACTGCCCCTGACGATTGAGTCAACCCCGCGTGTCGTAGAACTACGAACGCGGGGTTTTTCGCATCTGCGGTGCGCGCATGCGCGATTAGCGCGTGTTATTCCGCTGCCTCGCGGCGCCACATCCATTCGCGCCCGGTGCGCCGCGCAGCGCGTACGGGCTGCCGCACATCGACCGCGATCGCCCGGCGCGGTGCATCGGCCACGAACCTCTCGATTAACTCACGCACGTCGTGATCGACAAAATCGGCGCGCATCGCATCCACGATTAACGTCGCGCCGTCGGGAATCTGCTGCAAATAACGCTTGAGCGATACCTTGCCGAGAAACGACACGTCCTTGCGGAACGACAGCAGATAGTGGTCATCGTGCTGAGCCAAAGTGATCGGTCGCTGCAGGTTTGCGTGGAGCGCGAGCAGCACGCTGCACAGCATGCCGAGCACGATGCCGATCAACAGATCGGTGGCGAACACGCCCACCAGTGTCACGATGAACGGCGCAAACACTGCAAAGCCCTGTTTGGCGGTTGCCGCGAACAGCGACGGCTTCGTGAGCTTGATGCCGGTGAAAATCAGGATCGCGGCGAGACAGGCCAGCGGAATCAGATTGATGACGCTCGTCAGCGCGAACACGCTGACGAGCAGCAGCACGCCGTGAATCACCGCCGACAACCGGCTCTGCGCGCCCGCATGGACGTTCGCGGAACTGCGCACGATCACCGAAGTAATCGGCAAACCGCCGATCGCGCCCGCAATCAGATTGCCTACGCCTTGCGCCTTCAGTTCGCGATCGGGCGGAGCGGCGCGCCGCTTCGGATCGATCTGCTCGACGGCTTCGAGACTCAGCAGCGTTTCGAGACTCGCGACAATGGCCAATGTCATCGCGACACGCCACACATCGGGATTCGCGAGCTGGGCGAGATTCGGGCCGAAGTCGGCGAGCGCGAGTGCCGAGCGCAACGCCGCGAACGACTCGAGCACCGGCAACGCAACGCGATGCTCGGCGGGCAGTGCGAACGTCGGCGCAAACATGCTGAGCATGAGTGTCGCAGCAATCCCGAGCAGCACGACGGCGAGCGGTGCGGGTACCGCGCGCACCAGCGCGAAGCGGCGCAGCGCGGGGGTTTCCCAGGCGGCCAGCAATGCAAGCGACAGCACCGCAAGCACACAGGCTGCGAGCGACAACGCGCCGAACGGTGTGGCGATTGCGCCGGCCATTTGCGCGGTCGTCGCATCGTCGATGCCCGAAGTTATCCCGAGCGCAAACGGGATCTGCTTTACGATCAGCAGGAGGCCGATTGCCGCGAGCATGCCTTTGATAACCGGCGACGGTACATAAGCGGCAAGGCGTCCCGCCTTCAGCATGCCGAAACCAAACTGGATCACGCCCGACAGCAACACCGCGAGCAGGAACGCCGGAAAGCTACCGAGCCGCGCAATACCATCGACGACGATCACGACGAGCCCCGCGGCGGGCCCGCTGACACTGAGCCGCGAGCCGCTCAACGCAGCAACGACCAGCCCGCCGACGATCCCGGAGACCAGCCCCGCGAACGGCTCGACGCCGGATGCATTCGCAATGCCGAGACACAGCGGCAGCGCGACGAGAAACACGACGGTGCCCGCGAACAGATCGCGCGGGAACGTGGAGAAGCGAAGTCTGGCGTTCATGGTTTCGAGTGGAGTGGGTGGTGTGGGTGGGCGGAAATCGGTGTTCGTGTTTGCGGAGCGCGAGCGTTACCACCCGGCTGTTCCCGCAAGGAAACAGCCGGTGCGTTAAACGGATGGGGCTACCGCGGCGAATCAGGCGTCGTTGCTTACCGGATGCGGCAGGGTTGCGTGTGCGCTCGGGGACGATTCAACCGGGATGTCGGCATAACCGTCGGCGATGACTTTCAGTCGTCCGTCTTCGAGCGAGAAAACCCAGCCGTGCACGAGCGGCGGCTTGTCCATGCCGCGTACGATCGGGCTGGCGCGCAACTGGCGTACCTGTTCGAGCACGTTCAGTTCGGCGAGGCGGTTCACGCGGCTCGCTTCGGATGGCAACTGGCCGAGTTCGTCGCGATGTGTGTGCGCGAGCGTGCAGAGCGGCGCGATGCGACGGTTCACGTGCGGCAGTTCGGCCGCTGGCGGCAGCAGCGCGGCACGCACGCCGCCGCAGCCGTAGTGACCGCAGACAATCACATGGCCGACCTTCAACACGCGCACGGCGTACTCGAGCACGCTCGCACCGTTGTCGTCGTCGGGATCGAACAGGTTGGCGATGTTGCGATGGACGAACAGGTCGCCGGGCTCGCAGTGTGTGATGGTTTCGGCCGGGACCCGGCTGTCGGAGCAACCGATCCACAGCACGTGGGGATTCTGGCCTTGCGTCAGGCCGCTGAAGACCTGCGGGTCGCGGGCGGCGGCCTCCCGCGCCCAGGCGATATTGGCGACCAGCATGCGTTTGGGGCGATCCATCGAGAGCAACTCCATCTGTGATGCGGAGCGACGAACCTGTCCGGGACAGGTGTGGGGGACGTCGGTGCCGCGTCAAACCTTACCAATAGCTTTCTATCGAAAAAATATTGGCGTGTCAGAGAAAAAAATCGCGGCTCATGCGACATAAATAAAAAAAAGCCGCCTCTACATCCCGGTTAACGGTTGTCGCTCCAGCGACCCGGCGATACGCCGCTTGCCTTCTTGAAATGACGATTGAAGTGGCTCTGGTCGGTAAAGCCGCTTGTTGCAGCGACTTCGGTTGCCGACATGCCGGCCCGCAGGGCATCGCGCGCACGGGATAGTCGAACCTGGTTGCGCCAGGCATGTGGCGCCATGCCGACCTCGCGCGTGAAGATTCTTGCCGCATGGAACTTGGACAGCCCGACGGTGCTGGCGAGTTCGGAGAGATCGAGCGGTGCGGTCAATTCGTCGAGCATGCGTGTTTTCATTCGTTCGACGCGCACGCGGTCGCGGGTCATCGGCCGGGACGGCGGGCGTAGCCTCGCGTGGCGCGTGAGCAGGGTCGAAACGGCGTCGAGCAGTGCATACTCGGAAGCGAGCAGGTCACTGCTCGCTTCCAGCGTGCGGTGAGCCAGCAGGGCGCGCCTTACCAGGTCGGCATCTTTAATGATGTCCGTGTTGAACCATGGTATGGCGTGTCGGGAGAGGCCTGTCTCGCTAGCTACGGTCTGTACGAAATCGACCGGTAGGTAGAAGGTGCGACATTGCCACCCGGCGTCGCCCGCGCTCGATCCGGTGTGGATCTCCCCAGGGTTGATGATGGGCAACGAACCCGCATCGGCGACGAACCGCGTGCCGCGATAATCGTAACGTTCAGCGCCTTGCTCGATGACCGACACGGTGTACGCGTCATGCCAGTGGGGCGAGTAGACGTGATCGGTGAATCGGGCCGTCACCATGTCGCCACCGGGAATCAGCGCGGAGCGCCAGTAGTGAGCGTCGTTTCGAGAGGTCGCTTTCGTCATGTTCGAATCATCCACCAGTCCGGACCGATGCCATCAGAACAGACTGCGGCGATCCGGATCGTGCAGCGGGTCCGGGGTTTTCTGCGTGAGTCGCACGATGCCCTGATCGTCGAAATAGAAGCTGTACATCATGTACCAGACGTTGTCTTCGAGGTAGCGGTAGGTCCAGACTTCTTTCTTCATCAGCGGGAAATACGAGGTTTCCTCTGGGCGCCCGAAATTGACGAGCACGTCGTTCTTCGTCCATTTGCCGATTTCCGCGCGATAGAACTCGTTGGGCTGCAGCACCTGGCGCACGTTGAGGATCTTGCCGGACGCATCGATATCGGCGGCGATCGTGGTTTCGCCCATCGGCTGGGTCGGCCACATCAGCCGTTTGCCGCCGTTCGGCAGGTCGTAGACTTCGCGCGGGGGCCCGAGCCCGGTCACGATGGTCGACTGGTCCTCGCCCGGCTGAAAACGTTGCCACGGTTGTGCGCAGCCGGCCAGCGCCAGTGCGCTCAGGCAGACCACCGCGGCGCGCCGCAACCGCGCACGCGGCGCCGATGAAAGACGGGTAGACATGAATTCCTCCGATGACATTCGATAGCGGGCTCGCGGTATCGAGATGCGGTATTTTGACACGCGGCCCGACAAAAGACCGGCGCGCCGCGCGTTTGCTTGCCCTCGCGCCCGGCGGTGTCCTATGATCCGCGCTCTGATGGATCGAGCGGAGCGAGAGATGGAATTCGGGTGGTGGGAAAGGGCGCAACGTGGAACGCGGCGCGAAGGGTGCGGTAAGGCTCGCTACGGTCGTGCGGCGCTGGCGTGGGCGGTGGTGGCGACTCTGGCGCTGTTGACGGTGTCGGCAGCGCAAGCGGCCCAGACGGCCCAGACGACGGCGCGTCCCACCGGCAAGCCGGTCCAGCTCGCGCTAATCGAAGGAATGTCCGGCCCGTTCGCCAACGCCGGCGCGGCGGTCGAGCGCAACCTGCGCTTCGGCATCGAACAGGTCAACGCGCGCGGCGGCGTCAAGCTCAACGACGGCGCGCATCCGCTCGAACTCGTCGTGCTCGACAGCAAGGGCAGCACCGAAGAAGCGCTGGTCCAGCTGCGCGCGGCCGCGGACCGCCATATCGGTTTCATCCTGCAGGGCAACAGCTCGGCGGTCGCGGCGGCACTGCTCGGCGCGATCGACCGCCAGAACACCCGCGAGCCCGACAATCGCGAACTGTTCCTCAACTATTCCGCCGACGATCCCGCCCTGACGAACGCGGACTGCAGCTTCTGGCATTTCCGCTTCGATGCGCACGCGGGCATGCGCATGGACGCGCTGGCGGACGTGATCGAGCACGACCAGTCGGTGAAAAAGGTCTATCTGCTGAATCAGGACTACAGCTTCGGCCACGACGTGAGCCGGCTGGCGCGCACGGCGCTGGCGGCCAAACGCCCGGACATCGCGGTGGTGGGCGACGAATTCCACCCGATCGGTCGCGTCAAGGATTTCGCGCCCTACATCGCCAAGATCCGCGCGAGCGGCGCCGACGCGGTTGTAACCGGCAACTGGGGCAACGATCTGACGCTGCTGGTGAAGGCCGCGCGCGAACAGGGGCTGGACACGCGGTTCTACACGTTCTACGGCAACAGCCTTGGCGCGCCGGCGGCGCTCGGCGATGCCGGCGTGAAGCGCGTGCTGGCGGTCGCCGACTGGCATCCGAACGCCGGCGGTACGGCCTCGGACGCGTGGTATCGCGCATACCGCGCCCGCTTCCCGGCGGCCCAGGACGACTACCCGGTGCTGCGCATGGAACTGCTGGTCGAAATGCTCGCCGCGGCGCTGAACAAGGCCGGCAGCGCCGACCCTGTGGCGGTGGCGCGGGCGCTCGAAGGGATGAAGTTCGACAACGGCTTCCACCCGATGTGGATGCGCGCCGACGACCACCAGGTTATCCAGCCCCTTTATGTGATGGAGATGGACAAGGCCGGCACGCCGGGCGTGCGCTTTGACAACGAAGGCTCCGGATACGGCTTCAGGACGGTGCTGGCGCTGCCCGCGGAGCGCACCGTGCCGCCGACTGTCTGCCGGATGCAGCGGCCGTAACCGGCGCCGTGCCGTCGCAGGGCTGGTCGGCAGGAAGCGCGGGCGAAGGCGCCCCGAAGTACACCGAACCACAGGGGTTCGCCGTACGATCGTGCTGTGCTACAATGCGCGCTTCGTTGTAAACCCACGGCACGGCCTTTCTTCCGTGACCGCCTGTCTAGTTTCTAAGGAAATCAACATGTCCGTAGCTGAAGTTACCAAGAAGTCCGACGTCGTCGCGCAATTCGCACGCGCTGCTAACGACACCGGCTCCCCTGAAGTTCAGGTCGCGCTGCTCACGACCCGTATCAACGAACTCACCGTTCACTTCAAGGCCCATTCGAAGGATCACCATAGCCGCCGCGGTCTGCTGCGCATGGTGAGCCGCCGTCGCAAGCTGCTCGACTACCTGAAGGGCAAGGACGCCGATCGTTATCGCACGCTGATCGAGAAGCTGGGTCTGCGTAAGTAATCGGATGGTCTTTCAGCAAGATGCCTGTGTCAGTTCCGCTGATACAGGCATTTTGTTTTTCAACGGTGCGCTTTAACTGAGGTGCATCGACAGGTTGTCCGCCATAGTTCGTCTCACAGATTGTCGCCGTCGCAGTTGTTGCGGTTCATGGCAGCACGGGACGAAACATCCGGCGGCACAACCAGAAACACGGCCGGGCTGCGGGGCAGAGCTTTGTGTCATTCCAGCGGTTCGCGTGTCGCGCGGTTCTCTGGAATGGCATAACACACCTCTTCCCGCGTGGCTCCGGTCATGGCGTTGCCGCGCCGCTGCTAGTCCGCGCGGCATAACGAAGCGTAAAGGAGTGACTAATGTTCAATAAGATCGTCAAAGAGTTCAAGTGGGGACAACATAACGTTCGCCTGGAAACCGGTGAGATCGCCCGTCAGGCAAGCGGTGCCGTCCTCGTGGACATCGAAGATACGGTGGTGCTCGCCACGGTCGTCGGTGCCAAGACGGCGAAGCCGGGTCAGGATTTCTTCCCGCTGACCGTCGACTACCTCGAGAAAACCTATTCCGCAGGCAAGATCCCCGGTGGCTTCTTCCGCCGCGAAGGCCGTCCGTCGGAAGGCGAGACGCTGATCTCGCGCCTGATCGACCGTCCGCTGCGCCCGCTCTTCCCGGAAGGCTTCTACAACGAAGTCCAGGTCGTGATCCATGTGATGTCGATCAACCCGGACGTGCCAGCCGACATCCCCGCGCTGATCGGCGCCTCGGCTGCACTGGCTATCTCCGGCCTGCCGTTCAACGGCCCGGTGGGCGCCGCACGCGTCGCCTACATCAACAACGAATACGTGCTGAACCCGACGCGTTCGCAGATCAAGGAATCGAGCCTCGACCTCGTGGTTGCCGGTACGGAACGCGCAGTGCTGATGGTCGAATCGGAAGCGCAACAGCTGTCGGAAGAAGTGATGCTCGGCGCCGTGGTGTTCGGCCACGACCAGATGCAGATCGCGATCGACGCGATCCACGAACTCGTGCGCGAAGGCGGCAAGCCCGAATGGGACTGGAAGCCGGCGCCGAAGAACGAAGCGCTGATCTCGCGCGTGACCGAAGTGGCTGAGGCCAATCTGCTCGCCGCCTATCAGGTCCGCGACAAGCAGGCCCGTTCGGCAAAGCTGAAGGAAATCTACGCCGCTACGTCGGCCGCGCTGGAAGCGGACGCCGCTGCGGGCGGTACCGTCGCTGCCGACAAGGCAACCGTCGGCAACGTGCTGTTCGACATCGAAGCGAAGATCGTCCGTTCGCAGATCCTGAACGGTGAGCCGCGTATCGACGGCCGCGACACGCGCACGGTGCGCCCGATCGAAATCCGTACCGGCGTGCTGCCGCGTACCCACGGTTCGGCACTGTTCACGCGCGGCGAAACGCAGGCGCTCGTCGTCGCGACGCTCGGCACGAAGGGTGACGAGCAGATCATCGACGCACTCGAAGGCGAATACCGCGAGCGCTTCATGCTCCACTACAACATGCCTCCGTTCGCGACCGGCGAAACGGGCCGCGTCGGTTCGCCGAAGCGCCGTGAAATCGGTCACGGCCGTCTCGCGAAGCGCGCGCTCGTCGCGTGTCTGCCGAGCGCCGAAGAATTCGGTTACTCGATCCGCGTCGTATCGGAAATCACGGAATCGAACGGTTCGTCGTCGATGGCTTCGGTGTGCGGCGGCTGCCTCGCACTGATGGACGCCGGCGTGCCGATGAAGGCGCACGTCGCGGGTATCGCGATGGGCCTGATTCTCGAAGGCAACAAGTTCGCGGTGCTGACCGACATCCTCGGCGACGAAGATCACCTCGGCGACATGGACTTCAAGGTAGCCGGCACGGAACAAGGCGTGACCGCGCTGCAGATGGACATCAAGATCCAGGGCATCACGAAGGAAATCATGCAGGTTGCACTCGCGCAAGCGAAGGAAGGCCGCCTGCATATTCTCGGCAAGATGACCTCGGCTGTGTCGGGTGCGAATACCGAACTGTCGGACTACGCGCCGCGCATGATCACGATCAAGATCAACCCGGAAAAGATCCGCGACGTGATCGGCAAGGGTGGCTCGGTGATCCGCGCGCTGACCGAAGAAACCGGCACGACGATCGATATCTCCGACGACGGCATCGTCACCATCGCGAGCACGAGCAGCGAAGGCATGGCCGAAGCGAAGAAGCGCATCGAGAACATCACGATGGAAGTCGAAGTGGGCCAGGTGTACGAAGGTGCGGTCCTCAAGCTGCTCGACTTCGGTGCGATCGTCAACATCCTGCCGGGCAAGGACGGTCTGCTGCATATTTCCGAAATCGCCAACGAGCGCATCAAGGACATCAACGACTACCTGAAGGAAGGCCAGCAAGTGAAGGTCAAGGTCATCCAGACGGACGAGAAGGGTCGTGTGCGTCTGTCGGCCAAGGCTTTGTTGAACGAAGCGCCGTCGGGTGCGCCGCAAGGCGAGTCGACGCCGCAGCAATAACGCGGTAGTGAAGCAACGGCCGGCAGCGCGCATGCGCGCCGGCCGTTTTTCATGCAGGGCGGATTGCAGTGCGAACCGGGCGCGCGACATCGCGATGCACGTTTCTGACACGGTTAGCAGCGCAATCCAGACCTTGGGAGTAGCGACAGATGAAAGCGATCGAGATCACCGAATTCGGTGCGCCGGAAGTCTTGAAGCTCGCCGAGCGGCCGATGCCGGAGCCGAAGGCGGGCGAAGTGCTGATCAAGGTAGCGGCGTCGGGCATCAACCGGCCCGACGTGTTTCAACGCAAGGGCGCCTATGCGCCGCCGCCGGGTGCGTCCGATCTGCCGGGGCTCGAGGTGGCGGGCGAGATCGTCGGTGGGACGTTCGACGCGAAGCACAACCCGTTTGGCCTGAAGCTCGGCGATCGCGTGTGTGCACTGCTTGCGGGCGGGGGCTACGCGGAATATGCGGTGGCGCCGCTTGCGCAGTGTCTGCCGGTGCCGCAGGGACTGTCGGATGTCGAAGCGGCGTCGTTGCCGGAGACGTTCTTCACGGTGTGGAGCAATGTGTTCGACCGTGCGCAACTGGGCAACGGCGAGGGTGGTGCGAACGAGACGTTCCTGGTGCAGGGCGGTTCGAGCGGCATCGGCGTGACGGCAATCCAGATCGCGCACGCACTTGGATTTCGCGTACTCGCCACAGCGGGTTCGGACGACAAATGCCGTGCATGCGAAGCGCTCGGTGCCGAACGTGCGATCAACTACAAGACCGAAGACTTCGTCGAGGTCGTGAAGTCGCTGACCAACGACCGCGGTGTCGACGTCATTCTCGATATGGTGGCCGGCAGCTACGTACCGCGCGAACTGACGGCGCTTGCGGACGGCGGCCGGCTGGTGGTGATTGCGCTGCTCGGCGGTGCGAAGGCGGAGATCAATCTGAACGACGTGCTGCGCCGGCGCCTCACCATTACGGGCTCGACGCTGCGCCCGCGGCCGGTCGAGTTCAAGGCGAAGATTGCAGCGCGTTTGAAAGAGCATGTATGGCCGCATCTGGAGAGCGGTCGCATCAAGCCGATCGTGTATCAGGTGTTTCCGGCGGCACAGGCAGCGGACGCCCACACGCTGATGGAAAGCAGCACGCACGTGGGCAAGATCGTGCTGGACTGGCGTGCCGCGTAATAAGGTGCACATACATGATGCACGCGGTTTGACCCGATCCCGCCGCGCACAGTAAAATTGCGCGTTTTGCGCGCCCGCTGTCACCGACCGAACGAGACGATGTCGAAACAACGAACCAAACTGGTAGTCGGTAACTGGAAGATGCATGGCCGGCTGGCCGACAACGCGGTGCTGCTCGAAGCGGTCGCGCAAGGTGTTCGCGGTCTGCAGGGCGCGGTGAAGGTCGGTGTGTGCGTGCCGCATCCGTATCTCGCGCAGACGCAGGCGCTGCTCGCGGGCAGTCCGGTGCAGTGGGGTTCGCAGGACGTATCGGCGCACGAGCAAGGCGCCTATACCGGCGAAGTCGCCGCGGACATGGTCGCGGAGTTCGCTGCGACGCTGGCCATCGTCGGGCATTCGGAACGGCGTGGCTATCATCACGAAAGCGCGGATGTCGTCGGGATCAAGGCGGAGCGGGCGCTGGCGGCAGGCCTCACGCCGATCGTCTGCGTCGGCGAAACGCTCGAGCAGCACGAAGCCGGTTTGGCGCAACAGGTAGTCGGCGGGCAGCTCGATGCAGTGCTCGCAAAACTGTCGCCGGCAGACGCGGCGCGGATCGTAGTCGCTTACGAGCCGGTCTGGGCGATCGGCACGGGCAAAAGTGCGACGGCGGCGCAGGCACAGGACGTTCACGCGTTCCTGCGTGCGCGTCTCGCACAGAAGGGCGCGGCGGTCGGCGCCGTGACGCTGCTGTATGGCGGCAGCGTGAAGCCGGAGAATGCGCAAGAATTGTTTGGTCAGCAGGATATCGATGGCGGCCTGATTGGCGGCGCATCGTTGAAGGCACAGGATTTCCTCGCAATCTGCAGTGCGGCGGCCGCGGCGCTTTGAGCGGGCGACGGGCAGGGCGAGGTGACTCATGACGGCGCGCGCACAGTGCGTCGCCCGATTAAATAAAGACTCAGGTGGGTGTGATGCTGTATTTGAAAACGTTGATTATCGTGGTTCAGTTGCTGTCGGCGCTGGGGGTCATCGGCCTCGTTTTGCTGCAGCACGGCAAGGGTGCCGACATGGGTGCGGCATTCGGTAGCGGTGCCTCAGGCAGCCTGTTCGGTGCGACCGGTTCGGCCAACTTTCTGTCGCGCACAACGGCGGTGCTGGCCGCTGTCTTCTTCGTGACGACACTGGCGCTCACGTACCTTGGCGCCTACAAATCGAGGCCTTCCGCAGGCGTGCTCGGCGAAGCCGTTACCGCTCCGGTGGCCGCTTCCGCAGCGTCGGTGCCGGCTGGTGTTTCGACGCCTGCCGCACCTGCTGCTGCATCGAAGCCGGGCCAGGACGTACCGAAATAAAATTTTCGAACGACGCGCTTTTGTGCGTTGAACAAACTGTTTAAACCAGTTACAATTCAAGTCTTGCAGCGATTCGCGGGTTTTATACGCAGTTTTCCCGGATTGCAGACAGTGCCGACGTGGTGAAATTGGTAGACACGCTATCTTGAGGGGGTAGTGGCGAAAGCTGTGCGAGTTCGAGTCTCGCCGTCGGCACCAATGTTATTCTTAATGCCAGCCGCTTGCTTCGCTACGGCTGGCATTTTTACTTCCGCTTCGCTGTTTACCATGAGCTAACAGCGTCAAGCAGGCCGAAGTAATTTCGCGTCGGGTTGCTCGGCTCCTGGCGACACACAGAACCAACCGATTGAGGATAGTCTTGAACCTCGCAGCCTATTTCCCCGTTTTGTTGTTCCTCCTCGTGGGTACCGGTTTAGGCGTAGCACTGGTCGGCATTGGCAAGATCCTTGGTCCCAACAGGCCCGACACCGCGAAGAACGCACCGTACGAGTGCGGCTTCGAGGCATTCGAGGACGCACGCATGAAGTTCGACGTGCGCTACTACCTCGTGGCCATTCTCTTCATCATTTTCGATCTGGAAACGGCATTCCTGTTCCCGTGGGGCGTGGCCCTGCGCGACATCGGCTGGCCGGGCTTCATGGCTATGATGATTTTCCTGCTCGAATTCCTGCTGGGCTTCGCCTATATCTGGAAGAAGGGCGGTCTCGATTGGGAATGACGGGTTAAATGCCGGTTTGCATGGGCGGCCATGGCTAGCCGCCCGTCTGGAGTGGAAAGCAAATGAGTATCGAAGGGGTCTTGAAGGAAGGGTTTGTCACCACCACGGCTGACAAACTGATCAACTGGACGCGCACCGGCTCGTTGTGGCCGATGACGTTCGGTCTCGCGTGTTGCGCGGTCGAGATGATGCATGCGGGCGCTGCTCGCTACGACCTCGACCGTTTCGGCGTCGTGTTTCGTCCAAGTCCGCGGCAGTCGGACGTGATGATCGTCGCGGGCACGCTGTGCAACAAGATGGCGCCGGCTCTGCGCAAGGTCTACGACCAGATGGCCGAGCCGCGCTGGGTCATCTCGATGGGGTCGTGCGCGAATGGCGGCGGCTACTACCATTACTCGTACTCGGTGGTGCGCGGCTGCGACCGTATCGTACCGGTCGACGTCTACGTGCCGGGCTGTCCGCCCACGGCGGAGGCGCTGGTCTACGGTGTGATCCAGCTGCAGGCGAAGATCCGCCGCACCAACACCATCGCCCGACAATAAGGCCAGAGCCCCCCCACAATATGGCAAGCAAACTCGAGACCCTGAAAGCGAACCTCGAGGCGGCGTTCGGCGGCCGTCTGGTGAGCGTCACCGAAGCGATCGGCGAGCTGACGATCGTCGTCAAGGCAAGCGAATACCTTGATGTGGTGAAGCGTCTGCGCGACGATCCCACGCTGCGCTTCGAGCAGTTGATGGACCTGTGTGGCGTCGATTATCAGACGTACGGCGACGGTGCCTACGAAGGCCCGCGTTTCGCGGCCGTGCTGCATCTGCTGTCGGTGGCGAACAACTGGCGTCTGCGCGTGCGCGCGTTCGCACCGGACGACGAAGTACCCATCCTCGCTTCGGTGGTCGACATCTGGAGTTCAGCCAACTGGTACGAGCGCGAAGCGTTCGACCTCTTCGGCATCGTCTTCGAAGGCCATCCTGACCTGCGCCGCATCCTGACCGACTACGGTTTCATCGGTCACCCGTTCCGCAAGGATTTCCCTGTTTCCGGCTACGTCGAAATGCGTTACGACCCGGAAGAGAAGCGCGTCGTCTATCAGCCGGTGACGATCGAGCCGCGGGAAATCACGCCGCGCGTGATCCGTGAGGATCACTATGGCGGTCTGAAACACTAAGAGAACGCCATGGCAGAGATCAAGAACTACACGCTCAACTTCGGCCCTCAGCACCCGGCAGCGCACGGTGTGCTGCGCCTCGTGCTCGAACTCGACGGCGAAGTGATCCAGCGCGCCGATCCGCACATCGGCCTGTTGCACCGCGCGACCGAAAAGCTCGCGGAAAGCAAAACCTTCATCCAGTCCGTGCCGTACATGGACCGTCTCGACTACGTGTCGATGATGGTCAACGAACACGGCTACGTGATGGCGATCGAAAAGCTGCTCGGCATCGACGTGCCGATCCGCGCCCAGTACATCCGCGTGATGTTCGACGAAGTGACGCGCGTGCTGAACCACCTGATGTGGATCGGCGCCCACGCGCTCGACGTCGGCGCAATGGCGGTGTTCCTCTACGCATTCCGCGAACGCGAAGACCTGATGGACGTGTACGAGGCGGTGTCCGGTGCCCGGATGCACGCGGCCTACTATCGTCCGGGCGGTGTCTATCGCGATCTGCCTGACGCAATGCCGCAATACAAGGCGTCGAAGATTCGCAATGCGAAGGCGCTGGCGCGGATGAACGAAACGCGCCAGGGTTCGTTGCTCGATTTCATCGAAGACTTCTTCAACCGTTTCCCGACCTGCGTCGACGAATACGAAACGCTCCTCACCGACAACCGGATCTGGAAGCAGCGGCTGGTCGGTATCGGTGTGGTGAGCCCGGAACGTGCGCTGCAACTCGGCATGACCGGTGCGATGCTCCGCGGCTCGGGTATCGAGTGGGATTTGCGCAAGAAGCAGCCGTACGAGGTTTACGACAAGCTCGACTTCGACATCCCGGTTGGCGTGAACGGTGACTGCTACGACCGCTATCTGGTGCGCGTCGAAGAAATGCGCCAGTCCACGCGGATCGTGAAACAGTGTATTGAGTGGCTGCGGAAGAATCCCGGCCCTGTGATGATCGACAATCACAAGGTTGCGCCGCCGTCGCGAGTGGGCATGAAGTCGAACATGGAAGATCTGATTCACCACTTCAAGCTGTTCACCGAAGGTTTTCACGTACCGGAAGGCGAAGCGTACGCGGCGGTTGAACACCCGAAGGGCGAGTTTGGCATCTACCTGATTTCGGATGGCGCGAACAAGCCGTATCGTCTGAAAATCCGCGCACCGGGCTACGCACATTTGTCGGCACTCGACGAAATGGCGCGCGGCCACATGATCGCCGACGCCGTGACGATCATCGGTACGCAGGACATCGTGTTTGGCGAAGTAGATCGCTAGGTTGGATCGTTAGGCGATCATCATCAAGGCGCGTGCCGCCGTAGCTTCAAGGCGCGCGTTCAGCAAAGGAACGCCGGGTCTGTCGCAACACGTGGTGCGCGGCAGGTTTTCGTTCGGTAGGAATTGAAAGAGTCGTGTCTGAAAATGATCTCAGCTGAAGGCCTGAAAGAAATCGATCGTGCGCTGACGAAGTATCCCGCCGATCAGAAACAGTCCGCCGTGATGTCGGCGCTTGCCGTCGCTCAGGAAGAGCACGGCTGGCTGTCGCCCGAACTGATGCAGTTCGTCGCGGACTATCTCGGCATGCCGGCGGTCGCCGTGCAGGAGGTCGCGACCTTCTACACGATGTACGAGACCTCGCCGGTCGGTCGCTACAAGATCACGCTCTGCACCAACCTGCCGTGCCAGCTCGGCCCGGACGGCGGCTCCGAGAACGCCGCCAGCTATCTGAAACAGAAGCTCGGCATCGACTTCGGCGAAACCACCGCCGACGGCAAGTTCACGCTGAAAGAAGGCGAGTGCATGGGGTCGTGCGGCGACGCGCCGGTGATGCTGGTGAACAACCACCGCATGTGCAGCTTCATGAGCCGCGCGAAGATCGACCAGTTGCTCGAGGAACTTTCGAAATGACGTCTTTACACGATCGTCACATCAAACCGCTGATTCTCGCCAATCTAACCGGCGACAACTGGCATCTCGAAGACTACGTCGCGCGCGGTGGCTACAAGCAGCTGCGCCGTATCCTCGAAGAAAAAATTCCGCCCGAGCAGGTGATCGCCGACGTCAAGGCATCGGGTCTGCGTGGCCGTGGCGGTGCGGGCTTCCCGACCGGCCTGAAGTGGAGCTTCATGCCGCGCCAGTTTCCGGGGCAGAAGTACCTCGTCTGCAATTCGGACGAAGGCGAACCGGGCACGTTCAAGGACCGCGACATCCTGCGCTGGAATCCGCATTCGCTGATCGAAGGCATGGCGATCGGTGCGTACGCGATGGGTATCACGGTCGGCTACAACTATATCCACGGCGAAATCTGGGAAACCTACAAGCGCTTTGAAGAAGCGCTCGACGAAGCGCGCCGCGCGGGTTTCCTCGGCGACAACATCATGGGTTCGGGTTTCAAGTTCGAACTGCATGCGCACCACGGTTACGGCGCCTATATTTGCGGCGAAGAAACCGCGCTGCTCGAATCGCTCGAAGGCAAGAAGGGCCAGCCGCGCTTCAAGCCGCCGTTCCCGGCGAGCTTCGGCGTGTACGGCAAGCCGACCACTATCAATAACACCGAGACTTTCGCCGCTGTGCCGTTCCTGCTCGAGATCGGTCCGCAAGCGTATCTCGAACTCGGCAAGCCGAATAACGGTGGCACGAAGATCTTCTCGATCTCTGGCGACATCGAGCGCCCGGGCAATTACGAAGTGCCGCTCGGCACGCCGTTCGCCACGCTGATGGAACTGGCCGGCGGCATGCGCGGCGGCCGCAAGATCAAGGCAGTGATTCCTGGCGGTTCGTCGGCACCGGTCATTCCGGGCGACCTGATGATGCAGACCGACCTCGACTACGACGCCATCGCGAAGGCCGGCTCGATGCTCGGCTCCGGCGCGGTGATCGTGATGGACGAGACGCGCTGCATGGTGCGCTCGCTGCTGCGTCTGTCGTACTTCTACTACGAAGAATCGTGCGGTCAGTGCACGCCGTGCCGCGAAGGCACGGGCTGGCTGTATCGCGTCGTGCATCGCATCGAACACGGCTTGGGTCGCAAGGAAGATCTCGACCTGCTGAACTCGGTGGCTGAAAACATCATGGGCCGCACCATCTGTGCGCTCGGCGATGCGGCGGCGATGCCGGTGCGCGGCATGCTGAAGCACTACTGGGACGAATTCGAATATCACGTTGCCAACAAGCGTTGCCTCGTCGGCGGTCACGCCGGGGCAGCAGCGGCACCGGAAACGGTCGCTGCTTGAGCGGCATCACGGCAACCGCGCGCAGGTCGGCATCACGCTGATCAGCGAGCGAACGATTGAGCGGTATCAGGTTAAGGAAGATTGACCATCATGGTTGAACTTGAAATAGACGGCAAGAAGGTCGAGGTGGCCGAAGGCAGCATGGTGATCCAGGCTGCGCATAAGGTCGACACCTACATTCCTCACTTCTGCTATCACAAGAAGCTGTCGATTGCGGCCAACTGCCGTATGTGCCTCGTCGAAGTCGAGAAGATGCCGAAGGCGGTGCCCGCGTGTGCCACGCCGGTGTCGGCGGGCATGATCGTGCGCACGAAGTCCGACAAGGCGGTGAAGGCCCAGCAGTCCGTGATGGAATTCCTGCTGATCAACCACCCGCTCGACTGCCCGATCTGCGATCAGGGCGGCGAATGCCAGTTGCAGGATCTGGCGGTCGGTTACGGCAAGTCGTCGTCGCGCTACAGCGAAGAGAAGCGCGTCGTGTTCCACAAGAACGTCGGCCCGCTGATCTCGATGGAAGAGATGACGCGCTGCATCCACTGCACGCGCTGCGTGCGCTTCGGCCAGGAAGTGGCCGGTGTGATGGAACTCGGTATGCTGGGTCGCGGCGAGCATTCGGAAATCACGTCGTTCGTCGGCAAGACGGTCGACTCCGAACTGTCGGGCAACATGATCGACCTGTGCCCGGTCGGTGCGCTCACGAGCAAGCCGTTCCGCTACAGCGCCCGTACGTGGGAACTGTCGCGTCGCAAGTCGGTGAGCCCGCATGATTCCGTCGGCGCGAACCTCGTCGTCCAGGTCAAGAACAACCGCGTGATGCGCGTGCTGCCGTTTGAGAACGAAGCGATCAACGAATGCTGGATCTCGGACAAGGACCGCTTCTCGTACGAAGGGTTGAACAGCCCCGAGCGCCTGACGCAACCGATGTTGAAGCAGGGCGGCAAGTGGGTCGAAACCGACTGGCAAACCGCGCTTGAATACGTCGCGAAGGGATTGAACGGCATCAAGGGCGACCACGGTGCAAATGCATTGGCCGCGCTCGCCAGCCCGCACAGCACCGTCGAAGAACTGTTCCTGCTGAAGCAACTCGCGCAGGCAGTCGGTACCCCGAACATCGATTTCCGTCTGCGTCAGTCGGACTTCTCGGCAGCCGCTACCGGCACGCCGTGGCTCGGCACGAAGATCGCCGAACTGTCGAACGTCGATGCGGTACTCGTGATCGGCTCGTTCCTGCGCCGCGATCATCCGCTGCTGGCCGCGCGTCTGCGCCAGGCGGCGAAGTCGGGCGCGAAGCTGACGTTGCTGCAGGCCACGAAAGACGACGCACTGATTCCGCAAGCGCAGCGTATCGCTGCAGCGCCGTCGGCATGGCTCAACGAACTCGCGGGCATCGCTGCCGCCGTGTCGGAAGCGCGTAGCGTCGCGTTGCCCGAAGCGTTTGCCGGCGTGCAGGCGAGCGCCGCCGCGAAGCAGGTCGCTGCGTCGCTGGCTAGCGCTAGCGATGAGCATCGCTTCGTGCTGCTCGGTAACAGCGCAGTCCAGCATCCGGAATTCGCCCGTATCCACGCCGCTGCGCAGTGGATTGCAGAGCAGACCGGCGCGACGCTCGGCTTCCTGCCGGAAGCCGCGAACACGGTCGGTGCGCATCTGGTCAACGCATTGCCGGGCGCAGGCGGCCTGAACGCACGCGAAGCGTTTGAGCAGCCGCGCAAGGGCTATCTGCTGCTGAACCTCGAACCTGAATTCGATACGGCGAACCCGGCTCAAGCGCTCGCAGCGTTGAACCAGGCAGAGATGGTTGTCGTGATGTCGCCGTTCCAGACCGGCGCCGACTATGCCGACGTACTGCTGCCGGTTGCACCGTTCACGGAAACCTCCGGTACTTTCGTCAACGCGGAAGGCTCGGTACAGACTTTCAACGGCGTCGTGCGCCCGCTCGGCGAAACGCGTCCGGCGTGGAAGGTGCTGCGCGTGCTGGGCAATCTGCTCGGTGCGTCGGGCTTCGACTTCGATACCGCGGAAGAAGTACGTGCAGCGGCACTCGACGGCGACTTCACGGCGCGTCTGTCGAACCGTACGGACACCGCGCTCGCACGTGGCGCGGCAGCGGCGGCATCAACGACAAACGGCGCGTTCGAGCGCATCGCCGATGTGCCGATCTACCACGCGGATGCACTCGTGCGTCGCGCCGAGTCGCTGCATCTGACCGCCGCGGCACGCGCCGCGAACACGGTCGGCCTGCCGGCGGCGCTGTTCGACAAGCTGGGTTTGAAGGATGGCGACGCAGTGCGCGTTCGTCAGGGTGAGCGCTCGGTGCAGTTGCCGGCCGTGCGCGATGCGAATCTTGCGGAGACGGTCGTCCGCGTATCGGCGGCTACGCCTGCCGGTGCAGCGCTGGGCAGCCTGTTCGGTGAACTGGTGGTGGAGAAGGCGTAAATGAGCTTGTTCGATACGATCAACTCGGGCGGCACCCAGCTTCTCGGCGTGGCATGGCCCACGGTGTGGGCACTGATCCGCATCCTCGTGGTGTCCGTCGTGATCCTGCTGTGCGTGGCGTACCTGATTCTCTGGGAGCGCAAGCTGATCGGCTGGATGCACGTGCGGCTCGGCCCGAATCGCGTAGGCCCCGCCGGCTTGCTGCAACCTATCGCCGACGTGCTGAAGCTGCTGCTGAAAGAAGTCATTCAGCCGACCCAGGCAAGCCGCTGGATCTACCTGATCGCGCCGATCATGGTGGTGGTGCCGGCGTTCGCGGTGTGGGCGGTGATTCCGTTCCAGGCGGGCGCGGTACTCGGCAACATTAACGCCGGTCTGCTGTACGCGATGGCGATTTCGTCGGTTGGCGTGTACGGCGTGATTCTCGCCGGCTGGGCGTCGAACTCGAAGTACGCGTTCCTCGGCGCGATGCGCGCGGCGGCCCAGATGGTGTCGTACGAAATCTCGATGGGCTTCGCGCTCGTCGTCGTGCTGATGACCGCCGGTACGCTGAACCTGTCGGATATCGTCGGTTCGCAGGAGCGCGGCTTCTTCGCGGCGCACGGCGTGAACTTCCTGTCGTGGAACTGGCTGCCGCTGCTGCCGATGTTCGTCGTCTATTTCGTCTCAGGCATTGCCGAAACGAACCGCCACCCGTTCGACGTGGTGGAAGGGGAGTCGGAAATCGTCGCCGGTCACATGATCGATTACTCGGGGATGGCGTTCGCGCTGTTCTTCCTCGCCGAGTACATCAACATGATCGTGATCTCGGCGCTCGCTGCGACGCTGTTCCTCGGTGGCTGGAGCGCGCCGTTCGGGTTCCTGTCCTTCGTTCCGGGCATCGTCTGGCTCGTCGCGAAGATTTTCTTCCTGCTGTCGGTGTTCATCTGGGTGCGTGCAACGTTCCCGCGCTATCGCTATGACCAGATCATGCGTCTCGGCTGGAAGATTTTCATTCCGGTGTGCGTGGTGTGGCTGGTGGTGGTCGGCTTCTGGATCATGTCGCCGTGGAACATCTGGAAATAATGGACGGATCCCGCAATGAGTAACCCAATCCAGAACTTCTTCAAGACATTCTTCCTGACCGAGCTGTTGCAGGGTCTCGCGCTGACCGGACGTTACACGTTCAAGCGCAAGGTGACCGTGCAGTTCCCGGAAGAGAAAACGCCGATTTCGCCGCGCTTTCGCGGGCTGCACGCGCTGCGCCGCTATGAGAACGGCGAAGAGCGCTGCATCGCCTGCAAGCTGTGCGAAGCGGTGTGCCCGGCACTCGCCATCACGATCGAATCGGAAACGCGCGCGGACAACACGCGCCGCACGACGCGCTACGACATCGATCTGACCAAATGCATTTTCTGTGGTTTCTGCGAAGAAAGCTGCCCCGTCGATTCGATCGTCGAGACGCACATTCTCGAATATCACGGCGAAAAGCGCGGCGATCTGTATTTCACGAAGGACATGCTGCTGGCCGTCGGCGACCGCTACGAAGCGGAAATCGCGGCGAACAAGGAAGCCGACGCAAAGTACCGCTGATGCACGCTATACCGGCCCGCAGCTGGGTCGGTGCCGCGGCTTGCCGCCGCGGCACGGCGCGCTTGTGCCCAACGCTTGTGCCCAGGAAGGCGCGCGCTGCAGGGCGCAACGCCCACGAACAACGCCTGACGATGGCCTAACGATGAACCGGTAATCATGGAATTCACGACCGTACTGTTCTACATCTTCGCGCTGCTACTGACTGTGTCAGGGCTGAAGGTGATCACTTCGCGCAACCCGGTGGCTGCCGCACTGTTCCTCGTGCTCGCGTTTTTCAACGCGGCCGCGATCTGGATGCTGCTGGAGGCGGAATTCCTCGCCATCCTGCTGGTGCTCGTCTACGTCGGCGCGGTGATGGTGCTGTTCCTGTTCGTCGTGATGATGCTGGACATCAACCTCGACGTGCTGCGACGCGACTTCAAACGCTTCGTGCCGACGGCGACGGTGGTCGGCGCGATCATCGTGGTCGAAACCGCGCTGATCCTGCTGCACGGCTACGGCAACACGCTGACGCCGGTGCGCGACGTATCGGCGGGTGTTGCCGGTGCGACGGCCGACTGGTCGAACACGCGCCTGATCGGCAAGCTGATCTACACCGACTACATCTTCGCGTTCGAAATTGCCGGTCTCGTGCTGCTTGTCGCGATCATCGCGGCCATTGCACTGACCACGCGCCACGCGAAAGACAGCAAGCGCCAGAAGATTTCCGACCAGGTCAAGGTACGCAGCCAGGACCGCGTGCGGATCGTGAAGATGGCATCCGAAAAGAGCGAGCCGGAAGCTGCACCAGCCCCGGCTGCGGATGCGGCCCCCGGCGCGGCTCCGGCCAGCAAAGCCTGAGCGCACAGGAGAAAAACATGTTGACCCTTGCCCATTACCTCGTCCTCGGCGCGATCCTGTTTGCGATCAGCATCGTCGGCATCTTTCTGAACCGCCGCAACGTGATCATCATCCTGATGGCGATCGAACTGATGCTGCTGGCGGTGAACACCAATTTCGTCGCGTTCTCGCATTACCTCGGCGACCTGCACGGCCAGATCTTCGTGTTCTTCGTGCTGACCGTCGCCGCCGCTGAAGCGGCGATTGGCCTCGCCATTCTGGTGACCCTGTTCCGCAGCCTCGACACGATCAACGTCGAGGATCTCGATCAGCTCAAAGGTTAAATTCAGGCAAAGCTGTTATGTCAACGACACTCAACGAAAACCTGCTGCTCGCGATACCGCTGGCACCGCTGGCCGGCTCGCTGATTGCGGGGCTGTTCGGGAACGCAGTGGGGCGCAAGGGCGCTCACTCGGTCACCATACTCGGCGTCGCGATCTCCTTCATCCTGTCAGCGATGGTGCTGCTCGACGTCATGAACGGCGCGAGCTTCAACGCGACCGTCTACGAATGGATGTCGGTCGGCAAGCTGAAGTTCGAAGTCGGCTTCCTCGTCGACTCGCTGACCGCGATGATGATGTGCGTGGTGACCTTCGTGTCGCTGATGGTGCACATCTACACGATCGGCTACATGGCCGACGAACCGATCGGCTACCAGCGCTTCTTCTCGTACATCTCGCTGTTCACGTTCTCGATGCTGATGCTCGTGATGAGCAACAACTTCCTGCAGCTGTTCTTCGGCTGGGAAGCGGTGGGCCTCGTGTCGTACCTGCTGATCGGCTTCTACTACACGCGTGAAAGCGCGATCTACGCGAACATGAAGGCGTTCGTCGTGAACCGCGTCGGCGACTTCGGTTTTCTGCTCGGAATCGGCTTGCTGCTCGCGTTTGCCGGTTCGATGAACTACGGCGACGTGTTCGCGAAGAGCCACGAACTCGCGGCGCTGAATTTCCCGGGCACGAGCTGGGGCCTGCTGACGGTTGCCTGTATTTGCCTCTTCATTGGCGCGATGGGTAAGTCGGCGCAGTTTCCGCTGCACGTGTGGCTGCCCGATTCGATGGAAGGTCCGACGCCGATCTCCGCGCTGATTCACGCGGCGACCATGGTGACGGCCGGTATCTTCATGGTGACGCGTATGTCGCCGCTGTTCGAGCTGTCGGATAGCGCACTGTCGTTCATCACGGTCATCGGCGCGATTACCGCGCTCTTCATGGGCTTTCTCGGCATCGTGCAGAACGACATCAAGCGTGTCGTCGCGTATTCGACGCTGTCGCAGCTCGGTTACATGACGGTCGCACTCGGTGTGTCCGCGTACCCGGTCGCTGTGTTCCACCTGACGACGCACGCGTTCTTCAAGGCGTTGCTGTTCCTTGGCGCAGGCTCGGTGATCATCGGCATGCACCACGACCAGGACATGCGCAACATGGGCGGCCTGCGCAAGTACATGCCGATCACGTGGATCACGTCGCTGATCGGTTCGCTTGCGCTGATCGGTACGCCGTTCTTCTCGGGCTTCTACTCGAAAGATTCGATCATCGATGCGGTGAAACTCTCGCATCTGCCGGGTTCGGGCTTCGCGTACTTCGCGGTGGTGGCGAGCGTGTTCGTCACGGCGCTGTACTCTTTCCGTATGTACTTCCTCGTGTTCCACGGCGAAGAGCGTTTCCGCAAGCCGAAGCATCCTGAGTCGCCGATGGGCATCGCAGCGGCTGCTGCCGCGCACGACCACGGGCATGACAATCACGGTCATGGCCATGGGCACGACGATCACGGCCACGCGCACGAACCGCACGAAACGCCGTGGGTGGTATGGCTGCCGCTGGTGCTGCTAGCCATTCCGTCGGTGATCATCGGTGCGCTTGCCATTGGCCCGATGCTGTACGGCGACTTCTTCTCGCACGGCGTTGTGTTCGATAAGGTCATCTTCATCGGCGAGAACCACCCGGCGCTGCGCGAAATGGCCGAAGAATTCCACGGTTGGGCCGAGATGGGCGTGCATTCGGTGCAGGGGCTGCCGGTCTGGCTGGCGCTTGCCGGTGTGGTCGTGGCGTGGTTCCTGTACCTGAAGCGTCCCGATCTGCCGGCTGTCGTCAAGCGCGCGTTCGGCCCGATCTACACGCTGCTCGACAACAAGTACTACATGGACAAGATCAACGAAGTCGTCTTCGCCAAGGGCGCGGTCGCAATCGGCCGTGGCCTCTGGAAAGAGGGCGACGTCGTGGTCATCGACGGTCTCGTCAACGGAAGCGCGCGCTTCGTCGGGTGGTTTGCCGGCGTGATCCGCTTCCTCCAATCCGGTTACATCTACCACTACGCGTTTGCCATGATCATCGGTATGCTGGGGCTCCTGACCCTGTTTGTAACGCTCGGCGGCAAATAAGGCGAGGGACACGAATGCACACTTATCCGATTCTCAGTATTGCGATCTGGATGCCGATCGTCTTCGGTATCCTGGTCCTCGCCATCGGCTCAGACAAGAACCCGGCGCCCGCGCGCTGGCTTGCGCTGATCGGCTCGATCCTCAGCCTGCTCGTCACGATTCCGCTGTTCACGCAGTTCGACGACAGCAGTGCAGCGTTGCAGTTCGTCGAACAGGCGAACTGGATCGAGCGCTTCAACATCACGTATCACCTCGGTGTCGACGGCATCTCGATGTGGTTCGTCGTGTTGACCGCGCTGATCACGGTGATCGTCGTGATCGCCGCGTGGGAAGTCATCACGAAGAACGTCGCGCAGTATCTGGCCGCGTTCCTGATTCTCTCGGGGATCATGGTCGGCGTGTTCAGCTCCGCTGACGGCCTGCTGTTCTACGTGTTCTTCGAAGCAACGCTGATTCCGATGTACATCATCATCGGTGTGTGGGGCGGACCGAACCGCGTGTACGCGGCGTTCAAGTTCTTCCTGTACACGCTGATGGGCTCGCTGCTGATGCTGATCGCGCTGCTGTACCTGTACACGCAGACCGGCACGTTCGATCTCGCCACGTGGCACGCCGCGAAGATTGCGATGACGCCGCAGATCCTGCTGTTCATAGCGTTCTTCCTCGCGTTCGCGGTCAAGGTGCCGATGTGGCCGGTCCACACGTGGTTGCCGGATGCCCACGTGGAAGCGCCGACGGGCGGCTCGGTCGTGCTGGCCGCGATCATGCTGAAGCTCGGTGCGTACGGTTTCCTGCGCTTCTCGCTGCCGATCGCACCGGACGCAAGCCACTACCTCGCGCCGGTCGTCATCACGCTGTCGCTGATCGCGGTGATCTACATCGGTCTCGTCGCGCTGGTGCAGGCCGACATGAAGAAGCTGGTCGCGTATTCGTCGATCGCGCACATGGGCTTCGTCACGCTCGGTTTCTTCATCTTCAATCAGCTCGGTGTGGAAGGCGCGATCATCCAGATGATTTCGCACGGTTTCGTGTCGGGCGCGATGTTCCTGTGTATCGGTGTGCTGTACGACCGTATGCACTCGCGCCAGATCGCCGACTACGGCGGTGTCGTGAACGTGATGCCGAAGTTCGCGGCGTTCGTGATGCTGTTCGCAATGGCCAACTGCGGCTTGCCGGGTACCTCGGGTTTCGTCGGTGAATTCATGGTGATTCTCGCCTCCGTCCAGTTCAACTTCTGGATCGGTTTCGGCGCGGCATTCACGCTGATTCTCGGCGCGGCCTACACGCTGTGGATGTACAAGCGCGTCTACTTCGGCGCGGTCGCCAACGACCACGTGAAGAACCTGCTCGACATCAACCGCCGCGAGTTCTTCATGCTGGCCGTACTGGCTGTCTTGACGCTGTTCATGGGTCTGTATCCGAAGCCCTTTACCGATGTGATGCACGTATCCGTGGAAAACCTCCTCTCCCACGTCGCGCAGTCGAAGCTGCCGTTGCCACAGTAATGCCGAGCGGAGGAATCTAAAGATCATGCAAAACGCCCCTATGAGTGCCCTGTTGCCCGACGCGCTGGTGATGCTTGCCGTCATCGTCGCGTGGCTCAACGACACCTTCGTCGGCCAGGCCGGCCGCCGCACCACGTACTTCATCGCGCTGCTCGGCTCGGTGGTTGCCGGCGTGTGGTTCGCCGTGAACGCCCTCGATCCGAACCAGTACTACTTTTTCTCGCGCATGGTGGTGGTCGATTCGTTCGCCAGCGCGATGAAAGCGGTGGTGTCGCTGGGTTATGCAGTGTCGATCGTGTACTCGCGCAAGTATCTCGAGGACCGCGACCTGTTCCGCGGCGACTTCTTCCTGCTCGGCATGTTCTCGCTGCTCGGGCAGCTCGTGATGATCTCGGGCAACAACTTCCTGACGCTGTACCTCGGTCTCGAACTGATGTCGCTGTCGCTGTACGCAGTGATCGCACTGCGTCGCGATGCGCCGCAGTCGAACGAAGCGGCGATGAAGTACTACGTGCTGGGCGCGCTCGCATCGGGTTTCCTGCTGTACGGCATCTCGATGCTGTACGGCGCGACCGGCTCGCTCGAACTCGGCGAAGTGTGGAAGGTGTTGAGCACGCAATCGTTCGACAAGGGCGTGATGCTGTTCGGCGTGATCTTCATCGTCGCGGGGATTGCGTTCAAGATGGGCGCGGTGCCGTTCCACATGTGGGTGCCGGACGTCTACCAGGGCGCACCGACTGCGATGACGCTGCTCACCGGCGGCGGCCCGAAGGTGGCTGCGTTCGCGTGGGGCCTGCGCTTCCTCGTCATGGGATTGCTGCCGCTCGCAGTCGACTGGCAGCAGATGCTCGTCATCCTCGCGGCGCTGTCGATGATCGTCGGTAATATCACCGGTATCGTTCAGCGCAACATCAAGCGGATGCTCGCTTACTCGGCCATCTCGAACATGGGCTTCGTGCTGCTCGGCCTGCTCTCGGGCGTGGTCGACGGCAAGTCGGGCGGTGCGGCGAGCGCGTATGGTTCGGCGATGTTCTACAGCATCGTCTATCTGGTGACGACGCTCGGTTCGTTCGGCGTGGTGATGTTGCTGGCTCGCCGCGATTTCGAAGCGGAAACCATCGACGACTTCAAGGGCCTCAACCAGCGCAGCCCGGTATTCGCGTTCGTGATGATGGTGCTGATGTTCTCGCTCGCGGGCATTCCGCCGACCGTCGGCTTCTACGCCAAGCTCTCCGTGCTCGAAGCGACGATGAACGCCGGCTTGACGTGGCTTGCGGTGCTGGCGGTGATCACGTCGCTGTTCGGCGCGTTCTACTACCTGCGCATCGTGAAGGTGATGTATTTCGACGAGCCGCAGGACACGGCGCCGATCTCGGCCGATACCTGCAAGCGCGCACTGCTGACGCTGAACGGCCTCGCGGTTCTGGCGCTGGGTATCGTGCCGGGCCCGCTGATGGCGATCTGCCTGCAGGCCATCTCGCACTCGCTGCCGCACTAATCGATGTCGGCGGCGGGCTGGTTTATCGTGTTGTTGGCGCTGGTCGGCGCCAACCTGCCGTTCCTGAATCAGCGCATCTTCGCTTGTGTGCCCTTCGGGGTCGTGAAGAAGAGCGCGTGGATCCGGATCGGCGAACTGATCGTGCTGTATTTCGCGGTCGGCGCACTGGGCTTCATGCTCGAAGCGCGGGCCGGTAATCGTTTCGAGCAGGGCTGGCAGTTCTATGCAATTACGTTCAGCCTGTTCGTCGTGTTCGCGTTCCCCGGCTTCACTTTCCAGTATCTTCTCAAACGCCGCTGACGGCTCACGCCGTCGCGCACCACGCTGTTCCGAGGTCGCATATGGCTGAAGTTCCCGATCACACCGCTGCGCTTACCGAGAAGTGCATCGAGAGCAAGACGCTGCATCAGGGCCACTTCCTGACGCTCAAGTGCGATACCGTCGAATTGCCGGACGGCAAGCACGCAACGCGCGAGTATGTGAAGCATCCGGGAGCGGTGATGGTGATTCCGCTGCTCGACGACGGTCATGTGCTGCTCGAAAGCCAGTTCCGCTATCCGATCGGCAAGGTGATGGTCGAATATCCGGCCGGCAAGCTCGATCCGAGCGAAGGGTCGCTCGCCTGTGCGAAGCGCGAGCTGCTCGAGGAAACGGGCTACACCGCGCGCGAATATCTGTTCCTCACGCGCATCCATCCGATCATCTCGTACTCGACCGAGTTCATCGACATCTACCTCGCGCGTGGGTTGACTGCGGGCGAGCGCAAGCTCGATGAAGGCGAGTTTCTCGAACTGTTCACGGCGACGCCTGCGGACATGTCCGAGTGGGTTCGCACCGGCAAGGTCACCGATGTGAAGACGATCATCGGGACGTTCTGGCTCGAGAAGGTGTTGTCGGGCGCATGGTCGGCGACGGAGCCGGCGCAGGGCTGACGGAGCGCTCGCGCAGCGACGGCGATGAACGAACCACGACGGCAGCCATGCAGGCTGCCGTTGTTGCTTCTGCGGGGCCGCCACAGCTTATACGACACGACATGCAGCCAAGCCCCCGTCGGCACGCTTTGTTCTGACGCGCTAGAATCCGGCAACCGTTCCGGGTGACCGTGTCCGGGCAACCCGTTCCGGCGATCGTGCGCAGAATCGATACCACCGGACCACGCCAATATTTACGAACGGTCGTTCACAAAATTCCATTTTGCGCTAAACTCACACGCAAGCCCTGATTCCACATGAAGGTCCTCGATTTACAGTGCCCGCACGGCCATCGGTTCGAAGGCTGGTTCGCTTCCACCGACGATTTCGAATCGCAGTTGTCCCGCAAGCTCGTCGAATGTCCGATCTGTGGGGCAACTGAGGTAAGCCGTTTGCCGTCGGCGCCCCGGCTGAATCTGTCGGGGGCGAGCGACGCGCAGCAGGTCGCGGCGGACACCGGTGAACAGCAGGCGCGCGTCATGCGCGCCTTGCGCGAGGTGCTGGAAAAAACCGAGAACGTGGGCGATCGCTTCGCCGAGGAAGCGCGGCGCATTCATTACGATGAAGCGCCCGCACGCAGTATTCGGGGTGTCACCACGCCCGAAGATGCGAAAGCCCTGGTCGAAGAAGGCATCGAAATCATGTCGCTGCCGATCCCGGCCGCATTGAAAGAACCGCTGCAATAGCGCACGGTTCGTTCGCGGCGGAGACCGGTGCGCTCAGGAGACACTGCGCATGGATCTGGATTACTCCCCCGCCGACGACGCATTCCGCGCCGACATCCGCACCTGGCTCGAAGCCAACCTCCCCCACGAGGTGCGCGAGAAGGTACTCAATCACAAACGTCTCGCCCGCGAAGACTTCGCGCACTGGCATCGAGTGCTCGGCCAGCGCGGCTGGTCGGCGCCTGCATGGCCGGTCGAATTCGGCGGGCCGGGCTGGAACGCGACCCAGCGCCATATCTGGGACGAGGAATGCGCACTGATCGGTGCGCCGCCCGTGTTGCCGTTCGGCGTATCGATGGTGGCGCCGGTATTGATGAAGTACGGCAACGAGGCGCAGCAACGCCATTATCTGCCGCGCATTCTCGATGGGACCGACTGGTGGTGCCAGGGTTATTCGGAGCCGGGCTCGGGCTCGGATCTGGCGTCGCTGCGCACGCGCGCAGAGCGGGCCGGCGATCACTACATCGTGAACGGCCAGAAGACGTGGACCACGCTTGGCCAATTCGCGGACATGATGTTCTGTCTCGTGCGCACCGACAGCGGTGCCAAGAAGCAGGAGGGCATCTCGTTCCTGCTGATCGACATGAAGACGCCCGGCATCACCGTGCGCCCGATCATCATGCTCGACGAAGAGCATGAGGTTAACGAGGTGTTTTTCGAAGACGTGAAGGTACCGCTGGAAAATCTGGTCGGCGAAGAAAATCGCGGCTGGACCTACGCGAAATATCTGCTCGGTCACGAGCGCACCGGTATCGCGCGTGTCGGCGGTTCGAAACGCGAGCTGGCGTTCCTCAAGCGCGTCGCGCTCGATCAGCAGAAGAACGGTAAACCGCTGCTGCACGATCCGGTGTTTGCCGCAAAAGTCGCCAGCCTCGAAATCGAACTGATGGCACTCGAAGTCACGGTGCAGCGCGTCGTCGCGAGCGAGACGGGCGGTCGTGGGCCCGGTCCCGAAGCATCGATGCTGAAGATCAAGGGAACGGAGGTTCAGCAGGCACTGACCGAGCTGATGGTCGAAGCGGTCGGTCCGCTCGCCGCGCCATTCGATGTGCCGTTCCTCGAAGGCGAGCACGCGCATAGCGCAGCCGGCGACGACGACGCGGCACCGCTGGCCGCGTACTACTTTAATTTCCGCAAGACGTCGATCTACGGCGGCTCGAACGAAATTCAAAAGAACATCATCGCGCAGATGATTCTGGGACTCTGAGGAGCGGCGCATGAACTTCACTTTCACCGACGAACAGCAGCAATTCGCCGACGCACTGCGCCGCTATCTGGACAAGAGTTACGGCTTCGAAGCGCGTCAGACTATCGTGCGTTCGGAAGCGGGCGTGTCGGCTCCGCAATGGCAGGCGCTCGCCGAACTGGGCATTACCGCGTTGCCGGTGCCTGAGGCGCAGGGCGGTTTCAACGGCAGTGCCATCGATATGCTGGTCGTGATGCAGGAACTGGGCCGCGCGCTTGTCATCGAGCCTTATTGGGCGACGGCTGTTGGCATCGAAGCGCTGCGTCTGGCAGGTACCGCACAAGGCGAAGACGCTGCACTGCTCGAACGCGCCGCGCAGGGCGAGATCAAGCTCGCGACTGCGTTCCATGAGCCGCGCGCACGCTATGACCTGTTTGCCGTCGGCACCGTTGCAACGCGTGAAGGCGACCGAACGCTGCTGAGCGGCACCAAGTCCGTCGTGCAGCACGGCGCCCAAGCCGACTACTGGATCGTGCCGGCGCGCCTCGATGGCGAGATCGCGCTATTCGTCGTCGCACGCGACGCGACAGGTGTGCAGATCGCCGATTACCGCACCATCGACGGCCAGCGTGCCGCGACACTCACATTCTCGAACACACCGGCGCGTCCGTTGACCGGCGCGCACGCGGGAGCGGCCGCACTCGAACACATCGCCGATTACGGCACGGTGCTGTTGTGCGCGGAAGCCGTCGGCGCACTCGACGCGCTGAATCACGCCACCGTCGACTACACGAAGACACGCCAGCAGTTCGGCACGCCGATCGCGCGTTTCCAGGCGCTGCAACACCGGATGGTCGAGATGCTGATTCACGCGGAGCAGGCGCGCTCGATCACGTATCTGGCGGCAGTGCGCTACGCGAGCCAGAACGCCGACGAACGGCGACGCGCAGTGTCCGCAGCGAAAGTGCGGGTCGGCCAGGCCGCGCGCTTCGTCGGTCAGCAGGCGGTGCAGTTGCATGGCGGCATGGGTGTGACGAACGAAGTGGCCGCCGCGCATCTGTTCAAACGCCTCGCGATCATCGAAACCACACTCGGCGACGTCGATCATCATCTTGCGCGCTTTGCCGCGTTGCCCGATTTCGCCGTCGCCACGGTCTGACGCCGGCGACGCAATCTTCAAGGACATGCTATGACGACAGTGACCAGGCGTCTCAGTTACGAAGACATGGAAGTAGGGACGACGACCGTGGTCGGCTCCCATACGTTTGAACGCGACGAGATCCTGCGCTTTGCCAGCGAGTTCGATCCGCAGCCGTTTCACCTCGACGACGCGGCCGCGGCAGCATCGCCGTTCGGCACGCTGGTCGCAAGCGGCTGGCATACGTGCTCGGTGCTGATGGGACTGATGGTGCGCAACCTGCTGGCCGACTCGACGTCGATGGGCTCGCCCGGTATCGACGAGATTCGCTGGATCAAACCCGTGCGCGTCGGCGACACGATCACGCTGAAGAATTCGGTGCTCGACAAGCGCGTATCGGAAAGCCGTCCGGACCGCGGCATCGTGTCGACGATGTGGGAAGGCTTCAACCAGGACGGCGAGAAGGTGGTCGTCGTGCGTTCGAAGGGGATCTTCGGGCTGCGTCATCCGCAGGCGGCGGCATGACGACCGAAGCGCCGCTTGCCGACGCAGCGGCGGTGCACGCGCTGGTCGGCGCGGCGCCGCGTGTCAGCGAGTGGATCGAAATCGACCAGGCGAGCGTCGACCGTTTTGCGGAAGCGACCGGCGATCGGCAGTGGATTCACATCGACCCCGAGCGCGCGCGTCGCGAGTCGCCGTTTGGTGGTCCGGTTGCGCACGGCTTCATGACGTTGTCGCTGATCCCGGGGCTACTCGAGCGCACAGTCGCGCTGCAACAGCGCATGGGCATCAACTACGGTCTGAACAAGGTGCGCTTTACTTCACCGGTGCCGGTTGGATCGCTGGTGCGTGCGAGCTTTGCCGTGCAGGGCGTGAACGATATCGACGACGACGGCGTGCAAGTGGTGTGGAACGTGACACTCGAGCGGCAGGGCAGCGAGCGCCCGGTGTGCGTGGCCGAATTCATCTCGCGGCATTATTTCTAGTCTTCTGCGCGCAGGGTATTGTCAGCACGTGGAAGCGGCTACGCTCATCTTGTAGCGAATTACGGTTGGAACACTCGGGTCCAGATTCATCGCGGTAGCGATGCCCTGGCCCGATATCGCATTGGGTCGTGTGCTTGCCGCCAGGCCGAGATCGAATGCCGAGCAAACCGGTTCGATTCCCAACGCAAAATGACGCCGGCTCCATGGCCAACTGGCGCGACCGCCATTGCTGATCCAGAGCACGCATGAAGGCAATTGCGCTGCGTCCCAATCAAGATCGACGCGATAGTGTTCGTCGAGGTTCTCGACCGATACGTGTCCGTCGATTCCGCACATCTGCACCAGCGATTCGGTGGCAACGGCGAGCGGATAGCGTGTCAAATCGATGGCTTGTCCGTTTCGTCTGGGCGCGCGCGACAGATCCAGGAATGTCCTGTCGGGAGCGAGTAGATCTGCATCCGTTTCCACTTCGCGCGGATAGGTCATGGCGAAATCGAAGTCTCCAGGATGCAGCACCAGTTGTCCGGGACGCTCGGGCACGCGCAAGGTCGGATGCAATCCGACCGGCAAACGGCATGCTTGCCTCGCACGGATGATCAGGCTGCATTCGATGCTGGCTTCGCCGGCGTTCCCCTTGATCTGTCGGTAGAGCGTCTCGATCGGGCCCGCGGGGCCGCACCGATATTGCAAGGTCAGCGACGCTGGATCTCGTCCATCGTCGGTTCTCTTCCATACGCCATGCGCGGCTTCGCCATGAAGCGGAGGTTGCCATGCCGGTTTAACGGAGCAGGGATCTTCGCCAAAGGGCACGCACGGCCACTCACCGCCACCGTGCGCCATCAACCCAACCAGCGGAGCGTGGCCGTGCGGCGGGATTTCCTGGCGCCACGGAAATAGCGCGAACGGCTGAACAAAGCGATCGTCCGGTAAGCGAAAGTGCACGGGCCCCAGCATGCCGCCTAATGCCTGCACCGTACCGCGCCCATGCGACCAGTTGATTTCCCATGTGTCCACGGTCAACTTTCTAGAAACTCAACGATCACGGTACTTTTCCACTACCGAATTCAACAGAACGGCGCCGAGAATCAGAATGGCGCGCACGACGTACTGCCAGTACTCGCTGATGTTCATCAGCGTCATGCCGTTGATGATCACCCCAAGAAATACGACGCCGATCAGTGTTCCCCAAACCTGCCCGCGTCCGCCAAACAGACTGGTGCCGCCGATAATGACCGCTGAAATCACATCGAGCTCCCAGCCCTTTGCCGCCGCGGCATTGCCGGCCATGGTCTGCGCAGAAACCAGAATCCCGCTGACGGCGGTCAGTGCCGCCGTAATCACGAGAGCCAGCGTTTTCACCCGCCAGATGCGGATGCCGGACAGATGTGCGGCCTCTGCGTTGCCGCCTACCGCGTAGACCGCCCGGCCAAAGGTGGTGTGCTTCATCAGCAAATGAATCGCGACGAAGATGGCGACGAACACATAGACCGGAAATGGAACGCCGAAGATATAGCCGCTGCCCATGAAGCCGTACCAGTCGGGGAATGGTGTGAGCGGGAATCCTCGCGTCAACAGATTGGCCGCGCCAAACAGACCGGTCAGCATCGCAAGGGACGTGATGAACGTCGGTACGCGCGTGTATTGACGCAACAACCCGGACACCATGGCAGCACCGCACAGCAACGCGATCGCGAGCAGGCATCCAAGCAGAACCGCGCCGACATCGCCAAGCACTCCATCGAGTTCCTGCACGACCAGTGCCACGACGCAGCCGGAAAAGGCCACACCCGAACCCACGCTCAAGTCGATTTCGCCAGAGACGATGACCATCGTCATCCCGAAAGCGATGATCCCTTGCATCGTGATATTGCGAAGCACATTCAGCTGGTTATCGAGCGTGAAGAAATTCGGCGCAACCGCGGTGAGAACCAGAAACAGGACAATCAGGATCACTTCCATTGGACGATTCTTCAGCCAGCTAAAAATGCTGTGACCGATCGTCGACTCTCTTTCTATTGCAATCATCATTCCTCCATGCATGCTGCGTACAGTTCTTTCGCATCGACCTTTGCCGGGTCCAGTTCTCCGCGGATGCGTCCGTCGCGCATCACGAGAATCCGGTCGCATACTTCGAGCAATTCTTCCAGCTCGGTAGAGACCACAATCGACGAAAGTCCCTGGGCCGCCTGTTGCCAGATGATCTGGAAGATCTGCTGCTTGGCGACGAGATCGATGCCGCGCGACGGTTCGTCGAATAGAAGCACCTTGGGCAGCGTGTTGAGCCAGTTGCCGATGACGATCTTTTGCTGATTGCCGCCCGATAGCGAAGAAACGGGCTGATCCGGGCTGGATACCTTGATATGTAGATCGCGGATATTGGCGTCGACATGGGGCTGTTCCATCGCGCGGGTGATCCACCCGCGCGGTGCGATGCGTCGCAAGCCGGCAAGGCACAGGTTGTCGCGCACGCTGGCGATCTGAACCAGTCCGTCTTCCTTGCGGTTTTCGGACGTATATCCCATGCCTAGCGCCTTCATCTTGTCCGGCGTGGGATGCGGTACCCGTTCGCCGTCGATGGCGATAGACCCCGACTCGACCGGCAGCAGTCCGTAGATCGCGCGTAGCAGTTCCGTGCGCCCGGACCCGAGCATGCCCGCAATGCCCAGGACTTCGCCTTTGTGCAACGTGAGCGATACATCCTGGAGCTTCGGCAACAACCTGAGGCCATCGACCTGCAGCACCGGCGTCCGGTCACGCGACGGCGGGGCAGAGCGTCGCGCGAATTCCGTTGCACCGAACATCATGTCGAGGATGACCGGGGCTCTCGCCTTCTCGATGGGCACGCTCCCGACATAGCGGCTGTCGCGGATGACCGTCACCGTGTCGGCAATCATGTCCAGCTCCGCCAGTCGATGCGAGATATAGATCATCGTCACGCCCTGCTTGCGCAAGCGACGAATCAGGTCGAACAGCAGTGAGACTTCGCTGCTCGCAAGCGCAGAGGTCGGTTCGTCGAGCAACAGGACCTGCGGTTTGCTGGACATTGCCTTGACGATCTCGACGACCTGTTGCTGACCGACACTGAGTCGTCGTACAGGCGTGGCCGGATCGATATCCAGCCCCATCGACTCGAGCAACGCGCGCGCGTGATCGAGTGCGGCGTGCCAGTCGACGCGAAGGCCGCCCTTCGCGCGCGGTAGCCGACCGAGGTAGATGTTCTCCATGACACTCAGCTCGCGCACGAGGCTCAGTTCCTGATAAACCGTGGCGATACCGCGTTGCAATGCGGCCTGTGGTCCATCGAGACTCACCGCCTCGCCGTCGACTTCGATCGTTCCATGGTCGGGCTGGATCACACCGGCCAGCAGTTTGATAAACGTGCTTTTCCCCGAGCCATTCTTGCCAATCAGTGCATGAACCTGCCCGGCAGAAAAATCATGACTGAAGTCGTCTATCGCGACGAGCGAACCATATGTTTTCCGGACCCCGCGCAGCGACAGTGCGGTGCGGCGCGCGTGGCCGCTTACCGGATCGGCCGATTCCGGATTGAAGGGTTTATACATGCGATATTTCCAGCGGCGCGGCTGTCCCGAGAGACAACCGGGCAATGAGGTGTGTCGAGGCGAATGAGCGGCTCAGTACTTTTTGATTTCCGCGAGAAAGTCTTGCACCTGCTTCGGGTTTTGCCTCGTGAGCAGGCGCGAAGGTACGACGATCTTCGTGTCGACCGGTTTCGCGTCGATCAGCGCCACGGCTGCATTCAATGCATTCTTGCCGAGCAGGTAGGGTTGCTGCGCCGTGACCGCCTGCAGGATGTTGTCGCGACTCAGCAGCGCCTTCGCCGTCTGCTCGGTACCGTCGATTCCAAACACGACAATCTTGCCGGCTTTCCCGGCGTTCTTGACTGCCTGGACGGCGCCTACCGTGCCGCCTTCGTTCGCTGCGAAGATCACCTGGACACCCGGATGGGCCGTGATGATGTCGCCCACCACGGCGACCGCTTTTTCGGGCAGCCACGCATCCTGTTGCGCAACCACCGTCACCGAAGGCCCGGCTTTCTCCAGAAAGCCGCCGACGCGGGCGTCGCTTTGCTCCGGCACCTGCGATTTGAAGGCGACCGTGGCGATCTGCGCTTTTGCGCCGGGCGCAAGCACGCTCTGCAGATACTGCCGCGTGGCGTCACCGGTGCTCTGACCCAGCTCGCGATCGCTGCTCACAACCGAGACCTGCGCGAGGTCGCCGTTTACCGAGGTACCGTACGTGACCACCTTGATGCCTTTCGCCCGCGCCCGCTGGAGCGCATTCACCGATCCCTTCGCGCTGATCGGCGCGATGACGATCGCGTCCACGCCACGGGCGATGTACGTATCGATCAACTGCGACTCTTTCTCCAGCTTGTTGTCGCTGTCTCCCTCGAGCAACTGTGCCCCGGCTGCCTGAGCTGCGTCGCGCAGACCGATCTGTACCGTCCTGAAGTACTGGTCCTGCTGAAATACGATGCCGGCAATGACCGGCTGCTTTGCTTGCGCATGGAGGCTGGCGAATCCGCTCGCAAGCAGGACGGCGAGGGCGAGTACTTTTCCGAAGCGTTGCATGGTGGGTTGTCTCCGTTTCGTTCTGGCGTTGGAACGTTCCAATTTTTGAGGCGAGAATTGGAACGTTCCAATTCAGGATATTTTGCTAATATCGCGCTGTCAACCATTTTTGGAACGATCCAATTTTGCAGCGCAAAATAAATACGGGCGCCACCATCCAGGACATCGCGGTCAAGGCGGGGGTGTCGAAATCCACCGTCTCGCTGGTGCTGCAGCAGAGCCCGAAGATCAAGGCGCAAACAACCGCGAGAGTGATGGCTGCGGCCAGTGCGCTCGGGTATGTCTACAACCAGGGCGCGGCCAACCTGCGACAACGCCGTAGCAACACGATCGGCATGATCATTAACGATCTGACGAACCCGTTCATCGTCGAATTGCTGGTCAGCGTGGAGCACGCGCTCGCGAAAGCGGGCTATACGACGTTCATGTCGCACACGGCCGAAGACCTGGATATGCAGGCTCGCGTGCTTCAATCGATGCGCCAGAACAATGTGGCGGGACTCATCATGTCGCCCGCCCTCGATACGCCAAAGGAAATTCCTGCAACCATCCGTTCCTGGGGGATACCGCTGGTCCTGCTCATGCGGCCGCTCGGCGGTAGCGGGATAGACACGGTTGGCGTCGACAACAGGGCCGGCTTCAAGGTCGCAACCGAACATCTGGTCGAGAGAGGCCACAAGCGCGTTGCGTTCGCCGGTATGCGCCCGGGCTACACGGTTGCCCACGATCGCAGCAGCGGCTACCGCGCGGCGATGGCCGGGCATGGTCTGCCCGTCGACGACTCATGGATGATCGATGTCCCGATCACGCTGGCAGGCGGCCGCGAAGCCGTGCGCAGAATCTTCGCGATGAAGCATCGTCCTACGGCCGTCGTTTGCTACAACGATCTGGTGGCTTTTGGGGTGCTGCATGAACTGGACAAGATGGGCAAACGCGCGGGCAAACATCTGGCGGTGATCGGATGCGACAACGTTGCTGCTTCCGAGCATACTAATCCGCCGCTCACCACGCTATCGGCGGGTGCCGATCTGATCGGTTCGCTGGCGAGTGAGGTCTTGCTGTCCAGGCTGCGCGAATCGTCGATGGACACGCCCGGAGTCCAGCATTTCGAGCCGATGAGGTTGATTGTGCGCGAGTCGAGCGGACCGCCGAGACAGCGGCGGGTGTAGTAGCTAGCGGTGACTTGCCGTGTCTTGCGGCGTGATTGAATACCGTTGGCGGAATTGACGAACTTCAACAGAAGACCCAAGGCTCCGGTATCGAATCCATAACCGGAGCCGCATCCCGCGTTAGTGCTTCGCGTACTGCGTCGCACCGAACAACACTTCCTTCGCCTTGTCATCCATCACCGGCTTGCGGACCGAGGCCAGCACCTCGACACCGCGCTGCACGGCCGGGCGTGCCGAAATCTCCGCCTGCCAGCGCTTCACGTTCGGGAACTGCTCGATATCGATGCCCTGGTTCTGCCATGAGCGCGTCCACGGATACGTGGCGATATCCGCGATCGTGTAATCGTTGCCCGCGAGATATTGACTCTTGCCGAGCTGCGTTTCCATCACACCGTACAGGCGCCGCGTCTCGTTCGTGTAGCGATTGACCGCGTACTCGATCTGCTGCGGCGCATAGACACGGAAGTGGTGTGTCTGGCCGAGCATCGGACCGATCCCGCCCATCTGGAACATCAGCCATTGCAGCGTCGCGTAGCGGGCCGCAGGTTCGGACGGCAGAAACTGGCCGGTCTTTTCGGCGAGATAGATCAGGATCGCACCCGATTCGAACAGTGCAAACGGCTTGCCGTCCGCACCGCGCGGACCGTCGGGATCGACGATCGCGGGGATCTTGTTGTTCGGGCTGATGGCGAGGAATTCGGGCTTGAACTGGTCGCCAGCACCGATGTCGACCGGATGCGCGGTGTACGCGAGGCCAGTCTCCTCTAGCATGATGTGAACCTTGTGGCCATTCGGCGTGGCCCAGCTATAGACGTCGATCATCGTGGCTCCTTCGTTTCCGTAAGTGCGGCGTTAGCCGACCATGCGGCGGCATGGCCGGGCAGTGCCGGGCTGGCGGAAATTAGAGCATAGTTCGATCGATGGTGCAGGGTGCCGCGCAGCCCTGCAGCCCTGCAGCGCTGCTGCCTCGGTGCCGTTACGAACGCGTGACCGGCATGTCGACACGCGCTGCCGCGTCGCGACCCAGATGACGCGCGAGTTCGAGCTTCGCAATCGCGTTGCGATGCACTTCGTCGGGACCGTCGGCGAAACGCAGCGTGCGCGCGAGCGCGTACGCGTACGCGAGCGGAAAGTCGTCGCACAGACCTGCTGCGCCATGCGCCTGGATCGCCCAGTCGATTATCTGACATGCCATGTTCGGCGCGACGACCTTGATCATCGCGATCTCGCCGCGCGCGCCCTTGTTGCCGACGGTGTCCATCATGTACGCAGTCTTGAGCGTCAGCAGTCGGGCCTGTTCGATCATGCAGCGCGCTTCGGCGATCCGTTCCTGCGTAACGGTCTGTTCGGCGATCGGCTTGCCGAATGCGACGCGCTGCAGCGTGCGCTTCGCCATCAGTTCGATGGCCCGTTCCGCGAGCCCGATGAGGCGCATGCAATGATGAATCCGTCCCGGCCCGAGGCGCCCCTGTGCAATCTCGAAGCCACGCCCTTCACCGAGCAGCAGGTTCGACGCAGGCACGCGCACGTTGTCGAGCGAGATATCCATATGGCCGTGCGGCGCGTCGTCGTAGCCGTACAGCGTGAGCGGACGGTGCACGGTGATACCGGCGGCGTCGGCGGGTACGAGGATCATCGACTGCTGTTGATGGCGCGGCGCATCGGGATCGGTCTTGCCCATCACGATGTACACCTTGCAGCGCGGGTCGCCCGCACCGGACGACCACCATTTGTGCCCGTTGATCACGTAGTGATCGCCGTCGCGTGTGATGCGCGTCTGGATGTTCGTCGCATCCGACGAAGCCACCTCAGGCTCCGTCATCAGAAACGCCGAACGGATATGTCCTTGCAGTAATGGCTCCAGCCACTCGCGCTTGTTGTCGTCGCTGCCGTAACGCTCGATCGTTTCCATGTTGCCGGTATCGGGCGCATTGCAGTTGAACACTTCCGGCGCCCAGGGCACGCGGCCCATGATCTCGCACAGCGGCGCGTACTCGAGGTTCGTCAGACCAGCGCCACGTTCCGAATCGGGCAGGAATAGATTCCACAGGCCGGCGGCGCGTGCTTCCTGCTTGAGCGTCTCGATCAGTTCAGTCGGTAGCCACGCATTGCCGTTCTGGCGATTGCGCTCGACCTCGGCGGTGAAGACGGCCTCGTTGGGGTAGATATGCGCGTCGAAGAACGCGAGCAATTTCTCGCGCAGCGCTTCGACCTTGGGGGTGTAATCGAAATTCATGGATGGCCTCGGAAAGAGAAGCTGCAGACGAAAACGCTGGCGCTCGGGACGGCTATCGTACTTTCTGCGCGTAGTGCCACGCGAGTTCCGCCATCGGTCGCGCACGCTTGCCGGCATCGAGTGCCTGCGCGCTCGATGCGGTACCGTCGACGACGCGTTTCATGATCCCCTGCAGGATCGCCGCGATACGGAACATGTTGTAGGCGAGATAGAAATTCCAGTCGCCGCGAATCTCGAAGCCCGTGCGCTTGCAATAGCGTTCGACGTAATGCGCTTCGTCGGGAATGCCGAGCGCGGCCCAGTCGAGCCCCGCGATGCCGCGAAACTGCGCCGGATCGACGTGCCACGCCATGCAGTGATACGCGAAGTCGGCGAGCGGATCGCCGAGCGTCGACAGTTCCCAGTCGAGCACGGCGAGCACGCGCGGCTCATGCGGATGGAAGATCAGGTTGTCGAGCCGGTAGTCGCCATGGACGATCGACACGTGTGCATCGGTATCGTCGGGCATGTGTTGCGGCAGCCATTCGATCAAGCGCTGCATCGCGTCGATCGGTTCGGTTTCGGACGCTTGATACTGTTTGCTCCAGCGACCGATCTGCCGGGCGAAGTAATTGCCCGGCTTGCCGTAATCCGCCAGCCCGATCGCCGTGACATCGACCGAATGCAGCGCCGCGATCACGCGGTTCATCTCGTCGTAGATGGCACCGCGTTCGTCGCTGGTCAGACCCGGCAGCGACTGATTCCACAGCACACGACCTTCGACGAACTCCATCACATAGAACGCGCGGCCGATCACGCTTTCGTCCTCGCACAGCGCGAGCATCTTCGCGACCGGTACGTCGGTGTCGGCGAGCGCGTGCATCACGCGGTATTCACGTTCGACGGCATGCGCGGACGGCAGCAGCTTCGCCGCGGGGCCGGGCTTCGCGCGCATCACATAGCTGCGTTGCGGCGTGATCAGCTTGAAGGTGGGATTCGACTGGCCGCCTGCAAACTGCTCGAGCGTGAGCGGTCCGGCAAAACCGTCGACATGCTGTGCGAGCCACGCGCTCAGCGCGTCGGTGTCGAACCGCTGTCGCTCGTTGACCGCACGGGTGCCTTCGAAGGCCGAGTAATCCGGCTGGCTGGGTGTGCCACCGTTTGTGCCACCGTTGGGGGCCGCTTGAACCATGTCTGCTCCAGATCGTTTTTCAGCTACGCCGGTATTGAATGAATTGCGCGTAAAGCATTTCCAGCGTCGTGTTGCGGACGTCGCGATGCAACGGCGACGGCGGTGCGTAATTGATCGTGCGCAGAACCCAGTCGCGTGGCGCGGCGCCGACGTCAAGCGCATTGATACAACCGGTCGCCTGCGCGAGATGACCGAAGAACGTGCGACCGCCCGCGGTCAGCGCATGCGACAGGATCGCGCGGTTGACGCCGCCGTGCAGCACCAGCAGCACCGTGTCCCACGACGTGTCTTCTCGTAGCGCGGCAAGTGGCGGTAGCACGCGGTCAAACAGTTCGCCGATCGTCTCGCCGCCGAGAAAGCGGGTGCGCTCATCGACGATACCGTCGAACGCGCCGAGAAACGCGCTTTCGATTTCACCGGCGGGAATGCTGCTGAGCTTGCCGCCGCGAATCTCCTGCCACGCGGGTTCGACGACGAGTTCGATCTTCTGGCCGGTTTCGGCGAGTACGCGCTGTGCGGTTTCGACGGTGCGCGGCAAGCCGCTCACGATCACCTTGTCGAAGCGGATCTGCTGCTCGGCGAACGCACGGCCGGCAGCAGTTGCCTGCATGCGGCCGTCGTCATTGAGCGGTACGGTGTCGGGTTCGATTGCGCGTCCCGACGCGTCGAAATACGTGACGTCGCCGTGCCGCATCAGAAAAATGCGGCGTCGTGACGGTAGTTCGAAAGCGGGCGTGCCGGGTTCGCTCATTTGTATACCGGTGGCCGCTTTTCGAGGAACGCGGTGATGCCCTCGAGCGCATCGCCGTGATGCAACGACTCGACGAAGCTATCGCGTTCGGCGACGAGATGCGCGTCGAGCGGTTGCGCACCGGCTGCGCCGATCAGCGTCTTGATACGCGCGATCGCGTGCGGCGATACGCCGCTCAGTTCGTCGGCCCATGCGATGGCTGCATCGAGCGCCGCGCCCGGTTTCGTCAGCCGGTTCACGACGCCAAGTGCGTTAAGGCGTGTAGCAACGATCGGTTTGCCTTCGATCAGCACTTCGGTCGCGAGCTGGCGCGGTAACGCACGCGAGAGAAACCACGAGCCGCCACCGTCGGGTGTCAGGCCCACGCGCGCGTACGACATCACGAATTTTGCGTCGTCGGCGGCGACGATCAGGTCGCAGGCAAGTGCGAGCGAGAAACCCGCGCCCGCTGCCGCGCCTTCCACCGCTGCGATCACCGGCTTCGACGAGGCGCGCAATGCCGCGATCCATTCGGCGAGCAGGTCGATGCTTTGCGCCTGCACCGACGGATCCTTGGCGCGATTTTCGAGCAACCGGTTCAGGTTGCCGCCCGCGCAGAAGAAGCGATCGGCACCGGTGACGACGATCGCCCGGACCGATGGGTCGCGTTCCGCCGAATCGAGCGCTTCAATGCCGGCTGCGTACATGTCGGGATGCAGCGCATTGCGTGCGCCCGGGTTCGACAACGTGAGCACGAGCGTCGATGCGCTGTCGTCGTTGCCGGCGAGTGTCGGACGGGAGGTGAGGAGTTCGGCGCTCATTGCGGATGCTCCGTAGCGGCGTCGCCTTGGGTCAGCGACAGGCCGAGTTGCGCGCGTCTTGCGAGCCACGGCGACGGGCGATAGCGCGGATCGCCGAGTACCTTCAAGATGTTGCGCAGGATCGTCAGGATCGTGCTTGCGCCGAGCGCGTCGCCGAGTGCCAGCGGGCCGCGCGGATAACCGAGGCCGAGTGTGACTGCGAGATCGATGTCTTGCGGCGAGGCGATCTGCCGTTGGGCGATGTCGCAGCCGATGTTGACGATGGTCGCGACGACACGTTGCGCGACGAAGCCGGTCGAATCGCGGATCACCGTGACCGGCACGCCGTCGGCGGCGAAGAGCGCGTGTGCGGCATCGCGTGTTTCGCGGCTGGTGGCGGGCGTGGTCATCAGCGTGCGGCGTTTCGCGCCGACGAGCGGGAACAGCGCATCGATTGCGACGACGCGGCGTGCGTCGAGTCCTTCTTCGACCGCGGCGGTGGTCGCATCGAGACCGAACGGCGTGACGATCAGCAGCGAATCGGCGGCGGGCGTGTCGCCTTCGTCGAGTGCCACACCGGTCTTCGCGACGAGTTGCAGGACCGCGTCGCGTGCGCACGCGTGCTGGCGGCTGACCCACACGCGCTGCGGCAGCGCGGTCGGTGCGGGTGCTTCGGCCGGCACTTGTTGCTGGCCATCGACGTAGCGATAGAAACCTTCACCGGTCTTGCGGCCGATCAACCCGCCCGCGAGCCGCGTGCCCGTAATCGGCGACGGTGTGAAGCGTGGTTCTTCATAGAACTGGTGATAGATCGACTCCATCACCGGATGCGACACGTCGAGCGCAGTCAGGTCGAGCAGTTCGAACGGCCCGAGACGAAAACCCGCCTGCTCGCGCATGATGCGATCGATGTCGACGAATTCCGCCACACCTTCGCCCGCGATACGCAGGCCCTCGGTGTTCATGCCGCGCCCGGCATGATTGACGATGAAGCCCGGCATGTCCTTCGCGCGCACCGGCGTATGGCCGACGCGTCGCGCGAGTTGCATCAGCGCGTCGCCGGCGGCCGGATCGCCGCGCAGACCGTCGATCACTTCGACGACCTTCATCAGCGGCACCGGATTGAAGAAGTGAAAGCCGACCACACGCGACGGATCGGAGCACGCGGCGGCGATCGCGGTGATCGACAGCGACGACGTGTTCGAGGCCAGCACGCACTGCTCACCGATGATCGCTTCGAGTTCGCGAAAGAGCGCTTGCTTCACGTCGAGCTTCTCGACAATCGCTTCGATCACGAGATCGCAGTCGGCGAGTTCATTAATCGCTGCCGCGCCGCTCACGCAGGCAAGCGCGGCCAGCGAGCGCGCCTGATCGAGTCTGCCTTTGGCGGTGAGTTTCGCGAAGGTGTCGGCCAGATAGTCGCGCGCGGCGCCGACGGCGGCCGGGTTCGTATCGTAAAGCCGGACTTTCAGGCCCGCGAGTGCGGCGATCTGCGCGATGCCGCGGCCCATTGCGCCGGTTCCGACGATGCCGATCGTCTCGATGTTGTATTGGCGAGAAGTCATTGTGATGCTGGGCTCCATGATTGTTTTAGAATAGCACGGTCGTACATTTTCGCTGCAGAGGTCGAACCCGAAGTGCCGCCGTCGCGTGACAACGAGCGGTACCGGCAACCAGTCAAAGGAGATATCGAATGATCAAGCTGTGTGGCTTTGCGCTGTCGAACTACTACAACAAGGTGAAGTTCGCGTTGCTCGAACACGATATTCCGTTCGAAGAGGTGCTCGTCAAGCCGGCTCAGGACGAAGCCGTGTTCGCGCACTCGCCGCTCGGCAAGGTGCCGTACATCCAGACCGAAGAGGGCGACCTGTGCGAATCGCAGGCGATCCTTGAGTATCTGGCCGCGCGCTATCCGGACAAGGCGATTTTTTCGCGCGACCCGTGGGAGGCGGCCAAAGAGCGCGAGCTGATCACGTTCATCGACCTGCATCTCGAACTCGTGGCGCGCGACCTGTACAAGCAGGCGTACTTCGGCGGCACGGTCACCGATGCGACGAAAGGGCGAGTCGAGAAGCTGCTGACGCGTCATGTGGCCGGCTTCAGGCGCATCGCGCAGTTCGGGCCGTTCCTGCGCGGCGAGAGGTTCAGCGTGGCCGATATCGCGGGCTATGTGAGCCTGCCGCTCGTCGGCGGTACGACGCAGATCATCTACGGTCACGACTTTCTGGCCGATGTGGGGATCGACTGGAAGGCCTATTTGAAGGCCGTTAGCGACCGACCGGCCGCGCGGCGCGTGGCCGACGATCGCAAGGCGTATATCGCGTCGACCTCGCAATCTTGAATCCGCGGAGGCGTGCGCAGACGTAGACGTCGGCACGCTGATCGAGGAAGCGCGGGATGGCGAACAGCATGGGTTCGTTCGCATCGCCGCGCGCACCATGATGTCAGAGCTGCGCCAGCCGCTCGAGCGCGGTGGCGAGCGTGCTTTCTTTCTTCGCGAAGCAGAAGCGCACCACGCCCGACTCATGTGGTGCGTGATAGAACGCCGACACCGGAATTGCGGCGACACCGATTTCCGCGGTTAGCCACTGTGCGAAGTCGGCCTCCGGCAGATCGCTGATTGCCGAGTAATCGACACACTGGAAGTACGTGCCTGTGCACGGCAGCAGCTTGAAGCGCGTGTTCTCGAGCCCGGCGCGGAAAAAATCGCGCTTGCGCTGATAGAACGCCGGCAGTTCCAGGTACGGCGTGGGATCGCGCAGATAGTCCGCAAGCCCGACCTGCATCGGCGTATTGACCGTAAATACGTTGAACTGGTGCACCTTGCGGAATTCGGCGGTCAGTGTCGCAGGCGCCGCGACATAGCCGACTTTCCAGCCCGTTACGTGATATGTCTTGCCGAAGCTCGACACGACGAAGCTGCGCTGCGCCAGTTCCGGGTAGCGAATGACGCTTTCGTGCGGCGCACCGTCGTACACCATGTGCTCGTACACCTCGTCGGAAAGGATCAGCACGTTGGTGCCGCGCACGATCGCTTCGAGCTTGCGCATATCTTCCGCGCGCCACACGGTGCCGGTCGGATTGTGCGGCGTGTTGATCAGCAATAACCGCGTTTTCGGCGTGATCGCAGCGGCGAGCCGGTCGAACGGAATCCGGTAGTCCGGCGCTTCAAGTGTGACGAATACGGGGACGCCGCCGGCGAGTTCGATCGACGGTACGTAGCTGTCGTAAGTCGGTTCGACGACGATGACTTCGTCGCCAGGGTGCACCGTGCAGAGAATCGCGGTCAGCAGCGCCTGGGTTGCGCCCGCTGTGACCGTGATCTCGCTCGCCGCATCGTAGCGGCGGCCGTACAGGTTCGCGATCTTGTCTGCGATCGCCTCGCGCAGCGGGGCGACGCCGGCCATCGGCGGGTACTGGTTGTGGCCGCTGCGCATGGCGTTCGCGACCGCATCGACGATACGCGGGTCGCAATCGAAGTCAGGGAAGCCCTGGCCGAGATTGACCGCGCCTTTTTCGGCGGCGAGCGCGCTCATGACGGTGAAGATCGTCGTGCCGACGTTCGGCAGGCGGGACGGAAACGAGGGGATCGCGGGCGTGTCGTGCGGTGCATTCATGGCGCTGTTCCGGAGCGTAGGCTGGAGCGTGACAGGAGTGGCGAAAACCCGATTGTAGGGAAACCCGCGGCAACGTGTGTGTCAGGCGGGCGTTGGCTCGCCGGTAGCGGGTTCGTCGTGTGCGTCCGCCGGCAATACACACGCGGCGACGAATGCCGCGGGCTGCGCAATCTGGAAGTCGAAATCGCGCGCGATGCGGCGCGCGAGCTTCAATACCGCGCGATCCTTCGATACCAGCCAGTTCGCACCGGCCGCGTGCGCCAACTCGAGAAACTTCTGGTCGTCACGGTCCTTGCACTTTGGTAGCGGCCGGGCTTCTTCGGTGGGCGCAGGCGGATCGACCAACTGCGTAAGCCGCGCGACGGTGGCAAGCGCGGCGGTCTTGTCGACTGAGCGTTGTACGAACTGCGGATAGTCGAGCACGTACGTCAGTTCCGCGAGACAACGCGCGTCGATCAGCGCGACCAGCGTGCCGCGTTCGAGCGCGACACGAATCGGCCGCGTATGCGGATCGTCGAACACGAGAATATCGATCCATACATTCGAATCGAGTACGACGCGCAGCGCGTCGTGCGAGGCATGAGAACCGGGCATTCGTTACAATCTGGCTTTCGTCTTTGACCGCCAGGCACGGCGTGCCTGCAAGCCTCTATGATAATCGTTCTGTCGCCGGCGAAATCGCTGGACTACGAAACGCCCCCGCACGTCAAAAAGCACACGCTCCCCGATTTCATCGATGATGCCGCCGAACTGATCGGCGGCTTGCGCCGTTTGTCGCCGCAACAGATCGCGACGCTGATGGACATCTCCGATCCGCTCGCGCGGCTCAACTACCAGCGTTATGCCGACTGGTCGCCGGTCTTCGACACGCGCAACGCGAAGCAGGCGGTGCTGGCGTTTAACGGCGACGTGTATGAGGGATTCGATGCGCGTTCGCTGTCGGCGGCGGATCTCGACTATGCGCAAAAGCATGTGCGCGTGCTGTCCGGTCTGTACGGGCTGTTGCGTCCGCTCGATCTGCTGCAACCGTACCGGCTCGAAATGGGCACGCGCCTCGCCAATGCGCGCGGCAAGGATCTGTATGCGTTCTGGGGGGCGCGCATCACCGAGGCGTTGAACGCGCAACTGAAAAAGAACACGCGCGCCGCACAGGTGCTGGTTAACTGCGCATCCGGCGAGTACTTCAAGTCCGTGAAGCCGAAGCTGCTCGATGCGCCGGTCATCACGCCGGTGTTCGAGGACTGGAAGGGCGGTCGCTACAAGGTCATCAGCTTTCACGCGAAGCGCGCACGCGGTTTGATGGCGCGCTACGCGGTCGAACAGCGGCTCGATGCGCCCGAACAGTTGAAGAATTTTTCGTCGGAAGGCTACGCATTCGATGCGGATGCTTCGAACGACGCCACCTATGTATTTCGCCGTCGCATCGCCGACTGAGCGGCGCGATCACACCGAAGCAGGAAAACATCATGACGCTGTCCATTACGAGCAATTTCGATGCGGGCGCAATCGATGTCGTGTCGTGCACGCAGGCCGACGACATTCGTCTGCGCGTGCGTCCCGACAGTCACGCCGATTTCGCGCAGTGGTTCTATTTCCGCTTAACGGGCGCGCGCGGCGAGCGCTGCGTGATGACCTTCGAAAATGCCGCCGACTGTGCGTTTGCCGCAGGCTGGCGTGACTATCAGGCGGCCGCGAGCTACGACCGGGTGAACTGGTTCCGCGTGCCGACCACCTACGACGGCCGCGTGCTGACCATCGATCACACACCCGACTTCGACAGCATCTACTACGCGTACTTCGAGCCGTACAGCGAGGAGCGCCACTCGGAGTTTCTCGGCGCGGTCCAGCAGATGCCGCATGCGTCGCTGACCGAGCTGGGCAGGACCGTGGAAGGACGCCCGATGTCGCTACTGACGCTCGGTGCACCAGATACCGACGCCGACGATGCCGGTGATGCGTCCTCGAAGCCAAAGAAAAAAGTCTGGATTATCGCGCGCCAGCATCCGGGCGAGACGATGGCGGAGTGGTTTGTCGAAGGGCTTGTGAAACGGCTGGCCGGCTGGGGAGACTGGGCGGGAGACCCGGTCGCGCGCAAACTCTACGACCACGCGACGTTCTACATCGTACCCAACATGAATCCCGACGGTAGCGTGCGGGGCAACCTGCGGACCAACGCGACCGGCGCGAATCTGAATCGCGAATGGCTGGAGCCGGATGCGGCGCGCAGTCCCGAAGTGCTGGTCGTGCGCGATGCGATTCACGCGACGGGCTGCGATCTGTTCTTCGATGTTCACGGCGACGAGGCGTTGCCGTATGTATTCGTCGCGGGCTCGGAGATGCTGCCCGGTTTCACGGAACAGCAGGGCATCGAGCAGAAGGCATTCGTCGAAGCGTTCAAGCAGGCCAGTCCTGACTTTCAGGACAAATACGGCTACGAAGCGAGCAAGTACCGGCAAGACGCGTTGAAGCTCGCATCGAAGTACATCGGCCATACGTTTGGTTGCCTGTCGCTGACACTCGAGATGCCCTTCAAGGACAATGCGAACCTGCCGGACGAGCGAGTGGGCTGGAATGGCGAGCGCAGCGCGTCGCTCGGCGCAGCGATGCTGCAGGCGATCTTGCGGCACGTCGAAACGTTCGACTGACTACCGGCGACACGCGCGAGCAGGTGCGAAGCGAAACGGGGAGCGCGCGACTGGCGTGCTCCCCGTTTTTATTGCGCGTCGGGGCGGTGTGTTTTCACCGCGACGCGAAGTATGCGGATGACCAGTATGCGAGGAACGTTGCGTTGTCTCATCAATGCGTTTTCTTCGTTTTCGATGGCGCCTTCTTTGCGCCAGGTTTCGCAGTGGCTTTCGAGCTCTTCGACACACTGCCCGTCGATTTTTTCGTCGTGTGCCGGCCTCTCAATGCTTTCTTCTTGCCCGACGACGAACTGCTATGGGCTGCGCGCGCGGGCGGCACCGGATCGTTCCAGCTAAAGGCGAGCATCTGACTGCCGACATAGCCGCAGCGGAACTTCAGATCCATCGGATCGCCGCCGCTCGCTTGCGGAATGCCGAGCCCTTCGACGGTCACGACGCTGTCGACCTTGACGCGCTGTTTGCCGTCGTCGAACGAATCGTTCCAGGGCGTGACCGACGCGTGAGAACTGTCGAACGAGCTGGGTGGAAAGTCGACGTGATCGAATGCGGAAGAAGTACTGACGACGAAATTGGCATGCGCGGCGCAATCGGCGACGAGCGGATCGGCGTGCATGTCATTGACGAATCGGGTGACGAGTTCGTTGTGCTGTTCGAGTTGATCGGCGAAGGCGGGGGCGGTGCAGACGAGCGAAACGCTTGCCATGAATACCGCTAGCCGGCCGATCCAGCGCAGCAACGGGCGCGGAGTGTTGGTGCAATCCATCTAGTTAAAGGCTATGAAGACGTCAGGCACATAAGATGCCGAGGCGCGAAGAGGAGTTCAATCCTGACGCAAATATTGTGTGGCGCGCATGGCGGCATGCCTTGCCGCCGCGCGACCTGCCGCAGCATTGTAGTGGATCGGCGGACCGTCACGTGCGAGGACCGCCCAGACGATAACGACGGACGTCGTAAGTGGTGACCCATGCAGGGCGATAAACCGCGATCAGCGCGGTGGACATACCGGTGAACCATGCTTCGCCGCTGGCCAGCAAAAAGACGCTGAATACGTAGCCGACTGGTATGACCGCAGTCGATCCATCGGAGAGTGCAATGTGCAATCCGAGCGCCAGCGCCGAAGTCGCAGTCACGGCGATCGCCGGCGAAACGAAGCCCAGTCCGAAGATAAACATGAAGAGATTGCGCGGCAGCCACGCGATGCTCGCCCGCTGCAGCAACGCCGAAATCCCGACCGGCAATGCGCCGAAAACCAGGAACGTCAGTGCGATGCCTTGCCATGGTGCGTCGAAGATAACGGCGGCGAGGCCAGTGACCACGGCCATCGCGATCAGTGCGAGCGCCCAGTCGAACAGCGTGACAACGAGCGTCGCGCCGAGCAGATGAACCACGGTGCCGTCGTCGAGCCATGCGTTGCTGGCCCACAGCACCGACACGGCGACGATGATGGCCAGCCAGACGTGCTGCAGGGTTCCATCCTGCAGCCGCTTGAACGGATTTTTCCACAACGCGAGCGCAAGCAGTCCCGCAGCGGCGATCCAGCCACCGACAGCGACCCAGAGCGGAAGCGGTGTATAGAAGAAACCCATGTATCTCATATTACTCGTTGGGGGCGGAAAGGTGTAAGCGGATTCCGCGCCAGCTACGCGAAACGCCACTGGCGCGGGCGTTCGCCCGCGTCGTGGCGCGAGTGTTGGTGTGCGTATCGGCGGGAACTCAGGCCGAGTTGTGCGTGCCGGGATCGCCGAATGGAACCGTAGGTTCGGCGGCCATCGGGAGGGCTTCGGCGCTGTCTTCGGTGGGCCGCGCATACATGAAGGGCGAGCGTGCACGGCTTCGTAGCGGAACCGCGCCGGGCTGTCCGAGCACGGGCCGCGGCGCCCGGTCGAGTTCGGCATAGAGCACCTCCAGCTGCGCTGCCAGCCAGCCGTTGTAGATCGCGACCGCGGCGGCGCGGTTGGGCGCACCCAGCTGCTGGAATATGCTGCCCAGGTGAATCTTGACGGTGCCTTCGCTGATGCCGAGCGTGCGCGCAATCATCTTGTTCGTGCTGCCCATGTGCACGCAACGCATGATCTGCTCCTGGCGCGGCGACAGGCCGTTCATGAGGCGTGAGCGTCGGGGCGGCGCGTGCCTGTCGTCGAACGGGCGAGGGGGGATCTCGGGTGGTGGCTTTAGCGATTCCACAGAGAGCGCGTCGGCGGGCACATAGTGGCCGCCCAGCAGCACCATTTCGAATGCACGGATGATGAGGCGTGGATCGGTCGAGCGCGGGATCACGCCGAGTACGCCTTGGTCGAGCAATGCGCGTACACCGGCGAGCGATGCGTGATCGGTCAGTACGGCAACCGGCAACCCGGGATGTTCGGCGAGCAGTTCGCGGATGTCGGTGGTCCGCATCCATGCCTGCCAGTCGACAACCAGTAGATCCGAGCGGTGCCTGCGTAGCATCCGGTCGGTCTGGCGCCAGTCAGGCGCTTCGCTGAAGCGCGCCTGCCGATCGATTTGCCGTAGCAGTGCCTTGAGACCGTCGCGCCGCTCAGCGTCGGAGTTGAGAACTGAAAATCGCATGCCTTGCCTCCCATAGATCGCTCGAAACGGCTCGATGCATGCAAGCGCGGCGCGGGCCGGCTGCATGGCGATGTGCCGCTGGACCCATGATGACAAATTCCTTGCAATAAGACCCCTATCCAGAAGTCATAGGCAAAACGCCAAATGAAAAACCCTGTGAACGGAATCCGCTCACAGGGTTTGGCGTCGTCTGTCCGGTCGTCTTATCTCATAGAAGCCATGAGGGACGACGACATAGAAACGAGCGGCTAGTGGAAATGCGGTTGTGCCGGCTCTGCGTCTTCGGGCATTTCGGCATGGACGATTTCGCCGAGCGGATCCGCATAAAGCGGCACGCCGCAGTCGTCGCAATATTCAGGCTCGAAGCGTCCCGCATGGCGGCGAATATCGGTGATGCCGGTTTCCTTCAGCAGTGCGACGATTTCTTCGATCGGGCCATCGGCAGGCGTTGCTTCCTGCGGTTCTTCGTCGATGCCCGGTTCGCCGTTTTCCCGACCGTACAGCGGCCAGACGACGCCGTAGATGACTTCATTGCTGCCGCGTCGCGTAAAACCCACGCGATACTCGTCGATGCGACGTTCGCCAAATCCGGCGACGACCGCGCGCAATTCCTGCGGTGCCGCACCGATCGTATCGAACAGATAGCGGACTGCCGTGCGCACCGTGTGCGGACGCACCTGCTCGTCGGCGTCGCGACAGGCGGAGTAATACGCATCGGGCAGCAGGCATTCGAACTCGCAACCTGGCAGCACCAGCGAAAGATTGGCACCGCCTTGTGTCGCCCATTGCTCGAGACACTGGCCGCGCTCGATCCGCGTGCCATGCTCTTCTTCCTGCCAACGGAACACCGGTGCGCCGACCGGTGCGGCGACTACGGCCAGCAGGAAGCGCGGGTCGGCAAGAATCGGCGAGGTTTCCGGTAGCTCGCCAAAGTTGATGCGTGCAGCGGCGCCGCCGAGCGCTGTCTGCGCCAGTTGCTGCGCGATGCGCCAGGTTTCGACGTGATGGCGCGGCAACTGATCGATGCTGTACAGGAACGGCGCCATCGCGACACGCGTATCCGCTGCAAGCACATGCGCTTGCAGATGGGCGCGCAGCGCGTCGGCGGCGTCGGTCTTGAGCGTGCCGGAGGGGATCGCGTAGCGGGTCCACGCGAGCACGGGCGCTGCGATCAGCAGAGCTTCGTATGGCGTGCCGTCGTGCTCGACGGTAAACGACTCGCTATGGGTTTCCGCCATATCGGCGAGGGCACCGTAGGCGTCCGGATGATTTTGCTGCAGATGGTCGAGCGCGGCATCCAGCGTGGTCTGATTGCCGTTACGGACGATTTTTGCCAGCAGAGCATCGAGCTTCGTTTCCCAGAAGCGGTCTTCGGTGCGGCTGCCCGACGCGAACAGTGCAAGCGACAGTCCGACAAGCTTGTCGGCGTCAGGGGGAAGGCGTTTGGCGATTCGCGAGCGCATAAATCCGGAATGAGGGGCAAAGAACCCCACATTCTAGTCGGTTCTGAGCGTGGACATCATTTGGTCGGCATCCCGGATGCTGCTGCCTCTGTATGTGGGAGAGCCGATTGCACTGGTTTGGTGATGGGGCTCAGTGAGGCATTGCGGATTTCGGTGCGCCTCGTTTCGTGTCTTGAGCGACAGGTACGGCGCTCCTCTTTGTGTCGACGAAGAAGGGATTGAATTGCGCGATCGGTGCGTTGAAAAAATCTTCGAATAACGCTTGCGCGGCATCGGTGAGGTCGCTAGAATCTCGGTCTTTCGCGCTCCGGAGAAGCGGGGTGCGGGAGGCGGGAGAGCCAGTAGTGGCGGGGGTTTGCGGCGGGGTTGGCAGGGTGGGAAGTTTGATAAACCTGTTGACGAAGTCAGAAAGACTCTTCATAATCTCGTTTCTCTGCTGCTG